>CAWIOR010000001.1:0-237372 GCA_963837825.1 uncultured Chloroflexia bacterium
CGTTCTACGCTTTCCCGGAGGTCAGCTCGGCGACCGGCCTGTCTCCGATGAGTTCACCGAGCGGCTCCTGGTCGAGGAGCGGGTCGCGGTCGTCCCGGGCAGCGCGTTTGGCGCTTCGGGGAGGGGCATTCCGGATGTGCTATGCGACCGCGTACGATCAGCTCGAGGAGGCGCTCCACCGGATCGGCCGGTTCGTCGGGCGCCGCGCGTCGAGTCAGGCAAGCCGGCTCCGGCGCGCCCGGGGCGGGATCGTGAGCCCGGCGCCGGGGCGGCCGCGGCCGGCGTGGGGGTCCGGGGCGGTCCGCTGAGGATCGGACGGGTGACGCTTGGGCGGCTGGAGACTGTCGGCGTGGGATCCGTGCTCGTCGCCTGTGGCGTCGTCGCGATCGTCGTCGGGACATGGCGCGGCTACGTCGTGGCCCGCGAGGCGCTCGGCCCGATGGTCCACGACGACGGCGAGCCGACCCGGCGGGCGATCGACGCGAGCCGCCCGCTGATCGCCCGGATGCGGGTCCGGACGTTCGCCCGGCGGACGGCCGTCGCGATCGGCTGGCTGGTCGTCGCGACCTACGGGCTGGCCCTCATCGTCGAGGGGCTCGCGATCCGGTGAGCGCGCGCCGCGCTCGGGCGATCCGCGCCGGCGCGTCCGGCCGGCTCCGCGTGCTCGAGCGCTGGGAGCCGGTCATCGGGATCGAGGTCCATTGCCAGCTGCGGACCGCGAGCAAGATGTTCTGCGGCTGCTCGACCGCCTACGACGGGGCGCCGCCGAACAGCCACACCTGCCCGGTCTGCCTCGGGCCTGCCGGGCGCGCTGCCGACGATCAACCGGCACGCGGTCGAGGGCGTCCTGGCGACCGGCGCCGCGATCGGCGCGTCGACCCCCGAGGCGACCCGCTGGGACCGCAAGAACTACTTCTATCCCGACCTGCCCAAGGGCTACCAGATCAGCCAGTACGAGCTGCCGCTGGCCGCCCACGGCCGGCTGACGTTCGAGACCAGCGCCGGCCCGATCGACGATCGGGATCACCCGGGCCCACCTCGAGGAGGACACGGCCAAGCTCATCCACGCGACCGACGCCGACGGCCGGAGGGTCAGCCTGGTCGACTTCAACCGGTCCGGCGCGCCGCTCATGGAGATCGTCACCGATCCGGACATCCGGACCGCGGAGGAGCCCGGCGCTACGCCGAGGAGCTCCAGCTGCTGCTCCGGACGATCGGCGTGTCCGACGCCGACATGGAGCGCGGCCAGCTGCGGGTCGAGGCCAACGTCTCGCTCCGGCCGACGCGGGACCGAGGCGTTCGGGACCCGGGTCGAGGTCAAGAACATGAACTCGTTCCGGTCGGTCGAGCGGGCGATCGAGTTCGAGATCGAGCGCCAGGCGGCGGCCCTCGAGGCCGGCGAGACGCTGACCCAGGACACCCGCGGCTGGGACGACGCGACGGGCGTCGACCTACGTCATGCGGTCGAAGGAGGACTCGCACGACTACCGCTACTTCCCGGAGCCGGACCTGCCGCCGCTCCGGGTCGAGCCGGCCTGGCTGGCGGCGATCCGCGCCGCGCTCCCGGAGCTGCCGGCCGCGCGTCGCGAGCGCTACGTGGACGGCGCTCGGGCTGTCGGCCTACGACGCGGCCGTGATCGTCGTCGACCCGGCGATGTCGGCCGCCTTCGAGGCGATCCGGCGGCCGGCCCGGACCTGCCGCCGAAGGAGGTCGCCAACCTCGTCAGCGGCGACTACGCCCGGGCCGCCAAGGCCACCGCCGAGCGGACGGCGGACGGGCTCGTCGGTCGCGCGTCGGGGGCCGAGCTGGCCGACCTCGTCCGGCGGGTCGTCGGCGGCGAGATCAGCCGGGCGAACGCGCGCGAGGTCCTCGACGAGCATGTCGCCTCGGGCAGGCCGGTCGGCGCGATCGTCGAGGCGCGCGGGTTCCGCCAGATCTCGGACGCCGACGCGCTCGACGCCGTCGTCGACGGGGTGATCGCCGACAACCCGAAGGCGGTCGCCGACTTCCGGGCCGGCAAGCCGACGATCGGGTTCCTCGTCGGCCAGGTCATGAAGGCGACCGGCGGCCAGGCCAACGCCGCGCTCGTCGCAGGCGGCGCGTCCGGGAGCCGGCTCGACGGCGACCGGAGGCGGCGGGGCGAGCCGGCTGATGGGCGCGGTCAGCGCCGTCCTGATCCTGGGCGGCGCGATCCTCGTGGTGATCGGCTGAGCCGCGCCCGCGGCCCGTGGGCCCGCTACCGCGCGCTCAAGGCCCAGGACGCGAACATCGCCCGCTACGAGGCGTGGCGTGGCGGCCTCCGCGACGACGCAAGACCGGTGCGTCGGTCGCCATGGAGATCCTCCGGCGCCAGGCCCGGCTGGGGGCGCTCGTCGCCATCTTCGGCGTCGTCCTCGTGGTCGTCGGCCTGCTCGTCCGCTGAGGCGCGATGGCCCGTCGCGACGCTCGTCGTCCGGCCGTACGACGGCCGGCGACGAGGCCTGGGCCGCCGGCTGGCTCGTCGATCGCGCTCGGCGGCCGGCACCAGGCTCGGCGGGGCGAGCTCATCGACGTCCTCGGCCCGGGCCTCGGCTTCGTCGCCGAGCGCGCCGGTCGAGCCGGTCGGCCTGCTCGACCTACCGGCTCGAGCGAGGACGCGGTCGAGCTCAGCTCGCTCGCGGCCGACCCGCCCGTCACCGGGGCGTCGGTTCCGCCCTGCTCGTCCGCGCTGCGAGGCCGTCGTCCGGCCGCCGGCCGGCCACTGGATCTGGGTCGTGACGACGAACGACAACCTCGACGCGCTCCGGTTCTACCAGCGGCGCGGCTACCGGATCGGCGAGGTCCGGCTCGGTGCGGTCGATCGGGCCCGGCGGCCGAGTGAAGCCGTCGATCGCCGGGATCGGCGCGCTACGGCATCCCGCTCCGCGACGAGATCGAGCTGGTCCTGGACCTGCGGCTGCCGAGGAGTCCAGGTGGCGGCGGCCGATCGCGGCCAGCGGTCCGTGGCGCATCGGCAGCGTCGGCGCGGTCAGCCGTCGCGCAGGCGGCGATGCTCGATCGCCGTGCAGCGGTCCATGACGACGCCAGCCCGGCCGCCGCCGCGATCCGGGCCGCCTCCCAGTTGACGACCCCGAGCTGGAGCCACAGGCAGCGGGCGCCGACCGCGACCGCCTCCTCGGCGTGGGGCACGCACAGCTCCGAGCGGCGGAAGACGTCGACGATGTCGACCGGGCCGGTCGCGGCGACCGCCTCGACGACCGTCCGGAAGGCCGGGATCCCGAGGACGTCGCGGGCGTTCGGGTTGACCGGGACGCACTCGTAGCCCTGGTGGATGCAGGTAGCGCATGACGCCGTACGACGGCCGGCCCGGGTCCGGCGAGGCGCCGACGATCGCGATCCGGCGGGCGTCCCGGAGCACCTCGGCGATGCCCGCGTCGTCGAGGACCGGGACGTCGCCGCGGCCCTCCTGGAGGTCGAGCACGCCCGCGCCCGCGCGCGCTCGGCCGCTCCGGCCGGTCAGGTCCGGGCTTCGCGCACGTACGGCTTGCCGACCGCCGCCGGGGCGACGCTCCGGCCGACCGCCGCCACGAGGACGACCAGGGTGACGACGTACGGCAGCGCCCCGTAGAACTCGGGCGGGATGGCCCGCAGGACGTCGCCCAGCTGGCCGGTCGGCGGGGTCAGGCTGATCGCGACCCGGAGCGCCTCAAAGGCGGAGAACAGGAGCGCCGCCCCGAACGCCCCGATCGGCGTCCAGCGCCCGAAGATGACCGCCGCCAGGGCGATGAAGCCGCGCCCGCTGGTCATCCCGTTCTGGAACGACCCGCTCTGCTCGAGGGTCAGGTAGGCGCCGGCCAGCCCGGCGAAGACGCCGCCCAGGATGACGTTCCGGTAGCGCAGCTTGATGACGTCGATCCCGACCGTCTCGGCCGCCTTGGGATGCTCGCCGACGGCCCGGGTCCGCAGGCCCCAGCGCGTCCGGAACAGCCAGATCTGGAGGAAGACGACGAGGAACAGGACCGAGATCGCGATCGGGCCGTGGGCGAAGAACGCCTTGATGATCCAGCCGATCGAGCGGCAGGTCGACCAGGAAGTCGGGCGGCACGAGCGGCTGGAAGATGCCGGCCCCGAGGCGCGGGTTCGGCGAGATGATCAGCCGGTTGAGGTAGCCGGTCAGGCCGAAGGCGAGGATGTTGATGATCGTCCCGCTGATGATCTGGTCGGCCCGGATCGAGATCGACAGCCAGGCATGGAGCACCGAGACGAGCATCCCCATGGCGATCGCCGCGACGACGCCGACGAGGATCGCGGACGTCGCCCCGAAGATCGGGCGAGGGTGCCGTCGGTCCCATCGCCTGGGCGACGAGGGCCGCGACGAGGAAGGCCGTGAACGCCGAGCTCAGCATCATCCCCTCGATGCCGATGTTCACCACGCCCGACCGCTCGTTCATGATCCCGCACAGCGCGCCGAGCGCGACCGGGGCCGCCAGCGCGACGAAGATCGGGGCGATCACCGGCACGGTCGCGACGAGGTAGCCGATCAGCTGGAAGAGGACGCCGATGACCGGGAGCGAGTCGAGGAACGTCGCGATCTGGTCCATCAGCTCGGCCGGCCGGCGTACGAGCTGGTGACCGTCTTGAGGTCGGCGATCCCGCCGGCTGCCCGGATCCGGAACAGGTGCCGGACGACGATGTCGGCGGCCAGGAACAGCAGGATGATCGCCTGGATGACGTCGACGATCTCGGCCGGGATGCCGGCCAGGACCTGCATCAGTCCGGCGCCCGCCCGCAGGGCGCCGAACAGGAGCGCCGCCGCGGCGATCCCGAACGGATGGGACCGGCCGAGCAGGGCGACGGCGATCGCGTCGAACCCGATCGCGGTCCCGTAGGACGGGGTCATGAAGTGGCTGACGCCGAGGATCTCGGTCGAGCCGGCGATCCCGAACAGCAGGCCCGACAGGCTCATCGTGAGCATGATCAGGAACTTCGGCCGCATCCCGGCGTAGCGCGCCGCGCTCGGGTTCGCCCCGACGCTCCGGATCTCGAACCCGAGCGTGCTCCGGTAGAGCAGCCACCAGACGACCGGCACGGCGGCGACCGCGAGCAGGACCCCGAGGTGGATGTTGCTGCCGAGGATGATCGGCAGGGCGCTGTTGCCCAGGTCGCCGGTCCGGCCGAACGAGAACCCCGGGGCCAGCAGCGGCCCGAGGATGAGGAACCCGATCAGCGCGGCGGCGATCGAGTTGAGCATGATCGTCGTGACGACCTCGTGCGCGCCCGACCAGGCCTTGAGCGCGCCGGGGATCCAGCCCCAGAAGGCCCCGGCGGCCATGCCCGGCCAGGAGCGCGGCCGTGATCGCGATCGGCGCCGGCGCCGTCGCCAGCGCCGCGCCGACCCCGGCGGCCGCCGTCGCCGCGAGCAGGAACTGGCCGTGCCCGCCGATGTTGAACAGGCCGGCCTTGAAGCCGATCCCGACGGCGAGCCCACCGAGGACGAGCGGCGTGGCCTGGAGGATCGTGTTGAGGATGGCCGACTCCGACCCGAACGCGAGCCCTGGAGCAGGGCGCCGTAGGCGACGAACGGCAGCGCCCAGTCGATCGACCCGGTCGTGACGACGCTCGAGGCCAGGATGATCAGGGCGGCCACGACGAGGGCCAGGAAGACCGACGCCACGGGCACCGCGGCGATCGCGAAGACCTGCCCCAGCCGCCCGCGCCGCCAGAACGGCGCTGCGGCCGGGCGGCTCGTCGGCGGCGGTCACGAGCGCGGCCTCGCGGCTCCGGTGCTCGCGGCCGTCCGGTGGCCATCAGCAGGCCGACCTCCTCCTTGCTCGGCGCCGCGACCGTCGAGCGTCGCGACCAGCTCGCCGCGGTACATGACCGCGATCCGGTCGGACAGCTCGAGGACCTCGTCGAGCTCGGCCGAGACGAGCAGGATCGCCGCGCCGGCGTCGCGCATCTCGATCGCCCGGCGGTGGATGAACTCGATGCTGCCGACGTCGAGGCCGCGGGTCGGCTGGTCGAGGACGAGCATCTTCGGGCTCGCCGCTGAACTCGCGGGCCACGACCGCCTTCTGCTGGTTGCCGCCGGACAGGGTGTCGGCGGCGACCGTCGCCGATGGCGTCCGGATGTCGAAGCGCTCGATGAGCTCCTGCGCCCAGGCGTCGATCGCCGCGTCCTGGCGGACGGGGCCGCGGGCGAACGGCGGCCGGTAGTAGCTGGTCAGGACGAGGTTGTCCTCGAGCGGGAAGCTCATGATCATCGCCCAGCGGTGACGGTCGCCCGGGACGTGGGCCAGGCCGGCCTCGTAGAGCTGCCGCGGACCCCAGCCGGTCACGTCGGCGCCGCCCATCGTGACGCTCCCGGCGCTCGGCTTGCGCAGGCCGGTCAGCGCCTCGACCAGCTCGTCCTGGCCGTTGCCGGCGACGCCGGCGATGCCGAGCGATCTCGCCGGCCCGGACCTCGAGGTCGACCCCGCGGACGACCTCGCGCCCGCGGTCGTCCTTGGCCCGGAGGCCGCGCACCGACAGGACGACGTCGGCCGGGTGCGACTCGCCGCGATCGACCGTCAGCTGGACGTTCCGGCCGACCATCAGCTCGGCCAGGTCCTCCTCGTTCGTCTCGCTCGGGATCCGCTCGCCGACGACCCGGCCGCGCCGGATGACCGTGATCCGATCGGCGATCTCGAGGACCTCGTAGAGCTTGTGGCTGATGAAGATGATCGAGTGGCCCTCGGCCGCGAGCCGGCGCAGGACGGCGAAGATCTCCTCGGTCTCCTGGGGCGTGAGGACGGCGGTCGGCTCGTCGAGGACGAGGATCCGCGCCTTGCGGTAGAGCGCCTTGAGGATCTCGACCCGCTGCTGCCAGCCGACCGACAGGGTCTCGATCCTTGGCGTCCGGGTCGATCTCGAAGCCGAACTGCTCGCCCGAGCGCCACGATCCGGCGGCTGGCCTCCTTCCGGTCGAGGAAGACCGGGTTGGCCATCGTCTCCTCGCCGAGGAGGATGTTCTCGGCCACGGTCAGGACCGGGACGAGCATGAAGTGCTGGTGGACCATGCTGATCCCGCGATCGATCGCGTCGTGCGGGCCGAGGATGTCGACCGGCTGGCCGTCGATCAGGATCGTCCCCGCGTCGGGCACCGCCAGCCCGTACAGGATGTTCATCAGGGTCGACTTGCCGGCGCCGTTCTCGCCGAGCAGCGCGTGGATCTCGCCCGGGCGCAGGTCGAGATCGATCGCGTCGTTGGCCAGGACGCCCGGGTACCGCTTGGTGATCCCGCGCATCGTCGAGGACGGGTGTGGCCTCGGTCACACTGTCCACCTGGTCGCTCGATGGTTCAGGCCGGATAGCGAGAACGGGCCGACGCGATGCCGGCCCGTTCTCGGTCGGTGGACGTTGCCGATCAGGCTACGACTTGTTGTCGCAGGCGGTCGGCTTGCAGGGATCGACGGTCCCGGCCTTCATCCCGGCGAGGGCCGCGTCGATCTTGGCCTGGATCTCCGGGGTGACGAGGTCCTTGTAGTCGCTGCCGTACGGCGACAGGCCGACGCCGACCGGGGTGGTCGAGGCGTCCCAGACGGTGGTGCCGCCGACGTCGGTCTTGGCCCCGATCTTCTTGATCGCGGCCGTCGACGGCGTCGACCAGCTTCTTCTCGGCGCTCGTCAGGATGCACTTGGCCGACTGCGGCAGCGACTTCGACTGGTCGACGTCGACGCCGATGCCGATGACGCCCGGCGTGGCGCAGGCCGCCTCGATCGCGCCGGCGCCGGACAGCCCGGCGACCTGGAAGATCACGTCGGCCTTCTGGCCGATCATCTGCTGGGCGATCGACTTGCCGGTGCCCGGGTCGTTGAAGGCCTTGGTGATGTCGGTCGAGACGTAGGCGACCTTGACGTTCTCGGGCTTGATCCCGACCGACGCGGCGCCGTTGCGATAGCCGTTGATGTAGCGGACGACCGCCGGGATCGTGTTGATGCCGCCGACGGTGCCGATGACGCCCGACTTCGAGACGCTGCCCGCGAGCGACGCCGGCGAGGTAGCCGACCTGCTCCTCCTTGAAGACGAGGCCCTGGTAGTTCGGCAGGAGCTTCTTCGGATCGCCCTTGCAGGCGAACTTCGGGTCGCACTTGCCGGTCTCGTCGATGCAGACGCCCTGGTCGACGCCGATGAACTTGACGTTCGGGTACTGCTTGGCGGCCGCCGTCGTCGCGTCGCCCATGGCGAAGCCGACGGTCACGATCGTCCCGTAGCCCTGGTCGACGAACGTCTTGATGTTCGTCGCGTAGTCGGCCGGGGCCTTGGTCACGATGTTGCTGGCGGTGCCGCCGATGTCCTTGGCGCCGGCCTGGGCGCCGACCCACGACGCCTCGTTGAACGACTTGTCCTCGAGCGTCCCGACGTCGGTGACGAGACCGACCTTCTTGATGTCGGCGGACGTCCCGCCACAGGCCGTCACGACAAGCGAGAGCACGAACAGGGCACTGAGCCCCATAGCTCGGTTGCGCATCGTTCCTCCTCGATGAGCCGGTGGGCGACCGGCGGACCCGGGCTCGCCGCTCGGTCGGGTGCCCGGCTGGCGTGAGCGGCCGCAGGGGCCGCATCGTAGCCGGGCGGAGATGGCCGCGGCAAGACCGCCGCGCCGATGACCGAAGGATAGTCGCGCCGTGGTCCCGTGCGCCAGTCGTAACGCCGGGCTGCGGCGCCTCCCGAGGTCGACGGTCGGCCTAGCGGACGTTCGCCGGGGCGGTCAGGCCGGCCCCGCTGCGGGTCATCCGGTGGAGCCAGTCGTCCTTCTTGGCGAGGCCCTCGATGTCGACGCCCCTCGACTCGAGGGCGATCAGCTCCTCGGCCGTGCCCGGCCGACCGAGCAGGTAGCCCTGGCCGGCGCCGACTTCGAGCGCGCGGACGACCCGGAGCTGGGCGGCGGTCTCGATCCCCTCGGCGATGACCGAGGCGCCCCACCGCCGGGCGAGGTCCTGGAGCGCCCCGACGACCGACATCGACGACTCCTGGACGGCGCCGCCCTGGACGAGCGACAGGTCGATCTTGACGATGTCGAACTGGAGCTGGCTGAGGAGCCGCAGGCCGGCGTTGCCGGCGCCGACGTCGTCGGCCGCGAGGCGGAAGCCCGGCGCTCCGGCAGGCGGTCACGTTCCGGCGAAGGCGCTCCATCTCCTCGATCTGCTCGCGCTCGGTCAGCTCGAGGACGATCCGGGTCGGGTCGAGGCCGGACGCGACGGACGAGCGCCACGAGCGATCCGGCGCTGAAGTCGTCGGCCTCCAGCGTTCGCGGCGACAGGTTCAGGGTGAGGATCGTGTCGTCGCCCATGCCGGCCGCCCCGGCGGCGACCATCTCGAGGCAGGCGAAGTCGAGCTCGACCGTCCGTCCGGCCGCCTCGGCCGCCGAGAACAGCTCGCCCGGATTGGCGAAGCCCGACCCGGCATCGGCCGGATCAGCCCCTCGGAGCCGGCCACCCGGCCGGTCTTGAGGTCGACGATCGGTTGGTAGACCGGGCGAAGGAGCCGCCGGGCGATGACCTCGGCGACACCGACCGACGCCTGCTCGATGGCCGGTGCGTCGGTCGGCGTGAGCGACCGATGGCGGGCCGGATCGAACAGCTCGACGCTCGTCCGGCCGTGCCGCTTCGCCCAGTTCAGGGCGGCGTCGGCCTGGTCCATCAGCTGGCGACGGTCGGTGGCCAGCGCCGGGACAGGCCGAGACGCCCGCGGAGAACGAGCGCGGTGTCGGCTCGCCGTGCCCGGGCCGGACGTCCATCGACGTGGCGAGGAGGCGACGGGCGACGGCCGCGGCGGCCTCGCCCGTGGCGCCGGGCAGGAGGAGGGCGAACTCGTCGCCACCGGTCCGGAAGGCGCGATCCATCGGCCGCAGGGTGGCCTGGATGAGCCGGCCGAACGCGGCCAGTGCCTGGTCGCCGGCGGCGTGCCCGCCGCCATCGTTGACGGCCTGGAAGTCGTCGAGGTCGATGAGGACCAGGCCGAGCGAGATCTGGCGGGTCCGGGCGGCGTCGACCTGGCGCTCGAATGCCTCCTGGAACGCGCGGTGGTTGCCGAGCCCGGTGATGATGTCGCGGAGCGAGTCGCCTCGGGCCAGCTCGTACATGTCCTGCAGCCGACCGCGCGATGCCGCGAGCTCCTGGGCCGGACGGAGGACCTGGCGGGCCATCCACAGGATGAGCACGGCCAGCAGCGTCACGAACAGCGCGAGCAGGCCGATGAGCGGCACCGGTGGCGCCGCCAGCCTGCGTCGGGGCGACGAACCGGATCGACCAGTCGGCGCGCCACGGGAGGCTCGTCGCCGACGTGACGGTCGCGCCGGTCGGCGGCGCGAGTCGGCCGCCGGCGCGACCGTCGCCGCCGAACCGGTCGACCAGGCGCGCCGTTCCCCCGGACAGCTGCTGGGCGCTGGCCAGCTCGATGAGCCGGTCGAGCGAAAGCTCGACCCGGACGACGCCGATCGGCTTGGCCGACCTGGCGGTGCCCATGACCGGGGTGGCCAGCGCGATGTGCGCCTCCCGTCGTCGCCGCGGCCGACGTCGCCGACCTCGATCGCGCCGCGGTCGGCCGACAGCGCGGCCCCGACGAGCGGATCGACGAACGGTCGGCTCGGGCTTCACGATCTTCCCGCCGACCGCCCGGAGGAGCTGGCGGCCGCGCGCGTCGAGCAGCGTCGCCACGACCGTCCCGTCGCCCTCGCCGCCCGACAGGACGGCGAGCGCTGCCTTGGCCCCGGCGACGTGCCCTTGGTCCCGGCCGCAAAGCCGGCCACGGAGCTCGAGGCGCCCGTCTTCTCGAGGGTCGTGGCGGCGCCGCGAGCCTGGCGTCGAGGACGCTGGCGACGCTGCGCGCGTCGCGATCGACCTGCGCCTGCTCCGCCGCCCGCTGGCCATCGAGCGCGGTACTGAGGATCGGCGCGGTGACGGCGATCGGGACGAAGGCCATGGCGACGAGGGCGAGCGTGAGGCGCAGCCGGACGAGCCGGATCGGTCCGGGTCGGCGGCGAGGTCTCCCTCGATCATGGCCGGTTCTGGATGCACGAAGAACGCCTTCCTCGAGGCGAGGCTTGATGTACGCGTAGATATCCCATGCGCCCGCACGGGCGCGGGGTCGCCCGAAGGTCCGGGGGGCCAGGACGGAAGTGCCAGCGGCACGCTCGAGCCCGGCCTTTTGGCGGTGCGAGATGGCACCGCTGGTCAGTGGCGGTCCGGCTCAGCTCGGCGAGACGGGCGTCGGACAGGCCGAAGTGGTGGGCGATCTCGTGGAGGACGGTCTCCTCGACCGCGTCCCCGAGCGACCGCGGGTCGCGGATGGGCGCGAACCGAGCGGGCCGCGGAAGATCGTGATCTTGCTCGGGACCGGGGCCGCGTCGGCGCCGAATGCCGTCCGCGGCACGCCCTGGTAGAGGCCGTACAGGCCGGCCGCGCCGACGCTCGCCAGCTGGTCCGCGGTCGGCTCGTCCTCGATGACGATGGCGACCGAGCCGAGTCGCTCGGCGAACGGTTCGGGCAGGCGGGCGATCGCCCGCTCGATGGCCGCGTCGAAGACGGCGTCGATGGCTCGTCCCGGATCGGTCGACGGGCTCGGTCACCCCATGCCGCCGGCGAAGGCGTCGTCGACGAGGACCGGCACGAGCTCGGTCGCGTCGAGGTCCGCCGCGAGCTCGACGTCCGCCGCGAAGCCCGCCGCAACCAGCTCCCGGCCGGATGCCGACTCGCGGAGGGCGCGTCAGCGAGCATGCGGATGCCCCGGAAGGCGGCCGCGGCCGACCGTGCCTCGGGCGACAGCGTCGCCGGTTCGACGCGGTCGAGGATGGCGCCGGCCCCGATGAGGTCCTCGACGGCCGGTCGGAGGCTCGCCGTCGGGCCAGGCCTCGCCGGCCGCGATCACGGCGACCGCGCCACCGTGGTCGCGACCAGCTGCCCAACCGCGGCCGCATTGCGCAGGCAACCCGCCACGATCATCGGACCCGACCCGGCGGCTTCGACCGCGCAGCTCGCCCCATTCGGCGACGGCAGGACCACGGTCTCGCCGGGGCGCAGCGGGCGAGGCTCGCCGGCGACAGGCTCGGCCCGGGGCGCGCCGGTTCGGGCTGGCCAGCGTCGCCCCGATCGACCGGGCGTAGTCGGCCGCGGCCGGGTCGTGGATGCGGTAGGGGACGACCCGGGCGCCCCGCTCGACGGCGATCGAGACCGCGGTCGAGAACGACAGGACGTCGACGATCACGACGAGGTCGACGACCGGTGCCAGCGCGCGGACGCCGGCCAGCCCCCATTCGAAGCGAGCCCGGAAGTCGTGCTGGTCGAACGGGCGGGCGCCGGGCGCGGCCGAGCGGCGGTCGGCGGGCCGGCGTCCCCGGCCGTCGGACGATGGCGGGAGCGTCGAGCGGTCTGTCGGGCGGTCGGACATCGACCGGAGGGTACC
Organism: uncultured Chloroflexia bacterium; assembly: GCA_963837825.1. GTDB lineage: Bacteria > Chloroflexota > Limnocylindria > Limnocylindrales > CSP1-4 > Chersky-267. The sequence continues at coordinate 12,423 of CAWIOR010000001.1, forward strand.
GCGGACCTACGATCGCCGGGTGGGCCTCCGCTATGTCGCCCTGGGCGACTCGTACACGATCGGGACCTCGGCGGCCGAGGCCGATCGCTGGCCCGATCGGCTGGTCGTCGCGCTGCGCGGCCCCGCCCGGCGCCCCGGCTCGAGCTGGTCGCCAACCTGGCGGTCAACGGTCGGACGTCGGGCGACGTGATCCGCGGCCCAGCTGCCGGAGCTCGACCGGCTGCGCCGGAGTTCGTCACGCTGCTCATCGGGGTCAACGACGTCGTCCAGGGCGTGCCGGAGGCGACATACCGGGCCAACGTCGGGACGATCCTGGACGACCTCCTCGGCCGGCTGCCGGTCGGCAGGGTCCTCGTCGTGACGACGCCCGACTACACGGTGACCCCGGCCGGCGCCGACTACGGCGACCCGCGGCCCAGCGCGCCGCGATCGTCCGGAACAACGCGATCCTGACCGAGGTTGCGGCGCTCCCGGGGGATCGCCGTCGTCGACATCTTCGACCTCTCCGAGCGCGCAGCTGGCGACCGATCGCTCGTCGCCTCGGATGGCCTCCACCCATCCGGCGCCCAGTACGCCCTGTGGGTCGAGCGGATCGCGCCGGTCGTCCGGCGCCTGCTCGGCTCAGCGCCTGCTATCGAGCGACCGCGGATCGCGTGAGCGGCTCGAACTCGGCCGAGGGCATGACGAGCGAAGGCGTCCCGGCGACGTTCTCGGTCGGCATCGACCGGAGTCCGGCGTTGTCGGTCGATCACCTGTCCAAGCGGTTCGGCGACCGCGTCGCGTTCGAGGACGTCTCGTTCGAGGTCGGCTACGGCGAGGTGTTCGGCTTCCTCGGGCCGAACGGCGCCGGCAAGACGACGACCGTGCGGACGCTCGGCACGCTGATCGCGCCGACCTCGGGCACGGCGACGGTGGCCGGGATCCCGCTGACGCCCGAGAACGGCGTGGAGATCCGCCGGCGGATCGCGGTCATGCCCGAGTCGCCGGGCCTGTACCTGCGCCTGAGCGTGGTCGAGAACCTCGAGTGCTTCGCCGACCTCTACGAGGTGCCCGACCGCGCGACCGGATCGACGCGCGCCTGCGAGGCGGTCAACCTCGCCGACCGCGCGCGCGATCCGTGCGGCGTGCTGTCGAAGGGTCTGCGTCAGCGGGTCGCCCTGGCGCGAGCGTTGCTGAGCGACCCGCAGGTGCTGTTCCTCGACGAGCCGACCGCCGGCCTCGACCCGGTCGCGGCGCGCGAGGTCCACGAGCTGATCGACGGGCTGCGCGAGCGGGGCGTGACGATCTTCCTGACCACCCACCGGCTCGAGGAGGCCGAGCGCCTGTGCGACCGCGTCGCGATCCTGAACACGACGCTGCGCATGATCGGCCGACCCGACGAGCTCCGCGACGGCTGTTCGCGAGGACGCTCGACGTCCGGACGCGTGGCCCCGCTCCGCGAACCGGACCGCGTCTTCGGCGGCCTGCCCGGCGTCGAGGGCTGGCGGCAGGACGGCGTCCGCGCGACGCTACGTCCTGACCGTCTCCGACCCGACGGTCGCCGCCCGGCGGTCACCCGGGCGCTGGTCGCGGCCGGTGCCGACGTGCTCTCGATCGCCGAGTCGCGCCACTCGCTGGAGGATGTCTACCTCGAGCTGATCGACGAGGACGTCGAGGCGGCGCCGATGACTGAGCAGGCGGCGCATCCGCGCCATCGTCCGCAAGGAGCTGCGCGAGTACCGGCGCAACCGATCGATCGTCGTCGCGATGGCGATCTTCCCGCTGATCTTCCTGGTCCAGCCGCTCGTTCTGGTCTTCCGCGCTCGCCGCGTCGCGGCGGCCGACGCTCGCCGGGAGCATCTGCTGCTGTACATGCTCGCGATCCCGGTCCTCACACCGGCGATGCTCGCCGCCTACGCGGTCGCCGGCGAGCGCGAGCAGGGCAGCCTCGAGCCGGTGCTCACGACGCCGATCCGTCGCGAGGAGTTCCTGCTCGGCAAGGCGCTGGCGGTGCTGGTGCCGTCGGTCGCGATCGCGTACGTCGTCTACGCGCTCTTCCTCGCCTGCGTCGCGCTGTTCGCGCATCCCGACGTCGCGGCGGCGGTCCTCCAGGCCCGGACATCCTCGCCCAGGTGCTCTTCACGCCGCTGCTCGCGGCTGGTCGATCTGGGTCGGCATCGCGATCTCCACCCGATCGAGCGACGTCCGCGTCGCCCAGCAGCTCAGCCTCCTCGGCGGCCTCCCGCTGGTCCTCGTGACGTCGCTCATCGCGTTCGACGTGATCCACGCGACGCTCGGGCTGGCGCTCGGCCTGGCGGCGCTGCTGGTGCTCGCCGACGTGCTCGGCTGGCGGATCGTGGCGCCGATGTTCGACCGCGAGCGGCTGATCACCGGCCGGTGATGCTCGACGACGTCCGTGGAAGTTCGTCGGGTGTGCTGGGCCCGTCGGGCCACGGATCCGCCGCCGCGTGTAGGCTGGCGGGGGTGGATCGCGAGAGGCGATCGGCGGACCCAGACGGCTGGTGATCGAGGGATTCGACGATTCGCCGCGGCGCAAAGGTCGGCGTCGTGGCCCTGGGCATCGTCGCCTCGATCGCCCTGACGAGGTTGAGCAGCGACGTCGTCGGCGGCCGGGCCGTTCCCGGCGGCGTCCTTATGGCCGACGCCGGTCGCTACGACCTCCTCAGTCGAATGGTGTTCGGCCCGATGTTCCGACGGATCGCCGCCGACGTCGCAGCCTCCCGCCCACGCAGGCCAGGGTCCTCGAGGTCGGCAGCGGCCCCGGTCTGCTGTCGACCGAGCTGGCTGCGGTCCACGACCTCGAGGTGACCGGGCTCGACCTCGACCCGGCAATGGTCGAGCGGGCCCAGGCGAACGCGGCCCGGTCATCGTCCGACGGTGCGCGCCAGCCGACGTTCGTGGTCGGTGATGTCGCAGCGCTGCCCTTCGAGGACGGTTCCTTCGACCGGGTGGTCAGCACGTTCTCCCTGCACCATTGGTCCGACAAGGCAGGTGGCCTCGAGGAGATCGCCCGGGTGCTCGCTCCGGGCGGGCGGGCGCTCATCTGGGACCTGAAGCCGGGCGCCCTGCCGTTCCATCCGAAGGTCGACGATGGTGCCGAGGCGGCGGTCCCACCCTCGTCCCTGACCACGGTGAGTGTCACGGACTGGCAATGGCCCGGACGGCTGACCCTCGCCCGACGGATCGAGCTGGCGAACGCGTGACATCGACGGGGCGCTGATCGACTGATCGACGCGGTGGTCCGGGGATGGCCAGGAGATAGGTCAACCGCCTCCGGCCGGTGCCGACCGTGCCGAGCCGCCGGCGGCGCTACCATTGGGACCCGTGACGACCATCGCCCCGAACGACTTCACGCACCTCCACGTCCACTCCGAGTTCAGCCTCCTCGACGGGCTCGGACGGATCAACGACCTGGTCGATTCGGCGGCCCAGCAGGGCTTCGACAGCCTCGCCCTGACCGACCACGGCGCGCTCTACGGCGCGGTCGCGTTCTACCAGGCGGCGACCGCCAAGGGGATCAAGCCGATCATCGGCGTCGAGACCTACGTCGCCCGCCGGTCGATGGCCGACAAGGAGGGCAAGGCCGACGCCCAGCCGTTCCACCTCATCCTGCTGGCCAAGGACGACGTCGGCTACCGGAACCTGTGCCGGCTGGTCACCGACGCCCACCTCGATGGCTACTACTACAAGCCGCGGATCGACCGCGAGCACCTCGCCCGGCACAGCCAGGGCCTGATCGGGCTGTCGGCCTGCCTCGGCGGCGAGATCCCGCGGGCGCTCGAGACCGACGACTGGGAGCTCGCCCGGAAGCTGGCCGGCGAGTACGGCGACATCTTCGGCAAGGACGGCTTCTTCCTCGAGCTCCAGGACCACGGCCTGGCCGAGCAGCGCCGGCTCAACGAGCAGCTCCTCCGGCTCGCGCCCGGAGGCCGGCCTGCCGCTGGTCGTGACCAACGACCTCCACTACGTCCACGAGGCCCAGTCGGAGGCCCACGACGTCCTGCTCTGCGTCGGGACCGGCAACAACCTCGACACGCCCGGCCGGCTGAAGTTCGAGACCCACGAGTTCTACCTGAAGTCGGCGGCCCAGATGGCGGCCCTCTTCCCGGACCAGCGCGAGGCGATCCTCAACACCCGCCGGATCGCCGAGATGACCGGCGGGCTCGAGCTGCCCGCTCGGCCAGCTCCGGATCCCGCACTTCCCGGTGCCCGACGGCGAGACGGTCGAGAGCTGGCTGGCGCGCGGAGTGCCAGCGCGGCCTGGCGGCGCGCTACGGGACGGTCACCCCCGAGCTCCAGGAGCGGCTCGACTACGAGCTCGGGGTCATCACCTCGATGGGCTACGCCGGCTACTTCCTGATCGTCGCCGACTTCGTCCGGTTCGCCCGCGAGCAGCGGATCCAGACGACCTGCCGGGGGAGCGCCCCGGGCTCGATCGTGACCTACACCCTGGGGATCACCCCGGTCGACCCGATCCTCTACCAGCTGCCGTTCGAGCGGTTCCTCAACCCCGACCGGGTGACGATGCCCGACATCGACGTCGACTTCGAGGACGGCCGGCGCGAGGAGGTCATCGCCTACGTCGGGCGGAAGTACGGCCAGGACCACGTCGCCCAGATCATCACCTTCGGGACGATGCTCGCCCGGGCGGCGATCCGCGACGTCGGGCGGGTCCTCGGGATGAGCTACGGCGAGGTCGACCGGATCGCCAAGGCGGTCCCGAACCAGCTCGGGATCAAGCTCGACGAGGCGCTCCAGGTCGCGCCCCAGTTCCGCGAGCTGGTCGAGGCCGACCCGCAGGTCGGCAAGCTGGTCGACCTCGCCCGCCAGCTCGAGGGGGTCACCCGCAACGCGAGCACCCACGCCGCCGGGGTCGTCATCAGCCGCGAGCCGCTGACCGAGCTCATGCCGCTCCAGCGGGCGACGAACTCGGACGGGCTGATGACCCAGTTCGAGATGCACGCGGTCGAGGCGCTCGGGCTGCTGAAGTTCGACTTCCTCGGCCTGTCGAACCTGACGATCCTGCGCCAGGCGGTCGAGCTGGTCCAGGCCGACCGCGGGATCGCGATCGACCTCGACGCGATCCCGCTCGACGACGCCACGACGTTCGAGCTGCTGGCCAGCGGCGAGACGACCGGCATCTTCCAGCTCGAGTCGGCGGGCATGCGGCGCTACATCCGCGAGCTCCGCCCGACGTCGGTCTACGACCTCGCCGCGATGGTCGCCCTGTACCGGCCCGGCCCGATGGACAACATCCCGGCCTACATCCGCCGGAAGCACGGCCAGGAGCCGGTGACCTACCTCCACCCGCTGCTCGAGCCGTACCTCGAGAAGACGTACGGGATCTTCGTCTACCAGGAAGACATCATGGCCGCGGCGATCGCCCTCGGCGGGTTCACCGGCCCGGAGGCGGACACGCTCGGCTACGCGATCCGCAAGAAGAAGTCGTCGGTCCTGCGCGCCCAGAAGGAGCGGTTCGTCACCCAGGCGGCCGAGCGGGGCGTCCCGGCCCAGACGATCGACGCCGTGTTCAAGGCGTTCGAGCCGTTCGAGCGCTACGGCTTCAACAAGGCCCACGCGACGTGCTACGGCCTGGTCGCCTACCAGACCGCCTACCTCAAGGCGAACTACACCGTCGAGTACATGACCAGCGTCCTGACCGCCGTCCGCGACACGTCCGAGAAGGTCGCCGCGGCGATCGCCGAGTGCCGCCGGCTGGGGATCGAGGTCCTGCCGCCGGACGTCCACCGGTCCGACGTCGAGTTCACCGTCGAGGGCGACGCGATCCGGTTCGGCCTGCTCGCGGTCAAGAACGTCGGCCAGGGCGCGATCGAGTCGATCATCGCCGCCCGGCGCGAGGGCGGCGAGTTCCGCTCGCTGACCGACCTGTGCTCGCGGATCGACCTCCGCCTGGCCAACCGGAAGGTCCTCGAGGCGCTCGCCCGGGTCGGGGCGCTCAACGCGCTTCGGGCACCCGGCCCAGATCCTCCTCGGGCTCGACGACGCGCTCGCCGCCGGCGGCGCCGCCCAGCGCGACCGGCTCACCGGCCAGACCTCGCTGTTCGAGATGGCCGCCGAGCCGGCCGCCCTCGACGCGCCGCTGCCGGACGTGCCCGAGACGCCGACCCGCGAGCGGCTGCGCTGGGAGAAGGAGCTCCTCGGGCTGTACCTGTCGGACCATCCGCTCGGCGAGATCGCCGAGGCGATCGGGCCGTACGTGACGGCCTACTCGGGCGACCTGCGCGACGAGTCGCTCGACGGGCAGCGGGTCGTCGTCGGCGGGATCGTGACCGGCGTCCGGATGGTCATCACCAAGGCCCGCGCGACGATGGCGATCGTCAGCCTCGAGGACCTCCAGGGGGCGATCGAGGTCGTCGTCTTCCCGCGGCTCTACGAGGAGACCCGGGCGACCTGGACGGAGGGCCGGATCCTGCTCGATCGCCGGCCGGGTCGACCACAAGGGCGAGGACGTCTCGCTGCTGGCGGACCTGGCCGTCGACTGGGACGACGCGGCCGCGCCGCGGCCCGGAGGGGTTCGCCCGCGACGTCGCGGCGGCGGATCGCTCGCGTGGCCGCGGCGGCCGACCCGGCGGGGCGGCGAACGGCGACGGCAACGGCTACGGGAACGGCGACCGCCCGGTCCCGGTCGGTCCCGGGCCGGTCGCGGCCGGCGGTCGGCGGTCCGGTCCGACGGTCGGCCCGGCCCGGCTCCGGTCCGCCGCGGCGGCCGGCGACGTCAGCCCGCTCCGGCGGCGATCGCGCGCCGCCCGCGTCGGCGCCGCCAGTCCGTCCGCCGAGCTGCCCGCGGATCGCGCCCGGTCGACCGCCCGGTGCCGGCCGACCTCGAGCCGGCCGACCTCGGGCGTCTCGGCCCGGAGGACGACGAGCCGCCGCTGCCCGACGAGGCGAACGCGCTGGTCGTCGAGGCGGCGGCCGCGCCGACCGCCCCGGTCGAGGCGGCGCCGGACCAGGTCCTCCACGTCCGGTTCGCCGCCGGCGCCGGGACCGAGGACGCGATGGAGACGTTCCGCCAGGTCATCCGGTCGCATCCGGGCTCGACCCGGGTGGTCATCCACGTCCCGGCGGGCGGGCGGCGAGCGAGCTGCCGATGGAGCTCCGGACCGGGCGTCGCCTACGACGCCGAGCTGCTGGCCGAGGTCGGCCGCCGGCTCGGCCCGAGCGCGGTCGAGCTCCGCCTGGCCTGACCGGCCGGCTCGCGGGTCAGCCGTGGAGCCGCGCCCGTGCCACTCGCGTTGCCCAGGCCGTCGGCCCGCATCGCCTGGACGACGGCATAGCGGTCGGTGAACTCGCCGCGGACCCTGGCGATCGTCGCCGCGTCGAGCAGCAGCTCGTTGGCGATCTCGTTGAGGACGGCGCTCTCCTCGGCCGTGATCGTGTCGTCGACGGCGTCGATCAGGAAGCAGCAGCGGAGGAGGGCGAGCCGCTCTTCGAGGCGTCGCCGTCTCGACCCACTGGCGGGTGACGAGGTAGTCCTCGGTCCCGCCGAACAGCCGCTCCTGCTGCTTGGCGATCTCGACGACCAGGACGGCCTGGGCCTCGGGGATCCCGCCGTGCTCGATGACGATCCTCTCCATGAGCGCGGTCTCGTCGTCGGTGATGACCATGTCCGCGTTGGCGGCCCGGCCGAGGATGTAGGCGAAGCCGGCCAGGTGCCGGGCCCGGTCGGGCGGCAGCGCCTCGAGCTCGCCGACGATCCGCCGGACCGTCTCCGTCTCGGACGGGCGGAGCCGGCGGGCGCGCGGCGACCCGGGCTGCGGCGCGCGGAGCCGCCGAAGAATCGTCGCAGGGCCATCGTGGTGCTCTCCTACCTGGTGCCGTAGGCCGGGTGGTCCGGCCGGACGGCGATGAACGTCGAGGTGGCGGTGGCGGTCGTCACGCCGTCGGAGGTCAGGACCGCGTCGACGACGGCTCGCCGGGTCGGTCCGCTCGGCGATCCGGGCGCTGAGATGGACCGGCCGGTCGCTCGGGGTCGGCCGGTGGTACTGGACGCGCAGGTCGGCGGTCACCACGACCGGCGGCTCGGTCGAGCGCGCCGGCCACCATCAGGCCGTGGGCCGCGGTCCACGCCGAGTGGCAGTCGAGGAGCGCCGCGACGATCCCGCCGTTGAGCATCCCGGGGAACGCCTCGATGTCCGGTCCGGGTGTCCAGTCGGCGACGACCTCGTCGCCGACGACCCGGCTCTTGATCCGGAGGCCGCGCGGGTTCGTCGGGCCGCAGCCGAAGCAGATGTCGTCGGCCCCGAAGCGGTCCTGGAGGGCGATCTCGTCCATTCCGGGCGAGTCTAGCGGGCCCGCGCGACGGGGGCCCGCGCCCGCCCGCCGACGCGGCCGTCGGTGTGGTTGACTGGCCCGCGATGGTCCCCCTGACGGTCGCGACCGCCACGCTCGCCGCGCTGCTCGCGTTCCTCGTCGAGCCGCTACGTCGGGAAGCTGCTCCTGCCGACCTACGGCGGGGCGGCGGCCGTCTGGACCACCGCCCTCGTCGTTCTTCCAGGCGGCCCTGCTCGCGGGCTACGCGCTCGCCCACCTCGCGATCCGCTGGCTCGGCCTCCGCCGGGCCGTCGCCGTCGAGCTCGTCCGTCGTCGCGGCTGGCGCTGCTCGCCCTGCCCGGTGGCGCTGCCGGCCGCGGCCGCCCCACCGGTCGGGGCGGCACCGGCGGTCTGGCTGCTCGGGATCCTGGCGGTCACGGTCGGGGCCCCGTTCGTGGCGCTGGCGACGCGCGACCCCGACCCTCCAGCGCTGGCTGGTCGCGGCCGGCGGGCCGGCGGTCCGGGCCGGGGCCGTCCGCCTGTTCGCCGCGAGCAACGCCGGCAGCCTCGCTCGGCCTGCTCGCCTATCCGGTCGTCGTCGAGCCGAACCTCGACCTCGGCCGACCAGGCCCGGCTGTGGGCGGCGGGCTACGCGCTGTTCGCCGGGCTCGTCGCCGTCGGGGGCGTGCGTGGTCCTCCGTCGGGCGGTGCCGGACGATGCCGCGGCCGTCGGCGCCGTCGACCCGACCCGCCGCTCGCGTCGACCCGACTCGGCTGGATCGGGCTGGCGGCGATCCCGGCCGCGCTCGTCGTCGGGACGACCGCCCAGCTGACGATCGACGTCGCGGCCGTGCCCGCTCCTGTGGGTCGTGCCGCTGGCGGTCTACCTGGCCACGTTCGTCCTGGCCTTCGCCGGCCCGCGCCCGATCGGCCTTCGCGTCGCCGACGTCCTGCTGCCCCCGCTCGCGCTCGGCGTCGCGATCGGCCTCTTCGGCGGAGCGTCGCTGCCGCTGTGGTTCCTCTTCGCGGTCGACCTCGGGGCGCTCGCCTGCGCCGGGATCGTCTGCCACGGCCGGCTGTCGCTCGCCCGGCCCGACACCGGAGCGGCTGACCGAGTACGACCTGGCGATCGCGGCCGGCGGCGCGCTCGGCGGGCTCGCTGGCCGGGATCGGCGCGCCGCTCCTCCTGCCGGTCCCGATCGAGGGCCTGCTCGCGCTCGTCGTCGCGCTGGCGCGTGCGCTGGGGAGCGGGCTGGTCGCGACCACCGCGAGGTCGAGCCGGTCGGGCGACGGGCATCACCCGTCCGACGGGCGGCTCGCGCTGGCGGGCGGGACCCCGTTCCTGCTGCGCTACCTGGTCGGACTCGTCGTCCTCGGGGTCGTCGGCCTCGGGCTCGGCTCGGGGGCCGATCCGGGTGTCGTGCTCGCCGTGCGCCGTCGTGGGGCTCCTGCTCGGTCTCGCTCGCTGGCCGGTCGTCTTCGCCGGGGCGTTCGCCGCGCTCATCGGCCTGTCGCTCGCGGTGATCCCACCGGCGCTGGAGTCCGTCCGCACGTTCTACGGCGAGCGCCGGGTCGTCGAGGACGCCGCCGGCCGCCACGCCCTGTTCGCGGGCACGACCGTCCAGGGCATCCAGCGCTACGTCCCGCCCGAGCTCCGGCGCGAACCGGTCGGCTACTACCAGCGGTCCGGTCCGCTGGGCGACGTCGTCGACGACCGTCCAGGCTCGCGTGCCGGCCGCCCGGATCGGGGTCGTCGGTCTCGGCGTCGGCGCGCTGGCGGCGGTACGGGCGGCCGGCCGACGCGCTGACGTTCTACGAGATCGACCCGGCGGTCGTGACGATCGCCCGCGACCCGCGCCTGTTCACCTACCTGGCCGACACGCCGGCCCACGTCGACGTCGTCGTCGGCGACGGACGCCTGGCGATCGCCGCGGCGCCGCCGTCGACCGACGACCTGATCGTCGTCGACGCGTTCGACTCGGACGCGATCCCGGTCCACCTGCTGACCCGGGAGGCGGTCGCGCTCTACGTCGACCGGCTCCGGCCCGGCGGCCTCGTCGCGTTCAACGTCTCGAACCGGTTCGTCGCGCTCGAGCCGGTCCTCGCTGCGGTCGCCCGGGACCTCGGCCTGGTCGGGCTCGCCCGGGTCGACGATCCGGGCTCCGACCGACCCGACGCGGATCCCTCCCATGTCGTCGTCCTCGCCCGGGCGCCGGCCGACCTCGGGCCGCTGGTCGGTCGCGCCGGCTGGCGCCCGCTCGTCGAGCCGCGCGGTCGCGCCTGGACGGACCGCTTCAGCGACCTGTTCGGCGCCCTCGGGACGCCCTGACCGCCCGTCCACCCGTCCGGGCCCGCTGGACTCGGGGTGTACGCTCCGGGCGCGACTGTTGGAGCGGTCCTCTCCATGGTGGTCTTCGGCGCGATCGCGAAGGCGCTCATGCTCGTCAGGTCGGGCTACGGACGGGCGAGTCCGGCCGGTCTGTTCGCCGGGCTGTTCGTCGCCCCCGGCCTCGGCTGGCCGGAGGGCGTCCAGGAGGAGGACCGGGACCGGCTGTGGAGCTGGGACGCGCCGCGTCCCGAGCGCGATGCTCCTCGTGGACCACCCGTGGCCGAGCTCATCGATCTCGAGTTCGGCGGCGTACCGGTGTGGCCGGTGCGCTGATCCACCGGCAGGCCCCGGCCGAGACGACCTGCGGCCCTTGCGCCGAGTGGTCCACCCGGTGATGCTCCGGGGCGGGTCCCGATGGGCGTCCCGGAGGTGTGCGAGATGGCCGGTCAGGCCTCCCAGCCGAGCGAGGCGTCGACCGGGCCCGACGACCGGGCTCCCGACACCCGGCCGACGCACCACCTGCCGGTCCCCGGCCCGGCCTGAGCGGTGACGGCCGGCGGGGCTACTTCACCGCCTGCGTCGACACCGCCGTGGCGTACTTGCTGACCTGGCTGTCGGTGACCTCGAAGCCGAAGATCTTCCAGGGTGGCTTCACGCTCAGATCGAGCGACGAGTACTTGGACGCCGACCCTCCGCACGGCGGGATGGAGCCGAGCAGGACCTTCGACTGGAGGGTCTTGCCCGTGCTGGCGACCACCACTCGGAGCGTCGACTTGTAGCGGTACCGGACCAGCTCGCCGACGACCCCGTCGGTCCTCTTCCAGGTTCGGCCGCACGAGCCCACCCTCACCTTGGCCTTCTGCGGGTCTGGCGCACAGACGACCAGCTGGACCGGGCTCGTCCACTTGCCGTCGCGCCACTTCTTGTTGATGGCGTAGGACGCATCGATCCAGTCGGCCCAGGTGTCGACGACGACCAGGGGGTGGACCTTGCCGGCATAGGGCGCGGCCCCTGGGACGGGCGTCCCGGAACACGCCGCGACCAGCGCGTCCTCGGTCGCTGTCGGCTCCGGCGTCGTCGTCGGCTCCGGCGTGGGCGTCGGCGTGGCGTGGGTGCCGACGGGGGTCAGCGTGAGCGACGGATCCGGAGGGGCCCCGCTGCAGCCCGCCAGCACGATCACCGCGAGCGCGACGAGTAGTCGACTGCGCATTTGGGTCCACTCCGCTCCGGGGCGGGTCGGTCTCGCCAGTGGCTCGGCGCGGTCCTGGCGGCCAGGTTCGGGACCGCGCGTCACAGCCTCCCGCGTGATCGTCACGCTACGGGTCCCGTCGCGGCCGAACCAGAGGCGAATGGCCCCCGTCGCGGGGGTCGGGCGATCGATCAGGCGTCGCGCGGTCGCCATCGCTCGGCTGGCCTCCGACGGGGATCGCCCTGACTCTCGGCATCCGCGGTCTGACAAGGGCCAAGTCGCCCGTGGGGCCGAGATCAAGACCGAGGGCGACAGCGTCTACGTCGTCTGCAAGCCGATCTCCCGGGGTCGGGCGGCACTGACGCAGGCTCGCTGCTCGTCGCCGCAAGCGGGGGGACCGCCTGGGTCGCCTAGCAGGGGGCACCCGTCCTCCTCCGCTTCGACGGGCCCGTGACCAAGCCCACCGTCCTGACCCTGGCCGGAACGAGGGGCACGCTCGGGATGGCGGCCACCCCGACCGAGCTGTGGCTGCTCCGACAGGATGGATCGCTCACCCGCATCGACGCAGCGACCCAAGAGCAGCGGACGGTGCCGCTCGACGCCCCGGCGAAAGCGCTCGGCTGGCCCCTGGCCAGGGATCACCGTCCACGCGGAGCCGCGGAGGCGAGCCTACAGACACGCCGCGCTCAACCCTCGGGCCGCGCCTCTGGCTGCCAGACGTAGATCCGGGCCTCGGCGCCGTTGGTCCACTGGTCGGTGCGGAGGTAGCGCCCGCCGAGATTTCCGCCGCCGGTCGTCTCGCCTGGCATCAGCGGCCATCTTGGGACGACGTATTCAGCCGGCCATCTCCCGTCCGTGGAGTCTCCGAGGTCCCTCCGCGAGCCATCGCGGGGGCCACCCCGGAGATCGAGCACGATCCGCTCATGCCGGGTCATGGCGGGATGGTACGCCCGGCTGCGATCGCTCGGCTGGCCTCGCGCCGCCTCCGAACCTCCGGCTAGGAAGTTCGGCCGCTCCCAGACTGAGGCGCGGTCAGGGGCTCCAGGATGACGACCTGAGTCTCCCTTGAGCGGCGCGCGGCGAAGTCGTCGAGATCCTTGTCATAGACGGCCCACCTGGCCCACAGGCGTGGCCGCTCCTCCTTGTCCGCTGCACGTGCGTGGACGGCGCGCGACCCACCGGGCAGATCGACGGTGGTGTCCGGATGAGCCTGCAGGTTGAGCCACCAGGCGGGCTCGGGATCAGCCCAGCCGTTCATGGCCATGGTGACGAGGTCGGGGCCGTCCTCGAAGTAGCCGAGGATGGCCGATCCGCTCCTCGCCCGTGCGCCGCCCGACCGTCCTGAGTCGCATCATGCCCCAGCGGTCGGCGGTCGCGGTCCGGAGGCCGAACCGGCCGCCCGTGACCGAGTAGACGGCCCGCTGCAACGCCCAGAACGAGCGGATGAACCAGCGCGGCTGTAGCCGCGGGGCGCGCTTGGGCTCCATCATGACCGAGCAGGCGCGGCTGCCAACGAGGTCTCATCGGCAGGCGCTGAGGCGATCGCCCGTGGATCGAACCCCTTGGCGATCAGCCAGACCGCCAGGACCATCTCCTGGAGGCCGATGGGGATGTTGAGCACCGTGTTGACCGTGGTGAACTCGAAATCCTGAGTGAAGCCCCCGTACACGTTCGCCACGAGACTCAGCCCGGCTCCGATGAGGCCCCAGCCCGATAGCCACCGAGGCACGAGTCTCGACCTGTACAGCAGGTAGTAATACATCAAGGCTCCGACAGAAAAGGCGAGGCCCCCGAGGAACCAGTGCACCCAATCGTGGACCGCGAGCAACGTGCCTCCGACTGCCTGAGACGAGGATGCGGCGGCAGGGCCTGCTGCTACCGATCCCTGGCCCAAGGTCAGCAGCGCTAGCAGGCTGAGAGTCCCGACCAGGACGAGCATGCCCTCGACAGTCCTGGCCGCTACCGATCCCAGAGCCAGAGACCCGTCGTACCTTCTGATGACCGGGTAGAGGCCGATCGCGATGCCCGCGGCCGTGGCAGCCCAGACGAACTCGATCAGCGCGGCCAGTACGACCCTGTCGCGGTTTGCCGCCAGCTGGGCGAGATAGTCCGGGCTGTCGAGCATCGAGCCCAGGGGCGCGACGCTCAGAATGGCGGCAGCCGAGCAGGCGATAAACAGGATCCCCACCGCGATCGCATTTCCTCGATAGGAGTTCATTTCGTCCCTCCTGCGTCCGCACGCACCGGCTCGTGCGCAACGGTGGTGATGACCTTCCCTCGAGGCGCGCCGGCCGGCGGCGAAAGGGCAGGTTAGGCGTGTCGTCGGACGGTGCGCCTGAGGCGAATGGCCCACCGCTGGTCCGACCTATGGCCTGACCGCCTTCGAATCGAGCTGGGCAGGTACAGGAGCGTACAGGCCGGATCGCCCCTCCCCCCGCCGGAGTGTGCGCGGCTGTACCGCTCTGGTGTCGCCGTGTAGCGGGGGCGAAATCGCCCGGGGTTGTGAGTCGGACACTCCTGTATCCGAGCGTCGCGCGCCGTAGAACCAGCCCACCCCCCCACTGCCATGTAAATCCGAGCGCGGCGGGCCTCTCTTCTGTGCTCGACGCACGCACGATCGCAGGGAGAGGCCCAAGCCGAGGCTCCTGGCGTACTCCTGGCGGGCCAGCGGAGGCAGGACGGAGCACGGGCCGAGAGTGGTATTGGGTATGAACTTGGGTACGGCGACCCTCGACACCGGGAACGATAGGTCGCCCTGACCCTATTTCACGCTCGGAACGGTGGTGCCGAAGCCGGGATTCGAACCCGGACGAGGTTGCCCTCAACGGTGTTTGAGACCGTCGCGTCTGCCTGTTCCGCCACTTCGGCCCGCGGTGCTCATCGTAGCGGCTCGGGACCGAGTCGAGCCGGGCTGAGACCATCCCGACCCCGCCGATGGAGCCGTCGATGGTGGGGTGCCGTTCACCCGTGTTGTGGGTCGCGCAACCGATCCGGGCCGCTCTTCGTCGGACCGGCTCGATCCTCGAGCTCCGCTGCGTGTCGGGCAACACGACCCCGGCGGAGCCCGACCGCGACCGGCATCCGTTGCCCCCGGCGCAACGCCGGGCCCAGCACCGCACCGGAGCACCGTGGCCCGCGACCCGCCGACCGGCATCGGTTGCGCCGGGGGCAACGCCGGGCCCAGCGACCCGGGCCCAGCGACCCGGCCCAGCGACCCGGCCCAGCGACCCGGCCCAGCGACCCGGGTCCCGTCCGAGGGTCTCTCGGAACCGCCAGCGGGCCGACGGACGTCAGGCCGACCGACGATGCTAGACTCGCCCGGCCTCACCCAAGCCGTCCGGAGGTGGCCCCCGATCGTGGCGGACCTTCGACCGAGCGCGGCCGTCGACGACCCGGCCCAGCGCCGGGACCTCATCCTCATCGAGCGCGCCCGCGGCGGGGACCTCGGCGCGTTCAACGACCTCGTGGAGCTGTACCAGGACCAGCTCTTCGCGCTCGTCGCCCGGATGGTCCCCGACCGCGACCAGGCCTCGGACGCGGTCCAGGAGGCGTTCTTCTCCGCCTACCGGAACCTGGCCGGCTTCCGTGGCGGGAGCGTCAGGTCGTGGCTCAACCGGATCTGCGTGAACGCCGCGATGGACGCCCAGCGCGCCCGCCGGCGCCGGCCGGTGCAGCCCTATCCGGAGCTCGAGGACGAGAGCTGGCAGCCGCCGGCGGGAGAGGATGCCGACCCGGAGCGCCAGGTGGTGACCGCCGAGCGCACGCGGGTCCTGTCCGACGCCCTGACCCGGATCACCGACGACCAGCGCGCGGCGATCGTCCTGTTCGACGTCCAGGGTTACGACTATGGCGAGATCGCCGAGATGACCGGCGTCTCGCTCGGGACCGTCAAGTCGAGGATCCACCGCGGTCGGCTCGCCCTGCGCGGCCTCCTCGAGGACCGGATGGAACTCTTCCGTGGCTGAGGTCGTCTGAAGCCCGTGCCGTACCTGCCTCACACCAGCCCCGACCACGACGAGACGCTGATCGCGCGGCTGGCCGCCGCCGACCTCCCCGACAACGACCGTGACGGCCGGCTGGCCCGCTCGCAGCTCGCCGACTGCCCGGCCTGCGCCGAGCTCCTGGCCGACCTCCGGGCGATCGTCGCGGCGACCGCCGCGCTGCCCGCCCCCCGCCGGACCCGCGACTTCCGCCTGACCGAGGCCGACGCCGCCCGGCTCCGACCGGCCGGCTGGCGGGGCCTCCTGGCCCGGATCGGCTCCCCGAGCTTCGCCTTCACCAGGCCGCTGGCGACCGGATTGGCCACGCTCGGCCTCGCCGGATTGATCCTCGCCTCGTTGCCGGCGGGTCTCGGCGGGTCCGCGGCGTCGGCGCCGGAGGCCGGTCGCGACACCACCGGCAGCGCGGCCGGCGCCCAGGACCAGGGCGGCGGGTATGCCTCGGCGGCGCCGTCCGCGGCACCCGCGCCGGCTTCGGCACTCGCGCCGGTCGGGGGCCCGGTCATGTCGTCGCCGGACCGGGCGAACGCGTCCACCCCGCCCGATGCGGCAGCGTCACCGGGCGGCGCCGGCGTGACCGGTAACGGCGGCGCGAAGAACGGCGCGACGCCGGGCACGGCTGCCGGTCCGACCGCGGCCCCGGCCGGCGGATCGGGAACGTTCGCTGAGCGTGAGCTGGCCGGGTCCGGCGGGCCGTCGCCGCTGGTCATCGTGTCCGTCGTCCTGCTCGTCGCCGGCCTCGCCCTGGGCGGGCTGCGGCTGGTCGCTCGCCGGGTCGCCTGAGCCTCCTCCGAAGCTCGGCCCCCGGTCCCGCCGGGTACACTCAGCGGGTCGACACCGATCCCCTCCGAGGCTCGCCGATGGAACGCCTGATGCTGCTCGACGGCAACGGGCTGATCTACCGCGGATACTTCGCGCTCCCGCCCCTCACGACGTCGAAGGGCGAGCTCGTCAACGCGGTGTTCGGCTTCTGCAGCATCGTCCTGCGCGGGTTCCAGGACATCCGCCCGGACTACGTGGCGGTCGCCTTCGACCTGTCGGGCCCGACCTTCCGGCACGAGCGGTTCGCCGACTACAAGGCCACCCGGCAGCGGATGCCCGACGACCTGCGCGACCAGTTCCCGAAGGTGCGCGAGGTGGTCAAGGCGCTCCGGATCCCCGTCTACGAGCTGGCCGGCTACGAGGCCGACGACGTCATCGGGACGCTGACCGTCCAGGCCGAGGCGCGCGGGCTCGACACGACGATCGTGACCGGCGACCTGGACATGCTCCAGCTCGTGACCGACCGGACCCGCCTGATGACGACCCGCTCGGGGGTCCAGAACACGATCATCTACGACCCGGACCGGATCGCCGAGCGCTATGGGCTCGAACCGGCCCAGATGATCGACTTCAAGGCCCTCAAGGGCGACGCGACGGACAACATCCCGGGCGTGCCCGGGGTCGGCGAGAAGACGGCGGCCAAGCTCATCCAGACGTTCGGCAGCCTCGAGACCGTCTTCGAGCAGATCGACGCGGTCGCGCCCGAGAAGCTCCGCGGTCCGCTGCTCGAGGCGCGCGAGCGGGTCCTCGAGAGCCGCGAGCTGATGACGATCGTGCGCGACCTGCCGGTCGAGCTCGACCTCGAGGCCGCCCGCCTCGGCGAGTACGACCGGGAGGGCGTCATCCGGCTGTTCCGCGAGTACGAGTTCCGGACGCTCATCGAGCGCCTGCCCGCGCTCAGCGGCGAGCGGGTCGAGGAGACGGTCGAAGCGCTCCGCACGGCCGACGCGGGCGAACCGATCCGGGCGGCCCAGGTGGCCGGGCGTCCGACCGGCTGGGGCCCGGCGCCGGCCGGCGGCGCTCGCGGCGGGGCACGGCCGCCGGGCGGCTCGCTGGTCGGGGAGGGGACCGGCCTCCAGCTGTCGCTCGACTTCGGCGCCGTCGAGGCCGCCGGCGCCGGGGGAGACGGCGCGGCGGCCGCGGCCGGAGCCAGGGCCGCCCAGGCCGCGACCGGCCCGGTCGAACCGACAGCCGATCTCCCGACCGCCCTGGCCGCGGCGATCGCCGATCCCGGTGGCCGGATCGAGCTGGCCGGCGGCGACGGCATCGACACCCTCGAGCCATGGCTCGCGGCACAGCCGGCGGTCGGTGTCGCGCTCGTCCTCGACGATCCGCGCCCGCTGGCCGGGACGGCCCTCGCCCTGGCCATCGCCGGACCCGACGGCCGGACCGTGGCCGTGGCCGGGCCCGAGGACGCCGCCCGCCTCCGCCGGCTCGTCGAGCGGATCGACGTCCCGCTCGTCGGCCACGAGGTGAAGCCGCTCCTCGTCGCGCGCCTGGCCGAGGACCCGGCGGCGCGACCGATGGCGGTCGCCTTCGACACCCAGATCGCGGCCTACATCCTGAACGCGAGCCTGCGCAGCCAGACGATCGCCGACGTCGTGGCCGAGCAGCTCGACCTCATCCTGCCCCCGGCCGCCGAGCTGCCGCCGTTCGCCCGGGCCGGCCTCGAGGCGCTCTCGGCGATCGCCGTGCGGGACCCGCTGGTGGCCGCCCTCGAGCGCGAGGGGCTCGAGCAGCTGTTCCGCGAGATCGAGCTCCCGCTGATCCCGGTCCTCGCCCGGATGGAGGCGGTCGGCGTCGCCCTCGACCGCGACGGCGCTGGCGGCGCTCGACGTCGAGTTCGGCGTGGAGATCGAGCGGCTGGAACGGGAGATCTTCGCCAGCGTCGGCCACGAGTTCAACCTCGGCAGCCCGAAGCAGCTCGAGCAGGTCCTGTTCTTCGAGCTCGACCTGCCCAAGGGCAAGCGGACGAAGACGGGCTACTCGACCGACGCGTCGGTCCTCGAGGAGCTCCGGGCGGCCCACCCGATGGTCGACGGCCTGCTCGAGTGGCGGACGTACACCAAGCTCCGCTCGACCTACGTCGAGGCGCTCCCGACCCTGATCGCCTCCGATGGCCGGCTCCACACCACGTTCCACCAGGCCGTCGCCGCGACCGGCCGGCTGTCGTCGTCCGACCCGAACCTCCAGAACATCCCGATCCGGACGGCGCTCGGACGGCGGATCCGCCGGGCGTTCGTGGCGGGCGCCCCGGAGGTGACCCTGGTCGCCGCCGACTACTCCCAGATCGAGCTCCGGATCCTGGCCCACGTGTCGGGTGACGAGCACCTCCGCGACGCGTTCGCCCGCGGCCTCGACATCCACCGGGCGACGGCGGCCCTGGTCCTCCACAAGCCGCCCGAGGAGGTCACCGCCGACGAGCGCTCGATGGCCAAGATGGTCAACTTCGGGATCGCCTACGGGATGAGCGACTTCGGGCTGTCGACGCGGGCCGGGATCCCGCGCAAGGAGGCCCAGGACTTCATCAACACCTACTTCGCGACGTACTCGGGGATCAGCTACTACATGCTCCACATCAAGGAGACCGCCCGGACCCTGGGCCACGTCGCGACGCTCCTCGGGCGCAAGCGCCAGATCCCCGAGCTCCAGGCCCGCAACCCCAGCCTTCGCGCGGCCGGCGAGCGGATGGCGATCAACATGCCGATCCAGGGCACGGCCGCCGACATCATCAAGATCGCGATGATCCGGCTGGCCGAGCGGCTGGCCGAGGGCGGCTTCCGGGCCCGCCTCCTCCTCCAGGTCCACGACGAGCTGCTGCTCGAGGTCCCGCGCGACGAGGTCGACCGGCTCGTGCCCGTCCTCCGCTCGACGATGGAATCGGCGCTCGCCCTCGATGTCCCGCTGACGGTCGACGTCAAGGTCGGCGACGACTGGGAGGGGATGACCCCGCTCACCCGGGCCGACGCCGCCGCCGCGGAGGCCGACGAGCCGGTCGAGGCGACGATCCCGTGAACATCCAGATCACCGACCCGATCGGAGCCCTGGTCGTCCTCGCGGTCGTCCTCATCGTGGCCTGGCTGGTCACCTACAGCGCCGCCCGGACGGCGACCGACGACCTGCGGACGGTCCGCCTGATCGTGTCCGCCGAGGTCGAGGGCTCCGAGGTCCTCCTCGGGATCGCGAACCGAGGGATGAAGCCGGCCTACGACGTGACGCTGGTGCCGTCCCCGGTGGCCGCGACCGCCCAGACCGAGGCCGCGGCGACCGCGTTGATCGGCGACGTCCCGCCCGGAGAGTCGGTGGCCGCGCGTCTCGACCGAGTGGCGCTCGCCGGCGCCGCGGACGAGCTGCCGCCGTACATCCGGGTCGAGTGGCGGATCGACGGTCCCGGTGGCCCGAAGCGGTGGGCCCTCCTGCCCCTCGTTCGGTCGTCCGGCGGCGTCGGTGCCTGAGCTGCCCGAGGTCGAGACGGTCGCCCGGGACCTCCGACCGCGGCTCGTCGGGGCGACGATCGTCGGGGCGCGCTGCTCCTGGGCACGGACGCTGCGGACCCACGATCCGGACGCGTTCGCGGCCGAGGTCGCCGGCCGGACGGTCGAGGCCGTCGGGCGGCGGGCCAAGCTCGTCGTGGTCGAGCTGTCGGGCGACGCGGCGCTGACGATCCACCTCAAGATGACCGGCCAGCTGTTCGTCGTCCCGGCCGGCGCGCCGGTCGATCCGTACGTCCGGCTCGTCCTCGAGCTCGACGACGGGCGCGAGCTCCGTTTCCGCGACATCCGCAAGTTCGGCAAGGTGGGGCTCTATCCGCGGGACCCGTCGACCGGCGAGCTCGTGACCGAGCCGGGTGGGGCGGCGGTGTTCGCCGGTCATGGGCCGGAGCCGCTCGACGAGGCGTTCACCCTGCGCGCCTTCCGGGCCCGGCTGCGCGGTCGGCGGGGCCGGCTCAAGCCGCTCCTCCTCGACCAGGGGTTCCTGGCCGGGGTCGGCAACATCTACGCCGACGAGGCGCTGTGGTCCGCCCGCCTCCATCCGCTCCGCTCGGCGACGAGCCTCCGGCCGGCCGACGAGCGCCGACTGTACGGCGCGATCCGGACGATCCTGGCCGAGGCGGTCGAGCGCCGCGGCTCGTCGATCGACGACTACACCGCGCCGGACGGCGACGGGGCGATGCAGGAGCGGCTGAACGTCTACCAGCGGGCCGGCGAGCCCTGCCCGCGCTGCGGGCGCCCGATCCGGCGGATCGTCATCGGCGCCAGGGCCACCCACTTCTGCTCGTGGTGCCAGCGCCTCCCCGCCGCCGACCGTCGGGGCGCCAGGCGGATCCTGGCCACGCTGACCGGCGGCTCCGCCGAGCCGGCCGCCCGGCGCGCGCGGACCGAGCGGACGAAGCGGGCGGCGGCCGGCCGCCGAGCCGCGGCCCGCGCGGCGATGGCCTCGTTGCCGGGGACGGGCTCGGGCCGCGCGACGTGAGCCTCCTCCGCTTCGAGCGGGTCACCCGGGAGATCGGCACGTTCGTCATCCTCGACGAGGTGTCGGCGGCGATCGCCCTGGGCGACCGGATCGGCCTCGTCGGCCCGAACGGGTCCGGCAAGACGACCCTCCTCCGCCTGGCGGCCGGTCTCGACGAGCCGGACCGCGGCAGCGTCGTGCGGAAGCGCGGGTCGAGCCTCGGGCTGCTCGCCCAGGAGTCCCACTTCGACGCGCTGTTCATGGCCGCGCCCGACCTGCGGACCGCCGTCCGGACCGGGGCCGCCCATCTCGACGCGATGGCCGCCGAGCTGGCCGAGCTGGAACGGGCGCACCGCTCGATGGAGCCGGCCTACGCCGATCTCCAGCATCGCTTCGAGGTCCTCGGCGGCTACACCCTCGACCAGCGGGTCGACGCCACGCTGTCGGGGCTCGGGTTCGCCCGGGACGACTGGTCGAAGCCGCCCGCGGCGCTGTCGGGCGGCGAGCAGACCCGGGCGGCCCTCGCCCGGCTGGTCATCGCCGACCCGGACCTGCTCCTCCTCGACGAGCCGACGAACCACCTCGACCTCGACGCCCTCGAGTGGCTCGAGGAGCACCTTCGGCGGCGGTCCGGGTCGCTCGTCGTCGCCAGCCACGACCGGGCGTTCCTCGACGCGAGCGTCGGGCGGATCTGGGAGCTCCGCGACCGCCGACTGACCGTCTTCCGGGGCGACTACAGCCAGTACCACCGCCAGCGCGAGGAGCGCGACGTCCGCCTCGGCAAGGATGTCGACAGCCAGGCCGAGGCGATCGCCCGCGAGCGGGAGCTCGTCCAGCGCTACCGGAGCCACCGCAAGTTCGCCAAGATGCACGAGCACGAGGCCCGCCTCGAGCGACTCCAGGCCGAGCGGATCGAGGCGCCCAGGACGGCCCGACGCCTGAAGCTGGCCACGAAGGCGCTGACCGGGGCCGGTCCGGCGCGCTCGGGCGAGATCGTCGTGCGGGCCGAGGAGCTCGTCATCGGCTACCTGCCACGCTTCCGCGGTGCCCGTCGCCCGGATCCCGTTCCTGGCCGCCCAGCGCGGCGATCGGATCGGGATCGTCGGACCGAACGGGGCGGGCAAGACGACCCTGCTCCGGACGATCGCCGGCGAGCTGCCGCCCCTCGACGGCGTCCTGACCATCGGCAGCGGCGTGTCGATCGGCTACCTCGCCCAGCTGCGCCGCGCGGCGATCGCCGGGGCGACCGTCCTCGACGCGATCCTCGAGGCGATCCCGATCACCCAGGGCGAGGCGCGCGGCTACCTCGCCCGGTTCCTGTTCCGTGGCGACGACGCGTTCCAGGAGGTCCGCTCGCTGTCCGGCGGCGAGCGGTCGCGGCTCGAGCTGGCCCTGCTCGGGATCCTGCCCGCCAACCTGCTCCTCCTCGACGAGCCGACGAACCACCTCGATATCCCGGCCCGCGAGGCGCTCGAGACGTTCGTGCGCGAGATCCAGGCCACCGTGCTCATCGTCAGCCACGACCGGCGCCTGCTCGAGACGCTGTGCGACCGGCTGTGGGTCGTCGACGGCGGGGCGGCGGCCCCGTTCGACGGCGGGTACCGCGCGTGGCGGGCGGCGATCGCCGACGGCTGGACGGTCGGCCGGCGCGATCGAGACCGAGGCGAAGCGGCTGCGGACCGGCGGCCGGCCGGTCGGCGGGACGGTGCTGACCGGTGCGCCGGCCCGGGTCCGCGGCGACGGGAACGGCGTCGGGTCGGCCGGCGGCGGCGGAGCGGGCCGCGCGGGGTCCGGCCGCCGCCCCGACCGTCCCGGGCACGGTCCGCCGCGAACGACCGGCGGCCCGCGGCCCGAAGCTGTCCAAGGAGGCGTATCGGCGCCAGAAGGCGGCGCTCGACGCCGAGCTGACCCGGCTCGGCCTGCGCAAGAGCCACCTCGAGCTCGCGATGGGCGACCCGGCGGTCGCCGCCAACTTCGTCGAGCTGCGCCGGATCTCGAGCGAGCTGGCCGACGTGACGACCGCCCTCGAGGGTGCGGAGGAGTCCTGGCTCGAGCTGGAGGAGCGGGCGCCGTGACCGAGGCCCCCGAGGCCCGCGCGGCCCGCCGGCTTCGTCCGCTCCGGATCGGCCTGACCGGCCCGATCGGCTGCGGCAAGTCGACCGTCGCGGAGCGGCTCCGGGAGCACGGGGCCATCGTCATCGACGCCGACCGGCTCGCCCGCGAGGTGACGGCACCGGGGGAGCCGGCTCTCGCCGCGATCGTCGAGCGGTTCGGGCCGCAGGTCCTCGCCCCGGACGGCTCACTCGATCGGGCCGCCCTCGGTCGCCGCGTGTTCGGCGATCCGGCCGAGCTTCGAGCCCTCGAGGCGATCACCCACCCGGCGATCCGGCCACGCCTGCTCGCCGCCCTCGAGGCGGCCGGTCGGTCGGACGTCCCGGCGGTCGTGCTCGAGGCGATCCGGCTGGTCGACGGCGGCTACGCGGATCTGCTCGACGAGGTCTGGCTGATCGTGTGCGACCCGGCCGACCAGCGAGCTCGGCTGGCGGCTCGTGGGCTGCCCGAGGACGAGGTGGCGCGTCGGATCGCCAGCCAGAGCGGCCTGGTCGATCGTGTGCGTCCGGTCGCGACACGCGTCCTGGACCTGAGCGGCGGGCTCGACGCCACGTTCGAGGCCGTCGATGCGGCCCTGGACGCCGCGCTGAGCGCGCGCCGGGCTACCGCGGGGACCGAGCCCGACGACTAGGGCTTCGCGGAGGCGGACGGGCTCGGCGACGGGCTCGGGGCGGCGGTGGCCGCGGCCGGGATCGGACCCTTGCCGGCCGGGAACGTCTGGGGGATCGGCAGGCCGTAGCGCTCGATGATCAGGTTCGTCGTCTCGCCGAGGCGGGAGGCGTCGACGATCCGGCTGTCGTTCGGCGGCCGGAGGGCCAGGCTGAACGCCGCGGCGCCGCTCGCCTGGAGGTGGCTGACCTCCTCGGCGATCGCCGCCGGGACCTTCATCACGTAGAACGTGCTCGCCTTGGCCAGCACGACGAGGTCCTGGTAGGTGATCTTCGTCGCCTTGTCCGTGTAGTACTTGCCGGCCGCCGCGAGGTCGTCGGGCACGGCCACGGTGGTGGTGACGAAGACGTCGACCGTGTCGCCCGGCCGGACGAGTCCGCCGACCGCTCGGTCGTCCGGGACGGTCAGCGACACGGCCCGCCAGGCCTGGCTGTCCGGCGCGATCGTCTCACCCGGCTGGAGGATCGAGAACTGGCCGCCCTGGGCCTGCGACGCCAGGAAGTTCGCGTACACGGGCTGGCCCTCGAGGATCGTGACGCCCGGGACCAGCCCGATGACCTTGGTCGGGTCGGAGAACACGCCCTGGGCGTTCGTCGGATCTTCCGGGACCTCCCGCGCGGCCACGTCCGAGGCCTCGATCGGCTTGCGCGCCGGGATCTGCCGGGTGGCCACGACGACCGTGACGGTCGCGCCCGTCTGGGCAGCCTGCTGCTGCGCCTGGTTGATCAGGAAGAACGCCGCGCCGCCGGCCACGACGGCGAGGATCAGACCCATGACGATGACGAACCGGCCGCGCGATCGGTTGTCGTTGAACTCCATCTCCATCCGGCTCGGAACCCTCCACGGATCGGGGCGGTCGTACGGTCGGTGCCCGGATCGGTCCGGCCGGGCAGGTCCAGCGGCCGTCGTGACGGCCGCCCGATCGTCGCGCGTCGGGGCGGCGCGACCTAGTCGTCGGAAGTACCAGCCGGCGCTCCCGTTCGGCGGGCCATGGGTCGTCGATTCAGGGGATGACCAGGTGCACCGGGTTGCCCCGGATGGAGGCCTGCCAGGTGGTCGTGTCGGTCGTCGTACTGTCGAAGGTGTACTTGATCTTCCACCAGCCGCCGAGAGTGCCCGGGGGCTCGCCGGGCGGGAGCGGCGCGGTATAGGTCTTCGGCAGCGGGATCGTCAGGGTGACCCAGGAGTTGTTGTACTGGCTGGAGCCGCTGATCGTCGTCTTGAGCGAGGTCACGTTCGTGCCGCTCTTCGATCCGCTGGCGTTCGAGTCGGCGGTGTAGCTGAAGGTCGCCGCCGTGTACCCGGTCGCCGTCGGCTTGAGGACCTGGATGCTCGAGTTCCCCGAGGCGTCGCCCGGGTCGAACAGCTGGATGACCATCGTCTTGCCGGCGTGGACCGCCTCGATCCGACCGAGGTAGAACAGGGTCGTCCCGTTGGCCACGTTGGCGTAGATGATCATCTTGCCGAGGCCGTACACGTAGGCCTTGTAGGTCGGGTCGCTGCTGACGGCCCGGAGCGCCCACATGTTCTCGGCGCTGCTGCCCTTCTGGTCGTTGACGTTGACCGGGTTGGTGGTCGTGACCTGGAGCCGGTACATCCCCGGTGTGGTGACCGTCGTCAGCGTCCACCAGGCGTTGTGATACGGGCTGGTCGTGCAGTCGGACAGGCTCCAGAAGGCATGGCCGGGCCAGCTGGCCGAGTTCTCCCGGAGTGCGGCGCTCTTGTCGACCTGGCGCTTGCTCTCGAACAGGGTGCCACTGGACGCCACGACCACGTCGTCGGAGTAGTCGAGCGGCGTGAACGCCGGGTCCGACCAGAGCGTGTAATACGTGGACACCGCGGGCCAGCCGGTCTGGTCCCAGGGGATCCAGTGGTCGCCGGTGCCCTTCTGGTCGTCGACGGCGCAGAACGTCGGATCGTACAGGTCGACGTTGGTCGCGCCGGCTCCGGCCGGGACATCGATGGCGTACTGGTAGCCGTTCGGGTCGTACTGGTTGTTCTGGGTCGGGTTCGGGTTGTAGAAGGTTCCGTACGCGTCACCGTACGAGCGGTTCGAGCCCTGGGCCTCGCCGGCTGCCCAGAAGAACCCGGTGTTGTCGCCATAGGTGCTGAGCGGGCTGCCCATCGGCACCGGCAGGGTGTACTCGGCGGTCGCGACCCGGCTCACCCGGACCGTGTTCATCCCGATCATCCGCAGGAAGAAGGTCTGGAAGTTCTGCGCCACCGTGACATCGAGCCGCCGGTTCGACTCGAGGTTGATCGCCGGTGTCACGGTCGCCCCGGTCGCGGTGGAGTAGCCGTTCTTGGAGGCCTCGGCCCTGGCCTTGGTCGACGCGGTCGGGAAGTCGCCGGGCATGTATGGGACGCCGGCCAGCGCCGCGGCCTCGGCGGCGTGCTGGACATGGAGCGAGGCGTTCCACAGGTTGCCGACGTCGACGACGACCGCCAGGACGCCGAACAGGAGTCCGGTCGACAGGGCGAACATGACCATGATCTGGCCGGTTCCGGTCACCCTCACGGCGTCGGCTCCAGGTGCATCACCGTCGTGTCGACCATCGGGATCGTCGTGTACGGCGGGGCGCCCCCGAAGAAGAAGCCGAGCAGGTTGCCGAGTGGGGTCGTCGGGTGGAAGTCGTAGCGGACGCGGACGCCGATCGAGTCACCGGACAGTCCGACGACGCGGCTGGACGCCGGCCAACCGGCCGACCCGATCGGGTTCCCGTACCGGTCGTACGTGTTGATCGCTCCGCCGACCGGCTTGCCGTCGGAGCCGGCCTTGAAGATGTCGATCGCGCTGATGTTCTCGATCAGGATCGGGTCGGTCAGGCCGCGCTGGACCGCGGCCAGGATCGTCGGGTCGACGTTGGCGGGGTTGGACCCTCCGTTCCCGAGCGTCGCCCCCACGCGGGCGCCCTCGCGGACGGCGTAGGCCATCGCTGTCCGATGGTCGTACGCCGAGCCGAACTCGAGCATCCCCATCAGGATCATCAGGAAGACCGGCAGGATGAGGACGAACTCCACCAGCGCCTGGCCGCGCACTCCCCGGCGACCGGTCACTGCTTCGGCTCCATCCTGAGCGTGGCCCCGTCGGAGACGGGCCAGGTCCGGCCGAAGCCGATCGGGGTGATCCCGGCATACAGGTAGCCGATCCGGACGCCGACGATGTCGAGGCCCTCGGCGAGGGCGTCGTGCCGCTCGGCCTGTGGGTAGCCCTCGGCGCCGACCAGGGTGTACGGCTCGGCCTCCGAGCCGGGGCAGTCGAGGGTGCCGACCCGGAGGTACTCGTTGGCCACGCCCGGGATCGGGTCGCCGTTCGTGTCCGACTTGAAGATCTTGACCGAGCTGATCCGGGCCTTGTCGATCGGCGAGGTCAGGGCCCGCTCGACGGCCTTCAGGATCGAGCAGTCGGCGCCGTCGACGCCGCCGGCCTGGGCGGCCGCGCTGACGCCTTGTCGGGCGGCGTACTGGACCGTCAGGATGTTGTTGTAGAGGAAGCCGAACTCCAGGACGCCCATCATCAGGGTGACGAAGATCGGCAGGGCCAGGGCGAACTCGAGCAGGCTCTGGCCGGCCTGTCCCGGCCTGTCGGGCAACCGTCGGCGGCGCGTCCCGCGCACCATCCTGGCCAGTCCTCTCCACCCCGGACCGGCGACGCGCTCCGGTACGCGCTCGCGCCATCTCGGCCCCGGACCGGAGCATGCCATCGGCAGCATGGCAACCCGAGAGGGCGATTAGTCCCGAGCGTGCCTTGCGTTCGTACGGGAGTGGCGCGGACGCACCGGCCCGGGTCCCGCCGGGGTCACCGCGCCGGGGCTAGAACGGCTGTTCTGTTTCGACCGTCTCGTGTATCCTCGACCCATGCCCGACTTCAAGCTGGTCGCCGACTTCGAGCCGACCGGCGACCAGCCCCAGGCGATCGACAAGCTGGCCGACGGGCTCGCTCGCGGGCTGCGCCACCAGACCCTCCTGGGGGCGACCGGCACCGGAAAGACGGCCACCATCGCCTGGACCATCGCCCGGCACAATCGGCCGACCCTCGTGCTGGCCCACAACAAGACGCTGGCGGCCCAGCTGTACGCCGAGTTCCGCGAGTTCTTCCCGGACAACGCGGTCGAGTACTTCGTCAGCTACTTCGACTACTACCAGCCCGAGGCGTACCTGCCCCGCTCGGACACGTACATCGAGAAGGACTCGAGCCGGAACGAGGAGATCGACAAGCTCCGCCACGCCGCGACCCACGCCCTGTTCGAGCGGCGCGACGTGATCATCGTCGCCAGCGTCAGCTGCATCTACGGCCTGGGCGCGCCGGTCGACTACGGGGCGACCGTCCTCCGCCTCAAGCGCGGCGGCCAGTACCGGCGCGACGCCGTCCTCCGCCACCTGGTCGATCTGCAGTACCAGCGCAACGACCAGGCCCTCCAGCGGGCGCGCTTCCGGGTCCGCGGCGACACCCTCGAGATCGGCCCGGCGTCGGACGACCGGATCGTCCGGGTCGAGTTCTTCGGCGACGAGGTCGAGCGGATCACCGAGGTGGACCCGCTGACCGGCGAGCTGCTGGCCGAGCGGAACGACCTGAACGTCTACCCGGCCACCCACTTCGTGACGCCGGCCGACAAGCTCAAGGAGGCCCTCGTCGACATCGACGCGGAGATGGAGCTCCGGGTCGGCGAGCTGGAGGCCCAGGGCCGCGTCCTCGAGGCGGCCCGCCTGCGCCAGCGGACGACCTTCGACCTGGAGATGATGCGCGAGCTCGGCTACTGCTCCGGGGTCGAGAACTACAGCCGCCATCTCGCCCGCCGGGCGGCCGGGTCGCGGCCGTGGACGCTGCTCGACTACTTCCCGCCGGACTGGCTGCTGGTCGTCGACGAGAGCCACATGTCGATCCCCCAGGTCGTGGGGATGTACAAGAACGACCGGACCCGCAAGGAGATCCTGGTCGACTTCGGGTTCCGCCTCCCGTCGGCCCTCGACAACCGGCCGCTGACCTTCGAGGAGTTCGAGGCGACCGTCCGCCAGGCCGTCTACATGAGCGCGACGCCGGGTCCGTACGAGCTGGAGAAGAGCGAGCGGATCGTCGAGCAGCTCATCCGCCCGACCGGGGTCGTCGACCCGCGGATCGCCGTCCGCCCGACGGAGGGCCAGATCGACGACCTGCTCGAGGAGATCCGCGGCCGGGTCGAGCGCGGCGAGCGGTCGATCGTCACGACCCTGACCAAGAAGATGGCCGAGGACCTGGCCGACTACCTGCACGAGCTCGGGGTCAAGGTCCAGTACCTCCACAGCGAGGTCGACACCCTCGAGCGGGTCCAGATCCTGCGCGACCTCCGGCTCGGGGTCTACGACGTGCTCGTCGGGATCAACCTGCTCCGCGAGGGGATCGACCTGCCCGAGGTCACCCTGGTGGCGATCCTCGACGCCGACAAGGAAGGCTTCCTGCGCAGCGCCTGGTCGCTCATCCAGATGATCGGCCGGGCGGCCCGCAACATCGGCGGCGAGGTCGTGATGTACGCCGACCGGGTGACCGAGTCGATGCAGGCCGCGATCGACGAGACGAACCGCCGGCGCGAGGTCCAGGTGCGCTACAACGTCGAGCACGGGATCGAGCCGACGACGATCGTCAAGGAGATCCACGACATCAACGAGCGGCTCCGGGCGGTCGCCGAGACGACCGAGGTCTACACGGCCGGCGCGGCCGCCGGTCGGTACGGACCGCGCGACCTCGGCGCCCAGAGCGTCGCCCAGGTCGAGGCGCTCATCACCCGGATGGAGGCGGACATGCGCAACGCCGCCAAGAACCTCGAGTTCGAGCGGGCGGCCGTCCTGCGCGACGAGATCCAGCAGATCCGCCTCCGCGTCCTCGAGCAGGACGCCTCGGCCGAGGTCGCCCGGGCGGCCGAGCGGGCGGGCCGGGCGGGGGAGGGACCACCGGCCCCGAAGGGCGCCGCCGGCTCGCGGGCCACGTCGACCCGGCGGCCCGGCCAGCGCGCCCAGCAGCCGACCGCCCCCCACCTCGAGGTCACCACCGTGACGGTCCTCCCGGCGACCGCCGACGAGCCGGCCGAGACCCTCGACGAGACCGCCGCCGCGACCGCCTCGGACTGGCTGCCCGGGATCCGCGACGAGCACGAGGACGACGGCGGCTGGCAGGCCCGCTGGCTCGACCGGCCGACCTGGGACCGGACCGTCACGCCGAACGTCATCAAGCGGACCGGGAGCCGCCCGCCCCGCCGCCGGCGCTAGGCTGCGGGCGGCCTCGGATGCGCTACGCGATCGACATCGCCCCGCTCGGTGACGAGATGGCCGACCCGGCCACGATCGTCCGGTTCGCCCGGGCCGCCGAGGCGAGCGGCTGGGACGGGATCAGCATCTGGGACACCACCGGCGTGTCGATGGGAGCGGCCGCGCCCGATCCGTTCGTCGCGCTCGCGGCCGTGGCGTCTGCGACCGAGCGGCTACGTCTGATCGCCTCGGTCATCGCGCTTCCGCGCCGCCGGCCGCAGCTCGTCGCCCAGGCGGCCGCCACGCTCGATCGGCTGAGCGGGGGACGGCTCATCCTCGGCGTCGGCGGCGGTGGCGACCCGGCGGACTTCGAGGCGTTCGGCGAGACGTGGGATCGGGAGGAGCGCCTGGCGAAGATGGACGAGGCGCTCGGGCTGGTCGACGCGTTCCTCCGGGGGCAGACCGTCACCCACAAGGGCCCGGCCTTCCGCGTCGCCGGCGCGGCGATCGGACCGCGCCCGGTCCAGCAGCCGCGGCCCCCGATCTGGTTCGGCGGGATGCGCCCGGCCGCCCTGCGTCGGGCGGCCTCCCTGGACGGCTGGATCGCCATCGCGGTCAACGAAGACGGGTCCGGGATCGAGCTGCTCCCAGCAGCCCTCGGCCCGCTCGTCGACCGCGTCCACGCCGAGCGGGCCGCGCTGGGCCGGATCGGCGAGCCGTTCGACATCGCGGTGTTCGCCTACTCCGATCCGGGACCCGTCGGCGCGGACCTCGCACGCGGCTACGCCGAGGCCGGCGCGACGTGGTGGCTCGAGAGCCTGTCCGGGATGCGCGGCCCGGTCGACGCCCTGCTCGCCCGCGTGGAGGCCGGGCCGCCACGCTGAGGCGCCGGGTGGGGGTAACGCGTCTCGTGGGGGTTTCGACTTCGTTCGGACAGGCGATGGGAGGATCCTCGGGTATGGAACGCCGGCCGGGTGCCTTGACCCTGAGCGAGGACGACCGGCGTGTGCTGGCCGTGTGGGCCGCCGACTGTGCCGAGCGGACCCTCTCGCTCTTCGAGGCGCAGGCCCCGAACGACACCCGCCCACGTAAAGCTATCGACGGCCTCCGTGCCTTCGCCCGTGGCGAGCTGCGGATCGGGCAGGTCCGCGCCCTGGCCGCCCGGGCACACGCCGCGGCTCGGGAGGTCGACGACCCGGCCGCCGTCGCCGCCGCCCGGGCCGCGGGTCAGGCGGCGGGCACGGCCCACATGGCGGCCCACGCGCGCGGCGCGGCAGCCTACGCCGCGAAGGCCGCCGGGCTGGCCGCGCCCCATGATCCGACCGCCGTCGCCGACGAGGTCCGGTGGCAGCTGAGCCACGCCTCGCCGACCGTTCGGGAGGTCCTGCGGAAACTACCGCCCCCGACCCGCTCCGCGGGCCTGCTCGGGGCGCTGATCAGCGCCCTGCATCCGAGGCTCAGCAGGGGGCGAATGACGCTCACTCGGCAGCGCGGGATGGTCCGCTTTGAGCCTGAAGCCCCCTTCAGAAGCGGCACCCCGACGCCGGGCTCAGGCTGCCGAACCATCCCCGGAGCCAGTCCCGGGTCGATCGGTGACGGGCCCGGGCGGCTGTTGCATCCCGGACAACAAACGCGGCCAGGGCCGACCGCCTGCGCCCCGATGCACCCACTCTGTTGAGCCCCGGACAACGAGCGTCGGTAGAGCCCGGATCCCACGCCGCCATCCACGCGTTCTGTTGCGTCCCGGGCAACGAGGGTCACGAGCCCAGGTGCGCCGTCTCGATAGAGACGCCGACTCTCGCGGCGTTACCATTCGACCCCCGGCTGACCGGAGCCGAGCGGGGGCCAAGGAAGGGCCGGGTCAGCGATGCCGGAGGGCGCGTCGCCGATGTCGGCGATCGTCATCAACCGCCTGGAGCTGACCATCCCCGTCGACGAGCTCGTGGGCACGGTCGAGCGCGAGTTCCGGCCGGTCTTCCTGGCGCAGCCGGGGTTCCGCCGGTTCCATCCCGTCAGGGCGGGGGAGCGGACCGCGTTCGTGGTCATCGAATGCGCCGACGCCCAGGCGGCGGCAGCCGGCGCGGCGGTCTCATAGGTCCGAGCCTGTTCGCCAAGCACCTGGTCCCGGTGCTGGCGGCGGAGCAGAACCGTCACATCGCGCCGGCGGTGGTGACGATTCGAGGCACCGTGACGGTCGCTGTCGCGGGGCGACCGCGCGTAGCTCGGGGCGGCTCCGCCCCCTGGATCGAGTCAGGACCGCCAGGGCGGCAGCAAGCGCGCCGCGATCCCGCGGAGGAATCCGGGTCGCGGCGGCGGCTCGACCTTCGTCGCCACGACCGCGACATCCACAGCTGGCGGCAGAACGCCGATATCGACCGTGACCGGGAATGCGGCGGGCGCGGTCGAGGACTTCGACGCCGCGACGCCGGCATCGAAGGCGCTTCTTGCCCCCGTCAGCACTCCGGCACGGATGAGACGCGCCGACTCGAGGAAGTACCACCGGGCAGGCAGCCCGACTGACGCCGCGGCCTCCTCGAGGAGACGCACCCGCTCCTCGAGGCGTGCGGCCCGCGTGGACGTCGACCCGGCATGGTCGGCGGCGTACCACGCCCAGACGGCTTCGCGGTACCTGACCCCGAGCAGGGCGGACAGTGAGGGGACGTCCCTGGCTGGCGCGGCCGGTTCGATGGTTCGAGGTTCCTCCACGCGCACGAGGATACGCGACATAGGTTCGGCGGCGCCACGCTGAAGCCGCGCCAGCCAAGCCAGGACCGGCCGTGCCCACCGGGCTATCAGGATCGGTCGAGACGTCGCCGGCGCGGTGCTCCGGGAGCCGCTTCGACCGCGCTCAGCCCTCGGCTGGCTGCGGTGCTCGCGGCACGGTTGGGCCGCCGTCCTGCTCGGCCCGGGCCCGCTTGCGACGGCGGCGGGACTTCGGTCCGCTGCCGAGTCGCTCGGCGACGAGGCCGAGGAAGCCGATGCACACGAGGTTGGCCCGGTCGTCCTTCGGCAGCATCGTGAAGATCCGGTCGGTCAGGGCCACCCCGGAGCGGACCAGCGCGAGCGACGGAGCGGACAGCGTCGGGTAGACCTCGGTCGCGCCCTCGGCGCGGACGGCCGCCCACCCGGCGAGGGCGAGGGCGATCTGGTCGTCGCCCCCTGCCAGCTCGCTGTCGGCGAGCACGGCGATCGCCGTCAGGTGGAGCGCCTCGTCGGGCGTTCGGCGACGGCGGACCTCTTCGACCAACGTATCGAGGCTCATCCGGTCACCGCCGCATCCATGGATCGAAGATACCAGTCGCTGAGCGTGGCGGTCGGGGGCCCGGGCGTCCTGAACGTCCGTTCGGTTTCACGCGGGTCGGGTACACTGGGCGCGAGATGCCCCAGGACCGGATCGTCGTTCGCGGCGCGCGCGAGCACAACCTCAAGGACATCACCGTCGCCTTCCCGCGCGACCGGCTGGTCGTCATCACCGGGCTGTCCGGGAGCGGCAAGAGCAGCCTCGCCTTCGACACGATCTACGCCGAGGGGCAGCGCCGCTACGTCGAGAGCCTGAGCGCCTACGCCCGCCAGTTCCTGGGCCAGATGGAGAAGCCGGACGTCGACCAGATCGACGGCCTGTCGCCCGGCCATCTCGATCGACCAGAAGGGCGCCAGCCGCAACCCGCGCTCGACGGTCGGCACGGTCACCGAGATCTACGACCACCTCCGGCTGCTGTTCGCCCGGATCGGCCACCCGCACTGCCCGAACGGCCACGAGATCCAGCGCCAGACGGTCCAGCAGATCGTCGACCAGGTCCTGGCCCTGCCCGAGGGGACCCGGCTGCTCGTCCTCGGCCCGCTGATCAAGGACCGCAAGACCGAGGGGGACCGGGTCTTCGAGGCGGCCCGCAAGCAGGGCTTCGTCCGGGTCCGGGTCGACGGCGAGCAGTACGACCTGTCCGAGGCGCCGACCCTCGACAAGTACAAGCGCCACACGATCGAGGTCGTCGTCGACCGCTTCGTCGTCCGCCGGGCCGAGGCGCCCGAGGACGCGGCCGCGCGACGCCGACGGCCGCCCGCTCGACCCGGAGACCGGCCAGCCGATCCCGGACCCCGATGCCGCCCGGCTGGCCGACTCGATCGAGACCGCGCTGCGGCTCGGCGAGGGGATCGTGGTCATCGCGCCGGTCCCGCGCGACGGCGAGCCGGCCGGGTTCGAGGAGCGCCGCTACTCGGAGCGCTACTCGTGCGCCTACGACGGGTTCACGATCGACGAGCTCGAGCCGCGCAACTTCTCGTTCAACTCGCCCCACGGGGCCTGCCCGGACTGCACCGGCCTGGGGACCCGGCTCGAGATCGACCCGGACCTGGTCGTCCCGGACAAGACGCCTGTCGGTCTCGAAGGGCGCCCTGCTCCGGCCGTGGGCCCGGATGCCGATGGCCGATTCGTGGTTCGGCAAGGTGGCCGAGGCGGTCTGCCGGGCCCACGGCTGGGACCCGGACGTGCCGATCGGCGACGCTCCCGCCGGAGGCGCTTCGACTACCTGCTCAACGCGCCGAAGGGCGAGCAGGTCGTCATCGGCTACCGCCACGAGCGCGGCGAGAACACCTACACCGCCAGCTTCGAGGGGATCATCCCGAACCTCGCCCGGCGCTACCGCGAGACCGACTCGGACTACGTCAAGACGGAGCTCGAGCGGTTCATGGTCACCCGGCCCTGCCCGACCTGCGGCGGCAAGCGGCTCAAGCCGGAGGTCCTGGCGGTCACCGTCGACGGCCGGAGCATCTGGGAGGTCTCGACCCTGTCGATCACCGATGCGCTGGCCTGGATCGAGGGCCTGTCGGCCCGGCTGACCGAGCGCGAGACGGCGATCGCCCGGCAGGTCGTCAAGGAGATCGCGGCCCGGCTCGGCTTCCTCGTCGACGTCGGGCTCGACTACCTGACGATCGACCGGACGAGCCAGACCCTGTCCGGCGGCGAGGCCCAGCGGATCCGCCTGGCGACCCAGATCGGGGCCGGCCTGATGGGCGTCCTGTACATCCTCGACGAGCCGTCGATCGGGCTCCACCAGAAGGACAACGCCAAGCTCATCGCGACCCTGACCCGGCTGCGCGACCTGGGCAACACGGTCCTCGTCGTCGAGCACGACGAGGAGACGATCCGGACCGCCGACTGGGTCATCGACATCGGGCCCGGGGCCGGCGAGCACGGCGGCGAGGTCATCGCCAACGGCCCGCTCGAGACGCTCCTGGCCGAGCCGCGCTCGATCACCGGCGCCTACCTGCGCGGGCGAGCTGGTCGTCCCGATCCCGGCCAGGCGGCGGAAGGGCAACGGCAGGGCGCTCGTCGTGCGCGGGCGCCCGCGCCCACAACCTCAAGGACATCGACGTCCGCTTCCCGCTCGGCCGGTTCATCGCGGTGACCGGCGTGTCGGGCTCGGGCAAGAGCACGCTGGTGACCGAGATCCTCTACCGCGAGCTGGCCCGCCGGCTGAACGGCGCGCGCGACGAGCCGGGACCCCATGACGGGATCGACGGGGTCGAGGCGATCGACAAGATCATCGAGATCGACCAGAGCCCGATCGGCCGGACGCCGCGCTCGAACCCGGCCACCTACACCGGCCTGTTCGGCCCGATCCGCGAGCTGTTCGCCGGCGTCCCCGAGGCCCGGGTCCGCGGCTACAAGCCCGGCCGGTTCAGCTTCAACGTCAAGGGCGGCCGGTGCGAGAACTGCAAGGGCGACGGGATCCTCAAGATCGAGATGCAGTTCCTGGCCGACGTCTACGTCACCTGCGAGGTGTGCAAGGGCAAGCGCTACAACCGCGAGGCGCTCGAGATCCACTACAAGGGCCGCTCGATCGCCGACGTCCTCGAGATGACGATCGAGGAGGCGCTCGACGTCTTCGCCGCGGTCCCGAACGTCGCCGCCAAGCTGCGGGTCCTGTCCGAGGTCGGGCTGGGCTACGTCCACCTCGGCCAGCCGGCGACGACCCTGTCGGGCGGCGAGGCCCAGCGGGTCAAGCTGGCCACCGAGCTCAGCCGGCGGGCGACCGGCCGGACGCTCTACCTCCTCGACGAGCCGACGACCGGGCTCCACTTCGCCGACGTCGAGAAGCTCCTCCAGGTCCTCCACCGGCTGGTCGACCAGGGCAACACGGTCCTCGTCATCGAGCACAACCTCGACGTCATCAAGACGGCCGACTGGATCGTCGACCTCGGGCCCGGCGGGCGGCTTCCGGGGCGGCCGGATCGTCGCCGAGGGGACGCCCGAGGAGGTCGCCCGGGTCCGCGGCTCGGCGACCGGCGAGTACCTCGGCCAGGGTCCTCCGCGGCGAGCCGCTCGTCCCGCTCAGCGACGTCACGTTCGCCGACGAGGCGGGGCGGGGGAGACGCGCGACGGCGGCAACGGGGCCGCGACGAGGCGATCCCGCTGCCGATCGTCGCCGAGCCGCAAGCGCGCCGCCGCCCGGGGCTGACGATGGCCGAGGTCGCCCGCGCGCCGCGGCCGGCCCGTCACGAGCTGCCGCTCGATCGACGAGCGCGCGCTCGTCGCGGCCCGGGCCGGCGACCGGCTGCTGGCGCGCGGCGGACGCGAGCGCGGCAGCGCGCGCTGGAGCCGCGAGCTCGGCGGCATCCCGGATGTCCTCCGCGACGGCGATCTCGCGCGACGTCCGGCGCGCGGCCGTCCGGGCCCGATCGGCCTACGGCCCGAAGGACTCGGTCCGCGACGCGCTGCCGCCCGAGGCCACCGAGCCGTTCCTCGAGGCGATCGACCGGCTCATCCGCGAGCTGGCCCGGTACGACCGCTCACGCTGAAGCGAGATCGACCGGGCTCCGGACGCCTGGCCGACCCTCAGGCCGGCGGGGGCGCGGTCGGGTCCGGTGTCGGGTCGGGCGTGGGATCCGGCGTCGGGATCGGGTGTCGGGTCCGGTGTCGGCGCAGGGGTCGGGTCCGGTGTCGGCGCAGCGGTCGGGTCCGGCGTCGGCGCAGCGGTCGGGTCCGGTGTCGGCGCAGCGGTCGGGTCCGGTGTCGGCGCAGCGGTCGGGTCCGGCGTGGGGTCATACGTCGGGCTCGGTGTCGGATCCTCAGTCGGTGTCGGGGTGGGACCCACGATCGGATCGACGGTCGCCTCGGGCGCCGGGTCCGCGGTCGGTCCCGCCGCCGGGTCGGGTGGTCCTTCTGTGGGCCCCGGAGCCGACCCGGGGGGCTGCGGACCCTGAAACGGCGGGATGATCGGGACGTCCTGGACCGTCTGTGAACGGACCACCCGCTCGCAGCTGATGAAGGCGTCGTTCCTGTTCCCCCGGCAGTCGTCGATGCCGTTGCCGCCGTCGAGCACGTCGCGCGAATGGCCGCCGTGTCGGGCGTCGTTGCCGGTGACTCCTGCCGCGGTGGCGTCGTCCTCGTGGTGATCCTTCTCACCATCGCCGATGAGGAGGTCGTTACCCTCGCCGCCGAGCAGGACGTCGGCACCCTTGTCGCCGATCAACAGGTCGTCGCCGCCACCTCCGACGAGGCAGTCCGATCCTTTGCCGCCACGGATCGTGTCGTTGCCGTCCAGCCCGAAGACGAGCGTGGCTCGGTCGCCTGCGACGATCGTGTCGTCACCGGCCGTTCCGACGATCACCTGCTTGAAGGTCAGGTCGGTGCACTCGGGCGGCGTCGTCGGCGGCCCCGGAGGTTGGTTCACCCAGCTGCCCGCCTGGGCGACGAAGTGGCCGAGCGCGCCGTTCGCCACGCCGTAACCGATCCCGACCGACGAGCCGACGATCAGGAAGACGGCGGGGACGAGAGCCAGGATCCGGAAGGAGGGCGAGGCGCGGAGCATCGTGGTCAAGCCGGCGTCCGGCGGCGCCGACGGAATCGGACGCTCTCGTAGACCAGCCACATGACCGCGGTAGCGATCGCTACCGCGAATAGGAGCGACTGGACCTGGCCCGCACCCAGGACGCCGCCGACGGCCGGGACCGAGACGAACACGAGTCCACGGAACCGGTCCGCCGCGACGGGTGTTCCGTCGGCCGCCGGGTTCGCGTCGCCCTTCGTCTGAAGCAGACGGCTGGTGTCACTGGACTTGATGCCGGTCTTCGAGTCGGTGGTGTTGACGGTGACGTTGATGACTCCGACGACGCGATGGACCACGGTGACCTTCGTCACCTGGCCTTCGTCGAAGGCCACGATGTCGCCGCTCGTGACGGCGGAGATGGAGACGGGCCGGGTGACGACCAGGTCGCCGCGATGGAGGGCTGGAAGCATGCTGTCGGACGCGATCCCGAAGGCGTGGAACCCGAGGAACTGGGTCGCGACCAGCGTGACCACGACGGCCGCCACCAGGAGGCCGGCCAGGATCGAACCGATCAATCGGACGATAACGCCGATAGGCGTGAGGCGACCCCGTCTGCTCGCGAGCAAATCGGACGCGTTCGTCGACTCCATTTCCGACGGGCTCCTTGAGCGGAGCCGAGGAGAGCGAGCATCGTCGACCTCCTCGGCTACCTGAGACCTACGTTCCGGCGTTGACGATGACGTCGTAGCTGATCGTCTGACCCTGGCATGCGTTCGGCGCATCGGTGTTCATGTGGAGGTTCGCGTACCACTGTCCACCGACGTTCCCACCTGGGCTGACGAAGCTGCTGTCCTGGACGGACAGGTTGCCCGTGATCCCGCCGGCAACGCGGAAGGAGTCACAGGTCGGCACACCGGCGTTGGTGACATCGACGCTGCCGCCGATGATCTGGACGGCGATACCAGGGTCGGCCGGGGTGTTGTTCTGGATCCGACCGTACAGCACGAAGATGTCGGTACCCGTCGGATAGACCTTGTTGCCGGTGTAGTGGTCGTCGGCGATCGCGACGGCCAGCGAACCGGCTGGGGTGGTGTAGGACTGCGTGGCGCTGCTCGTCCACGCGACGGCGACGCCTACCACGATCGCAAGCGTGGCCGTGGCCACGAATACCAATGAGAAGACTTTGCGCATTGATCTCCCCCTGTCCCGTGCGCGCGCACTGGGCGGCGGCACGACGACGCAGATGGGTGGGCATTGCCGGCTGAGGCGCGCTGAGGAGCGCTGCGGCGACTCGGGAATGCCCGTCGCTGAGCGCAGAGCGCACTCAGATCACAGCTCGGGCAGGAGTATGGGCCACCCCCTTTCCGTCTCCGATCCGGACGGATGCCGGATTCCCCCTCCGGCGGACGGGCGCGTTCAGTGTCTCGGGTTGACGCGCGTGGCCCGATCGACGAGCGGCCTGCTGGCGGAGTTCTGGTGCGGTCTTGTGAAGACTGCTACAGCGGAGTGCGGTTCAGGTAAGTGCCATTCGTATCCTTCTCATCAGGAAGCTCATCGACAGCGAGCGACTCGAGCAGGAAGCGGGACGCTGCCGCGGGGTCGTAGGGCCAGCGCCAGTGACGGCGGGCGCGGCTCCATGCGACGTAGGCGAGACGGCGCTCCTCCCCGAGCGCACGCGTCGGGTCGTCGGCGTCGTCGAGTGACCGCTGGCTAGGGAACCGACCGTCGTCCATGTCCACGACCGCGACGTCGTCGTACTTGAGACCCTTGGTCGAGTGGGCGGTCGCGAGGGTCAACGTGTCGCCGGGTCGGGCAGGCGTCGAGCTTCCGTGGCCGCGTAGTATCTGGAACGATGGACCGGACCGAACTGACCCGCGACCGTTACCAGCCGCCGGAGACTCCCGGCCAGACCGCCGGCGAGCCCCGCTCGAGCGTCGAGGGCGAGCAGTCGCCCGAACCGTCGGCGGCAGTGGGCGGGCCCGCGGGACTTCGTCGCTTGCGGGTGTCCCACCCACCCATGGAACGGGGGACCGCCGGCCCGTCGCCGGCCCTGGTGGGCCTCTTCCCGACGCGCGACCCGGCGGCCGCCTCGCCGCCATCCGCGAGCACGACCGCCGACTCGGACCCGGTCCCCCTGGAGCTGCTCGGGTTGCCGCTCTTTGCCGCCGCACCGCCGAAGGCTCACCAGCCGTCAACCGCACCCCCGACGGCCTGGAAGTCGGTCACGACCGTTTCGGTGCTGAGGTCGATCCTCCCCCCTGCCGGGCCGCTGGTTGCGCCGACCCCGCTCGAGCCGCCGGTCGCCACCGGGGCCGAGGCCATGATGCCGGCCGCCCGCCTCCAGCCCGTGGCAGAAGCTCTCGCGCCCGCGCTGCCGTTCGCGCCGACACCGGTCGCAGACATCCGGGCTCGGTTCCCGGGATCCGCGCCCCGCGCCGCGGCGACCGCGGCGACCGCGGCGGTCGTGGCGGTCGGCCCGTGGCCGGCTGAGACCGGGGCTCCAGCGGGCGCTCGAACCGAGGCCGGCAGCGCCCTGCGACCATCCGTGGGGAAGCGCAGCGTCCCGCGGCGGATCCTGTGGACCCTGCTGAGGGTGGCGCTGGCCGCCGTGGCGACGGCCGTCCTCTACGTGGCTGCGTCGGGATTGCTGAAATCGCTGAGCAGGCGCGAGATCACGATCCGAGCTCCTGCGGGTCGAAGGCTTCGCGCAGGAACCGGGACGGGGTCGCCGGGTCGTAGACGAGGGTCAGGGATCGCCGGGCACGGGTCCAGGCGACGTAGGCGAGGCGGCGCTCCTCCTCGAGGGCTCGGACGGGATCGTCGGCGTCGTCGAGCGAGCGCTGGCTCGGGAACCGCCCGTCGTCCATGTCGACGATGGCGACGTCGTCGAACTCGAGGCCCTTGGTCGAGTGGGCGGTGGCCAGGGTGAGCGTCGCGTCCGCGCGGCGCAGCGCGGCCAGGGCGGTCCGGCGCGCGCGGACGGCCTCGACGAACGAGCGGGCGTCGCCGTAGCGTGCGGCCCAGGCGAGGACGGCACCGACCAGCTCCTCGAAGGGGAGGAGGTCGGGGGTCGGCTCGGCCGTCCGATCGGGCTCGTCGACCGCTCCGGGTTCGAGGTCGCGATCGCCATCGAGAGCACGCCCGCGGAGTGCCGCCAGCCGAACGAGCAGCGGGAGGTCCGAGTCGTCGTCGGCGAGCGTGGCCAGGATCCCGTCGAGGCGCGGGTCCTCGAGCGGCAGCGTCAGCCGCTCGGCTCGGAACGGGATGCCGAGCTCGACCGCGACCGCCGCGGCCGGCAGGAGCTCGCGGTTCGTCCGGGCCAGGATCGCCCGGGTCGCCCGGTCGGTCGGTTTGGCCGTGGTTCCCGTTGCGGTCCAGCTGGCCAGCACGTGCCGGGCGCGCTCGTCGTCGTCCGAGGCGTCCGGGGCGAGGATCAGCCGACCCGTCGCCCCGGGCCGGGCCACGATCCGCTTGCTGAACCGCTCGGTGTTGCCCTCGACGAGCCGCACCGCTCGGTCCACGACCGGCGCCGGGCAGCGGAAGTTGGTGACCAGGTCGTGGCGGGCGAGGCCGGGCAGCCGCTCGGCGAGCGCCAAGACGCGGCGCACGTCGGCCAGTCGCCAGCCGTAGATCGACTGGTCGTCGTCGCCGACCAGGAAGATCCGGTTCGCCGGGGCGGCGATCAGCAGGGCGAGCTCGAGCTGCGAGCGGTCGACGTCCTGGACCTCGTCGACGAGGAGCTCCCGGCAGGCGGCTCGCCAGCCGGCCAGCAGGTCGGGCTCGGTCTCGAGCAGTGCCAGGGAGCGGGCCACGAGGTCGTCGAAGTCGAGCCCGCCCGCCTCGGCGAGCGCCCGCTCGCAGGCGACGAAGGCCCGGGCCCGCGGTCCGGCCGCCGGATCGGCCGCGACCGCCTCGCTGTCGACGCCGGTGCTCGAGCTTGAGGCGTCGAGAAGGCCGTGTCGAGCCGTCGTCGCTCGGCGGCATCGGCGCCGGGCACGACCCGGCGGATGAGCCACTCCCGGTCGACCAGCGGCTCGACCGGCCGCCCCGCCGAGCGCAGGATCTCGCGCCCGAACGCGTGGAACGTCCGGACGCGGACCGCGCCGGGGGAGGCGCCGAGCGGGAGGAGGGCCGCGTCGACCCGCTCGACCAGCTCGTCGGCCGCCCGCTTGTTGAAGGCGATCGCCGCGATCGCGTCGGCCGGCGTCCCGGTCGCCACGAGCCAGGCGATCCGGGCGACGAGCGTCGTCGTCTTGCCGCTGCCCGCCGGGGCGAGGCACAGGACCGGCCCCGGCGGCGCCGTCGCGGCGGCCCGCTGGTCGGGCGTCAGTCGGTCCAGCCGGCCGGCAACCGACGGATGCAGCTCGGGATGGGACATCGACGGATCTTGCCCGCCCGGTCTTGCCGGACGCTTATCCGTGACTTGGCGACAGAGTGCGCTGCGGAGGCCGCCCGGCGCTCGTTGCCGGGAATCGGCGGTGTAGAGTCTCGACCGGGGCCAGCGCGTCGACACGTGCCGGGAGGGAGATGGACTCGTCGACCGAGCGCGGTCGGCGTCCCGCTGCGATCCGGACGTTCCTGATCGCGGACATCCGGGGCTACACGCGCTTCACGGCCCAGCACGGCGACGAGGCCGCCTCTCGACTGACCGGCCGGTTCGCGCAGGTCGCCGCCGAGGGCATCGAGGCGTGGGGCGGCGAGCTCGTCGAGCTGCGCGGCGACGAGGCCCTGGCCGTCTTCGACTCGGCCCGCCAGGCGCTCCGCGGGCGCCGTCGAGCTCCAGTCGGCGTTCGCGGACGAGACGCGGACGGATCCCGGGCTGCCGCTCGGGGTCGGCATCGGGCTCGATGCCGGCGAGGCCGTGCCGGTGGGCGACGGCTACCGCGGGCGCGGCGCTGAACCTGGCCGCTCGACTGTGCGCCGTCGCCGGGCCGGGTGAGGTCCTCGCCAGCGAGGGCCTCATCCACCTGGCCGGCCAGGTCGACGGGCTCGAGTATCGGCCCGTCGAACCGGCCACGTTCAAGGGCTACGACGAGCCGATCGCCGCGGTCAAGGTGTCGGCGCGTGGCGACGATGGCTCAGGACGGCGAGATCGGCGTCGGCGGCGGCCGTCCGTGCCGGCGTGCCGGCGCTGCCGCCGGAGCTCGATCCGATCGTCCCGATCGCCGGCCGTGAGCCGGGAGCTGCGCTGGCTGCGCTGGCACTGGCGGCGCGCGAGCCACGGCCACGGCCGGACCGTGGTCCTGTCCGGGCCGCCCGGGCATCGGCAAGACCCGGCTCGCCGCCGAGCTCGCGACGATCGCCCATGACGGTGGCGCGGCGGTCGTCTACCTTCCCGCGGCCCGTCGCGCCGACGACCCGCGCCCGAGCACGCCGACGCCCCGACCGGACCGCCCCGTCCTGACCATCGTCGACGACCTCGACGCCGCGGCAGGCGATGCCGTCAGCTCCGATCGTCGAGCGGGCGCGCGACCTCGCCGGCCGACCCGGCATGTTCCTCGTCACCCACCGCCGCGAGGCTCCGCCCCAGCTCATCGCGGTCGCCGAACGGCTGGCTCCGCCCGAGCAGCGCCGGACCGTCGGCCCGATCGACTCGGACGCGGTGCGAGCCATCGTCGCCCTCTACGCCGGCCGCGCCGTGGAGGACGCTCCCATCGGCGACCTGCTCGGCGAGTCCGGCGGGGTGCCGGCCGCGGTCCACCGGGTCGCCAGCCATTGGGCGCGGACCGCGGCCGCCGGCCGCCTGGGGGCGTCGGCCGATCGGACCGCCGCCGGACGCCGCGGGCTGCGCGACGCCGAGGCGGCCCTGATCGGCGACGTGGCGGATCTCGAGCTGGCCCGGGAGCGGGACGCGGCTCTACGGGGCCGAGGCCGCGGAGGAGGGCGATCCGGAGGCCGGGTCGCGGACCGTCTGCCCGTACAAGGGCCTGGCGGAGTTCGAGGCCGCCGACGCCGACTACTACTTCGGTCGCGAGCGGCTCGATCGCCGAGCTCATCGCCCGGTTCGTCGGCGGCACGTTCCTCGGGCTCGTCGGCGACTCCGGCAGCGGCAAGTCCTCGGCGCTCCGGGCGGGCCTGCTGCCGGCCCTGGCCGGCGGGGTCCTGCCGGGCAGCGACAGCTGGCCCCAGGCGTTCCTGCGGCCGGGCGAGCATCCGCTGTCCGAGCTCCTGCGCGCCCTCGCCCGGGCCCTGCCCGGGACG
This sequence comes from uncultured Chloroflexia bacterium, assembly GCA_963837825.1. Classification (GTDB taxonomy): domain Bacteria; phylum Chloroflexota; class Limnocylindria; order Limnocylindrales; family CSP1-4; genus Chersky-267. The sequence goes on from CAWIOR010000001.1 coordinate 56,454, forward strand.
ACCCTGCCGGTCGACGATGCCTCCGGCCGCGCTCGACGCCGCACTCGCCGGCCTCGCGACGGGCCAGCGGCTCGTCGTCGTGGTCGACCAGTTCGAGGAGGTCTTCAACGCCACCCGCGACGACGCCGAGCGGAGCGCGTTCATCGACCTGCTCACCGGCGAGCGCGCCGGCCTGAAGGTGATCGTCGCGATGCGGGCCGATCACTACGGCCGCTGCGCGGCCTACCCCGCGCTGGCCAGGCTCCTCGGCTCCGACCAGGTCCTCGTCGGTCCGCTGTCGCAGCGCCGAGCTCGCGGCGGTCGATCGAGCATCCCGCGCAGCGGGTCGGGCTGCGGGTGGAGCCCGGCGCTCACCGAGGCCCTCGTCGCCGATGCCGGCACCGAGCCGGGGGTCCTGCCGCTCCTCTCGACCGCCCTGCTCGAGCTCTGGCAGGCGCGCGAGAGCGGGCCGCCTGACGCTCGGCGGCGTACCGCGCGAGCGGCGGCCTCCAGGGCGCCATCGCCCGGCTCGCCGAGGCCACCTACGCCGAGCTCGACCCGCACCGCCAGAGCGGTCGCCCGGGCGCTCCTGCTGCGCCTCGCGGGACCCGGCGAGGGCGCGGAGCTCGTCCGCCGCCGCGTGTCCGCTCGACGAGCTCGACGCCGACAGCGATCCGGTCGTCGGCGAGGTCCTGGCCACCCTGACGGCCGCCCGGCTCGCTGACCACGCGGCGACGGCCACGTCGAGGTCGCCCACGAGGCGCTGCTGCGCGAGTGGCCGCGGCTCCAGGGCTGGCTGGAGGAGGACGCGGCCGGCCGCCAGGTCCGGCTCCACCTGATCGGCGCGGTCGCGCGACTGGCAGCAGCGCGGGCGCGAATCGGGCGACCTCTACCGCGGCGCCCGCCTGGCGGCCGCGCTCGAGTGGGCCGGCGAGCACCAGGTGGAGCTCAACGCCACCGAGCGGACCTTCCTCGACGAGAGCCGCCGGGCGTCGGAGCGCGAGGTCGAGCGCCAGCGGCGGATGAACCGCCGGCTGCGGGTCGCTGCTCGCCGGTGCGGCGGTCCTGCTCGTCGTGGCCGTGGCGGCGGGCGGGTTCGCCGTCCTCCAGGGCCAGCGCGCCGGGGACGAGGCGCGCCGCGCGACGGAGCAGCAACAGCTCGCCAGCAGCAGCGGCCAGCCGACCAGGCGCGGCAGAGAGGCGCTCAACGCGCGCTCCCGGGAGCTCATCGCCTCGGCCCTCGCGGCCCGCGACCGGGACCCGAGCCTGGCCAAGCTCCTGGCCGTCGAGGCGATGAACGTCGTCGACACGCCGACCTACCAGTCGACCAGCGTGCTCCACCAGGTGCTGGCCGCCGACCCGATCGTCGCCCGCTACACCTGGCCCAAGGACCATCCCGCGCCCGGGCTGTTCACCAACCTTGCCCCCGCCGGCCGGCTCCTCGTGGCCACCGGAACTGGCCGCCTGGAGGTCGCCGACCCGAGGACCGGGACGGTGCTGTGGTCCTGGCCGACCGGGACGTGGGCTTGCGCCCGGAGACGACTTCATGGGCGGTGGCCTGGTTCTCGGCCGATGGCACGGAGGTCATCGCGGGCCTCTGGTGGGGCAAGGCCGACGTCGCGCCGCCAGCCGGGATCACCCTCGGCGTGGCGATCTGGAACGCGCAGACCGGCGAGCTCAAGCGGACGATCGACGTGGGACCGTGTGGCGGTGCCGTGCCCGCCGTCTCCCGGAGCCGCGCGCTCGTCTGGACGCCATTCCCGGGCCCCGATGGACAGACGGGCTGCCACTGGCCGGACGACGGCATTGACACCGCTGGCGGTGGTCGACCTGGCCACGGGCTCCCGGACGGCCCTTGCCGATCGGGCGACCTATCAGCTCGGTAACGGCACGCTGAGCGGGGACGGCCGCTTCGCCGGCTTCGACCTGATGGAGGCTGGAGCGTGCGGAGCCTCGTGCTTCACCTCGGTCGTCGTCGACCTCGAGCACGGCCTGAAGCGGGTCTTCCAGCTGGAGCAGGATCACGCGGCGACGTCGGCACTCTTCGCGCGGCAGCTGAACGAGGACGGCACGCTGCTCCTGTACGGAGACCGTCCGATCTACGTCTACGAGATCGCCGACGGAGCGACGACGCTCATCGCGCAGGTGGGCCGGCTCCGGCGGGAGCGGCGACAACCCGGTGTTCGACCCGACGGACCAGACGGTCCTCCAGACCTCTCGCGATGGGACGCTGCGCCGCTGGGACCGCACCACCGGACAGGTGCTCTCGACGCTGGTCGGCGGTCGGCAGCGGCGCGACATCGGTCGCGGCCGATGGCCGGACGGTCCTGGTGACGAACGACGTGTCGGCGACCGCCGTGCTGCTCGACATCGGGGACAGGGGCGACCTCGGCCAGGTCCAGACGTGCCGGGGCTTCACCTGGGCGGGAGCCTGAAAGCCCGCGCCGGCGAGGCCGCGTTCGGCGAGATGTGCCCCGACGGCAGCATCGTGGTGCAGGTCGTGGATCTCCAGCAGCAGAAGCTGTGGCGACATCGCCCGGTTGGTGGTCGCAGGACCTGGCGATCTCGCCCGATGGACGAACCTTCGTCAGCCAGGAGGCCAGTCGCTTCCCGATCGTGGGTCCTCTGATGGTTGCCGACATCTCGACCGGAGCGCCGATCGTCGAACTCCAGGGAATGTGCCAGTGGGACGAACGCTCCCGCCTGCGACCAGCAACCCGACTGCCAGACCTACCCGAAGACACCGTTCCCTTCGGGCTGCCGTCCGAATCGCTCCGCTGGTCGCCGGACGGCACGATGATCGCCGCGGTCAGCAACACTTCGAGTAGCGATTCGATGGACACCTGGTCGTCTGGGACGCCCGCGACGGGCACGTGATCTTCGAGCTTCCGACCGATCCCGAGCAGGGCGTGAACCAGGTCATGTTCACGCCGGACTCGAAGGGTCTCGTGGTGTCCTACTTCACCACCGGACTCGTCGAGATGCGGTCGACGACGACGTGGGAGCCGGTGACGACGACCAGCCTGGACACGTCCGTCTTCGGGGTGGACAAGCTGGGACTCATCGGCTTCACGCCGGACGGCTCGACGATCCTCGCCGTCGGCGGCTTCGGCGGTGGCGGCGACGCGACGTTGATCTGGCTCGACGCGGCCACGCTCAAGATCACGAAGACGGTCCCGCACGCGCACACGGGGTCGCCGAAGTCGATGGCGCTGAGCCCCGATGGGTCGCTGATGGCCACCGGAGCGTCGGACGGGATCCTGCGCGTCTGGGACACGAAGACCGGGGCGCTCGAGCCAGCAGATGGACTTCGGCGGGCGGGAGGTCCAGGGCGTCGCCTTCATCGACGACCGGCATCTCGCCGTCACCCCGCAGGGCGGCGACCTGCTCGTCATGACCGTCGATCCGGCGGAGCTGGCCGACACCGTCCGCGCGTCGCTGACCCGGACGTTCACGGCCACCGAGTGCACGACCTACGGGATCGATCCCTGCCCGACCCTGGCGGAGATGCGGGCTCCCTGATCGCACCCGGGGCACGGCGAGCATCACCCACGGCACTGCACCCGCGCTTATCGGCGGTAGCATCCGGGGGTGACCCCCGAGCTCTCGGCGACCCTCAAGAAGCTGCCCGACCGGCCCGGCGTCTACCTGATGAAGGACGCCCGGGGCGTCGTCCTGTACGTCGGCAAGGCCCAGAGCCTGCGCTCCCGCGTCCGGAGCTACTGGCAGAAGCAGGCGGTCGGCGGCGAGGTCCACCGGATCCGGAGCGTCATCGACCGGGTCGCCGACCTCGACTACACGATGACCGACTCGGTCTCCGAGGCGCTCCTCCTCGAGGCCAACCTGATCAAGCGCTACGCCCCGCGCTTCAACGTCCGGCTCAAGGACGACAAGAGCTACCCGTACATCAAGATCACCCTGGCCGACGACTTCCCACGGGTCGAGCGGACCCGCAAGCTGCCCAACGACGGCAGCCGCTACTTCGGCCCGTACGCCTCGGCGACGAGCGTCGACGAGTCGATGAACCTCATCCGGCGGCTGTTCCCGTTCCGGACCTGCACGATCGACATCCGGGAGGGCAAGCGGGCGCTCCAGCGGCCGTGCCTCCTGTACCACATCAAGCGCTGCCAGGGCCCGTGCATCGAGGCGATCTCGAAGGCGGCCTACCGGGCCGACATCGAGCAGGTCGAGCTGTTCCTCGAGGGTCGCCAGGAGACGCTGGTCAAGGCCCTCGAGCGGGACATGGCCGAGGCCGCCGAGCGGACCGACTACGAGCGCGCCGCCGTGATGCGCGACAAGATCCGGGCCATCGAGCGGACGATGGAGAGCCAGAAGATGGCCGCCTTCGCCCGGACCGAGCTCGACCTGGTCGGGCTCGCCCGTCAGGACAACCAGGCGGCCGTCCAGCTGTTCGTCGTCCGCGGCGGGAAGCTCATCGGACGGGACGTCTTCCTCCTCGACGCCGCCCGCGAGGCGGCCGACGAGGTGGTCCTCGGCGGCTTCCTCGAGCAGTACTACAGCCGGGCGACGGCGATCCCGTCCCAGGTCTACGTCCCGACGCTGCCCGGCCTCGACGATGCGGCGGCCCTCGAGGCGTTCCTGGCCGAGCGACGTGGCGGACCGGTCCACCTCCGCGTCCCGCAGCGCGGCGAGAAGCGGGAGCTGATGGCCCTCGCCGTGCGCAACGCGACCGAGACCCTGGCCCGCGAGCAGGCCCGCTGGCTGGCCGACCAGGGCAAGACCCTGGGCGCCCTGCGCGAGCTGGCCGACGCGCTCGGCCTGGCCGACCCGCCGCTCCGGATCGAGTGCTACGACATCAGCAACTTCCAGGGCGACCAGTCGGTCGCCAGCATGGTCGTCTTCGAGGAGGGCAAGCCCAGGACCGGCGACTACCGGCGGTTCCGGATCAAGGCCGTCCAGGGCCCGAACGACTTCGCCAGCCACCAGGAGGTCCTCCGGCGCCGCTTCGTTCGGGCCAGGGCGGGCGAGGAGGGGAGCGAGGAGGAGCTCCGCTGGCGGCTGCCGGACCTGGTCATCGTCGACGGCGGGAAGGGCCAGGTCAGCGCCGCGGCCGAGGTGCTGGCCGAGCTGGGGCTCGACGACCTGCCGCTGGCCGGCCTGGCCAAGGAGCGCGAGGAGCTGTTCCTCCCCGGCCGGTCCGAGCCGATCCTCCTGCCGGCCACGTCCCAGGCGCTCTACCTGGTCCAGCGCCTGCGCGACGAGGCGCATCGCTTCGCGATCACCTACCACCGCGACCTGCGGGCGAAGGCGTCGGTCCGCTCGGCGTTCGACGACCTGCCCGGCGTCGGGCCGAAGCGGCGGCGGGCGCTCCTCCGCGTGTTCGGCTCGGCCAAGCGCGTCCGCGAGGCGCCGGTCGAGCAGATCGCCGCGGTGCCCGGCATCGGCCCGGCGCTGGCGGCCCGGATCAAGGCCGGCCTGGAGGCCTGAGCCGGCGTCACGGCCCGGCGCGTCGGCGGCTGACCCGGGCTCCGGCTGGTATAGTCCGCCGCGATGCGTCGCTTCGGCCCCCTCATCATCCTCGTCGTCGGCCTGTTCGCGCTCGCGATCGACTTCTGGCCCGGCCTCAAGGTCCCCGCCTTCGGCGACCCCGCCGCCGGCCCCCGACTCCTCGAGACGAAGCTCGGGCTGGACCTCCAGGGCGGCCTGCGGGTCGAGTACCAGGCGCTGCCGGTCAACGGCAAGTCGCCCGACGCGTCGTCGATGGCCACGATCCGCGACATCGTCGAGCGGCGGGTCAACTCGACCGGCGTGTCCGAGCCGGTCGTCGTCGTCCACGGCACCGACCGGGTCGTCATCGAGCTGCCGGGCGCCACGAACCGCGAGGAGATCGAGCGGCTGGTCGGCCAGACCGGCACGCTGACGTTCGTCCCGCTCCCGGCCGACACGTACGGGACCGCCACGACCGGCGGCCCGACCGGGGTCGTCGACGGGCAGCTCCTGCCCCAGGATCCGGCCCTCGTGCCGCTGTTCGACGGCACCCACCTGACCGCCGCGAACCCGGGCACCGACCAGACCTCCGGCGCTCCGGTCGTCGCCTTCACGCTGGATAGCACGGCCTCCAAGCTGTTCGCGGATTACACCAGCGCCCATGTCGACGACTTCTTCGCGATCGTCCTCGACGGGACGGTCATCTCGGCGCCGAGCATCCGCGAGGCGATCACCTCCGGCTCCGGGCAGATCACGATGGGCAGCGGGGCCGACGCGGTGACGCAGATGAACAACCTGGTCACGGTCCTCCGCTACGGCTCGCTGCCGTTCCCGATCAAGGCCGTCCAGGACACCCAGATCAGCGCGACGCTGGGCAAGGAGTTCCTCCATGCCAGCCTGGTCGCCGGGGGGATCGGGATCGGTCTCGTCTTCCTGTTCATGCTCATCTACTACCGGCTGCCGGGGATCGTCGCCGACCTCGCGCTCATCTACTACGCGCTCGTGGTGCTGGCGGTCTTCCGGCTCATCCCGGTCACCCTGACCCTGGCCGGGATCGCCGGCTTCGTCCTGTCGGTCGGCATGGCGGTCGACGCGAACATCCTCATCTTCGAGCGGACGAAGGAGGAGCTCCGGCTCGGCAAGTCGCTCAACGCGGCCGTCGAGGCCGGGTTCGCCCGGGCCTGGAACTCGATCCTCGACTCGAACGTGTCGAGCCTGATCACGGCCGGGATCCTGTACGCCTTCGGCTCGCCGACGATCAAGGGCTTCGCGCTGGTCCTGATCATCGGCGTGCTGACCTCGATGTTCACGGCGGTCACCGTGACCCGGACGATCCTGCGCTTCGTCGTCCGCCAGGACCCGGCCCGGAAGGCCGGCCTGTGGGGCGTCGGCGAGGACGAGTTCCTGGCCCGGACGCCGGGCCGTGGCCCGCGCGAGGCGCGTGCCCGTGTTTGACGTCATCGGCAAGCGCCGCTGGTTCTTCCTGTTCTCGGCGCTGATCACGATCCCCGGCCTGATCTTCATCGTCCTCACCCCGTTGACCAACGGCCAGGCCGGGCTCCAGTTCTCGATCGACTACACCGGCGGGACCGCCTGGGAGATCAAGTTCCAGGACCCCAACGTGACCTCCGAGCGGCTGAAGTCGGCGCTCGCGACGGTGGGCGTGGCCGACGCCACGGTCGTGGCCACGAGCGAAGGCTTCTATGAGATCCGGTCGCGCGAGGTGACCCTCCCGCCACCGGCCGTCGCCGAGCCCGTCGCCGTCGGTGGCCCCGAGCGGATCGGCCTCGCCGGGCGCGTCGGCCTCGCCGGGAGCCTCCGCCTCGGCCGGAGCGTCCGCGTCGCCCAGCGCGGCGGCATCGGCCGGACCGAGCGCGTCGGCCTCGGCGATCCCGTCCGCGTCGCCGTCCCGGCCGTCGGCCTCGGCCTCGCCGGCCGCCTCCGCCTCCGCCTCGGCCGGAGCCTCCGCGTCACCGGGGTCGTCGGCCGCACCGGGTTCGTCCGCCGCGCCCTCGGCCGGCCCCGACAGCGGCACGGGCGTCCCGACGACCGGCAAGCTGGGTGAGATCGCGGCCGGCCTGGAGAAGGAGCTCGGCCCGATCGCCGCCCAGCGGGCCCTGTCGACGGTCGGCCCGGTCATCAGCGAGGAGCTGACCCAGCAGGCGGCCCTGCTCGTCATCCTCGGCTCGATCGGCATCCTCATCTGGATGACCATCCGGTTCCGCGACGTCCGGTTCGGGGCCACCGCGCTGGTCGCGCTCGTCCACGACGTCATCGTGGTCATCGGCACGTTCGCCATCCTGGGCACGTTCTTCCGGGTCCAGATCGACGCCCTGTTCGTGACCGCCGTCCTGACCGTCATCGGCTTCAGCGTCCACGACACGATCGTCGTCTACGACCGGATCCGCGAGAACCGGGCGCGCCACATCGGCGAGCCGTTCGACCGGATCGTCAACCACTCGATCCTGCAGACCTTCGGTCGCTCGATCAACACGAGCCTGACCGTCGTCCTGACCCTCAGCGCGCTCCTCCTGTTCGGCGGTGCCGCGACGACGTACTTCGTCCTGGCCCTGCTCATCGGGATCGTGTCGGGCACCTACTCGTCGATCTTCAACGCCAGCCCGCTGCTCGTCGTCTGGCACAACTGGGACGACCGGCGACGCGAGCGGCTGGCCGGCGCCGGCCGGTCGGCCCGGCGCTCGGCGTCCTGAGCCGGGTGGCGCGGTAACGCCGCGTGCAGCGGCCCGTGGCATCCTGACGTCGTGATCGAGCCGCGCTTCCGCTGGCATCTCCCCGAAGCCGTCGATCCGACCCCCGCCTTCCGGTCGGCCGCCCGCGCCGCCGGCTTCTCGGATCGCGTCGCGGCCCTCCTGCTGGCCCGCGGCGTGGCCGACCCGGACGCGCTCGCCGCGTTCGTCGCGCCGACCGGCGAGGGGCTCCACGACCCGCGGCTCCTGCCCGACGCCGACCGCCTCCTCGCCCGGCTCGAGCGGGCCCGCTCCGACGGCGAGCGGGTCGTCGTGTTCGGCGACTTCGACGCCGACGGGCTGACCGGGCTGGCGATCATGGTCCGGGCCCTGCGGGCGTTCGGGCTCGACGTCGAGCCGTACGTCCCGAGCCGGCTCGACGAGGGGCACGGGCTGAGCCTCCGGGCGGTCGACGCCGCCGAGGCCGCCGGACGGTCGCTGATCGTCACCGTCGACACCGGCTCGACGAGCGTTGCCGAGGTCGCCGAGGCCGGCCGGCGCGGGATCGACGTCATCGTCACCGACCACCACCGGCTGCCGCCCGAGCTGCCCGCGGCGGTGGCCCTGGTCAACCCCCATCGCTCGGACTCGGTCTACCCGGACCCGCGGCTGGCCGGCAGCGGCGTCGCCTTCAAGGTCGCCCAGCTCGTCCTGGCCGGGATGCCCGGCGGCCCGGACCGGGCGATGGCCCTGGCCGAGCTGGCCACGATCGGCACGGTCGCCGACGTCGCCCCGATCATCGGCGAGAACCGGGCGATCGCCCGGATCGGCCTCGAGCGGATGCGCAGCGAGCCGCTGCCCGGGCTGGCCGCCATCCTGGCCCTCGCCGGGACGACCCCGAGCGGTGTCGACCTGGAGACCGTCGCGTTCGTCATCGCCCCCCGGCTGAATGCCGCGGGTCGCGTCGGCGACGCGCTCGAGGCAGCCCGGCTTCTGCTGACCGACGACCCGGCGGAGGCGGCCGAGCTCGCCGAGCGGCTCCAGGCCGCCAACGTCGTCCGCCGGGACCTCACCAGGACCGCGATGAGCGAGGCGCAGGCCGTCCTGGCCGCCGACCCCGGGGACCCGGCCGCGACGGTCGTCCGGGGCGACTGGCCGGTCGGCGTCATCGGCCTCGTCGCCGGCCGGCTGGCCGAGGAGCGCGGCCGGCCGGCGGTGGTCGGGACCGAGCTCGACGGCGTCATCCGGGCGTCGTGCCGGAGCGCGGCCGGGTTCGACCTCGCCGCGGCGCTGGCCGACTGCGCCGACCTGTTCGTGCGCCACGGCGGTCACCCGGGCGCCGCCGGCTTCGAGCTTCCGCCCGAGCACTGGGAGACGTTCCGGGAGCGCTTCCTGGCCCTCGTCACGGCCGCGCTCCCCGCCTCGTCCGATGGACGCCCCGAGCTGCGGGTCGACCTGGTCGTCCCGGCTCCGGAGGTCGACTACCCGTTCCTGGCCGAGCTGCGTCGGCTCGACCCGACCGGCCCCGGGAACCCCGATCCACTGGTCATCGTCGAGGGCCTCACCGTGACCCGTGTCCGTGCCGCGAACGGCGGCCACACCCAGCTCACGCTGCGCAAGCGGCTCGACGTCGTCGACGGCATCGCGTTCGGCCGGGCCGACCTCGTCGGGGCGGTGGGGGAGGGCGACCGGCTCGACGTCGTCGCCCGGGTCGTCACCCGCCGGTTCGGCGGCTACGAGTCGATCCAGCTGGAGATCCGCGACGTCGCGCCGGCCGGTCACGCGGCCCGGCTGGCGGCGACGATCGGGCGGCGATCCCGAGCCGATCGCGGCCGGGGCGGCGTCATGACCCGGCGGAGCGGTCGCTTCGGGATGTCGCGCGGGGCGCGGCCGACCAGCGATCCGTACGGGATCGGCCCGACCGGCACGCTGATCGCGCCGGCGCTCGCGGCCGTCGGTCTGGTCGCCATCGCGCTGGCCACCGTGGCGCTGTTCACCGGCTCGCTCCCGCTGCTCGGCGGTGGCGGCGGAGGCGGTGGCGGCGGTGGCGGTGGCGGCGGGAGTGGCGTCGGGCCGGACCGGACGCCGGCGCCGTCGAACGTGGTCATCGTCGACCCGCGGACGAACATCCCGGGCACCCTCGTGTTCGTCAAGCAGGGCAACCTGTGGACCCAGACCGGGAACAAGGCGATCCAGATCACGACCGAGCGGGATGGGCTCGATGCCGAGCTGGTCGCCCGACGGCCAGTGGATCTACTACATCGAGAGCGTCAACGACCAGGGCTACTTCCCGGGTGGCACCGAGGGGCCGAACCGCGTACGCGATGACCTACCCGATCCTGACCCGGATCCACCCCGACGGGACCGGCGCCGAGAAGCTGCTGAGCGGACGCTACCGCCAGGGCCCGTACACCTGGTTCTTCTGGATCCGCCAGCCGCGCGTCTCGCCGGACGGACGGACGGTCGCGATCGTGTCGCGACGGTCCCGACCCGACCAAGAGCGACGTCGTCCTCCAGACCTACGACGTCAAGACCGACAAGACGAAGCGCCTGGGTCTCGCCGAGAACGCCCCGCTCGGCCACCAGGACCCGGCCTGGCGACCGGACGGCAAGCTGCTGCTGTACGTCAAGAACGGTCGCGACGGCACCCGGGGCGCCCCGGTCATCTACCGCTACGACCCGGCGACGAAGAAGAACACCGTGCTCAGCGCCCCCGGCTACATGCAGCCGTCCTGGTCGCCCGACGGGCGCTGGGTCGCCGTGACCAGGACGAGCCCGCTGGGGACCGACGTCGCGATCCTCGATGCCCGGAACGGCAGCGAGGTCCTCCGCCTGACGAACGACGGTCGGTCGTGGGCGCCGGTCTGGTCCCCGAAGGGCGACTCGATCGTGTACATGCACATCGAGGGCCTGATCGTCGACCTCAAGATGATCGGCCTGACCGGGAACGGCCCGACCTGGACCGCCGACCCAGCTGCCGGACGTGACCCAGTACAGCGGCCTCGACGGCGGCTCCGGCGCGAGCTGGTACATCCCGGCCGACCAGCTGCCGGCACCCGTCGCCCGAGCGGCACGGCTCCGTCCGCCAGCCCGAGCGGCTCGACCGCCCCGTGACCGCCGGCTACCTCGAGCGGCTGGCGGCCCGGACCGCGGCCGTCCGGACGGTCCTCTGCCTCGGCCTCGACCCGGACCCGGACGGCGCTGCCGCCGGGGTTCCCGGCCGACGTCGCGCGGGATCGAGGCCTTCTGCCGGCTGCTCCTCGAGGCGTGCCTGCCGTCGGCGGCCGCGGTCAAGGCCAACCTCGCCTTCTTCGAGGCGTTCGGTCCGGACGGTATCGCCGCCCTCGAGCGGGTGCGCGGCGATGATCCCCGCCGACGTCCCGTTCGTCGCCGATGCCAAGCGGGGCGACATCGGGTCGACGGCCGCCCGCCAGGCCGTGGCCCTGTTCGACCGCCTCGGAGCGGACGCGGTCACCGCCAACCCGTACCTCGGCTCCGAGGCGATCGCCCCGCTCCTCGATCGCCCCGATCGCTTCGTCTACGTCCTGTGCCGGACCTCGAACCCGGGCGCGGGCGAGCTCCAGGACCTCGTGGTGTCGCCGCATCGCCGGGATCGCCCGACGGAGCCGCTCTTCGAGCGGGTCGCCCGGCAGGCCGCCGGCTGGGGGCCGGGCGGGACGGTCGGGCTCGTCGTCGGCGCGACGGCGCCGGACGAGATGGCCCGGATCCGGGCGGTCGCCCCGGGGCTGGCGTTCCTGGTCCCGGGTGTCGGCGCCCAGGGCGGCGAGGTCGAGCCGGTCCTCCGGCACGGGCCGGCGACGGGTCCGCCCGCGGCCGGTCGGGCGCGGGCGGCGGCCTCCTCGTCAACGTCTCCCGGGGGATCGCCCGGGCAGCGCTCGACCGACCGCGTCGGCGGCCCCGCGGCCGACCCCGGCGAGGCCCTCGCGGCGGCCGCCCGCGACTGGGCCGAACGGCTCCCTGTGCTACTGTAGGTCGCCCGCCGCAGGGCGTATCGGACCGTAAGGAGCAGCACTTCCCGATGCCCACTCCCGGACCGCTCGAGCTCGTCATCATCCTCGTGATCGCGCTCCTCATCCTCGGCCCCGGCCGGCTGCCGGACGTGGGCTCCGCGCTCGGCAAGAGCCTGCGCGAGTTCCGCAAGGCCTCGTCGGACATCCAGGACGCGGTCAAGATCGACACCTCGCCGCTGCCGCCGGACCAGGCCGCCGGCGCCACCCCGGCAGCGCCGCCGGCCGCCGTCGCACCGGTCGCCGCGGCAGCGCTCGCCGCCGCTCCGGTGCCGGCCGAGGCTCCGGCCGAGACCGCTCCGACCGCCGCCCCGATCCCGGCCCCGGTCGCCGCCGACGCCCCGGTCGCTGCACCGCCCGGCGAGGTCGCGTCCGCGGTCGCGACGTCCGACGCCTCGTCCGACAAGACCGGCGCAGAGTCCGCGTCCTAGCCCGCGCCGGCGGGGCTGGACCAGGCGATCGTCATGACCGACGACCCGACACCGGACGGGTCTGCCCCGGACCCGGGGCGCCGGCCCCGGTCCGAGCCCGGCGCCCGGGCCGCCGACCGGCGAGGCGGTGATGAGCCTGGTCGACCACCTCGGCGAGCTGCGGACGCGGATCTTCAGGGTCGTCCTGGCCGTGGCCCTCGCGTCGATCGTCGGGCTTCGTGGCCGGCGATCCGATCATCAGCATCCTCAAGGCGCCGATCCCGAGCGACTCGCCGCTCTTCTTCACCGGCATCGGCGACCCGTTCTTCATCCGGATGAAGATCGCGGTCGTCGTCGGGATCATCCTGGCGATGCCGATCATCCTCTACCAGCTGTGGGCGTTCATCGCCCCCGGCCTCACCGAGCAGGAGCGCCGGCTCATCCGCCCGTGGGTGCCCCTGGCGCTCTTCTTCTTCGCCCTCGGGGTCGTGATCGCCTACGTCGTCCTGCCCTACGCGGCGGCCTTCCTGCTGGGCTTCCAGACGGCCGACCTGAAGCCGCTCATCACCGCCGGGTCGTACTTCGACTTCGTGACCACGCTGTTCCTGGCGTTCGGCCTGACGATGGAGTTCCCGATCATCCTGTTCGCCCTGTCCCGGGTGAACATCCTGACCTCGCAGCGGCTCCGCTCGTCGCGCCGCTACGTGATCCTGGGGATCACCATCTTCGCCACCGTCGCCACGCCGGGCGGCGACCTGGTCAGCCCGTTCGTGCTCGGGGTGACGATGTACATCCTGTACGAGGCGACGACCTGGTTCATCGCCCGGGGCGGCCGCTGACCACCCTCGGACGCCCGCCGCTCGCCGGCGCCGCGAACGGTCGCCCTGCGCGCGCGGCGTAGACTGCGCTCGATGAGCGGCTCCGGATCCCTCCACCCGTCTGTCCCGGCCGCCGTCGCCCAGCCGCCGGCCCGCCAGCACGTCGTCATCCTGAGCGGCCTGTCGGGGGCCGGCAAGACGGCCGCCACGAAGCTGTTCGAGGACCTCGGCTACATCTGCGTCGACAACCTGCCCGGCGAGCTCCTGCCCGAGCTGGCCGAGCTCGTCTCGGAGGACCGCGAGCGGTTCGAGAAGACGGCGATCGTGCTCGACGTCCGGGCCGGCGACGCCGTGCTGGCCCTGGCGGCGATGCGCGGCGCGCTCGAGGGCCGCGGGATCCGGCCGCAGGTGTTCTTCCTCGAGGCGCGCGACGAGGTCCTCATCCGGCGCTTCTCCGAGACGCGCCATCGCCATCCGCTGGCCGACCAGCGCGGGATCGCCAGCTCGATCGCCGAGGAGCGCCGCCGGCTCGAGCCGGTCCGCGACGAGGCCGACGTCGTCCTCGACACGAGCGACCTGGCCCTGCGCGAGCTGCGCGAGCGGCTGTTCGCCCACCTCGCCGAGTCGCCCGATCCGGACCGCCTGGCGATCCAGCTCATCAGCTTCGGCTTCAAGTACGGCCTGCCGCTCGAGGCCGACCTCGTGTTCGACGTCCGGTTCATGCAGAACCCGTACTACATCGAGGAGCTCCGCTCGCTGTCGGGGCTGACCGCGGAGGTCCGCCGGTTCGTCCTCGACCAGCCGACGACCGGTCGGTTCCTGGCCTACCTGCGCGACTTCCTGACCTTCGTCGATGCCGGCCTACGTCGCCGAGGGGAAGACCCGGCTGACGATCGGGATCGGCTGCACCGGCGGCTACCACCGCTCGATCGCGATCGCCGAGGAGGTCGCCGCCTGGCTGCGCGAGCAGGACTTCGGCACGGTCGCGGTGTTCCACCGCGAGCTCGAGCGGGGCTGAGCCGATGACCGACCGCCGACGCCGGTTCGGCGCCGCCCACGAGCTCCGGCGCTGGCTGACGCCGGGGATCGGGATCAAGCGCTGGCTGGTCGTCGTCTTCCTGGGCGAGCTCGGCCTGGCGTTCGGCCTCGCCTTCGTCCTGCGCCAGGTCTACCGCGACGTCGAGCTCGGCGAGCCGGCCCAGACGATCGTCTCGGCGGTCACCCTCCAGTTCCTGCCGTACTGGCTCCGGGCGCTCATCCTGACCGCGGTCGGGGTGGCGATCTTCGCCTTCGCCGCCTGGAAGGTCGTCAGCGTCCTGATGGGCCCGTTCCGGTCCGAGGACGAGGACCGCCCGCTGGTCGAGGTCATCTACCAGAAGCGCTTCCTGGCCCGCGGCCCGCGGGTCGTGGCGCTCGGCGGCGGGACCGGGCTGTCGACCCTGCTGCGCGGCCTCAAGGAGCACACCAGCAACCTGACCGCGGTCGTCACGGTCGCCGACGACGGCGGGTCGTCGGGCAAGCTCCGGACGCAGCTCGGGCTGCCGCCGGTCGGCGACATCCGCAACTGCATCGTCGCGCTGGCCGACGCCGAGCCGCTCATGGGCGAGCTCCTCCAGTACCGCTTCCCCGGCGACGACGGTCCCCGAGAGCCTGGGCGGCCACGCGATCGGCAACCTGCTCATCGCGGCGATGACCGCGGTCGAGGACGGCGACTTCGAGGAGGCGGTCCGGAAGATGAACCGGGTCCTGGCCGTCCGCGGCCAGGTCGTCCCCGCCTCGCCGACCCCGCTCGTCCTCCATGCCGCGCTGCACGACGGGTCGGAGGTCGTCGGTCAGTCGCTGATCGCCGCCACGAGCGGGATCGAGCGGGTCTGGCTGACCCCGGACGGCGTCCGCGCCTCGACCGACGCGATCGCCGCGATCGCCGAGGCGGACCTCCTGGTGATCGGGCCGGGCAGCCTGTTCACGAGCGTCCTGCCGAGCCTCCTGCTGCCCGAGATCCGGGCGGCCGTGCTCGCCTCGACGGCGCTCCGGATCTACGTCTGCAACGTGGCCACCCAGCCGGGCGAGACGACCGGCTTCGACCTGGCCGATCACGTCGAGGCGCTCGAGCGGCACACCTCGAGCGGGATCGTCGACGTCGTCCTGGCCAACAGCCGGTCGGCCGGCCCGTGCCGGCGGCGAGCCGGCCGGCGACGCGATCCGGCTGCGCTGGCCGCCGAGCGTCGATCGCCCGCCGCGGCTCGTCCTCGACGACCTCGTCGACCCCGACGACCCGCGTCACCACGACCCCGACCGCCTCGCCGCCGCGATCATCCGGATCGCCGAGCGCGACGGCTTCGCCCGCCGGCGCGGCGGGACCGTCGCCCGGACCGCGTGATCGGCACCCCCGTCCGGCGACCGGCCCGCCCGGCTCGATGAGCGACGCCGATCGCGACCTGGTCAGCGCGATCCGGGCCGAGCTCGCCTCGATCGTGCCCCAGCGGGCCTGCGACCGGGTCGCCGAGTCGGCGGGTCTGGGGACGTCGCTCGCCACCCGCGAGGCGGCCGTCGCCCGCCTGGCCGTCCGGCTCGGGCGCGAGCCCGCCGAGGCGGGCCGCCTGCTCGGCGCGCGCCGCCGGACGAAGCACGTCCGGGTGGCCGAGGCCGACGACGGCCGCCGAGCCGTTCGACTGGGACGCCGCCGCCGACCACTGCCGGATCGCCTGGCTGCGCGGCCGGTTCCTGGCCCGCGGCTCGCTCAGCCTGGCGTCCGGGCGGGCGCACCTCGAGTTCGTCGTCCCGCCCGACGAGGCGGCCGTCCTCGCCGCGCGGCTCGAGGGTCTCGGGATGCCCGCCTCGTGGCGGCTCCGACGGGGCCGCGGCGTCGTGACCTGGAAGAGCGCCGACACGATCGGGACGTTCCTCCGCCGGGTCGGCGCCGGGCTCGGCGATCCTCGAGCTCGAGAGCCGCCAGGTCGCGCGGGCCCTGCGGGGCGACATCAACCGGGTGATCAACGCCGAATCGGCCAACCTCCAGCGGGCCGTCGCGGCGGCCGCGCGCCAGCTCCGGGCGATCGACCTGGCTCGAGGCCGACGGGCGGCTGGCCGACCAGCCGCCCGTCGTCCGGCTCGTCGCCGCCGCCCGGCGCGAGACGCCCGAGGCGACCTTCGCCGAGCTTGCCGAGCGGCTCGGTCTCCATCGCTCGACCGTCCAGCGGGCGCTCGAGCGGGTCGAGCGGCTGGCCGCTGCACGAAGAGGAACGCCGGCGCTCTGGCATGATTCGGCCGATGAGACCCGTCGTCATCGCCGCCAACTGGAAGATGCACACGACCCCGGCCGATGCCGGCGCAGCTCGCCGCGACGATCGCCGCGCGGACCCGCGTCGAGGGCCCGGTCGAGCGGGTGATCTGCCCGCCGTTCGTCTGCCTGGCCGCCGTCCGCGACGCGCTCGCCGGGAGCGGCGTCGCCGTCGGCGCCCAGAACGTCCACCACGAGCTGAGCGGGGCCTACACCGGCGAGGTCAGCGCCCCGATGCTGGCCGGGCTCGCGAGCTGGGTCATCGTCGGCCACTCGGAGCGGCGGCGGGACGCGGGCGAGACCGACGAGCTCATCGGCCGCAAGCTGCGCCGGGCGGTCGAGGCCGGGCTGCGGCCGATCGTGTGCGTCGGCGAGCAGCTCGCCGAGCGCGAGGCCGGACGTGCCGCCGACGTCGTCCGCGGCCAGGTCCACGGCATCCTGACCGCCTTCGGCGACGCCACGTTCGGCGACGCCGCGGCCGACCTCGCGGCGAGCGGCGTGGTCATCGCCTACGAGCCGGTCTGGGCGATCGGCACCGGCCGGAACGCGACCGGCGCCGATGCCGCGGCGATGGCCGACACGATCCGCTCGGCGATCGCCGAGACGGGTCTCACCGAGCTCGCCGCCGTGGTCCCGGTCCTGTACGGCGGCAGCGTCACGCGCGGCCAACATCGGCGAGTTCCTGGCCGAGCCGGCGATCGACGGCGCGCTCGTCGGCGGCGCCTCGCTCAAGCCGGACGAGATGGCCGGGATCGTCGCCCGGGCCGGGCTGACGGCGACCGCGCGGACGGCCGGGGCCGGGTGACCGGAGCCGGCCCGGGCGGCGGACCCGGAGGCGCACGGCCGGCCCCGACCGATCGTCCTGGTCGTCCTCGACGGGTTCGGGATCGGCCGCGACCCGGCCGACGACGCGATCGCCGCCGCACCGATGCCGGCCTGGCGCGGCCTGCTCGCCCGCTGGCCGCACGCGGTCCTGCGCGCATCCGAGGACGCGGTCGGCCTGCCGGCCGGCCAGATGGGCAACTCGGAGGTCGGCCATCTCAACCTCGGGACCGGCCAGCCGGTCCTCCAGGACCTGCCGCGGATCGACGCCGCGCTGGCCGATGGCTCGTTCTTCGAGCGCCCGGCGCTCCTCGCCGCGTGCGACCGGGCGGCCCGGCCGGGTGGCCGGCTCCATGTCGTCGGCCTGATCGGCCCGGGCGGCGTCCATCGCCAACGACCGGCACCTCGTCGGGCTGGTCGAGCTGGCCGCCCGGCGCGGCGTTCCCGAGGTCCGGGTCCACGCCCTGCTCGACGGTCGGGACACGCCGCCGCGCTCGGCCGACGGGTTCATCGTCGACCTCGAGCGCCGCCTCGCCGCGGCGCACCCCGACGCCCGGATCGCCACCGTCGGCGGGCGCTACTACGCGATGGACCGCGATCATCGCTGGGACCGGACGGCGCGCGGCTACCAGGCGATCGTCCACGGGGTGGGGGAGCGGGCGCCGACCGCCCTGGCGGCGGTCGAGGCGGGCTATGCCCGGGGCGAGAACGACGAGTTCGTCCAGCCGACCGTCATCGACGGGGTCGACGGCCGGGTCCGCGACGGCGATCCGATCGTCCATGCCAACTTCCGGGCCGACCGGGCCCGCCAGCTGATCCACGCCCTGGTCGACGAGCCGTTCGACGGGTTCGAGCGGACCGGTCCCGACGGGCGCCCGGCGCCGCGCGACCTGCTCGTCGTGACGATGACCGAGTACGAGTCGGGGCCTGCCGGTCGCAGGTCGCCTTCCCGCCCGAGGAGGTGCCGTCGCTGGCCGAGGCCGTGTCACGCGCCGGGTGGCGCCAGTTCCACGTCGCCGAGACCGAGAAGTACGCCCACGTGACGTACTTCTTCAACGGCGGTCGGGAGGCGGCCTGGCCAGGCGAGGACCGGCTCCTGGTCCCGAGCCCGAAGGTGGCGACCTACGACCTCCAGCCGGAGATGAGCGCGGTCGGGCGTGACCGACGCGCTCGTCGAGGCGATCGGATCCGGCCGGTACGACTTCATCGTCGCGAACTACGCCAACCCCGACATGGTCGGCCACACGGGGGTCTGGGACGCCACGATCCGCGCCCTCGGCACGATCGATGCCTGCCTGGCCCGGGTCGCGGCGGCGGTCGAGGCGGTCGACCGGGACGATGCCCGACGGGCCGGGCGCCGTCCTGCTCGTGACCGCCGACCACGGCAACGCCGACGAGATGCGCGACGCGGCCGGCGCGCCGGTGACCGCCCACTCGCTCAACCCGGTCCCGATCCTCGTCGCCGGGCGTGCCGTCGCCGGCCGCCGGCTCCACGACGGGGTCCTGGCCGACGTGACCCCGACGATCCTCGAGCTGGCCGGCCTGGCCGACCTGGCCGGGCGTCACCGGCCGCTCCCTGCTGGAGCCTGTGCTACCATCCGACGGCCCTGCAAGACCGAGGTCCGATCGTTCGTGAACCCGTTGTTCGCCGTCGGCCAGATCGTCGTCGGCATCGCCCTGATGATCTCGATCCTGCTCCAGGCCCGGGGCACGGGCCTGTCCGGCGCGTTCGGCGGCGACAGCGCGGTCTACCGGAGCCGGCGCGGCGTCGAGCGGCGACTGTGGCAGTTCACGATCGTCCTGATGGTGCTGTTCGTGCTGTTCTCGCTCGCCTCGTTCGCTCTGTCGCGACGACGACCGGCTGATGCCGTCACCGCCCCGTGCGGGCGGATCGCCGGGTCGGCCATCGCCGCGCCCGTTGGAGGCCAGGATCCATTGACCCAACGCGACCGGGGGATCGTCGCCGTCCTCGGCGTCCTCCTCGTCGCCCTGTCGATCGCCATCGCCCTGCCCGGCCCGACGGCCGACGCGGGTGCGACGCCCGGCCCGACGGACGCGCTGGCCAGCCCGTCGAGCGGCCCGAGCCTCGCCGCCGACCGCCGTCTACCGTGAGGGCACGATCGGCCGGCCGAGCTCGATCAACCCGCTGACCGCCCGGACCCAGGCCGACCGCGACCTCGCCGCGCTCGTCTTCAGCGGGCTCGTCGCCGCTCGGACCCGACGGGACGTACCGGCCCGACCTGGCCTCCGGCTGGACGGTCGACGCCAAGGGCAAGGTCTGGACGTTCACGATCCGACCCGACGCCACGCTGGCAGGACGGCGTGCCGGTCACCTCGGCCGACGTCGTGTTCACCGTCGACGTCCTCCAGGACCCGAGCTACACCGGGCCGCTCGGCGCGTCGTGGCGCGGCGTGAGCGTGACCGCGGTCGACGATCGGACGGTGCCGTTCGAGCTGACCACCCCGATCGGCGGGTTCCTCCAGGCGGCGACCGATCGGACTCCTGCCGGCGCACCTCCTGTCCGAGGCGCCGATCGAGACCCTGGCCGACGACCCGTTCAGCATCCAGCCGGTCGGCTCGGGGCCGTTCGTGCTCGTCTCGTGGAACGCCGAGTCGGCGAGCCTCGTCCCGGCCAGCCTGGCCGACACGCCGGTCGGCGGAGCCGGGCGCCTCGCCGACGCCGGCCGCCGAGCCGAGCCCGACGCCCACCCCCACGCCCAGCCCGACCTCGACCGCCCCGGCGAGCCCGTCCGCTTCCGGCGCGGCGGGAGCCACGGCGACGCCCGCCCCGACCGCGACGCCGGCGGCGAGGCAGGCGCCGGCGCTCCCGGGGATCGAGATGCGCTTCTACCCGGACGCCGCCGCGACTGGCCGACGCCTACCGGGCCGGGGAGGCTCGACGCCGCGTCGGGCCTCCCGCCCGAGCTCGCCGGCCAGCTGGCCGCGCTGCCGGGCAGCCGCCTCCTGTCGCTATCCGCGGACGACCCTGACGGCGATCGCCCTCAACCTCCGGCCCGGGCAACGGCGAGCTGCGGCTGCCGACGGTCCGCCACGGACTGCTCGCGGCGATCGACCGGAACGGGCTCATCAAGCGACGTCTTCGGCGGCGCGGCGACCCGGGCGGATTCGCCGATCCCGCCGTCGTCGTGGGCGTTCGATCCGAAGGCCAGCCGGCCGATCCGCTACGACCCGAAGCGCGCCGCGGCCGACCTCAAGGCGGCCGGCTGGAAGCGGCTCGCATGCTGGCTGGGCCGCGCCGGGCTCGAAGAAGCCGTACCGTCATGGAGCTCATCGCGCCCGACGCCGCGACGAACCCGACGGCGATGGCCGTCGCCGAGGCGGTCGCCGCCGACTGGCGGGCGTTCGGGCTCCAGACGAAGGTGACCGGCCTGCCCGCCGGCGACGTTCGTCGAGGACCGGCTCCGGGCGGGCAAGTTCCAGTCGGCCGCGATCGACGTGAACATCGGGCTCGACCCGGACCTCTACCCGCTGTTCGCCTCGACCCAGGTCGCCAAGGGTGGCTCGAACATCACCGGGATCCAGGACGTCGCCCTCGACCGCGACCTCATCAAGGCCCGCGCCCCGGGCACGCTGGCGGCCCGGAAGGCCGCCTTCAGCCGGCTCCAGGTCCGCCTGACGGCCAGGACCTACATGCTCCCGATCGCCTTCCGCGACGAGCTCGTGGTGGTGTCCGACCGGGTCAAGGGCCCGGTCGTCCGGGAGCTCGGCGATCCGAGTGACCGCTATTGGGATGTGCTAACATGGCGCCTCGCTGACGGCGGGTGAGCACGCTCACCGGTCGCCCGGGGACTCTCGCCGAGGTGGCGGAATCGGTAGACGCGCTAGCTTCAGGAGCTAGTGTCCGCAAGGGCGTATGGGTTCAAATCCCTTCCTCGGTACCACCCTCGACCGAGTCCTCGACAGCGCTCGTTGCCCAGGTGGCGGAATTGGTATACGCGTACGTTTGAGGGGCGTATGAGGCAACTCATCCGGGTTCAAGTCCCGGCCTGGGCACCACTCCCTCGCTGATCCCGACGGCGGTCCGACCACACGGACCGCCGTTCCGTTTCCCCGAGCCGGGTATCCTGCCCCTGCCCGGGCGGTTAGCTCAGTCGGTCAGAGCGCCTCGCTTACACCGAGGATGTCGGGGGTTCGAGTCCCTCACCGCCCACCACCGATCTTTCTGGTACGGCTACCAGCAGGCAGCTGATCCCTTCACGACCGATGCCTCTAGCCATCGGTGGTAGTGGCGCTTAGCCTCAGCCCCGCACGGGACGCTTCGACGCGCGGCCCACACCCTGGCCGCCGGGACCGCGCCGAGCCACTGGCGAGACCGACCCGTCCGCTGCGTGAGCGCGCGGAGGGATCGGTCATGGACGCAGCGTCGCGCTTCCAGCGATGGCAAGTGCTCGTCGGCTTCACGATCGTCGCGGTGCTGGTGGGCTGTAGCGGGGCGTCGTCTCCACCATCTCCGACACGACAGTGGACACCGGCTCCGACGCCAACGCCTATCGCCACACCAACACCGGCTCCGACGCCGGTGCCGACGGCGACCGCGGATCAACTGGCGGCGGTTTGTTACGGGACGGCCGTCCCGTTGGCCGCGCCCTACGCCGGCACGGTCCACCCCCTGGTCGTCGTTGAGGCCTATCCGGGCTCGCCGGCCAAGCTCGGTGACCCCACCTTCTACGCGATCAATCAGAAGTGGCGGGACGATCAGTGGCCGAGCCCGATCCAGCTGGTCGTCTGCGATCGCGGGGACTCACCCAAGAAGGTGAGCTACTGCGGCCGCTACACGGGAGGCGGGACCACCATCCGTGTGTGGGTAGGCCAGGCGAGGGAAACGGTCGAAGTGGTCGTGGCTAGCACCGGCAAGGTCCTGCAGAAGAAGGTCCTGACGAATCCCGCCCCGAACTGCCCCGCTATCTATTCCAGCCCGGTTCTCCTGGACAACGATGTTGTCACGAACTCGGTGACGTGGGAGCAGGTCAGCAAGTACGCCACGGCGGTGTCGAAGCAGCCTGTGAAGTAGCCGTCGGGGCTGCGCCACGACCGAGACGCGTCCCTTTGTGCGGGCTTTAGCGCCCCAGGGAGGTCGCGACATGCAGCACTCATCGGGGTACCAGTCGGGCGTCGGTGGCCATCTTCCGACGCGCTCCGCGCTGCGGGAGGCAGCGACCAAGGCCGTCAAGAACCTGGTCGCGTTCGCGCTCTTTCTGGCGATCAGCGCCGTCGTCATCTGGGGGCTGATCCAGATCGGAGGAGTAGCGATCGGCGAGGCGCAGAAGACGGTCGAGAACATCGGCGGCCCGTGGCAGGGGAACTACACCTCCGACTACGCACCGGCGAACGACACGTCCAGCTTCAAGAGCCTTGAGAATTGCCAGGCCTGGGGTGCCCAGAAGGTGAAGGCCGACGGCGGTTCCTATCAGTGCGGGTTGAACTGCGAGCAGAGCACGGAGTACGGCACATTGAACTGCGACCAGGTCTACCCGTAGCCTCTCGCACCGGATCCCCGCACCGGGCCGGCCCGTCCGCTGGCGTCGTCCCGCTGGACGGGCGCTCGCCCGTTAGCGGGATGTCGGGGGTTCGAGTCCCTCACCGCCCACCACCCACGGCCCTGCTAGACTCGTCGCGAGGCGGTCCAGGCCGCCCGCCGCCCGGAGGAGGACCATGACACCAGCGCTCATCATCCTGATCGTCGTCGTCGTGGCGATCGTCGGCTTCGTGATCCTGCTCTACAACGGGTTGGTCCAGAAGCGGCTCCGGGTCGACGAGGCGTTCGCCCAGATCGAGGTCCAGCTCAAGCGGCGCCACGACCTCATCCCGAACCTGGTCAACGCGGTCAAGGGCTACATGGACTTCGAGCAGGACGTCCTGACCAAGGTGACCGAGGCGCGCGCTGCTGCCGTCGCCGCGGGTGGCCAGGGACCGGCCCAGCAGGCCCAGGCGGAGAACGTCCTGACCGGGGCGCTCCGGTCGCTGTTCGCGGTCGTCGAGAACTACCCGCAGCTGAAGGCCAACGAGAACGTCCTCAGCCTCCAGGAGCAGCTGACCACGACCGAGAACCAGATCGGCTTCTCGCGCCAGCACTACAACGCCACCGTGCTCGACTACAACACGACGATCCAGACCGTTCCGTCCAACTTCATCGCCGGGATGTTCAGTTTCACCAAGCGTGATTTCTTCGAAGCCGAGCCGGAGGCCGACCAGGTCCCGACCGTCCAGCTGCGCTAGGAGGACCGGACCGGTCGTGAGCGACCGGAGGAACCGTGGCCTCGACCTTCTATAGCCAGATCGCCGCGAACAAGCGGAACTCGCTGCTGCTCGCGGTCCTGCTCATCCTGCTCCTGGCCGCCCTCGGCCTGACGATCGGCTATGGCCTCACGGGTCAGCTGTCGGGCGGGGTCGGGGCGACGGTCCTGGCGATCAGCCTGGGCGTCATCGTCTCCCTCGTCTCGTATTTCCAGGGCGACTCGATCGTCCTCGCCGCGTCCGGCGCCAAGCCGGTGACCGAGGAGCAGCTGCCCCAGCTGTTCAACGTCGTCCGGGAGCTGACGATCGCGGGCGGCCTGCCGATGCCCAGGATCTACGTCATCGACGACACGTCGATGAACGCCTTCGCCACCGGGCGCGACCCGGAGCACGCGTCGATCGCGGTCACCAGCGGGCTGCTCAGCCGGATGGACCGGGAAGAGGTCCAGGGGGTCATCGGCCACGAGCTGTCCCACGTCCGGAACTTCGACATCCGGTTCTCGCTCCTGGTCGGGGTGATGGTCGGGAGCATCGCCCTGCTGGCCGACTTCTTCCTGCGCTTCACGTTCTGGGGCGGCCGTGGTCGGTCGAGCAGCAGTGACAAGGGTGGGGGAGGCCTCCAGATCGTCATCCTCGTGCTCGCCTTCGTCCTGGCCATCCTGGCCCCGATCGCGGCCCGGCTCGTCCAGCTGGCGGTCAGCCGCCAGCGCGAGTACCTGGCCGACGCGTCCGGGGTCGAGCTGACCCGCAACCCGGTCGCGCTGGAGCGGGCCCTGGCGACGATCTCCGGCGACACCGAGGTCCTCGAGGTGGCCAACCGGGCGACCCAGCACCTCTACTTCACCAACCCGATCATGAAGCTCGGCCAGACCTCCGAGAAGGAGCAGAGCGCCTGGTTCTCGACCCACCCGCCGCTGCTCGCCCGGATCAACCGGCTCCGCGGGCTGCGCGGCCTGCCGCCGGTCTCGTCGCCGGCCGAGGAGCTCGCGACCGCGGGCGAGACGCCCACCGGCGAGGTCGGCCCGAACCAGGCTCCGCCGGCCACCCCCGTCGGTTGAAGGCCGTTCGGGGCCCGTGGTATCCTCCGGCTCGCCGACGGGCGGCCAGCCTGGTCAGGCCATCGGGCCGAGATAGCTCAGTTGGTAGAGCACGCGACTGAAAATCGCGGTGTCGCCAGTTCGAATCTGGCTCTCGGCACCACATCGGTGGTCAGGTAGCTCGAGCGGAAGTGGCTCAGTTGGTAGAGCATCACCTTGCCAAGGTGAGGGTCGCGGGTTCGAGTCCCGTCTTCCGCTCCATTTTCTTGTCCTTCGACCGGTCGGGCCGGCCGGCACCCGCCGACGACTCGTCCGGTGCCCCTTCGTCCAGTGGTAGGACAGCGGACTTTGGATCCGTTAACCGAGGTTCGAATCCTCGAGGGGCAACGACCACGTAGACTGGCCGCTCGGACATCCGCCGGCCCCCTTCCGGCGAACCCTCTCGGGGCGACGTACCCAAGTGGTTAAGGGGGAGGTCTGCAAAACCTCTATTCAGCGGTTCGAATCCGCTCGTCGCCTCCACCTCCTGCCCGAACAGCCCGCCGAGCGATCGGCGGGCTTCTTCATGAGCGGTCCGGGGCGTACCCTGCGCACGGAGCCGAAGTGGCGGAACCGGCAGACGCGGCGGACTTAAACTCCGCTGCCCGCAAGGGCGTGTGAGTTCGAACCTCACCTTCGGCACCAAGAAAGCAGCATAACTGCAGCACTTGACGTACAATAGCGTACAAGCGGTTCGGCCACCCAACAGCCGCTTTGGTGCCACGGAGCTGCTGCCAATGCCTGGATCAACGTCGCGTCGTACGCGAGGCGAAGGTTCTCTCTATCGCGTAGCCGACGGGGCCTGGCGCGGCGCGGTTCTCGTCAATGGCAAGCGCCGTTACGTTTCCGGTCGCACGAAGACCGAGACTGCTGCCCGAGTCGCGAAGCTGCGGTCAGAGGCCGATCGTGGGATCGCCGCCGGGCCCCGGCTTACGGTGAACGACCAGCTCACCGCCTGGATGGGGGCCGTCAGGCAACGCGTGCGCCCGTCGACCCTCCGTGGCTACGAACAACACGTCCGCACGAACATCCGACCAGCCTTGGGCAAGGTGTCCCTCGCACGTCTGACCCCGACCGATGTGGAGCGGATGCAGGAATTGATGATGATTTCAGGTCGGGCGCCGAGGACGGCCAAAGCCGCTCGGACGGTTCTCGCCTTGGCACTGGGCGACGCTGTTCGCGACGGATTGATTCCACGAAACGTCGCCAAGCTTGCGCGGCCGCCACGGATAGAACGCAGCGAGCTCGCGGTGCTGACCGCCCCCCAGGCCCGCACCCTGATTGGGGCGACCCAGGAGGACCCAAATGGGCCCCTGTATACCCTCGCCTTGACTTCCGGGTTGCGACAGGGGGAGTTGCTGGGCCTGGCCTGGGGTGACGTCGACCTGGACGCTGGACAGTTGACAGTCCGTCGTTCGCTCGCCCGCAACGCGCTCGGTGGGTTCTCACTACGACCGCCCAAGACCGACCGCAGTCGTCGCACGATTTCCCTTCCGGCTCCGGGAGTGGACGCTCTGCGACGGCAGTGGCGTCGGCAGGCAGAGCTCCGTATTGCTAGTGGCGCCGCCTGGCAGGACCGGGACGACCTGGTCTTCACCGACGACATCGGTCGGCCCCTGATGGGTTACAACGTCACGAGGGACTTCTCGATCGCCCTCCGCGAGGCAGGACTGCCCCACGTTCGATTCCACGATTTGCGCCACACGATGGCGACCTTGGCCATTAGCTCGGGCGTGCCGCTCCGCACGGTTGCCGACGCGCTTGGCCACTCAACGATCACGATCACTGCGGACGTGTACGCGCACGTGACTCCCGAGATGAAGCGCGAGGTCGCGACCGCCCTTGATCGAGCTCTCAGCGACTAGCAACGATGGGCGATCGAGGTACGAGCTACTTAACGAAGGCCGAGCGGCGCCGGTATGCTGCGCTCCGCCGGCGCGACACCGACAGCCTCTCACTGGACGAAAGGGCGGAGCTCGATCGGCTTCATCTTGAAGCTATGAGTGAGACATGGAGTGACGCGCCGTGGTACGGCCCCCGCGGATCGAAGTTCCATGTGCCCCCAGTGTCGCCCCGGCCCGGACGTCCGCCTGGTGTTACGGGTGAACGTTTCCAGAATCTTGTCGAAGCGGTTCAGTCATGGAAGGGAGATGATCCTCCCACTGAGGATTGGGCAGCAGAGAAGATGTACGGCTCGGACGGTGACGACGCGAGCACGATCCGTAACATCCTTCGAAACACGGGCTGGGACTGGGAGTCGTTCCTCGCGCAGTGGTGGCGCAGCCCAAGAGAGATAGAAGACTCGCGGAAGACTAGGCCGCCGTAGGGTTTACGCACCTGTTCGTCGGACCCGCATCCGCCCACTCTGGTGGGGTGGACCTTACCAACCGTGGCGAACCTCAATCGCCTGCCGTAGGATTCATTCTTCGGCGCCTCACGGTCACGATGCCTGATCCCGTCGCCCGGGCGCTGGCTGAATCAGCCGCCGCGAACCAGCGGGCTGCGAAGCGCGAGCTCCTCCGACTTGTAATCGATCAGCTGAAGTCGGAGCGGCGGCTTCTGCCGGATTACATCCCGTGAGTGCTACTCGCGACCCAGGTGTCGGCGTCGACGCAATGGGGCGACTCGCCTTGCTCGTGGTCGAGCTCGTCGATGTCCTCGCCGACCTGGTGGCTGATCGGCTTGCCTCTCGACCCGTCGAGCCGAGTGTCGAGCGAGTGCTTGACGTCCGGAGCGCCGCCGAGATCCTCGGCGTTAGTCGCACGACCACCTACCAGCTGATCGCGTCCGGGGAGCTGCGGTCCCTCAAGGTGCGCGGGCGTCGCCTCATCCCGGCGTCGGCAGTCAGTTCCCTGCTGACGGGGAGCCACCACGAATGACTGGCGGTCCGATGCAGCCCTCACCGACCTGCTCGACAGGGCCGTTCGAGACCTCGGCCGGGTCGATCGCTTGATCTTCGCGACGGTCGGACACGAGTTCGACATCGACGACAGCGGGCAGCTCGCCAAGGTCCTGTTCTTCGAGCTGCGGCTCGACATCTGGTCGACCAGCGGCTACGCGGCGCACCCGATCCTGCCTCTCCTCCATAAGCGTGGAGTCCACAAGGCCACCCTTGAGGCGGCGATGCGGGCCGAGGGCGGACTGTCGTGACGCCCGAGCAGGTCGCTGTGGCGATGCCGCAGGTCGAGACCCACGTTGCCATGGGCCTGCTTGCCTTCCCGGCTCGGCTGGTCGCTGGCAGGAAGATGCCGCTTTACAGGGGCTGGCAGTCGACCGAATGGGACCTCGGGATGCTCCAGGTCGAGCTCGGCCGACCTGATGTCAACTACTACGGCTTGACGCAGGCCAAGAGTAACCCGCGCCGGCTGATCGTCATGGACGTCGATGACGGGGCCGAGGGCGTGCCGCCCGGCGGCCTCGGCTGGCAGGATCGACTCGACGACATCGTCGTGAAGTACGGCGCCATCCCGTTCTCCAAGACCACCCGGACGCCCTCCGGTGGCGAGCATGCGTGGTGGATCTGGCCGGACGACGTCCCGCTTCCCGGCGGGTCGTGGCACGGCTTTACCGTGCGCTCGCTGCTCGGAGCCAAGAACTGGGTCGCCGGGCCGGGCTCCGTTCACCCGAACGGCACGCCGTATGTGGACGTCTGGCCCGACGAGCCGCTCGGTGTCATGCCGAGCAGCCTCGCCCGGTCGGACGCCACGGCAACAAAGACGGCGACCTTGATTACCGTGACCGGCGGCGATGGCTACTGGCTGCCCGAGTCGATCGATCACGGCGCGTGCCACCTCGAGGTCTGCCGCTACACGCTCAGCCTATGGAACAAGGGCCTGTCCAGCGAGGAGATGTGGGCGTGCGTTCTGGCGCTCCTCGGGCCGCGGCTCGCGACGCCACACACCGAAGCGCACCTGTGGCGACACTTCAAGTCTGCCACCACTGACATCGAGCGCAAGGGCCGACCCCAGGTCAAGCGTCGACCGCGGCGGGACCTCCGATGGCAGAGGTGACGCGGGACAGGGTCGAAACCGACATCGGGGACGAGACGCTCTTCGACCTACCCTACGGCGACCCGCCCGAGCAGCTCCTCGATGGTGTCTTCCTGACGCCTGAGGGCTGGACGGTCATGTATGCCAACGGTGGTACCGGCAAGGGCGTCCTGTCGACGTACTTCGCCATGCGCATGATCCGGGAGCGCGACTTCAAGGTGATGGTGCTCGACTACGAGTACCACCCGCGTGAATGGTCGAACCGAGCCCGTGGCATGGGCTATGCGGACGAGGAGCTGAAGTCGGCCCCTTACCGGTCGCCCTTCAGCCCGAGGTGGAAGGCCAATAGGGGAGACATCGCCGAAGTCGCCGACCTCGTGCAGGCCAACATCGAGAAGATCGGAGGGATCGACTACCTGATCGTCGACTCGTTCACGACTGCGTCGCAGTCGGATTCCGAGATGGGCGGTGCGAGGGGCGCCCAGGAGTTCTTCGGCGCGGTCACCCAAATCAACCAGGCGGGGCTCGTGTTGGCCCACACGGCAGGTGGTGGGCAACGATTTCCTGACAAGCCGTTCGGATCGAGCTTCGTCCACAACCTCGCCCGCGAGACGTGGGCGCTCGAGCAGAACGCAATGGAGCAGGTCGAGCTCGCGAAGGGGACGCTCAGATTCCAGCCTCATGTGATCAAGATCGAGGCCCGGAACATGAAGAGGAACGACGGGCCCAAGGCTCCGCACCAGTTCTTCACGGTCTCCTTTCAGGGCAACGGCGACATCGATGTCGACCGAGCAGCCCCGACGAAGCGCTCGCACAAGGATCTGATCCTCGAGGTCCTGGAGCGAGCCAAGGACCCGCTCGACGTCAACAAGATCGCCAAGGCGATCAAGGACGACACGGGCGAAGTACTGAGCCCGGAGAACGTTCGGACGGTGTTCAGCCGCTACTCGACCCTCTTCGCGTCAACCCGTGATACGCCCAAGAGGTGGTCTCTGAGGAGGGTGTCGCATGACGAGGGTTGATGCGCCCCTGGGGCGTCAGACGTGATGCGCCCAGGTGTGGCGGGCGTGTTGATGCGCTTCCCGATGCGGTTGAGCGCCGCCTTGCTGCGCCTGGAGATGCGCCCAAGCCCCTTCGGTGATGCGCCATTCGATCCACTGGCATACCGCATCACAGGAGGCCTCCTTAGAGGCCTCTGCTGATGCGCCTGATGCGGCGAGAGCGCGGGTTCAAATCCTTCAGCCTCTTTGGTTGTCGGGGTGACGGCGATGAAGTTACTGCCCGCCCTAGCCGAACCCACGGTTCTGGCCGACTCCGCTCTGGCCGGACCCACTCGCCGGCGGGCAAGCCAGGAGCCTTTGGCGTGTTAGCCGCATGACTAGCCCGGAACGGCCCGAGCAGGCGTACTTGAGTCGCCGCTCGAAGACGGCATGTCTGCCCGCGCCGCCTGCCGTTCGTGCGACTGCCACCAACAGGGCCGGGAGCGAGGCGATCGCCGCCGACTCCTCTGTGCAAGGGAGTCGGAAGCGTGAGTCTGCCCTGGCCTCGCAGCCACGCACGGTCTCCTGCCCCCAGGCCCGATCCGCCGACGGAGGACCAAAACGAAGCATCTTCATGCTGCAATCTGTGCTGCCAAACAGCGCCGACGGGCCTCATCTGAGATCGGAACCGATGACTTCGCAGCGGACAAGGAAATCGCTGCAACGACGGATCACATGTGAAGCTGGCCCCAAGCAGTGTCCGGCGCGAGGCCGATCCTGATCACGGTCCGCTCGTCGCGATCTGCTCCCCGGCCGGCCCGGAGAGTACATCCGTGCTCAGCCACGGATGCCATGCCGGGCCGGCGAGAACATTCAAGCGACCCCGACCCGGGTCTCCCCCCAGCTTCTGGATCTCCGCGGCTCGTTCGCGGGGACTCAGCCCTCTCACAGGGACCGAACGCTGAGCTCTGTCACCCCATCATCGGCGGGGGTCGATCATCCCCATTTCAGCGCGCGAGGGCCACGCTCAGCTAGGGGGTCAACGAGCTTGAGGATCGTCCCCGGACGGGGGGGCGATATTCCCCCCGCCCAGAACCGCGACATTGCCCGCAATAGAACCACGTGTCCATTCTCGAACCTCGAGCCTGCCGATGGCGTTGGGACGGAGGGCCTGTATACGAAAGCAGTCCGCCCGCTGGGCAGACCGGGGGCCCGTCACAATCTGTCTGCTGGCACTTGACGTGCCGAGCGGCCAAGAAGAAGTCTCGTCTTGAGAGAGGCGAGGCGATGAGCGCACACACGGCGTCAGCGGAGTGGCGGACTCGGCCCGCCGCGGTGCGTGGGACGCCGGCGGCGTCGTGCTCCTGGCGCTGGGGATCGGATCCATCGCGGTCGCGGTCGCGGTCGCGGTGGCTGGGCTGATCTTGGGGGTGGCGGGGTCGCCTTCTTCCCCTTGGCAGTGCCGCCCTTGGCCGCGGGCTATGGGGTCCTTCGCAGGGTAGGGGAGCACGCTTCTTCGGCTTCATCGCCGCGGTCGCCTACGCCGTCTCGGTGGCTTCATCGTCACGACTCCCTCGCGCGGCCTCACCCCCGCCGGGTCAGAGCGCTGGATCGATCGACCCGGGTTCCGTGCTTATCGACGTGGCCTTCCTGGTGGCCGCGATCCTGATCGCTCTCGGCAAGCGCGACCGCCGGCCGGGCAGTAGGTGACCTGCAGCCGCCCGAGCAAGTAGCCGAACGAGGCGACGTCGGGCCAGGCCTGCGCTCGTGACAGGTTCTATGACACGAAAGGGCCGAACCGAACGGGAACTTGGCCGCACCGGATGGAGCGCGGGTAGCCACGACGCCTGGGCATCGGATAGCAATTCGACTCCGGCCCGAGCGGCGGGTGGCCAACGTAGAAGCCCGGCTCGTGGTCAATCCGTCCGCAAGTGACGGAAGGCGAATGGCCAGGAAGCCAGTACACCCGGTGATCTTGCTCGTGCCGCACCGCGGCACGAGAATCCTGCAGCGCATCCAATCACGCGTCCGGGGTCTAGCGAACGACGCGGAGACCCATCCTGCCCGCCTCGTCATGCATAATTGGACTACTCCCGACTGACTCGAAGCCTACAATCTCATCGCCTCGGCCCTTGTCGGGAGCCTGGGCAACCGGTTGCGATTTCCAAGTCTGAAATCAAGTCGATTGCGCAGTTCTCTCGGTGCGAGTGTCACCGCGTCAGCTGGAGGATTGGAGTTGGCGCGTTACATCGACATCAAGCTCGAACGTCGTGGCGTCGCCTGCGTCGCTCTTCTCTTGGACGAGATTGCACCAGTGACGTGCGACCTCTGTGGAACAGCCTCCCGGTTTCCGGCGTGCTTTGGCACGCCAAGTACGCGAGCAATGAGGTCTACTGCCTCCTCCCGCCTATGGACGGAATTGCTCCCGGAAATGAGAACTCGACCGTCATGCCGATCCCAGGCGATGTTGCCTATTTTCGGTTTCCTGCTGAGGAACTCGGTCCGGGGCAGCTTCGGGAGGCGGGCCTCGCGCAATTGTCGTCGGTGGTCAATCTCGCGGTCTTCTACGGCCGAAACAACCTGCTCTTGTATCCCGCCACTGGCTTCGTGCCCGCCAGGATCTTCGCGACTGTCGTTGAGAACCTCGATGGCTTCGCCGTGGCCTGCCACCACGTGTTTCGGCATGGCGCGGCGGGCGAGACCCTGTCTTTCTCGCGACGACCGTGAGGTCGGCCACGAGCCCCAGGAGGGTCACGCGATCTCCTTCGGGATCCGGGAAGCGCATCAGCGCTCGCAACGGCATTGTGAGTGGACGGACATAGCACTGAGGCTGAGATGAGTGACGCAGTTGAGGAGCGTTTGGCGAGCCTCGGGCTTCGGCTCCCAGAACCGGCTCCGCCGGTCGGCAACTACGTGGGGGCTGTCCGAACGGGCAATCTCGTGTTCGTGTCTGGCCATGGGCCGTTTCTTGACGGTCAGCTCGCGTATGTCGGCCGTGTCGACACAGAGGTCGCGATCGCCGAAGCCCGTGCGGCCGCCCAACTGGTCGTCCTGAACTGCCTGAGGTCTTTGCGAGATGAGATCGGATCCCTCGATCGAGTCGTTCGGATCGTTCGACTGTTCGGGATGGTGAACAGCGATCCTGGCTTCACGCGTCAGCCTGAGGTCATCGACGGTGCGTCGGATCTTCTAACCAACCTGTTCGGAGCCGCCGGCGCCCACGCCCGGGCGGCCGTCGGGATGGTGACGCTTCCGCTCAACATCCCCGTCGAGATCGAGCTCGTGGTTGAGGTTCGATGAGTCATGGCGCAGCAGCAGACGTCCTCCTGAGACTCATGTTCTGGCCGAGTCGATGCCATGAGATCTAACGACACGCCTGCGGATTCGCGGTAGTCCTGGTGACCGGAGGAGCAACGGGGATCGGGCGAGCAACCGCGGTTCGTTTCGCAGCAGCCGGATATAGGGTCGCTGTCCAGTACCACACCAGCGTTGATGCCGCGACAGCGTTACTTGATGAGCTCAACGCAACCGTCTCCGTGGCGACGGCCTACCGAGCCGACCTTCGATCGAATGTCGAGATCGAAGACTTGGTTGAGGCGGTCGTCGACGCTCACTCTCGGCTCGACGTTCTTGTCAACAACGCGGGCGTCCTGCACTTCGCGGATGCACTCACTACCACGAAGGCAGACTGGGACGACACGTTGCTCGTTAACTTGTCAGCCCCGTTCCTGTGCACGCAGGCTGCGGCCTTGGAGATGAGGCGCTTAGGCGGCGGGGCTGTTGTCAACGTGGCATCCGTTGCTGGGCTCACGGGTGGATCCATGGGGCCTGCCTACGCCGCGGCGAAGGGAGGCCTCATTGCGTTGACGCGAGCGCTGGCGCGCGAGCTGCCGACCTACGGGATCCGCGTCAATTGCGTCGCGCCGACGCTGACCGAAACCGACCTCGTACGGCGTCCAGAACTCGATGATGTAGTGAATCGACTCAGGGCTCGTAACCCCATGGGCCGGCTGGCGTTGCCGGCTGAGGTTGCTGAGGTGGTGCTCTTTCTCGCCTCGCCCGCCGCGAGCTACCTCAATGGGGAGTGCGTTGCGATCACCGGGGGTTCATAGCCCGACCGTGGCCGCCCGCGTACCGGCGGATCGCCTAGCTCGAATCGGGGCCCCAGATGCGCAAGCAGCGTTTCACGGGGGGCGATCCGGGCCCTGAGGCCCGTCTCATACTCCTGCCGCCTGGATGGGGCAGCTGGGCGACGACCCATGCCATCTGGTGTGCTGGGCACGAAATCGATCCCGTCGCTGCCGGCCACGACGAGATCGCCGCGCCCAATCGGAACATTGCCGATCATCACCGTCTTCCCGACGTTGCCTGGGGTCGCCTCGGTTTTGCTGGCGTCGGCGAAACACCGCGAATGATTCACGGGAAGCCCGAGTCGTTGTAGGCCATCGACATCTCGCACCCCGCCGAATCACCAATCCGGCGCCACCCTTGCTGATTGGTTGATTTCGCCGATCATATACTCGATTCAGATGATGATGGATGCCGTCGGTCGTTGCGATCACCAAGAATGTCACCTTCAGCAGCCGTCTTCGAGTGCATCATGGACTGCCAGGTTGTCACCACCGGGTGTTTCGATTGGAAGGGCGAAGCCGACCGTCTCGCGCCCCAGGCCACACGCGGTCCAGCTCCCCGCCCGGTCAGCACACTGCGGCCTTCCTCCAGGAGGCCACAGCAGATACGTCGAGATCCCGGAATGGACCGAGACCATCGACGTGTCGCGCTCGGCCTGGATGCGCCTCCCACATCGGAGCCACCGATCGAGGTCCACAGCCGACGGAAGGTCGCCCCATGCGAGGGCCTTCGAGCAAGCTGGAGCCTGAGGGCGTGCAATCAGCCCACCATTCGTCGAGCCCGGCCGCAGCGAGCGCCGCCGGGTCGAGCCCTATATGGTCTGCAAGCTTGGCCAAGTTTTCGGCATCCAGCCGCGCAGCCCAAGCGAGGCCTCTGCGCGCGGCGCGCTGGATACGCTCGCACGTGTCCGTTCGGCGAGCTCCGGAAGTTCGTCTTCGTCAACGCGCAGCGCTAGAGATCGAGGCTGGGGGAGCGGGCGCCGAACGCTGGGATTGCAGTGCGGAGTCGAACCGAGTGGGGGCTCTCGCTACTGCTGCCGCAGGGGTCCGAGACAGGCGACATCAATCTCCGCGATTGATGAGGGCCTGAAGAGTCTGACGGCTGTTGAGTTCCTCTATGAAGAACGGGTCTTTAGAGCCTCCTGGCCAAGATAGCCATTCGCCTCAGCGGCGAGAAGGGGAGGGGCCTGTGCCGGGTCGACGACACCAACCCGGAGACTCGTCCGCTGAGGCTCGCCCGGAGCCCCGGGTTCGGAGACCGCACGATCGGCCCTGGGGGCGGCAAACGCTCGGATTGTTTTGTCCATGTCGATCTCGCTGGGCTGATGGAAAGAGGGTTGTCGGATTGTGGGCTCGGCATTCTAGATCTGGCGGCCACTTGCGCCTTGTGTCGACAATCGACAAGCGAGGAATCGACGTTCTCAATTTGATCTGTTGCTAAGTCTGGTTGAGCCCATCGTCCACGCGTTGAGCGAGGTGCATCCTGGAGTGCATGCCTTGCACCCCTGAAGTTCAAGATCCTCGAGAAGAAAATGGCCAACGAGTTCGGCACCAGCCGTTCCCCCCGTCCGCGAGGCGATTTTGGGTGCTCGCGAGCAAGGGATTGGTCGTGATCCAGCCGCGCCGCGGTGCGCGTGTTGTCGTGATCACGGAGGCCCGGGATGCGGGGGATCCCGCACGGATCCGGTCCGTCCTCGAGGGGCTCGCTGCCCGTCTTGCGGCCGAACGCGAAACGGAATGAGGACATCGCCGAGCTCCGCGCGTCGTCCGAACCAGGCCGACCTCAAGCCATGGCTGATGAGCGAGAGGCGGATCCGAGACTCAGCCTGTCGCGCGACGCAGCCACCGCCCGGATCTCTTTCTGGCCTCTACCGACTGCGCGAGCTGCTCTACTTATTGGCCCGTCCAGATCTAGGGGCTCCCCTTGGAGGACAGTGACCCTTGATCCTGAGCCATGTCGGGTTGTACATAGGCAGTCACGACGCGGTCATTGAGGCATTTGAGCGACGTGACGCTGTATGGGCTCGAGCGTCTCATGCGCTGTCACGGGGACCACTTTTTGCGTTGAGCCCGTCTTGCTTATTCGGGCCCTGACGAGAGCGGAGGACGGCTTTTCAGGGACCTTATCCCGTGTGAGTTGTCCCTGGCGTCGGTGAGGAAGGAGGTGGGTGTCGACGGGGCCACTGCAGTGGGCCTGTAACTCGGAAGGCACGGAATGATGGAAGAAGACAGTTATGGAAAGGTTAGCGCGGGCGGTGTAGGGGAAAGGACCACTATCTAGCAACAGAGAGTTTACCCTACTGCGGACTTAATAGTTGGAGCGATGGGGAGGCAAGGCTAGGGCAAGCCTAGGTCCCGCAAGCAAGACAGGCCCGTCGCACGAAAACAGTGAGATTGGCTAAAGCCAGCCAACAGAGGCGCCAGCCCGATGATGGAGCGCAGAGCCCATCCGGGGCGGCGGCCCGAGAAGAAGATCAAAGTCGGCTTCGCGTTGCCCACCCTCGCCGACATCCCTCGTGGGAATTCTATGCCGAAGATCCTTCGAGGCCGCCGTCAAGACCCTCGGGGCGTATGATGTGATCCCTCCGAAGGGAAACGACGATGAGAAGCTGAAGGCTAGCGAGGTCGAGAACCTCATCAGTCAGGGCATCGACGTCCCGGGTGATCGCCGAGGGGCAAACTCAAGGTTTCTTCTGATCTGATCGACCAGGTGGCCAACGCTGGACGACAAGACCGTCTCGTACAACGCAACGTCGCCCGCGGGACGGACAAGCTGGATTACCGGGTTGCACGCGACAACGTCCTCGTCGGACACTCACAGCAGATGAGGCCCTCAAGGTTGCCTCGGAGGGTAACTACGCGATCTGTAGCGGCGACGCAGCGACCGAATGTTGCCCAGGACAAGACCACGGGCTACATGGAGAAGCTCAAGCCGCTGGTTTATAGGTGCGATATCACCGTCGTGTCACAGGCCTTCAACAAGAACTGGGATCGGGCTCTCGGTCTCAAGCAGATCGAAGACGTGCTCACCAAGACGAACAACCAAATTGTCGCTTATCCTGTGTAACTACGATGGCTTCTCGCTTTCCGCGTTCGAGGTCCTCAAAGGAGCAGTAGCTTTCTCCGGCAAGGTGTTCCATCGGTGGCGAGGACGTCTTCCCCGAAGCCGCCCAGGCGATTGTGGAAGGCAACATGAACATGAGTTCGTACACGGGGCAATCCGCAAGACATGGCAACGAAGGCCGCTCAGGCTGCACATGCCCAGGTCAACGGCTGGCCGCCGGCGGGCAAGGCGACGCTGAAGATCGGCAAGAAGGATGTGCCGGGGCGACTTGATCGCTTCGGTACGCGGTGACCAAAGGCAACACTGCCCAAGTTCATCGCGGTCAAGCACCAGTGGGTCGATTTCGCCACCACGTACAAGAACGTTCCCGGGCCGACCAACGCCCATTGCCGAATCCATAGTACAGACACGTTCCTCCAGTGGCGCACCATCTCCCTGCTGCTGTCGGTCGAAGGTGTCTCCAAGCGCTACACGGATGTACCCGGGCTGGCCGACGGTTTGTTTGAAGCCGACAGCGGGGAGATTGTCGCCATCGTCGGTGAGAACGGCGCTGGGAAGTCCACTCTCATGCGTATTCTCGCGGGCATGATCCCCCACGGGGAGTACGACGGCGCGTTCCGGCTCCATCGGGAGCAATGTGCTCATTCCGTGGCGTACGCGACGCCGAGTCAGCCGGAGAATTGCGGGACCAAACCGAAAGAGTTTGTTGTCGTTCCAGAGATGACGGTGGCCGAGAATCCGTTTCTCATCCGCGAGCCTGGGCGTCATGGGTTGGTCGATGTCCCTCGGATGCGGCGCCCAGGTTTAGCGTATCCTCGCCGAATTGGGCATTGACGTGGCTGGGAATGCGAAGATGCGCGGTCGCTAGTTTGCGCGTCAGCAGCTCGGTGGATATCGGGAAAGCCGTCGTCTGTGGATCCTCGGTTCCCCCCCCACTCCGAGCTCTCGACCTCGCCACTGACGCTGACGGAGGCGGGCCGCCCGTCGGGCCACCTGCAGGAGCTGCGGTCCCGCGGGCTACCTCTGTTTGTACATCTCGCACCGGCTCGACGAGGTCCTGGGTCTGGCCCACCGGACTGATCGCGCTTCGCGACGGCGCCCTCAGCCGACGGTCTGATCGAAGGCGGAGGCTACGCACGACGAGATCGTCCGCCTGATGCTCGGCCTGGTCGGCAAGCGACACTTCCCGGAGGGCTCGTCGAAGCCCGCGCCCCGAGGTGCTACAGGTTGATCACCTTGTAGTCTCCGACCTGACCGATGAACTCGCGCCGCCTGGTGGTGGATGACATCACCCTATCAGTTGGCCAAGGCGAAATTGTGTGCAGACTCGGTCTGGTCGGTGCCGGTTGGATCTGAGCTTGCCATGTCGTCGTTCGGGTAGCTGCCGGCTCGATCGACAGGCGAGATCCTGCTGCAGGGAAAGGTGGCTCTAGGCGGGCTCTACGACCCACGCTATTCGCGCCGGGATTGCCCTCGTGACTGAGGACCGTAAGCGCTTTGGGCTCATAACCGAACATGGGACTCCGACCAAAACACTAGCGGGCTGGCCTGTCGGATGTCGCCCGACGTGGTTTTGTCGCACCCCAGCGTGAGGCCATTCTGCGGGCTCAGTGATACAGCGCCTCAGATTCAAGGCCCGGTCCCAGGAGATGGCTGCTCGACGACTTAGCGGCGGCAATCAACAGAAGGTCGTCCTCGGTAAGTGGCTCGTTACGGGTCCGCGGGTCCTGATCCTTTATGACCAGAGTCGCGGTGTCAAAATGTCGGGTCGAAAGCCGAGTATTTATCGCCAGCTCGCGGAGCTCGCGGCCCAGGGAGTGGGGGAGATTTCTCATTTCCTTCTGCCGACCTTCCAGAGATTGATCGGGATCAGCGATCGGGTCCTAGTGATGGCGAAGGGACGGCTCGTCGGTGAATGCATGTGTGCCGAGGGCGAGTGAAGACCAGCTCCTTTGGCTCGCCACGGGGGGTCACTGAGAGTCTGCACTCGTACGTCCTCAGATCGGGGTCGTCGAGAATGGCGCCGGGTCGAGGTTCCCGCGGTCATCCGCGCCGTCGACTGGCGCCCAATGTGATGGTCTTGGTACTGGTCGTTGTGGCGCTGGGTTTCCAGGCGCTGACCGACGGCCTATTCCTGACGCCCCGTAACCTCTCGAATCTCGTGCGCCAGGCGTCGCTGACGGCGATTTTGGCTACGGGCATGGTCGCGATAATCGTGTCGGGTCATATCGACTTGTCCGCTGGCTCTGCCGTAGGACTTGTGGCCGTCATCGCTGCCTGGCTGCAGGTCGAGGCGGGGTGGGCGGCCGTTCCCGCCATTGTCGCCTCGATTGGCGCGGGGCTGGCAATGGGCATTTGGCAGGGACTGTGGATTGCGCGCGGTCGGGTCCCGTCATTCGTGGTGACCCTTGGCGGGATGCTGATCTTCCGTGGGATTGCCCTTGTAATCACCGAAGGGACGACCCTGTCTCCGCTTCAGCCGGACTTCGTTATTCTGGGGCAGGGCTTTCTCGGCCACCAGGCCGCGCTCGCGCTGCTCGTGGTTCTCTACGTCGCCACGCTCCTCGTGCTCTACCGGTCGCGGCGAGCGAACGCTGCGTACGGCTTGCCCGTTCCTCGGATCGGCACCACGGTCGCCGTGGCGGCTATCGTCCTGATCTTGTTCGCGGCCGTCGGGGCAGTCTCGTCTCTGTATCAGGGCGTTCCGTATCCGGTCTTCATCATGGCCGCGATCGCGGCCATATTCGCGGTTGTAATGCGGCGCGCGACCTTCGGCCGCCGCCTCTACGCGATCGGTGGGAATCCGGAGGCCGCTGCGCTGTCGGGCATTTCGATAACCCGACATACGTTCATGGTCTTCGTCTGATGGGCGCGCTCTACGGCGTGGTTGGTGTCCTGCCGCAGCACGCCTTGATGCGGGTCCGCCGAACGCGGGGACCTTTATGGAACTGGACGCGATTGCGGCGGCTGTCATTGGCGGGACCAGCCTGCTGGGCGGCATTGGCTCGATTGAGGGCGCCATCGTGGGAGCTCTGCTCATGGCCAGCATCTCCAACGGGATGAGCCTGCTCAACATCCTTACGTGGTGGCAGCAGATCGTGACCGGGCTACTTCTCATGGGAGCCGTTCTGGTGGACATCAACTCAAAGCGCCGGTCGGGTAACCAGGCACAACTGGAGGTGGAGAGGGGAGGTCGAAGAACTCATCGAGCGGCTCTCGGCACGCTCCGGCAGATCTCGTTCTCCGCAACGGCCGGATTGTGCTCGTCCATACCGGCGAGATCCTCGGAGGCGACGTGGCCATCTGGCGAGATCGGATCGTTGCCGCCGGCGAGATGACCCCGGGCTGATCGGGTCGGAGACGCAAGAGATCGATCTGGCCGGCGGGTATGTCTGTCCGGGTCTGTTCGACCCACATTTCCATGTCGGGGGTAGCCATCTCTCGATGATGGCACTCGCTCGAGCGCTTCTGCCGCTTGGCACAACGAGCATCGCCACGGACTTCCAGGAGGCCTATACATACGCTGGGCCTCGCGGAGCGCGCGCATTTCTCGACGAGGCACGCGCGGCCGATCTTCGGGCGTTCTTCATTCCTTCAGTCCACGTCCTCGGCCTTGAGGATGTCGGGACATTCCGTTGGCCCGTGTCGGGCGACGACATGGTGGAGATGGTCGGCTGGGCGGAGTCCGTTGGGATCAAGGAACCGCCGCCAGCGCCCGTCCTCAGCAAGCATCCCGGGGTGATGGCGGCGATCGAGGCGACCCGTGCGGCCGGCAAGAGGCTCCCCGGGCACGCCCCGGGATCCACGGTTCCCGGCTGCAGGCGTATATCGCGGCAGGCTTCGACGCGTGTCACGAGTCGACGACCGCGGAGCAAGCCCTGGAGAAGCTCCGCCTCGGGATGCAGGTAATGGCGCGCGAGGGTTCCGCCTCGCCCATCTTGGCGCACTTCTCGGGCTTCTGAGAATCTACCCGGCCGCGGCCCGGTTCTTCATGCTCTGCTCTGACGAGGAGGATCCGAGTGACCTCGCCTCGATCGGGCATATGGACCACAAGCTCCGCATGACGGTCCGCGCCGGCGTAGATCCCGTCGCCGCGATCACAATGGCGAGCCTGAACTCGCGGCGTTTTTCGGGCTCGACCACGAGCTCGGCTGGTCACTCCGGGCAAGCTGGCGGACCTCGTCATCTTCGAAGACCTCGAGAGCTTCAGGGCACGGATGGTGTTCTCGAGCGGCCGGCTTGTTGCCGAGAACGGCAGCAGACGTCGGAGGCGCCCGTCGTCGACGTCCCGGACTTCCTTCGCAGCGGGGTCGACTTCCCGCGGCCCTTCGTGCCCGATGACTTTCGGATCCGGGCGGAGGGGTCTCCGCTGATGCCCGCGTCATCCGTATCTACGAAGGCACCCTGGTCTCCGACCCGGAACGGCGGACCCTCCGGATCACGGAGGCGAGGTCCTCGCGGATCCTGCGGCGGATGTCCTGAGCTCGCTGTCATCGATCGGCACTCGCCCGCCGCTCACATCGGCCAAGGCTTCGTGGAAGGGCTCGGACTATCTATGGCGCCGTCGCGACGACCTACTGCCATGTCCATACAACCTCCTGTCGGTAGGGAAGAGCGACGAGGAGATGGCGCACGCGGCAACGTCGTCCGCGAGATGGGCGGCGGGATGGCAGTCGTCCGGCGAGGCGAGGTCGTGGCCCGATGGGAGCTTCCCATCGTCGGTATCTTCTCGGCCAGTCACTTCATGAGGCGCGCGACGCGTTCGTGGCCATGAAGGAGGCCATCTGCTCATTGGGCTGCCACTTCCGGGCCCCGATCCTGGCCCTGAGCTTCGTCGCACTCTGACGATACCCGCATATGGCCTGACTGACCTCGGGCTTATCGACGTTGCAACCCAGCAGTTCGTCGATGTCGTGGTGGCCGCGTCGTGACGAAGCCACATCGACCTCCGGCTGCCATGTGCTAAGACCGACGACGACGGCTTAGTTGGGGAGGGGAGGCGCCCAACTGGCGCGCGAACGGAAAGGCATGGGTCCATGGGTTTCATCGTCGGGATTGATATCGGCGGAACGTTCACTGACGCCGTCGCGGTTAATGTCGCAACCGGCCAAGTGCTCCAGGCAAAGACTCCGACCACGCCGAAGGACCTGACCGAAGGCGTGATCGTCGCCATTGATGAGCTCTGCGCAGGGCGCTGGGCTGCAGCCCAGGAACTCCTCGAGCAGACGGTCAAGTTCGTCTACGGCACGACTCAGAGCTCCAACATCATGTTCACCTGGTCGGGCGCCCGGACTGGCCTGCTCGCGACGCGCGGGTTCGGCGACCAGGTCCTGATCATGCGCGCCATCGGACGCGTCGCCGGACGCAGCCTGTCGGACCGCCGCCACTTTCGGACGATGGACAAACCTCCGGCGATAGTCCCGAAGCAGCGCATTCGCGAGGTCGCCGAGCGGGTCGACTACAAGGGCGTGTCCTCGTCGCGCTCGACCTCGAGAAGCTCGCAGGCGATCCGCGAGCTGCTCGACCAGGGCGTCGACGCAATCGCGATTGCGCTGCTCTGGTCGTTCCGTAACCCGGGCCACGAGGAGGCCTGGTCGAGCTCGTGCGCGACCTCGCCCCGGGCGTACGTGAGCGCTCAAGCGAGATCGCACCGGTCATCGGCGAGTACGAGCGGACATCGACCGCCGTCGTGAACGCCTACGTCAGCCCGCTGATGGTGGACTACCTTGGGCGGCTCGAAGCCCGGGTCGCGGAGACGGGTCTCACGCGGCGGCCGCTGATCCTCCAGGC
Organism: uncultured Chloroflexia bacterium; assembly: GCA_963837825.1. Taxonomy (GTDB): domain Bacteria; phylum Chloroflexota; class Limnocylindria; order Limnocylindrales; family CSP1-4; genus Chersky-267. The sequence continues at coordinate 99,211 of CAWIOR010000001.1, forward strand.
GAGCGGCGGGGTCACGCAGGTCGACCACACCGTACCGGTCAACACGATCGAGTCGGGGCCCGCGGCCGGCGTCGTCGGCGCCAAGCTCCTTGCGGATGAGACGGGGTACCAGAACCTCATCGCGACCGATGTCGGAGGCACGACCTTCAAGGTCAGTCTGCTGGTTGACGGGGAATGGAGCTTCGCGCGCGAGGCGATCATCAACCAGTACCACCTCGCGGTCCCGATGATCGATATGGTCTCGATCGGATCGGGCGGAGGGTCGATTGCCTGGATCGACAGTGGCCGTCGGCTGCGGATCGGGCCGCAGAGCGCGGGCGCCGATCCCGGACCTGTCTGGTACGGACGAGGCGGGACCGAACCGACGGTCACCGACGCGGATGTCGTTCTCGGCTTTATCGATCCGAACTACTTCTTGGGCGGACGGATCCGCCTCGATCGGCAACGCGCCGCATCGGCGATCCAGGCGCGGGTCGCCGATGAGCTCTTCGGCGGCGATCTGATGCGTGCTGCGGCCGGAATCCGTGGTTGTCGATGCCCAGATGTCTGACCTTGTCCGCAAGGCAACGATCGAGCGAGGCCACGACCCGCGTGATTTCGCGCTTCTGGCGTACGGCGGGGCCGGACCCCTGCACGCCGCCTCGTATGGCCGCGAGATCGGCGTGGCCCGGCTGGTGGTTCCGCTGACGGCGACGGTGTACTCAGCATGGGGAGCGGCGGCCTCGGATCTGCGACACACACTCAAGGCCTCGTTGCGTTCAACCTGCCGGGCGATCCGCGATCCCCGGCACGCGGTACGACAACCTCGAGCGCACAGGCCCGAGAGCTGTTGCGACGCCAGGACGTCGACGAGGCGGACATCGCATCGCCCGGTGGGCGGAGGTCCGCTATCGACGGCAGATGCACGAGGTAGGATCCCCGTTCCAACAGGAACGATCGACGCGGTCGACCCTCGAAGCGATTGGGACGACCTTCGAAGCACGCTACGAGGCTCTCTATGGGCAAGGCACCGCCTATCGCGAGGCGGGCATTGAGATCGTGACATTCGGAGTTGACGCCGTCGGCCGGACCGAACGGCCTGCGCTCCCCCGATTTAAGCCGACCGGCGCAGAGCTCCAGACGGCCCGGCGGCCGAGTCGGTCCGTGTATTGGCCCGAGCTTGGTCGAGCCGTCGAAACCGCCGTGTACGACGGATCTCGGCTTGAGCCGGAGATGGGGTTCAACGGTCCGGCAATCGTCGAGATGCCGGGCACGACCGTGGTCGTTCCGGACGGCGACCACGCTGAGATCGACGACGCTTCTCAACATCGTGATCACCCTTGGGGGCGCAAATGCCTGAGTCGCGACTCGATCCGGTGACTTTTGAGGTGATCTGGCACCGCCTCCTCGACCTTACCGAGGAGATGGGAATCAAATACATGCGAACCTCGGGATCGCAGGTGCTCCTCACGGGTTATGACGCCAGCACCGGGATCACGCTCCCCAACGGAGACCTCGTGGCGATGGGCCCGTACATCACGACTCAGGGCAACGTCCTGCCACTCATCATCGACAGCACGATCCGCTTGAATCACGCCGACCCTGGGATCGGCCCGGGCGACATGTTCATGTGCAACGACCCGTTCCTGGGCGCGACGCACGGACCGGACGTCGCAACGGTCGCCCCCGTCCACCACGACGGGGAGCTCGTCGCCTGGGTCGGTGCCTCTGGCCATTGGCTCGATATCGGCGGGATCGACCCCGGCGGGTTCTGCATTCGTGCAGTCGAGACGCACGAGGAAGGGCTCCGGATGCCCGCCATCAAGCTCGTCGAGGGCGGCCGGCTCCGCGCGGACGTCGAGCGCTGGATCATGAACCAGGTGCGCGACCCACTGACCGGGTTGGACATTCGAGGCCAGATCGCGGCGAACAATGCCGGCCGAGATGGCCTGGAGGCGCTGTTCGGGCGCTACGGGCTCGAGACGGTCCGGGACGTGATGCACCAGTCGATCGACTACGCCGAACAGCGATTCCGCGAGCGTCTGCGTTCGCTGCCCGATGGCGAGTGGCGCGAGATCCAGTACATCGACCACGACGGCCACAATGACCGCATCTACAAGATCGTCTGCCGGATGACGAAACGCGCTGACTCGATCGAGTTCGACTTCTCTGAGACCGATACGCAGGCGCCAGGGTTCATCAACTGCACGTTCTCCGGCCTTCGAGCCGGGATCCTGTCCGCCTTGTACATCCTGCTGGGGTGGGACCTTCCGTGGAATCAAGGGATCTCGCGCTGCGTGAAGATCGTGTGCCCCCCAGGCCTGATCGTGAATGCGCAGTACCCAGCTCCGACCAGCATGGCCACGATCGGCGTGATCATCCTGGTCATCGACACAGTCTTCCGGCCGCTCTCTCAGCTCCTGTCGCCTGGCGCCGGCGCTCCGGGACGAAGCGATGGCCGTCTGGACCGGGACTTCGCTCGCGCCAGTCGTGTCCGGGATCAACCAGCGGGGATTCTCCTTCGCCAACACCGAGATGAGCCACTTCGCTGGCGGGAGCGGCGCCCGGACCTACAGAGACGGAATGGACACGGGCGGCATCATCTTCAACACCACGCCGAGCATCCCGAACATCGAAACGGCCGAGGACGAGTATCCGCTGCTCTATCTGTTCCGCCGGCAACTCAAGGACTCCGGCGGGGCGGGTCGGTTCCGGGGCGGTGTGTCGGGTGAGCTCGCGTACGTCCCTCACGACATAGGTAGCGGAACGCTCGAAGCCTCGTTCGCCGGAGGCGGCGCCGAACAGCCGAACGCGCTAGGCCTCGGAGGCGGTCTGCCAGGGGCGACCGTGCGCGTGCTCCGGGTCCGCGATGCACACGTTGCCGAGCACATCGCCGCGGGCCAATTGCCGCCTTCCTCATTGTCGGAGGCGCCCGGCCAACTCGAGGTGCTCGTCCAGAAGCACTCGCGCTCGCCATTCGGCGCCGAGGACATCTGGTATCACAACTGGCAAGGTGGGGGTGGCTTTGGCGACCCGATCGACCGAGATCCGACGGCTCGTGGCCCACGACGTCGCAGCCGACATCGTGTCGCCCGAAGCGGCCAGGGACATCTACGGTGTCGTCGTGGAAGGTGGCACGTTCGATGCCGCGGAAACCGACCGAAGGCGCGGCGAGATCCGCGGCGAGCGAGTCACCGGCGCGGTCCTTCCACCGGCCAGACCGGCCCTGCCGACCGGCGATAGTCTTCGCTACGGGGACCATCTGTGGCTCGACCTCACGAGCGATCAGATGTCGTGCGGCCAGTGCGGTCGACAGTTCGGGTCATCCCATGACGACTTCCGGACGATGGTGGTCCGCCGGGAGTCGCCCCTCGGGGCTGCTGGCCCGGTGCGCGGCCAGGCCTACGACAAAGGCAGATTCCAACTGGTGACCTACCACTGCCCGGGTTGCGCCACGCAGTTTGAGGCCGATGTTGAGGAGCTTGGTGCGCCGCGTCCGTGGTTCCGTCTGGCTGGGAGGCCCCATTCATGAGCAGCGTGCTGTTCGCTCGTGCGCCTCGCATCGTGGTGTTCGAGACCAGCGGTCAACGCAGGATCGGCGTCGCCGCCGGCGACAAGATCCTCGATGTGACCGAGCGCTACCCCGATGTCGGGGTGTTGCTGGCCGCTGACCCGTCTGTTCTCAACTCGACGGTCGAGCAGGCGGCATCGTTCACCCCGTACCCCTTGGCCGGAGTCCGCCTCCTGCCCCCGCTCGATCTCAGGGCCCGGATCTTCTGCCTGGCCCTCAACTACCAAGCCCACGCCGACGAATTGGGTGGCGCGGATCCGGGTCGGCCGGTCATCTTCCACAAGCTCGACACGAGCCTCATCGGGCCCTTCGATCCGATCGAGACGCCGGGCTACACGGACTTCCTCGACTATGAGGCCGAGCTCGCGGTTGTCATCGGCGCGACTGCGCGGCTGGTTCCCGCCGAACGATGGCGAGAGTTCGTCGGCGGCTATTCGGTGGTCAACGACATCAGCTGTCGGGATGCCCAGCCGACGAAGCTTGGAGAGCAGACGATTTTGGACTGGTTCTCGGCTAAGGCTGCGGACCGCACGACCCCAATGGGCCCGTGGATCGTGCCTTCATCCGAGATCGAGGATCCTCAGCGCCTGCAGGTGAGCCTTCAACGCAATGGCGAGACGCTGCAGGACGCGTCAACGGCGTTGATGATCTTCAAGATCCCGCGGATCATCGAGTTCCTCGCGGAACGCGTCACCCTGCGGCCGGGCGACGTCATCGCGACCGGCACCCCCGCGGGTGTCGGGAAGGGACGAGGGATCCGGCTCGTTCCGGGCGACATCATTGAGACATCGGTCGAGCGAGTGGGAACTATTCGGAACGAAGTCGTAGGTGCCCGTGTCAGCGGGCGGACGTGACCGTATGAGCAGTCCGCCTTCAGCCGCGCGGCAGGTGCAGATCCTCGCTGAGGCGTCCGATTTGCCGTTGCGTCCGGAGTGGCTGGATGAGCTGGCCATTCGATGGGCTTTCTTCCGCGACGGGATCGAGCGACTCGCTGCCCTCAACTCCGATGTGCCGGCCACCATGGTCGAACCCGAGGATGACGAGTGACCGTCGCCCTCCCTCCCCAAGACATCGGGGCCGCTGTAGAGGCGATCCGCGCCGGTCAGGTGACTGCGACCGACCTAGTGGTCGCTTGTCTCGGGCAGATCGAGCGCCTTGAAGGCAGCATCAATGCGTTCATCAGTGTTGATCGGGAGGGAGCTCTCGAGCGAGCCGCCGCTGTGGACCGTCGCCGGGCTGAGGGGCTCAGCTTGGGCAGACTTGATGGCATCCCGCTCGCAGTGAAGGACAATCTTGCGACCAAGCGTCTCCCCACAACTCTGGGTAGTCGGATCTGTCGGTCATGGCAAGCCGGATTCGACGCCACGGTCGTCCGTAAGCTGCTTGAGGCGGGCGCCATTCTCCTAGGTAAGAACAACCTGCACGAGTTCGCACTCGGAGCCACCAACATCAATCCTCACTACGGGGACGTTCATAACCCGTGGGATCTGACTCGAATCGCAGGGGGCTCGAGCGGTGGCTCGGCGGCCGCAGTCGCTGGCGGCGAAGTCTTCGCGAGTATTGGTTCAGATTCGGGCGGTTCGATCCGTGTGCCGGCATCGATGTGCGGCGTCGTCGGATTGAAGCCGACCTACGGTCGCATCAGCCTTCACGGTCTTGTCGGAGCCGCATGGTCCATCGATCACGTTGGGCCCATCGCAAGGACGGTTCACGACGCCGCGCTTCTTTATGAGGTTGCGGCTGGGTTCGATTCGAACGATCCGAATTCGAGTCGCCGCCCGGTCACAAGCGTTGTCGCGCAACTAGACGACGACACAAGCGGGCTTCGGGTCGGAGTGATCCAGGACGGGTCCATGGGCCGGGTCGACCGCGAGGTCGCGCAATCGTTGTCGGTTGCCGCGCAGTGTCTCACCGACACTGGCATCGTCGTCGACGCGGCATCGCTGCGTGGTCTAGACGACGCTCCATTCGCCACGGCTGTGATCGCCTATTCGGAGGTTGGCGCGCAGCATCGAAGCTGGATCCGCGAGCGTGCCGATGAGTACGGCAATGACACGCGCCCCCTCATGCAACTCGGCCAGCTGTTCTCGGCTGGTCAGTACCTGGCAGCACAGCGCGCTCGCAACGAGTTCAGAGGTATGACCAAGGCCGCGATGAGGTCGTTTGACGTGCTGATGATGCCGACTGCCCCAATCAGGGCGCCGAGATTGGACGGTGTCGCTGACGAGGATTCGGCCCAAGACCCGAAGGATCTCTTCACGCTGATGCGCTTCGCCGTTCTCTTCAATCTCACGGGCCTCCCCGCGGTCACTGTGCCGGCCGGCATGGATTCCCTGGGATTGCCCATGGGCGTGCAGTTCGTGGCCGGTCCATACCAGGAGTCGACGCTGCTTAGGGTCGCTCGAGCCTACGAGCGAGCCGCTGGCTGGGCGCAGAACTGGCCGATTGGCAGAATCGAGCAAGCATCTTCAGCAAGTTGATCGTCACGTGGCCTTCGCCACCGCGGTTGCCGTCTTGAACGGGAGACATCATTGGCGCGCCGGGCGCGACACCAGCCGGATTCGGAACCGAAAGACAAGCGATGGACGTGGTGGTGCGGGGTGGGACGGTCGTGACCCCGACCGGTATCGACCTATCGGATGTTGCGATCCGCGATGGCAAGTTCGTGTCGATCGGACCTGATCTAGCGCGAGCAACAGCGACGATCGACGCGACCGACCGCCTGGTCTTGCCAGGTGCCATCGAACGGCACACCCACCTCCATCACTGGGGCGCCGGCCCGGTCGAGGCGACGGCTCTCGGCAACGTGCTCGTCCAGGCTCGTGCCCACGGCCTCCTGGCGGGCGACCTCGAGACCCTGCGCGCGCTCGTCCGGACGACCCAGGACCTCCGTCGCTACGAGCCCCGCGCATCCTCGGTCGGATCGGGATACTGACCCGGTGCGGATCGCGCTGTTCGTCACCTGCCTCGATGACGCGCTGTTCCCCGATGTCGGCCGGCGGTCACGGCTGCTCGAGCGCCTCGGTCACGAGGTCGTGTTCCCCGAGGCGCAGACCTGCTGCGGGCAGATGCACTTCAACACCGGTTACCCGACGAGGCGCATGCCGCTGGTCGACTCTCGACGGCGTTCGCCGGGTTCGACGCCGTGGTCGCACCGTCGGGATCGTGCGTCGGCTCGGTCCGCCACCAGCACGCGATGGTCGGCCGAGCGCGCCGGGCGACGCGGCGCTGCGTCCCGGCGGGTCGCCGAGCTCGGCGCCGCGGATCTACGAGCTGTCCGAGTTGCTGGTCGACGTGCTCGGCGTGACCGACGTCGGTGCGTACTTCCCGCACCGGGTCACCTACCACCCGACCTGCCACTCGCTGCGGATGCTGCGGGTCGGGGACGAGCCGCTGCGGCTGCTGCGCCGCGGTGCGAGGGCATCGACCTCGTCGAGCTGCCGCGCGCCGACCAGTGCTGCGGCTTCGGCGGCACGTTCGCGGTCAAGAACGCCGACACCTCGGTGGCGATGTGCGCCGACAAGGTCCGCGACGTCGCTGGCCACCGGCGCGGAGGTCCTGACTGCCGGCGACACGTCGTGCCTGATGCACATCGGCGGGGCTGCTGTCGCGGCAGCGAGCCGGCACCCGCGTCATGCACCTGGCCGAGATCCTGGCCGCGCACCGGAGGACGACCGGCGATGACCGCGCCGACGCCGTTGCTGGGCATGCCGGCCACGCCGCGACGTTCCGGCGGCGCGCTGCCGTTCCCCGACGCGGCGCGCGCGGCGCTCGCGCAACACCCAGCTCCGCGCGCAACCTGCGCCACGCCACCGACGACCATCCGGACCAAACGGGCGCGGGTCGTCGCCGAGCTGCGCCGACTGGGAGGCGCTGCGGCTGGCCGGCGCGGCGATCAAGGACGACGTCATGCGCGACCTGCCCGACGCACCTCGAGCGGCTCGAGCAACGCGTCACCGCGGCCGGCGGCACGGTGCACTGGGCGCGCGACGCCGCGGAGGCCAACGCGATCGTCACCGAGCATGGTCCGGGCCACGGCGCCGACGAGGTGGTCAAGGTCAAGTCGATGGCGACCCAGGAGATCGGGCTCAACGAGGCGCTCGCAGGCCGAGGGCATCGACGCCTGGGAGACCGACCTCGCCGAGCTCATCGTCCAGCTCGGCCACGACATGCCGTCGCACATCCTGGTGCCGGCCATCCACCGCAACCGCTCCGAGGTCCGGGAGATCTTCCGCGCCGAGATGGGCAAGGTCGGCCGCCCGGCACCCGACGACCTCAGCGACGACCCGGCCGAGCTCGCGGAGGCGGCCCGGCGCCACCTCCGCGAGAAGTTCCTGCGCGGCGCGCGTGGCGGTCTCCGGCGCGAACTTCGCGGTGGCCGAGACCGGCACGCTCGCGGTCGTCGAGTCCGAAGGCAACGGCCGGATGTGCCTGACCCTGCCCGAGACGCCTGATCACCGTCCTCGGCATCGAGAAGCTGGTCCCGACCTGGCGCGATCTGGAGGTGTTCCTGCAGGTGCTGCCCCGCTCGGCCACGGCCGAGCGGATGAACCCGTACACGTCGCTGTGGACCGGGGTCACCCCCGGCGACGGGCCGCAGGAGTTCCACCTGATCCTGCTCGACAACGGGCGCACCAACGTGCTGGCCGACGCGGTCGGGCGGCAGGCCCTGCGCTGCATCCGGTGCTCGGCCTGCCTGAACGTCTGTCCCGTCTACGAGCGGACCGGCGGACACGCCTACGGCTCGGTCTATCCCGGCCCGATCGGCGCGATCCTCACCCCGCAGCTGCGCGGCATCGCCCGGCACGGTCGACAAGCAGACTCGCTGCCGTTCGCGTCCTCGCTGTGCGGTGCCTGCTTCGACGTCTGCCCGGTCCGGATCGACATCCCCGACATGCTCGTCCACCTCCGCGCGAAGGTCGTCGAGCACGACGCCGCCAGCCACCGCCTGCCGAGCGCGGAGCACGCCACGATGACTGCGGCCGCCTGGATGTTGCGCTCGCCACGCCGGCTGCGGCTGGGCCGAACGGCTCGGCTGGCTCGGGGGTCGGGTCGTCGGCCGCCGAGGACGGATCGGGCGGCTGCCGTTCGCCGGCTTGCTGAGCGCCTGGCTCCGCCGACGCGACCTCAGGGCGCCCGCCCGGGAGTCCTTCCGAGCCTGGTGGCGACGGACCGGCGGCGGGACGCCGAGCGATGAGCCGCGGGAAGCCCGCGCGGAGATCCGGCGTAGATCCGCGAGGCCGCGCTGGCCGATCGACCGGCCGCGGTGGCGATCCCGCGTGACTACGAGCTCGCTTTACGACCCGGCGTCGATGTCGTCGAGCTGCTTCGCCGAACGCGTCGCCGACTACCGGGCGACCGTCCACCGGACCACCGGCGACGAGCTGTCGGCGACGATCGCGGCCGTCCTGGCAGCGCGCGGCGTGCGGACCCTGGTGACGCCGGCCGGGATCCCCGAGAGCTGGTTGGCGGTGGCCGAGTCGAGCGGTTCGGCGACGACCCGCCGCTGTCGGTCGAGGCGCTCGAGTCGATCGATGCGACGATCACCGGCTGCGCGCTGGCGATCGCCGAGACCGGCACGTTCGTCCTTGACGGGGGAGTCGGCCAGGGCCGTCGCGTGCTGAGCCTCCTGCCCGACCGTCACGTCTGCCTGATCCGGGCCGAGCAGATCGTGGGCACCGTCCCAGAGGCGCTCGCCCGGCTCGACCCGCGCCGACCGCAGACCTGGGTCAGCGGGCCGTCGGCCACCAGCGACATCGAGCTCGACCGGGTCGAGGGCGTCCACGGTCCGCGCATCCTCGACGTCATCATCATCGTCGGTGGGCCGTCGGCCTGACCAGATCTCCGGGCCGTTACGACTGCACAGATGGGCGGAGGGGGTGCGGTACGATCCCGTGAGCCCACTGCGAACGCAACGTTAATAGTGGGAAGGTCCCAGCCTGACGCAATCCGACGTGTAGGCAGCGGACAACCAAATCGCTGCAAGGGCGAACCACCTCTCACGTCGCCGGTACTGGGCCGTCTCCCCGTCGTCATGCGCCGTGTAGTACGGCGTATAACCGGCCTCAGCGCGCCGAGCAGGCCGTCGCGCGGCTCAGGGACCGGGACCGCGATCAGACACGTCCGCGGCGGTCCGCAGCCCCTTGAACCGAACCCGGATCGCCCCGGATCGCCCTCAGGGCAGAGTCGTCGGTCGCGACGATCGCGAGGGCGAGCAGGAGGGCGCCGGGCACGAGGAGCGGGAGCGGCGGCCAGACCGCGAGGAGGCCGGCCGAGAGGAGCGCGAGCCCGAGGTAGAGGGTCGCCTCGCGGTCGGTCTCGGGGCGGAGCGCCTCGAGGAGCCGCCGCACGGCGTCAGACCCGTCCGGACGCGTTGGCGAGCTGGCGCCGGAGGCGCTGGAGCTCGTGGAGCCGGAACCGCGCCCGACGGGCGCGATGCTCCGCCGCGAGCCGGTCGGGGTCCTGCGCGGCCGGCGGCAGGATCACGGTCGAGCCCATCCGCCCGCCCAGTCCGCCGAGACCCGCGTTCGGGATCTCCTCCCCGTCGATCTTGACCCCGCGCTTCGCCCGCCGGTGCAGCCGGTCGGCCGCCGCCTGCTCGACCCGGATCCGCTCGGCGTGGGCCTCGGCGGCCTCGCGCTCGGCGGCGGCGAGCTCGGCGAGGTAGGTCGGGCGGACCTTGAGCACCTCGGCGACGAGCTCGGCCCGCTCGAGCCGGCGCTCGATCATCGCCTGCCCGCAAGGGCGTGTGAGTTCGATCCTCACCTTCGGCACCACCCGCTGCCCTCGAGCAGCTCACGATGGCCGACCGGCGGCCGTACCATCGGCGTATGGATTGGGCCCGCCGGCACGGCCAGCTCTACGCCGCCTGGCACCTGCTCGAGCTCGCGCCGCAGGCGGGCGCCGTCAACCGAGGCATGTTCGTCGCGGCCTGCGGGGAGTCGCTCGGCGACGAGGAGTTCATGCTGGAGCGGGTCGAGGACGCGTCGGTCGTCGGCGACCGCTGTCCGGCCTGCCGGGAGATCGCGCTGGCCAGGAACCGTCCCTGAGCGGTCAGGTCCGCCTGAGCAGGCCGCCCAGGCGGCGCGACTTGCGCTCGACGACGGGCGGGGGCTTCTCGGACAGGCGCTCACCGAAGGCGATCGCGGCGAGCTTGATGAACGCCGCCGAGACCGGCGTCCGGGGCGCGCCGAGGACGACCGGCTCACCCTCGTTGACCGCCTTGAGGTAGACGAACGGGTCGTACGGCAGCGTCAGCGAGACCTTCGCGCCGAGGCCGCCCTCGACGTCGCGCATCTTGAGGACGTCCCTGGCGAACAGGTTGTTGAGGACGAACGTCGCCTTCGACGCGATCGAGCCGGCCTCGTTCACGAAATCGAGGAACGAGTGGACCGCCTTGAGCGCCGAGATCTCCGGGTAGACCGGCAGGAGGACCATCTCGGCGGCCTCGAGCGCGGCCAGGGAGCGATCGTCGAGCGTCGACCCGACATCGATGACGACCGCATCGTAGGCCGCGAGCGCCGTCTCGAGGATCCGCTCGACGTGCTGCGGCGTGACGAGGTCGGCCAGCTCCGGTGAGCCCGGGGCGGCGAGGACGTCCAGCCCGGAGGCGTGGTGGCTGGCGTACGTCCGAAAGAGCTCCGGCTCGCGCTGCGACTGCTCGTCCCGGACGAGGTCGGCGATCGTCTGGCGCGGGATGACGTTGAGGTGGGTCGCGACCTGGCCGAACTGGAGGTCGAGGTCGACGATCAGGACCCGCCCGGGCCGCGCGGCGGCGTGGGCCACCCCGACATTGACCGCGATGGTGGTCGTCCCGACGCCGCCCTTCGGGCTGTAGACGGCGACCAGCCGCCGCTGCCGGTCGCCCAGCCCGCCGCCGATCGCCGTCGACGGGGATCATCCCGCGCGAGCGCTGGAAGCGGAGGAGGAGCGCCTCGACACGGGCCTCGAGCTCACGGCTGTCGAACGGCTTGGCGATGACGTCGTCGGCGCCGGCCTCGAGGAATCGGATCCGTTCCTCGACGTCGTCCGCCTGGCAGATGCACAGGACCGGGATCGCGGCCAGGCTCGGTGTCGCACGGATCTGGTGGGCCACGTCGGCGGGGGTCGTCTTCGGGCCGGTCGCGTCGATGATCACCAGGCTGTGGTCGGCCGCGCCGCGGATCGCATCCTCGGCGTCCTTGACCGTCTCGACGGCGTAGCCGACGCCGGTCAGGACGGCGTCGATGGCCTCGCCTGCCAGGGTGTCGGTCTCGAGAAGCAGGATCGAGCTGGAGGGCACGTCTTCTCCGGGGCGCGGCGTGGTCGAACGAACGGATGTCAGGATACATCGGGCCAGCCGAGGCCCGGGTCGTGTCCCGCTCGGGCCGGCGCCCGCGGAGTGCCCGCGCGGGACGGGTCGGCGGCCCGTGCTAGACTCGCAGCGTTTCCTTTCGGCTCCGCACCGGATCGGGCGAGCGCCTGGCGCTCACCGCGAACCGTCCAAGCGGGGCGATCCCACAGGAAGGAGTGATGCGCGGAATGCGCCGCTACGAACTCATGCTCGTCCTCCGTCCGGACATCGCCGGACGACCGCAGCCAGGCGATCATCGACCGGACCACCCGCCAGATCACCGCGCTCGGGCGGCCAGATCGTCAAGGTCGCCCCGTGGGGCCGCCGTCGGCTGGCTTACCCGATCGACCGCCATCGCGAGGGCTCGTACCACATCGTCATCTTCGAGGCGCCCGCCGAGTCGATCGCCGAGCTCGAGCGGAGCCTGCTCATCACCGAGGAGCTCCTCCGCCACCTCGTGACCCGGGTCGAGCGCCCGGTCAAGGCCGGTCGCCGCGAGGGCGCCGAGGAAGCCGACCTCGAGCTCGAGGGCGGGGAGCTCCCGTCGGTCGAGGACGAGGAGGAAGAGGAGACCGGCGAGCGGATCGACGAGTCCGAGAGCGAAGCCGCTCCGGCCGCCATCGACTGATCACCCAGCACCATCCGGAGGCATGGGCCATGTCGCTCAACAAGGCGATGATCATCGGCAACCTCGGCCGCGATCCCGAGATGCGCTACACCCCGAACGGCCAGGCCGTGACCCAGTTCACGGTCGCCGTGAACCGGAACTACAAGGACCAGAGCGGGGAGTGGCAGGAAGAGACCGAGTGGTTCCGGGTGGTCGTCTGGGGCCAGCAGGCCGAGCGCGCCGCCGAGTACCTGCGCAAGGGCAACAAGGTCTACATCGAGGGCCGCCTCCAGACCCGCCAGTGGGAGGACCAGTCCGGCCAGAAGCGCTACACGACCGAGCTCGTCGCCAACCAGGTGACCAACCTCGAGCGACGCACCCGCGACGAGTCCGAGGACGCGGCGGCCGCGGCGCCGCCGGACGCCCGAGCCGACCCGCGCCCAGCCGGTGACGGCGACGGCGGCGAGAAGCTCGACGACGGCAACTTCGACGACCTGCCGTTCTGAACCACGAACCCACCGACCGACCGAACCTGGAGAGCTGACCGAAGATGCCCCCGATCACCCGATCCAAGAAGCGCGACGACTACTACCGCGACCGCCGCCGGCGGAAGGTCTGCGCCTTCTGCGCCGACAAGACCGTCCAGATCGACTACAAGGAGGTCAACCGCCTCCGCCGCTACCTGTCGGAGCGGGCCAAGATCGAGCCGCGGCGCAAGACGGGCACCTGCGCCGGCCACCAGCGCGAGCTGGCGGTCGCCCTGAAGCGGGCACGCCACGTCGCGCTCCTGCCGTACGCCCCCCAGCACCTGCGGCCCTGAGCGTCGGTTCGGATCGGGGTCCTGACTCCGTTGGCTGACGCAGGCACGGCGGCCCTGATGATCGTCGGCGGGATCGCCGCCGGCCTGTTCGGGTCGCTCCTCGGGCTGGGCGGCGGCGTTCTCCTCGTGCCCCTCCTCACCCTCGGCTTCGGCCTGCCGCTGCGCGAGGCCGTCGGGGTGAGCCTGGTCGCGGTGATCGTGACCAGCTCGGCCTCGGCCGCCGTCTACCTCGAGCGGCACGTGGCCAACCTGCGGCTCGGGATGACCCTGGAGCTGTTCAGCGCGACCGGGGCGCTGGTCGGGGGATTGATCGCCTTCGCCCTGTCCGACCAGCTCCTGGCCGGCCTGTTCACGATCCTCCTCCTGTATACGGCCTTCACGATGTCCCGGCGGCCCGAGGAGGCCTCGGCGTCGGTGCCGGCCAGCATCGAGGCCGACGGAGGCGCGGACGCCGACGCGGACGCACCGGCGGGTGGGGCACCGGCGGATCGGGGCGGCGTGGCCGACCGGACCGGCGGGCCGGGACCGGGTTCACCGCCCTACGTCGTCCGGAACTTCCGGTGGGGGATCGTCGGGAGCCTGTTCGCCGGCCTGGTCTCGGCGCTCCTGGGCATCGGCGCGGGCATCGTCAAGGTCCCGCTGATGCACCTGGCGATGGGCGTGCCGCTCCGGGTGGCGACCGCGACGAGCAACCTGATGATCGGGATCACGGCCGCGGCGAGCGCGATCATCTACCTCCTGCGCGGCGGGATCGACCCGTACGTCGCCGGACCGACCGCGGTCGGGGTGTTCATCGGCGCGTCGCTCGGGTCGCGGACGGTCCATCGGGTCGACGTCCGGGTCCTGCGGCTGCTGTTCGTCGCGGTCCTCCTGGTGACGGCCTGGCAGATGGCCGGTCGAGCGCTGCCATGAAGGCGGCACGAGATCTCGACCGAGCGGTCGCCCGCCTCCTGACCGGCGGGGCGTATCTCAGCGTCGCGCTGCTCGCGATCGGGGTGGTCCTGATGGCCGTGAACGGCATCTCGCCGCTCGCGGATGCACCCGCCCTTGACGTCGGGCGGATCCCGGCCGACATCGTGGCCCTCAAGCCGACGGGCTTCCTGTGGGTCGGCCTGTTCGTCACGCTGGCGACCCCGCTCGCCCGGGTGGCGGCGTCGCTGATCGGCTATCTGGCGGGCGGTGAGCGTCGGATGGCCGTCGTCTCGATCGCGATCCTCATCGTGGTCGGTGTCGGGGTCGTCCTGGGCGCCGTCTCGGAACGCTGACCGTGGACATCGTCCTGCTCGTCGTCGCGTTCCTGGTCATCCTCCTCGGCGCCGAGCTGTTCACCAACGGGATCGAGTGGTTCGGCCACAAGCTCGGGCTGGCCGAGGGCGCGGTCGGGTCCGTCCTGGCCGCGGTCGGGACCGCCCTGCCGGAGACGATGATCCCGCTCATCGCGATCCTGTTCGGCGGCGGTCATTCCGACGAGGTCGGCATCGGGGCGATCCTGGGCGCGCCGTTCCTGCTCGCGACCCTGGCCATGTTCGTGACCGGCGTCGCGATCCTCCTGACGGCGAGGTCCCGGGAGACCGGCACGACGCTCGACGTGAGCGGCAGCGTCCTCGTCCACGACATGCGCTACTTCGCGCTGGCTTACGCCCTGGCGATCGCCGTCGCGTTCCTGCCGGCGGACCTGGCCTGGCCGCGCTTCGTCGTCGCCGCCGTCCTGCTGGTCATCTACGCCGTCTACGTCCGGGAGCACTTGCAGGCCGAGGCCGACGGCGGCGACCCGGAGCTCGCGCCGCTCCGCCTCCACCGCCTCGACCGCGGCGCGCCGGCCCATCCCGATCCGCCTCGGCTCCGGATCGTCGGGATCCAGGTCCTCCTCGCGCTCGGCTGCATCGTCGGCGGCGCCTACCTGTTCGTCGGGGCGGTGACCGACCTGGCGAACTCGCTGGGCATCGACCAGATCCTCCTCGCCCTGATCGTCGCCCCGATCGCGACCGAGCTGCCCGAGAAGTTCAACAGCGTGATCTGGGTCCGCGCCGGCAAGGACACCCTGGCGATGGGCAACATCACCGGGGCGATGGTCTTCCAGAGCGCGATCCCGACCTCGGTCGCCCTCCTGTTCGCGTCCTCGGGCTGGGCGGTCACGAGCGGGTCGGTCATCGCCTTCGTGTCGGCCGGGATCGCCTTCGTGTCGGCGGCGATCATCTTCCTGCCACTCGCACGCGGGCGTGCCCTGACCGCTCGCGTGCTCCTCGTCGGCGGCCTGTTCTACGCGGCCTACATCGGTCTCGTCCTGGCCGAGCTGGGCGGACTCATCGGGTAGGCCGGTCGGCCCTCCCGGGAGGGCCCGATGCCGCTGCTATACTCGGCCGGCGCTCGACGGGCGCCGTGCGCCCGAACCTGGTGCCATCCGAACCGGAGCCGCGTCATCATGCTGACCGAGAAGCAACCGTCCCGTCGTCCCGAGCCCGCGCCCGCCGGCGCCACGAAGAAGGTCGACGTCGACGACCTGACCTGCTACTTCGAGGGCGCCTTCGTCCCGCTCCGTGACGCCCGGGTCAGCGTCATGACCCACGCGTTCATGTACGGGACCGCGGTGTTCGAGGGGATCCGCGCCTACTGGAACGCCGATCAGGGCGTCCTCTACGGACTGAAGATCCGCGAGCACGTCGAGCGGATCCGGCTGAACGCGCGGATGCTCCTGATGAACGAGCTGCCGTCGGTCGACGAGCTGACCGGGCTGATCGTCGAGACGGTCCGCCGGAACGGCTTCCACGAGGACGTCTACATCCGGCCGTCGTTCTACAAGTCGTCCCGCCAGATCGGGGTCCGGCTCCACCACCTCGAGCACGAGCTGTACATCATCAGCCTGCCGTTCGGGAACTACATCGACACCGATTCCGGCGTCCGCCTGATGTCGTCCTCCTGGCGGCGGAACGCCGACGAGGCGATCCCGGCCCGGGGCAAGATCGTCGGCGGCTACGTCAACATGGCCTTCCAGAAGTCGGAGGCCGAGCTCAACGGGTTCGACGAGGCGCTCGTGATGACCGCGGACGGCCACGCGTCGGAAGCCTCGGCGGCCAACCTGTTCGTGGTCCGCGACGGGACGATCGTGACCCCGCCGGTCACCGACGACATCCTCGAAGGGGTGACCCGCAAGGCGATCATCGAGATGGCCGGCAACGAGGGGATCCCGGTCGAGGTCCGCTCGGTCGACCGCTCGGAGCTGTACGTCGCCGACGAGATGTTCCTGTGCGGGACCGGCGTCCAGGTCTCGCCGGTCATCGAGGTCGACCATCGCGCGGTCGGCTCGGGGCAGGTCGGCCCGATCGCCCGGCTCATCCGCGACCGCTACTTCGACGCCGTCCGCGGCCGGCTGACCGAGTACCGCCACTGGCTGACCCCGATCGACGAGGGTGGCTGAGGATCGGGCCGCGACCCTGACGGGCGGTCCGCCGGCGACCTCCACCACGGTACGTATCGAGCCCCTGGACGCTCGACTCGAGGTCGAGACCGGGCTCGACTCGTCGGCCTCGCGCCCGGTCGGGCCCGTCACCGACGCCGGCGATCCGGCGCGGGCACGGCTCGTCCAGCGTCTCCTCGAGATCTTCCCGGGCCTCGTCAGCTGGACGCTCATCGTCAGCCCGCTGATCCTGTCGTTCCGCTTCCCGGAGGTCGTCGCCTGGTTCGTCCTCAGCTTCGACTTCTACTGGCTGTACAAGGCCGTGCTCCTGACCGGCAGCGTCGGCGTGACGTTCAACCGGATCCGCCGGACGATGGCCGAGGACTGGCGGACCCGAGCGCTGGCGCTGGCCGACCCGGCGGCCCGGATGGCCGAGATCGACCGGCTGGTGCCGCTGATCCGAGCCCGGATCGACGCGCTCGACCGGGCCGGCGAGCGGCTCGCGGTGGTCGGCGGCCGGCGCGAGCTCGAGCGGCTCGACCGGGAGCGGCGCGACCTGGCCCGCCTCGTGGCGCGCCGGGCCGAGCCGGTGCCGGATCCCCGGCGGCTCTACCACGTCGCGCTCGTGCCGACCTACACCGAGCCGTTCGAGAAGCTGTACGAGACGGTCCGGGCCCTCGCCGAGGCGGACTACCCGCGTGACCGGGTCATGGTCGCCATCATCACCCGCGAGACGGACCTCGGCGGGCGGGAGAACGTCGCCCGTCTGCGCGAGCTGTTCGGCGACCGGTTCCTTCACTTCTTCCACATCCTCGACCCGCTCGAGCCCGGGATCGTCGTCGGCAAGAGCTCGGCGATGGCCTACGGCGGGCGCTGGCTGTACCGCGAGATCGTCCGGCTCGGGTTCGACCCGGCCGACGTCGTGGTCACCGACCTCGACTCGGACTACCGCGTCCATCCCCAGTACTTCGGCTACCTGACCTACACGTTCCTGACCGACCCGGATCGCTATCGCCGCCTGTACCAGCCGGTCCCGATGTTCCACAACAACCTGTGGCAGACGCCGCTGCCCATCCGGCTCGTCGCCATCGGGGCCACCCACGTCCAGATGTGGCGCTCGCTGACCCCCGAGAAGCTCGTCTCGTTCTCGTCCTACGCGGTCTGCCTGCGGACCGTCCACGAGGTCGACTACTGGGCGACCGACGCGATCCCCGAGGACAGCCGGTTCTACTGGAAGAGCTTCTTCCGCTACAGCGGCGAGTTCCGGGCGGTCCCGCTGTTCATCCCGATGTACGGCGATGCGGTCCGGGCCAAGTCGTACCCGCGGACGCTCGTCCAGCAGTACACCCAGATCCGGCGCTGGGCCTGGGGGATCACCGACATCCCGTACTACATCCGGAACGCCTTCGCTCATCGCGAGATCCCGCGCCGGCTCCGGATCCGGCGCCTGATCGACCTGTGGCTGGACCACATCAACTGGGCGATCGCGCCGTTCGTGATCATCTTCGGCTCGAACGTCCCGCTCCTGCTCAACCCGGCGTTCGCCCAGACGACCCTCGGCCAGAACCTGCCGCTCTACGCGGCCTGGCTCCTGACGGGTGCGTTCTGCTGCCTGCTCATCCTCGTCTTCGTCGAGGAGCAGGTCGCCCCGCCGCGCCCGGCGTCGTGGGGCCCCTGGCGACGCGCCCTGACCTACCTGCAGTGGCTGGCGCTGCCGCTCGTCGGGCTGGTCTTCAGCAACCTCCCGGCGCTCGACGCGCAGACCCGGCTGATGGCCGGCCGGTACCTCGAGTACCGGGTGACCGAGAAGGCCTGACCGGCGGGGGGGCGGGCGGTGTGCTCGTCGCCCCGCCTAAGGACGTCCTCGTCCTCCGCCGTCCTTCGCTCGTTGCCCGCGGCCAACACGTGCTCGTCGTCCCGCGGATCGGCCCTCGGCCCCGGCCCGGCGATGCGGCGGCGCCCGGCCCGGCGATGCGGCGGCGCCCGCGGCCCCGCGCTCGTCGCCCGGCGATGGGGCACGGCCCTCGGCTCTCGGCCCTCGGCCCTGCGATGGGGCACGGCCCTCGGCCCCCGGCCCCGGCCCGGCGATGCGGCACGGCCCTCGGCCCCCGGCCTCGGCCTGGCGACACGGCCCTGCGCTTGTCACCCACCAGGTGTGCGCCGGGCGCAACAGATGGGCTGCAGCCGGCCTGTGTTTGACGGCCTGGCGGTGCGATGAGCGCGGTTTGTTGCGGCCGCCGCCACGAATCCGGGTCGGGACATCACTCGCCGGGGTGATGTGCCCCGTTTGTTGTCGGTCGTGCAGCGCGTGGCCCCCGGCCCCGGGCCCGGCGATGCGGCGGCGCCCGGCCCGGCGATGCGGCACGGCCCTGGCCTCGGCCCTCGGCCCCGGCCCGGCGGTGAGGCGGGCGCCCCGCTCAGGGACCCGGCGATGCGGCACGGCCCTCGGCCCTCGGGCCCTCGGGCCTCGGGCCCGGGCCCGGCGGCCCGGCGGAGCGGGCGGTCAGGGACCCGGCGGCGCGGTCAGGCTGGGCGTCTTGGTCCCGGTCGTGACGATGATGTCGACGAGGACCGACGGATCGGTCGCGAACGTGGCCTTCACGTTGAACACGTTCTCGAGCAGCGCGATCGTCGCCGTCAGGTCGGCCTGGCGGCCGTTGTAGACGACGATCCTGGTCTGCGCCGGGGTCTTGTCGGGGCGCTTCGTCGGGGCGCTCGCGGTCAGCCCGAGATACTCGAGGTAGGACGCGAGCGCGGTCGCCTGGCCGACCTTGCCGGTGCCGTTGACGACCCACACCACGCCGTCCTCGCCGGCGACCTGCTCGCGCTGGGCCTCGAGCTTCGGATCGATCTTGAACGCGGTCGCCACCGTCTGCCGGATCCGGCTCACGTTGGGCTCGATCCGGTAGCCGCGACTGTCGGTCCCCTCGCTGCCGTAGCGGGGCGGGGTGAACACGAACGAGCGGATCCTCGACGAGTCGATCTGGCTCGACAGGCCGATCAGCTGGGGCAGCTTCGACTGCGGGATGTCGGTCTTGAACGACTTCTTGAGATCGGTCAGGAGCTGGGTCAGGTTGGCCAGGACCTTGGCCGGGTCGACCTGCTCGCGGATCGACAGGATGACCCGCTGCTGGCGCTGGGCCCGGTCGAAGTCGCTCGAGGTGTGGCGCGAGCGAGCGTAGATCAGCGCCTGGGCGCCGGTCATGTGCTGGACGCCGGCGGGGATGTAGACCCGCAGGCTGGCTCCGCGGTCGCCCGGGTAGTGATCGTCGAGGACCGGGTTCTGGACGTTGATCGTCACCCCGCCGAGGGTGTCGACGATGTCCTTGAAGCCCTGGAAGTTGACCATCACGTAGTACTGGATGTCGAGGCCGTACAGCTCGCCGAGGACCGCCTTGATGGCGTTGAAGCCGCGGTTGCTGTCGTTGCCCGCGAAGGCGTCGGGCCGGTTGCGGGCGTTGAGCCAGAGGCTGTTGATCTTGCCCGCATAGACCGAGCCGAAGACGGATCGGGCGGGACCGGGCGGGATCGGAACGTCGACGGTGTCGCGTGGGAGGCTGAACATCGCGACCTGCTTCGAGACCGGGTCGATCGACACGACGATCAGGGTGTCCGTGTTGAACGTGCCCTCCTTCGGCCGCTGGTCGGCGCCGATGAGCAGGATGTTCAGGCGGTCCTTGCCGTTCCATTCGGGGAGGGCGGCGGTCGGCAGCGGCGTCCCGATCGGTGGGGCGGTCGTCGTGCCCGGGGTCGGCGTCTCGTCGGGGCTGGCGCTCGCGCCGGGCGCGGGGGTGTCGGTCGTGTCGTCGCACTGGGCGGTCCCGTTCGGGTCGAAGATGCAGCTCAGCGCCGACTGCGCCTGGGTCCCGTAGTAGGCGACGACCCCGTGCCCGCCGGCGATGACCAGGCAGACCGCGAGCAGGCCGGCCAGGGACAGCGGGTCGAGCCGGAGCGAGGGCCGCCCGAAGCGGCCCCCGCCACTCGCCTCGACCGCGTTCAGGTAGGCGGCGACCCGGTAGGCGTCGACGGCCGCCGCGACCCGGTAGGCGAGGAACAGGAGGTTGGCGACGAGGACCAGCGGGAGGACCGCGACCAGCTCGGCGCCGAAGACCTGGACACCCGAGCTGAGGGCGATCCCGCCGAGCAGGGCGATGGCGAGGATCGGGATCGCGGCGAACCCGAGGGCCCGGTTCCAGGCGCCGCCATAGGCGTGGCCGAGGCCGGGGAAGAGGAGGGACAGGAACGCCGCCGCGAAGGCGGACCGGTGCCGTGGTCTGGCTTCCTGCGCCGGCGGCTGCATCGCGGGTAGGATACTTGGAACCTCGGTGGGGCGTGGCCGAGGGGTTCCGACGGGTCGCTCCGTCGACCTGTGACGCCCCCGGCCCGCCCAGCCGTCCCTTCCCCAGTCGAGGACCGATGTTCCGACCCGTCAGCCCCAAGCCCGATCTCGTCGCCCAGGAGCACGAGATCCTGGCCCGCTGGGCGGAGCGTCGGACGTTCGCCCGGCTGCGCGCCCAGAACGCCGGTCGCGAGCGCTGGAGCTTCCTCGACGGCCCGATCACGGCCAACAACCCGATGGGCGTCCATCACGCCTGGGGCCGGACGTACAAGGACCTCTATCAGCGCTTCCGGGCGATGCTCGGCCACGACCAGCGCTTCCAGAACGGATTCGACTGCCAGGGGTTGTGGGTCGAGGTCAACGTCGAGCGGGACCTCGGCTTCACCAGCAAGCGCGACATCGAGGCGTACGGGATCGCCGAGTTCGTCGGCCTGTGCAAGCAGCGCGTCCTGACCTTCGCCGCGCGCCAGACCGAGCAGTCGGTCCGGCTCGGGATGTGGATGGACTGGAACGACCCGGACGAACTCCGCCGGCTGCGCGACCTGCTGGCCAGCGACCCATCGGCGGTCACCACCGTCGACGGCCCCGCCGGCCCGGTCCGCGACACGGTCGAGATGCTCGTCGGGCGGCTCGGGATGCCCGAGCTGGGCGGCTCGTACTTCACCTTCAGCAACGAGAACAACGACCTCATCTGGGGCTTCCTGGCCGAGTGCCACCGGCGCGGCTGGCTGTACAAGGGCCACGACACCATGCCCTGGTGCGCCCGCTGCGGGACCGGGATCAGCCAGCACGAGATGACCGAGGGCTACCAGGACCGCGAGGACCCCGGGCTGACCCTGAAGCTGCCGCTGCCCGACCGGCCGGGCGAAGCCCTCCTGGTCTGGACGACGACGCCCTGGACGCTGACCTCGAACGTCGCCGCGGCGGTCGGGTCGGGCCTGTCGTACGTCCTCGTCCGCCAGGGCGACGCCCGCTACTGGCTGGCCAGGAGCCGGCTGAAGGCGAGTCTCGTCGGGCCGTTCGAGGTCCTCGACGAACGGCCCGGGACGGACCTCGTCGGATGGCGCTACAGCGGCCCGTTCGACGACCTGCCGGCGGTCCACCGGGCGTTCGCGGCCGGCACGCCGGACGCACCCGCCCGGCCGTACGAGCACCGCATTGTCGCCTGGGACGAGGTCGGCGAGGACGAGGGGACGGGGATCGTCCACATCGCGCCCGGCTGCGGCGCCGAGGACTTCCAGCTCGGCAAGCGGCTCGGCCTGCCGGTCATCGCCCCGCTCGACGAGTCGGGCATCTTCATCGACGGGTTCGACTCGCTGACCGGGCGGGACGTCCGCGACGTCGGCGAGCCGATCGTCGAACGGCTCCGCCACCGCGGGCTGTTCTACCGGCTCGAGCCGTACGCCCACCGCTACCCGCACTGCTGGCGCTGCGGGACCCCGCTCATCTTCCGGCTCGTCGACGAGTGGTTCATCCGGATGGGCGAGGTCTACGACAAGCCGCGCTCCGAGCTGACCGCCGAGCGAGGTCGACCGGAGCCTGCGCTACCAGATCATGGACGTCGTCGACGGGATCCGCTGGATCCCCGGCTTCGGCTACGAGCGGGAGCTCGACTGGCTCCTCAACATGCACGACTGGATGATCAGCAAGAAGCGCTACTGGGGCCTGGCGCTGCCGATCTACGACTGCGCGGCGTGCGGGACGTTCGACGTGATCGGCGGTCGCGACGAGCTGCGCGAGCGGTCGGTCGAGGGTTGGCAGGCGTTCGAGGGCCATACCCCCCATCGGCCGTTCATCGACGCGGTCCGGATCGCCTGCCCCGGCTGCGGCGCGCCGGTCAGCCGGATCCCGGACGTCGGCAACCCGTGGCTCGACGCGGGCATCGTCCCGTTCTCGACCCTCCACTACCGCGAGGAGCCCGACTACTGGGCGAGCTGGTTCCCGGCCGACTTCATCACGGAGAGCTTCCCCGGCCAGTTCCGCAACTGGTTCTACTCGATGCTCGCGATGGCCACGGTCCTCCGCCGGGAGCCGCCGTTCCTGACGATCTTCGGCTACGCCACGCTGTTCGGCGAGGACGGCCGGCCGATGCACAAGAGCTGGGGCAACGCGATCGAGTTCGACGAGGCGGCCGAGCGGATGGGCGTCGACGTGATGCGCTGGATGTTCAGCCGGGCCCGCCCCGAGGACAACATCCGGTTCGGCTGGCACGCCGCCGACGAGGCCCGCCGGGAGCTGCTCGTCCTGTGGAACGTGTATGCCTTCCTGGTGACCTACGCCCGGCTGGCCGGCTGGACGGCGCCGGCGTCCGGTGGCGCGGCGCCCGCCGCCGGCCGGTCGTCGGTCCTCGACCGCTGGATCCTGTCGCGGATGGCCGGCCTCGCGGCGGCGGTCGAGGAGCGGCTCCGCGACTACGACGCGGAGGCCGCGACCCGGGCGATCGGCGAGGCGATCGACGACCTGTCGACCTGGTACCTGCGCCGCAGCCGGAAGCGCTTCGCCCGGTCGGCCGACCCGGACGACCGCGGCGCGGCATTCAGCGCCCTCCACCTGGCGCTCGTCAGCCTGGTCCGGGTGATCGCCCCGATCCTGCCGTTCCTGACCGACTCGATCTACGACAACCTCGTCGCCGCCGACGACGCGAGCGCGCCGGACAGCGTCCACCTGACCGACTGGCCGACCGCCGAGCTGGCCGGCCTCCGCGACGAGTCGCTCGAGACGGCGATGGCCACGGCGCGCCGGGCGGTCGAGCTCGTCCGGACGCTCCGCGGCCAGGCCGGGCTGAAGACCCGCCAGCCGCTCGCCCGGCTGTGGCTGGCCCTCCCGGGCGGCGAGCTGGTCGAGCGCGATGCGCTCCTCGCCCTGATCGCCGACGAGGTGAA
Organism: uncultured Chloroflexia bacterium; assembly: GCA_963837825.1. GTDB lineage: Bacteria > Chloroflexota > Limnocylindria > Limnocylindrales > CSP1-4 > Chersky-267. The sequence goes on from CAWIOR010000001.1 coordinate 123,135, forward strand.
CGTCAAGGCGGTCGAGCTGATCGGCGACGAGTCCGAGCTCGTCGAGCGGCGGGTGAAGCCGCTCCTGCCCAAGATCGGCAGGAAGCACGGCAGCCGGATCCCGGCGATCATGGCGGCCGCCCGGGCCGGCGAGTTCGAGATCGGGCCCGACGGCAGCGTCGAGCTGGCCGGCCTGACCCTGGCTCCCGACGAGGTCGAGATCCTGGCCAGCCCGCGACCCGGGACCGCGGTCGCCCACGACGAGGGTCTGGTCGTGGTCATCGACACGTCGCTCACGCCCGAGCTCCGGGCCGAGGGCGACGCGCGCGAGCTGCAGCGGGCGATCCAGGATCTGCGCCGCGAGGCCGAGCTCGACCTCGACGACCGGATCGAGGCCTGGGTGGAGCCGCTGCCGTCCTCGCTGGATGGCTACCTGGCCACGGTCGCCGGCGAGACGCTGGCCGACGCGATCGTCGGCGGGCCGATCCCCGACGGCCTGCCGAGCGGCTCGGTCGAGCTCGAGGCGGGCAGGGTCCGGCTCGCCTTGCGCCGGGTCGGAGGCGACGGCTAGGCTGTGAGCGGACCCACCAGACCGGACGGAGACAGCGAGCTGGACCAGCCCCACCTGCCGGCCGCGCCCGGCTCGCCGGACGCCGGTCCGAAGGTGACCCCGACCTGGGCCCGCGCGGCGGGCCGCCCGACCTGGGCGCTGTTCGTCGGGTTGGCCGCGGGCGTGGTGGTCCTCGACCAGCTGTCGAAGGCGTGGGTCACCGCCGCGATCGCCCAGGGCTCGGCGATCCAGCTGGTCGGCGATCTCGTGCGGCTCATCCATTCGCACAACAGCGGCGCCCTGTTCGGCCTGTTCGGCAGCTCGGCCCCGGTCCTGGCGCTGGCCAGCGTCGTCGTCATCGGGCTGATCGTCTGGTTCCACGCCCACTCGGGGCGGAACCCGCTGATCTCGATCGCCCTCGGCCTGCTCCTCGGCGGGGCGCTCGGCAACCTGGTCGACCGGCTCCGACTGGGCTACGTCGTGGACTGGGTCGACATGGGGATCGGGACGGTCCGGTTCTGGACGTTCAACCTCGGCGACTCGGCGATCTCGGCGGCGATCCTCCTGTTGCTCCTGATCGCGCTGCTGCCCGGCCTCGGGAGCTCGTCGACCGATGGCTGACGGGTCGGCATCGACCGGGCGGGTGTTCGTCGTCCCCGACGACGCCCGACCGCGCCGGGTCGACCGGTTCGTCGCCGACGTGTCCGGGCTGTCGCGGAGCTTCGTCCAGAAGCTCATCGCCGACGGTCGCCTCAGCGTCGACGGCCGGGCGATCAAGGCGAACGCGATCGTCGGGCCGGGCGAGCGCCTCGAGCTCGAGGTGCCGCCGGTCGTGCCGCTCGACGTGGCGGCCGAGGCGATCCCGTTGAGCGTCGTCTACGAGGACGACGACCTGCTCATCATCGACAAGCCGGCGGGTCTCGTGGTCCACCCGTCGCCGGGTCACCCGGCCGGGACGCTGGTCAACGCCCTGCTCGGCCGGGCCGGCGGCGCCGAGTACGGTGGGATCGCCGGTGTCTCCCGGCCGGGGATCGTCCATCGCCTCGACCGGGACACCAGCGGGCTGCTGATGGTCGCCAAGCACGACGCGGCACAGGCGGGGCTGATGGCCCAGCTCAAGGCGCGCCGGGTCAAGAAGACGTACCTCGCGCTCGTGCTCGGCAGCGTCGCCGCGAACGTCGGCCGGATCGAGGCGCCGATCGGCCGCGACCCGAAGCACCGGACCCGGATGGCGGTGGTGCCCGACGGTCGGCCGTCGGTGACCGGCTACCGGGTCCGTGAGCGGCTCGCCGGCTGGACGCTCCTGGAGCTCGACCTGGTCACCGGGCGGACCCACCAGATCCGGGTCCATCTCCAGGCCATCGGGCATCCCGTGGCCGGCGACCCGGTCTACGGCACGGGCACGTCGCGGCGAGGGCCCGACGGCCTGGGGCGGCTGTTCCTCCACGCCTGGCGACTCGAGCTCGCGTCGCCGTCCGACGGGCACCTCATCCGGGCGACCGCCCCGCTCGCGCCCGAGCTGGAAGCGGTCCTCGACCGCCTCCGGGCCGGCGATCGTCCGCCGCTCGAGCCGGCGCTGGCCGAGCGCGCCCGGTGATCGATCGGCGACCGGCCGACGCGACCGAGATGCTGGGTGTGCCCGGTGCGCCCGGGGCGATGCTGGTCATCATCTCCGGGCCGTCCGGGGTGGGCAAGGACGCGGTGATCGCCGCCCTCCGCCGGCGGGACGGCCACGACTATCACTACGTGGTGACCTGCACGACGCGTCCCCGGCGGCTGGGCGAGGTCGACGGCGTCAACTACCACTTCCTCGATCGCGACCGGTTCACCGCCCTGCGCGAGGCGGGCGAGCTGCTCGAGGCCAACGAGGTCCACGGCAACTGGTACGGGACCCCACGGGGCCAGGTCCGCGACGCGCTCGTCGCCGGCCACGACGTCATCCTCAAGATCGATGTCCAGGGTGCCCAGGTGGTCAAGGAGAACGTCCCCGAGGCCGTCCTCATCTTCATCGTCCCGCCCTCGCTCGAGAGCCTCTTCCAGCGTCTCAAGTCGCGGGCGACGGAGACGGCCGACCAGCTCGAGCTCCGCCAGCGCAACGCGGCGATCGAGCTGGCCCGCCAGGACGACTACGACCACATCGTCGAGAACCGCGACGGCGAGGTGGAGGCGACCGCCGAGCGGATCGACCGGATCCTCGAGGAGGAACGGGTGCTCCACTCGGACCGGCGCGTCGTCGTCTGACCGATGCGGTCGTCGGTCGGGCGTCTCGTCGAGGTCGCCGTCGACGCACCCGGCGCCGGCCGACGGCGGTTCACCTATGCGGTGCCGGACCGGCTGGCCGGATTGGAGCCCGGCGAGGCGGTCCTCGTCGAGTTCGGCCGACGGCAGGCCCTGGGCATCGTCGTCGGGCCGGCCGAGGCCGTGCCCGGGATGACCCCCAAGCCGATCGTCGACCGGGTCCGGGCGGACGGTCCGCTCGTGCCGCCGCTCACCCTCGCCCTCGGCGGCCACATCGCCGACACGTACCTGGCTCCGCTGGCGACGGTCCTCCGGGCGATGCTCCCGCCGGGCCTGCTCGAACGGCTCGAGCTCGTCGCGGAGCGCCGTCCGGGGGCCGAGGAGCCGGCCGACGCGGCCGACCGGGCCGTGCTCGACCAGCTGGCCGGCGGCCCGCTCGCGGTCCGCGACCTGGCCGCGCCGGAGGGACGGGCGGGCCTCCTGCGCCGTCTCCGGGCGCTCGCGGCGAGCGGCCTCATCGACCTCGACTGGACGCTCCTCGCCGCGACCGGCGGGCCTCGCTACGAGCGCTGGCTGCGCCTGACCGATGCCGGCCGGGACCTCGTCGCGACGCGGTCGGGCGGCGGTCGTCCCGCCGGTCGACCCCTCGGACCCCGCCAGCTGGGGCTGCTCGACGATCTGTGCTCGGGACCGGAGGACGGGCTGCCGGCCGCGCTGCTCGGCGGGCGGCACGGGACGTCGGCGGCCGCGGGGCTCGTCCGGCGGGGCCTCGTCGCGGCCGACGTCCGGGAGCGTCCGCGTCGTCCGCTCGGCGCCCGTCCCGCCGGTCGGCGGGGAGGTCGCCCGGCCAGCTCCACCCTGACCGGCCCACAGGCCGAGGCGGTCGCCCGGATCCGGTCCGCGCTCGAGGCGCGGGACCCGACCCCGCTCCTCCTCGATGGGGTGACCGGCGGCGGCAAGACCGCGGTCTACGCCGAGGCGATCGGCGCCAGCCTCGCCCTCGGCCGGCCGGCGCTCGTGCTCGTCCCCGAGATCGCCCTGGCGATGCCGCTCGTGGACCGGCTCCGGGCCGACCTCGACGCCCGCGTCGCGCTCGTCCACTCGGCCGTCGGGGCAGGGGAGCGGACGGACGAGTGGCGACGGATCCGGGCCGGCGAGGTCGACCTCGTCGTCGGCACCCGTCTGGCGGTCGTCGCGCCGCTGGCCGAGGTCGGCCTGATCGTCGTCGACGAGGAGCACGAGGCGACCTACAAGAGCGACCGGACGCCGCGGCTGCAGGCCCGCGACGTGGCGATCGAGCTCGGCCGGCTGGCCGGGGCGGCGGTCGTGCTGGGCAGCGCCACGCCGGCGGTCGAGACGATCGGCCGGGCGCGTGCCGGGACCTACCGACGGGTGGTCCTGCCGGACCGGCCATCCGGGGAGCGCCCGGCGGTCGAGGTCGTCGACCTGCGGGCCGAGCTGGCCGCCGGCAATCGCGGCCTCATCTCGGCCCCGCTCGCGGCCGCCCTCGACCGACTGGACGTCGCGGCCGGCGAGCGGGCGATCCTGGTCATCAACCGGCGCGGCAGCGCGTCGGTCGTCCTGTGCCGCGATTGCGGCCATGTCCAGGCCTGCCCGGAATGCGAGCGCCCGCTCGTCTACCACGCGGCCGGCGGCTCCCTGCGCTGCCACCACTGCGGCACGGCGGCGCCGATGGCCAGCCGCTGCCCGGCCTGCGCCTCGCCCCGGATCCGCTACCTCGGCGGCGGGACCGAGCGCGTCGAACGGGAGGTCCGCGAACGGTTCCCCGCGTTCCGGGTCGGCCGGCTGGACCGCGACGTGGTCGAGCGGAAGGGGGCGGCCGAGCGCGTCGTCGACGCCTTCGCGGACGGCCGGCTCGACGTCCTCGTCGGCACCAGCCTGGTGACGAAGGGCTTCGACGTTCCCGAGGTCACCCTGGTCGGGGTCGTCAGCGCCGACGTCGCGCTCAACCTGCCGGACGAGCGAGCCGCGGAGCGGACCTACCAGCTCCTCGCCCAGGCCGTCGGTCGGGCCGGTCGCGGCGAGCGCCCCGGGCGGGCGATCATCCAGAGCTACCAGCCGGCTCATCCGGCGATCCAGGCCGTCGTGACCGGCGACGCCGGCGCGTTCTACGACGCCGAGCTGGAGGTCCGCCGCCGGTTCGGCTCGCCGCCGTTCGGGCGGCTGGTCAAGCTGACCGTCGGGCTGCCCGACGCGGGAACCGCCGAGCGCGCGGCGGCGGAGACCGCCGACCGGCTCCGCGTCCGGGCCGTGGAGCGTGGGGCGGAGGTCGCCGTGATCGGACCGGCGCCGGCGTTCATCCGTCGCCGGTCCGGCCGCTGGCGCTGGAACGTCATCCTGCGCGGGCCGGCGCCGGCCGCGCTGCTCGACGGCGGTCTCGACGCGCCGTGGTCGGTCGACGTGGACCCCGAGTCGCTGCTCTGACCGGGGCTGGTGCGGTGCAGGGCCGTGCGGTCCGTTGACACGCCCCTGACGACCACGTACGTTCGAGCGGCCGGCGGGTGTCGCTCGTCGCGTGTCAGCGCACACCGGAGACCAGGCGGCGGATGACCGACCAGTTCGACCCATACGCGATCCTGCAGGTCAGCCAGGACGCCGACCAGGAGGTCCTCCAGGCGGCGTATCGCGCGCTCGCCAGGCGTGCTCCATCCCGACCGCTCGGACGATCCGACCGCGAGCGCCCGGATGGCCCGCCTGAACGCGGCCTGGGAGACCGTCGGCGACCCGGACCGGCGGGCGGCCTACGACCGGACCCACGTCGCCGGGGTCATCCTCGATCCGCCCAGCCGATCGGCTTCGCCGGCTCGCTCGACGCAGGCCCCGCCCGCCTCGTCGGCCCGGAGCGGTGGGGCGGCGCCGACCGCCCGTGCGGCGGGATCGACCGGCGCCACCTGGCGGCGCGGGCCGAACGGCGAGGGCGGGGCCGGGCCGCCACCCGGCAACCCGTCCGGGACCGTGCTGGGTTTCGGGCGCCACATCGGCTGGTCGCTCGGTGAGATCGCCCGGGTCGATCCGGGTTACCTCGAGTGGCTCGACAAGCAGCCCCAGGGCCAGCGTCTGCGGGATGAGATCGACCGGACGCTCCGGGCCCGCGGCCTCCGTTTGGACACCCGATCCGCGGGGGCCATCACGCGCGCGCCGCGCCGGTTCGGACTGTCCCGCCGCTAGGCGACCCGGCCGGCGCTCGATCGAGGCGGCGGGCGGGCTTGGCTATACTCCCCCGATGAGCGTGAAGCCGATCGTCCTCCTCGGGGACCCCCGTCTGCGGCTGAAGGGCGAGCCCGTCGACAGCTTCGGAAAGTACCTCCACGAGCTGCTCGACGACCTGACCGATTCGATGCGTCACGCCCCCGGCGTGGGCCTGGCCGCACCCCAGCTCGGCGAGGCCAAGCGAGCCTGCGTGATCGAGGTCGAGAGCCGGCTCTACGAGCTGGTGAATCCCCGGATGGTGCGGTCCGACGGCGACGACCGCGACCTCGAAGGCTGTCTGTCGATCCCGGGCTACGTGGCCTATGTCACCCGCCGCGAGCGGGTCTGGGTGGTCGCCCAGGACCGCCACGGCAAGAAGTACAAGGTCGCCGGCTCGGGGTTGCTCGGACGAGCCCTCCAGCACGAGCTCGACCACCTCGAGGGCAAGCTCTACATCGACTACCTGGAGTCGATGGACGAGCTGATCGCGGTCGGGACCGGCGAGGACGGCGAGGAGAGCGACGCCGTTCGTGAGGCCCAGCACGCGCTCGCCTGAGGCCGGCCGCCCTGTGCCCGTGCGCGCCGACGCCGACGCCCCGGCCCGGACCGTCTTCCTCGGCAGCGGCGGGTTCGGCGTGCCGATCCTCGAGGCGCTCGCCGCGGCGCCCGAGGTCGAGCTGGTCGGCGTCGTCTCGGCGCCCGATCGACCGGCCGGGCGGGGCGCGGCCCTGACGCCGACCCCGGTCGCGGCCCGGGCTCGGGAGCTCGACCTGCGGCTGCTCCAGCCGGGGCGGATCCGCGACGACGACGCGATCCGGGCGATCGCCGAGCTCCGACCCGTCCTCGGCGTGCTGGCCGACTACGGGCGGATCGTGCCGCCGGCGATCCTCGAGCTGCCGCGACGGGGGATCCTCAACGTCCACCCGTCGCTCCTTCCGCGTCACCGGGGGGCGTCGCCGATCGCCGCGACGATCCTGGCCGGGGATGGGACGACGGGCGTGTCGCTGATCCTCATGGACGCGGGCGTCGACAGCGGGCCGATCGTCGCATCGGCCGGCTGGCCGATGAGTGGCACGGAGACGGCTCCCGAGCTGGAGGCGAGGGCGGCCGCCGAGGGCGCGGAGCTCGTCCGGCGCTCGCTGGCCGCCTGGCTCGCCGGGACCCTGACGCCGCGGGCCCAGGACGAGGCGGCGGCCACGATCACCCGGCCCCTCCGCCGGGAGGATGGCCGGCTCGACCCGCGTCGGCGGGCCGTCGAGCTGGAGCGCCAGGTCCGCGCCTACCAGCCGTGGCCCGGCAGCTACCTCGAGACGGACGACGGCCGGCTGACGGTCTGGCGGGCCGAGGTCGGCGCCCGGGCCGTCCACGACGAGGCCGGCCGGCTGGTCAAGCACGACCGGTTCCCGGCCCTGACGACCGCCGACCGCCGACTCGTCCTCGAGGAGGTCCAGCCCGCCGGCGGCCGCCGGATGACCGGCCCCGAGTTCCTGCGCGGCCGCGGCCGGGAGCTGGTCGGCACGGCCGTCCGCTGACGGCCCGCCCGCCGGTCCGGCGCGAGCTGCGGCGGAGGGCCATGCGACAATGCGGCCCGTGACCGACGCCCCCACGTCCGGCGCCGTGGCCAGCCCGCCGCGGTCGATCGCCGGCACCTCCCCGGATCCCAGGCCCGGCCTGTCCGGCCTGTCTCCCGACGAGCTGGCCGCCTGGCTGGCCGGGCGCTCGGAGCCCGCCTATCGGGCGCGCCAGATCGCCGACGCCGTGTGGGCCGGCGGTGCGGGCGGGGCGCGGACCGCGGCCGACGTCGGGACCCTGCCCGGGGCCCTCCGGGCCGAGCTCGACCTCGCCTTCCGGCTCGACACGCTAGTCGAGACCGAGCTCCAGCTGGCCGACCGCGGGTCGACCGAGAAGGCCCTCCACCGGCTGTCCGACGGCGCCCTCGTCGAGTCCGTCCTGATGCACTACCCCGCCCGTGCCGGTGGCCGCGAACGCCACACCGTCTGCATCTCCAGCCAGGCCGGCTGCGCGGTCGGCTGCCCGTTCTGCGCGACGGGTGAGCTCGGCTTCACCCGCGACCTGGAGACGGCCGAGATCGTCGACCAGGTCCGGGCGGCGGCGCGGCGCCTGGCCGCGGACGGCAAGCGCCTGACCAACGTCGTGTTCATGGGGATGGGCGAGCCGCTGCTCAACCTCGACCGGGTCCTGGAGGCCGTGACCGCCCTGTCCGACCCAGGCCGGTTCGGGCTGGGAGCCCGACACATCACCGTGAGCACGAGCGGCGTCGTGCCGGGCATCCGCCGCCTGACCGCCCTCGGCCCGCAGTTCACCCTGGCCGTCAGCCTGCACGCCGCCCGCGATCCCCTGCGCGATGTCCTCGTCCCGCTCAACCGGCGCTGGCCGGTCGGCGAGGTCGTCGCCGCCGCCCGCGATCACGCCCGGGCGACCGGACGGCGGATCTCCTACGAGCTGACCCTGATCGACGCGATCAATGACACGCCGGCCGACGCCGACGCCCTGGCCGAGCTGCTCCGCGGCGACCTCTGCCACGTCAACCTGATCCCGATGAACCCGGTCGCCCACACCCCGTGGCGGGCCAGCCCGATGCCCCGGATCGAGGCGTTCGCCGCCCGCCTCCGACGGGCCGGGATCGCGGTCACGATCCGGCGCAACCGCGGCCAGGAGATCGGGGCCGCCTGCGGCCAGCTCGCGGCCGAGCGGGCCGGGGAGCCGGCGCCACGGGTCGTCGCCCGGCGGCGCGAGCTGATCGTGCGCGACAGCGCGGCCGCGCTCCGCGCGGTCGAGGGCTGAGCGTGGGCACCGGCCGGGCGCGGGTCGCCGCGAGCATCCTCGACGCCGACCTGTCGAACCTGGCCTACGCGGTCCGCCGGGTCGAGCAGGCGGGCTCGGACCGGATCCACCTCGATGTCATGGACGGCCACTTCGTCCCGAACCTGACCTTCGGCTGGAAGACGATCAAGGCGCTCCGGCCGCGGACCGAGCTGCCCTTCGACGTCCACCTGATGATCAGCCAGCCCGGCCGCTACATCGACCAGTTCATCGAGGCCGGCAGCGACTCGATCACCTTCCACGTCGAGATCGACGAGCCGATCGAGCCCACCCTCCGGCGGATCCGCGAGGCCGGTCGAGCCGCTGGCCTGGCGGTCAAGCCGAAGACGCCGGTCCGGGCCCTGGCCAGGTACCGCGAGCTGCTCGACATCGTCCTGGTCATGACCGTCGAGCCGGGTTTCGGCGGCCAGGCGTTCATGCGCGACGCGGCCCGCAAGATCGTCGCCGCCCGGGACCTGCTGAGCTACCTCCCGCTCGGCGGCGAGGTCCACGTCGACGGCGGGATCAACCGCGAGACGGCCGAGTACGTCGGCGGCCTCGGGGTCGACATCCTGGTCGTCGGGTCGGCGCTCTTCCAGAAGGGCCACGACATGGGCCGCGAGGTCCGCCTGATCCGGGCCCTCGCCGACGAGGGCTACGCGTTCCGGCTCAACCGCGGCCAGCCGCCGATCCCGCGCGACGAGTGGCGGAGCATCGCCAGCCTGCCGCTCGCGGTCGGGACGAAGCTGCGGGCGACGATCGAGGCGGGCGGGATCCCGGTCATCATGCTCCGTGCCGACGGTCGGATGAACCCCGACGGCGTGCGCGACTACGAGCTGCTCGTCCCACGCCAGGTCGAGACGCTCACGCTCGAGCGCTACGCCGCCGAGCGCGCGCAGGCGTATGCCGAGGCGGACGCCTGGCGGGCCTCGTTCGAGACCGCCCGGTCGTGACCGAGACGACGACCGAGACGGCCGAGCTCGGCCGGCGCAACGACCGGATCCTGCTCTGGGCGGTCGGCGCCTACATCGTCGTCCTGTCGGCGCTGATGCTCGTCCGGGGCGTGTCGATCACCCCGGACGTGCTCCTCGTCGCGTTCGGCCTGGCCGCCGTCCTGCTCGGGCGGGGCCGCCTGTTCCTGCGCGACTGGATCCCGTTCATCGGGCTGTTCTTCGCCTACGAGCTGATGCGCGGCTACGCCGACAACATCGGCCTGGCCGTCCACGTGACCGACGTCCTCGCCCTCGAGCGGCTCCTGTTCTTCGGCTACGTCCCGACCCAGGTCCTCCAGGCCGCGTTCCACCCGCTGACCGGGCCCGACGTCCTCGCCTCGGTCGGCACGATCTTCTACTTCCTCCACTTCCCGCTCCCGATCGCGGTCGGGTTCTTCCTGTGGCTGCGCCGGCGACGGGTCTACTACGACTTCGTGGCCGCGCTGATCCTGCTGGCGATGGCCGGCTTCGCGACGTACGTCCTCCTGCCGGTCGCCCCGCCGTGGTGGGCCGCCGAGCACGGCCACCTGCCCGGCCCCGACGGCCGGCCGGCGATCCTGTACCTCAAGGAGCAGGGCTTCGACCAGCTGGCCAGCCTGTTCGGGTTCGAGGGCCGCTACATCTACAGCTACACGATCTACGACATCAACCCGAACCAGGTCGCGGCGTTCCCATCGCTCCATGCCGGCTTCCCGTTCCTGGGCTTCCTGTTCGCCCGGCGGGCCTTCGGGCGGGTCGGCTGGCTGCTCCTCGCGTACTCGGTCTGCGTCTGGCTGTCGATCGTCTACCTGGCCGACCACTACGTCGTCGACATCGTCGGCGGGCTCGCCTACGCCGGGCTGGCCTACTGGGCGGTGATCCATGCCCCGGCCCGGTTCCGCCGGGTCATCGATGACGCCGCGGACGACGAGCTCGAGGCGGGGGTCGAGGCGGCCGAGGCCGGTGACGAGGGCGCGATCGCCCGGCTCGGCCGGCGCGTCCGCTGGCCGGTCGTGATCCAGGGTGCGGTCGTGGCGACGATCGGTGGGCTGGTCGCCTACTGGATGAACACGACCGGCGCGCTCGGCGGCGGGAGCACCGCCCTGTACCTGGTCCCGTGGCTGGCGCTGCTCGGCGGGGCGTGGCGGGCGGCGGCCGGCCTGCTCAGTCGGTAGGGCGTCCGTGCGAGCGCTCCTCCAGCGGGTCAGCCGGGCCGAGGTCCGGGTCGACGACGAGACGATCGGGGCGATCGGGCCGGGGCTGGTCGTCCTGCTCGGCGTCGGGCCGGACGACGATCCGGTCGTCGCCGAGTCCCTGGCGCGCAAGGTCGCCGAGCTGCGCATCTTCGCCGATGACGAGGGCCGGACGAACCGCTCGCTGCTCGACGTCGGCGGGGAGGCGCTCGTCGTCAGCCAGTTCACCCTGTTCGCCGACACCCGGCGCGGTCGTCGCCCCGGCTTCACCGGCGCGGCCCTGCCCGAGCAGGCGATCCCGCTCTACGAGCGCTTCGCGGGCGCCCTCGAGGCGGTCGGGGTGACGGTCGCCCGCGGCCGGTTCGGGGCCGAGATGCAGGTCGAGCTGGTGAACGACGGCCCGTTCACGATCTGGCTCGACAGCGCCGAGCGAGGCTGAGGTCGCACCCGCGCGAACTGGCCAGCGAAGATCGTCGCCGTGGCAGGTATGCCCATCCCTATCCTCGGATCGTCGACCCGACGGAGGTCTCCTCGGGGGGCCGGCCCTTCTCCCACTGACGAAGGAGGGGCCACGCGACCAGCGCGCACAAGGCGAAGATCGATCCGCCCGCCAGGAAGGACGCGCCAAGCCCGAAGGCAGTCGCCACAACACCGCCCAATCCGGCACCCAGGGTCAGGCCGATGAGCCCAAGCAGTTTGGATACCGCATTCACGCGTCCTCTGAGGTGATCGGGGACCAGGCGCTGCCTCAGGGAATTCACGCAGATCCCCCACACGACGGCGTGCAGGATGTAGGCGGCCAGGCAGATGCCCGCGACCCATGGAACGGTCGTGAAGCAAAGCGCAGTCATCGTCACAGCGCCGAGCACAAGACTGCCGACCACGGTCCGCGCGTAACCTGCCTTGCGCCGAAGCGGTGCGGCGACGATGGATCCGACGAGGCCGCCCACGGCCGAGACGGACAGGAGAACCCCGTAGCCCGTGGCATCCAGGCCCAACACTCGCTGGGAGAAGAGAACCAGGATCGAGAACGGAATCATGTATCCGACGCTGGCCAACCCTCCGATGACAGCCAGGCCGAGCAGCAGCCTGTGGCCCTTCAGCCATCGGGCGCCAACCAGCAGGTCACTACCGATCGAGCCCGCCTGGTCGGGCATCCGTTCAGACCGGACTCTGACGCGCAGACCAAGGAAGAGGACGGCGGCTGCGGCATACAAGGCGCCCATCGCCGCGAAGGGCAACGCGATGGCCGCCGCGAACATGAGACCCCCGAGGGGAGGGCCGGCGAATTCGTCCGCGACTAGCTGTGCCGCTGAGATCTGGCCATTGGCCTTGTCCAGATCCTCGGTCTCGACAATGGCCGGCAGGACCGAGAGGGAGGAGTTGTCAGCGGCGCTCTCCATGACTCCGATCAGCGCGAACACGCCGTACAACGCCGCGATCGAGCCGGCTCCAATCGCGACGATGAAGGCCAGGGTGGCCAGCAGAAGCGCTCTACCGAGGTTGGCTGCCCAGAGGATCGTCGTGCGATCCACGCGGTCGATGAGGACACCGATGGGCAGGACCACGAGCAGACGTGCGGCCGCATGGACCATCGACAGCCCGGCAATGAGCACGGGGTCAGACGTGAGGGCGGTTCCGAGAAGGGGTATGGCGACGAAACTGATGCCGTCCCCGAGGTTCGAGGCTGCGTTGCCGGCCCAGAGCTTCCGGTAGTCGAGTCCCAAAGACATGTCAGGCACACGGGTTTCGGCGGTTGCGCTTGCGCTCGTCGCACTCGTCGAACAAGCGCTCAGCCATCTCGTCCATGCTCTGGTCTGGTCGGACCCTTTGAGCCCCCGCGCCGCCGTCGGCCGGGGGTCCTGGAGGCGGCGGGGGGCGAAGGCGCCCGCCAGTGGCGCGCGGCGCTGGAGCTAGCGGCTGGCCTTGGCGATCGTGCGCCGGCAGCGGGTGCAGACGAGCTGCTTCTTCGCCTCGCCGGAGGCGGTCGGGACGACCAGCTGCTGGAGGTTCGGCTGGTAGCGGCGGTGGGCGCGGACGCGGTTCATCCCGGACGACTGCGGGTTGAAGCCGCCCATCGAGACCTTGCCGCAGACGGCGCAAGCGCGAGCCATGATGTCCTCGGAGGGTGGGGTTCGGTTCAGGAGCGCGAGCCGCGACGGGCTCGGGCAAGGCGGTACGATAGCACATCGACCCCGGGATCCCGGACGGTCGTGAGCGAGGAGGCCACCAGCGTATGCCCGAGCGCTCGGTCATCGGCCGCTCGCTCGTCAGCCGACGCGCGATCGAGGACATCGTCCGCGCCGCGGTCCTCGGGAGCTACGGCGTGGTCGGCTTCGTCGATGACGACGGCTGGGGCAGGCTGCGCCGTCTGGTCGGGCTCGGCGGGTCGGGCGTCAGGGTCCGGACGCGCCGGGAGTTCACGGTCGACCTGCAGCTCACCGTGGCGTTCGGCCTGCCGGTCGCCGAGGTCGCCCGCCAGGTCGACTCGGCCGTCCGCTATGCGCTCCGCCGGGCGACCGATCGCGAGCCGGACCGACTGACCATCCACGTCGGCGGGATGCGCTACGAGCCGTCGTCGGTGCCGCCGCCCAGCGAGCCCGAGCCGGCCGCCGCCGCCGCGACGGCCGCCGTCGACGAGCCCACGGAGTCGCCGCCGGCATGACCCGCCGAAGCTGTGACGGCGCCGGCCTCCTTGCCGCCTTCCGGTCCGCGGTCGCCAACCTCGAGGCCCATGCCGACGAGGTCAACGCGCTCAACGTCTTCCCCGTCCCCGACGGCGACACCGGCTCGAACATGGTCGCGACCGTCCGGGTCGCGCTCGCGGAGGCCGAGGGCGTCGCCGGCCAGTCGGCCGACCGGATCGCCGCCGCGATCAGCTTCGGGGCGCTGATGGGCGCCCGCGGGAACTCGGGCGTCATCACCAGCCAGATCCTCAACGGGATGGCCCGCGGGCTGGCCCGGAAGCGTCGCTTCAACGGGCTCGACCTGGCTCACTGCCTGGCGCTCGGCACGGAGACCGCCTACGCGGCCGTGAAGAAGCCGGTCGAGGGCACGATCCTGACCGTGATCCGCGAAGCGGGAGTCGCGGCCAAGGTGGCCGCCGAGCAGGACGACGCGATCGAGACCGTCCTGGCGGCCACGGTCGACGCCGCGGAGAAGGCGGTGGCGAAGACGCCGAGCCTGCTGCCGATCCTGCGCGAGGCCGGCGTCGTCGACTCGGGTGGCCAGGGGCTCTACCGGCTCTTCCAGGGCGCGCTCCGCTATGTCGTCGGGGAGGCGGTCGCCGGAGCCGTGGCGGGCCGGGTCCACGACGGCGCCAAGCCGTCGGCCCTCGTCGCCCACGCCGACGAGGGCTTCGGCTACGAGACGATGTTCCTGCTCCAGCCGGCGTCGGGGAAGGATCTCGACATCGACGCGATGCGGAGCCATCTCGAGACGATCGGCGAGTCGGTCGTCGTAGCCGGCGACGCCCGGGCGGCCAAGGTCCACGTCCATAACGACCGGCCGGACGAGGTCATCGAATACGGCCTCGGGCTCGGCTCGCTGAGCCGGATCAGCGTCGAGAACCTCGACCACCAGGCCCGCGACGTCCGCGAGAGCCGGGCCTCGGAGTTCACCGGCGCGGGCCCGCTCGGGCCGTCCGCCGTGGCCGCCACGAACGGCGCGGCACGTCGCCTGTCGCCCGTCCCCGGCGGGGTGCCCGCGGAGGAGGCCCGCGGCCCGCGCGTGCCGCTCGCGGTCGTGGCCGTGGCCGCCGGGGAGGGACTCGCCTCGATCTTCCGCGACTTCGGGGTCGCCGCCGTGGTCCGGGGCGGCCAGGCCGCCAACCCGAGCACCGGCGAGCTCCTCGCCGCGGTCGAGGCGGTCGATGCGGACGAGGTCCTCCTCCTGCCCAACAACCCGAACGTCATCCTGGCCGCCCGCCAGGTCGCGGAGATGGCCGGCCGGCCGGTCCACGTCGTGCCCACCCGGAACGCGGCCGAGGGCTTCGCCGCCCTGCTCGCGCTCGATCCGGGCGAGTCGGCCGCCGACAACGTGGCCGACATGACCGAACGCGGTCGCGAGCTGGCCACGCTCCAGGTCACGACCGCGGTGCGCGACGCGAAGATCGGCGGGCGGAAGGTCCACAAGGGCCAGACGATCGTGCTCGACCCCGATGACGGCCTGGTCGCCGCCGACCACGACCTGGAGCGGGCGGTCCTCGCTGCGGTCGGGTCGCTCCCGCCGGGGATCGAGCTGGTCACCCTGTTCTACGGCGAGGGAGCCGAGCTGGCCGAGGCCGAGGCGCTCGCCCAGCGGATCGCCGAGGCGCGGGCCGGGGTCGAGGCGGAGGTCCGCCACGGCGGCCAGCCGCATTACCGGTATCTGATCTCGGCGGAATAGCCGGTGCCGTCCGCGACCCCGCGACGATCGAGCGCGCCGGCCCGGCCGCGATCGACCGTCGCGCCCCGCCCGGCCCCGCCGCCGACCGATCCGGCCGCCCTCCTGGCGACGCCGATCGGGGCGAGCGGGCTGAGCGGGGCCGCCGCGATCCGGCGGGTCGGGCCCCGGCTCGGGATCGCCACCGTCCGCGACCTGCTGTTCCACCTGCCCCGGCGCTACGACGACCGGCGCCGGATGGAGACGATCGCCCAGCTGATGGGCCGGCCCGACGGCGAGCAGGTCAGCGCCCGGGTCGTCGTCCGCTCGATCCGGGTCGAGAAGACCTTCCGGCGGCGGGTCCAGCGGACGATCGCGCTCGTGCGCGACGAGACCGGCGAGGCCGAGGCGGTCTGGTTCGGCCGGCGCTACATCGAGAAGCGGGTCCGGGAGGGCGACCGGCTGGTGGTCAGCGGGCGGCTCAAGAAGCGCGGCTTCGCGGTGATCTTCGACGACCCCGAGTTCCAGCGCGAGGACGCCGAGGGGGACCTCCTCCACGCCGGGCGGATCGTCCCGATCTACCGGCTGACGGCCGGGATCGCGGCGCCCCGCCTGCGCGTCGCGATGCGCGAGGCGATCGACCGGGCCGGCCTTGGCTACCCCGAGTACCTGCCGGCCGACCTCCTCCGCGCCGAGCGGCTCGAGGGGATCGGCCGGGCGATCGAGGGGGCCCACTACCCGGACGACCCGGAGGCCCTCGACGCCGCCCTCCGCCGGCTGGCGTTCGACGAGCTCCTCGCCCTCCAGCTGGGGATGGTCGGGCGACGCCGCCAGCGGGTCCGCTCGCGGGCCCGGCCGCTGGTCGTCGAGGACGGGCGCGACGCCGAGGTCCGGGCGGCGCTCGTCGGCGCCCTGTCGCGGAAGCTCGAGCGGGACGTCGAGCTGACCGGGGACCAGCTGGCCGCGACCGGCGCGATCCGGGACGACCTCGCCCGCCACGAGCCGATGCTCCGTCTGCTCCAGGGCGACGTCGGCTCGGGCAAGACGGCGGTCGCCGCCTACGCCCTGGCCCTCGTCGCGGGGGCCGGCCGGCAGGGCGCCCTGCTCGCGCCGACGGACCTCCTGGCCCGCCAGCACGGCGCGACGCTCGGCGACCTGCTCGACGGCCTGGGGATCCCGGTCACGCTCCTGACCGGCTCGCTGAGCGCGGCCGGCACCCGCAACGCGCTCGAGGCGATCGCCGACGGGCGGGCCGGTGTCGTGATCGGGACCCACGCCCTGCTCCAGGACCGGGTCCGCTTCGCCGACCTGGGCCTGGCGGTCATCGACGAGCAGCACCGATTCGGGGTCGAGCAGCGCGGCCAGCTCGAGGCGAAGGCCGGCGGGACCGCGCCGCACGTCCTGCTGATGACCGCGACACCGATCCCGCGGACCCTCGGCCAGGTCCTCTACGCCGACCTCGACGTGACCGACCTGCGGACGCCGCCGGCCGGGCGGATCCCGATCCGGACGGCCATCCGCCACCCGGCCGACCTCGACCGGCTGTGGGAGTTCGTCCGGGCCCAGGCCGCCGAGGGTCACCGGACGTTCGTCGTCGTGCCGGCGATCGAGGAGACCGACGACGAGGGCACGGTCGCGGCCAAGGCCGAGGCGGAGCGGCTGCGCCAGCTGTTGGCACCGCTCCGGGTCGGCCTCGTCCACGGTCGGATGAAGGCGGCCGAACGCGACGCCGAGATGACCCGCTTCCGGGACGGCGGGCCGGACGGGCTCGACGTCCTGGTCGGGACGACCGTCATCGAGGTCGGGGTCGACGTCCCCGAGGCGACGATCATGGCCGTCGAGGGCGCCGACCGGTTCGGGCTGGCCCAGCTCCACCAGCTCCGCGGGCGGGTCGGCCGCGGTGGCGCGGCCTCGTTCTGCGCCCTCGTCTCGGAGGCCGCCCCGAGCACCGCGGCATGGGAGGACCTGGTCGCCGGGCGGCGGACGGCGGAGACGACCGAGCAGGCCCGCCTCGTCGCCGTCGCCCGGACCCTCGACGGGTTCGAGCTGGCCGAGGCCGACTTCGAGCTCCGCCGGGAGGGCGACGTCCTCGGCCTCGCCCAGAGCGGCCTGCCCCGGCTCCGGGTCGCGTCGCTCCAGCGGAAGGAGCACCGCGCCCTGGCGACCGACGCCCGGCGCCATGCCGAGGCGCTCCTCGACGAGGCGGGCGAGCTCCGCGGCGCCGGCCTCGAGGCGCTCCGCCACGAGCTCGTGGCCGGCTGGCTGGAAGGGATCGCCGCCGGCGAGCCGGAGAGTGCGACATGAGCGGGAGGGTGAGCCGTGGCTGACGCCGGACGGGTCATCGCGGGGACGGCCCGCGGTCGGCGGCTCGTCGCGCCGGGGGAGGGGACCCGGCCGCTGGCCGACCGGGTCAAGCAGACCCTGTTCGCGATCCTCGAGCCGGACCTGCCGGGCGCCGCGTTCCTCGACCTGTGCGCCGGGAGCGGCGCGGCCGGGATCGAGGCGCTGTCGCGCGGCGCGGCCCGGGCCACGTTCGTCGAGCAGGACCGGCGGGTGGCCACGACGATCGCCGAGAACCTCGGCCTGACCCGCCTGGCCGGCCCGAACGCCCGGATCGTCCGTGAGGATGCGCTGGCGTGGCTGGCCGCCGGCGCCGGGGACGACGGGCCGTTCGACCTCGTCGTGTCGACCCGCCGTACGCCGAGACGCGAGCTCCTCGAGCGCCTCCTGGGGATCCTCGGGGCGGACGCCGCGGGCCGTCTGCTGGCCCCCGGGGCCCGGGTCGTGGCCAAGCACTTCTGGCGCGCCCGTCCGCCGGCCCGGGTCGGCCTGCTAGCATCCGAGCGGGACCGGCGCTTCGGCGAGACCGGCCTGACCTTCTACCGTCGGGAGGGCGGATGAGCCTCGCGGTCTACCCCGGCTCGTTCGATCCGATCACCAACGGCCACCTCGACGTCCTCCGTCGGGCGGTGGCGGTCTTCGACCGGGTCGTCGTGGCCGTCCTCGAGAACCCGCGCAAGATGCCGCTCCTCGACGACCGACGGCCGGGTGGCGGTCATCCGGGCGTCGCTGGCGGCGGCCGGCCCGGACCTCGCCGAGCGGGTCGACGTCCGGACGTTCGACGGCCTGACCGTCGAGTTCTGCCACCGCCTGGGGGCCGGCTTCCTGGTCCGCGGCCTGCGGGCGGTGTCCGACTTCGAGACCGAGATGCAGCTCGCCCACAACAACCGGATCCTGGCCCCGGACGTCGACACGGTCTTCTTCATGACCTCGCTCGAGCACGGCTACGTGAGCTCGAGCCTGGTCAAGGAGATCGCCCGGTTCGGCGGCGACGTGGGCGCGATGGTCCCGCCCGCCGGCCGCGGCGGCGCTCGTGGCCGCGCGGCAACGGCGGCTGACCCGGCCACGGGGCCGCTGGCGGGTGCGATAATCCCGACGACCGGGCCGCCATCGGCGCCGGTCGCCAGCCGAGGAGGGCCGGTCCGATCGACATCATCTTCCTCGTCACCCGCCTCCAGACCCTGATCGCCAACGGCAAGAAGCTGCCGATGACGAACAACGTCGTCATCGACAAGGACGCCGCGTTCGACCTCATCGACGAGCTCCGGGCGGCGATCCCCGAGGAGATCCGGGCGGCCAAGCGGATCAACTCCGAGGGCGAGCGGATCCTCGAGAAGGCCCAGGAGGAGGCCGAGCGGATCGTCGCCAGCGCCCAGGAGCAGGCGGCCTTCCTGATCGAGGAGCGCGGCCTGACGGCGGCCGCCGAGGAGGCCAGCAACCGGATCATCGCCCAGGCCCAGGACGAGTCGGCCGAGGTCCGGCGCGGCGCGGACGAGTACGCCGCGTCGGTCCTCATCGGGCTCGAGGGCGAGGTCGTCCGGACGCTCCAGAGCATCAAGAAGGGGATCGCCCTGCTCGACGAACGGCGTCAGGTGGCCGGCCCGCCGGCCGAGGCCGGCGACGACGAGGAGGACGAGGACGACGACGCCTGGGACGGCGAGGCCGAGCAGGAGGAGGCGCGCGCGACCCGCTCCGGCCGGCCGTGACCCGGGCCGACCCACGCGACGCGCTGACGGTCAACGTCGCGACCCTGCTCGGCGAGCCGGGTGGCTCCGTCCGCGACCTCGCCTTCGACGGGCTCGAGCTCGACCTCGGCGCTGACCTGGCCCTCGCCCGGCCGGCCGACGCGCGCATCCGGCTGACCCGGACGAACCGCGGACTGCTCGTCGACGGCGACGTCCGGGCCACCCTGGCCGAGACCTGCAGCCGCTGCCTGCGGCCGACCGAGGTCGAGCTCGACCCCGAGTTCGAGGAGGAGGCGCTCCAGAGCGTCGAGCTGACGACCGGGGCGCCGCTCGACCACGCCGACGAGCCGGAGGTCGCCCGGCTGACCGACCATCACGAGGTCGAGCTCGAGCCGTTCGTCCGCGAGGCGATCCTGCTGGCGGCGCCGATCGCGCCGCTGTGCCGGCCCGATTGCCCCGGCCTCTGCCCCGAGTGCGGCCAGGAGCTGGCGAGCGGGCCCCCACGACCACGACGAGGCGCCGATCGACCCCCGCCTCGAGGCGCTCCGTGCCTTCCGAGTCGACGACGACGACGAGACCGCGTAAACTCCTCGCTCGGCCCCACCTCCGAACGCGGTCGACCCGCGACCGGCACCGGCCCCCGAGATGACGACGACGTCCGTGCCCGCGCCGAGCGCGCCGGGGCCGGATCCGAAAGGAGCCACAGCGAACCATGGGAGTCCCGAAGCGACGGGTGTCGCACGCGCGCCAGGGCGAGCGGCGCAGCCACCTCGCGCTCGAGCTGCCGAAGCTCGAGGAGTGCCCGCACTGCCACGAGCCGAAGCGCCCGCACCACGCCTGCCCGAACTGCGGCTACTACGGCGGCCGCCAGGTCATCGAGCCGAAGACGAAGTCGGGCGAATCGGCTTCCTAGTCCGGTGGACCTGAGCGCCGTCCGGGCCACCTCGGAGGACCGCCGCATCCGCGTCGCGGTCGACGCGATGGGCGGCGACCACGCTCCCGAGGAGGTCGTCCCCGGCGCGCTCGCCTACGCCGCGGAGCACCCCGGCGACGACGTCATCCTGGTCGGCGACACGCGACCGGATCCGGGCGATCGCCGGCTCCGCCCTCCCGACGCCCAACGTCTCGATCGTCCACGCCTCGCAGGTCGTCGAGATGGACGAGCATCCGGCGCTCGCCCTGCGCGAGAAGAAGGACGCCTCGATCCTCGTCGCCACGGACCTCGTCCGACGGGGCGAGGCCGACGCGGTCGTGACGGCCGGTCACACCGGCGCCGGGTACGCCGCTGCGATCCTCCGCCTCGGACGCCTGCCCGGCGTCGACCGGCCGGCGCTGGCCGTCCAGATGATCACCGAGTCCGGCCCGTTCGTGCTGCTCGACATCGGGGCCAACCCGGACTCGACCGGCGAGAACCTGTACCAGTACGCCGAGATGGGCGCCCTGTTCGCCGAGAAGGTCCTCGGGGTCGCCCGCCCACGGGTCGCCCTCCTGTCGATCGGCGAGGAGAAGGGCAAGGGTGACACCCGGATCGCCGAGGCGACCGCGCTGCTCGACCAGTCCGACCTCGACTTCGTCGGCAACGTCGAGGGCAAGGACCTGGTCCAGCACATGGCCGACGTCGTCGTCTGCGACGCGGTCGTCGGCAACGTCGTGATCAAGTTCTTCGAGGGGCTGTCGTCGTTCATCTTCGACCTCATCGCAGCCGAGTTCCGGCGACCGCCGCGCGGCCCGCTCGCCTACGCCCTGATGAAGCCCGGGGTCGAGCGGATCCGGGCGATCTTCGACTACGAGCGGTTCGGCGGCTCGCCGCTCCTCGGGGTCAAGGGGACGGTGATCATCACCCACGGCCGGGCGAAGCGGCGGATGGTCGGCTTCGCGGTCGGGGTCGGCGCCGCCGCGGCCCGGGCCCGGATCCCCGATCTCATCGCCGAGACGTTCCAGGGTGAGCCGACCCGACTGGCCGACGCGGCGGCGGCTCGCGGCCGCCGCCGGCTCCCCGATCGACGAGGTGACCGGCGGTCAAGACGGACCGGTCGGCGCTCCCCGGCCCGCCGCGACCGAGGCCGAGCGATGAGCCGGGCCGCCGACCTGAGCGTCGATCGGTCGGTCGTCGACGAGCTCATCCGGCTGGCGGCGATGGAGGTCCCCGGCGTGGTCCGGGTCGACCGGGCCGGGCAACGGCTGTGGGCCGTCCTGGCCGGCCGGCCGGTCGTGTCGCGGATCGACGGCCGGCGGGTCGACGCCCGCCTGTCGATCGTCGCCCGACCGGGCCATCCGCTCGTCCCGCTCACCCGCCAGGTCCGTTCCGCCGTGGGCGCCGCGATCGAGCGGCTGGTCGGTCTCGAGGTCGGCGAGATCGTCGTCATCGTCGACGGCGTCGGCGCCTGATCGTGGCCGGCCCCGCGCGGCGCGGCCGATCCGACGTCGCGCGGACCGCCCACGCCGGTCGCCGCCTGGCCCTGGCCGCGGTGTTCGAGGCCGAGTTCGGCCAGCGGACCGCCGGGGCCATCCTCGAGCGCCAGCTGGCCGAGACGGAGGCCGACCCGGAGACCGCCGGGTTCGCCCGCCGTCTGGTCGAGGTCGTGGTCGAGCGACGGGCCGAGATCGATGCCCTGATCGAGCGGATCGCCCCCCAGTACCCGGTCGTCCAGCTCGCCCGGATGGACCGCGCGCTCCTGCGTTGCGCGATCGGCGAGGTGCTACACTCCGGCACGACGCCGGCCCGAGTGGCGATCGCCGAGTGGGTCGACCTCGCGCGCACCTACAGTGGTGACCCGGCGCGACGCCTGATGAATGGCGTGCTGGGCAGGATCGCAAGGGACCGACCCGGCGCCTGACCGGGCGTTCAGCTCCGAGGAGGGAGTCAGTGGCCACCACCTACGAGCGTCTCAAGAAGATCGTCGTCGAGCAGCTCGGCGTCGAGGAAGAGGATGTCAAGCCCGAGGCGTCCTTCGTCGACGACCTGAACGCGGACTCGCTCGACCTGGTCGAGCTGATCATGAGCCTCGAGGAAGAGTTCGGGACCGAGATCAGCGACGAGGATGCCGAGAAGATCCGGACCGTCGGTGACGCGGTCGAATACATCGACGAGCGCTCCTCCTAGCGGGGAGATCAGCCCGCGCCCGATGCGTTCGGCCGACGCCTTCGCGGCACGCCTCGGGCTCCCGATCCGCGACCTCGCCCTCCTCGAGCAGGCGCTCACCCACAGCAGCTACCTCCACGAGCACCGCGACACGGTCAGCGCCCACAACGAGCGCCTCGAGTTCCTCGGTGACGCGGTCGTCACCCTGGTGATCGGCGAGGCGCTCTTCCGTCTCCGGCCGACCGAGGACGAGGGCGTCCTGTCCGCCCGCCGGGCCGCGATCGTGAGTGCCCAGGGGCTCTCGCGGATCGCCCGCCGGATCGACCTCGGCGAGGCGCTCCGGCTCGGCGAGGGGGAGTCCCGGCGGGACGGTCGGACGCGGGTGTCGCTCCTCGCCTCGGGGCTCGAGGCGCTCGTCGGCGCGATCTACCTGGACCTCGGCTTCGAGGCCGCCCGCGACTGGCTCCTCGAGCAGGCCGCACCCGAGCTGACCAGCGACGCTCCGCTGTCGAGCCTCAAGAGCGCCAAGAGCCGGCTCCAGGAGCTCACCCAGCGGACGAATGGCGAGCGGCCGCACTACCGGCTCGTCGAAGCCAGCGGACCGGACCACGAGAAGATCTTCCGGGTCGAGGTGTCGGTCGGCGGCCGGGTCCTCGGCACCGGCGAGGGCCGCTCCCAGAAGTCCGCCGAGATCGCCGCCGCCGAGGCCGCCCTGCCCGGCCTGCGCGAGACGACCCCGGCGTGACCGCGCCGGCCCGCCTGCTCGCGCTCCGGCTCCAGGGCTTCAAGTCGTTCGCCGAGCGGACCGTCGTCGAGTTCGGGCCGGGGATCAGCGCGGTCGTCGGCCCCAACGGGTCGGGCAAGAGCAACCTCGCCGACGCCCTCCGGTGGGCCCTCGGCGAGCAGGGTCGCGCGCTCCGGAGCCGGAAGAGCGAGGACGTCATCTTCGCCGGATCGGAGCGCCGGGCGGCCCTCGGGATGGCCGACGTGAGCCTCCTGCTCGACAACGCCGACGGACTCCTGCCCGTCGAGTACGGGGTCCTCGAGCTCGGCCGGCGGCTCTACCGCTCGGGCGAGAACGACTACCTGCTCAACCGGCAGCGGGTCCGGCTGCGCGACCTCGTCGACCTGCTCGACGCGGCCCAGATGGCCGACAACGCGTTCCTGTTCATCGGCCAGGGGATGGTCGACCAGGCGCTCGCGCTCCGTCCCGAGGAGCGCCGGCCGCTGTTCGAGGAGGTCGCCGGCGTCCGTCGCCACGAGCGCCGGCGGAGGAAGGCCGAGGAGCAGCTCGCCGAGGCCGAGCTCAACCTGGCCCGGGTCGACGACATCCTGGCCGAGCTCCGGCCGCAGGCCCGCCGCCTGGCGGCCCAGGCCGAGCAGCAGGTCACCCGCGCGTCGGCCGGCGACGAGCTCGCCGCGGCGCTGGTCGACCGCCGCCCACGGCCGCTGGCACGACGCGGCGGGTCGTCATGCCGCGACGCCGCGCCCGGCTCGATCGGGCGCGCAGCGAATCCGACCGGGCGATGGCCGAGCTGACCGACGCCGAGGGAGCCGCCGCGGCGATCTCGGCCGAGCTGGGGGCGCGCGCGGACCTCGAGCGCGGACGGCGCGAGGCCCACGAGCTGGCCCTGGCCGCCCACACCGATCTCCAGCTGCGCGAGGCTCGCCTGGCGTCCGACCTCGGGGCGATCGCCCGCGACCGCGAACGCATCCTGGACGAGCGCCGCGCGGCCGAGGCGGACCTGGCCGTCCGTCGTCGCGAGGTCGCCGCGCCGGTGCCCGAGCGCGACCTGGAGCTCGAGACGGCCGTGACCGGGATCGAGCGCGATCTCGCCGCGGCGCTCGAGGAGGTCGGCGCGCTGCGGACCGCACGCCAGGCGCGGGGCGACGAGCTGGCGACCCTGCGCCGGGCCGAGTCCGCCCGGGTGGCCGACCTCGAATCGGCTCGCCGGCGGGCCGCGGAGGCGGGACGACGGGCGGCCGACGAGCGGGCGCGTGCCGAGCGAGCCGCGGTCGAGCGGACCGAGCTGGAGGCCCGTCACGCGGAGGCCGTCCGCGCTGCGGCCGAGGCCGGCGAGGCCGAGACGCCTCGCGAGCGCGGCGCGCGAGGCCGCCAGGTCCGCGGCCGACCAGGCCGACGGGGCGAGCCGGGCGTCGGGCGAGGCCGCGACCGGGGCGGGTGCCCGGATGGCCGCGCTCCGAGGCAGCGTCGAGGCGATCGCGGCGCGGCTGGCCGAGGAGGAGGCGCGCGGCATCGCCCGGGCCGCCCGGCGGGTCGGCGGGCGGCGGATCGACGAGGAGCTCCAGGTCGAGCCGAGCTTCCGGGCGGCCGTCGAGGCGGCCCTCGGCGAGGTCGCCCGGGCGTACCTGGTCGGCCGCGAGGCGGTCGGCGGGCTCGCCGGCGAGCGCGGGACGCTGGTCGTCGAGATCGCCCGGGTCCGTCGCGCCGGGCCGTGGCGCCGGGGACGACGTCGAGCCGGTGTTCCGCGACGCTCATCGCCCGTCTCGGCGGGGGCATCCTGGGCGATGCCATCCGGCGCGATCCGCTCGGCGCGGCGCGGCGGGTCCTCGAGCGCGCCGCCTGGGTCCCCGACCTCGCCGGCGTCCTCGAGGTCCAGCCGGTGCTGCCTGCCGGGTGGGTCGTCGTGAGCCGGGACGGGTCGGCCGTGGCCGACCCGATCTCCATCTCGCTCGGTCGAGGCGGGGGCTCGCTCGACCGCCGGGCCGAGCTCGATCGACTGACCGCCGAGCTGGGCCGGATGGAGCGCGAGGCGGCCGAGCGCGAGCGTGAGGCCGAGGCGGCGCTGACGACGGCGGTCACCGCCAGGGCCGCCTTCGAGACGGCCCGGACGGACGAATCGCAGGGCCACGGCCGCCCGTCGTGCCGCGGAGGAGGCCGAGCGTGTCGTCGGTCGGGCGGCGGAGGGTGCCGCTCGCGAGGCGGGCTGGGCGGCCGCCCTCGCGGAACGGGCGGAGACCGAGGCCGGTCGGGCACGGGAGGCGTTGACCGGGCTGGAGGCCGCGGCCGAGCGCGCGGCCACGGGGAGCGACGCGAGCGAGCCCGCGGACGACCGCTCGGCCCTCGCGACCTGGGAGGCCCGGGTGGGGGACCTGCGGGTCCGGCGCGACCGGCTGGCGGCCCAGCTGGCCGGCGGCGGACGCCGCTCGCCGGGACGCCGAGGCGAGCGCCGCCCGGGCGCAGGCCGCGGCGACGTTCGCCGAAGGCCGGATCACCCGCGCCGAGGCCGAATCGAGGACCCTGGCCGAACGGGAGGCGGGGCTCCTGGCCGAGCGCGAGCGGCTGGCCGTCGAGCGAGCGGCGGCCGAGGCGCGCGAGGCGGCCGCCCGCGCCGTCCTCGACGATCTCCGCTCGGCGGACGCGGCGGATCGCGCTCGGCTCCTCGCCGCGGAGGCCGCCGCGGCGACCGCCCGCGAAGGCCTCCGGGCGGCCGACGAGCGGGTCCGGGCGGGCGGAGGTCGCGGACCTCGAGGCGCGGCTCGGGCTCGACGCGATCCGCGAGCAGGTCCTGGTCGAGCTGGCGGGCATCGGCCAGGTCGGCGTGCGGGCCCTCCGCGCGGCGGCCGGCGGCCTGGTCGAGGCGGCCGGCATCGACGCCGCGCAGCCACGAGTCGTCGGACGGCCGAGCCGACCGGGGAAGCCGGCGACGGGGACGACGAGACGGCCGAGCTCGAGGCGATCCTGCCGCTCGTCCTCCCGGCCTGGGAGGCCGCGCCGCCCCCGGTCGAGCCGCCGACGCCCGGCCGGCTGGCAGCCCTGCGGCGGCGGTTCCACGAGCTCGGTGCGGCGAACCCGTTCGCGGTCGAGGAGTACGCCGACCTGAAGGCCAGGCTCGACGTCGCTCGAGACCCAGGGCGCGGACCTGCGCGCCGCGATCGCCCGGACCCGGACGCTCATCGACGAGCTGGCGATGCTGATCGCCGACCAGTTCCGGACGACGTTCCGGGCGCTCGAGACCGCCTTCGACGTCCGCTTCAAGCAGCTCTTCGGGGGTGGCTTCGCCCGGCTCGACCTGACCGATCCGACCGACCTCGCCGCGACCGGGGTCGAGATCGTGGCCCGGCCGCCCGGCAAGAAGGCGCAGTCCCTGTCGATGCTGTCCGGTGGCGAGCGGGCGCTGACCGCGGTCGCCCTGCTGTTCGCGATGCTCGAGGTCCGCCCGGTCCCGTTCTGCGTCCTCGACGAGGTCGACGCGGCGCTCGACGAGGCGAACGTCGGGCGCTTCTCGGACGCGCTGCGCAGCCTGGCCGACGCGACCCAGTTCATCGTCATCACCCACAACCGGGGCACGATCGAGGCCGCCGACGCGCTGTACGGCGTGACCGTCGGCGACGACTCGGTCAGCCGGGTCATCAGCCTCCGCCTCGACGAGGCGACGGCGCTCGCGGCGAAGACCGGCGGGAACCGGCGCCAGGGCGCTCGACCCGGTCGACGGGCTAGGCGGGGCCGTGTTCTGGCGACGGAAGCCGCACGACGAGAGCGCCGAGGAGGCCGCTGGGGCCGTCCCGGAGACCGTCAGCGGGCCCGACGAGGCGTCGGCCGATCGGGAGCCCGAGGGATCCCCGGCGGCGATCCCCGGCTGGGTCTCGCCCGAGGCGGAGACGCCGGGCGATCTCGCCGCCGGGCTCGAGAGGAGCCGGAGCGGCTTCATCGGCCGGCTGCGCGGCTTCCTCGTCGGCGGCCCCGGCGGGCCGTCGTGGGACGAGGTCGAGGAGACGCTCATCGCCGGGGACGTCGGCGCGAGCCTGGCGATCGACATCGTCGAGCGTGCCCGGGCGCGGCGCGACGCCCCGAGCGCCGAGGCGGCCGTCCGCGCCGAGCTCGCAGCGCTGCTCGTGCCGCGCCAGCCGGGCGAGTGGCGTCCCGAGCCGGCCGGCCCGGGCCTGCCGGCGGTCATCCTCGTCGTCGGCGTCAACGGCACCGGCAAGACGACCACGATCGGCAAGCTGGCCAGCCGCTACCGTCACGAGGGCCGGACGGTCCTCCTCGCCGCCGCGGACACGTTCCGGGCCGCCGCCATCGAGCAGCTCGGGACATGGGCGACCCGGTCCGGCGCCCAGGTCGTCGCCCACGCGCCCGGGGCCGATCCTGGCGCGGTCGTCTTCGACGCCCTCGACGCCGCCGTCGCCCGGCGCATCGACCTCGTCATCGCCGACACGGCCGGGCGGCTCCACACGAAGGTCAACCTGATGGACGAGCTGGCCAAGATCCGCCGGATCGTCGACCGCCGCCTGCCCGGCGCGCGGCCCGAGACCCTGTTCGTCCTCGACGCGACGACCGGCCAGAACGGCCTCGCCCAGGCCCGGGCGTTCCACGAGGCGGTCGGCCTGACCGGGGTCGTCCTGACCAAGCTCGACTCGACCTCCAAGGGCGGGATCGTCTTCGCCATCGAGGACGCGCTCGGCATCCCGGTCCGCTTCGTCGGGGTGGGGGAGAAGGTCGGCGACCTCCTCCCGTTCGATCCGGACGCCTTCGTGGCGGCCCTGTTCGCGTAGCCCGGATCGGGTCGTCCGCACGGTCGGACGGGCCGGTGCTCGACGACACCACGATCGGCCGGTCGCCGCTGGGGCCCGACACACACGCTGCGCTACACTACCGGCACCTCGGCGCGTCAGAACCCGCGCGCCACCCGGAGCGGCCGTTCCCTTCACCGCGCCGAGCCGAACGGAGTCACCGAACCCGGATGTTCGACACCCTCAGCGAGCGCCTGCGCAAGACCCTCGCCGGCCTGACCGGCCGCGGCCGGATCGGCGAGGCCGACGTGGACGCCGCGATGCGCGAGATCCGGCTCAGCCTGCTCGAGGCCGACGTCAACTTCAAGGTCGTCAAGGACTTCATCGCCCGGGTCCGCGAGCGCGCGATCGGCGCCGAGATCCTGGGCAGCCTGACGGCCGGCCAGCAGGTCGTCGGGATCGTCCACGAGGAGCTCATCGCGCTCCTGTCGGGCGGCGACCGGACGTTCCACCTGCAGGGCAACCCGGCGGTCGTCATGGTCGCCGGGCTCCAGGGCTCGGGCAAGACGACGAGCGTGGCCAAGCTCGCCCGGCACGTCGTCAAGCTGGGGCGTCGGCCGCTCCTGGTCGCCGCCGACCCGTACCGTCCGAACGCCGTCGACCAGCTCGAGACGCTCGGTCGAGGGCCTCGACATCCCGGTCTACCGGGCGCCGGACGGGACCTCCGTGCTCGACATCGCCCGCGGCGGCGTCGAGGCGGCCCGACGCGAGGTCCGCGACACGGTCATCGTCGACACGGCCGGCCGCTTGACCATCGACGACGCCCTGATGGCCGAGATCGCCGAGGTCGGCGCGGCGATCAAGCCGGTCGAGACGCTCCTCGTCGTCGACGCGATGACCGGCCAGGAGGCGGTCGCCGTCGCCGAGGCCTTCCACCGGGCGGTCCCGCTGAGCGGCCTCATCCTGACCAAGATCGACGGCGACGCGCGGGGCGGCGCGGCCCTCTCGATCAGCGCGGTGACCGGCCTGCCGGTGAAGTTCCTGGGGACGGGCGAGAAGACCGACGCGCTCGAGGTGTTCCATCCCGACCGGCTCGCCGGGCGGATCCTCGGGATGGGCGACGTGATGACCCTCGTCGAGCGGGCCCAGGAGACGTTCGACCAGCAGCAGTCGGCCAAGATGGAGGAGAAGCTGCGTCGGGGCAGCTTCAGCCTGGAGGACTTCCTCGACCAGCTCCAGCAGCTCCAGAAGATGGGTCCGCTCGGCCAGATCATGGGGATGCTGCCGGGCATGGGCGGGATGGCCAAGGAGGCGCAGGCGGCCGTCGACCGCGGCGACCTGGGCCGGATCGAGGCGATCATCCGGTCGATGACCCCGCGCGAACGCCGAGATCCGAGCATCCTCAACGGCTCGCGCCGCCGCCGGATCGCCGCCGGTGCCGGGACCGACCTGACCGAGGTCAACAAGCTGGTCAAGCAGTTCGGCGAGATGCAGAAGCTGATGAAGCAGCTCTCGGGGGCCGGCGGACGCCGGGCTGCCGCCGGGCTGATGAGTCGTCGCTAGGGACAGGGGGTAGCCAGGACATGAACGAGCACGAGCAGCCGAGTCCCGGGCCGGGCGGCCCGGAGCACGCCTCCGACGCGTCGTCGACCACGCCCGCGCCGCCACCGACCGAGCCGACACCGGCCCGGGCCGCGCAGCCGGTGACGGCCGACGGCCAGGTCGCGCCCGCGGTGAGCTTCGAGCCGGCGCCGGTCTCGGCCACCTCGACCACGCCGGTCGAGCCGGCTCCGGCCGCCCGGCCGTCCCGCCGGCGGTGGGCCGTCGCCGGCCTGGTCGCTCTCGTCGTCGTCGCCCTGTCGGCCGCGGGGCTGTTCGCCCTGGTCGGGGCGACGAACTCCTCGCTCGTGTCGGCCTGGACACCGGCCGACGCCGTGGTCTACGTCGAGGTCCGCGGCGACCTCCCCGGTGACCAGCGCCAGAACCTCGGCCGCTTCCTGGCCCACTTCCCGGGCTTCGCCGACCAGGCGACCCTCGACCAGAAGATCGACGAGACGCTCGACCGGCTGATCGACGGGATGAGCGGCGGCAAGCGGAACTGGTCGAAGGACATCAAGCCCTGGTTCGGCGGCCAGCTGGCCGTCTCGCTGTCGAGCTTCCCGACCATGACCGGCACGGATCCCGCCGCCGGGATGGCCGATGCCCGCGGCCTGCTCGTGGCGACCCAGAAGGACCCCGTCGCGGCGATCGCCTGGCTGAAGTCGCTGTCGAGCGACACGGCCACGGACGAGTCGTACGGCGGGGTCACCCTGACGGTCTGGGCCCACGGCTCGGCGCCCAAGGTCGCGGCGACCGCGACCTCCGGCGTCCTCCTCGTGGGCGACCTGGCATCGGTCAAGTCGGCCGTCGACCGGGGCGGCAAGGACGGGTTGGCCGCGACGAAGGCGTTCAGCAGCGCGACGGCCGGTCTCGATGGGGACCAGGTCACCCGCGCCTACGTCGATCTCAAGGCCTACCTCGACGCGATCAAGTCGACGCTCGGCACGATGGGCGGGGCCGGTCTCGGCCTCGACCAGGCCCTCCTCGACCGGATCCCGGCCTGGGTCGGCACCGGCGGTCGGGTCGAGAGCGACGCCCTCGTCGGCGAAGCCATCGTCCCGCTCGTCGAGGGTGCGCCGACGGTCGCCGACTCGGCGAGCGTCATCGCGCGGCATCTGCCCGCCTCCACCCTGGCGGTCTTCGAGGCCCACGATTACGGCAAGCTGCTCGGCGCCCAGCTCGACCAGCTGCGCAAGGACCCGACGCTGGCCGACGGGTTCAAGCAGGTCGATCAGGCGGCGGCGGTCCTCGGCGGGCTCGACCACCTGATCGGCTGGATCGGGGACGTCGGGGTCGTCGTCACGGCCGACGGGAGCACGCCCGGTGGTGGCCTGGTCATCGTCCCGACCGGGGTCGACGAGGCGAACCAGATCGTCACCCAGCTCAAGAACCTGGTCGCCCTGGCCGGTGGCTCGAGCGGGATCACGATCCGCGACGAGGCCTACGGCAGCGGGACGATCACGACGATCGACTTCGGCGACCTGGCCAAGCTGAGCGGCCTCGTCGGCGGCGGCTCCGCGACGCTGCCGATCTCGGGCCACGCCGAGGTCTCGTTCACCGTCCAGGACGGCGTCGCGATCGTCGGCATCGGGCCGGCCTGGGTCAAGTCGATCGTCGACGTCAAGGCCGGCGCGTCGCTGGCCGACCAGGCCCGCTACAAGGACGCCCTGGGCCGGGTCGGCTCGAAGAACGCGACGAGCGTGTTCGTCGACCTGGCGGCGATCCGGACGCTCGTCCAGCCGCTCGTCGCCAAGGACGTCGGGGCGAAGTACGAGACCGACGTCAAGCCGTACATCGAGCCGTTCGACATCCTCGCCGGCGCCAGCCGGACGAGCGACGGCAAGATGGTCAGCCGCTACATCCTCACCGTCACCACGAAGTAGCGCCCGGGTTCGGGCGAACCGCACAGGAGGAGAACCGCAACGATGGCCGTCCGCATCCGCCTCACCCGCGTCGGGGCGACGAAGCAACCGACCTATCGGGTCGTCGTCGCCGACGCGCGCAACGCCCGCGACGGGCGGTCGATCGAGACGATCGGCCACTACAACCCGCGCACCGAACCGGTCGAGATCGTGATCGACGCCGACAAGGCGAAGCGATGGCTCGCCCAGGGGGCCAAGCCGTCGCAGACCGTCGAGCGCCTGTTCCGCAACGCGGGCATCCTGCCCGCGGCGAAGTAGGGCCGCCCGGATGGCTGCCAAGGAACTCGTCGAGTACGTCGCCCGGTCGCTCGTCGACGACCCGGATTCCGTTCGCGTCGAGGAGACCCGTGACCGGGACGGGATCGTCCTCGAGCTCCACGTCGCCGAGGACGACATGGGCAAGGTCATCGGCCGGAACGGGAGCGTCGCCAAGGCGCTCCGGACCCTGCTCAAGGTGACCGCCGCCCGCGAGGGCGAGCCCGTCTCGCTCGAGATCGTCTGACCGACCGGATGCGGCTCGTGGTCGGCCTCGTCCGGGGCGTCCACGGACTCAACGGCGCGGTCCGGGTCGAGATCCTGACCGACCGGCCCGAGGCGCGCTTCGCCCGTGGGGCGCGGCTCTTCCGCGAGGGGGACGCCGCGCCGTTGACGGTGACCGACGCCCAGGCGATCCCCGACGGGCCCGGTTGGCGGGTCCGCTTCCACGAGCTGCCCGACCGGACCGCCGCCGACGAGCTGCGCGGCGCGTACCTGGAGGCGGACGTCCCGCCCGGGGACGCGCCCGGCCGGGGTGCCGCCTACTGGCACGAGGTGATCGGGGTCCCGGTCCGGGGACTCGATGGCGAGGAGCTCGGCACGGTCGCCGACATCTACCGGGTCGGCGAGAACGACGTCTACGTGGTCAGCGGCGGACCGCGCGGCGAGTTCGACCTGCCGGCCGTGCGCGACTTCATCCGGATCTTCGCCCCACGCCGGGGCGAGATCGTCGTCGACGCCGTCGCCCTGGAGCTGGGCCCGATCCGCCGCCCCGGCCGCCGCGCAAGCCGCGGCCGCGCCGGGGCGAGCCACGACCGGCGGCCCCGACCGGCGAGTCACCGGACGCCGACACGGGCGTCGACGTGGGCGTCGAGGCCGAGCTCCGACCCGGCTCCGGGGACTGAGTCCGCGATGACCATCGAGATCGACATCGTGACCCTCTTCCCGGCGATGCTCCAGGGGCCGCTCGCGGCGAGCATCCCGGCCCGGATCCTCGAGCGCGGCCTGGCCGACGTCCGGGTCCACGACCTGCGGGACTGGGGGATCGGCCGACACCGCTCGGTCGACGACCAGCCGTATGGCGGCGGTGCGGGGATGGTCATCCGGCCCGAGCCGGTGGCCGCCGCGTTGGGCGCGCTCCGCCGGCCGGACTCGACGGTGGTCCTGCTCGACCCCGCCGGCGAGCCGTTCCGCCAGGCGCGGGCCCACGACCTGGCGACGCGCAGCCACCTCGTCCTCCTCTGCCCGCGCTACGAGGGGGTCGACGAGCGGATCCGGACGATGGCCGATCTCGAGCTGTCGATCGGGGACTACGTGCTGACCGGCGGGGAGCTGCCCGCCCTCGTCGTCGTCGACGCCGTGCTCCGGCTCCTGCCCGGCGCGATCGACGCCGAATTGACCGTCGAGGAGTCGTTCGCCGACGGCCTGCTCGAGTACCCGCAGTACACCCGACCGGCCGACTGGCAGGGACTGGCCGTGCCTCCCATCCTGACCGGCGGCGATCACGGCGCGGTCCGCCGGTGGCGTCAGCGCGAGGCGATCCGACGGACGCTCGAGCGCCGGCCGGACCTGCTCATCGACCGCCAGTGGACGCCCTTCGAGCGCGCCCTCCTCGACGAGATCCGGGCGGAGGCGGACGAGACGGAGGAGCCCTGAGCGATGGGAGCTGCCGCGTGGTTCCTGATCGCGTCGTCCCTCGGAGTGGCCGTCTTGCTGCTCGGCTCGGCCGGGCGCCCTGCGGTGGTTCGTCGCCGGCCAGCTGGGCCGCTTGCAGGCCGCGGTCGGCTTTGGAGCGAGTCTGGCTGCCGGCGTGGCGATTCCGCTCTTCACGACCAGCCAACGTGCCCTGGACAGCCCGGCGATCGCCTCCGTCTTGGTCGGCCTGCTCGGAGCCACCGGCACCGTGGCGGCCTTCGCATTCATCCCGAAGCTCGCGAGGATCCTGGACGAGCGTTGATCCGACCGACGGAGGGGGTAGCTCGGGCCCCTGACGAGTCGGCTCCGACCGCGGCGGACGGTTCGCACGTCAACACCGCTGACCGTTCTGGGCGTCGGCGCGCTCAGCGGGATCGCCGATCTGAGACTCGCCGCGCCCGGCCCCGCACGTCAACGGGCCATCTTGTCAACCACGTTGACGCGGGCGCCGCGTGGAGACGGCACCGACCGGCCCGGGCCGACTGCCGTGCTATACTCCGCCGTCGGTCACCCGGACGACCCAGTCCCGAACACCCATCCCGCAGCCCAGGCTGCCCGACGTGAAGCAGGAACCGCCGTGAACGTGCTCGACGAGATCGTCAAGGACCAGATCCGCACCGACCTGCCCGAGCTCGCCTCGGGTGACACGGTCAAGGTGTCGGCCAAGGTCGTCGAAGGCAACCGCGAGCGGATCCAGGTCTTCGAAGGCACGGTCATGCGTCTCCGCGGCGGCGGGATCACCCGGACGATCACCGTCCGCCGGATCGCCAGCGGGGTCGGCGTCGAGCGGACGTTCAAGGTGAACAGCCCGCGGATCGAGAAGATCGAGGTCATCCGGCACGGTGTCGCCCGGCGCGCCCAGCTCTACTTCCTGCGCAAGCGGGTCGGCAAGTCGGCCACCCTGCGCGAGCGCCGCCAGGGCTGACCCGGGGCCTGCCTGACGGCGGGCCCGCCCTCGACAGCCAGCCCGTCACGGGACGGCCGAGCCCGATGGACTCGCCGCCGCCCGCCGGGATCGACCGCCGCCGCCCGACCGACTCAGCGTCGGGTGGGCTACCCTTGGCCCCGATGGCGCCGATCGTCCCGACCCTCCGCTTCGAGCGCGCCCACTGGCGCGAGGGGCGGTCCCGCGTCGCCGGCGTGGACGAGGTCGGGGTCGCGCCGGCCTGCGGACCGGTCGTCGCGGCGGCGGTGATCATGCGTCCGGACTGCAAGCGGATCCCCGGCGTACGCGACTCGAAGACCCTGTCGGCGGCCCAGCGCGAGCGGCTCGCGGCGGTCATCCGGCGGCGGGCGCGTCGCCGTCGGGGTGGGAGCGGCCTCCGTCGCCGAGATCGACCGGCTGAACATCTACCACGCCACCCACCTGGCGATGCGCCGGGCGATCGTCCGGCTCGGCGCATGTGACCACGTCCTGCTCGACGGTCTGCGGATCCGCGGCTTCGAGGAGGAGGTCGGGCCGTACACCGCGATCGTCGACGGCGACGCCCGCTGCTACTCGATCGCCTGCGCCTCGGTCGTCGCCAAGGTCGTCCGCGACCGGCTGATGACCCGCCTCGCCGCCCGCCATCCCGGCTACGGCTGGGAGCACAACGCCGGCTACGCCACCGCCGAGCACCGAGCCGCGATGAGCGAGCTCGGGCTGACCGCGTTCCACCGGCGCAGCTTCATCACCAGCCAGCGGGTCCTGTTCGGCGGCGAGCAGGCCGAGCTCGAGCTGGTCTGATCCGGCCGCGCCCGCCCGGCGAGCGGACGGGCGCGTCCGTGTGGTCCGGGCTCGCCTAGCGGAAGTCCGCGGCCGTGACCGTGAGGAAGCCGGTCACCGCGCGAACGGTCAGCTTCGCGATCGACGTGGCACCGGGCGTCCGCTGTGAGGCGAAGGTGGTCGAACCCACCCCGCCCGTGGTGAAGATCTGGCGCATGGTCTTGGCCGATGTGAACAGTCCGGTGAGGATGTACCGGGCATCGCCCTTCGGCTCGGCGAAGACGGCCCGGGCGCCGGTCTTGAGGAAGCTCGAGGCGTAATAGTCGATCCGCAGCCTGGCGACCTTCGCCGTCGGCGCCGCCCGACCCGGCTCGGAGTTGCCGGCCGAGTAGCACAGGTGGTTGAGGATCACCACCGCGTTCGGTGCCAGGTGGATCAGCTTCATGTACGACGAGCCGTAGTACTTGACGTTGGAGTTCCCGTGCCCTGCCCGGGCGTTCAGGCCCATCCCGTTCTTGGTCGTCGGGCTGTACGGATACGGGCTCGGCGTCCCGTTGCCGTGGCCCAGGTAGATCAGGATGTTGGCTCCCTGGGCGGCCGTCTTGACCCTGGACCAGGTGGCGTTCGGGCTGTAGATCTTGGTGACGGTGGCGCCGTAGGCGCTGGCCCGAGCGGCGAGCGCGTTCGCGTCGGCGCGGTACCTGGCGGTCGTGCCTTCGACCGGACCGACGACGATGACGACCTTGTGCGAGGCTGCGCTGGCGGAAGATGGAGCGATGATGAGGACGAGCAGGGCCAGGATCGACGCGAAGAGTGTGAGCGCACGCCCCGACCGGTTCCGATAAGACGCCCTCTGGGCGCCGTTGGTCATCACCCGCAATGTCTTGCCTCCTGACTGCCGGAACGTCGTGCATGGGCCACGACGACGGTGGGACTGGGTCGCCCGGGGCAGGAAGGATGGCGAGGACAGACGCGAACCGGAAGGGTGAGCGCGATCCGGGCCTGCCGTTCGGGCGGGGCGTGTTCGGTTGTCCGCGTCGGCGCGATGCGCCGGGCCGAGTATGCCACCGTCCGGGCCGAACCCGCCATACCCGACGGTACCGGCGCTGCCCGGACGATGGGCCGGCGCACGGATGCACCTCGTGCGCGGTACGCGCCAACGAGCGGAGGAACGCCGAACGCCGAGCAGCGGCCGAACTCGGTGCTCAGCGAGCCCAGCCCAGAGTCGATGTCGCTCTCCCTCCCTCCGTTCGCGCGCACGGCGCACGGCTCGACGTGCGGGACATCATCCCTCCCTCCGTTCGCGCGCACGGCGCACGGCTCGAGGTGCGGGCACGAACGGATCTCGCCCGCACGGCGCATTGCGGGCACGAATGCACCCGCCCGAGCACGGATAAGCGGCAGATGAGGGCGCCGCGCCAGACTGGTCGGATGGATGCTCGGCCGTCCCGCACCCGGACCCGGAGCCAACGCGCCGGCGACGCCGCGGAGGACCTCGTGGCGGGCCACCTCGCGGAGCTCGGCTGGATCGTCGTCGGCCGCAACGTCCGGCTCGGACGCGAGGAGGTGGATCTCGTCGCGCTGGATCCCGGGCCGCCCCGCGCGGTCGTCCTGATCGAGGTCCGCTGGCGCGCCCGACGTGACTTCGGTCTGCCAGAGGAGACGCTCGGGCCGCGCAAGCGGGCCCACCTGCGCGCCGCCGCCGGCCGGCTCATCGAGGGCGGGAGCCTCCCGGACGGGACTGCGCTCCCGGGCGGCTCGATCCGGATCGACCTCGTCGCCGTCGAGCCCGCGAGGGGCTCGGGCGGGGGGCCTCGACTGCGTCATCATCGCGACGCCCTGTCCGGCTGAGCGGCGGCCGGGTCGGACTGAGCGGTGGCCGGGTCGGACCGGGGGCGCCCGGGCCGGATCCGCGGGGACCCTGTGCTACACTCCCGCCCGGCTCGCCGACGGCGTGCCGCCATCCATCGCCCGCCCGCGGGGCGGAGCACACACGCGCGACCGTTCCGACCGGGGCGGTGCCGGACCCTCGGGTCCGGTCCCCGGCGACGAGGCCGCGCGGAGGCCGAGAACCGAACAGGAGGTCAACCCCCGTGCCGACCGTCTCCATGCGCCAGCTGCTCGAGGCCGGTGTCCACTTCGGCCACCAGACCCGCCGCTGGAACCCGAAGATGAAGCCGTACATCTTCGCGGAGCGCAACGGGATCCACATCATCGACCTGGCCCAGACCGTCAAGGGGCTCGACCTCGCGCTGGCGGCCGTCTCCGACTCCGTCGCCCGGGGCGAGCAGGTCCTGTTCGTGGGGACCAAGAAGCAGGCCCAGGAGCCGGTCGCCCAGGAAGCCGCCCGGGCCGGTCAGCCGTACGTCAACAAGCGCTGGCTCGGCGGGATGCTGACCAACTTCGTCACGATCAAGAAGCGGATCGCCCTGATGGAGCAGCTCGAGGCGCGCCAGGCGAACGGCGATTTCGAGCGGATGTCGAAGAAGGAGGCGGCCAAGCTCCAGGAGGAGCTGACCAAGCTGACCGGGACGCTCGGCGGCATCCGCAAGATGAAGCGCCTTCCCGGGCTGATCTTCGTCGTCGACCCGCATCGCGAGCGGATCGCCGTGACCGAGGCGAACAAGCTCGAGATCCCGCTCGTCGGGACGGGTGACACGAACGTCGACCCGGACGAGCTGACCTACGTCATCCCGGGCAACGACGACGCGATCCGGGCCATCCGGCTGCTCTGCTCTCTCGTCGCGGAGGCGGCCATCGAGGGCGCTCGGGAGCGCGCGGCGCGGGCTGCCATCGAACCCGAGCCCGAGGCGGTCGCCGTCGCCGAGCCGGAGATCGAGGAGGGCGCGCCCTCCGACGCGATCGTCGCGGCGCTCAAGGGCGGCGCGGCACTGACGTTCGAGCCCGACGTCGACGATGACGACCTGCTCCCGGTCGCCCGGGCGGTGGCTGCCCCCGTCGACCCGATCCCCGTCGAGGCGTCGCCCGACGAGATCGCGGCGGAGCTCGCCCGGGAGGCGAGCGAACGGGCGGAGGAAGAGCCCGGGGCCGACGCGGCCGCGGTCTGACGGCCCATCCTCACGCATCGGACCGGGCGGATCTGCCCGCCCGGAGAGAGACGGAACAGGAGCACACGACAGGCATGGCGGACATCTCGGCCCAGGCGGTCAAGGAGCTGCGCGAGCGGACCGGCGCCGGATTCATGGACTGCAAGCGCGCCCTCGAGGAGACCGGCGGGGACGTCGAGAAGGCGGTCGCCCTCCTTCGGGAGCGGGGCCAGGCCGCGGCCGCCAAGAAGTCGGGTCGCGAGGCCCGCGAGGGGCTGATCGGCAGCTACATCCACACGGGCGGCCGGATCGGCGTCCTCATCGAGGTCAATTGCGAGACCGACTTCGTCGCCCGAAACGAGCAGTTCCAGAAGCTCGTCCGCGACCTGGCGATGCAGGTCGCCGGGTTGCGTCCCGAGTACGTCGACCCGGACCAGATCCCGACCGAGGTCCTCGAGGCGAAGAAGGCCGAGCTGCTGGCCGACGAGACGACCCGCAAGAAGCCCGAGGCGATCCGGGGTCAGATCGTCGACGGCCAGCTCAAGAAGTGGTTCAAGGAGGTCTGCCTGCTCGAGCAGCCGTTCCGGGACACCGAGCAGACCGTCCGCGAGCTGATCACCGATGCGATCGCGACGATCGGCGAGCACATCCGCGTCCGGCGCTTCAGCCGCTACGAGCTCGGTGAGGAGCTGTGAGCGAACCGGGCGTCGTGGCCCCGCCGCCGCCGACCGGTACCGTCCGCTACCGGCGGATCCTGCTCAAGCTGTCCGGGGAGGCCCTCCTCGGGTCGCGTGCCTACGGCGTCGACCCGGAATTCTGCCGGACGATCGCCGAGCAGATCGCCCACGTCAAGCTGCTCGGCGTCGAGATCGGGATCGTCGTCGGCGGCGGCAACATCTTCCGCGGCCTGGCCGCCTCGGCCCGGGGGATGGACCGGGCGACCGGCGACTACATCGGGATGCTGGCGACGGTCATGAACGGCCTGGCCCTCCAGGACGCGCTCGAGAAGGTCGGCGTGCCGACCCGGGTGATGACCGCCATCGCGATGCACGAGGTGGCCGAGCCGTACATCCGCCGGCGGGCCGTCCGCCACCTCGAGAAGGGCCGCGTGGTCATCTTCGTGGCCGGCACCGGCAACCCGTACTTCACGACCGACTCGGCGGCCGCGCTCCGGGCCGTCGAGATCGGAGCCTCGGCCCTGCTCAAGGCGACCAAGGTCGACGGTGTCTACGACAGCGACCCGATGACGAACCCGGGGGCCCGACGCTACGCTGAGCTCGGCTACGCCGATCTCCTGCGCGACCAGCTCAAGGTCATGGACGCCGCGGCGGTCTCGCTGTGCATGGAGAACGACCTGCCGATCGTGGTGTTCGACCTCAATCAGCCCGACAACATCGTCCGGGTCGCCCGCGGTGAGCCGGTCGGCACCGTGATCTCGGGAGGCAGCCGCGCATGAGCAGCGAGATCCTCGCCTCGGCCGAACGGAAGATGGCCCGCGCCGTCGAGGCGATGGAGCGCGACTTCCAGGGCCTCCGCACGGGCCGCGCCTCGACCTCGCTCGTCGACCGGATCGTGGTCGAGTACTACGGCACGCCCACCCCGCTCAACCAGCTCGCCGGGATCAGCGTTCCCGAGGCCCACCAGATCGTCATCCAGCCATGGGACCGGGGGGTCCTCGGGGCGATCGAGAAGGCCATCCAGAAGAGCGACATCGGGCTCGTCCCGAACGTCGACGGGGCGGTCGTCCGGCTCAACATCCCGCCCCTGACCGAGGAGCGTCGGCGCGACATCGTCAAGTCCGTCCACAAGCGGATGGAGGTGGCGCGGGTCGAGATCCGTAACCTCCGCCGCGAGGCGAACGACGCGATCCGCAAGGAGGAGCGCGACGGCGAGCTCGGGACCGACGCCTCACATCGCGAGGTGGACGCGCTCCAGAAGCTCACCGACCGCTACATCGGCGAGGTCGACCAGGCGGGCAGCCACAAGGAGCACGAGGTGATGGAGGTCTAGTGGCGCGTTCGCCGCTGGCCCGACCGACCGACGCTCCGCCCATCGCCCACGCGCCCGAGGCGCCGGTCGAGCTGCCCAGCGGCGGACGGGCGGCACCCGAGCCCATCGTCCCGCCGGAGGAGTCGCCGCGCCACGTGGCGATCATCATGGACGGCAACCGGCGCTGGGCACGGGCCCGCGGTCTGGCCGAGCTCGACGGTCACGCGGCAGGCGTCGAGGCGATCCGGACGATCCTGCGTCACGCGGTCCGACGCGGCGTGCCGGTCCTGACCCTGTACGCGTTCAGCCGCGAGAACTGGGCCCGCCCGGACGACGAGGTCAGCGGCCTGTTCGGGCTGCTCGAGGCGGCGATCCGGAGCGAGACCGACGAGCTCCGGCGGGAGGGCGTCCGGGTCCGCCTCCTCGGCCGGCTCGACGAGCTGCCGGCGGACATCCGGCGATCGCTCGCGGACGCCCTCGAGGCGACCGCCGACGGCGATCGGCTGCTCCTCAACATCGCCTTCAACTACGCCGGCCGGACCGAGCTGGTCGACGCGTTCCGGACCCTGGCCGCGAGCGGGGTCGACCCCGACGCGATCGACGAGGCGGCGGTGTCGGGAGCCCTCTACACGGCCGGCCTGCCCGACCCGGACCTGGTCATCCGGACCGGCGGCGAGGAGCGTCTCAGCAACTTCCTGATCTGGCAGTCGGCCTACGCCGAGTTCTACGTCAGCCCGCTCCTCTGGCCGGACTTCGACGCCGAGGCGTTCGATGCCGCGCTGCTCGAGTTCGCCAGCCGGACACGCCGCTTCGGCCGGTAGGGCAGGGGACCGATGCGGCAGCGCGCCCTGAGCGCGGCGATCTTCGTCCCGCCGCTCCTCGTCGTCCTGGTCCTCGGGGGCGCCTGGATCGCGGCGCTCGTCCTCGTGGCCGCCGGGGTCGCGGCGGTCGAGGCGCTCCGGCTGATCCGTTCCGCCGGCTACCCGGTCCTCGTCGGGCTCGGGGTCGTCATCGCCCTCGCGATCGTGGTCGACGCGGCCGCCCCGGTCGACCTGACCGGCTCGGCGGCCATCCTCGTCGGGGTCGCGGTCATCCTGGCCGCCGTCGGGGCGTTCGCCCGGCTCGACCCGCGGGAGGGCCTGGCCGCCTGGATCGGGACCGTCTTCGGCGGGGCGTACGTCGGGATGCTCGGGTTCGTCGTCCGGCTCGGGAATGCCGCACCGGCCCTGCCGGCCGACGCCCCCCTCGCCGGCCTCCTCGACGGGCAGCGAGGGTGGGTCCTCATCCTCGTCCTGACGGTGTGGGCCTACGACACTGGCGCCTACCTCGTCGGCCGGACGTTCGGTGAGCGGTTCGGGGCGGCGACCGGCCTGACCCGCTTCCTGACCCACATCTCCCCGTCGAAGACGTACGCCGGACTGTTCGGTGGACTGGCGGCGGCGACGGTGGTCCTGGGCATCGGGCTGTGGGCGGTCGGGGCGCCGGTCTGGGAGGCGCTCCTCGTCGGGCCGGTCGTCGGGCTCGCCGCCCAGGCGGGCGACCTCGCCGAGTCGATGCTCAAGCGGGCGGCCGGAGCGAAGGACTCGAGCGGGCTCATCCCCGGGCACGGCGGCGTGCTCGACCGGGTCGACTCGTTCCTGTTCGCGGCGCCGGTCATGACCCTGTACGTGCTGACGTTCCTCCGGTGAGCGAGCGCCGGCCGGCCACGCCGCGTCCAGCGCCGTTGCGGGTCGCCCTGCTCGGCTCGGGCGGGTCGATCGGGCGCCAGGCGGTCGACGTCCTCGTCGGCCTCGGGGACGCGGTCCGGGTCGTCGCCCTGGCGACCGGGCACCAGGGCGAGCTGCTCGAGACGCAGGCCCGCCTGCTCCGACCGGCGGTGGTGGCGCTGCCCGGGGACCCGGCCGCGGCCGCCCGGCTCGACCTCCCGGCCGGGACGGCGCTCGAAGTCGGGCCGGACGCGCTGGAGACGCTGGCCACGCGGGACGACGTCGATCTCGTGGTCGTCGGCACCGGCGGGATCGTCAGCCTGCGGCCGGTCCTCGCCGCGCTCGGGGCCGGCAAGGTCGTGGCGACCGCGAACAAGGAGACCCTGGTCGCCGGCGGGCACCTGGTGATGCCGCTCGCCCGGCGACGGGCCGCCGCGGTGGCGGCGACCGATCCGGCGGATCCGCTGGCCAGCCCGCTGGCCTGGCTGCGGCCGATCGACTCGGAGCACTCCGCGATCTGGCAGAGCCTGGCCGGCGAGGACCCGGCCGCGATCGCCCGACTGATCCTGACCGCGTCGGGCGGGCCGTTCCTCGACGCCACGCCAGGCGGAGCTGGCCGCGGTCACCCCGGAGCGCGCCCTGCGCCACCCGACCTGGTCGATGGGGGCCAAGATCACGATCGACTCGGCGACCCTGGCCAACAAGGGCCTGGAGGTCATCGAGGCGCACTGGCTGTACGATGTCGAGTACGACGCGATCGACGTCGTCATCCATCCACAGAGCGTCGTCCACTCGGCCGTCCTGTTCGTCGACGGCTCGCTGAAGGCGCAGCTCGGAACCCCGGACATGCGCCTCCCGATCCAGTACGCCGTGACCTATCCGACCCGCCACCCATCGCCGGCCACGCCGCCGGACCTCGTGGCCACCGCACGGCTCGACTTCCGCGCGCCCGACGAGACCCGCTTCCCGGCGCTCCGGATCGCCCGCGACGCCGGCCGGATCGGGTCGCGGGCGACGGCCGCCCTGATCGCCGCGGACGAGGTCGCGGTCGCCCGCTTCCTCGACGGCGGCGCTCGACTTCCCGGGGATCGCCCGGACGCTCGAGGCCGCGGTGGAACGGTTCGGGCCGGGCGCCGACCAGGCGCCCGGGGTGGACGAGCTGATCGCCCTCGACGCCGAGGTCCGTGCCACCTACGGGCAGGGAGCCGGCCGCCCGATGAGCGCCGTCGTCCAGAGCGTGATCACGATCGTCATCTTCTTCGCGATGCTCGGGGCGCTGGTCGTCGATCCACGAGCTCGGCCACTTCGTGACCGCTCGGCTGGCCCGGGTGCGCGTGCTCGAGTTCGGGATCGGGTTCCCGCCGCGGGCCAGGGTCCT
This sequence comes from uncultured Chloroflexia bacterium, assembly GCA_963837825.1. Classification (GTDB taxonomy): domain Bacteria; phylum Chloroflexota; class Limnocylindria; order Limnocylindrales; family CSP1-4; genus Chersky-267. Next base: position 166,339 of record CAWIOR010000001.1, read on the forward strand.
CCGGTCCGAGGGGGAGACCCTCTACACGCTGAACTGGCTGCCGATCGGAGGCTTCGTCCGGCTCGAGGGCGAGGACGGCGACTCCGACGACCCGCGCTCGTTCGTCCGCGCGTCGCTCGTCGAAGAAGGTCGTCATCCTGGTCGCCGGCGTCGTGATGAACATCGCCCTCGCGTTCCTGATCTTCTTCGCGATCGCCTGGCTGGCCAACCCGACGGTCGGGCTGGTGGTCAGGGAGGTCCAGTCCGACTCGCCGGCCCAGGCCGCCGGGATCGTCGCCGGCGACCGGGTCGTATCCCTCGGCGGGGCCCCGTTCGACTACTTCGGGGGGACCGGGGGCAGCCCGGGTACGGTCCTCGCGCGATCACGCCGGCGAGACGGTCACGCTCGGGATCGACCACGCCGACGGGACGACCGGGGAGGTCACGGCCACGCTCCGGCCGCTCGAGGAGATCACCGTCGTGAAGGGCGCCCTGGGGATCTCGTTCGCGGCCGCACTGACCGGCGAGTACGTCCAGCGTCCGCCGCTCGAGGCCGCCGGGATCGCCGTGGCCAGGACCGGCCAGGCCCTGACCCTGGTCTGGAACGGCCTCGGGCAGCTCGCCGACTCGATCGTCAACCGGCCGACCGAGCCGCCGCCGGTGACCGGACCGATCGGCATCGCCAGCCAGGTCGGCGACGTGTTCTGGCAGCTCGGCCCGGTGTTCACCCTCTACCTGGCCGGCATCCTGTCGGCCAACCTCGCCCTGGTCAACATCCTGCCCTTCCCGCCGCTCGACGGGGGCCGCATCGCGGTCCTGCTCCTCAAGGCGGTGGCCGGCGAGCGGGTGAGCGTGCGGGCCGAGCGGCTGACCTACCTGGTCGGCTTCGCCTGCCTCATGGCGTTCCTGGCCTGGATCACCTACTTCGACATCACCGCGCCGGGCCGAGGTCAGTGACCGAGCCCGCCCCGGCCCGCCCGCGCCGGAGACCGACCGTCAGCGTCGACGTCGGCGGGGTCCTCGTCGGCAGCGCTCACCCGATCGTCGTCCAGTCGATGACCAACACGGACACGGCCGATGCCGACGCCACGGCGATCCAGGTCGCCCGGCTGGCCCACGCCGGCAGCCAGCTCGTCCGGGTCACGGTCAACACCGACGAGGCGGCCGCCGCCGTGCCCGAGATGGTCCGCAAGGTCCGCGGCCTCGGGCTCGACGTCCCGATCATCGGCGACTTCCACTACAACGGGCATCTGCTGCTGACCCGGTACCCCGAAACGGCCGCCGCGCTGGCCAAGTACCGGATCAACCCGGGCAACGTCGGCGCCAAGCGTCACGACGAGAACTTCCAGACGATCGTCCGGATCGCGATCGACAACGACAAGCCGGTCCGGATCGGGGTGAACTGGGGGTCGCTCGACCAGGCCCTGCTGACCGAGCTGATGGACGCCAACGCCCGGTCGGCCGAGCCGCGCGACGCCCGCGACGTGATGATCGAGGCGATGATCGAGTCGGCGCTGCGCTCGGCCGCGCTGGCCGAGGCGACCGGCCTCGGCCACGACCGGATCATCCTGTCGGCGAAGGTGTCCGGCGTGGGCGACCTGGTCGACGTCTACCGCTCGCTCGCGCCGCGGAGCGACTACCCGCTCCACCTGGGCCTGACCGAGGCCGGGATGGGGATGAAGGGGATCGTCGCCTCGACGGCCGGGCTCGCCCTGCTGCTGACCGAGGGGATCGGCGACACGATCCGGGTCTCGCTGACGCCGGAGCCCGGCGCCGGGCGGGAGCTCGAGGTCGAGGTCGCCCAGCAGATCCTCCAGTCGCTCGGGCTGCGCTCGTTCCTGCCCCAGGTCAGCGCCTGTCCCGGCTGCGGCCGGACGACCTCGACGTTCTTCCAGGAGATGGCCCGGGACATCCAGGTCTACCTCAAGGATCGGATGCCGGAGTGGCGCGAGACGTATCCCGGGGTCGAGGACCTCCGGGTGGCGGTGATGGGCTGCGTGGTCAACGGCCCGGGCGAGAGCAAGCACGCCGACATCGGGATCAGCCTGCCCGGCACGTTCGAGGAGCCGGTCGCCCCCGTGTTCGTCGACGGCAAGCTCGATCGGACCCTGCGCGGCGAGGCGATCGTGCCCGAGTTCCTGGCCATCCTGGACGCCTACGTCGAGCGGCGGTTCGGCCGGGTCGCGGCCGGACCGGCTGTTTGAGGGTCCACCCGTCCGGGTGTATACTCGCGCCAAACTGAACGGCCGCTCCGTGACGTGGGTGACCCCCACGTTTCTTTTTGAGCGGGCCGTCGATCCGGGTTCGGCGGGACACGCCGGCGGCAGTCGTGACGGGAGGCGAACCGTGAATCGTGATTTCGTCACTGCCCTCCTGCAGCTCAACGCCGAGAAGCAGGTCCCGCGCGAGCAGCTCATCCAGACGGTCGAGGACGCCATCCAGTCGGCCTACCGGCGGACCGAGGGGGACGAGGACATCCAGGTCCGGATCGACGGCGAGACCGGCCAGATCCGGGTCTTCCGGGCGCGCCGGGCGGTCGCCGAGGTCGAGGACCCGCTGACCGAGCTCAGCCTCGAAGAGGCACGCGGCCACGATCCGAAAGCCCAGCTCGGCGACCTCGTCACGACCGAGGAGCTGGACCCCGAGGCGTTCGGCCGGATCCACGCCCAGACCGCCAAGCAGGTCGTCCTCCAGCGTCTCCGCGAGGCGGAGCGCGACGTCGCCTACGACCAGTTCGCCAGCCGCGAGGGGGAGCTCATCACCGGGACCGTCAACCGGGTCGAGCCGCGGGCGATCATCCTCGACCTGACCGGCCAGGGCGGGATCGCCCGGGCCGAGGCCATCCTCGCCACGACCGAGCAGTCGCACCTCGAGCACTACCGGATCGGCCAGCCGGTCAAGGCCTTCGTCCTCGAGGTCCGGCGCGGGTTGCGCGGGCCGCAGCTGTTCGTCAGCCGTGCCCATCGGAACTTCCTGCGCCGGCTGTTCGAGCTCGAGGTTCCCGAGATCCACAGCGGCACGGTCGAGATCAAGGCGATCGCCCGCGAGGCGGGCTCGCGCTCGAAGGTGGCCGTCGCCAGCCGCCAGGACGGGCTCGACCCGGTCGGCGCGACCGTCGGCCAGCGGGGCGCCCGGGTCCAGGCGGTCGTCGCCGAGCTGGCCGGCGAGAAGATCGACGTCATCCCCTGGAACGACGATCCCGGCGGTCTTCGTCGCCAACGCCCTCAGCCCGGCCCAGGTCCTCGACGTGTCGATCGACGAGGAGCACCGGATCGCGAGCGTCACCGTGCCCGAGCGGATGCTCTCGCTGGCCATCGGCCGCGAGGGTCAGAACGCGCGGCTCGCCGCCAAGCTGACCGGCTGGCGGATCGACATCCGGAGCGACGTGTCCGTCGCCGAGGCGAAGGCCGCGGCCGCGGCCGAGGCTGCCGCGCCGGCGCCTGCGGCCGAGCCGGCACCGGTCGCCGACGCCGTCGAGACCGCTCCGACCGAGCCGAAGCCGAAGACGCAGCCGAGCGAAGAAGGCGCCCGACGCCGACGCGCCCGCGGCCCAGGCCACGGCCGATCCGAAGCCGAAGACCAGCCGAGCGAAGAAGACGCCTGTCGGCGACGCGCCCGCCACGGAGGCCGCACCGAAGGCGAAGGCGTCCCGGGCGACGAGCGCGCCCGCGGTCGAGGCCAAGCCGACGACGACCCGCAGGAAGTCGCCCGAGTCCGGGGAGGTGTCGTCGTAGCCCGTCCGCCGACGGCCGGCTGGGGCCGGCCGGCCCCGCTCCGCACCTGCGTCGCGTGTCGCACGACGAGCGCCAAGCGCGAGCTCGTCCGGATCGTCCGGACGCCCGACGGTCGGGTGGTCAGCGATCCGACCGGCCGCCTGCCGGGCCGGGGCGCCTACCTGTGCGCCGACGGCTCGTGCTGGGGCCGGGCCCTCGAGCGGGGCGCGCTCAGCCGGGCGCTCGGCGTCCCGCTGCCGGCGGGCCTGCGCGATGAGCTTGCGGCCCGGGCGGGTACGATGATGAAGACGAACGAAGGAGGAAGCCAGCTTGGCGAGGAGTAGGAGCGGCACCCGGGGCCGTCGCGGACCGCGCAAGCCGCCGCGTCGCGACTCCGGCACCGGGCAGTCGGCCGGTCCAGGTCGCCGACCCGCGGGAGCGCGGCGCGATCGAGCTGCCGGGCACGATCACGGTCAAGGAGCTCGCCGAGCTCCTGGCGGTCAACGCCGCCGACGTCATCCGCGAGCTGATCAAGAGCGGCATCTTCGCGACGATCAACCAGCTGATCGACCGCGACACCGCCGCGCTCGTCGCGGGCGAGCTCGGCTACGAGGTCGCCGAGGCCGTGGCCGCCACCGGGGGCGTGGCCGAAGCCGGCGGCGAGGAGGCCCCCGCCGAGGCGACCAAGGAGGTCCTCTACGAGGAGGACGAGGCGTCGCTCCTCCAGACCCGGGCCCCGATCGTGACCGTGATGGGCCACGTCGACCACGGCAAGACGAGCCTGCTCGACGCGATCCGGACGACCGAGGTCGCGGCCGGCGAGCGGGGCGGGATCACCCAGCACATCGGGGCCAGCGAGGTCACGACCAAGGACGGCCGCCGGATCGTCTTCCTCGACACGCCCGGTCACGAGGCGTTCACCGCGATGCGCGCTCGCGGAGCGCGGGTGACCGACATGGCGGTCGTGGTCGTCGCGGCCGACGACGGGGTCATGCCCCAGACGCTCGAGGCGATCCACCACGCCCGGGCGGCCAAGGTGCCGATCATCATCGCGCTCAACAAGATCGACAAGCCGGACGCCAACCAGGACCGGGTCAAGACCGAGCTGTCCGAGGCCAACGTCATCGTCGAGGAGTACGGCGGCGACACGCCGCTCGTGCCCGTCTCGGCCAAGGCTCGCGTCGGCCTCGACGACCTGCTCGACATGGTCCTCCTGGTGGCCGACCTCCAGGAGCTCAAGGCGAACCCGAAGCGGGCGGCGGTCGGGACGATCGTCGAGGCCGCAGCTGGACAAGGGCCGGGGACCGGTCGCCACTGCGATCGTCCAGACCGGCACGCTCCGGGTCGGCGACGTCATCGTCGTCGGCGAGACGTACGGCAAGGTCCGTGCGCTCGAGAGCGGGACCGGCAAGCGGGTCACCAAGGTCGGGCCGTCGACCGCGGCGGTCGTCCTCGGCCTGGCCGACGTCCCCGAGGCCGGCGACATCCTGCGCGTCGTGGCCGACGAGAAGGAAGCCCGGGCGATGGTCGAGACGCGCAAGGCCGCGGTCGCGGCCAAGAGCGGCGACGGCAGCGGCCGGGCGACGCTCGAGGACCTCTACCGCCAGATCCAGGCCGGCCAGGCCAAGGAGCTCCGGATCATCCTCAAGGCCGACGTGTCCGGCTCGCTCGGGGCGATCACCCACGCCCTCGAGCAGCTCTCGACCGAGGACGTCCGGCTGAACGTCCTCCACGAGGGCGCCGGCGACATCACCGACAACGACATCATGCTCGCCACCGCGTCGGATGCGATCGTCGTCGGGTTCAACACCCGGATCACCGAGACGGCCCGTCGGGCCGCCGAGGCCGAGCGGGTCGACGTCCGGATCTACGACATCATCTACAAGCTGACCGACGACATCGACGCCGCGCTCAAGGGCCTCCTCGAGCCCGAGATCGTCGAGGTCGTCGAGGGTCGGGCGGAGGTCCGCCAGATCTTCCGGGTCGGCAAGAACACGGTCATCGCCGGTTGCTACGTGACCGACGGCCGGATCGTCCGCGGCGGCGCCCGCGTGTGGCGCAGCGGCAAGGTCATCGCGACCGACCGGATCGAGTCCCTCCGGCGCTTCCGCGACGACGTCCGTGAGGTGGAGAAGAACTTCGAGTGCGGCATCGGCCTGGCCGACTTCCACGACCTGGTCGAGGGCGACGTCATCGAGTGCTTCACCCAGAAGACGGTCAGTCGGGCGTCCGCCGGCTGACGGGATGACCCAGCGCACCGACCGGATCGACGAGCTCCTCCGCCAGGAGATCGGGACGATCCTGGCCCGCGAGGTGAAGGATCCGCGGGTCGGGTTCGCCACGGTCACCAAGGTCGAGACGGCGCCCGACCTGCGCCACGCCCGGGTCTGGGTGAGCGTCATCGGCCAGCGCGGCGAGCGCGCCGAGACCGTCGCGGCGCTCGAGCGGGCGATGCGGCTTCGTCCGCCACGAGCTGGGCGCCCGCCTGCGCCTCCGACGGATCCCGGACCTCCACGTCCGGCTCGACGACACGATCGAGCGCGGGCACGCGCGTGCTCCACCTCATCGAGGAGCTCGAGGCCGGCCGGACGCCGCTCGAGGAAGCCGCCCCGGACGACGAGACCCTGCCGACCCCGGTCGTCCGGGTCCGTCACGAGGGCGACCTGGCCGACGAGCCTCCGCCGGCCGCCGAGCCGCCGCCGTCGGCCCGCCATCAGGTCCGGAGGCGGGACGCCCGCCCCTCCGGCGCCGGTCCGGCCAGGGGCGGACGCGACCGCCGGGAGCGACCCGGCAAGCCGAAGCGATGAGCGCCGCCGACCTGGCCGCCTGGGCGTCGCTCGTCCCCGAGCCGGTGGTCTCGGCGCTGGCCGAGCGCGCGGACCGTGCTCGTCGTCAGCCACGAGAACCCGGATGCGGACACGCTCGGTGCGGCGCTCGGCGATCGCGACCGTCGTCGAGGCCCGCGGCGGCCGGGCGACCACCGTGTGCACGGACCCGGTCCCGGCGCTGTACGCCTTCCTGCCCGGGATCGACCGGTTCCGGACCGACCCGGATCCGGCGCTCGCCTATGACCGACTGGTCGTCGTCGATTGCGGCTCGCTCGACCGGGTCGGCGCGATCCGGGACCGCCATCGGGCGCTCTTCGCGAACCTGCCGCGGATCGTCATCGACCACCACCTGTCGAACGATGGCGACGAGCCGACCGACTGGATCGACCCGTCGTCGGCGGCCACCTGCGAGATGGTGGCCCTCCTGGCCAGCCGGCTCGGGGTGTCGCTGGCGACGGGCGATGGCGGCCTGGCGACGGTCCTGATGGCGGGCATCGTCATGGACACCGCCACGTTCGCCCACCCGAACGCCACCCCGCGGACGCTGGCCGTCTCGGCCGCCCTGGTCGAGGCGGGGGCTCCGCTGAGCGAGATCTCCCGCCGCCTGTACCGCTCGAAGCCCGACGCCCAGCTCCGCCTGTTCGGCCGGGTCCTCGACCGGCTCGACCACGCCGATGACGGCCGGGTCATCTGGTCGACCCTGACCGACGCCGACCTCGCCACGACCGGGACCGAGGCGGCCCACTCCGAGGGGATCATCGACCTCCTGTCGCAGGCCGAGCGGGCCGAGGTCGCGATCCTGTTCAAGGAGCAGGGCTCGGCCACCCGGATCAGCGTCCGGACGAAGCCGGGCGGGGTCGACGCGACCGTCCTGACCGGGGCGTTCGGTGGCGGCGGTCACGCTCGGGCTGCCGGCGCGACGCTCGATCTGCCGCTCGATCGCGCGCGCGACGCCGTCCTGGCCGAGGCTCGCCGGCTGGCGGCCGCGGTCGTCCGGTGAGCCGCCGCTCCCGCCCGACGGACGCGCCCGGGCTCGACGGGATCCTCGTCGTCGCCAAGCCCGCCGGGCCGACCTCGCACGACGTCGTGGCGCTCGTCCGCCGGCTCGCGCTGACCCGGCGGGTCGGGCACGGTGGGACGCTCGACCCGTTCGCGACCGGCGTCCTGCCGGTCTTCCTCGGCCGGGCGACCCGACTCGTCGAGTACCACCTCGGCGATGGCAAGGCGTACCGGGCGACGATCTGCTTCGGGGCGAGCTCGACGACCGACGACCTCGACGGCGAGCTCAGCCCGGTCGCGGCCCCGGTCCCGAACGGGCGGCGGTCGAGGCGGCCCTGGCGGCGCTCGTCGGGCCGGTCGCCCAGCTCCCGCCGGCGTACTCCGCGATCAAGCTCGGCGGCCGCCGGGCGTACGCGATGGCCCGGGCGGGGGAGACCCCGACGCTGCGACCGCGCGAGGTCGACCATCCACCGGCTCGACGCTGGTCGACTGGGACGGCCACGGACCCCGACCGGCCGATCGCCGTCGTCGAGGTCGACTGCTCGGCCGGGACGTACGTCCGCGCGATCGCCCGGGACGTCGGTCGGGCGACGGGCGGCGCGGCCTACCTCGGCGCCCTCGTCCGGACGGCATCGGGCGGCTTCCGCCTCGAGGACGCGCACCCGCTCGAGACGATCCGCGCCGCCGCCGCCGAGGGGCCGGCCGGGCTCACCCGGCTCCTCCTGCCGATCGACGCCGGCCTCGAGCGCCTCCGCCGGGTCGTCCTGACCGAGAGCGAGGTCGCGGCCGTCGGTCGCGGCCAGTTCGTCCGCCCCGCGGCCGGGCTGCCCCCGGCGTCCGACCCCGCCGAGCCGCTCATCGCCGTCGACCCGGCCGGTCGTCCGGTCGCGGTCGCGGTGGTCCGCGACGGCCGCCTGGCGCCCGACAAGGTCCTCATCGAGCCGGCCGGTCCCGTCGCGCTGGCGACGGCCCGGTCCTGAGCGCGATCCCCGGACCCGGCGCCGATGGACGTCGTCCACGGGATCGACCGACTGGCCGCGACCCACGGGCGGCTGTTCGTCGTCGTCGGCGTGTTCGACGGCCTCCACCGCGGCCATCGCTACCTGCTCGCCCGTCTGCGCGAGGCGGCCCGGGCCCAGCGGGCCCGGCCGGCGGTGATCACGTTCGACGCCCACCCGGACGAGATCGTGGTCGGCGCCGCGCCGCCGCTCCTGTGCGACCCCGACGAGCGGCTGGCCCGGCTGGCCGCCGCCGGTGTCGAGGTGACCGTCGTCCAGCACTTCGACGCCGCGCTGCGGATGACCGAGTACGACGCGTTCGTCGGGGCGATCCAGGCCCGGGTCGGGCTGGCCGGGTTCCTGATGACCCCCGATGCGGCGTTCGGGCACGACCGGCGGGGCACGCCGACCAGCCTGGCCGAGCTCGGTGCCCGGTCGGGCTTCGAGGTCGCGGTCGTGCCGCCGTTCGAGCTCGACGGCGAGCCGGTCCGGAGCGGGACGGTCCGCCTCGACATCGCCGCCGGCGACCTCGGCGGCGCGCGCCGGCTGCTCGGCCGGCCGGTCGCGGCGACCGGGGAGGTCAGCGCCCGCTCGGCGCGGGCGTCGGGCCCCGCCGCGAGGCGCGATCCGCTCGAGCTGCGCTTCCCGATCCCGGTGGCGCTGCCGCCGGAAGGGCGCTACCGGGTCGCCGTCGAACCCGCCTGGACGCTCACCGGTCGCCGCGCTCGGCCGACGATGACGATCGCCCGGGTGGCGGGCGACCGGGTCCTGGTGGCGGCGCCCCGATCGACCGGTCCGGCGGAGCGGCTCCGGGTCGCCTTCTCGAGCTCGGTCGCCGACGATGGCCGGGCGGCGACCTGACCCGACAGGCGTCCACGTTTGCCGCACCGGGCGAAGCCTGCTATCCTCCGCCGCGTCACAGAGAAGACGTCTGTATGAGTTCGTGTTCGGAGGACCGAGTGCCGCTCGCGCGGGAACAGAAGCAACAGGTCATCGGTGCGTTCGCCATGAATGATGGCGACACCGGCTCCCCGGAAGTCCAGGTCGCGCTCCTGACCGAGCGGATCAAGGAGCTGACGGAACACCTGAAGAGCTTCCCGAAGGACAATCACTCGCGCCGCGGCCTCCTCAAGCTCGTCGGTCAGCGCCGCCGCCTTCTTGCCTACCTGATCAAGAAGGACAACGCGCGCTACCGCACCGTCATCGGACGGTTGGGACTCCGCCGCTAGGCGATCGCCGCTCCGGACCCTGGGTGAGACACCCGGGGTCCTCTCGCGTCAGATACCTGGACGACGGGCCACGCGCCCGCAAGGTCGCTCCTCCTGCACGGTAAGGAGGAACACAACCCCGTGTCTCACACCTTCGAGACGCAGTTCGGTGGTCGCACGCTGACCATCGAGACCGGCAAGCTCGCCCGGCTGGCCGGCGGCTCCGTCACCGTCCGCCACGGCGACACGATGGTCCTCGGGACGGCCAACCGGTCCGAACCCCGCCCGGGCCTCGACTTCTTCCCGCTCACCGTCGACTTCGAGGAGCGGATGTACGCCGCCGGCAAGATCCCCGGCGGGTTCATCAAGCGCGAGGCCCGTCCGTCGGAGGCCGCGATCCTGGCCGCCCGGCTGACCGACCGACCGATCCGCCCGCTCTTCCCGAACGGCTACAAGGACGACGTCCAGGTCGTCATCACCGTCCTGTCGACCGACCAGGAGAACGACCCCGACGTCCTCGGGACCGTCGCCGCGTCGGCGGCCCTGACGATCAGCGAGATCCCGTTCCAGGGCCCGATCGGCGCCGTCCGGGTCGGCCGGATCGACGGCGAGTTCGTGGTCAACCCGACCTACAGCCAGCTCCAGGACTCCGAGCTCGACCTGATCGTCTCGGGGACACGCGACGCGATCATGATGGTCGAGGCGGGCGCCAAGCTCCTGCCCGAGGACGTGATGGCCGAGGCCATCCTGTTCGGGCACCGGGCGCTCCAGCCGCTCATCGACATCCAGCTCGAGCTCCAGAAGGCCGTCGGCAAGGCCAAGAAGCTGCCGTATCTCGAGCCGGGCACCGATTCGGTCCTCGACTTCGTCAAGGCGGTCGAGGCCAAGGCCGAGTTCGTCGTCGTCGACGTCGAGACGACCGGGCGCGACCCCCGGATGGCCGACCTGCTCGAGATCGGCGCCGTCCGGATCAAGGGCGGCAAGATCGCCGACACGTTCTCGACCCTGGTCGATCCGGGTCGGACGATCGTCGGCCACCAGATGCACGGGATCACCGACCAGGACGTCAAGGGCGCACCCGCACCCAGGGAGGCCGTCGAGAAGTTCCGCGCCTTCGCCGGGAACGCGACCCTGGTCGGCCACAACGTCGGCTTCGACCTCGGCTTCCTCGAGGCCGCCCTGGGCGACGGGTTCCGGTTCGAGCCGGGCACCTACCTCGACACGCTCGTCCTGGCCCGCGAGGCCTACCCGGACTGGGCGGAGAGCTACAAGCTCGGGGAGCTCGCCCGGTTCTTCGGGATCGACCTGAGCGATGCCCATCGCGCGCTGCCGGACGCCCAGGCGACGGCCCAGCTCGTCGGGATCTTCGCGGCCGACCTGCCGAACCGGCTGGCCACCCTCCGCGACGGGATCGTCGCATCGATCAAGGCGACCCGCTCGGGTGGTGACGCCGCCGGCCTGCTCGAGGCCGCGCGACGCCAGGCCCGGGTGAGCAAGAGCCTGTTCGGCGTCGTCCACAAGAAGACCGTCCGTGAGCTCGTCCTCACGGAGGGGATCCGGATGGACGGCCGGGCGGTCGACGAGCTCCGGGCGATCAGCGTCGAGGTCGGCCTCCTGCCCCGGGCCCACGGGTCCGGGCTGTTCACCCGGGGTGAGACCCAGGCCCTGACCGTGGCGACCCTGGGCGCCTCCTCGGACGTCCAGCGGATCGACACGATCAGCCCGAAGACCGAGAAGCGCTACCTCCACCACTACAACATGCCGCCCTACAGCACGGGCGAGAACAAGATGATGCGCGGCCCGGGTCGGCGCGAGATCGGCCACGGCAACCTGGCCGAGCGGGCGCTCATCCCGGTCCTGCCCAGCCAGGAGGACTTCCCGTACGTCATCCGGCTGGTCAGCGAGTGCGTGACCTCGAACGGCTCGACCTCGATGGCCTCGACCTGCGGCTCGACGCTCGCCCTGATGGACGCCGGCGTGCCGATCTCCGCGCCGGTCGCCGGCGCGGCGATGGGCCTGATCAGCGAGTCCGATGGCCGCTTCGCGGTCCTGACCGACATCCTCGGCAAGGAGGATGCCTTCGGGGACATGGACTTCAAGGTGACCGGGACCCGTGACGGGATCACCGCCCTCCAGATGGACATCAAGGTCCAGGGGATCAGCGAGGCGATCATCCGGGGCGGTCTCAAGCAGGCCCTCGCGGCCCGGCTCGAGATCCTCGACAAGATGACCGCGGTCCTGCCGGCCGCCCGCGAGGGGATGAGCGACTTCGCGCCGCGCATCGTCACGATCAAGATCAACCCGGAGAAGATCCGCGACATCATCGGCAAGGGCGGCTCGATGATCCGCAAGATCCAGGAGGAGACCGGGACCGAGATCAACGTCGAGGACGACGGCTCGGTCGAGATCGCCGCCGTCTCCGGCGAGAACAGCCGCAAGGCGATCCAGTGGATCGAGTCGCTCACCCGCGAGGTCGAGATCGGCTCGCTCTACCTGGGCAAGGTGACCCGGATCATGGGCTTCGGCGCGTTCGTCGAGATCCTGCCGGGCAAGGAAGGCCTCGTCCGGATCGGCGAGCTCGCCGACTACCACGTGCCGACCGTCGAGGACGTCGTGTCCGTCGGCGACGAGGTGATGGTGGTCGTGACCGAGATCGACCGGCAGGGCAGGGTCAACCTGTCGCGCAAGGCGGCGATGCAGCGCCACCTGGCCAAGGAACCGGTCTGACCGAGGCCCCGAACGCTGCGGCGGGACCCCCGCCGCAGCCCGCTGTCAGGAGCGCGCCGACCGGGAGACCGTCGGCGCGCTGCTATACTCCCGCCGTGCCCGGAACCGATAGAACCGTAGTGGAGCCGTGCCCGGGATGACCCCCTCACCGCTCACCGTCGCGGTCGTCGGCGCCACCGGCGTCGTCGGTCGGACGATGATCCAGGTCCTGCGCGAACGCGGGTTCCCGTTCGGCGAGCTGCGCCTGATGGCCTCCGGCCGGTCGGCCGGTTCGACCGTCTCGGTGGCGGGGACCACCCAGGACGTCATCGAGGCCGTGCCCGAGGCGTTCGACGGGGTCGACATCGCCCTGTTCTCGGCCGGCGGGGCGGTCTCCCAGGCGCTCGCGCCCGGGGCGGTCGCCCACGGCGCGACGGTCATCGACAACTCGAGCGCCTGGCGGATGGATCCGGGCGTGCCGCTCGTGGTCAGCCAGGTCAACCCGGCCGACGCGGCGCTCCACGAGGGGATCGTCGCCAACCCGAACTGCTCGACGATGCAGCTCGTGCCGATCCTGATGGCCCTCCGCGACACGGTCGGCCTCGAGCGGGTCGTCGTCGACACGTACCAGAGCGTGTCGGGCACCGGTGCGGAGGCGATCGCCGAGCTGGAGGGCCAGATCCGGGCCCACGTCGCCGGTGAGCCGCTGACCGCGTCGGTCTACCCCCACCAGATCGCCTTCAACGCCCTGCCCGAGATCGACGCCTTCCTCGACAACGGCTACACCAGGGAGGAGTGGAAGGTCGTCACCGAGAGCCGCAAGATCCTCCACCTGCCCGACCTGCGGATCTCGTGCACGGCCGTCCGGATCCCGGTCGTCACCAGCCACTCGGAGGCCGTCCACGTCGAGACCCGCGACCCGATCTCGCCGGAGCGGGCCCGCGAGCTGTTCGCGGCGGTCCCCGGCGTCGTCGTCCTCGACGCCCCGGCCGAGCACGTCTACCCGCTGGCGATCGACGCCGCCGGCCGGGACGAGATCTTCGTCGGGCGGGTCCGGCGCGACCCGTCGGTGCCGGACGGCCGTGGCCTGGCGCTGTGGGTCGTCAGCGACAACCTGCGCAAGGGGGCGGCGACGAACGCCGTCGAGATCGCCGAGATCCTCGTCGAGCGCGGTTGGGTCCGACCCGCCGCGGCTCGGGCCGCCGTGGGGACCGCCTTGTGAGCGACGCTGGGCGCGGTGCCGCGCTCGAGGCGATCGCGGCCGAGATCCGCGTCTGCACCCGCTGTCGTCTCCACGAGAAGCGCGCCAGGGCCGTGCCGGGGGAGGGGAACCCGGAGACCGAGGTGGTGTTCGTCGGGGAGGGACCGGGTCGCGACGAGAACCAGGCCGGTCGCCCGTTCGTCGGCGCCTCCGGGCGGCTCCTGACCGAGCTCATCGAGTCGGTCGGCTGGCAGCGCGGCGACGTCTTCATCACCAACGTCGTGAAGTGCTGGCCGCCCGGCAACCGCGACCCGCAGCCCGACGAGATCGAGGCCTGCGCCCCGTACCTGCGGCGCCAGCTCGAGGTCCTCGACCCGGCCGTGGTCGTGACCGCCGGCAAGCACTCGCTCGGGGTGTTCATGCCGGGCGAGCGGATCAGCCGGGTCCACGGCACGGCTCGCCCGGCCGACCCGGTCACCGGCGCCCGCGACGCGCTCGTCTTCGGGATGTACCACCCGGCCTTCGCGCTCTACGACGGCTCCAACCGGACGACCCTCCAGACCGACATCGCGGCGCTGCCGGCCACCCTCGAGGCCGCCCGAGCCCGGCGCGCCGAGCCGCCGAGCGACGACGACGAACCCCGGCGAGCCGACGGCCGCCCCGGTCGCCCCGGCCGAGGCGGCAGCGGCCTTCGTGCCCGGTCTCGAGACCGAGCCGGACGCCGACCAGCTGACCCTCTTCTGAGCCCGGACGGCGACCACATGACCTCCTCGAACGCTCCGCTCCGGATCATCCCGCTCGGTGGCGTGGGTGAGATCGGCAAGAACATGTACGTCTTCGAGTACGGCGACGACATCGTGGTCATCGACTGCGGGCTGATGTTCCCGGACGAGGAGATGTTCGGGATCGACCTGGTCGTCCCCGACGTCAGCTACCTCAAGGAGCGGCGCAAGAACGTCCGGGCGTTCCTGATCACCCACGCCCACGAGGACCACGTCGGCGGCCTGCCGTACATCCTGCCGGAGTTCCCCGGCGTGCCGGTCTATGCCTCCACCCTGGCCCGCGGCCTGCTCGGCAACAAGGTCAAGGAGCACAAGCTCCACAACAACCCGCTCATCGGCCTCGAGCCGGGCGACGAGATCCAGATCGGTCCGTTCGGGGTCGTGCCGTTCCGGATCGGCCACTCCATCCCCGACGCGATGGGGATCGCCCTCCGGACGCCGGTCGGGGTGGTCGTCCACACCGGCGACTTCAAGTTCGACCACACCCCCGTCGACGGCAAGCTGTCCGACTTCCACATCCTGGCCAGGCTCGGTGAGGAGGGCGTGATCTGCCTCCTGTCCGACTCCACGCGGGCCGAGAACCCGGGCTACACGCCGTCCGAGCGGACCGTCGGCGAGGCGTTCCGGGAGATCATGGAGCCGCTCGACGGCCGGGTCATCGTGGCCACCTTCGCCAGCAACATCGCCCGCGTCCAGCAGGTCCTCGATGCGGCGGCCTCGTTCGACCGGAAGACCGCCGTGATCGGCCGGTCGATGGAGCAGAACTTCCGGATCGCCAGCGACCTCGGCTACCTGACCTACAAGCCGGGCGCGATCGTGGCCAAGGACAAGATCGGCGAGGTCCCCGCCGACAAGCTGGTCATCTGCACCACCGGGGCGCAGGGCGAGCCGATGGCCGGCCTGGCCCGGATGGCCAACCGCGACCACCGCTTCGTCGAGATCCAGCCCGGCGACACGGTCATCGTCAGCGCCAGCCCGATCCCCGGCAACGAGGAGTACGTCAGCCGGACGATCGACAACCTGTTCAAGGCCGGCGCCAACGTCTTCTACCACACGATCAAGCGGGCCCACGTGTCCGGCCACGCCAGCCAGGAAGAGCTCAAGCTGATGCTCGGGCTGACCAAGCCGAAGCACTTCATCCCGATGCACGGCGAGTTCCGGATGCAGGTCCAGCACGGCCGCCTGGCGATCGAGACCGGCGTCGCGCCCGAGAACGTGTTCATCATCGAGAACGGCCAGCCGATCGAGATCCTCGAGGACGGCTCGGCCCGGCGGGGCACGCCGGTCTCGGCCGGCTACGTCTACGTCGACGGGCTGTCCGTGGGCGAGGTCGGCGACATCGTCCTGCGCGACCGGAAGGCCCTGGCCAACGACGGCATGTTCATGATCGTGGTGACCGTCGACAAGCAGACCGGATCGATCATCGGCCGGCCGGAGGTCATCACCCGGGGCTTCGTCCACCTCAACGAGCGGGATCCGATGATGGACGGGGCGATCGAGCGGATCGTCAAGTCGGTCGAGAACCCGGGCGACCACATCAGCGAGATCGCCCTGCTCAAGAGCCAGATCAAGGACGGCGTCTCGCGCTACCTGTACGAGCAGACGAAGCGACGACCGATGGTCTTCCCGGTCGTCGTCGAGGTCTAGCGGCGGTGGCGACCCGACGGAGGACGGCCGGCCCGCGCCGCGCGACCGGTCGCCCGACCAACGGCCGGCGGCGCTCGCCGAGCGTGGGCGCCCCGCGCGGGTTCAGCATCAGCCCGGACGTCGCCCGCTCGCTGGTCGGGATCGCGATCCTCGTCGTCGGGGTGATCACCCTGGTCGCCCTCGCCCTGCCGGGCGAGGGCCGCCTGACCGACTGGTGGCGGAACGCCGTCGCGCCGTGGCTGGGGACCGGTCGCTGGCTCCTGCCCCCGCTCCTCATCGTCGCCGGGATCTACATCCAGCAGGCCAAGGGCGTCGGCGGCCGCTGGGGGGTCGCCCTGTTCGGGGCCGCGGCAGCCTACATCTGCCTGCTCGGGATGGTCGAGGTCGCCGGCTGGGCGAACGGCGGTCGGATCGGCCGGGCGATCGAGGCGTTCTTCGTCGGAACCGGGGCGAAGCCGGGGTTGATCCCGCGGCCGGCCGCCTTCGCCCTGCTCGCGGCCGGGACCGTCGCCGGGATCCTCCTGGCGATCGACCGGTCGCTGCCGACCGTCCTCGCCCAGCTCGGGCGAGGGGCGCGGGCGGTCGGCGACACGCTCGTCCCCGCCGCGGAGCCGCAGCCCGGCGGGCCGACCGTGACGAAGGCCGCCGCGACCGCGCGCGGATCGGCTCGCCCGGCGCCGCTCGCGGCCGGGGCCCGGCCCGACGACGAGCAGCCGTCCGCGGACGTTCGTTCGACCAGCCGCGCCCCGAGCCCGGTCCCGATGAGCCAGACGATCTGGTCCGGCGGGGACGGCGCGCCCAGGGACCCCGGCGGCATCGGCCCGGCCCCGGGCCCCGGCGCCGGGCTGGGCGGCGCGCTCGGGCCGCTGTCGACCGGGATCTCGATCGGGGTCGGCGCCGGTGGCCCGGCCCGCGCGTCGGCCCGGGCCGACGAGGTCGCCCTGGCCGAGCCGCCGATCGACGTCCGCGATGTCGCCTGGGAGCTCCCGCTGCCCGCGCTCCTCGAGTTCCGCCCGGCGGCGATCGGCGGCGGCCAGATGGACCACGACGAGAACTCGGCCGACATCGAGAAGAAGCTGCGCAGCTTCGGGATCGAGGCCAAGGTCGTCGCGGTCAACAGCGGCCCGGTCGTCACCCAGTACGAGGTCCGGCCCGACGCGCGGGTCAAGATCTCCCGGATCGAGGGCCTGGCCGACGACCTGGCGATGGCGCTGATGGCCCGCTCGATCCGGATCGAGGCCCCCATCCCGGGCAAGGACACGGTCGGGATCGAGATCCCCAACGTGAAGAGCGAGACGGTCGACTTCCGGACCTTCATCGACGACACCCAGATGCTGTCGGCGACCAGCCGGCTGACGTTCGCCCTCGGGCGCGACGTGTCGGGCAAGGCCTACGCGGTCGACCTGGCCAAGATGCCCCACCTGCTCATCGCCGGGGCCACGGGATCGGGCAAGAGCGTCTGCGTCAACGCGCTCATCACCAGCATCCTGATGCACGCCCGGCCGGACGAGGTCCGGCTCATCCTGGTCGACCTGAAGCGGGTCGAGCTGGCCCCCTACGACGGGCTGCCGCACCTCCTCCAGCACGTGATCGTCGAGACGCACGAGGCGAAGGCAGCCCTCAACTGGGCGGTCCACGAGATGGAGGAGCGCTACAAGGCGCTCGCCTCGCACACCGTCCGCAACATCGGCGCCTACAACGAGAAGGTCGCGCCCGACGAGCGCCTGCCGTACGTCGTGCTGATCATCGACGAGCTGGCCGACCTGATCATGCGCGAGGGTCGCAAGGTCGAGGACCCGGTCGTCAAGATCGCCCAGAAGGCACGCGCGGTCGGGATCCACCTCGTCCTGGCGACCCAGCGCCCGAGCGTGAACGTCGTGACCGGGCTGATCAAGGCCAACGTGCCCAGCCGGATCGCCTTCGCGATGGCCTCGATGATCGACAGCCGGACGGTCCTCGACCAGCCCGGCGCCGAGGACCTCATCGGCCGGGGCGACATGCTCTACCAGCCGGTCGACCTGCCCCGGCCGGTCCGGATGCAGGGCGTCTTCGTCAGCGACCGGGACGTGAACGCGATCGTCGACCACTGGAAGCGGCAGGCCCCGGAGCCGTACTACGACGAGGCGCTGTTCGCGTTCGTCGAGGGCGACGAGGGCGGCAACGGCGGCCAGTTCGGCTGGCTGGCCAAGCTGGCCGAGGACGACCTGGTCATCCGCGCGGCCGAGCTCGTGACGACCAGCCAGAAGGCGAGCACGTCGATGCTCCAGACCAAGCTCAAGGTCGGCTTCTCGCGCGCCAGCCGGCTGATGGACGAGCTCGAGCGGTACGGCATCATCGGGCCCCAGGACCTGCGCAACCCGGCCGCGCCGCGGATCGTCTACGGCTCCGACAACTGGCTGCGCAGCCACGACGACATCGACGACCCGGGCGACTGACCGGTCGCCGGACGGGGCCGTTCGACACGAGAGGGTATCCTTGGGCCCGACGAACCGGGCCGCGCGCCTTTCGCCCTCACGATCAGGACCCAGCTTCACGACATGACGACCCGAGACGAGGCCCGCCGCCGGGCCGGCGACGGCCGGACCGGCAACGGCCGGAGCAGCAGCGCTGCCGGTCGCTCGACGACCGCCGGCGAGCCCCAGCCGAACCTGCCCGAGCGGCTCCTGTCCGCCCGCGAGCAGAAGGGCGTCGACCTGTACCGCGCCGAGCGTGACACGAAGATCCGGGCACGCTACCTCGGGGCGCTCGAGCGGGGCGACTACCGCGAGCTGCCCGGTTCCGTCTACACCAAGGGCTTCCTGCGCAACTACGCCCTCTACCTGGGCCTCGACCCGGACGAGATCCTCCTCCAGTGGAAGCGCGAGCGCGGCGATGGCGGCGCCCCGAGCGAGCCGTCGATCAGCGTGCCCAGGCCACTGTCCGCCCCGCGCAGGGGCTTCACCTTCTCGGTCGGCCTGCTCGTCGCGGCGGCGCTGACGGTCGTCGTCGTCCTGTTCGTGGGCTACCTCGCCCTCCAGCTCGTGCGCTTCTCGCGGCCGCCGGAGGTGGCGGTGACGGACCCGTCGAGCCTCGTCTCGACCGTCGACGACACCGCGACCACGTACACCCTGCGCGGCACCTCGCTCCCGGGCGCCCTCGTCTCGATCGCGGTCGCCGGGCGGGAGCAGCCGGTCCGGGCGACGACGAGCGCCGGCGGGACCTGGTCGGCCGACGTCGAGCTCCGTCGTGGGCGGAACCAGTTCAGCGTGACGGCCACCGACCCGGACACCGGCAAGAACGTCGAGACGCCGGTCGAGATCATCATCACCGTCCCGTTCCCGGAGGTCCTCGCCCCGACCCTGACCGTCGACCAGCCGGCCGAGGGCGCGACGTTCGAGAACGGCGCGATCCCCGTCCAGGGCTCGACCGCCAACGCGAAGACGGTCACCGTCAGCGCGACCTACACCGGCGGGGGCACGACGAGCGGCACGAAGCCGGCCGCGACCCCGGCGCCACCTGCGCCGCAGACCGCCGACATCGGCGACGACGGGACGTTCAACGTCCCGGTCGAGCTGACCGCCGGGAGCTGGAGCCTGACGATCACCGCCGCGAGCCCCGAGGGCAAGACGACCTCGCTGACCCGCAACGTGACCGTCCGCTACAAGGGCGTCAACCTCGTCGTGAGCGTGAAGGGCGGTCCGGCCTGGATGAAGGTCTGGGTCGATGGCCAGCTCGACTCGCGGGTCGGGGCCGGCAAGCTGTTCAAGGACGGCAAGACGATCACCTTCCGGGGGACCGACTCGGTCGAGGTCTTCACCGGCTCGTCCGGGGTGACCTACTTCACCCTGAACGGGAAGGCGATCGGACGGCTCGGGAAACCCGGGGCGCCCGAGACGTGGCTGTTCGCGCCCCCGGCCAAGCCCCAGCAGACGAACCATCGCTGAGCCGGCGCCGATCGATGGACGGGCAGCCGATCGACCCGACCGAGCCGAGTGACCTGCGCGACCTCGCCGAGCGCCTCCAGGAGCTGTGCGTGGGTGCCGGCTGGACGGTCGCCACGGCCGAGTCGTGCACCGGCGGGATGGTCGCCGACACGCTGACCGACGTCCCCGGCTCGAGCGGCTACCTGCTGGGCGGGATCGTCGCCTACGCCGACGCCGTGAAGGAGCGCCAGCTCGGGGTCCCGGCCGAGGTCATCGCCGCGCACGGGGCGGTGAGCGCCCAGGTGGCCCGGGCGATGGCCCTCGGGGCGCGGGAGCGGCTCGGGGCCACGATCGCGGTGTCCGTCACCGGGATCGCCGGGCCGGACGGCGGATCGGAGGCCAAGCCGGTCGGGCTGACCTACCTGGCCGTGGCGGGCCCGGGTGGCGTCGAGGTGCGCCGGTTCACCTGGACGGGCGACCGGGCGGCCAACAAGCTGGCCAGCACGCGGGTGGCCATCGAGCTGCTCATCGGCGTGGCCGAGACGGCGGCCCTGGCCCCGGCCGGCACCCGGTGACGGGCCGAGCCGCCGGGCGAGCCGTCGGGCGATGACCCGGACCATCGAGGAGATCGCCCGCGGCCTGGAGCCCAGCCGTCCGGCCCGCCCGATCGCGCCCGGCGAGCGGATCCACGTCCTGGGCGCCGCGGGCTCGGCCGCCTCCGCGTCGCTCCTCCTGGCCGGCGCGGCCGGGGCGCGGGTCAGCGGCTGCGACGCCGGCGAGCCGACCCGCTACAGCGCCGCCGTCACGGCGACCGGCATCCCGATCGCCTGGGGCCATGACGTCTCGCACGTCGTCGACGGACAGGGGCGCCCGGTCGTCGACCGGATCGCCGTCTCGAAGGCGCTCACGTCGGTCGACCCGGACCAGCCCGAGCTCCACGCCGCGCACGCCGCCGGGATCGCCGCGGTCAGCTGCCAGCAGCTCATCGCCGACGCGATCGCCACCCGCGGCGGGGACCTCCTCGCGGTCGCCGGCACCCACGGCAAGTCGACCACCACCGGCTGGCTGGTCCACCTGCTGGTCCGGGCCGGGCTCGACCCGTCGGCGTTCGTCGGCGCCGTCCTGCCGGCCGAGCTGACCGGGGCTCGAGCCGTCGGTCGTCCGGCTGGGGGAGGGGAGGCCGACGGTCGTGGAGGCCGACGAGTACGCCGGCAACTTCGACCCGTACCGGCCGAGCGTCGGAGTCCTGCTCAACGCCGACTGGGACCATCCCGACGTGTTCGCGACGCGGGCGGACGTCGTGACCACGTTCGAGGCCTGGATCCGCCGGTTCCAGGGCTCCGTGGCCGGGGACGGGGGAGAGCGGCCGCCGACGCTGGTGGCCAACGCCGGCGATCCGGGCGTCGCCGAGCTCCTGCCCCGCCTGGTCGACTGGCCGGGCCGGCTGGTCGCGTTCGCCGTCATCGTCGGCGACGCGGAGGGCGCCGATCGGCGCCAGGCCGAGCTCCGGCTGGCGTATCGGACCGCGGCCGGCCCGGCCGAGGCGCTCGTCGGGCGCTACGAGGCGGACCCGGACGGCTCCGCCCGGCTCGTGATCCACGGGCTGCCCGACCGCGCCGCCGAGACCGTCCATCTGCGGCTCGTCGGTCGCCACAACGCCGACGATGCGCTGGGGGCCGTCGGCGGTGCGCTGGCCTACGGCGCGGACGCCGAAGCGGTCCTCGACGGGCTGCGGACGTTCGGTGGCGTCGGTCGGCGGTTCGAGCTCAAGGGCGACGTCGGCGGGGTCGTCGTGCTCGACGACTACGGCCATCACCCGACCGCGATCGGGGCGACCCTCGACGCCGTCGCGCTGCGCTATCCCGGACGCCGGATCTGGGCCGTCTACGAGCCGCTGACCTACCACCGGACCGCGGCGATGCTCGAGCCGTTCGCCGACGTCCTCGCCCGGGCGGACCGGGTGGCGATCGCCGACATCTTCGCCGTCCGCGACCCCGACACGACGATCGTCTCCGCCGCCGACCTGGCCGCCGCCGTCGAACGGCGCGGGACGCCCGCCATCGCTCCCGGCTCCGTCGAGGCGACCGCCGACGCCCTGGCCCCCCTCGTCGAGCCCGGCGACGTCGTCCTGGTCATGGGCGGCGGCCGCTCGTCGGTCATCGCCGAACGCCTGGTGGAGACGCTCGCGCGCCGGTCGTAGCCTCCAGCGAAGTCACGCTACTTGAGCGATGTGGCACGTCCCCAGCGCTGGGTTCGGGTGGGTTCGCGGCGAGTGTCAACGAGGTTGACGGCGGGCGGGTCGAGCCCGCGTGATGGCCGAGCGATCTTGACGGTCTCGTGCCGCGGACACGCTTGACGCCGTCGCTCTAGGTCAAAGTGGTTGACACGTGGTTCGCGCGCGGAGTGGAGCCGGCTGCCGGGGCGCGGCGCTACTCCCTGACGCCGCTACGTGCTGTGGGCCCCCTCCGGGCTATCGCCAGGGTATCGACTAGCCGACGCGGCCACCATCGATCTGGCGTCATTGGCCCACGCCCTTGGAAACTGGGACGCCTACACTCCTTGACGTGTCCCGGCTTCGCCTGATGACGGACGTCTCGCCTGCCGAGTGGGTCGCGGCGGGCGTCGGACCATTCGGTTCCGGTGTCGAGTCGCTGGTCCCCCGGGGTCTCGACGCCTACGCACGGGTCCTTCATCCGGCACTCTCCGGCGACCGATCGCCGGTCCGCTGGGACACGGTGACCGAGTGGTCGGGCCGGACCGCGCATCCGCTGGCCCAGTTCGCGGCGATCGCCCGGCCTCGTTCAGGCGCAGGGCGTGGGGCGGCTCCGTTCTACGCTCCGCCGCCGGTCGGGGACTTGCCCGAACCGGTCCTCGGCAGCCTGTGCGATGTCCTCGCCAAACACACCCGCACCCCCGGTCGGTGCTGGTTCTGCCTCTGGGATGGCTACGGCTGGATCTCCGGCTCACCGTCGGTGTCCGTGCTCGGGGACCCAGCCCCCATTCCCCCTGTGTTCGGACCCGC
Organism: uncultured Chloroflexia bacterium; assembly: GCA_963837825.1. Taxonomy (GTDB): domain Bacteria; phylum Chloroflexota; class Limnocylindria; order Limnocylindrales; family CSP1-4; genus Chersky-267. The sequence continues at coordinate 189,324 of CAWIOR010000001.1, forward strand.
GACCCTCAGCGCCCCGAGAGTGGGACTTCCGGAACGGGCATACCTGCTGTTCGAAGGTCCGCTCGGCGCGGCGTCCGACATGGGCTGGTGGGGGGCGAATGGGGAGCTGGTCACTCCGCAGTCACCCAACCTGTTCTGGCCCGATGACCGGGCGTGGTGTGTCGCGACCGAGATCGACCTCGACTCGACGTTCGTCGGAGGCTCGGCCGCTCTGATCGATGACGTACTCCGGGACGACCGTCTGGAGGCATGGCCGTCCCACCTCACGGACCCGGTGTCGGCCTCGAGTGACCTCATCAACCGATGACCCTCAAGCGTCATCAGCGAACGCCGCTGGACGGCACCATTCCTCGCCGCGCCCACGGGCATTGCGCTGCGGACAGTCTCGCTCGAAGATGACGTGCGGACAGCTTGGAGAGACGCGTGCGAATGCCTTCGGGCACATGGCGGATGGTCCTCGGCGGCTGGTTCCTCGGAGTCGCCTGCTTCGTGGCCGGCCTCGCGGTCGCGTTCGCCGCTCGGGGTACTGATCCGATCGGCGGCTTCGTCGCACCCGCGGCTGCCATTCTCCTTGTCGTGGGCTTTCTCCTCGTCGAGTTTGAGGAGACGGTCGGGTACTTCGGTCGCCGAACGGTGCGTCCCCTCGACCAACCCAGGTCCGTCCGCCGGATCAAGGTGTACGAATACGACCTGACCGTCGCGCTCGTCGGCTTCGGGCTTGTGATCGCTGCCATCGGGATGTGGGTCGGCACGGTTACGAGCGCCACATCCCCAGCCATCGCAGCCCTCGGCGCGATCGGGTCGGCAGCACTAGGCACCGCCATCCTCAGGGTTCCCAAGGGCGGCGCCGCGCGGCCAGAGATCTGACCCGACATTGTCTGGGTCGCGCCGCTGGTGTCATTGGCGCACACCATTGGACGAAGGGTCGCGATACTGGAGCCGATGAGCGACGTTCCCATCTACCTGCGTGTGGAGATCTCAGGCTCGAAGCGGGAGGTCGCCAACCTCGTCGAGGTGCTGCCGGACGGAACCGTGGGCCGGGACATCGGGATCGGGGCCGACGGCAAGCCCACGTACGTCACCAGGGCATCGCAGGCGCCGTACGGCCCCTGGGAGCTAGAGCTCGCAGCACCACCGGGCACCCTGGCCTTCGACGAGTCCTGGGGCGAAGGCGTCCCCGATCAGCGCCGAGGAGTTCGAGGCGATCTATGCGGTCGCGGACGCGACGCTGCCCTGGACCTATGGCGGCATACCGACCTGGGTCATTGCGGTGGCCCTGATCGTCGTCGTCGTGGTGGTCGTCATCGCCGGCGTCATCCTCGTCGCCTGGCTCGCAGGAACCGTGGTCCCCTGAGAGCGGGTGACATTTCCGAACGCTTACTGACACGAGCGGGACAACTCCTCCGTCCGATAAGGCGGAGCTACGATCTCCCGGAGGGTGACCAGTTGCACGCGGAGGAAGCGAAGTGCGGGCAGTCCGGAACCTGTGCGTCGTCGCGCTCGCCCTCGCGGCCGCCGTCTCGCTCCCAGGAACCGTCCGGGCCGCGGGGGGCTGCGGAAGCAAGTACGTCGGACCCGCGTCCGAGATCGACACCTTCCACCCGACGATCGTGGTGGCGCGGCTCATCGCGAGCCGGTTCGGCGGCACCGCGCTCGACCTGAACGTCGAGACGGTGATCACCGGGCACGCGCATGTCGGACGGTGGTCGTACGGACCCAGGACCGACCCGCGCCCGATCGAGATCTGCATTCCCCCGGCTATCCCGAAGCACACGCGGATACTTCTGATCGTCTGGCCACCAGGCCGGAACACCGACCTCTACACCTGGTGGGCCATCCCGGCGAGCGGGCAGGTGCCCCGCATCTTCACCGATCAGACGGCAACGACGCTCCCCGGCCTGGTCGCTGAGCTCCGCGCAGCCCTTCCCGCGACGAGCACCGAGCTCGGCGAGCCGCCCATCTCATCGCCTCTGGCGCCGATCGTCATCTTCGGCTCGGGGTTCTTCGCGTTCTTGGCGCTGCTGGCCCGACCACGTCGGGTGAGGCGGACTACATAGCCTCGCGGTCAGCCGGGCGGCGTCCTGAGATGGCGGCCGAGGAAGGCGACCGTGCGCTCGAAGGCAAGGTCGGCGGCGGCGGCGCGGTAGGCGTCGCGCGACGGCTCGGCGAACCAGTGCCCGGTCCCCGGGTACCGGTGGATGACGACGTCGCGGCCGGCCGACCGGAGCGTCGCCTCGAAGGCGGTGGTCGCCTCGTCGGACTCGTACGGGTCCGTCTCGGCGAAGTGCCCGAGAACGGGGACCGACGCCCGGCTGAGGCTTGGGCCCGCGAGCGAGCCGTAGTACACGACGGACGCGGCGAGGCGATCGCGCTGGGCCGGGCTCCACATGGACCAGGCCGCGCCGAACGAGAACCCCAGGGCCGCCAGCTTCGCCGCCGGGCCCAGGCGGTCCGCCAGGTGATCGACCGCCGCGAGGGCGATGGCGTCGACCGCCGACTCGTCGACCGCGCCGGACAGCCGATCCGCTTCCTCGATCGTCGATGCCACCTGGCCGCCGAACAGGTCCGGGGCGACCACGGCGAACCCGGCCGCGGCCAGCCGGTCGGCGTAGGCGACGACGTCGTCGTTGAGGCCCCACCAGGGATGGAACACGACGACGCCCGGTGCCCCGGGCCCGACGTCGCCCGCCGCGTACACGCGCGACGTGGTGCCGCCCGCCTCGATCGTCTCGAACACTGCCCATGACCCTCCTCGGCTCCTGCGCCTCGACGCAGCGTTCGTGGTCGCTACCGGTTGGATCGGCCAAGCATGCCATGCGCGCGTACGCCAAGCGACGCCGGGGTCACCTCCCGTCCGCGAGACCGTACGTGTCCGAGCTGGCGTCATGGGAAGATGGTCGGAGCGCCGAACGGCGGCGGGAGGAACCACCAATGGCTGGACGGTTCCGGCGGCTCGGTATCATCGCAGCAGTTGCGCTCGCGGCTGGATCGTCCGGCTGTGCCCTTCTGCCGTCGAGGGACGACTCAGCGAGGCTCCACCAGCAGGCACAGGCCGCGTTGACGAGATGGGCCGACGCGGTCGCAGCCGCCGGTGGTCCGTCCGCCTTCGTTCCCGTGGGCGAGCCGACCGGCCAGGTCGGCGATTGGGAAGAGTCGGTTGGCGAAAACAACAAGCCTGCCCTGATGGCCGGCCTGGTCGAGGCGGCCGTCAGCCTGTCGGCCGAGACGCCGCCGGATGGAGAGCTTCGCCGCCAGGACGGCAGCAGCGAGACGGTTCGACTGATCTCCGCGCAGCAGGCCCTGTCGGGGCTGAAGGCCGACGCGACTGGGTCGCCCTGTCCCGAATGCGTGCCGTTGCGGATCACCGGGGCACGGCTGACGAGCGGGACGGTCGAAACGAGCCGCGGCCCTGCGGAGGTCCCAGTGTGGGAGTTCACCTTGCAGGGCACGACCGTCCGGGTGACCCGCGTTGCGATCGCTGACCGCGTCACGGTGGTTCCTCCGCCCTGGGATCCCAACAACAGCCCTGTCGGCATCTCGATCGATTCGGCGAACGGAACCGTTGGCGGGCGGCAGCTCACGGTCGGCTTCGTCGGTGCGCCCTCGCCGGGCGATCAGGGGTGCGGTGCGGACTACACCGCCGAGGCGGTCGAATCCCCAACGGCGGTCGTGGTCATCGTCACGGAGCACCCACACGCCGGACTCTTTGAAGCATGCACAGCCGTCGGCGCTCGACGCACGGCCGAGGTCGAGCTGTCCGAACCCCTCGGTGAGCGTACCGTGCTCGAGGTGAAAGAAGGACGACCCGTCGCGGTTGTGCTGACCCGCTGACCGATGGGGCAAGTGACATTCGCGCACGCTGAGTGATCACGAGGTCCCGTGACACCTAGCCTGGCATACGGCGAGGGAGGTAGGGACCGTGCCTTGACTCGATGAGCCGCTGGGCGGACGCTTTCGGCGGGCTCGCGAACCGGAGCTCCAGAAGCACGTAGGTGCCGGATGTTCTGGGATGACCTTGTTCGTCGCTGGCGGCGTGAGAACCGTCAGCTCGGGCCGCACCTGCTCGCGGGGGCAGCGGGTCACGTGGCGGTGGCGCCGGCGCGTCGCCGACGGGGCCGTGGCGGCGTGATCCTGGTGATCGCCGGACTTGGCGCCCTGCTGGCGCTCGCCGTCGCGACCGGCAAGGTCCACGCGGCTCCCGGATCGCCTGACGGTGCGGGCCCGCCCTGCCAGGGCCTCCTCCAGCCGGCGCAGCACTAGCCTCGACCTGTTCATTCCGATCCAAGGCTCGGCGACCGACGTCGCCGTCCCCCTCGTGCGCGCTGGTCCCCTATCTATTCGATGCCGCGTCGCGCATACTCGCTGCATCGGAGGGAGGCACGGGAGCCTGCGGGTTCCCACCAGCGCGGCGTCCCCACACGGTCGCCAAGACCGTCGCGCAGGGCCAATGGCGAGTCCGACCCCCCGTCGCCGGGCACGCACGTGCCCGTGGAGGTTCCCATGCCGATGATGGCAGTCGCGTTCCCGATCCTGCCTGGAAAGACCGCTGAGTGGCGCACCTGGATGGCGGAGCTGAACGGCCCGCGTCACCAGGAGTTCGTCGACTCCCGACGACGGGCCGGCGTCCACGAGCGAACGTTCCTGCAGCCGACCCCGATGGGTGACCTCGTGATCGTGACGCTCGAAGGCGACGATCCGGGGCGGGCGTTCGGGCAGATGACGAGCGCCACCGACGCGTTCACGACGTGGTTCCGCGAGCGGGCCGCAGGCGGTCCACGGCATCGACTTGGCCGTGCCGCAGACCGGGTCGCCGTCCGAGCTCATCGTGGACTCGGACCAGGTGGCCGTCGTCGCCTAGGGATCGGAGACTCCGTCTCCGGACCGTAACCGGGAGATCTGCCGCGGCGACGGACGGACGCGGTCTGCCTGGCCGCGTTCAACCGGGGTTGTAGCGGTCCTGGTCGTACGGGCTGAGGGGCCGTTCGGCGTACCCGGCACCCGGCGTCGGCCGAACGCCTGGCTTCACGACCAGGACGTACCCGAAGCCCAGGGCCAGGAGGAGGTAGATGACGACGGTCGACCAATTCAAGTCGTTGGCCACGCCGGCCAGTTGACCGATCAGGATCACGACGAACCCCAGGCCGTCGGTGACCAGGTTGGCCAGCACCACGGCTCGCTGCGCCTCGGGATCGGTCACGTTCCTGGCGAACCAGTCCAGGACCGCCAGGCCGATGAGCGCGGCACCGAAGAGTCGGGCGATCAGCGTCCCGGCCTGGTCCAGGGTGACCCCATAGACCGACAGCAGGGAGCCGGGGACGACGACGAACCCCACGCCGAAGACGATGGCGATGACCGCGGCGATCATCAGAAGCGTTCTGGGTCTCATGGAGACGTCCTCGGGTAGGGCTGGTGGCACCGACCCACACTAACGGGCGACGCAACGCCGTCAGTCGGCGACGCCCACCGTGGCCCCGGCCGCCTCGGCGGCGGCGGCGAGGGCCACCAGCTCGTCCTCGGACAGCTTCCGGGCGCTGATCTCGTGGCCCTCGGAGGTCAGGCAGCGGCCGGTCTCTAGCTCGTACTGCCAGCCGTGGAGGGAGCAGGTCAGGACCCCGTCGTCGATCGACGCGAAGCGGGTCAGGTCGGCCTTCATGTGCGGGCAGCGCCGCTGGACCTCCCAGCCGTCGATGACGAACGAGCCCTCGGTCTTGGCCTTCTCGGCGTAGAACCCCTCGGCGTACTGGATCCGCTCGAGGTCGAGGCACTTGAACCAGGTGTACAGGTAGTCGTTGTAGGGGCCCTTCCGGGCGGCGCTGAAGCGCATCGACAGGAAGAGCGAGTTGACCCAGTCGACCTCGTGCTCGCGGACGAGCAGCTCGACCAGCGGCCGGGCGATCCGGAAGACGTAGCGGGTGGCCTCCTCGCCGTCCCAGCGCCCGGACCTTCTGGTCGACGAAGTCGAGGACGATCCCCTCCGAGCCCGAGGTCGAGCAGGACCTGGGCGCCGATCCCGGAGCAGATCTGCTCGCCGAAGCCCATCAGCGGCTCGAACCAGGCCTTGAGCTCGGCCAGCAGGTCGAGCGGCTCGGCGTCGGGGTCGCCGCGCCCAGCGGGCGTGCTCGGCGTCGAGGAGCGGCCGCTTCCGGGCCTGGTAGTCGCGCAGGTACGCCTCGCGGTCGTCGAAGATCCGGCGGACCTCGGCGTCGGGCAGCGGGTGGACGACGTCGAACGACGCCGGCCGCGAGCTCGCCCCACGAGCCCGGGAGCATCAGCCGGCCGCCGTGGATGCCCGCCTCGGTCAGGTGGTCGAGGAAGACGGTCTGGTCGGGGAAGATGTTGGCCGGGTCGCGGTCGAGGTCGTTCTGGGCGAACAGGTCGTCGTCGAGGAAGCACGGCGGGCCGGCGCTCGGCACGACGAACGTCGGGGCGAGGATCTCGATGTAGCGCTGCGGCCCGGGCGAGCTGGACGACCCGCTTCTTGTGGGCCAGGGTGATCTTCGCCTTGGGCGGGAACTCGTAGACCATCGGGTACCAGATCGCGCCGGAGAACTGGAGGAAGAGCAGGTCGAGCGGGCCGAACGCCAGGAGCTTGTCCGGGTCGGTCGGGCGCGAGTCGTTCATGTTCAGGAGGCGGACCTCGCCGTCGTCGACGAGCAGGGCCGAGTCGCCGAGCGGCCCGTCGGTCGGGGCCTGGAGGGCCATGACCATGATCCGCAGGCCGTCGGCGAGGTCGAACGGCTCGCAGTCGGCCGTCTCGACGAAGCGCCGGAAGCCGAGGTCGTGGAGCTCGTGGCGGAGGTCGTCGACCGGGTAGTCGGGCAGGATGACCGTCGCGTCCTTCGAGCAGTGCTCGCTCAGCCAGTCGGGGTCGAAGTGGTCGTGGTGGAGGTGGCTGACGTAGAGGTAGTCGGGCTGCCGATCGAGCCGGGTCGATCCCGTCGTTGGCCGGGAACGGGAACCACGAGCCGAAGTAGGCCGGGTTGAACCACGGGTCGCACAGGATGCTGCCGGCCCGGGTCTCGAGGTACAGCCCGGCCTGGCCCGAGGAAGGTGACTCGCATGGCTCGATGGTATCGGAGCCGGCTGCGTCGAGGCGGGATCGGGCACCATGCGGCCGATGGCCGTGGCTGGCTGGCGGGGGCCCACTCGGGGAGCGTGGCGGCGCCCGCCCGCCCAGGAGGCCTTCCATCTGTGATGCCGGTCGCTGCATCAGAGCCGCGTCGCCCGATGCGCCGACTCGCATCACAGACGGAGATGCCGGCTCGACCACTGCCCGGCGCCGCTCACGCCATCACCGCGCCGCTTGGGCGAGTCCGATCCTGCGGCCGACCCTCGCCGAGGCGCGGTACCATGTGCGTCCCGCAGTCCGCAGTTCGCAGCGCGAGGAGGGTCGATGGCCGGCGACGTCTCGTTCGACGTGGTGAGCGACTTCGACGAGCAGGAGCTCCGCAACGCCCTGGACCAGGTCCGGCGCGAGGCGGTCCAGCGCTACGACCTGAAGAGCGCCCACATCGACATCGAGCACGGCAAGGGCGAGCTCGTCGTCACGACCGACGACGAGTTCCATGCCGGCGTGGTCAAGGACCTCATCGAGTCGAAGGCGATCCGGCGCAACCTGTCGCTCAAGATCTTCGACTGGGGCAAGGTCGAGCCGGCCGGCGGGAACAAGGTCCGCCAGCAGGTCACGCTTCGGCGCGGCCTGCCCGAGGACGTCGCCAAGAAGATCACGCAAGCTGATCCGCGACGAGTTCCCGAAGGTCAAGTCGCAGATCCAGGGCGACGCGGTGCGAGTGTCCGGCAAGAGCAAGGACGACCTCCAGCGGGTGATCGGCCGGCTGCGCGAGCTGGACGAGGTCGTCCCGCTGCAGTTCGAGAACTACCGTTAGCGCGCCCGAGCTCTCGATCGGGGGAGGGGGACCCCGCGGAGACCCTGACCGAGGCGTCCGAGCCGACCTTGGACGAGCCGACGCTCGAGGCGGACGCGGTCCCGCAGCCGTCGCCCGGCGATGGCGGATGACGTCGGCCGCGTGTCGGAGCCGGCGCCGACCGCCGGAGCCCGAGCCCGAGCCCAGCCGGAGCCCGAGCCGACGAGCCGAGCCGCCGAGGGACCGGCGCCGGCAGCCGTCCTCGAGCCCGCCGCTCGCAGCCGAACCTGCCGCCGGCGCCTCCGACCCGCGCCGCCACCCGCGCCCGAGCCCGTCGTCGCCGAGCCGCGGACCGTCGGCCGGCTGATCGCCGACGCGCTCCGGGCCGCCGGGGTCACGACCGCCTTCACCGTCCCCGGCGAGAGCTTCCTCGGCCTGCTCGACGCCTTGCCCGAGGTCGGGATCCGGGTGGTCGCGACCCGCCACGAGGGCGGGGCCGCGTTCATGGCCGAGGCGCACGGCCAGCTCACCGGGCGACCCGGCGGTCTGCCTCGCGACCCGCGCGGTCGGCGCGGCGAACCTGGCGATCGGGATCCACACGGCCCGCGCCGACTCGACCCCGATGTTCGCGATCGTCGGCGGCGTCCAGCGGGCCCTCCGCGGCCGCGAGGCGTTCCAGGAGGCCGATCTCGTCGGCTCGATCGGCCGGCTGGCGAAGTGGGCGGTCGAGATCGACACGCCGGCCCGCGCCGAGGCGCTCGTCGGCGAGGCCGTCCGCCACGCCCTGGCCGGCCGCCCCGGCCCGGTCCTCATCGCGATCCCCGAGGACGTCCTCGACGAGCTCGTTCCCGGGGCGCCCGCCGACGAGCCGCGCCGTTCCGGCCGACCCGCGTCGAGCCGGAGCCGGACGACGTCCGGGCCGTCCTCCAGCTCCTGGCCTGCGCCCGCCGGCCGGTCATCCTGGCCGGGGCCGGCGTCCTCCGCTCGCGCGGGACGGCCGACCTCGTCCGCCTGGCCGAGATCCTCGAGGTCCCGGTGATCGCCTCGTGGCGCCGCGGCGACGTCTTCCCGAACGACCACCGGCTGTACCTCGGGATGACCGGCCTCGGCGCGCCCTCGACCGTCCGCGACCGGCTCGAGACGGCCGACGCCCTCGTCGTCCTCGGCTGCCGGCTCAACGAGATCGCCTCGTTCGAGTACGCGATCCCGCGCGCGGACATCCCGTGGGCCCACGTCGACCTCGAGCCGCGGGCCGCCCATGCCGGCCTGTCCGCGCCCGGGCATCGCGGTCGTGGCCGACGCCCGGACGTTCCTGCGGGTCGCCCGCCGGCGGGTCTCGTCCGGCGTCCTCGCACGCCGAGCCGTTCGACGCCCGGCGCGCGGCGAACGAGGCCGACCGGGCGGCCTACGAGGCTGGCCAGCACGGTCGACGACCTGCCGTGGGACGGGCCCGGGCGTCCATCCCGGCCGGGTCATCGCCACGCTCAACGAGGTCCTGCCGCCGCAGACGATCGTGACCACCGACGCCGGCAACTTCGCCGGCTGGGCGGCCCGCGGCTACCGCTTCCGGCGGCCGGGGACGTTCCTCGGGCCGACCTCGGGCGCGATGGGCTACGGGCTGCCGGCGGCGATCGCCGCCGCGCTCGAGCATCCCGGCCGACCGGTCGTGGCCCTGGCCGGCGACGGCGGCTTCGCGATGACGATGAGCGAGCTCGAGACGGCCGTGCGCGAGGGCGCCCGGGTCGTCGCGATCGTCTTCGACAACGCCCGCTACGGGACGATCCGGGTCCACCAGGAGGGGCGCGGGACCGGGGTCGGCGCGGCGACGGAGCTCGGCCCGGTCGACTTCGCGGCGGTCGCCCGCGGTCTCGGCGCCCGCGGCGTCCGGGTCGACGACGACGCGGCCTTCGAGCCGGCGCTCCGGCGACGCCCTGGCCGCCGAAGGGCCGACCGTGATCCAGGTCGCCGCTCGACCGGCGCTGGAAGGCCGTCGGGCGGCTCGATCCGGCCTAGGCCCCGGACGTGCGGCCGACGCTCCACCTCGTCCCGGCCGAGGTCTGGGCGGGCCGGGATCCGGCCGCGCCGATACGTCGCGCCGAGCCTGGAGACCGAGGGCTTCATCCACTGCACCGACGGGGCCGAGGCGATGGTCGCCACGGCCAACCGCCACTACCGGGACGATCCGCGCGCGTTCGTCGTCCTGACCGTCGATCTCGACGCGACCGGCTCACCGTGGCGCTTCGACGACCCGGCCCGGATCTACCCCCACGTCTACGGTCCGATCGCGCCGGGTGCGATCGGTCGGCCGGCCCCGATCCCTCGCGCGGCGGACGGCACGTTCCTGCCGTTCGGGCCGGGCGACGTGCCGGCCGGCGTCAGCGTCGAACGGATCTTCGTGGTCGAGGCGACGTACGGCCCGGACGCCGAGCAGGCTCCGCCCGGCCGTGCGCCCGGAGCACCTGGAGCCGGATCGCCCGGCTGATGGCGGAAGGCCGGGTCATCGAGGCCGGCGGCTACCTCGACTTCAGCAGCGCGCTCCTGCTCGTCCGGGCGGACACCGCGGAGCAAGCGGCCGACCTGTTCCGGGACGACGTCTACGTCCGCGCCGGCGTGTGGACGACGACGATCACGGCGCGGCCGTTCGGTCGGGTCGTCCCGGAGCGCGATCAGCGCGCGGTCGGGTAGCTCGCCAGCGGCGGGCTCGCGACCTGGCGTCAGCGGCGGCGGCGGCCCGGCCGGGCGATCAGCCACAGGCCGATCCCCAGCCCGACCAGTGTGGCCGCGATGAGGGACAGGATCGACGGCAGCTCGCGCGGCACCTCGGTCGTGAGGGCGGTCGTCGTCGGTGGGGGCGTCACGGTGCTACCCGAACCCGCGCCGCCCGTCGGTGTGGGCGCGGGCGTGGGCGTGGGCGTCGATGTGGGCGTCGATGTGGGCGTCGGCGTGGGCGTCGGCGTGGGCGTCGGCGTGGGGGTCGGGCCCGAGATCGAGAAGCTCACGTCGTCGAGGAAGTTGCCGACCGAGTCGTTGCCCGAGGCCGTGCTCACGGTACGGAAGGCGAACCGCGTGCAGACCTGGCCGGTGGGCACCACGTACGCGTCCGTGTGGGTGCCCCAGGCAGTCGTGCCGTCGGTCAGGTCGGGAGAGATGTAGTCCCAGCCGGTGCTGCCGTTCACGTCGGCCGAGAAGGCATCCCCGATGAGGACCCGCATCGAATCATCGCCCGCTCGGCCACGGTGCTGGAGCGTCCACGTGAGCGTGTCGCCCGGGTTCGTGATGACGTCCTGATAGAGCGTCCCAGCGGAGTTCGCGTTCAGCTCGGCGAACGCGTTGCCCTCAGCCGAGGGAACACCAAGGAAGCCGGTCCCCCAGATCTCGATCTCCCCGAGGACGTCGGTCGTCTGCCATGGTGGGACCGACGCTGCGGGGAAGAGGGTGTACGTGTTCGGGGCCACGGGTGGGATCTCGAAGCCGCCGTTCTGGAGCAAGGTGGTGCTGCCATCGCACGGCGCGGCGAGGACCGGACCGACGGCCGTCCATAGGGAGGCGAGCAGCATCGCAACCACGGTCGCGAAGGTGACGAGGAGTCGTCGGCGCATCACGCCAGCCTCTCGCTCGGAAGGAGGTCCGCGGATTCTACGCTGTTCGCAGTAGCAGGTGCGGGTCGTTCGGCGCGGCTTCGGGCGATCGCCTCGTCGGGGTCAGGTCGTGACCGACGGCTCTGGCGCCGGGGGAACCGGGGCGTCGATAGTGGTCTGTCCGCAGCGGAAAGGAGCTCCAGCCATGATCCTGGTCGTCGGAGCGACAGGGCTCGTCGGGGGCGAGGTCTGCCGACGCCTGGTGGCCAACGGGGAGCGGGTCCGGGCACTGGTGAGGACGACGTCGGACCCGACCAAGGTCGGGATGCTCGAGGCGCTCGGGGTCGAGATCAGCCGGGGCGATCTGCGGGAGCGGGCGACGCTCGACGCGGCATGCCGGGACATGTCGGCCGTGGTCGCGACGGCGAGCTCGATGCCGTTCTCCTACCAGCCCGGCGAGAACGACATCCGGACCACCGATCTCGACGGCGTCAGCGCGCTCATCGAGGCGGCCAAGCTGGCGGGCGTGCGTCGCGTCGTCTACACCTCGCTGTCGGGCAATCTCGAGCTCGTGTTCCCGCTCCGGAACACGAAGCGAGCCATCGAGACCCGGCTCATCGAGAGCGGGCTCGACTACACGGTCCTCCGCCCGAGCTTCTTCATGGAGGTCTGGCTCAGCCCGGTCGTCGGGTTCGACCCGGAGCTGGGCAACGTGACCGTCTATGGCGATGGGACGCGCCCGATCAGCTGGATCTCGGCGCCCGACGTCGCCGAGTTCGCGGCGCGCAGCGCGATCGCCGGGGGTCCGAGCGCCACGCTCGAGCTTGGTGGGCCGGAGCCGCTCACGCCGAAGGAGGTCGTCCGGGTCTTCGAGCGGATCAGCGGCAGGACGTTCGACATCGCGCACGTCCCGCAGGAGGCCCTGCTGATCCGTCAGACCATGGCGACCGACGAGATGGAGCAGTCGTTCGCCGGGCTCATGCGCTGCTATGCGCAGGGCGACGTGATCGACATGGGCCGGACGCTCCGGGCAGTGCCGGTCGAGCTCACCTCGGTCGAGGCGTACGCCGAGCAGGTCCTCGGCAGGCTGCCGATCCCCACGATCTGACGCGTCGCCGTACCGGTCGGGCCCGCGGTCAGTCGGTCGAGCGGCCGCGCTCCTCGAGGTAGGCGTGCCAGAGGAGTCGGGCGGCCACCGCCCGCCAGGGCCGCCAGGGCTCGGCCAGGCGTTCCAGGGCCACTGGATCCGGGCGCTCCGCGAGCCGCTTGACCCGCCGGGCGGCCGTCGCGAGCGCGATGTCGGCCGCCGGCCAGACGTCCGGTCGGCGGAGGGCCATGAGCAGGTAGACGTCGGCGGTCCACGGGCCGATCCCCGGGATCGCGCACAGCGCCGAACGGACGGTCGCGTCGTCCTGGGCCGCCAGGCCGTCGACGTCGAGGACCCCCGTCGCCGCCGCCGAGCCGAGCTCGCGCAGGTAGCGGGCCTTCTGGCGGGTGAGCCCGACCGCCTCGAGCGTGCCCTGGCCGGTTCCCGCCAGGATGGTCGGCGAGACGCTCCCGACCGCGCGGGCGAGTCGGTCGTACGCCGCGCGCCCGGAGGCAAGCGAGACCTGCTGCTCGAGGATGATCCGGACGAGCGTCTCGAAGCCCGGCTCGCGCCGCCACAGCGGCGGAGGGCCGTGGCGCTCGACGACGGCCGCCAGGTCCGGATCGACCGCGGCGAGCACCCGCACGCCGTGGGCCAGGCTCGTCTCGTCGACCGGGCCGGCCGGCTCGCCGCTCACGCCGCGGATGCTACGCCATGAGGGCGCAGGCCTCCTGGCGTTCGTGGCGGCTGATGCGGCCAGCCACGACGTCCGGGTCGTCCGGCCCTGAAGCGGTCGCCCTGAGACATCCGGTCAGCCGAAGGTCAGGCGGCACGCGAGGCACCGCCTGGCGTATGGTGGACGGAACCCGGTAACGCTACGGAGTCCGAAATGCCCCCGTCCCGACGCCGGTCCGCCCTCCCCGCAGCCCTGCTCGCCGCGGTCGTCGCGCTGGCCACCCTGGTCCCGAGTGTGGCCGCCGAGACGGTCCCGCCGCCCGTCGCCCAGTTCGAGTCCGCGGTGGACGGTCTCGAGGTCGCGTTCACGGACACCTCGACCGGCGGCCCGACCGGCTGGACCTGGGACTTCGGCGACGGAAGCGACTCCACGCTCCAGAACCCGACCCACACGTTCGTCGAGGCCGGGCGCTACCGGGTCCGGCTGACGGTGACCAACGACGGCGGCGAGGACAGCGTCAGCCACACGGTCACGGTGAAGACCCCGCCACCCGACCAGCTGTACACCCGGAACCTGTACAGCAACCTCGTCCGCTACCAGAACCCGGACCTCACGGCCTGCGTCGGCACCGCCACCCTGATCATGCTCAACCAGGTGGCGGTGAACGGCGTCCGGGGTTCCGGCTTCCGCTGGGTGACGTCGACGGGTCTGGCCCGGCAGCGCTCGATCATCCGCTGGGCGCGCGCCCATGACACGCTCGAACCCGGTCCCGGCGGCACCGATCCGAACGGCTGGCGGAACGCCCTCAACCAGTACGGCTGGGGCGACTATTCGAACCCGGGCACGATGACGTACCAAGTCTTTGCGGACACGTCCTACGAGACGCGCCCTGAAGCGCGCCGTCGCCGCGATGGCCCGCTTCCGCCGGCCGGTCGGGATGCTCGGCTGGGCCGGCGGCCACGCCCAGGTCCTCCACGGGTACGAGGTCTACGGCCAGGACCCGGCCAAGTCGATGCACTTCACGGTCCGCTACGTCTACCTCACCGACCCGCTTCGGCGGGACGCCCTGCGGAACGCCAGGATCTCTTACGCCCGCCTCGCCAGCGGCCCGCTCAAGTACCGCTTCCGCACCTACCGTCAGAAGGACAGCCCGTACGACGACCGGTACACGCCGGGCGTCCTTCGCGCCGATCGGGCCTGGTACGGCCGCTACGTGATCGTCGCGCCGGTGCGTTAGGCCGCGCCGGGAACGGACCGCCTCACGCCGCCGACGCCACCGGCCCTTCGATGGCCACCGAAGATGGCTTCGACGGGTCGTAGCGGACGTTGACCTCGGTCCCGGGCTTCAGCGCCGCCTCCTCGGCCACGCTCGCCAGCCTGGTCGTTCGGGTCGGATATGCGGGGCGGCCTTCGGGATGCACCTCGAGCTCGATCCCGAGCTGGTGCCGACTCCCACCGCCGCCGGCGGTCACGCCGGTCCGCCAGACCCTCATGATCGTGGCCCGCCCGGGCATCCCGGTCGCCAGCAGGCGCCGCTCGCGCCGCAGGGGCCGCGCCACGATCAGCCACAGGGCGCCCATGACGCTCAGGAAGGACACGCCGATCGAGAGGAGGATCGCGCCGTCGCCGCCCCCGATCCGGAACGGGAACTCCGCATCACGGCTCCAGCCGGCCAAGTGACCGAGCCAGTAGCCGACATACGCGCCGACGATGCCCACCAGCACCAGCAACAGGATCGTCACCCACGCTCTCATGCGGTCACCTCATCTCTGACCATCGATCGAGCGCCCTTCGCGGACCGAGCGCAAGAGGCGAATGTCCCGAACGCCGGGCAGCGGCCCACTCAGGGCTGGGTGCGGCCCGCCCGCAGCTCGGTGATGGCCCTGGCGATGCGCCGCTGCCGGGTCTCGGCGGTCCTGGCGTCCTCGATCGACAGCACGTGCCGCCGCTGGTTGCTGTAGGACAGGCCCGCGAAGGACCGCCCGGCCTCCGGATCGCGCTCGAGGGCGTCCGCGAAGTCCGCCGGCACGGTCACCTCGCGCGGCTCGCTGTCGAGCTCGATCTCGACGTCGACCTCGTCGCCGGCGGCGACACCGGCGCCCGCCCGGTTCTCTGCGCTGAGCGGGAGCATGAACACGTCGCCATACGCCGCGACGGTGCTCCGGTAGGTGTGACCGCCGAGCGTGACCCGGACGGCGGGCCGCTTACCCGTCCCGAGGCTCGCGACGACCTCGGCCGGAACGCGGATCCCCGTCGCGGTCTTGCCCTCGAGCTGGATGGTGGCGCGGAATCGCATGTGACGGAGTATGCACACAGCAGCGCTCGGCAAAGCCGTCACCGGCCCGATCCGTGCGGCGCTACCCTCCTCGGGTGGGGATCCATGGCGCTCCGGTCGCAGGACTGACGAACTGGGCGGGCAATCACGCCTACGTCGCCGCACGGCTCCATGAGCCCGAGTCGATCGAGCAGCTCCAGGAGATCGTCCGGAGCGTGCGATCGCTCCGGGTGCTCGGTTCGCGTCACTCGTTCAACGACATCGCCGACACCACGGGCGATCTCGTCTCGCTGCGCCGGATGCCTCGAGTCTTCGACCTGGACCCGGTGGCCGGGACGGTCACGGTGGACGGGGGAGTCCGCTACGGGGAGCTGTGCGGACCGCTCGATGCCGCCGGGTTCGCCCTGCACAACCTCGCCTCGCTCCCGCACATCTCGGTGGCCGGCGCCTGCGCGACGGCGACCCATGGCTCGGGCGATCGCAGCGGGAACCTGGCGACGGCCGTCTCGGCCATGGAGGTGGTCACCGCGGACGGCGAGATCGCCGTCTTCGCCCGCGATCGCGATCCCGACGCGTTCGATGGCGCGGTGGTCTCCCTCGGCGGCCTCGGCGTGGTCACGACGCTGACGCTCGATCTCCAGCCGACGTTCCGGATGCGGCAGGACCTCTACGAGGACCTTCCGCTGGCCCGGGTCGTGGACCATTTCGACGAGATCACGCTCGATGGCGGACAGCGTGAGCCTGTTCACCGAATGGCGCGGGCCGACCTTCGAGCAGGTCTGGCTCAAGCGCCGGGTCGCCGGATGGCGATCCGTTCGAACCGTCCGCCGACCTGTTCGGCGCGACCCGCGCGACGGTCCCGATCCACCCGATCCGGCGGATGTCGGCCGCAGCCTGCACGGAGCAGCTGGGCGTCCCGGGTCCGTGGTACGAGCGGCTGCCGCACTTCCGGATGGACCACACCCCGAGCAGCGGCGCCGAGCTCCAGAGCGAGTACCTGATCCCGCGGCGCCACGCCGTCGACGCGCTCCTGGCGATCGATGCCATCCGGGACCGCTTCGCGGCGACTGGTCCAGATCTCCGAGGTGCGGACGATCGCGCCCGATGGGCTGTGGATGAGCACGGCCTTCGGCCGAGCGTCTGCCGCGATCCACTTCACCTGGCAGCCCGACTGGGAGGCCGTTCGTCGGGTCCTGCCGGCCATCGAGGACGCCCTTGCGCCGTTCGAGCCGCGTCCGCACTGGGGCAAGCTGTTCACGATGTCGCCGGACGCGGTCCGGTCGACCTACGACGAGCTGCCCCGGTTCGCCGAGCTCCTCCAGCGGCACGACCCGCTCGGCAAGTTCCGGAACGCGTTCCTGGACCGCTACATCTTCGCCGCCGGCCCACCGAACCGGACTTACCAGTACCATCAAGGGATCGAGCAGGATCCGTCCGAGACCTAGTCTGAGGATCGGGCCGGCCAGAGACCCCGGGCGCCTCCGGGAAGCCATCCCGCACCAACCCTGGAGTCTCGCGTGGCGCTCGCCCCCTGGATCGCACCGGCCGTCCTCGCCGAGTACGTCCACAACGCCGGCGATCCGACTTCGCCGGCAGTTCCGCGGCCACACCCGCCATCCGGGCGGCGCCGCGTCGATCGTTCGCGCCTGCATCGAGGCCTGCTGGAACGGCCGGACGTTCACGGCCAGCCCGGGCCACTTCGACATGTTCTGGACGCGCGACCTGTCGTTCACGGTGCCGTCGCTCGTCCGGCTCGGGCACGGTCCACGCGTTCACGACTCCCTGGCCTACGCGCTCGACGTCTGGACGAGGCGGCGCCGCCACATCACGACGACGATCCACTACTTCGATCGCCCGGGCGACGTCTACGAGTACGGCGTCGACTCGCTGCCGCTGTTCGTCGCGGCGCTGCGCGCCGCCGGTGCGACCGACCTGGTCGAGCGCCACCGCCCGTGGCTCGAGGCCGAGATCGCCCACTACTACGAGATGGTCGTCGACCCGACGACGGGCCTCGTCCGCTCGGATCGCAAGTTCAGCGCCCATCGCGACACCGTGGTCAACCGCTCGAACGCCTACGGCAACACGATGGTCGCCCTGCTGGCCAAGACGATCGAGCGAGACCGGCTGGTTCGCCTCGCCGTTCGAGCGCCACTTCGAGGGCGACTACGGCCGCCTGCTCCTCGAGCACTTCTGGGTCGACGACCACTTCCGCGACGCGCTCGGCGACGACACCGTCTCGGGTGAGGCCAACATCTGGCCGTTCTACACCGGTGTCATCGGCGACCCGGACATCATCGCACCGGCCCTCGCGTACCTCGACGACAACGGCTTCTGCGACCCGTACCCGCTGCGCTACGAGACGAGCCGGCGGCCCGAGCGCGAGGTCTGGCTGACCCGCCACGTCCTGCCCGACTACCAGGGCAGCACGGTCTGGACCAGCCTCGGGCGCGATGTACCTCCAGGTGCTTCGGACGGTCGATCCGGTCCTCGCCGCGACCGAGACCGCCCGCTACGTGGAGTGGATCGAGCGGGACGGGACGTTCTGGGAGGTCATGAACGCCCGCGGCCAGAACTGGGTCAGCTCGCGCTGGATCATGATCGGCGAGGAGTCGATGCTCTGGTCGGCGATCTTCCTCGACGTGCTCGAACACGTCGACCAGTCGCCGGCCTACCTGTCGGACCACGTCCTGCCGCTTGCCGAGGGCCTCGTCGCCTGACGTCCGCGACGGGGGAGGGTTGACACGCCGCCCAGCTTCGGCTTCAATGGCCTCGTCAATCCATAATGATGTGGTTATAGATGACAGCTGACCCGTTGAGCGCCGTGTTCGGCGCTCTGGCCGATCCGACCCGTCGGGCGATCCTCGTCCGGCTGGCCGAGGGGGACGCGAACGTCGCCGAGCTGACCGCCCCCTTCACGGTGTCCCAGCCGGCGATCTCCCGGCACCTCAAGGTGCTGGAGGGGGCAGGGCTCATCTCGCGTCGCCGGCGGGCGACCGCCCGCCTCAGTCACCTCGAGGCCGAGCCGCTCCGCGAGGCCACCCAGTGGCTGGCCCGCTACCAGGCGTTCTGGGACGAGAGCTACGACCGCCTCGACGCACTCCTGGCGACCCTCCAGGCCGACCAGAAGAGAGGAGCTGAACGATGACGACGACGACCATCACCGCCGAGCCGGGCCTGCCGTACATCGAGATCAGCCGGGAGTTCGACGCGCCGCGCGAGCTCATCTACCGGGCTCACACGGACCCGGAGCTGCTCGTGCAGTGGCTCGGGCCCCGTCGCCTGACGATGACCGTCGACCGCTGGGACCTCCGGGATGGCGGCTCCTGGCGCTACACCCACCGGGACGAGGACGGCGCCGAGTACGGCTTCCACGGCGTCTTCCACGGGACCCCGTCGCCGGACGGCATCGTCCAGACCTTCGAGTTCGAGGGGGCACCGGGTCACGTGTCGCTGGACCGGCTCACGCTCGAGGAACGCGACGGCCGGACCCTCGTGCGCGGGCATTCGGTCTACCAGTCCGTGCGCGATCGCGACGCGATGATCGAGAACGGGATGGAGCACGGCCTCGACGAAGGCTATCAGCGCCTGGACGAGCTCATCGCCAAGCTGGCCCCGGTCGGTTGAGCCACCCGGGCGCGAAGGAGGACGTCATGGACTACAAGCTGGAAGTGGTGGTCGTCCCGGTCTCCGACGTCGACCGCGCGAAACGCTTCTACAGCGAGCAGGTCGGCTTCGTCGTCGACGTCGATCATGCGCCCAACGAGCACTTCCGCGTGGTCCAGATGACCCCGCCCGGCTCCGGCTGCTCGGTCACGATCGGGACGGGCCTGGCCGAGATGGAGCCGGGTTCGCTCAAGGGCCTCCAGCTGTCCGTCGCCGACATCGAGGCGGCGCACGTCGAGCTGAGCGCGCGCGGCGTGCCGGTGAGCCCGATCCAGCACCACGACGGCAGTGGCTTCGTCGACGGGAAGGGCGACGATTGGAACTCGTTCATGTTCTTCAGCGACCCCGACGGGAACGGCTGGGCCGTCCAGGAGAGCCCGAGGTTGCGAGCGGCCGGGGCGAGGAGGCACCGCCTGATGGCCGGTGGGAGGATGCCGCCGCGGCAGCCGAAGCGACCGCCCGGATCGATGCCACCCTGGCTGCGCTTCCGTCCGACCAGCGGGCCGCCCTCCAGCACCTGCGCGAGACGATCGCCGCCGCCGCGCCCGAGGCCGTCGAGGCCATCAGCTACGGCATGCCGGCCTTCCGCTACCACGGGCGGCCGCTGGTCTCCTACCTGGGCGCGAAGGCGCACTGCTCGTTGTTCCCGATGGGCCCCGCCCTGATCGACGCCAACCGCGCCCAGCTCAGCGGCTTCGACACCGCCAAGGGCACGATCCGGTTCACGCCCGACCGGCCGATCCCGGACGCCCTGGTGACGACGATCGTCCAGGGGCGCATGGCGCAGATCGACGCCGCCCGGACGTCGAGGTAACGTCGACGGCTACGGATCGGCCACAGGCCGGCGGACGATGCCCAACACCGCGACGAGCACGATGCCGACGCCGACCCACTGGCCGACGTCGAGTCGCTCCGCGAGGAGGACCGCACCGGCTGCGATCCCGAACACCGGGATGAGGTAGAACGAGACCGCGGCGATCGAGGCCGGGACGCCCCGGAGCCCTGACAGGTAGAGCCAGTACGCAGTGGCGTAGTAGAGGAGCCCCGAGACGACGGCGCTCGACCAGCCGGCTGGAGTCGCGTGCACCGACAGGCCAGCGCCGCCGACCGCGGTGACGCCCACGAGCACCAGGACCGCGAACGCGAGGGCGTAGGCCTGCTGGATCGCCACCACCCTGAGCGTCGAATCGGCGCTGCCCACGAGCTTCCGGGCGACGATCGTGTAGACCGCGCAGCAGGCGACGCCGGCGACGGTCAGGGCCACCCCGACGAGCTGTCCGGCGCTCTCGGGAACGTAGATCACCAGAAGCATGCCGGCGACCGCGACCAGGGTGAGTGCCATGACCCGGCGGCTGACGTGCTCGCCCAGGAACCAGTGGGCGAGGACCAGGATCAGCAACGGCTCCGCGGCCCAGAGCAGCACCGACAGGCTGGCGGTGATGTAGACCAGCCCGAGCAGGCTCAGCGAGTAGGCCAGGCCCGGGTTCAGGATGCCGAGCCATCCCAGGCGACGATCCCCGGCCGAGCGGTGGTCGGGATCGCCCGTCAGGCGGATCGCGACGGCGAGGACGCCGACGCTCGCCGCGAGTTGGATGGGCAGGAGGGTGAGCGGCGGGATCTCTTCGACCGCTCGCTTGCTGATGACCGTCGCGACACCCCACGACGCAGCCGCGAGGATCAGCGCGAGGACATGCCAGCGGCGGGGCCGAGGGGGAGACATGGCGGCACTCCGAGGAGCGGGGAGATGAGGCAGAGTCGTGACTGACTCGCTTCTGGCTCCTCGCCATCGCAGTGCGGATATGCCGGCACGCGACGTCGGATGACCGTGCGTGGTCGGCTGCTCACCATGAGGGGGAGTATGCAAGCCCGGAATCGACGACGCCAGTCGGTCGGGGTACGGGCCTTGAAGACAGTGTCACAATCGCTCTCATGACCGAGGTCACGTCCCCGGCCTCCGCGCGCCGGATCCGCTGCAGGCCGGGCGCGACGCGCTCGCCCGCCACGCGTGGCAGCGAGGGATTCGCGCTCCTGTCGCAGGCCGATCGGCGACGGCCAGCTCTCGGGGGCGGACCTCGAGGCGCTGGCGCTCGCCGCGTTCTTCGCCGCCCGCGCCGACCTCGAGCTCGACGTCAAGGAGCGGGCGTTCAAGGCATACCTCGCCGAGGGCAACGAGATCCGCGCCGCGTATCTCGCCATGGACCTCGCTCGAGGCTACGGCTACGCCGGGAAGCACTTCGATCGCCTCGGCCTGGCTGCGCCGCGCCGAGCGCATGCTCGGGTGCCGACGGCGAGACCTACGCCCACGGATACCTCGCGCTCGTCCGAAGCGAGGCGGCCGCCGCGGCAGGCGACATCGAGGCGGCCCTCGCCTTCGCCGAGCAGGCCGTCGAGATCGGCAACCGCGGCCTGGACGCGGACCTGAAGGCGTTCGCGCTGACGCAACCTCGGCGCCCTGAAGATCGCGACCGGCGCGACCTCGGACGGCTTCGCCCTGATGGAGGAGGCGTCGATCGCCGCCGTCAACGGCGAGCTGTCGCCGTTCACGACCGGGGTCGACGGCCTGCCGGATGATCTCGGCCTGCCGGGACCTGACCGACTACCGCCGGGCGAGCGAGTGGATCGAGGCGACCGAGAAGTACTGCGAGCGACAGTCCCTGTCGGGCTTCCCCGGCGTCTGCCGGATCCATCGGGCGGAGGTGACGGCCGTCGGCGGCGCCTGGGAGCGGGCCGAGCAGGAGCTCGAGCGGGCGACGACCGAGCTCGAGCGACTACCAGGCGGGGCCGCCCCAGGCCGACGGCTACTACGCGATCGGCGACATCCGGCGGCTGAAGGGCGACTTCGAGGAGCGCCGAGGCGGCCCTCCGGGAGGCCCACGCGCGCGGTCGCACGCCGCAGCCCGCGCTGGCCCTGATCCGGCTCGCCGAGGGCAAGGTCAAGGCCGCCGCGGCCGCGATCGACGCGGCCGTCGCCGAGCAGACCTGGGACCGCTGGGCCCGGGCCCGGCTCCTCCCGGCCCAGGTCGAGATCGCGGTCGCGGCCGGGCGACGTGGCGCGGGCCCGCGCGGCGGTCGACGAGCTCGCCGGCGGGATCGTGGGCGGCTATCCGTCGCCGGCGCTCGAGGCCGGCCGGCAGGTCGCCCTGGGTCGGGTGCTCCTGGCCGAGGGCGACGCGACCGGCGCGGCCCGCGAGCTCCGCGCGGCGGTCCGTGGCTGGCGCGAGGTCGGCGCCCCGTACGAGATCGCCCGGGCGCGGGCGATCCTGGCGCGGGCTCTGCGCGCGCTCGACGACGAGGAGGACGCCGAGCTGGAGCTGCAGGCGGCCCTCGACGAGTTCCAGCGGCTCGGGGCCCGGATCGATGCGGCGGCCGCGGAGCGCGAGCTTCGGGCCGCCGAGGATCGCCGCAGCGGCCCCGTGCAGATCCGGCGGACGTTCATGTTCACCGACATCGTCGGCTCGACGAACCTTGCCGAGGCGCTCGGCGACCAGGCCTGGGAGCGGCTCCTGCGCTGGCACGACGACACGCTCCGCGGCCATCGTCGCGAGCGCGGGAGGGGAGATCGTCAACTCCACCGGCGACGGCTTCTTCGTGGCCTTCGACTCGGCGCGCAGCGGGATCGACTGCGCCGTCTCCATCCAGCGCGCCCTGCGCGACCAGCGGGAGAGCAGCGGCTTCGCCCCGCCGGTCCGGATCGGCCTGCACACGGCCGAGGCCAACCGGCGCGGCACCGACTACAGCGGGATGGGCGTCCACCTCGCGGCCCGGGTCGCCGCGCTCGCCGGGGGAGGGGAGATCGTGGCGACGGCCGAGACGCTGGCCGAGGCCGGCGACGTCTCCACGTCGAACGTCCGTGAGGCCCCGGTCAAGGGCGTCACCGCGCCGGTGAGCCTCGCCTCGATCGCCTGGACGTAAGCGCCGCCGTCCCCGTGGACGAGCTCGGTGCCGGCGCCGCCTGAGCGCGATGACACAGTGAGTGTCAGTTCGTGTACGCCTTGCGCCATGTCACGACCGGTGAACCGCCTGAACGTTGCGCTCGATGAGGAGCATGCGATCAAGCTGCGCCGTCTCGCCGAGCGGACGCACGCCAACCCGGGCACGATCGCTCGGTCGTTGCTGA
This sequence comes from uncultured Chloroflexia bacterium, assembly GCA_963837825.1. Lineage (GTDB taxonomy): Bacteria > Chloroflexota > Limnocylindria > Limnocylindrales > CSP1-4 > Chersky-267. The sequence goes on from CAWIOR010000001.1 coordinate 212,585, forward strand.
TGACGGCGCTCGATGAAGCCGACCCTGACGCGCGCACCATCACGGCGGTGCTCGACTCGATCCCCGGGGCGTTTCGAGCGGGCAGAGCGGGGCTTGACGGAAGCCAACGCGGGCCTGGGAACCTCGCTCGGGGATCGTCTGACCCGTGGCGACCGTCGTCGTCACACCGACGGCCGCGGCCGATCTCCGGCGCCTCATCACGACGCATAGCCTGCCCAGCGACACGACCGAGCGATCTCAGGCGATCGGTCGCGCCCCTCGAGCGCCTTTCCGCTGATCGGCGCCTCACTGTACGGTCGCTGGGCGCCATTCCGGTTTGTCCTGGGGCCGTGGCGATGGATGCTCGTCATCTACGTTTACGACGAGGCGGTGGACCGCGTCGCCATCGTCACGATCCAGGATGCCAGGTCGGGCGGTCCGGCGGTAGCGCTACCTCGTGCGAATCGGTACGGAGGACTCCCTCAGGAGATCGTCGAATGGGATGACACACAGGCGGAGCACGCGTGGCCTTCGGCGTGATGGCGGAGACTTCCCTGGACGAAGGTGGATAACTCTCTTGTTCCCGCCCGCGGATAGGTCCAATCTGGGCGTTCACGCCGGACAAGGAGGGCGACGCGATGGGTGACAACAGGGCGCTGGCGGCTGAGATTCGAGGAGGTCCTCAAGACCGGGGACTTCGGTCGGATGACGGACCTGATCAAGGAATTCGGCACGGACGACTTCGTCGAGGAGTGGCCGCAGTCCGGCGAGCGCCTGACGAAGGCCGCCTCGATGCGGATGGTCGAGAGCTACCCGGAGATGTCCGGGACGAGTCCAACGTTCAAGTACCACCGGATGCTCGGGGGCGGTGACGTGTTCGTCGTCGAGGGCACGATCGACTATGGCGACGGCATCCCGGTCAGCTACATCGGCGTCGGCGAGCTCCGTGACGGCAAGGTCGCGAGGATGACCGAGTACTTCGCGAATCCGTTCGAGGCCCCTGCCTGGCGCGCGGACTTCGTGGAACGGATGGAGCCCGCCAAGGCGTAACGAGCATCACCACCGCCGAGCCGTCGAGTCAGCCCGCTCGGTCGTCCTCTGACGCCAGCGCCTCGATCGCCGGTCCCACCACCGGCGGGAGATGTCCGGCCTCGAGGAATCGCCGCAGGTGCTCGGCGGCGCGTGGTTCGGCTCGACGGGCCTTGGCGAACAACCGGCGGGCCTCGACCGTGCGTCCTGCGCCGGCGAACATGAGCGCCGTCCACAGGGTGATCTGGTCGTCGTCGGGCGCGAGCGCGTGGGCCTCCTCCATCGCAGCCGCGGCTGCCGCGAGGTCGCCGGCCATCGCGGGTGCCTCCGAGCGGTCGAAGGCCTCGTAGGCCCGGGCCACGCGGAGGAGCCGGGCGAGCTGGTCGAGCGGCGCCCGATCGTCCTCGACCCGCAGGTCGTAGCGACTCGCCCAGGGCGGTCCCGACGCCGGGACGACGAGGAGGGCGGCGGACTGCCGGCCTCGCACGTCGCCACCCTCGGCCTCCGCAGCGCGCAGGGCGGCCATGAGCCGGTCCGCCAGCGGGCCCTCGGTCGCGCGATAGGCCTCCGCCATCGCCGGCCAGACCGTCGGGCGCTCCATCATGTTCGCCTGGATCGACACCCCATCCGCCGTCAGATGACCGGCCGCCTCGACGCATCGCCCGCCGGTGAACGCCGCCGACCTTCCGGCCGCGTCGACCATCCCGACCTGGCGCACCTCCCGGTCCGAGTCGTTTGCCAGCAGCGCCTCGAGCGCCTGCGGTGCGGAGCCGCCCTCGCGCATGCGCGCCAGGCCCAGCGGGCCGTAGCTCTCCTCCGTGAAGGATTGCGTGGCGACCGCCCCGACGCCGGCCTCCGCCCACGGCACGCCGGCGCCGACGTTGAACCAGCGCGTCTGGACCGCGACTCCCAGCTCACCGGTGACCGCATCCCGAGCAACGATCGAGTACGTCACGCCAGCCCTCCGTAGCGTTCGTCAGGGCATCTGGAGCAGCCCGAGGACGTTGCCGTCGGGGTCGGTGACCGACGCGATCAGCTTGCCACCGCCGACGTCCGTGACGTCCTGCTGTGCCTGCGCGCCGGCGGCGACCTCGCCGGCCGGCCGCAGGGCGTAGACCCGGCCCTGCTTGCGCTCGAGGTCCTCGAGCTCGGTCGTCGTGCGGACGTCGTACGAGGCGAGCTCCACCAGCTCGTCGGTCGGCAGGTAGCGGCGGCCGGGGTCACCGACCAGGATGTCGATCCCGCGAGCGTGCGCCCGATGCAGCCATGGCAGGACACGGTCGGCGAGGCGGGCGTCGTACCAGCAGTCGCCGGCCAGGATCACCTCGACGTCGGGCGCGTCCTCGTCCAGCACGTCACGACGCACGACGCTGACCCGGCGGCCGTTGGCGCGGGCGTTGAGCTCGATCGCTGCGGCGGAGAAGGCATCGATGTCCGCGCCGGTCACCACCGACGCGCCGGCGTGCATGGCGGCGATCGCGCACAGCCCGGAGCCGGATGCCAGGTCGAAGACCCGTCGACCGGCCACGGCCTCGGGGTGCTCGCGCAGGTACCGCCCGATCGCCAGCCCTCCGCCCCACGCGAACGCCCAGTACGGCAGGGCGGCGTCCGGGTCGTCCGTCTCGATCTGGACGGCATGCCAGAGCGGCAACACCTCGTCGGCCAGGTGGAGGCGGATCTCCTCGAGTCCGGGGACCGGTCGAAGGTGGGTGTGGCGGAGGACGAAGGCGCGGGGCGAGGCGGCCATCGCCGGACTGTACGCCACGAACCACTCCCAGGGACCGTGCATCTGCCTGTCGAGGTTGGCGCCCCGATACTTGACCGTGCCGTTCGCGTAGTGGGTGACCTCGGGGATCGGGTCAGACGGCCTGCTCATCCGAGAAGGGGTCCCAGCCGTCGATGTGCAGCCTCGGCCCGCTTGACGAGGTCGACCCTCGAGGACGTGTCCCACGTCGAGGTTGCGTCCTTTGCGGCGATGGATTCGAGCACCCGGTCGGCTTCCCGCAGCGCCTCCAGGTAGGGAGCGATGGCCTCGGCTTCGATCGCCAGGATCGTCTGGGCGAGGGCACGCTTCACGTGGGGGCGCATCCCCGAGAGAGCGGCTTGTCCCGAGACCGTGCGCGGCGTCGTCATCGCGGTTGCGACCCGATCGGCTCGAGCACGAACACCGGGATCTGACGGGTGGTCTTCGCCTGGTACTTGGCGTAGTCCGGCCACGTCGCGACGGCCCGCTCCCACCAGACGACCTTCTCGTCGCCGCTGGCCTCGCGCGCCAGGTAGTCGCGCTTCGCGGGCCCGTCCTGGAGCTCGACGTGTGGGTTCGCCTTCAGGTTGTGGTACCAGACCGGATGCTTCGGTGCGCCGCCCATGGACGCGACCACGGCATAGACGCCGTCGTGCTCGACCCGCATCAACGCCGTCTTGCGCAGCTTGCTCGTCCTCGCCCCGACCGACGTCAGCACGATCACCGGCCGACCGCGCAGATCATTCGCTTCCGCGCCGTTGGTCGCCTCGTAGCGCTCGGCCTGCCTCCGCGCCCAGCCGGCCGTGCCCGGTGCGTAATCCCCGGTCAGTGGCATCCCGCAATGCTGCCACGGAACCGTCCCCTCGGCATCCAGGCATTAGGCTGAGGACCGCCACCCCGGGCTCGAACGGAGGAAGGACCCGATGGCCGCACCGACCAGCGTCGACGACTACCTGGCCACCGTTCCGGACGAACGACGAGCCGCCCTCGAACAGCTCCGGCAGACGATCAAGGCCGCCGCCCCGGAGGCGACCGAGACGATCGCGTACCAGATGCCGGCGTTCAGGAGTCACGGCCGTCAATTCCTCGTGTCCTACGCCGCCTACAAGCACCACTACAGCCTCTTTCCCGCGAGCGGGGCGGTCATCGAGGCGCTCGGGGACGCGCTGACGCCCTACCTGGCGGGGAAGGGGACGATCCGCTTCCCGGCAGACCAGCCCATCCCGACCGCGCTCGTGACGAAGATCGTCACGGTGCGGCTCGAGGAGAACGCCGCCCGCGTCGGTCGTTGAGAACGGCCATACTCCGTCGATGCCGACGGGTCGTCTCCTGCGCGTCCTCGCCCTGATCGTCGTCGTCGTCAGCGCCTGTGGCGGGCAGCCGACCGTCTCACCGTCGGCAAACGCGCCAGCGACCTCAGCCGCTGGGTCTGCCGTCTCGAGTGGTCCGGAGGCGGATGCGTTGCGCGCCGATGCACAGGCCCACGCGGGGCAGTCTCTGGGGGCCCTCGATCCGAGTCGCGAAGGGCTGATCGAGATGATGGGCCTGAGGACATCCCTGGGCACCGAAGCCGAGCATATCCTCGCAGTCACGGCCGCCGCCGAGGGCGCTGCAGACGTGAAGGCACCGCTTGCACCGGCGTTCGGGACGCCGACCTCGGTCGTCCAGGACGGCCGGATCATCGACGCCGTCGCGATCATCGCCTCGCTGCCGGCCTATCCACCTCCGCTCTACGAGGCCCGCGACTACCTGAAATCGACCCTCGACTTCATCGGCCGCGCCGGATCGAACACCGCCCATGAAGACACCGGGACGTCGTCGGCCTCCGCGACGGATGGCGGCGTCGCGTCGTCCACCGAGGTCAGGACGACTGCGGACGTCGTCATCAACGGGTCCGATGTCCGGGCGGTGTTCGATCGGAGCGTCCACACCGTGGCGACCGACACCACGACCGGATCCACGCTCCTGGACCAGAGCGTCACGTACCACGTGTACGCCGAGATCGATGTCTGCCCGAGCGCCGCGGGGATCGTCGCGGCCTCGAGTGGTCATGCCTACTCCTCGGAGTCGAGCACATTCGCCGGGGCGGGCGGCCGGGTCGGCTCGCATGCCACGGCCAGCGTGACGAGCGACAGCACATTCGAGGGCCACGTCGATGACCAGGCGAATCTCGGCAACGTCAGCCAGGATTCGAAGCAGGACGGGAAGTTCAAGCGGACAGCGTCGGCCGACGGGGGACCGGAGGCGTCGCACGAAGGAACGTACACGACGAGCGAGAGCGGCATCGGCGACGGCGTCCCGACGGCGCACGATTGGTCGGTCACCGGCAGCGACTGGTCGAATCTCAGCTCGATCTCCGCCGATCGCACCGGCGATGCGACCAACGACATGCTCTTCAACGCCGCCGGCTCGGCTGCCGTCGACTACACGACGATCGACAAGTCCTTCGTCGAAGCGCAGCGGCTGTGGCGCGACCGGCGATGCGTGATCGTCACGGCGCCTTCCTACATCCCGGCCAGCGCCTTCGCCAACAACGCGAACCCCACCCACAGCGAAGATGTCGAGGCGGGCAGCACGACCAAGTTCGAGGTGGGGACCGGGCATCGCTTCGACCAGAAGGTGACCGCGCTCATCAAGGCCGAGCTCAACGGCAAGGACACGCTGGACCCCAGGGAGGTCCCGAAGCCGCCCGGGACGCTGACCTACGTGGCCGGGGACGAGGACGGCCAGGACGCGTCCGTCACGCTCGTGTCGACCTCGAAGCAGGGGATCGGCAGGCTCGTGCTCCAGTTCCACACGGGCGGCGAGAAGCTCAAGGTCAGCATCGACGGAACGATGACCACGAGCGGGTTCGGCGTGTCGTACAGCACGGCCCTCTCCGTGCACGACATCGTCCTGACCAGGCAGTCCGACGGCTCATACCTTGGCTCGGGTCCGACCACGGCCAAGATCACCCTGAACGGCGACGTCCCCTGTCCGACGCCGTTCAAGGAACAGGGCACCGTGACGCTCCGAGCCAGCCATCCCGCCGCGGCGGATCCGAACGCGCCGAGTCCGTGGACGGTGACCTATCGACAACGCCAGCAAGATCGTGGTCTCGGGGACGTGCCTCGGCATCAGCCTCGGCCAGATGCTGCAGCTCGGCCCGAACGGGGCGACCGGCGGGTTCATGTTCGTGCTCGGCGACGTCCAGATCGACGACGGCGGCGGCACGGCCAAGGTGAAGAAGACCGTGGCGGTCGGGGCGTCCCAGAACGCCATCACCGCCACCGTCAAGGGCGAGATCATCAAGGAGTCCAGCCCCTAGTCGAGTGACCGGGTCGGCGTCTCGACGAAGCCATCGAGCGAGACGGACATCGAGTAGACCAGTCGGCCCATGCGGATCAGTGACTACCCGGCGGCCGGCGGCTCCATCGGGGTCATGAGCTGGAAGTAGTTGTCGTCGGGGTCGGCGAACGTCGCGATCGACGAGCCGGGTGCCCCTTCGAAGCTGTACGGCGCCGCGATGACGATCGCCCCGGCGGCCTTCATCCGCTCGAAGTCGCCCGGCACGTCCGTGGACTCGATGTTCCAGATGATCCGCCCCGGAGCCGTGTTCCGGCCCTTGACCTCGGAGTGCGGGCCGACCGTGACGAACCCGGAGCCGAGCTGCCACCCGGTGTACCCGCCGTCCGAGAAGCCCGGCTTGCCGAGGACCCGGGTGTAGTAGTCGACCAGCCGCTGCGGATCCTCGGACCCGATGAGGATGCTGTTGAAGTCCATGTCTCTCTCCGTTCTCGTGGCGCGCGCTCGTCCGGCTCAGGATACGGGCAATGCCGAGATCGTCGCGAGGTCGGCCACGTCTTCCTTGACCCGCTCTTGACCTTCGCTGAATCCTCAGGACGCGCCGAGAGCGGCAAGCGCCTGGGGCTGGTCGATCGGGGGAGAGCCATGAAGGCAGCGGTCCGGGAGCGGTACGGTCCGCCCGACGTCGTACGGCTCACGGACGTCGATCGTCCCGTGCCCTCGGACGACCGAGTGCTTGCATCTCCTGGGGATATACGTATACTCCTACGTATGTTCAGCGCGTCAGTCGGGAGTTACGATGCTCAGGTGCCGAACAAGACGATCTATGTCTCGGAGGGAGACCTGCCCCTCTATCAGCGCGCCCAGGAGCTCGCCGGCGACAACCTCTCGGCCGCGATCTCCGCTGCGCTGCGTCGCTACGTCGACGTGGAGGAGGGCAAGCGAAGCGGGTTCGACGAGATCACGGTCCGGGTCGGGCCCGGCAAGGGGAGGAAGGTCCGGTTCGTCGGCGTGCTCCTCGGCGAGTGGTACTCGTCGCAGGGTCGGGTCGAGACCTTCCGGGTCTACCGCGGCCGCACCGGCAAGTTCGTCCTCCACATCGAGCGCGGCGCGGACTGGACGATGGTCGACGGCGAGGGCAAGCCGGCCGGCTGGCGTGGATATCTGGGCCTCGGGAACGTCAGCTACGGGTCCACACCCGCCGAGTCCACGCTCGAGGTCGTCGAATCCCTGGATGAGCTGCGCCCGAAGATCCCGTCCCAGCTCTACGACATGGTCGCCGGTTCTCACCGGGAGCCGCTGGTCGAGGACCTCGACATCTGATCTCCCGCGCGTTGCCGGGCGGGGAGGGGAGTGATGGCCACCCTCGATGCCCGACCGGCGATCCGCGCGACCGGGTTGCGCAAGTCGTACGGCGACCTGGTCGTCCTCGACGGCATCGACCTCGACATCGCCGAAGGGACCGTCTTCGCGCTGCTCGGGCCGAACGGCGCGGGCAAGACGACGACCGTCCACATCCTGTCGACCCTGATCGCCGCCGATGGCGGCGAGGCGCAGGTCGCCGGCCACGACATCGCGCGCGAGCCCGATGCCGTCCGCGCCGTCATCGGCCTCACCGGCCAGTTCTCGGCGGTCGACGCCCTGTTCACCGGCGAGGAGAACCTGCAGCTGATGGCCGACCTGCGCCACCTCGGCCGGGGTGAGGGCCGGCGACGGGTCGCCGAGCTGCTCGAGCGGTTCGACCTGGTCGATGCGGCGAAGAAGCCCGTCGCGACCTACTCGGGGGGCATGCGACGGCGACTCGACCTCGCGATGACCCTCGTCGGCGACCCGCGGATCATCTTCCTCGACGAGCCGACGGCCGGGCTCGATCCCCGGAGCCGCCGCGTCATGTGGGGGATCATTCGGGAGCTCGTCGCCGGCGGGGTCACGATCTTCCTGACGACGCAGTACCTCGACGAGGCCGATCGGCTCGCCAATCGGATCGCCGTCCTCGACCACGGGAAGCTGGTCGCCCAGGGCACCCCGAACGAGCTCAAGCGCCTCGTGCCGGGTGGACACATCCGGCTCGCGTTCACCGAGGCCACCGAGCTCGAGCGGGCTGCTTCGGTCTTCGAGGATGGGTCGGCCGACGAGGAGGCGCTGACCCTCCAGATCCCGAGCGACGGGGGGACCCGCTCGCTCCGGGCGCTCCTCGACCGGCTCGATGCCGCATCGATCGACGTTGGCGGGCTCGCGGTCCAGACACCCGATCTCGATGACGTCTTCCTGTCGCTCACGGGCGACCCCGACAGCGAGAAGGCGACCGTCCGATGATCACGTATCCCCTGGTCGTGGCCGATTCGGCGACGATGCTGCGGCGCAACCTCCGACGCATGCGCCGCTACCCCTCCCTGACCTTCTTCATCGCCGGCATCCCGGTGGTGTTCCTGCTGCTCTTCGTGTACGTCTTCGGCGGCACGCTCGGGGCCGGTCTCGGCGGGGTGGCCGGCGGTCGCGCCGAGTACACCGCCTACGTCCTTCCCGGGATCCTCCTGATCACCGTCGCCGGCGCGGCCCAGGGCACGGCGATCTCGGTCGCGATGGACATGTCGGAGGGCATCATCGCCCGGTTCCGCACGATGGCCGTCGCCCGAGCGTCGGTCCTGATCGGCCACGTCATCGGCAGCGTGATCCAGACGATGCTGGCCCTGGCCCTGGTCATGGCCGTCGCCCTGCTGATCGGGTTCCGGCCGACGACGGGCCCCATCGAGTGGCTGGCGGCCGTCGGCGTCCTCACCCTCGCCGCGCTCGCGGTCACCTGGCTCTCGGTCGCGCTCGGCATGGTCTCGAACAGCGTCGAGACCGCCAGCAACCTGCCGATGTTCCTCATCATCCTGCCGTTCCTGAGCAGCGGGTTCGTTCCCACGCGCTCGATGCCGGACGGGCTGAGCTGGTTCGCCGAGAACCAGCCGTTCACGCCGGTGATCGAGACCGTCCGCGGGCTCCTGCTCGGGACGCCGATCGGCAACAGCGGCCTGCTCGCCGTCACCTGGTGCGTCGCGATCTCGGTCGTGGGCTACCTGTGGGCGAGACGGTTGTACGAGCGCAACACCGCGCGCTAGGGATCGCGATCGCTGGGAGCGCCCCGAGGCCACGTCCACCGGGACGCGGGCACAAGGACGGTCACGTACCCTCACCGTTGACTCTGATGTGGAGTCGCAGCTCGGCCGATGGTCGACGGCGGGGCAGGGGAGGAGCAGGCATGGGGTTCCCGACCGGTCACCGGGCAGGACTGCCGACGGGAGTGGACCTGACGGACGACGTCACCGTCGTGCCCGCGAACGAGGCCAGCTGGGAGGACCTCCTCGCGATCTTCGGCCGTCGCGGCTACGCGGCGTACTGCCAGTGCCAGCGGCCGAAGATGCGGAGCTGGGCCGAATGGCGCGAGCTCCAGGTCGCGGGTCGCATGGCGCGGCTGGAATCGCAGACCCACTGCGGCTTCCCCAGCGCGGAGACGACGAGCGGCCTCGTGGCGTACCTCCACGGCGAGCCGGTCGGCTGGTGCGCGGTCGAGCCCCGGACCGCCTACGCCCGCCTCCGGCGGACCCCCGTCCCGTGGAGCGGGCGGGACGAGGACAGGGACGACGACGGCGTCTGGGCGGCCGTCTGCTTCATCACGCGTGCCGGCTATCGGCGCCGCGGGGTCAGCCGAGCGCTCGCGCGGGCGGCGGTCGACTTCGCCCGGGAGCGCGGCGCGCGCGCCCTCGAGGGCTACCCGATGCTCGTCGACCCCGGCCAGGAGATCACCTGGGGCGAGCTCAACGTCGGGAGCCGCAGCATCTTCGCCGAGGCCGGGTTCCAGGAGGTCAGCCATCCGACCGCGCGACGGGTCGTCATGCGGATCGACTTCGACTGATCGCTCAGGGGCGCGCCGACTGTTTCGGTCAGGAATGCGCGAGGTCGCGGTCCTCCATCTCCCACGCATGATCCATGACGTGGTGGGCGGTGCGGCGCACGAGGAACTGGATCGGCCAGGTCCGCGCCGGCTTGCCCTCGGCGTTGTAGGCGCGGATCGCGTCGAGGTATGCCTGCCGGTGCGTCGCGAGGCCGTCCGGGGTCAGGACGACGTCGATCGGGGTTCTGACCTCGACCTTGCGCGAGAACTGCTCGGGCTCGTTGTAGTACACGTGGCGGATGATCTGGTCGCGACTGCGCCCGGCGCTGCGAGGTCCCGGCCGGAGCTCGCGGGAGACGCGCCCCGCGACGTCGTCGAAATAGGCCCAGCAGGCCCGCAGGAGGTCGAGTCGCCGCTCCAGGTCGGCGGGTGGCAGGACCTCACGCTCGATCTGCGACGGCACGTGGGCGATCCCCCAGAAGTCGGTCGAGCTCGATCCGGGCACGCGTTCGACCACCTCGAGGTCGCGCGCCTGCGCGAACGCGCTCGCCAGGCCGGCCCGCTCGGCGACGCCGGCGTACCGCGGGACGTAGGCCAGGAGCTTCTCGAGTGCGTCGTCCTCCGAGGTCCCCCAGCGATCGAGGCCGGGCCAGTCCATCGCACCCGCCACGACCCTGCGCTTCTTGCCGACCTCGAGGATCACCCGCAGCGTGTCGGTCATGCTCCCAGCCTACTGCCACGCAGCGTGCTCCGTTCCTCAGGCCTCGGCGAGGACCTCGCGCAGCTTCGCGGCGAAGGCATCCGGATCGCCGGTCTGGCCGTACTCGCCGCCGAGGAAGCCGCCGTGGCCGCTCGGGAAGGTCACCGGGGTCGTGCCGAGCCGCTCGGCGACCGCCTCGGCGCCGCGATGCGCCATCTCGCCCTCCGACTCCGCGCCGGCGGCCAGCACGATGCGGGTCGAGGCGGCCCGCAACGCGTCGAGATCGGGTTCGTAGTGCGTGCAGGTCGTGATGTTCTGACCCAGGAGCGGGTCGGTGCGGGTGCCGTCGTCCTCGGCGGACATCCCGAACATCGCGGGGTCTGGCGCCGGTCGACTCGCGAACTCCGCGGTCATCGGGCCCTTGTGGCTGACGGCGACGATGAACTGCGCCATCGCCGGACCGAATCCGCTGCGCTGGTACGTGTCGGAGATGGCCTGGGTGGCCGCCATCGCGCCCTCGCGGTCGGGCAGGATCGACGCGAGCGGCGGCTCGTGCGCGACGAGCGTCCGAACCTGCTCCGGATGCCTCGCCACGAGCGCGAGGGCGTTCACCGCCCCACCGCTGCTGGCGAAGAGGTCGACCGGGCCCGCGTCGAGCTCGGCGATGATCCGATGCAGGTCGTCGGCGTGCTCGTCGGGCGTGGACGGGCTGGCCGGATCGGTCTTCGCGCTGCGTTCGATGCCGCGGGGGTCGTAGGTCACCACGGTGCGATCGGGAAAGTGGCTTGCGAGCGTGACGAACCCGCCGGCGCCCATCGGCGACCCGATCAGGAGCAGCATCGGGGCAGGAGAGTCGGTCTTGCGAACGTCGTACGTGAGGGTCGCGCCGGGGACCTCCAGGGTGCGCGTCGTCGGCTCGGTCATCGTGGTCATGGCTCGCCTCCTCGTGGTGATCTCGTGAGCTACGCGGAGTGGACGGCGTCCTCGGCGAGGATCGCGTCGATCTGGCCGACCGCCAGCGTGAGGCCCTCTTCCATGCCCATGGCCAGGACCTGCTCCATCGCCTCGGTGCTCGGGAAGCGGCTCTCGATCGACATCCGCGTCCGGCCGGCAGCGATCGGCTCGATCGTGACGCGCCCCTCGTTGCGCGGGAAGTCGTCGTTCGGCGTGCCGTCGTCGTTCGCGAACCCGTCGAGGAAGACGAGCCGGCGCGGTGGATCGGCCTCGACGACGTCCCAGAAGCCGTGCGGCTGGTCGCCGCTCGGCCCGGTCATGTGGTACTGGACGCGACTGCCGGGCGCGAGGTCGTGGGCGGTGAACGTGGCGGGGTAGGTGGGCGGACCCCACCAGCGCTCGAGCTGGCGCGGATCGGCCCACAGCTCCCAGACCCGCTCCGGCGATGCGTCGAACTCGGCCGTCAGGGTCATGGTCAGGGCGTCGGGGTCCTTCCGGACGGCGGTGACAGTCATGCGCTGGTCTCCTCCGTGCTGGTGATGAGGTCCGTCATGCGGTCGATCCGGCCGCGCCACAGCGCCTCGTACTGGTCGAGCAGGCTTCGCGCCAGGCGGAGCCCCTCGATGTTGGTGCGCACGACCTTGCGGCGGCCGGTGCGCTCCTTGGTGACCAGGCCGGCCCGCTCGAGCACGGCGACGTGCTTCTGCACCGCCGCGAAGCTCATCGGGTAGTGCCCGGCCAGCTCGGCGACGCCCTCGCTGCCGCTGAGCGCCCGCAGGACGATGTCGCGCCTGGTGGCATCCGCCAGTGCGGCAAAGACGTGATCGGCGTCGAAGACCTGGCGCCATTGATACAACCATACGGTTGTACCGGCTGGCCGTCAAGTCGACGTGCCCGCAGAACCGCCTCGTGCCGTCGGCCGGACCGATCCGTGACTCGCTGAACCCAGCAGGCTGGGCCCGATCCGTGCAGGGCACCGACCCGAGGCGACCCGCGTTGCTATCCTGCCGCCGGTGCGAACCCTTCTCGCCCGGATCACCGAGACCATCGCGCCGACGAGGCTCGGACGGAGCTTCCGCTGGCTCCTGTCGGCGACGGTCGTCAACAACGTCGGCGACGGCGTCGCGCTCACCGCCGGCCCGTTGCTCGTCGCCTCCCAGACGCGCGACCCGCTGCTGGTGTCCATGGCGCTGCTGAGCGAGTACCTGCCGGCGTTGCTGTTCGGCGTCGTGGGCGGGGTGGCCGCCGATCGGTTCGATCGACGGCGAATGGTCGTGGTGGTGAACCTGGGTCGAGCCGTCGTGCTGGTCGCGCTCGTCGCGACGATCGTCAGCGGGACGGTGAGCATCGCGCTGGTGCTGGTCATCCTGTTCGTGCTGGGCACGGCCGAGACCTTCGCCGACTCGGCCAGCAGCACCCTGCTGCCGGGTCTCGTGGCCCGCGAAGACCTCGGCATCGCCAACGCGCGGATGCAGGGCGCCTTCCTGCTCGCGAACCAGCTCCTGCTGCCACCGGTCGGCGCCTTCCTGTTCGCGGCCGGCCCGGCCCTGCCGTTCGCGACGAACGGCGCCTGCTTCGCGCTTGGCGCGGTGCTCATCTCGCGGGTCGTCACCGACGTCAGGGAGCTCCAGCCCGACCGGCCGGGTGTGCGCGCCGAGATGCTCGAGGGGTTCCGGTGGCTCGTCGGGCATCCGCCGATGCGTACGCTGGCGCTGACGATCCTCACCTTCAACATCACGTTCGGAGCGGCGTGGTCGGTGCTCGTCCTGTACGCCGGCGAGCGGCTGGGCATGAACGAGGTGGGCTTCGGGCTCCTGACGACGGCGATGGCCGTCGGCGGGGTGGTGGGGATCGTCTCCTACGGCCGCCTGGAGCGGCGCTTCTCGCTGGCCGACATCATGCGGGTCGGCCTGCTCATCGAGACGGGCACCCACCTGGTGCTTGCCCTGACCACCTCATCGGCGGTCGCGTTGGCCACCCTGGTCGTCTTCGGGGCGCACGCCTTCGTGTGGGGCACGACGTCGACCGTCGTGCGCCAGCGCGCCGTCCCGGACGAGCTGCTCGGCCGGGTGGGCGGGGTCTACCGGGTCGCGATCGTGGGCGGGATGGTGATCGGCACGCCGATCGGTGGCCTGCTCGCGAAGACCTTCGGGATCACCGCCCCGTTCTGGTTCGGCTTCGTGGGCTCTGCGCTGCTCGTCGCGATCCTGTGGCGGCAGTTCGAGCACATCGTTCTGGCCGGCGAAGCCAGCGGCCCGGCGTAGGGGGACGGTTACCGCGGGCATGTTCGCCGTCGAATCGCTGCCATCATCTGCGGATCGTGGGCGTACTGGGGTGGCGCGAGGTAGGGACATGACCGTTGTCGATTGGCTGCTCGACGCCGATCCCTCGATCCGCTGGCAGGTGATGCGCGACCTGACGCACGAGCCGGCGGACGTCATCGCCGCCGAGCGGTCGAGGGTCGCGACCGAGGGCTGGGGCGCCCGGCTGCTCGCGCTCCAGGCGCCGGACGGCCAGTGGGGCGGCCGGCCGTGGTCGCACGACTGGACCGACACGTTCCACGTCCTGGAGCTCCTGCGGCGGTTCGGGCTCGATCCCCAGAGCGAGGGGGCCCGGCGGGCCGTCGGCCTCGTCCGCGAGCATGTCATCTGGCGGGGCGGCGCACCGGTGGAGACCCCGTGGGCCGACAACCGGTTCTTCGAGGGCGAGGTCGAGCCGTGCATCAACGGCAACGTCGTCGCGACCGGCTCGTACTTCGGGGTGGACATGACGCCGCTCGTCGACCGGCTCCTCGGCGAGCAGCTGTCCGACGGCGGCTGGAACTGCGAGGTCGAGAACGGCGCGACGGTGTCGTCGTTCGGGACGACCATCAACGTCCTCGAGGGCCTGCTCGAGCACGAGCGGGCGATCGGCGGCTCGGCCGAGGTGCGCGCGGCACGCCGCCGCGGCGAGGCGTACATGCTCGAGCGCCGGCTGTTCCGTCGGAAGTCGACCGGCGAGGTGATCGACCCCAGCTGGCTCCAGTTCTCGTTCCCGACCTGGTACTTCTACGACGTCCTGCGCGGGCTGGAGTACCTGCGCGCCGCCGAGGTCAAGCCCGACGAGCGCGTCGCCGAGGCGATCGGGGTCGTCGAGGGCGATCGGGATCCCGACGGCCGCTGGCCGCTCCAGAACGTCCACGAGGGCGAGGCCCACTTCCAGATGGAGGACGGCGAGGGCAAGCCGAGCCGGTGGAACACGCTCCGCGCCCTGCGCGTGCTCGACTGGTTCGCGCACAGCGGGCCCGCTTCGAGATCCGCTTGACAGGCCAGGGTTATACTCTGGGTATGAAGACCGCGGTATCCGTGCCAGATGACGTGTTCGAACGAGCCGAGCGACTGGCGAGACGAGAGCGACGATCCCGGAGCGACGTCTACAGCACCGCGCTCCGTGAGTACGTGGCCCGCCACGACCCCGACGACGTCGTCGAGGCCTTGGACCGGGTGGTCGCAGCGGTGGGTGAGGAGCTCGACCCATTCGTGATCGCCGCCGGTCGACGAGTGCTCGCCGCTTCGGACTGGTGATCTCCCAGGGCGACGTCTGGTGGGCGGATCTGGGCGATCCCCTCGGCTCGGAGCCAGGGTTCCAACGGCCGGTGATCATCGTCCAGGGCGACAGTTTCAATCGAAGCGCGATCCGCACGGTCGTGGTCGTCCCCCTGACGAGCAACCTCAAGTGGGCATCGGCGCCCGGGAATGTCCGCTTGACCGCGCGGGCGACGGGTCTGGAGCGCGACGGCGTCGCGAACGTCTCGCAGATCGTCACGATCGATCGATCGACCCTGATCGACCGCGTCGGTCGACTGACGAGCGCCAGGCTCGACCTCGTCCTCGCTGGGATCGACACGGTCCTGGGACGGTGACACGGCGACCTACGGGATCGTGAGGACGACGTTGCCCCTCTTCCGCCAGGTCTCGACGTACCGGTGTGCCTCGGCGACCCGGTCCATCGGGTAGCGCCGATCGACGACGGGTCGGTAGGCGCCCGCCTCGATGAGCTCCTTCATGAGCCGGACGTCCTCCTTGCTCCGTCGACCGATGGCCCCGCGGACCCGCTTGGAGCCGACCCACCGCGTCACCACGAGAAGGGCAAGCGTCTCGAGCAGGAATCGCCCGCCGTCCGTGGCGACATAGACCCCGCCGGGCTTGAGCACCTTTCGGCCGCGCCGGAAGGAGTACTTGCCGACCGCGTCGATGATCGCGTCGTAGGTCTGGCCGTGCTTCGTGAAGTCGTCCTGGAGGTAGTCGACGACCTCGTCGGCCCCGAGCGATCGCACGAGCTCGACGTTCCGGGTGCTGCACACGGCCGTCACGTGGGCGCCGAAGTGCCTGGCCAGCTGCACCGCGGCCGTGCCGAGCGAGCCGGAGGCGCCGTAGATGACGATCCGACGGCCCGGCCCCGCGCCGGCCAGGCGCAGGGTCGACAGCGCCTGCATGGCGCCGTCGGTGACCGCCGCGGCCTCCTCGAAGCTGAGCCGGGCCGGCTTGAGGGCCAACGGCCCGCGCTCGGGCACGCAGACGTACTCCGCGTGCGTGCCGAAGTACCTCGACGGGCTCCCGAACACCGCGTCGCCGACCTTGAACTCGCTGACCGCCGCGCCGACGGCCTCGACCTCGCCGGCCAGGTCGACGCCGAGCGTTCGCCAGCGCGGCCGGCGGAGTCCGGCGACGAGCCGCCAGAAGACGGGGGAGGCCGCGCGGGCGTGAACATCGGTCTGCGAGACCGTCGCGGCGCGGACCCTGATGAGGACCTCGTCGTCCTTCGGCACGGGCCGCTCGACCTCCTCGATCCGGAGCACCTCCGGCGGACCGTACCGATCCTGGACGACTGCTTTCATCGCCTCATACCGTATCGCAGCGTGATCGTCGCGTCCGCGCTCCGTACGCGGTGCCCGCCGCGCTGCTCGCCGCGCGCGACCACATCAACGTGTTCCGCGCCAGCTCTGGTCGACCGGACGTACGCGCGGCCGATCCGGACAATTGGCAGCTAAGGGGCGGTGGGCATCCTGTCGCCGTGACTCATGAAGGAACGTCCGTCGGCGCGTCGGAGACTCGTCGGGTCTTCGCCCATTGGTCGATCGCAGTCCCGACATCATTCGCGGAGGCGCACTTCGCGCATGATGGCTACTGGCATGGTTGGGCGGAGGATCGCGCGGTATCGCTCACGAGCCTGGCCGTCGACGATCGTCGCCGCCCGGTGCCCATCGATCGGCTGCTCGCGACGATGCCCGCAGTGCCAGGAAGACCCGTCGATGCAATGCCACCGGATCTCCAGGGACGCGCCGGGTATGGACCGATCGAGCAGCCGGCGCTCGCGTCATCCGCTCTCTCTGGATTGATCGCAGCCGAGGGTCGCATCCTCATCGCAACGATCATGAGCGACGACTTCGCATGGGCCCGCGCGACGTGGCTCTCGATCCGCCACCACCCCGCACACCCCTTGCCCCGCGGCGTTCATTAGGTCGGCGCGTTCGCGTTGCCGGCGAGCGTCTGTGTTACCGTGTGTCACATGAGTCGTGTCGGAATGCGAGAACTGCGACATCATCTGCGCGAGTACCTGTCCCGCGTTGAGGCAGGCGAGCGGTTCGAGGTCACGGTGTTCAATCGTTCGGTCGCCGAGCTTGGACCGGTCCCCGCTAGCCAGTCATCGCTGGAGCAGCTCATCGCCGAAGGGCGAGTCACGCCTCCCCTCAAGAGCCAGACGATGGAGCTTCCGGAACCCTATCCGGTGACGACCGGAACGACCGCCACCGAGGCGCTCCTCGCCGAGCGTCGATCCGACGCGCGTTGACCTTGCTGTACCTCGACGCTTCGGCCATAACGAAACTCGTGGTGGCTGAATCGGAGTCGGGGACGCTACGCGCGCGAGTACAAGGCGAACGTCTCGTCTCCTCCCGGATCGCATTCGTCGAAGTGTCGAAGGCGGTGGCGCGCGCCAATCCGGATGCGGACGCCGGCCCGGTCCTGGCACGATTGGCATTTGTCGAGCTCGACGCCGAACTGGCGCGGATCGCCGGGGCGGCGGGTGGACCCGGGCTGCGCGCTCTCGATGCGATTCACCTCGCGTCGGCCCTTCGCGTCGCTCGCGACATCGCCGCCTTCGTGACGTACGACGATCGCCAGGCGGCGGCCGTCGAGGCTGCGGGCCTGCCCGTGGAGGCTCCAGCGTAGCTCCGACACGTCGGCGCCGACGGCCAGGGGACCTTCCGGCCGAGCTACCATCTGACGCGTCGACCCGAGGCACGACGGAGGGAAGCGGATGGTCGAGGCAACCGCTCGGATCGCGCCACACGACGTCGATCAGCTGCGCCGATCGTGCGCCGAGGTGATCACGCCCGAGGACGCGGCTACGACGACGCGCGCCGCCTGTGGAACGCGATCCACGATCGGCGGCCCGCCGTGATCGCTCGCCCGTCGACGCGCCGAGGAGGTCGCCACGGCGGTCCGCTTCGCGCGCGAGCACGACCTCGAGATCACCGTCCGGTCCGGCGGCCACAGCGCGGCCGGGCTCGGTGGCGCGAACGGCGGACTCCTCGTCGACATGTCCGCGATGCGCGGGGTCGAGGTGGATCCGCGGACCCGGACCGCCCGGGCGAACGGCGGCGCGCTCCTCGGCGAGCTCGATGTCGCCGCGCAGGCGCACGGCCTCGTTTGCCCGACCGGCGTCATCGGCCACACCGGAGTCGCCGGGCTGACGCTCGGCGGGGGAGTCGGCCGCCTCCAGCGCCACTTCGGGCTCACGATCGACAACCTGGCGGCCGTTGAGATCGTCACGGCCGACGGCCGTCTCGTCCGCGCGACCGAGACCGAGGAGCCCGAGCTCTTCTGGGGCCTGCGCGGCGCCGGCTGGAACTTCGGGATCGCGACGGCGTTCGAGTTCCGGCTCCAGCCGTTCGGGCCTGATCTCCACCGAGGCGTCCTGGCCTTCCCGGCGACGCAGATCCAGGACGTGTGGACCGTCTTCCGCGACTACGCGCCCGGTGCGCCGGATACGGTTTCGGTGATCTTCGGCATCGATCGGGCCGGACCGGACGCCGGCTACCCGGACGACCTCGTGGGCAAGCCGATCACGTACCTGGCCTGGAACCACAGCGGCTCGGCAGACGACGTCGAGCGCGACACCGCCGGGCTTCGGGTCGGGCCGACGCCTGTGACGACGACGATCGGGAGCGTCCCGTACCTCGACGTCCAGACCGCGCACGACCTCGCGTTCGCCTGGGGCAGCCGATCATTCATCAACAGCCACAACGCGAACGACGTCCGTCGCGAGGCCCTCGACGAGCTGGTCGAGCTCGTCGCGACCGCGCCGGGGGAGGGGACCTTCTCGGTCACGGCCCTCGGCGGAGCGATCGGCCGCGTCCCCGAGGACGCGACTGCCTATGCCGGCCGAGCGTCTGCGTTCGACCTCAGCGCGGACTCGGACTGGACCGACCCGGCGCTCGACGAGGCGAATGCCGACTGGTGCCGGCGGGCGATGGCCGTGGTCGAACCGGACCGAGCCCTCGGCGCCTACGCGAACGGCAACTCCGATGTCGGCCCAGAGGAGTCGCGCAGGATCTACGGCGACGCCAAGCTCGAGCGCCTTGCCGCCCTGAAGCGCGAGTGGGACCCTGACAACGTGTTCCACGTCAACCCGAACGTGGCGCCGGCACAGTCGTGACCGTCGCGAATGAGACCAGCGACATCGTTCTGAGCATGGACGAGCTTCGCGAGGTCACCAGGTACGCCGCTGAGAGCGCGCAGGACGTGCTGGAGATCTTCGAGAGAGCGCACCCGGCCGACTCCCGCCCTCGCGAGGCGATCGACGCCGCGTGGACGTTCGCTCGCGGCGGCAAACGCGGCAAGACTCTTCGCGACACCGCGTGGGGGGCGCTCAAGGCGGCCCGATACGCAGACACCGCGGCCGCGAGCGATGCGGCCCGAGCCGCGATGTCGGCGGCATCCGCTGCGTACTTGCATCCACTGGCCGACGCTCACCAGGTCAAGCACATCCTGGGGGCGGCGGCCCACGCGGCGAGAGCGGCCGAACTGACGGCGGGCGACGATCGAGACGTCGGTGCAGAGCAGATCGAGCAAGCTCGTCGGCGTGCGACACCGATCGTCGTTGACGTGCTCAGTCGCTACCCGGCGGCACCGCCTGGTGGAGGGCGCGTCGGGGAGCTGCTTCGCGACCTGGACCGGGCCCTGCGCGGCCATTTCTGAAGGCCCTGTTGGGTCCCGAGGTCGGGCAGCCGGGCGCTCGCCCGGGCTGCGTCGAGGAGGTCGAGGATCGCTTGTCGAAGGTCCCGGACACGGGGATCGAGCTCGCTCCAGCGGCCTGGTGGGCAGACGACCAGAGTCTCCGAGAACTCAGGTATCCAGGATCGTCTTCCACTCCCGGAGCCGCGCTGCGAGGAGCCCTGCGCGCAACGTCGCATCGCCGCCGTCGAGGATGCCCATGTCGTCCGGATCGGCGCGCAGGTAGACACCGGCCGTCCGCTCGCGGAGCTGCAGGTCGACGTCGGACCGGGTGATCCAGTAGCCCGATGCCCGATCGGCAGAATCGAGCCGGATCTCCCCTGTGCCCTCGAGCTGGGGGGCGTTCGGGTGCCGCGGTCGCTCGCCCTTCCAGAAGTAGAAGATGCTGGGCGGGTCGCGGTGCTCCTTGGCGGCCTCGCTCCAGTACCGAGACGAGAGGGTGCCGTCCTCCTGCCAGGCGCGACCCGCGACCTCGAGGCCGCCGTCCCGATCGCGCGAGATCCGGAGGAGGCTGATCGCCGACGGCTCGCGCTCGCTCCGCAGCGTGAGGGAATGCTGCCACCAGTCTCCCTCGATCCTCGTCAGTCGACCTTCGTCCTCGATCGCCTTCCGGAGCTTCTGGTTCACCGTCCGCATGTCGGCCGCCGTCAGGGCAGGTGGGTAGCGCACCGCGGTCATCCCGAGGAGGTCCGTCGGCAGCTTGGCGCCCTTCGCATGGAGGATGAACGTGCGGCGCATGCCCAACGCGCCGCCGAAGAGGCCAGCCTCGAAGACGACGTTGTCACGCGGGGATGCCTGCCCCTGGGCGGACTCGTCCGATGGGTGGCCGTCCAATCGTCCAGCGCGAAGACGAACGCGGCGAAGTCCACCTCGCGCGTGAGCTCGACCAACCGGTCGAGCGTCGAGACGCCTGGGTTGAAGACCGCGGTCCACGGCTCAACCTCCGCAACGTCGGCCAGCCCGCGCGTCAGGGCCTGCACCAGCTTCGCTTGCTTGCCCGAGGATCCGAGGAACACGCGGGGCTTCATACAGAGGAGATTACCCGCCGCCCGGCCGCTCCACAGGAGCCAGAGCCGGGCCGGTGGAACACGCTCCGCGCGGTGCGTGTGCTCGACTGGCTCGCGGGATGACGGTTGATCCGACGCCCAACCTCCTCCCGATTGACAGTCCCGACCCGCCGTGAGACTGTACGGATAGTGTCCGGACACATCGTAGGCGGGTGATCCATCGTGACCGTTGCGCGCAAGAGCCATCGACTCGAGCTCAGGCTTGATCCGGCCGCTCGTAGGTTGCTGGACGAGGCCGCGGTCGCTCGTGGGACGAGCGTGAGCGCCTTCGTGCTCGAGCACGCGACCGAGGCGGCACGCGAGGTGCTTGCGGAGCGAACGACGTTTGCGCTCCCCGACGAGCGCTGGGACGCCTTCATCGAGCTGCTCGATCGTGACCCGCGGCCCATGCCGGGCCTGGCGGCATTCCTGGCCCGACCGAGCGTGCTCGACCGGGGGTGAACCGCTTCGGGCCGATCGAAGCGATCACGCCCGCCCATCAGACAGGCGACTTCGACTGCGGCTCGGAGGCGCAAACAACATGGCTCCAGCGCCACGCGCTCCAGGCCCACCGATCCGACACCGCCAAGGTGTACGTGGTCTGCCGGGCCGACTCGAGCGGTGTCGTGGGTTACTACGCCCTGGCCGCCGGCTCAGTCAGCCATGACGCCGCCCCGCCGCGAGCGACCAAAGGCGTCGGCCGATACCCGGTCCCGGTCGTCATCCTGACCCGGCTCGGAGTGGATCGGGCCGAGCAGGGGAGGGGCCTCGGTTCCGCGCTCGTGCGCGACGCTCTGTTCCAGGTCGCCTCGATCGCCGACCGCGTCGGTGTACGCGCCCTGCTCATCCACGCCGAGAACGAAGCCGCCGCCGCGTTCTACGCACGCCTCGACATCGGTCTCGAGCCATCACCCACGGATCCGCTCCACCTGATCCTGCTGATCAAGGATCTCCGCTGCGGCGATCGCCGAGGCCGCCGGCGCAGTCGGCCGCGGCGGTGCGCCGAAGACATGAGCGCAACGTTCACCTCGTACACTCGTTGTTGATTTCGAGCGCGGGACGAACATCGGCCGCTCCTCCCGCGTGGTGTCTGGCGGTCGGGACCATCTGAGATGCTGCTGATACAACGGTCCCGTACACTAAGTATTGAGCCGACCGCTGGTTGAGCGCGTTCGCGTCCCAACCGCGAGGGGGGACCGTGCACCTCTACCAGGGCACCAGCGAGCAGTTCATCGCGGACGCCGTCCAGGCGCGGCTCGCCAACCAGCTGGCCGACCGGTTCTTCGAGGAGTTCCGCTACCGGCCGGCGCCGTCCGAGGTCACGTCCTGGCGGAACTCGCTCGCGCGCGATGGCCAACGTCCTGCAGCTCGCCGACCTGACGCGACCAGGGCATCCTCGTCGAGCTCAAGCTGCCGCTCTCGTCGAAGCGCCTCGACGTCCTGATCACGGGCTCGAACCCGACGACCGGCGACGCCGCCGTCATCGTCGAGCTCAAGCAGTGGACCGAGGTCGGCCGCTCGAACATCACCGACTGCGTCGCCGTCGACTTCGGCGGCCGCGAGCGTCGACCACCTGCATCCGTCGCGCCAGGTCGCCCAGTACCAGCGCTACCTGCTCGACACGCACCCGGCGTTCACCGACGGCGGCGATCGCGCTCGACGCCTGCGCCTACCTCCACTACGCGCAGCACGACCCGAAGTCGCCGCTCTACCACGCCGACTTCGCGACGCTCCTGGCGACGAACCCGTCCTTCGCCGGCGACCAGCTCGACGCCTTCGCGACCTTCCTCGACGCCCGCGTCGCCGGGCCCGGACGACGGCTCGATCCTCGACCGGGTCGCCACCACCGCCTTCCGGCCGCACAAGCGCCTGCTCGACCACGTCGCGCGCGTGATCCGCAACGAGCCCGTCTTCACGCTCCTCGACGAACAGCAGGTCGCCTACAACGCGATCATGGATTCGGTCCGCGGCGCCGGCCAGAACCAGCAGAAGGTCGCCTTCATCGTCGCCGGCGGGCCCGGGCACCGGGAAGTCGGTCATCGCCGTCAACCTCGTCGCCGAGCTGTCCGCGCTCGGCCTCCGGACCCTCCACGTCACCGGCTCGAAGGCGTTCACGGAGAACCTGCGCAAGATCGTCGGCAGCGCGCGCGAGCGCGCTGTTCAAGTACTTCCGCGACACCGCGAACGTCGACGAGCCGCTCGACGTCGTCGATCCTCGACGAGGCGCACCGCATCCGCACGATCAGCACGAGCCGCTTCACGCCCGCGAAGGCGCGCACCGGCAAGGCCCAGATCGACGACATCCTCGACGCCAGCCGCGTCTCGGTCTTCTTCATCGACGACCTGCAGGTCGTGCGCCCGGGCGAGGTCGGCAGCACCGACCTGATCCGCGAGGCCGCCGCCAAGCGTCGGCTCGAGGTCCGCGAGTTCGAGCTCCAGGCGCAGTTCCGCTCGAACGGCTCCGACTCGTTCATCAAGTGGGTCGACAACACGCTCGAGCTGGACCGGACGCCGCAGGTCCTCTGGCCGGCCGACGACGAGTTCGACTTCCGGATCGTCGGCTCGATCGAGCGAGCTCGACGCGGCTGATCCGCGGCAGGGCAGGGGAGGGGGCGACCGCCCGGCTCGTCGCCGGCTTCTGCTGGCCGTGGTCGGACCCCGACGACGCCGGCCAGCTCGAGCCCGACGTCAGGGTAGGGGACTGGTCGATGCCCTGGAACGCCAAGGCCGAGGCTCGGCCGGCTCGGCGCCCGGCATCCCGAAGTCCGACTTCTGGGCGAGCGACCACGGAGGGGATCGACCAGGTCGGCTGCGTCTACACCGCGCAGGGCTTCGAGTTCGACTACGTCGGCGTCATCTTCGGCCCCGACCTCGTCTACCGGCCGATGGATGGGGGATGGGTCGGCCAGCGCGACCAGTCGCACGACCGCGTCGTCCGCCGCGGCGTCACCGACGCAGGAGTTCACCGACTTCGTCAAGAGCACCTACCGCGTCCTCCTGACCCGCGGCCTCCGCGGCTGCTACGTCTACTTCATGGACGCCCCGACGCGCGACTTCTTCCTGAGCCGCATCGAGCGGTCGAACCCGCGACTTGGCCCGAGCGGCCGAGAATACGTCGTTGTACGACATATGACTCACCGCCCTTGGAGCCCTGACACAGGTGGTGTCACTCGCGCTTTTGACGAGTGGCGGCTGTCCGAGGATCGCCTCCGGACATTCCTCCGACTCGCTCGCGAATTCTCGGGCCAGGCCTATCAGACGATCTGGGACAGACTGAGTGCGGTACCGAGTGACGGGGAAGGGCGGGAGTTCATCCACCTCTTCGAGGACGAGGTTGCCGGGCTGCATCAGAACGACTTCGACTGGCTCCTGACGAGCCGGCGTCAGGGATTGCGTAACGCTGTACGAGGTCTATCTCGAGAAGGTCCTCTACGAAACCGTCTCATTTCGCTTCCAAGCCGTTGAGTTCCGCGAGAGATCGCCGAACTGGAACCAGTTGCGCAAGGTGTTCAGCGAGGTCTTTGGGGTGACCGTCGATCCGAGCAACGTCACTGATGTGATCGACCTGCGGAACCTCTTGACGCATCGCCGCGGGGAGCTCGTGACAGAGGCGTTACGCGACAAGTACGACACCAAGCAGTATGAATTTCCCGACATATGGGTGCGCCTCGAACCGGAGGCCGTTGTCGCTCATCTCGACACGCTCGCTGCAGCGGCCGCAGTGGTTGATGAATTGTTGTGGCCGATCGCGTGGGGCAAAGCGCCGATCACCGACGAAATGCACGACGCACTCTTGCTCGCCGCGCCATGGCTATTCGCACTACGTGGCAAAGCGAGAATGTTTGGGCGGCTATCGAGATGTTTGCGGAGAATCCCGTCGAAACAGCTTGTCGTCCCG
>CAWIOR010000002.1:0-316239 GCA_963837825.1 uncultured Chloroflexia bacterium
ACGAACAAGGCGATCAGCCTGGTCAAGGCCGGATCGCCCGGACGCGGCTGACCGAGCCGCTCGAGCCGATCGTGGTCGAGACGACCAAGAGGACCCTCGTCGTCGGGGGCGGCGTGGCCGGGCTGCGGGCGGCCATCGGGCTGGCCGACATCGGGCTGGGCGTCTTCCTCGTTGAGCGCGAGCCCGTGCTCGGCGGCTGGGTCGGGAGGTTCGGCGAGATGTACCCGACCGGCAAGAACGGTCATGACCTCATCGCCGAGCTCGTCGAGGCATCCGCCGGCGGCCGTCGATCCGGGGCTTCACCGAAGCCGAGATGGCCAGCAAGTCGGGCAGCTTCGGCAACTACCAGGCCGGCATCCGGGTCGGCGGGGCGAGCCCCGGAGACGCTCGAGGTGGAGGTCGGCTCGATCGTCGTGGCCACGGGCGTCGACACCTACGCCCCGGAGGCCGGCGAGTACGGCTACGGCATCGACGGCGTGGTGACCCTGCCCGAGTTCAAGACGCTCATCGACGGGGCGCCGGGTCCGCTCGTCCACGACGGCAGGCCCGTCCGCAACGTCGCCTACATCTACTGCGTCGGCAGTCGCGAGCCGGCGGGCGAGCCCGGCGCCAACGAGTACTGCTCGCGCTACTGCTGCGCGGCCACGGTCGCGGCCTCGGTCCAGCTGGCCTCGCGGGACGCCCGGGTGCACCAGTACCACCTCTACCGCGACATGCGCACGTACGGCAAGTTCGAGACTGATGTACACGGAGTCCCGCAAGCTCGGCTCGGTCTACCTGAAGTTCGCCGACGACGCGCCGCCGACCGTGGCCCGGACGAGGCGGGCGGCTCGCCGGTGACCGTCCGGGACCTCCTGACCGGCGGGGAGGAGCTGACGATCCCGGCCGACCTCGTCGTCCTCGTCACCGGCATGATCCCGCGCAAGAACGAGGAGCTCGTCGGCGTCCTCAAGCTGCCGGTCGGACAAGGACGGCTTCTTCAACGAGATCCATCCCAAGCTCCGGCCGGTCGAGACCGTCGTCGACGGGGTCTTCATCGCCGGCGCCTGCCAGGGGCCGAAGAACTCGAGCGAGAGCGTCGCCTCGGGCCTGGCCGCGGTCACCCAGAGCGCGGTCATCCTCAAGAAGGGCTTCGCCGAGCTCGACCCGCTCGTCGCCATCGTCGACGCCGACGCGTGCACCGCCTGCGGCCAGTGCCTCGACGCCTGCCCCTACGGCGCGATCGAGATGGCTGCCGCCGGCGGGCGAGCCGGTGGCCGTCATCAGCGAGACCGGCTGCAAGGGCTGCGGCGGGTGCGTGCCGGTCTGCCCGGAGAACGCGATCGACCTGCTGCGGCTACACCGACGCCCAGATCACGGCGATGATCGACAAGCCTCCTGGAGGTCCCGGTCGCATGAACGCACCGAACCGCGAGCTCCGCGAGGTCGTCCGGGAGGAGCCGCGTCATGCGGGCCCGGATCCTCGACGCTGCTCGAGACGGACCCCGGACCGTCCCCGAGATCGCCGCCGCGATCGACTGCCCGACCCACGAGGTCGTGTTCTGGGTGATGGGCATGCGTCGCTACGGCCACCTGCACGAGGTCAAGGGCGTCACCGACGAGGGCTACTTCCGCTACGAAGCGATCGGGAAGGACCCGTCATGACCACCCTCGTCGACACCGACCTGCTCTCCGACCTGCAGCGCTACGGCGCGGCCGACGTCTCCGCCTGCTTCAGCTGCGGGAACTGCACCGCGACCTGCCCGCTTGTCAGCAACGACGCGACCTTCCCCCGCCGGATGATCCGCTATGCCCAGGTGGGTCTGCGCGACCAGCTCCTCTCGAGCAAGGAGCTGTGGACGTGCTACGCCTGCGGCGAGTGCTCGGAGACGTGCCCCACCCAGGCCGAGCCGAGCGAGTTCATGGCCGCGGCCCGCCGCTACGCCATCGCCGGCTACGACCGGACCGGCCTGGCCCGGACGATGTACACCCGGCCGCTCGTCGGGACGCTCTTCGCGGTCGCCCTGGCCGCGTTCTTCGCCCTGTTCATGTACGCCGGCCACGGCCCCCAGAGCGCGGGGTCGCTGGACATCTTCGGGTTCATCCCCGAGGAGCTGATCCACAACCTCGGCATCGGCGGTGATGGTCGTGGTCTTCGCGGCCGGTCTGGTCGGTGTCGCGACGATGGCCCGGGCGGTCGGCGCGCGCCGGCGGCGTCACCGTGCGCTCGGCCCTCGGCAGTCGAGCCGCGCTGGGTCGATCGGCCGGCGCCCTGTGGAGCGCCCTCGCCGTCGAGACGCTCGGCCAGCGTCGCTACCGCGACGACTGTGACGCGGATGCGGCCGCTCCGGCCCTGGTACCTGCGTCGCTGGTTCCTCCACGCCGCCACGATGTGGGGCTTCCTGGGCCTGCTCGCGGCGACGATCCTCGACTACGGGTTGGCGCTCGCCGGGATCAAGGAGACCGGCACGCCCGTGCCGATCTGGTATCCGGTCCGCCTGCTGGGCACGGTCGCCGGGATCCTGCTGGTCTACGGCGCGACGATGCTCATCGTCCAGCGCTTCCGCGGCCGGGAGCGCTCGGTCCGCCATTCGACGGCCGCCGACTGGACCCTGCTGGCCCTCATCTGGATCACCGGGGTGACCGGCTTCGCCCTCGAGGTCGCGTTGTACCTGCCGAGCGCCCCGCCTGGGGCTACTGGGTCTTCCTGTTCCACGTCGCGATGGCGATGGAGCTGGTGATCCTCGCCCCGTTCATGAAGCTCGCCCACGCGATCTATCGGCCGGTCGCCCTGTTCTTCCTGGCCCTCGCCGGAGCGCCGGCCGGCGAGCCCGGCAAGGAGGCCGTGCTCGAGTGGCTGGCACGACACCATCCGCATCGTCTTCGGCCGGGCACAGCCCGAGCCACATCTGCGAAGCCAGCCAAGCGCCAAGGAGGTCTCCGATGACCGCGACCCTTCCCCAGGTCTCCGTCGAGCACCACGAGCGGCTCATGCACCACGTGGACCTCATGCCCGCGACCGGCGACATGGTCGGGGCAGTGCCCGCTCGCCGAGCTCCGACCGAAGGTCGACGAGATGTCGGGGTTCCTGACGGGCCTCCTCATCCCGCACATGGACACCGCCGAGCGCACGCTCTACCCGGAGCTCGAGCGCCTGCTCCAGAACCGCCACTCGATGACCCCGATGCGGCGCGAGCACGGCGAGATCCGCCAGCTGGTGGACGACCTCGGCCGCCTCCAGAAGGAGCTGGCCGACGGCCATCTGCCGACCGGTCGAGGCGGTCGCCCTGCGGCGCGTCATCTTCCGCCTCTACGCGCTGCTCAAGGTCCATCTCGCGGAAGAGCGGCTCTACCTCGGGATCATCGAACAGGGCGTGTCGGCCGAGGCCGCCGAGGCGCTCGCCGCGGCGATGGAGCACGCAGGCATCCCGGAGGACTGACGGTCTGTGGCCACCCCGGTGAGGTCGGCGGATCGAGACGGGCGCTCCGGCGGTCGGCCAGCGCCCGGCGTGCTCGCCCGCACGGCGGCATCGACGCGTCTGTCAGAGGCGACTATCCTCCGGACGCAGATGGACGCGTCGAGCCAGCACCCCGGATCGGCGGACGACGAGGCTGAGTCGGCCGTCGAAGGCGACCAGGCCCGCGCGGCCCCAGGACTGGAGACGGACAACGACGCTCTCGCGTCCGATCGCGATGCGGCCGGGATCCCGATCCACCGGGGGTGGGCGCCGCTCGGTGGCCGACGCCGCTGGATGGAGCCGTTCGTCCTCGTCCTGCTGGCTGGTGGCGGCGCCCACGGCTACGCCATCACCGCTCAACTCGAAGAGATGGGCATCACGGGTGGAGCGGTCGATATCGGACAGGTCTACCGGACGCTGCGCGACCTCGAAGAGGCGGGGCAGGTCACATCCTTGTGGTCGACCGAGCCGGTCGGTCCTCAGCGACGCGACTACGAGCTGACAGACGCGGGCTACACGGCAATCGACGAGTGGGCGGCCGTGATGAAGGAACGCGCACGACTCATCGCCGAGTTCAACGCCAGGTACCTTGAGGCGGTCGCCGGCCCGAGGAAGCATCGCCCCGCGGCCGCCCCCGGCCGAAGCGCACCTGGCTGATCGCTGGCTCGTCCTACAGCGGCTTTGCGACGGCGTGATCGATGCCTCGGGCGAGGACGTCCTTCTCCTCGGCCGAGAGGTTGTGGTCGAGGACGCGGAGGTAAAGCTCTTCCTCGGCGAGGTGGACCTTCAGGATCGAGTAGAGCCGATAGAGGACGCGCCTCAGACCGATCTCGTCGGCCTGGCCCAGGCTCCCTCCGGCCGCCTGCGCCCGGTATTCGCAGAGGGATCCGAAGAGCCCACGCAGCTGCTCGTGCTCACGCCGCATCGGGGTCATCGAGTGCCGCTTTCCCATCAGCTGCTCGAGTTCCCCGTACAGCGTCGTCTCGATCGCCTCCATGTGCGGAACGAGCTGGCCGATGATGAAGCCGCACTCGGCCTCAAAGCTCGTGGCGAACTCCTCGGGCGAGACTCGCCCGATCATCTCGGCGAGTTCGGGCAGTCGGTCGACATGGGGCTCGATCGTGTCGTGGTGCTCGTGGGTCGTCTTCCGCAGTGAGTGCATGCCCTCGTTCCTCGGGTGCCGTTGGCGCCAGTCTCGCGTGTCGGGATGCATGGATCACCGGTCCAGAGACGCGCACGGGGCGGCGCCCGGCCCCATCGATCGAGATCGTCCGGCCCGACCCTGTTCCAGGGCAGGGCCATCCGACCCGATTTTCGTCGGCCGGGTCGGCCGGGGGTTCAGCCGCCGGTCTGGAAGAGCCTCAGGACGAGGATGACGAGGACGATCCCGGCGATCGCCCAGACGACGGCCTGGGCGGGTCCGACCCTGCCCCGGGCCACGACGGCAGCTCCGGGCAGAGCGGACACGGCGAGCAGCCCGTAGACGATGTGGAGAGGATCGCGCGGCGGGTGGTCCGTCAGGGCGACCACGATCCCGGCCAGCGCGGTCAGCACGAGCGCGAGCCCGGCCCATACGACGCCCCCGAGGAAGAAGGGCACCGGGGCCCGTCTCGCGGCCGCCAGGACGACCGCGCGAGACGGCGATCAACACGATCAGGACGAGCGCGACCTGGGCGGCGAGGCCGTGGACCTGAGCCAGCGAAGGGCCCGCCGGCTAGCGGCGCGAGGGCCGGTCCCGGGCCGGGCCGGCCGGATTCGTCGAGCCCGCCGTCGAACCCGGCGGCGAGGATCGCCAGGCCGGCCATGGGGACCAGGTCGGCGCGCTCGGGCAGGTCGCACTGTCGGATGCAGTCGAGGATGTGGGAGACCTTCGGTTCGACGATCCGGTAGTAGACCCGCTGCCCCTTCCCGACGCGGGGCGACGATCGCCCTCGGAGCGAAGGATGGCCAGCTGCTGGCTGATGGCCGCCTGGCTCGCCTCCAGCTCGTCCTGCAGGTCGGCGACATTCCGCTCGCCGATCTCCAGCTGCTCGAGGATCCGGAGCCGAAGTGGGTGGCCGAGGATGCGGATCACCCTGGCGGCGCGCTCCAGGATCAGCGGGTCGATCCGGGTGGTGAGGGTCGAGGCCGGTTCCATGTCGGACTGCATGCGTCTCCGTTCGTGCACGATGTCGGCGGACCGACACCCTGGCCGACGTTGACATCGTACTCGTCCGCGGAGTATATACGGATATCGCGATACCTCAATAGGTCCGGGTCAGCCGGGCGTCCCGCCGCAGTCCATCGATCGGTTCCGCTCGCCAGCGCGCCCCGGGCGCGGCCAGGAGGGTTCCAGATGGTCGACACGCCGACCCCCGACCAGACGCTCGACGCCAAGGGCCTGCTCTGTCCGATGCCGATCGTCAAGCTCGCCAAGGCGATGAAGGAGCTCCAGCCCAAGCAGGTCATCCTGCTCGAGGCGACCGACCCCGGAGCGATCCCCGACGTCACCGCCTGGTCGAAGAACACCGGCAACCCGGTGCTCGCCCAGGAGACGGTCGACAAGGTCATGCGGTTCTGGATCCAGAAGGCGTGACCGCGGCGTGGCGGGCTGAGGGGGGACGCGATCGATGGCCCGACTCCTCTACGTCCACACCGGCGGGGTCCAGCAACCCGAGCGGAGCGCGACCCCGATCTATCTGGCCACCACGGCCGCCGCGATGGACGTCGAGGTCGGCATCTACTTCACCGTGAACGGCCCGACACTCCTGAAGAAGGGCGTGGCCGAGTCGCTCATCGTCCCGAAGCACGACGGCCAGGGCGCACCGCTCCGGCGGTTCATCGACCAGGCGCTCGACATGGGCGTCAAGTTCTACGTCTGTCAGCCCAGCCTCGACCTCCACGGCCTGACCCAGGACGACCTCATCGACGGGGTGACGATGATCGGCGGGGCGGCGTTCAACGACATGGCCCTCGAGGCCGACCGTGTCATCTGCTTCTGAGGCTCCGCCGACGTGACCCTCCAGGCACGCTACGAGGACGTCCCGCTCGACACGAAGGAGCGCCTGTTCGACGAGGTCCGCGCCGACATCCGGTTCAAGGACTACCTGTTCGGCTGCTACGAGTGCGGCATCTGCGTGGCGGCCTGTCCGTCGGCCAGGTTCTACGACTTCTCCCCGCGCAAGATCGCCCAGGCGGCCGCCCGCCAGGACCTGCCGATGTTCTACGAGCAGCTCAACGACGACATCTGGAACTGCTCGCAGTGCTTCAGCTGCCTGCGCTGCCCGCGCGGGAACAACCCCGGCGGCCTGATCACGATCATGCGTGAGGTGGCGATCAACAACGGTCTCACCTCCGCCCGGCAGGCCCTCGAGGGTTACGGGCGGGTCGTCTACAAGATCATGTCCACGGGCACCCAGGTCTCGCCGGACATGCTCCAGCCGAATGCCTTCCCGGACTGGGGCCCTCACGTCCAGGAGATCTCCGAGAACCTCGAGCTGTGGCGCCGGGCCCTCCCGCCCGACACGATGCACACGACCTCGACGGCCTGGTACGTGGACGACAGGACGCTCACGGAGCTCTACCTGATCTGGCACATGACGGGGGTCATGGACATGATCAAGGAGGTCGATGCCGGGCTCCACATGATCCTCAACGACGTCATGGAGGAACTGCTCGAGGAAGCCGGCTACCCGGCCGACTGACGAGCGAGAGGAGACCCGCCGATGCCGATCCCGCTGACCGTCCTGGAGGACCGCCGCGAGACGCGCGACGCCCGCGGTCCGATGGCCCCGCCGACCGAGGACATCCGCGACAAGGTCTTCGAGCTCGAGGCGCGCGGCGAATGGATCGTCCAGCGCGTGCCCGATCCGTGGCTGCCCGTGACGACCAAGTACGGGCGGACCAAGAAGATCCCGGTCGAGAAGAGCTGGCACCACAAGTCATGCGGCCAGTGCGGCCATATCCCGGGCTACTCCACCTCGATCTTCTGGCTCCACCGCAAGCTCGGCCTCGACTACAACGACCCGAAGGACCAGACGTCGTGCACGGCCTGGAACTACTACGCCTCGGCGACCTCGAACGTCGGGGCCCAGGCGGCCGTGGCGATGCGCAACTTCGGGGCGGCCTACGAGAGCGGCTACTTCCCCCAGATCCATTGCGGGACCTCGTACGGCCATTACAAGGAGGTCCGCGAGCAGCTCGTCGAGCACGCCGACCTGCGCGACGAGGTGCGCCGGATCTGCGACAAGCTCGGCAAGCCGTTCGTGATGCCCGAAGAGATCGTCCACTACTCCGAATGGGTCTACGCGCTGCGCGACGAGTTCGCCAAGCGCAAGGTGCTCGACCTGTCCTCGATCGACGTCACCGTCCACCCCGCCTGTCACTACCACAAGCTCGTCGTCGAGGACGCGATCTACGATCCGGACGTCTACGGCGGCCAGCGGACGGCCGTCGTCTCGGCGGTCGTGACCGCCCTCGGGGCGAACGTCAAGGACTACTCGACCTGGTTCGACTGCTGCGGCTTCGGGTTCCGCCACATCCTGGTCCAGCGCGACTTCACCCGGTCGTTCGCGACCCTGCGCAAGATCGAGGTGATGCGCGAGGAGGCGAACCCGGACGTCGTGCTGACCCACGACACCGGCTGCGTGACGACGCTCGACCAGAGCCAGTTCGCGGCCCGCGCCCACGACCGCAAGGTCGGTGTCCCGGTCATGTCGGAGGCCCAGTTCGCGGCTCTCGCGATGGGTGCCCACCCGTATCGGGTCGCCCAGCTCCACTGGCACAACACCGAGTACCGCCCCCTCCTCGAGAAGATGGGCATCGACTGGCCGGAGCGCTGGCGCGAGTTCGAGGACGACCTCGAGCGCCTGAAGAAGGGCGACAAGGAGTTCATGACCTGGGAGGACGCAGATGCCTGAGAGTCCTCGGGCGGATGGCTTCGCGGAGCTCAGCCTCCCCCGACCTCGGAGGGCGAGACGACAGCCTGTTGAGGGTGCCATGACGAGCGCGTACTCGTCATCGGGGGCGGACCGGCCGGCCTGGAGGCCGCCCGGGCCGTGGCGGACATCGGCGCCCGGGCGATCCTCGTCGAGCGCCGAGCCATCCTGGGCGGCACCCCGGACGAGGCGAACTACGCCGCGCTCACCCCGCACATGGGTTCCGCCCAGGAAGCGCTCGACGTGCTTCGGGCGGGCGTCGCCGACCCCAACGTCGAGGTCCGCCTGGAGACGACCGTCAGCGCCTGCCGCGGATCGGTCGGCGACTTCACGGTTACCCTGGCCGGTCCGGGCGGCGAGGCCGAGGTCGGCGTCGGAGCGATCGTCGTCGCCACCGGGTTCACCCACTTCGACCCGGGCCGCGAGACCCAGATGTACGGCTACTACGAGCACGCCGACGTGATCACCCTGCCGGACGCCGAGAAGATGCTCAAGGAGCATCGCTTCGTCCGGCCGTCGACGGGCGAGCCACCCCGCAACGTCGCGTTCATCCAGTGCGTCGGCTCGCGCGACCGACGGCTCGGCAACGAGTACTGCTCGAAGGTCTGCTGCGGGGTCGCCTCGAAGGAGGCGATCGAGATCCGCCGGCTGCTGCCCGACGCCAAGGTCTACATCTTCTACATCGACATGCGGATGTACGGCTACTGGGAGAACCAGATCTACTGGCCGGCCCAGGAGGAGTACAACGTCACCTACATCCGCGGGATCGTGACCGAGATCGTGGCCAAGGACGGGCGCCTGCTCATGAAGGGCGAGGACACGACCATGGGCCGCCCGCTCGAGGTCCTCATGGATGTCATCGTCCTGTCGGTCGGGATGGAGCCGAGCCGCGGCACCCGCGAGATCGCCGGCATCCTCGGCATCGAGCCGAACAAGTACGGCTTCATCCACACTCCGGGCGAGCCGATGGATCCGGTCTCGACGTCCAGGGCGGGGATCTTCGTGGCCGGCGCCGCGGCCGGCCCCAAGGACCTCGAGGACACGATCGGGATGGCCGGCTCGGCGGCGGTCCGGGCCGTCCGCTCGATCCGGGGGGTGACGCCGACCGGGATCGGTGCGGCCTCGTGATCGAGGCGGGCCCGCCGATGAGCACGCCTGACCGGCCCGCCCCGGTGGTGCCGGTGGGCGGCGCGGACGCGGTCGACGCATCGAGCGCGGTCGAGTTCATGCGCGAGGCGCTGATCAAGATCAGCGAGGAAGAGATCGGCACGGTCGCCGAGCTGCTCCTGCGCAAGCGCGCGATCCTGGCGCCATCCCTCGAGGAGGACTCGCTGCGGCGAGCCACCGCCGACGCCGTCCGGCCGATCCTGTCGCGGGTCTTCGCGACCCGGCGCCGGTCGGACGCGATCATCGTCGCCACCGGTGCGCCGGCGCTGTCCGACGCGATCCGCGGGCTGGTCCACGGCCGCGGCTCGCTGGCGGACCGCGTTCCGGCGCTTCGACGAGGCGCTGCCGGGTCTCGAGGCCCCGATCCGACGCGAGCTGGCCGGGGAGTGTCTCCACTTCGCCGACCCCGAACGCCATTGGCTGTGGGCGCGCTGGATGTGGGACCCGGAGGCCAGGACGGGCTCCCTGCCTCTGCTGATGGTCGACGGGTTCGACTTCAGCGGACCGGACGCGGGGGCGGTCTACCTGCGGGTCGGCGCGGCCACGGCGGCCGTCATCGCCACCGCCGATGACCTCGGCTTCCGGCGGATGCGGGCCAACCCGTTCGCGGTCGACGTCTACCTCGCCGCGATCTACGGGATCTACCTCTACACGGTCACCCGCCTCCGGATGACCCAGGAGTTCAACCGGGTGATCCCGCAGCTGCCCGACCTGGTCCGGCGCCTGCTCGGCGTTCGCGGGCTGGAGGCCTAGGCCGGACATGAAGGAGCTGCCGGTCATCAAGGTCGATCGCGTCATCGAGCTCGAGCACGCCGTCGTCGACGGGATCGACATCTCCGGGTCGTGGAACCGGATGTTCACCGAGCGCCAGATCACCGCCTACCCGACCGAGGCGATGGACTGGGTCACCGGCCTCGACGGCGGCGAGTCGATGCGCGACTGCTACCAGTGCGGCAAGTGCGTCCCGGTCTGCCCGGTCCAGCACGTGGGCGACTACGGGCCGCGCAAGCTCAACGCCAAGGTCATCCGCGGGAGCACCCTGGTCGACGACCCCGACCTGTGGCTGTGCACGACCTGCGGCAACTGCTACCGGGTCTGCCCCAAGGAGGTCAACCCGCTCCGGATCATGCCGGCGATCCGCGAGCAGGCGGTCCTCGAGGGCAAGGTCCCCGACGAGCTGGCCGACGTGTTCCAGAAGCTCCAGCGGACCGGCAACCCGCAGGGGGAGTCACCGCGCAAGCGAGCCGACTGGCGGGCCGACGCCGGTGTGCCGGTGCCCCTGATCGCCGAGCTCGGCCGGCCCGTCGACGTCCTGTGGTACGTCTCGGACTACACCTCGTACCACCCGCGGGGCCACGACGCGGCCGGGGCGATGGCCCGGGTCCTGACCGCGCTCGGCATCGACTTCGCGATCCTCGGCGCGGAGGAGCGGAGCGACGGCGACTCGGCCCGACTGGCCGGCGAGACGGGTCTGTTCGAGATGCTCGCCGAGCAGAACATCCGGACGTTCGCGAAGTACGAGTTCGAGCGCCTCGTGGTGATGGACCCCCACGCCTACAACGCCTTCCGGAACCACTACCCGCGGCTGGGCTGGGAGGGCGAGGTCGTCCACTACACCCAGCTCCTCGCCCCGCTCGTCGAGCGGATCGAGTGGCGCTCGCGGGTCGAGCTGGACGTGACCTACCACGACCCGTGCTACCTGGGTCGCAACAACGGCGAGTTCGACGCGCCCCGCCGGCTGCTCGAGGCGATCCCCGGGATCCGGCTGGCCGAGATGCCCCACAACCGGGCCAACGGCTACTGCTGCGGCGGCGGCGGCGGCGGGATGTGGCTCGACGGGTTCGTCGCGGACCACGTCTCGGAGCGGCTCTCCGAACGTCGGGTCAGGGAGGCCGTGGCCACCGTCGGGACCGACGGGACCGGGGTCCTCTCGGTGGCCTGCCCGTACGAGCCGTCGCGCTTCGAGGACGCCGTGAAATCGACCGGCAACGATGGCCGGCTTGTCGTCCGCGACATCATCGAGCTGATCGACCAGGCGATGCAGCCGCCACCCGACTGAGCACCCGCGTCCCGCCACGGAGGAGGCCCGATGGAATTCGTCGTCCTGCTGAAGCAGGTCCCAGACCTGGCCGAGGAGCTCGAGATCGACGGCTCCGGCACCGACCTGGCCCGTGACTGGCTGAGCTTCGTGACGAGTGAGTGGGACGAGTACGCGCTCGAGGAGGCGCTCCAGCTGCGCGACCAGGTCGGTGGACGGGTGACCTGCCTGGCCCTCGACAACGGCTCCGTCGACGAGCTCCTGGCGACCTGCCTGGCCAGGGGCGCCGACCGGGTCGTCAAGGTCGGTTCGTACGAGCGGACGCCCGGATCCCACGCCAGCGCGGCGGCGTTCGCGGCCGCCCTTCGGGAGACCCCTCACGATCTCGTCCTGACCGGCGTCCAGGCGATCGACGACCTGGACGGCCAGGTCGGCCCCCTCCTGGCCGCGGCTCTCGACCTGCCCCACGTCAGCGTCGTCACCCACATCGCCGTCGGCGCCGACGGACGGACCGTGTCGGTCAACCAGGAGTACGCCGGTGGGGTGGTCGCCGAGTTCGAGGTCGACCTGCCGGCCGTTCTCGGGGTGCAGACCTCGCGTGAGGCTCCCCGCTACGCGCCGGTCAGCCGGGTCCGCCAGCTGATGAAGACGGCCACGATCGAGACGCTCGACGCCCCGGCCGGCGGGGACGCCGGACTGATCGTCGAGGCGATGGCGATCCCCCAGACCGGTGCCCGCGCCGAGATGATCATGGGCGACGCCGCGGCGGTCGCCGAACGGATCGCCGCGCTCCTCGCGGAGCGCGGGATCGCCACCCCGGGGGGCGCCCGATGAGCCGCGACGTCTTCGTCCTGGTCGAGCATCACGACGGGATCGTCGCCGAGAGCGCGTTCGAGCTGCTCGGACGGGCGACCGAGCTCGCCGGAGCGGCGGGCGGCGAGGCCGTCGCGCTCGTCCTCGGCCACCCGACCGCCGCCCTCGCCACGCAGCTCGGTGGCGTCCGGGTCCTGGCCGTCGACGACCCGGCCCTCGCCGAGTTCAGCCCATCGGCCTACCAGGCGGCGATCGTGCCGATCGTCCGCGACCGCGAGCCGCTCCTCGTCCTGGCCCCCAACAGCGCCGTCGGGATGGACGTCGCCGGCGGCCTGTCGGGTGCGACCGGGCTGGCCCTGGCCGCCTTCGCCTCGGGGCTCTCCCTCGATGGGGGAAGCCCGCTCGTCACCTGCCAGCTGTACTCCGGCAAGATCGAGGTCCGGGTCAGGTTCGGCGACGGGCGGGGGATCTGCACCGTCGTCGCCGGAGCGTTCCCGGCGGCGGCCGGTCGGGTCACCGGCAGCCCCACGGTCGAGTCGATCGCCCTGCTGGGCGCCGACGCGCGGGTCCGCTTCCGGCGGCTCATCCGGCCGGAGGCCGGCGACGTCGACATCACCCGCGAGTCGATCCTCGTGTCGGTCGGGCGGGGGATCGGCGAGGCGGACAACATCGCCCTGGTCGAGGCGCTGGCGAGCGCGCTCGGGGGCGCCGTCTCGTCCTCGCGACCGATCGCCGACGCCGGCTGGCTGCCCCGGACCCGCCAGGTCGGGAAGTCGGGCCTGCGGGTCAAGCCGAAGCTCTACCTGGCCCTCGGGATCAGCGGCGCACCGGAGCACCTCGAGGGGATGCGCGACGCCGAGCTGATCATCGCCATCAACACCGATCCGCGGGCCCCGATCTTCGGGGTCGCCCACTACGGGGCGGTGACCGATCTGCTCGACGTGGTCCCGGCGCTGACCGCGCGGCTCGGCTGAGACGCGGGCGGACGGCTCGGCGATGCTCGATCGATCCGTCACCCGCGAGGTCTTCGAGGGGCTGTCCTCGGCCGGCGAGGCGCTCTTCTACGTCCTCGCCGCGCTGGCCACCCTGGTCTTCCTGGTCGGCGTCGGCCTGAGGATCCGGAAGTACCTGCGCGGGCGCCGCGAGGACCGCTACGGGTCGCTGGCCGGCTTCCTCGGCCGGGCGGTCGACGGCGTCTGGGCGGCGGCGGTCAACCGCGGCGTGGTCAAGCGCGACACGTACGCGGGCGTCTTCCACGCGATGATCATGTGGGGCTTCATCGTCCTGTTCATCGGGACGGCCATCCTCACGATCGACACCGACATCGTCGGGGTCTTCGCCCCGGACCTGCATTTCTTCTGGGGCCCGTTCTACGTCGTCTACTCGCTCGTCCTCGACGTGCTCGGGGCGGCGATGATCGTCGGCCTCCTGGCGATGGCCTGGCGCCGGCTGCGCTTCCACAAGCCGCAGCTGGACTACGGCCGGGTCGACATCGGCCCGGCCACGACCGACCGGCGCGGCTTCGTCGCCGGCGACTGGGTGTTCCTCGGCTGGCTGTTCGCCCTGGGGGTCAGCGGGTTCATCGTCGAGGCGGTCCGGATCGTCGCCCACGACTACCCCTGGTTCGAGGTCTTCTCGCCGGTCGGGATGGTCCTCGGCCGGGCGTTCGGCGCGCTGGGGCTGACCGCGGCGAGCGCGACGAGCCTCCATCTCGTCCTGTGGTGGGGCCACGCGATCGCCGCGCTCGGGTTCGTCGCCTACATCCCGTTCGCCAAGGCGATCCACATCCTGGCCGACGGGGCGAACCTCGCCCTGCGCTCGCCGCTGGCCGGGCGGCGCCTGCCGGTCCTGCCGGCCGTCCCCCCGGCGCCACCGGCCCTGGCCCGTCTGGCAGCGCCGGTGGCCGGCGACGGCCACGTCGGCCTGCGCGACCTGGCCGACTTCAGCTGGAAGCAGCTCCTCGACCTCGACGCCTGCACGAAGTGCGGTCGCTGCCACGTCGCCTGCCCGGCCGTCGCGTCCGGAGCGCCGCTCTCGCCGCGCGACCTGATCCTCGATCTGCGCCAGCAGGCGGATGCGAGCTGGGCGGTCCTCGCCCCCGGCGCCGAGCGGCGCTCCGATCGGGCCTACGGGGCCGACAACGGTCACGCCCCGACCGACCGGCTGGTCATCGGCGAGCTGGCCCTCGGGCCGAGCGCGGTGGGCTCGGGCGGGCTCGTCGCCGGCGGCCTGATCAGCGCCGACACGCTCTGGTCGTGCACGACCTGCCTGGCCTGCGTCGAGGCCTGCCCGGTCGCGATCGAGCACGTCCCGACGATCGTCGGGATGCGCCGCTCGCTGGTCGACCAGGGGATCGTCGAACCGGGCCTCCAGACGGCCTTCACCAGCCTGGCCAAGCAGGGCAACTCGTTCGGCCAGTCGGGGCGCGGCCGGGCCAAGTGGACCGATGGTCTGGCGACGCCGATCCGCGACGCCCGGACGGAGGAGGTCGACTGGCTCTGGTTCGTCGGCGACTTCGCCTCGTTCGATGTCCGGGTCCAGGAGGCGACCCGTCTGGTCGCCCGGGTCTTCCAGGCGGCCGGGCTCGACTTCGGGATCCTCTACGAGGGCGAGCGGAGCGCCGGCAACGACGTTCGCCGGGCGGGCGAGGAGGGGCTCTTCGAGATGCTCGTGGAGCACAACGTCGGGCAGCTCGCCGCGGCCCGCTTCCGACGGATCGTCACGACCGACCCGCACACCCTGAACACGCTGCGCCACGAGTACCCGGACTACGGCGCGGCCTACGAGGTCTGGCACTACAGCCAGCTCCTGAGCGCCCTCTTCCGCGAGGGTGACCTCGTCACCCGCCGGCCGGTCGAGCGCTGGGTGACCTACCACGACCCGTGCTACCTGGCCCGCTACAGCGAGGTGACGGCGGCGCCCCGCGAGGTCCTGGCCGCGCTCGGCGCCTGGCTCGTCGAGATGCCCCGCAACGGGTCGAACACGTTCTGCTGCGGCGCCGGCGGCGGCCGGATCTGGATGGACGACTCGGGCCTCCGGGAACGACCGTCCGAGCAGCGCATCCGGGAGGCCGCCCGGCTCGAGAAGGCGACCGACTTCGTGACCGCCTGCCCCAAGGACCTGACCATGTACACGGCGGCGGCCAAGGCCACCGGCCATGACGGCGAGCTCGCCGTGCGCGACCTCATCGAGCTCGTGGCCGACGCGATCGGGCTGCCCGGGGAGACCGCCCCCGAGGCCGTCGGGGCGGGGAGCGGCTCGCTCGACGTCGCGCTCGGTGGCGTCCCGGGGCCGGTCGGATGAGCGCCTCCGACGCACTCCTCGACGCTCTCGGGGCGGGCCTCCGCCGGCGCGTGCTCGAGCGTCGACGGGCCGCCGAGCGGCTGGCCGACTTCGTCTTCACCGAGGGTGCAGCCGGCCCGGATCGGGGACAGGGGATCGCCCCGACGGACTGGCGCTACTTCGTCGCCCGGACGCTCGCCTCGGCGGGCGATCCGGCCACGCTCGCGCTGCTCGAGGAGCTGGCCGGTGGCGACCGACCCGTGGCCGAGCTGGCCGAACGGCGGGGCGCCACGTTCGGCGATCGGCTGGCCGTGGCCGACTGGATCGGCGGGCTCGCCTCGGCCGGGCTGGTCGGCCACGAGCTTGCCTCCGACCGGGTCTCGCTGACCGAGCTCGGCCAGGCCGTCCTGGCCCTGGTCCGGGAGTGGGAGCACCGGGCGAGCGCGGGCGCTGACGTGGCCGGGCAAGGGCAGGGCGTGGCGCGATGAACTGCCCGT
Source organism: uncultured Chloroflexia bacterium (assembly GCA_963837825.1). Classification (GTDB taxonomy): domain Bacteria; phylum Chloroflexota; class Limnocylindria; order Limnocylindrales; family CSP1-4; genus Chersky-267. The sequence continues at coordinate 16,151 of CAWIOR010000002.1, forward strand.
ACTGCCCCGCGACGGGGACGCGGATGGAGACCCACGCGCATCTGGGCAGCGACCACGCCGAGCAGGTCCGGATGTTCCGCGACGAGTCGAAGGGCGACATCCGGTTGAAGTTCGCCCTCGACTGCCCGTTCTGTGACGAGGGCCTCGAGCGGGTCGCGAACCCACGCGGGCGCGAACTCGACTTCCTCGAGCAGTACAGGCGCGAGATCGCCCTCGTCGCGTTCGACCTGCTCCTCTACCATCTCCATGCGTCCCACGCCGAACGAGTCGGACTGCCGCCGGTCCCGCTCGACGAGCCAACCGCAGGAGGCGCGTGATGACCGTCGTTCGTGGGTGCAACCTGCCCGAGGAGCTCTACTACTGGATCGACAAGCACGTCTGGGTCCGTGACGACGGGGGCGACCTGCTGACGATCGGGATCACCGATCCCGCCCAGCACCTGGCGGCCCGCGTGGTGGCCGTGACGACCAAGAAGGTGGGCAAGACGCTCGAGCGCGGCCAGAGCGTGGCCACCGTCGAGAGCGGCAAGTGGGTCGGCCCGGTGCCGACCCCGGCGACGGGCGAGATCGTGGCGGTCAACGAGGCCCTGGCCGGCGACCCGACCCTGGTCAACACGGATCCCTACGGGGCCGGCTGGATCGTCCGGCTCCGGGCGACCATCTGGTCGGTCCAGCAGGCCGAGATGCACACCGGGCCGCACGCGGTCGACGAGTACCGGGCGTTCCTCGAGCGGGAAGGCATCAGCTGTGGTTGAGGATCGCGACCGGTGACCGTCCACCGCGGCTGCGACATCCCGCCCGACCTCGTCTACGACGTCGCTCGCGACGTCTGGATCCGCCCGCTGTCCGACGGCACCCTCCGGCTCGGGATGACCGACCCGGCCCAGACCCGGTCCGGCAAGCTCCTCCACATCCTGTTCAAGAAGCCGGGGCGCCATGTCGCGGCCGGCCAGAGCCTGGCCACGATCGAGACCGCGAAATGGGCCGGGCCGTTCCCGACCCCGGTCGCCGGGACGATCGTCGAGACGAACGAGGCGGCCTACGCGGCCGACATCCTGGTGGCCAACCGGGACCCCTACGGGGCCGGCTGGATCGCCCGGCTCGAGCCGGACGCCTGGCCCGCCCCGGAGGCCGACCTGGTGACCGGCGACGAGGCGCTCGAGCGCTACGAGGCCCGGATCGAGGAGCTCGGGCTGAACTGCTTCCGGTGCGCGGACTGATGGCCGAGCCGGGACCGATCCGCCTGCTCGACCTGGGCTCGGTCTCGCCGATCCGCTCCCAGACGATCTACCACGCGGTCGGCTACGCCCTCGGGCCGGACGGGCCGGACACGATCATGCTCGTCTCACCGGATGCCCCGTACGTGAGCGTCGGTCGGCACCAGGACGCCGGGCGCGAGGTCGACCTCGACTACTGCGCCGCCCATGGCTACCCGGTCGTCCGCCGCGAGGTCGGCGGCGGCGCGGTCTACCTGGACGGGAACCAGCTGTTCACCCAGTGGATCTTCCAGGCGAGCCATCTCCCGGCGACCGTCGAGGCCCGCTTCCGCTTGTACATCGAGGCGCTCGTCCGGACCTACCGGGCCCTCGGGATCCAGGCCGAGCATCGCCCGATCAACGACGTCCACGTCGCCGGCCGGAAGATCGGCGGGACCGGCGCGGCCCGGATGGACCGGGCCGAGGTCGTGGTCGGCAGCCTGATGTTCGACTTCGACACGGCCACGATGGCCCGCGTCCTGCGCGTCCCGTCGGAGAAGTTCCGGGACAAGGTCCGCCAGTCGCTCGACGACTACATGACGACGATGCGGCGGGAGCTCGGCCAGCCGCCCGACCGGGCGACGGTCGTGGCGGCCTACCTGGCCGGTTGCGCGGAGCTGCTCGACCGCCCGATCGAGGCCGGCACCCTGCGGCCCGACGAGCTGGCCCTCGCCGCGGAGCTCGACGCCCGGTTCGCCAGCCGCGAGTGGCTCGAGGAGCCCGGGGGGCTGCGCCGCGCGGGGGTCAGGATCCACGAGGGCGTGCGGGTCGGCGAAGGGACCCACAAGGCGCCCGGCGGCCTCATCCGCGCCGTCGCCACCGTCCTCGACGACCGGCTCGCGGACATCGCCCTGTCGGGCGATTTCACGGTCATCCCGGCGACGATGCCGGTCCAGCTCGCCGAGGACCTGGTCGGCTGCCCGATCGGCGAGCCGGCGCTCCTCGCCCGGGTGACCGACTACTACGAACGCGCGCAACCGGAGATCCCGGGCGTCGGTCCGGGCGACTGGGTGGCGGCCGTGCAGCGGGCGACCACGACGGAGCTGCCGGCCTGAGGCCGGCGAAGGAGGCAGACCGATGGCCCAGGCATCCGAGTCGATGGCGGGGACGACCGACCTCGACGCCCTCATCCGGGACCGGGTCGACGCGATGGTGGCCGCCCGGGTCGACGAGCTGTTCGCGGTCAAGGAGGCCGAGCGGGCGGCCAGGCCGAAGAAGCTGGCGATCATCGCCACCAAGGGCACCCTCGACTGGGCGTACCCGCCGCTCATCCTGGCCACGACCGCCAAGACCCTCGGCTGGGAGGCCGGGATCTTCTTCACCTTCTATGGGCTGGCCATCCTGAAGAAGGACCGCAAGCTCGAGGTCGGCACGACCGGGAACCCGGCGATGCCGATGCCGATCCCGATGCCGCAACTGATGACCGCGCTGCCCGGGATGACCCCGATGGCCTCGTGGATGATGAAGCGCCAGTTCAAGGATCACGGCGTCGCCTCGATCGACGAGCTCCTCGAGCTGGCGATCGAGATGGGCGTGAAGATGCAGCCGTGCGGGATGACCATGGACGTGTTCGGCTTCTCGGAAGACGAGTTCATCGACGGGATCGACCCGGTCTGCGGCGCGACGAGCTTCCTGTCCTGGGCGGCCGACGCCGACGTCTCGCTGTTCGTCTAGCCAGCCGGACGGCGAGCCAGCGTGACCACCTTCGCCTGGGTCATCGACCAGACCTCGTGCATCGGCTGCCATGCCTGCACGACCGCCTGCAAGCAGGAGAATGAGGTCCCGCTCGGGGTCAACCGGACCTGGGTGAAGTACGTCGAGACCGGGACGTTCCCCCAGACCCGCCGGCAGATCGCGGTCCTTCGCTGCAACCACTGTGCCGAGCCACCGTGCGTCGAGGTCTGCCCGACCAGCGCGATGTTCCGGCGACCGGACGGGATCGTCGACTTCGACACCTCGCGCTGCATCGGCTGCAAGGCGTGCCTCCAGGCCTGCCCGTACGACGCGATCTACATCGATCCCGAGGACCACGTCGCCGAGAAGTGCAACTTCTGCGCCCACCGGGTCGACCGCGGGCTGCTCCCGGCGTGCGTCGTCGTGTGCCCTACGGAGTCGCTCGTCTTCGGCGACCTCGACGACCCCGCCAGCCGCGCGAGCCGGCTCGTCTCGAACCGGCCGACGACCGTCCGCCGAGCGGAGCAGGGCACCCAGCCGAAGGCGTTCTACCTCGGCGCGTCGGAGGCGGCCCTCGATCCGCTCGTGCCGGTCCACGAGACCGGCTACATGTGGAGCGACCGACGGACCGGCGGAGGCAAGGACCACACCGCACGGATCGCCACCTGGCGGACGACGACCGACGAGGTCGACCTCCTGGCGATGGCCCGCTCCAACGGGCCCGGTGCGCCGCGCTCGGCTCGGGCGCCGCTGCCGATGCTCAGCCCCGACGCCCTGGCGCTCGGGGCGGTGAGGGTGCCCGGCGCCCCCGGCGTGGCCGCCAGCGGCGGGCTCGGATCTGCCGCGATCGGCTTCGGCGCGACCGGAGGCGGGCGCGCCGGGGATCCTCCGGCGTCGCTGCGGATGCCGAAGGCGCGCGTCGCCTACGACGTCTTCCACCCCCGGCCGTGGGGCTGGAAGGTCGCGCTCTACCTGTGGACGAAGGGGATCGGGGCCGGCGCGTTCAGCCTGGTCTTCCTCGCGGCGGCGCTCGGCCTGGCCGCCCCCGGCCAGCTCGTCCGCCTGGCGGCCGCGTTCGTCTCGCTGACCGGCGTCGGTCTCACCGCGCTCCTGCTCGTGTGGGACCTCAAGCGACCCGAGCGCTTCCTGACGATCCTGTATCGCCCCCAGTGGCGGAGCTGGCTGACGATCGGGGCGTTCGTCCTGATCGGCTACAGCGGCCTCCTCGGCCTGTGGTTCCTGGGCACCTGGTTGGGCGTCGACGAGCGGCTGCTCACCGCACTCGGCTGGCCGACCGCCGCCCTGGCCGCCCTGGCCGCGCTGTACACCGCCTTCCTGCTCGGCCAGTGCGAGGCGCGCGACCTGTGGCAGAGCCCGGTGCTGATCGTCGTCCTGCTCGCCCAGGCGACGATCCTCGGGGCGGCCAGCCTCCTGCCGATCGCCCTGCTGTCCGGCGCCCCGGCCTCGATCGTCGAGCTCGGCCGGCTGGCGCTCGCGGCCGGCGCCGCCGTGAACGTCGCGGCGCTCGTCCTCGGCGAGGTGGTCCTCGACCATCCCACGACCAATGCCCGGGCGGCCGCCCACCTCCTGGTCCGCGGGCCGTACCGCACGAACTTCTGGCTCGGCGGGGTGGTGGCCGCCGGCGTGATCCCGCTGGCGGTCGCGCTGGCCGCCCCCGTCGCCGGTCCGCTCCTCGTGACGACCGGGATCGTCGCCGCGGCCGGTCTCCTGTGGTACGAGCTCGGCTTCATCGCGGCCGGCCAGGCCGTCCCGATCAGCTAGATGAGGGCGCTTCGATGACCGAGACCACGCGCCGCCCGGCGGGATCGGACCCGGCCGACGAGACGGGGACGGATCACCCCGCGGCCGGTGGGGCGATGCAGCCCGGCTTCGAGGCCTTCCCACCGCCCGAGCGATGGGATGACTGGACGGAGCTGGACGCCAAGTCCTGGCCGGACCGGGTCGAGCGGCGCTACACGCTCGTCCCGACGACCTGCTTCAACTGCGAATCGGCCTGCGGGCTGCTGGCCTACGTCGACCGGGAGACGGGCGAGGTCCGCAAGTTCGAGGGCAACCCGCTCCACCCCGGCAGCCGCGGCCGGAACTGCGCCAAGGGACCGGCCACCAAGACCCAGACCGACGACCCGGAGCGGATCCTCCACCCGCTCCGCCGGACCGGGCCACGCGGCGGCGGGCGGCTGGGAGCGCTGCACCTGGGACGAGGCGCTCGACGACCTGGCCGGGCGGATCCGGGCGGCCCTCGTCCGCGACGAGCCGAACAAGGTCATGTACCACGTCGGTCGGCCCGGTGAGGACGGCTTCACCGAGCGGGTCCTGGCGGCCTGGGGGGTCGACGGCCACAACTCCCACACCAACATCTGCTCGTCGGGCGGGCGAGTCGGCTACGCGTTCTGGATGGGCTACGACCGTCCCTCGCCGGACTACGCCAACGCCCGGGTCATCCTGCTCATCAGCGCCCATCTCGAGAGCGGCCACTACTTCAACCCGCACGCCCAGCGGATCATCGAGGGCAAGCGCCGCGGCGCCCGGCTGATCGTGATCGACCCGCGCCTGTCGAACACCGCCTCCCAGGCGGACCACTGGTTGCCGGCCTGGCCGGGCAGCGAGCCGGCGCTCCTCCTGGCGATCGCCCGCGAGCTCATCGTCAGCGACCGCTTCGACCGCGACTTCGTCCGGCGCTGGGTGAACTGGGAGGACTACCTCCGGGCGGAGCGGCCGGACCTCCCGGCGACGTTCGAGTCGTTCGTCGACGAGCTGCGCCGGCTGTACGACGGCTTCACCCTGGAGTACGCCGAGGCCGAGACGGGCATCCCGGCGGACCAGATCCGAGCCGTCACCGACGAGATCGCGAGGGCCGGCGGGGCCCTGGCGGCCCACAACTGGCGGGCCTCGTCGGCCGGGGTGATCGGTGGCTGGCTGACCGCTCGATGCCTCTTCTTCCTCAACGTCCTGACCGGCTCGATCGGGACCCCCGGTGGCACGTCACCCAACGCCTGGGACAAGTGGGTGCCCCGGCCCCCGTACCTCCCGCCCCACCCGAAGCAGTGGAACGAGCTGACCTGGCCCGGCGAGTATCCGCTGGCGTTCTTCGAGATGTCGTTCCTGCTGCCTCACTTCCTGCTCGAGGGCCGCGGCGCGCTGGACGTCTACTTCACCCGGGTCTACAACCCGGTCTGGACGAACCCCGACGGGATGACCTGGGTCGAGGCGCTCACCCGGGAGGACCTCGTCGCCCGGCACGCGGCGCTGACGCCGGTCTGGAACGAGACGGCCTGGTACGCCGACTACGTCCTGCCGGTCGGGCTGGGCGGCGAGCGTCACGACCTCCACAGCTACGAGACCCACGCCGGCAGCTGGATCGGCTTCCGCCAGCCGGTCACCCGCGTCGCCGCCGAGCGGGACGGCCGCGACGTGGTCGACACGCGCGACACGAACCCGGGCGAGGTCTGGGAGGAGAACGAGTTCTGGATCGAGCTGTCGTGGCGGATCGACCCGGACGGCTCGCTCGGCATCCGGCGCTGGTTCGAGGCCCCGGACCGGCCGGGCGAGAAGATGACCGTCGACGACTACTACGGCTGGATCTTCGAGCACTCGGTCCCCGGGCTGCCCGAAGCGGCCGCCCGAGAGGGCCTGACGCCGCTCCAGTACATGCGCCGGTACGGCTCGTTCGAGGTCGAGCGGGCGGTCTACGGCCGGCACGACGACCCGGTCGCCACCGATCGACCCGGCGTCGTCGTCGACGAAGCGACCGGGCTCGTCTACGGGCCGCGACCCGAGACTCCGCCGCTGAACGTCGTCCCGACCCCGCTCCTGGCGCCCGGCCCGGACGGGACGGCCCGGATCGGCGTCCGGGTCGATGGCGGTGTGCGGCGGGGCTTCCCGACGCCATCGGGGCGCCTGGAGTTCTACTCCACGACGCTGCGCGACTGGGGCTGGCCCGAGCTGGCCATCCCGACCTACGTCGCCAGCCAGGTCGCCCGGGAGCGGATGACCGGGCCGAACGATTTCGCGCTGATCCCGACGTTCCGCCTCCCCGTCCTCGTCCACACCCGGACCGGCAACGCCAAGTGGCTGAACGAGATCGCCCATGCCAACCCGGTCTGGATCCACCCGCTCGACGCGGCGCGGATCGGGGTCCGCAACGGGGACCTCATCCGGGTCGAGACGGACAGCGGCCACCTGGTCAACCGGGCGTGGGTGACCGAGGGGATCCGGCCCGGGGTGGTCGCCTGCTCGCATCATATGGGTCGCTGGCGGCTCGATCCCGGCGCCGGTCCCGACCGATGGTCGAGCGGCCACGTGGACCTCCGCCAGGCGGAGCCCGGCCGCTGGACGATGCGCCGTCTCGAGGGGGCCCGGCCGTTCGCCTCGCCCGACCCGGATTCGAGTCGGATCTGGTGGCGCGACGTGGGGGTCCATCAGAACCTGATCTTCCCGCCCCATCCGGATCCGATCTCCGGAGCCCACGCCTGGCACCAGAAGGTGGCCGTCCGGCCGGCCGGACCGGATGATCGCGAGGGCGACATCTCGGTCGACACGACCGCCTCGCGCCGGGTCTACCGGGAATGGCTCGCCCTGACCCGGCCCGGTCCGGGTCCGGGTGGCCTGCGCCGCCCGGAGTGGCTCCTCCGGCCGCTCCGTCCGACGGCCGAGGCCTATCGCGTGGCGCCTGCCTCCGCCGCGCCGGCCGGCGAGTCCGAGGGACGATCGTCTCCGGGCGCGCCGCGCCGACTGACCCGGTGGGGCCGGCGCGCGCGTTCGTCACGGATCCGCGTCTGCCGATCGCCGTCTCGTGGGTCCTCCTGGCCGGCGTGCTGGCGGCTCATCGGCCCGAGTCGGGACTGCTCGTCGCGATCGGCTTCTTCGCGGCCTTCATGTCCGGGCTCGTCGGGGTGGGCGGGGCGGTCCTGCTGATCCCGCTCCTGCTCTACCTGCCGCCCCTGCTCGGCCTCGGATCGCTCGACATCAGGACGGTGACCGGGATCACCATCGTGCAGGTCACCGGCGGGGCCCTGTCGGCGGGGCTCGCCCACCTCAACGACCGCCGAGCGGACCGCTCGCTGTTCACGGTCGTCGGACTGAGCATGGCCGTCTGCTCGTTCCTCGGCGCGCTCGCCTCCGCGGTCGCCCCGGGGCCCGTGCTCGAGGCGCTCTTCGCGACGATGGCGCTGGCGGCAGCGGCGATGATGCTCATCCTGCGGAACCGGACCCCGCCGGAGGTCGACGGAGCGCCGGCCTTCAACCGCCCGGTCGCCTTCGGGGTCGGCGCCGGCGTCGGCTTCCTGGCCGGGATGGTCGGCGCCGGCGGCGCGTTCATCCTCATCCCGATCCTCCTGTACGTCGTGCGGATCCCGCTCCGGGTGACGATCGGGACGAGCCTCTGGATCGTCGTCGCGGCGTCGGTCGCCGGCCTCGTCGGGAAGGCGGTCACCGGCCAGGTCGACTGGCCGCTCGCCTTCGCGCTCCTCGCCGGCGCGCTCCCGGCCGGGCTGTTCGGGGCGATGGTCTCCCGGCGGACGCATCCATCCCGGCTGGCGACCGTCCTCGGAGCGATGATCGCCCTGGTCGCGCTGCGGATGTGGGCCGACGTCCTGGGCCGGATCTGAACCCTTTCCGGCCGGGACGCGGCCGGAGGCTCACCCGAGGGCTGCCACCGCGAGGGTCGTCCTGGGCGAGGCGGCCGGGCGGTCGAGGCCCGCCCGAACGACCTGGTAGGCCACCAGGAGCTGGGTCAGCGCGAGCGGGTCCGAATGGCGCTCGGTCGTCCCGTCGAGGTAGCCGCCGATGTCGTCCGGACGGAGGTGCCGGTGCGTCTCCATGTGCGACCAGATCCGCTCGTCGAGCTGGCGAGCGTGCTCCGGGCTCACGGTCCCGTCGATCTCGAGCGCCCTCCGGCGTCGCCGCTCGCCACGGCCCGACTCGATCAGTCGGATGGCCGGCCCTCGCCCGTCGGCCGCCGCCGCGAGGAGCACGTCGTCGAGGTCGAGCCGCGGCAGCCGCGGGCCCAGGTGGATCCGAACGTTGAGGTGAGCGTCGTCGTGGTCGGCCAGCGTGCCGGGCCGGAAGTACCGGCTCGGCGGATGGAACTCCACGACGAGGTCCGCGTGCGTCCTCTGCGGGCCGATGTGCTTCAGCTGGTCGTCGCGCCGCTCGACGATCTGGCGGATGACCTCGGGCACGCTGTAGCCCCGTTGGGCGCAGTCGCGCTTCACCTTCCAGGACCACTTCAGCTCCTCCTGGGGCTCGAGCCAGACGCGGACGTCGAAGGCGGCCCGGAGCCGCGGGCTGTACAGCGGGAACAGTCCGCGGATCACGACGATCTCGCGGGGCGAGACCCGCTCGCGTGGCCCGAAGGTGCCGGTCGAGTGGTCGTAGGTGGGCTTGTCGATCGTCTCGCCGCGGCGAAGCGCCTCGGCGTGCTCGGCCATCAGCCCCAGGTCGTTGGCGGCGGGGTTGAGCGCCGTCACGCCGGCTCGCTTGCGGGCGGCCCGGTCGAGCCGGTGATAGTCGTCGAGACAGATGTTGGTGATCCGGTCGGCGCCGAAGATCCGGTACAGCCCGGAAACGAGGGTCGTCTTGCCGGTGCCGCTGTCGCCGCCGACGGCGACCATGATCGGTCGTGGTGATCATGCTCCGCTCCCCGGCGCTCAGAAGCTGACCGTCGACCACAGGTCGAGGGCGACCCGCAGCTCCGGTGATGTGCGGGCCGCGACGTCGAGCGATCGGCCGGCCGCGACCGCCTCGACCGCGGCCCGCGCGGCCGCGGCGCCGGCCCGACTGCCGCCGGGGTGTCCGTGCACCCCGCCGCCGAACAGGAAGAAGGCATCCTGCCCGAACGTCGCATCGAGCTGCGGCACATGACCCGGATGCAGCCCGCCGGACGCGACCGGCACGACCGGCCTGAGCGTCCCCCAGGACTGCTCGAACAGGGTGTTCCCGCCCACCGGCGCGAGGTCCTGGGTCAGCATCCGGCGTCGCTCGCCCATCTCGGCGATCGTCCCCTCGAGCTTGCCGACGCCGGTCCCGACGTGGAGGTGATCGACGCCGATCAGGCGCGCCCACTTGGCGATGGCCAGGAAGTCGACCCCGTGGTCGGGATGACGGTCGATCACGGCGTGCATCGCGCGGTGGGCGTGGAGCGCCAGGCCCAGGCGCTCGGTCTCCTGGCGGAGCGTCGCCGTCGCGGCGAAGCCGGCGGTCAGGAAGTCGACCATCACGAACCGGCCACCCTCGCTGGGCGACCTTGTCGGCGCGCCGGACCATCTCGCCGGTGTCGGCGGCGGTCACGTTCGCCCAGTACCCCTTGCGCTCGCCGGTCTCGGCCTCGGCCCGCCGGAGCAGCTCGAGCGTCCGGGCGATCCGCTCGTCGAACGGGGACCAGCGCTGGCTGTTGAGGTTCTCGTCGTCCTTGATCGTGTCGATCCCGCCGCGCAGCGTCTCGTAGGCCCGCTGAGCGTGCTCGCGGGGCGACAGGCCGAGCTTGGGCTTGATCGTCGAGCCGGTCAGGGCCCGGCCGTGGACGCCGAGCTTGTCGCGGACGCCGGCGATCCCGAAGGCCGGTCCGGGGAACGAGTCGACGAGCCCGACCGGGAGGCGCATGTCGAGGAGCTTGAGGCTGGTGACCGCCTTGAACCCGAACACGTTGCCGACGACGCTGGACAGGATGTTCGGGACGCTGCCGAACTCGAACAGGTCGGCCGGGTAGGCGATGTAGGCGATCCGACCGTCGATCCGGTAGACCCGCGCCCGCAGCTCGAAGGCCAATCCTTCGTCGGCCTTGTCGACGTCGGTCCAGGTCCCGGTCGACGACTCCGCCGCGACCGCCGCGGCCGCCTCATCGAGCGGGACGCCGTCGCGCGGGACGACCTGGAACGCGGCCAGCAGGTCGGTGCTGGCCGGCTCGTGGTCGAGATCGAGGTAGAGCTCCCGGTACGGGTGAACGCCCTTGAGGCGCGCTGTGAGGACCCTGGCCATGAGATGCGTTCCTTCCGCGTCGGGCTCGAGCGTGCCTGCCGGCCGTGGGATCAGTTGACCAGACTCGGTATCATGCCGTCCAATACATGTATCGAGAGCCTGACATGACTGATACTGCATCGGTAGGACGCGCGCGACCCGGGGGGATCCACTGGAACCTGCACCGCCTGCGCCTCTTCCTGACGGTGGCCCGCCTCGGCAGCTACACCCGGGCCGCGCACGAGCTGTCGATCGCCCAGCCGGCGATCTCCCACCAGGTGAAGGCCCTCGAGCTCGAGCTGGGCGCCGACCTGTTCGAGCGCCGCGGACGGCACATCGAGCTGACCCCCGCCGGGCGTGCCCTGGCCGAGACGTGCGACGAGGTGCTCCACCGGCTGGACGAAGGCGCGCGTGCGCTGGCCGAGCTGAGCGCCGGTACGCGAGGCGCCGTGGACATCGCCGCGGACACGACATCCGGGATCTACGTGGTCCCGGCGGCTCTCGGCTCGTTCCACCGGGCACAGCCCGGGATCGACATCACGCTCCACGTCGAGAACCGGACCGGGGTCCTGCGCCGGCTGTCCGAGCGGACGTGCGACCTGGCCGTGATGGCCGATCCGCCCGGCGCGATCGGGGTGGAGGTCGCGCCGTTCACGCTCGACCGCCTCGTCGCCATCGCCGCGCCCGACCATCCACTCCGGGACCGTCGCGCGATCAGCCTGGCGACACTGGCCGAGGAGCGCTTCCTGTCACGTGAGGTGGGGTCGGGCACGCGGGCCGCCACCGAGCGCCTCTTCGCGCGGGTCGGTCTGCGACTCGAGCCGGCGATGGAGCTCGGCAGCACCGGGGCGATCAAGCAGGCCGTCGCCGCCGGGCTGGGCGTCTCGGTGGTCTCGAGGTGGGCGATCGACCTCGAGCTCCAGGTCGGCCGCCTGGCGGTCCTCGACGTTGTCGGCCTCCCGATCGAGCGTCGCTGGTCGATCGTCAGCCTGGGTACGCGGCGGCTCACGGCCGCCGCCGCCGCCTGCCGCGACTTCCTGGAGAGCCACGCGCTGGCGGTCTCGTCCTCGTGACCGGTTCCGATCGTGTCTCTCGGCACTTCCCGTGCGGCCCGCCGAGGACGAGGATGAACGGGGACGCTTGTCCGGCACATCTCCGGAAGGAGGCGAGGTGGTGGATCTCAACATCAGCCTTGGCCTCGGTGGTTGGCTTGTCGTGATCATCGGGGCCCTCGTCATCGGCGTCGTCGCGCAGTTCATCGGCGAGACCCGGACGGGGTTCGAGTGGCTCGCCGTCGCCATCGGCGCGGCGATCGGTGCCGTCGTGGCCAGTGAGTTCATCGTCGACATGCGGACGTTCGAGCCGGTGTGGGACGGGCTCGCGCTCGTGCCCGCGCTGGTCGGCGGCCTCGTCGTCGGCATCGTCGTCGATGCCGTGACCCGGTTCTCGACGGGCGGGAGGTATATCGGCCATCATCCGATGGCGGCCTGACCGAGCGACCGCCATCCGGGCGCTCAGGGAAACGCCCCACGAGGGCTCATCGGCTGAGACCGGTGGGCCCTCGTCGTGTGCTGGACACGGCGTCTTGCCCCAGCACCTGGTCGGGCCCGTTCGGCGGGCATGGAACGACCCGGAGGGATCTTCACTCTCTGCCGTTGATGCGATCTCTGGCTTCCCGTCCGTTGATGCGATCGCTGGACGTTCCACCCATTGATGCGATCTCCGGGTGATCTGCTACACGACCTCTCCGGGTCACCCGACATGTTGACAGCAGGCACCGCTGAACGCCAGTGCCGAACGGCCCGTCTCAGACCGAGGCGCGGATCGTCGGGCCGCCTACCCGCCCGACCACGTCCCTGTCAGCCGCCGGCGACGGCCCCACGGCCCGACCGCCGCCGGGCGCGGTACCAGGCGAGGTACTCGAGCAGCTCGTCCCGCTCGCCGTCGCTGAGATCGGCGAACAGGGCCGCCCCGACCGTCGCGCGGGTGGTCCCATTCGACTCGCCGGGCACCCGATAGCCGTTGAGCCGCATGAGATCCGCGTACGGCACGGCGAGGGCCTCGCTGAGCTGCTGGAGGACAAGGGGCGAGGGGCGCTTGACCGCGTCGTTCTCGAGCTTGGAGAGATAGGCCGCCGAGATGCGGGCCGCCCGGGCCGCGTCGACGGCCGATAGCTCGCGCACCTCGCGGGCCTGCTTGAGCACGGCTCCGAAGGATGCTGCCATCATGCTCCCTTCTACAGTGGATATACAGAACTACAGTTGACATTAGCACGGTCTCGTGGTTCACTGCAAGCACGGCAGTGGCCGGAGCGTCGCCCGGCGGTGGTCTTGGCACCCCGCTTTCGCGGTTGCCTACAGCGCCAGGCGCAAAGGAGTCAGCTATGGCCATCGATCAGGTCGACCGGACGGTCGTCACCCGGGGACCCTCAGAGACAACGGGTCCGGAAACGGTGCGGACGGACAACCGTCGCATCACCAGGTCGGGCCCCGGGGGCTCGGAGATGACCCGCCGCGTCGTCGTCCTCGTGTTCGGGCTGATCCAGATCGTCATCGGAGCGCGGATCGTCCTGCTCGTGCTCGACGCCAGAGAAGCGAACGGCCTCGTGTCCGGCATCCTCAACGTCAGCCAACTGTTCGTTGCGCCGTTCGAAGGGATCCTCCGGACGGATTACCTCCATGCCGCGGGTTCGGTGCTCGATATCACCGCCATCGTGGCCTTCGTCGGCTGGACGATCCTCGAGCTGATCGTGCTCTGGGTCGTGGGGATCTTCCGGCGCGAGCCGGCCTGATCCCAAGGTGTGCTGACCGCGTCGCGGTCCCCAGGCGGGCAGGGTCGGCCCGCACAGCGTCGGCCCGAACGGGCTGCGCGACACGGAAGGAATGAGTTCGATGGGTTTCATCGCGTGGATCGTCGTCGGCGCCATCGCCGGCTTCCTGGCCAACATGGTCATGGGCTCCCGTGAGGGCCTGCTGATGATGGTCGTGCTCGGCATCGTCGGCGGTCTCGTGGGCGGGTTCGTCGCAACGAGCGTGCTCAAGGTCGGTTCCGTCAATGGCATCAACGTCGAGAGCATCGCGATCGCCACGCTCGGCGCGATCGCGGTCGTCTTCCTGGTCAAGCTCGCGACCGGGTCGCGTGGTCTGTCGTCACGGATGCGGTGATCCCGGGCCACCGGCGAAGCCTCACAAGCTCCTTCGACTCCAGACGGGACCAGCCGGGTGCGGGCCGGTCCCGTCGAGCTCTTCTTAGCGACCCACAGACGACTGGAGCGAGACATGACGAACACGGAGTCCAAGCGGCGCTCAGCTGGTACCCCGCCCCCTGCTCATCGCCTTCGGGGGCACCTGAAGAGCATCGTCCGGCGCGTGTCGGGAGCCGCGAAGATCGCCCGTACGAACGCCACGAGGCTGATCGTGCGGGTGCCCGGCACCATCCACGCGACACGGGTCGGTGCGCACGGGACGACGAGCGCGCTGCAGACACTGCCGGACCCGACGCTTCGGGGGCTCGCGGCCACCTCGGTCGGCCTCGGCGCCGGGTTCTACCTCGCCGGCGCGCCGCGATTGGCCGTCGCGGCAGGGGTCGCGCCGGCGCTGCTCATGGGCGCGGCCATCGTCCTCCGCCCGAGCAAGCCGGTCGTCCCCGCGGAGGCTGATCGCTAGCATCCCGCTCGGCGATGCTCGAGAAGAGCCGAGCCGTCGCGCACCGGCACCCAGGTCAGCTGCCGCCGCGGGCGTTGCGCCCCGATCGCCGTCGGGCGCGGTACCAGGCGAGGTACTCGAGCAGCTCGTCCCGCTCGTCGTCGCTGAGATCGGCGAACAGGGCCGCCCCGACCGTGGCGGCGGCGGTCCGGTCGGGCTGGCCGGGGACGCGATAGCCGTTGAGGCGCATGAGCTCGGCGTACGGCACGGTCAGGGCTTCGCTCAACCGGTGGAGGACATGCGGCGAGGGCTTCTTGACCGCGTCGTTCTCGAGCTTGCAAAGATAGGCCGCCGAGATGCCGGCCGCCCGGGCCGCGTCGCCGGCCGACAGCGCGCGCACCTCGCGGGCCTGCCTGAGCACGGCTCCGAATGAGGCTGCCATGCGTCCTCCTCTCCACAGTGGATATACAGAACTACAGTTGACACTAGCACCGTCTCGTGGTTCACTGCAAGCACGGCAGTGGCCCGAGTGTCGCCCGGCGGTGGTCTTGGCACCCCGCTTCCCAGAGTGACCTCGCCGGAACGCTCGCCAGGGCGAAAGGTCGCTCGAGATGTCGCTTCAACAACTGCTCATCGTCACCGCCGCTGGCATGCTCGCCGTTCTCGCCACCTCGCGACTGGTCCGGGTGCACTTCGGCCGGTCGCCACATCCCGAGGGCAAGGCACGGCCGCTGTTCATCCTTGTCTTCCTGTTCCTGCCTCCGATCGTGCTCGAGGCGGTGATCCTCCGTCCGGCCACCTCCGCCGCGCAGCTTCACATCATCGAGTCGGTTCTGGTCTACCTCGGCGCCCTGGCCGCATTCGCGATGCTGATGGGCATCGCTGCCCTCATCTTCCGCCTGATCGCCCCCGGCCGATCGCGACCGCTGCTCCTGCTCGCGCTGGTGGGGAGCGAGGCCGACCCGAACGATGTCCCGTTCGACCCCGCGCTGACGCCCGAGCTCGCCGAGAGCGTCGCGCTCGTGGACCGTGCCAATGCGGCATTCCCGAGAGGGCGGGAGTTCGCGGCCCAGATCGATCGCCCCGGCTTCCGCGTCGCCTGGGACGCCCTCGATGCCGCCACGGGGACGCTCGAAGAGCGGATCGCCGACAACCATCGGCTCGGCGTGGCGGTCGCCTCTAAAGCCACCGACACGGCGATGGACGCTCGGAGCCGTCTCGACACCCTCCGCCACCTGGCCGGAGACCACGGACAAGCCTGGGCCGCGTGACTCCAGCCGTCGGCCCACGAACGCCTCCGAACGGCGTGAAGCCGACCCTCTCGCGCGACGCCGGGATCTGGCGCGGTCCGACCGACGCGGCGTGGATGAAGCGCCTCCTCCGCGGCGCTCCCGCGCCGCGCGAGTCAACGGGGACTGCCCGCGATGGGTCGTCCCGGACGGTCAGGCCCGGGGCGGAAGCCTTCAGCTGAAACGTTTGCCTCGGCGGACGGCGGCGGGTAGTCTGGCGCCCCACGGGTCGTGATCTGGAGCTACGCGCGTGCCGTCCCCGACTTCCCCCGACAACAGCCAGCCGACGGGGACCGTCACCCTGGCCTTCACCGACATCGAGGGCTCGACGAGCCTGCTCCAGGCGCTCGGCGACCGCTATCCGGAGGTCCTGGCCGACCACCATCGGCTGATCCGCGAGGCGTTCGCGCGCCACGGCGCGGTCGAGCGCGGTTCGGCGGGCGACGGGCTGTACTTCGTCTTCTCGGCCGCGCGCGCCGCGGTCCAGGCGGCCGATCGATGGGCAGCTCGCGATCGCCGGCCATGCCTGGCCCGACGGGGTCGCGGTCCGCGATCGGATGGGGCTCCACACCGGGGAGCCGCGGAACGCGTCCGAGGGCTACGTCGGACTGGACGTCCATCGCGCGGCACGGATCTGCGCGGCGGGTCACGGCGGCCAGATCCTCATCTCGCAGACGACCCGCGACCTGATCGCCGACGAGCTGCGCCCGCCGATGGGCGTCGTCGACCTGGGCGCCCATCGGCTGCGCTCGCTCGACACGCCGCAGCGGCTCTACCAGGTCACCGGCCCGGGCCTGGCCCACGACTTCCCGCCGCCGCGCACGACCGAGGCGCCGAGGAACAACCTCAAGCTCGAGGTCACGAGCTTCATCGGCCGCGAGCGCGAGATCGAGCAGGCCACCCGGATGCTCGAGCAGTCACCGCTCCTGACCCTGACCGGTCCCGGCGGCGTGGGCAAGACGCGGGTCGGCCTCCGGCTGGCCCGGACGCTCCTCGACCAGTTCGAGGACGGGGCCTGGATCGTCGAATGCGGGACCCTCACCGACCCGGACTTCGTGCTCCCGTCGGTCGTCAGCGCCCTCGGCCTGACCGAGCCGGCCGGACGGTCGCTCCTGGCGTCGATCGTCGACCACCTGAAGGGCAAGCGGCTCCTGCTCGTCCTCGACGACTGCGACCCTGTCCTGGCCGAGTGCGCCGAGCTGGCGGAGGCGCTCGTCCGGTCGTGTTCGGCCGTCCGGATCGTCGTGACCAGCCGCGAGGCGCTCGGCGTGCCCGGCGAGGCGATCCTGCCGATCGCCTCGCTGACGACTCCCGAGGTCGGCCCGACCGTCGTCGCGCGCGACCTCGGAGCCGTCGACGCCTGCCGGCTGTTCGTCGAGCGGGCCAGGGCGGTCCAGCCCGTCGTTCGCCTGACCGACCAGAATGCGCGCTCGGTCGCCCAGCTCTGCCGTCGCCTGGACGGCATCCCGCTCGCCATCGAGCTCGCCGCCGCGCGCGTCCGGGCGCTCCCGGTCGAGCAGATCGCGGCCCGCCTCGACGACCGGTTCCGCCTGCTGACCGGCGGCAGCCGGGCCGCCGTCGCCCGGCACCAGACGCTGCGGGCGACGATCGACTGGAGCTACGACCTGCTGACCGAGCCGGAGCGGGCGGTCCTCCGCCGCCTGTCCGTGTTCGCCGGGGGAGCGACCCTCGAGGCGGCGGAGTCCGTGTGCGCGGGCGACCCGGTCGATCGCGATCGAGATCCTCGACGTGCTCGGCCGCCTCGTCGAGAAGTCGCTGGTGTTCACCGATCCGACCTCGACCGAGGCCCGCTTCAGGCTGCTCGAGACCGTCCGCGAGTACGCCCGGGGCCGGCTCGTCGAGGCGGACGAGGGCGACGCGACGCTGCGCCGGCACCGGGACTGGTACCTCGCCCTGGTCGACGAGGCGTCGCGCGGCGTTCTTCCACGGTCCCGAGCCGGTCGACTGGCTGCGCCGCCTCGACCGCGAGCACGACGACCTGCGAGCCGCCCTCGAGTGGTGCCTGGACCAGCCCGGCGAAGGTCGGGCCGGCCTGCGGATCGCCGCCGGACTGTGGCGCTACTGGGAGATCCGAGGTCACCTCACGGAGGGCCGCGGCTGGCTGGAGCGGATGGTGGAGGCGGTCGGCGACGACGTCTCGCCGCTTCGAGCCAACGCGCTCACCGGCGCCGGCAACCTGGCGTTCATGCAGGGCGACTTCCGGGCCGCCTCGACCTTCCACGAGGCGAGCCTGGCCCTCCATCGCGAGATCGGCGATCGGCAGAGCGTCGCCTACGCGGCCAACAACCTGGCCAACACCGCGCTGCAGCTCGGCGATCACGCCCGGGCACGGGCGCTGTACGAGGAGGCGATCGCCCTGACCCGCGAGCTGGGCGACGTGCGGGGTGCGGCCTTCGGGTCGATCAACCTTGCCGACGTCGCCACCCGCCAGGGTGACCTCGGCGCGGCCCGGGCGCTGCACGAGGAGATCCTGGCCACGATCCGGGAGCTCGGCGATCGCTGGATGGAGGCGTTCGCCCTCGACACCTTCGCCCGCGCCACGAGCCGGGCGGGCGATCGGGAGGCGGCTCGGTCGCTCCACGTCGAGGCGCTGGCGATCCTCGAGGAGATGGGCGACCGGCGCGGCGTCGCGCGGGTGCTGACCCACCTGGCGGACCTGGCCCTGTCCGACGGCGACACCGCCCGGGCGCGCGGACTGTTCCGCCAGAGCCTGGCGATCCGCCAGGACCTCGGTGACATGCCGGGCCTGGCCAGCGCGATGGAGAACCTGGCCGGCGCGGTCGCCACCGACGACGCCGAGGCGGCCGCCCGCCTCCACGGCGCCGCCGAGTCGCTCCGCGAGGCGATCCGCGCGATGGTCCCGCCCCAGGCGGCCGCCGACCCACGACCAGAACCTGGCCGATCTCGAGGCACGACTGGGCACGCGATCGATTCGAGGCCGCCCGCCGTGAGGGGCGGCTGATGACCCCGAACGAGGCGCTGGCTACGCTCCCTCTTTGACCTCGACGATCTCGTCGGCGAGCAGGCCATGAGCCTCGCGGTGGACGGCGATCGCCGCCTCGGCGCTCGGGGCCTCGGCCAGGCAGAAGACCTTGCCGGTCGCCTCGTCGTACCAGTAGCGCAGGTAGCTCACGCCGTGCTTCGCCCTGGACGGCGAGATCGGCGGCGTGGGCCTGGGCCACGGCCTCCGCCGGTCAGGCCGGGGATCTTCTTGTGGGTGTCGAGATAGAGGGGCATCGCCTCGGATCTCCTGGGACTGGGGCTGCGCGGATCGGCCAAGCATCGGTGATGCGTCACGATTGTCAATCGCGCAGCGGACCGTGGCGTCCGTCGGCGCGGAGTCAGGGCCACGACACGGCGCGGGACCTGGCGCTGGCCGGACGGCGGCGCCCGCGGCTACCCTGGCCCGGACCGGATCGAGAGCTGCCGAGAGGGGACCAGATGACCCTGCGCGAGATCCAGGAGCCGATCAAGGCGCGCTACCGGGCGGAACCCGACGCGGCGCGGATCACCCTCCGGGCGACCGGCAGCACGGCCGATGGCGCGATGAGCTGCTCGGTCGACCTCGGGCGCGCGCTCTACGCGGCGGGGGCCCATCCGGGCGTGGGCGGCAGCGGCAGCGCGGCCTGCTCGGGTGACCTGCTCCTCGGCGGCGCTCGCGGCGTGCGCGCAGCTCACCTGCCAGATGGTCGCCGCCAACATGGGCCTCGAGGGCCTCGCCGTCTCGGTCACGCGTCGAGGGTGACCTGGACCTGCGCGGGACGCTGGGCACGGCCGACGTTCCGGTCGGCTTCGAGGCGATCCGCGTCCGGTTCGGGCTCTCGGGCGACGTCCCCGCCGAGCGCCTCGAGAAGCTGAAGGAGCGGACCGAGCGCTACTGCGTCGTCCTCCAGACCCTCCTGGCTCCGCCGCCGATCGAGGCCCGCTGGAGCGTCGACTGACCGCCCGGGGTCGCTCCCGGATCCGAGAGCACGCTCCGCTCGGCCGGCGGTCCTATGGCTCCAGCAGCCAGACCGAGGGCGTATCGCCACCGTCGGGCCCGGTGCCGAGCAGCAGCACCCCGGCCGGCCCGTCCGCGAGCGATCGTCCGTAGTACACCTTCGGATGCGCCAGCCGTGACCACGTCGCGCCGTCGGCCGACAGATAGGCCTGCGGCCCGGGGTCAGGGCAGTCGCTGCCGGCGCCCGAACAGGTGTCACCGACCGCGATCGCGCCGAAGGGGGTCTGGGCGACCCGCCACACGGCCATCGGGAGCTCCTTCGTCGACCAGGTGATCAGATCGCGCGAAGTGCAGATCCGCGTGTCGCTGAGAACGATCCAGACGCCCAGGCCGGGTGACGCGGGCGGGACGATCTGGGTGGCCCCGGTCTCGCATCCGCCGGCCCGGTCGATCGGCTTCCACGTCCGGCCGTCGGTGGAGCTGAAGCCTCCTGCAGGAGGTTTTCGGCGACATCCGGGTCACGCGTCGCGCGGACGAGGAAGGCGTGGATGGCAGCGTGGTGGTCCGTCCAGGCGGCGATGACGATCGCATCCGCGACCGCGTCGCATCGCGCCGGGGCGACGTCGACGGGCTCAAGCGGGGAGAGCGCCGGATCCATGCAGATGGGACGCAACACTGGCCGCCGTGTTTCGGGTCGGGCTCACGCCCCGTCGACGCCGCGACTACGCCCCGGCGCAGGATGGCCTCGGAGCTGACGTTCCGGGGCCATCCACGCTGAGAAGTTGGCTGGCGAGGAAGGATTTCGAACCTTCGGTCTCCTGATCCAGAGTCAGGCGCCTTACCGCTTGGCCACTCGCCAGTGACGCGCCGGGATGATACCGCAATCCCCCGGAGGCCCGGCCGAAGCGGACCGCCGGAGCCGCCCAACCTGGAGGGTCCGGACGGGTTCGGGTACCTTCGGGTGAGGGTCGAGTGGCCGGTCCGGGCCTACGGTGAACGGCCATGAACGACCGTCACCCGCTGCATCGCGCCGACGCGCGTCGGCGCGCACTCGCGCTGGCCGCGGCGATCGGCCTGCTCGCGACGGCGCTCGGCCCGGCGGCCGGACCGACGGACGCCGCCGCCCCGCTCCCGAGGTGCCGGGTCGCCGACGTCATCACGAAGTACCACGCCAGGTCGGACTGGGCGCGAAGCCTGCTCGATACGGCCTACCGCCTGCCGAAGAGTTATCGCCCGGTCGGGATGGTCAGCGTGCGCGTGGCCGGCCTGTCGGGCGGTGGGTCGGTCCGCCGGGTCGTCCTGGCCGACCTCAGGGCGATGGTCAGGGCGAGTCGGATGGCGGGCGCTCGTCTCGCGGTCGAGTCGCCCTATCGGAGTTACGCGACCCAGGTCTGGACGTTCGCCCACTGGGTCCGCGTGGGCGGCGCCGGGGCGGCCCTCGAGACGAGCGCCCGGCCCGGTCACTCGGAGCACCAGCTCGGGACGACGATCGACTTCCGCTCGGTCGGTGGCGGCAACCCATGGTTCTACCGCGACTGGGGCCGTTCCCGGGAGGGTGCCTGGCTGGCCAGGAACGCCTGGAAGTACGGCTTCGTGATGAGCTACCCGAAGGGCAGGAAGTCGGTCACCTGCTACGCCTACGAGCCATGGCACTACCGCTACGTCGGGCGGGATCTCGCCAAGCAGGTTCACGTCAGCGGCCGGACGCTGCGCCAGGTGCTCTGGGCGAACCAGACCGCGCCACCGCCGACCCCGACCCCGACGCCCACGCCGACGGACCCCGAGCCGACGCCGACCGACCGCCCGACGCCGACGCCGACGCGAGCCGACGCCCGACGGCCGACGCCCCGAGGACGCCGCGGCTCCCTGAACCGCGGCATCCGGTGCGCGCCGGCACCGAACCGGACCATCGGTCGGGCCGGTTGCCCTGACTGTCCGGTTCCCGAGGCCCGAGCCGCGCCCGACACTCAGCCCAGGTCCCGATCGGGGCCGTCAGCCGAGGTCGGGGAAGGGAACCGATGCGCCGCTCGATCGCGATCGTCCTGGCGCTGGCCGGAGCGATCGCCCTGTCGGGGACGGCCGTCGCCCACGACCCCACCGCGGTCGGGTCGTTCCCGGCGGTCCAGCGCGGCCCGAACGGGTCGGCCGTCACGCTGCGCGGGACGCTCCGCCTCTACCACGTCGACGACTTCGCCGACGGGGAGGGCCACGACGCCTACGCGCTCGAGACCGCGAACGGGATGGTCGCGTCTCGAGATCGCCGGTCCGGCGCCGGAGGCCTGGAACGGTGCGACCGTGCGCGTCCGGGGCACCTGGGCCGGCGGCGTCGTCCGTGTCGCCGGGTCGAGCGAGCCGTCGAGCCTCGTCCGGCTGGCTCCGGCCGCCAGCCGCCGGACCCGGGCCGTCCTCGGCGCCGACGGCCAGTCCGTCCAGCTGGCCGCTCGGCACCGCGGCTGCAGCGGCCACGAAGAAGGTCGCGGTCATCCTGTTCGACTTCAGCGACGACCCGAGCCAGCCGTACAGCCCGGCGACGGCCGCGGCGATCGCCTTCACCAACGGCAACGCGGTGGCGAACTACTTCGCCGAGGAGTCGCGCGGCGCGGTGACGGTCAGCGGCCAGGTCTTCGGCTGGTACACGATCGCCGCCAGCCGGGCGACCTGCGACCCGTTCACCTGGTCGACCCAGGCCCGGGCCGCCGCCACGGCGGCGGGCGCGAACCTCGCCTCGTTCACCAACTTCGTGTACGCCTTCCCACAGGCGCCCTCGTGTGCCTGGGCCGGCCTCGGCGCAGATGCCCGGGTCGGAGAGCTGGAACAACGGCGCCTTCGTCCTGCGGGTGGTGGCCCACGAGCTGGGCCACAACTTCGGGGTCCACCACGCCAGCAGCCTCAGCTGCAGCTCGGCCGGGGTCAGGGTCTCGATCTCCTCGAGCTGCACCTCGTCGGAGTACGGCGACCCGTTCACGGTCATGGGCAGCGGCTCCTCGGAGCACGACCACGCGACCCACCTCGGGCAGTTCGGCTGGCTGCCCCAGGCCGAGGTCCGGACGGTCGGACCCGGCGGCCCGTACGAGCTCGGATCGGTCCTCGACGGACCGGCCGGGAGCGACCGGCTGCTCCGGATCGACCGGCGCAACGGGACCTGGCTGTACCTCGACCTGCGCTCCGTCCACGGACCGTACTTCGACGACTTCAGCCCGACCGCGCCGGCTGTCACCGGGGTCACCGTCCGGATCTCGCCCGATCCACCGAACCCCGCCTACGGCCTCAGCCAGACCCAGCTGGTCGACACGACGCCGGGCACGGCGAGCTACGCCGACGCACCGCTGGCGGTCGGGTCGACGCTGGTCGACCCGATCTCCGGGCTGCGGATCACGACGCTCTCGGTCGGCAGCGGCGTGGCGACGGTCGAGCGTGGTCGACCCGATCGCCCCCGGCGCGCCGGGTGGCCTGACCGCGACCCCGACCTCGGCCACGAGCGTCTCGCTGGCCTGGACGGCGGCACCGGACAACTACGGCCTCGACCATTACCGGGTCGTGCGGGACGGCGTCGAGGTCGGCGACCCCGACGGGAACGAGCTACACCGACGGCGGGCGGACGCCGACGACCACCTACGCCTACCAGGTCATCGCGGTCGACGGCTCGGGCAACGAGGGTCCGGCCGCCTCCGCCGGCGCGACGACCCCGCCGGCGGGCACCGACGTGACCCCACCCAGCGCGGTGGGATCGCTCAAGGCGACGCTCTACGCCAGGACGACGAGGCTGTACTGGACGGCCGCCACCGACGACTTCGGGGTGGTCGGATACAAGGTCTACCGGGTCGGGGTGACCAAGCCGGTCAAGACCGTGACCGGCAAGTCGGTCATCGTGAAGCGACGGTCCGGTGCGCGGTACTACGTCCGGGCGTTCGACGCGGCCGGCCACCTCGGCCCGAGGAGCCCGATCCGGCGGACCTGAGCCCGACTATCCTTGTCGGGTGGCCGACCGCACCGCGATCCCCGCCGAATTCCGCGCCTTCGTCGCCGAGAAGGTCGACGACCGCGTCGAGCGCGGCGTGCGGGACTTCGCCGGCGGCCGACCTGCCGGACGGCGAGGTCGAGTCCGCGTCGCCTGGTCGAGCGTCAACTACAAGGACGCCCTGGCCACGATCCCGAACGGCAAGGTCGCCCGGATCAGCCCGCTCATCCCGGGCATCGACCTGGCCGGGACGGTCGTCGCCAGCCGACGACGATCCGATCGCCGGTCGGGTCGGCGGTCATCGCCCATGGCTACGAGCTCGGCGTCGCGCGTCACGGCGGGTATCGCCGAGTACGCCCGGGTCCCGGCCGGCTGGATCGTCCCGCTGCCCGGCCGGCCTGACGCTGCGCGAGGCGATGGCCGTCGGGACGGCCGGCTTCACGGCCGCCCTGTCGGTCGCCCGGCTGGAGGCCAACGGGCTGAACCCGGCGACGGCCCGGTCCTGGTGACCGGGGCCAGCGGCGGGGTCGGCCGGACCGCGCTGGCGATCCTCGTCGAGCGCGGCTACGAGGCTGGGCGGCGACCGGCAAGGCCGACGCCCACGCCGAGCCTGGTCGCCCTCGGGGCGGCCGGCATCCTGTCCCGCGAGGAGGTCACCGCCGAGAGCCCCCGGCCGCTCGAGAGCGAGCGCTGGGCGGCGGCCGTCGACTGCGTCGGCGCGGCGACCCTGCCGTACATCCTGCGCACGCTGAAGCTGGGGTGGGGCCGTCGCCGCCAGCGGCAACACGAGCGGGGCGCCGCTCTCGACGACGGTCTTCCCGTTCATCCTCCGCGGCGTCGCCCTGCTCGGGATCGACTCCGCCCAGGTCCCGATCGACGAGCGGCGCCGGCTGTGGGACCGGATCGCCGAGGACCTCCGGCCGCGGGGCCTCGGGGAGGCGGTCACGGAGGTCGGGCTCGACGGGCTCGAGCCGGCCCTCGACGGGATCCTCGCCGGGCGGGCCGCGGGCGCTGGATCGTCCGCGATCGGCGGCGAGTCGCCGGCGTGACGACGACCACCGCCACCGTCAGCGCTCGGAACGGCGTCCCGCTCCTGGTCCGGAGCTGGCCGCCCGACCGGCGAGCCGCGTGCGTCGGTCCTCATCATCCACGGGCTGGCCGAGCACTCCGGCCGCTACGAGCGGACCGGCTCGATCCTCGCCGCGACCGGGCTCGCGGTCGCCGCGCTTCGACCTCCAGGGCTACGGCGGCTCGGGTGGCCGGCGCGCCTACGTCGACTCTGGGCACCTGGCTCGACGACGTCGAGGACCGCCTGGCCGCCCTCCGAGCGAGGCCGACGGGCGTCCGGTCGTCCTGCTCGGCCACTCGATGGGCGGGCTCGTGGCCCTGACCTACGCCGAGAGCGACCGGCCCCAGCCCGACCTGCTCGTGCTGAGCTCGCCGTGGCTGGCCGACTTCCAGCCCGGATGGCGGCGGGCGGTCGCCCGGGTCGGCGGCCGGCTCCTGCCGACGCTCTCGGTGGCCAACGGCTTCGACGGCTCGACGCTGTCACGCGACCCGCGGTCGGCGCCGCCTACCTGGCCGACCCGCTGGCCCACCACGCGACGACGCTCGGGCTGGGACGCCAGTTCCTGCAGGCCCAGCGCGGGCGCTGGCGCCGACCTCGACCGGCTGCGGGTCCCCGCCTTCGTCACCCACGGCAGCGCCGATCCGCTCGTGCCGACCGCCTCGTCGGAGGTCCTGGCGACGCTGCCGAACGTCGAGCGGAAGGTCTACCCGGGCCTGCGCCACGAGACCCTCAACGAGCCGGAGGGACCGGGGGTGGCCGCCGACATGGCGGTCTGGATCGGGGCTCACCTCGGGTCGAGCTCGCCGCGCGCCTGAGCCATCCCGCGCTCGATCGCCTCGCGGGCGTCGTCGGCGCGGGTACGGCGCCGCGGCGATCGCGTCGTCGAGGGCGAGCGTCGCCGGCCGCCGACCCGCCGCGCCAGATCGGCGATCGCCCCGATCTCGGCGATCGACCGGTCGACGAAGGCCAGGTCGGCCACGTCGCCGTGGCCCGGCACGACCGCGCCCCGCGACGAGCGGCCGGATCGCCCGCAGCGTGGCCGGCCAGTCGAGCGGGAAGCCGTCGCCGAAGTACGGCGGGCGCGCCGTTCTCGACGAGGTCGCCGGCGAACAGGACGTCGGCGTCCGGCACGACGATCACGATGTCGTCGTCGGTATGGCCCGCGACCGAGGTGGCGCAGCTCGATCCGGCGGCCGCCGAGCTCGAGGTCGGCGCCCTCGTCGCCGAACGTCCGGTCGGGCGGGTCGAGCACCGTCGTCGGCCAGCTCGGCCGCGATCCGCGGCGTCTCGGCCGGCGATCTCGGGCGATGTCCGCGGCCGTCGTGCCCGGAGCACGCTCGGCGCACCGGGTGTGCCCCCAGATCGGCGCCGGCCGGAAGGCGGCGTTGCCGAAGGCGTGGTCGAAGTGATGGTGGGTGTCGATCGACCGCCGCGACCGGGAGCGGCGGTCATCGCCCGCAGGTCGTCCAGGATCTCGCGCGCCTGGCCGGCGGTCGACCGGGTGTCGATGACGACCGGTCCGTCGTCGGTCAGGATCGCCCCGATGTGCTGGTCGAAGAAGCGATAGCGCCCGACGAAGACCCGCTCGCCGACCTCCGTCCAGCGCCCGTGCGTCACTGCTGCGTGAAACCTCCTCCGTCGACCCGCGCCGGATGGCATCCTAGCCGCCATGACCGAGCCGGACGATCGTGTTCTTCCCCGAGGGGGCCTTCGGCCCGACGAACAACTGCGTCGGGATCGGCAACGTCCTGCGCGAGCGCGGCCATCGGGTCGTGTTCATCGTCGAGGAGTCGTTCGCCGGGACGCTCGAGGCGAAGGGCTTCGAGGAGCGGCTGATGCGGCTCGGGCCGCCGCCCGAGGTGCCCGAGGTCCCGGGCCAGTTCTGGAAGGACTTCATCCGCGACACCGCGCCGGTCTTCCGGACGCCGACGATCGACCAGCTGAGCGGGTTCATCCAGCCGACCTGGCAGGCGCTCATCGACGGGGCGAAGTACGTCCACCCGCGCCTGCTCGAGATCTTCGACGAGCTCGACCCGGACGTCATCGTCGAGGACAACGTCGTCGCCTTCCCGGCGCTCCCGGCGTCGCGGCCGGCCGTGGGTCCGGATCGCCTCGTGCAACCCGGCCGAGCTGCTCGACCCGGACGTCCCGCCGGTCTTCTCCGGCTACCCGGCCGCCGACCGCTCGGGCTGGCCCGCCTTCCGGGCCGAGTACCGCCGCGGTCCACGCCGAGCTGTGGGCCGACTTCGACGCGTTCTGCCGCGAGCACGGCGCCCCCGGCCTGCCCGACGGCCCGAGCGGGCCGGCGTTCATCCACGAGTCGCCGTACCTGAACCTGTACCTCTACCCGGCCGAGGTCGACTACGCCGCGGGCCGCGCCGCTCGCCCCGACCTGGCACCGGCTCGAGTCGTGCGTCCGGACCGACCGAGGCGACCTGGGAGCTCCCGGCCGAGCTGGCCGAGTCGCCCGGGCGCGCTCATCTACCTCAGCCTGGGCAGCCTCGGCTCGGCCGACGTCGAGCTGATGCGCCGGCTGGTCGACGTCCTCGGCCGGACGCCCCACCGGTTCATCGTCTCGAAGGGGCCCCAGGCACGACCAGTACGAGCTGGCCGACAACATGGTCGGGGCGCGAGTTCCTGCCCCAGCCGTCGATCCTGCCCCAGGTCGACCTGGTCATCACCCACGGCGGCAACAACACGGTCACCGAGTGCTTCCACGACGGCAAGCCGATGATCCTGCTGCCGCTCTTCTGGGACCAGTACGACAACGCCCAGCGGGTCGACGAGACCGGCTTCGGCGTCCGCCTGCCGACCTACACGTTCGAGCCGGCGGCGATGACCGCGGCGATCGACCGGCTGCTCGCCGACCGCGCCCTCCACGCCCGGCTCGACGCGATCTCCGCCCGCCTCCGGGCCAACCCCGGGACCGTCCGCGCGGCCGACCTCATCGAGCGCGTGGCGCCGCGACCGGCTGAACCGGCCGACGCGCCGACCGCAGGCTGAGACGCGCTTCCACCGGAGGGCGCACAATCAGCGTTCGCTCGGCGACACGTCGCAACCGCTCCCCGATCTCCGATCAGGCACCGACCCATCCCGACGCACCAGGAGGCCAGCCCGATGACCGACACGCTCCCGCGGGTCAAGACGTACCAGCAGTTCATCGACGGCGCCTGGGTCGACAGCGCCAGCGGCGAGACCCTGGCGGTCGAGAACCCGGCCAACGGCCAGGTCATCGCCCACGTCCCGGCCTCGAGCGGCCGAGGACGTCGACCGGGCGGCCGACGGCCGCCGCCGCGGCCTTCGAGACCTGGCAGCACACGACGCCGCAGGACCGCAGCCTGCTCATGCTCAAGCTGGCCGACGCGCATCGAGGCCCGGGCCGACGAGATCGGCCGGCTCGAGTCGCAAGAACGCCGGCAAGCCGGTCGGCGCGGCCATCGACGAGGTCCCGGTCGTCGTCGACAACCTGCGCTTCTTCGCCGGCGCGGGCCGGGTCATGGAGGGCAAGGCGGCCAACGAGTACATGGCCGGCCACACGAGCCTCATCCGGCGCGAGCCGGTCGGGGTCGTCGCCTCGATCGCGCCGTGGAACTACCCGATCATGATGGCCGGCTGGAAGATCGGCCCGGCCCTGATGGCCGGCAACACGGTCGTCCTCAAGCCGTCGGCGCGGACGCCGCTGACGGCCCTCGTCCTGGCCGAGATCGCCGCCGACATCCTGCCCGCCCGGCGTGCTCAACGTGATCACCGGGACCGGCGCCGCGATCGGCGACGCGCTCGTCGCCCACCCGAAGGTCGGGATGATCTCGGTCACCGGCGACACGGACACCGGCAAGCACATCGCCCGGACCGCGGCCGACCGGGTCAAGCGGCTCCACCTCGAGCTCGGCGGCAAGGCGCCGGTCGTCGTCTTCGACGACGCCGACCTCGACGCGGTCATCGAGAACCTCAAGGTCTTCAGCTACTGGAACAGCGGCCAGGACTGCACCGCGCCGTGCCGGGTCATCACCGGCCCGAAGATCTACGACCGGTTCGTGGCCGACCTGGCCGGCCAGGTCAAGACGATCAAGTGGGGCGACCCGGCCGAGGGCGACGACATCGAGATGGGCTCGCTCATCGCCGACGGCCCAGGCCGACAAGGTCGAGGGGATGGTCGAGCGGGCGAAGTCGGGCGCCGAGATCGTCGACCGGCGGCCACCGCCCGGACCGCCCGGGCGCCTACTTCGAGCCGACCGTCATCGCCGGCCCCGACCAGAAGAGCGAGATCGTCCAGGACGAGGTGTTCGGGCCGGTCGTCACGGTCCAGCGCTTCAGCGACGAGGACCAGGCGATCGCCTGGGCGAACGACGTCCGGTTCGGCCTGGCCGCCTCGGTCTGGTCGAGCGACATCGGCAAGGCGATGCGGGTCGCCAAGGCGATCCAGTTCGGGACGGTCTGGATCAACGACCACTTCACGCTGGTCTCCGAGATGCCGCACGGCGGGTTCAAGGAGTCCGGCTACGGCAAGGACCAGTCGATGTACGCGATCGAGGACTACACGGTCGTCAAGCACGTGATGATCAAGCTCTGAACCCGGCGATCGAGGCGGCGCTGTCGGCCGACCTGGTCGACGGGCGGCGCTGGTACGGCGGCAAGGGGCGGGGGGTCGCGGCGGTCCGGCTGGTCGACACGATCGAGCTCGGGCCGGCCGGCGGGCACGAGGCTGCCGACGCGGCGGATCGACAGCGCCACGGCCGATCCTGGCGATCGTCGAGGTCGTCGACGAGTCGACGCCGTCGCCGAGCGCTACCTCGCGCCGTTCGTCGACGGGCGCCGGGCACGACGCCGGCCCGCGCGGCGTACCCGGGCGACGGCGTCTGGCGCGCCCTGGCGCGTGGCGATCGCCGGCGGGCCGGGTCATCCGGACCGCGGCCGGCGGTGCGCTCGTCTGCCGGCCCGGCCTGGCGCTGCCGGCGTTCGCGCCCGGGGGGCCGGCGAGATCGGCGCCTGGGAGGAGCGGTCGCTCGGGGCCGACCAGTCGAACACCTCGGCGGTCCTCGGCGAGCGGCTCCTGCTCAAGGCCTTCCGGCGGGTCGTTCCCGGCCTGAACCCGGACCTCGAGCTGACGCGTTCCTGGCCGAGGAGCGGGGCTCGCGGATCGTCCCGGCGCTGGGCGGCTCGGCCGAGTACGTCGGCCCGGACGGTACGTGGCCACGCGTGGCGATGCTCGAGGAGCTGGTCCCGGACGCCGAGGACGCCTACGAGACGACGGCCGAGCGGCTGGCCGACTGGATCGCCGCGCCAGGCGCGGTCGCCCTCGAGTTCGCGACCGAGGACGCCGCGGAGCTCGGGACCGCCCTGGCCGAGCTCCACGCGGCGCTGGCCGACGCCGGCGAGCTGGACGCCTTCGCGCCGCGCGAGGCCGACGGCCGACGACCTGCGCGCCTGGCGGCGCGACGGCGAGGCGCCGACCTCGACGACCGCGCTCGGCCTGCTCGGCCAGGACGACGAGCGTCGGGACGGAGCTCCGGCCTGGGCGCCGGCGATCCGCGACCGGCTGGCGGCGCTCGAGCGGACCGCCCCGTCGGCCGCGGCTGACCCGGATCCACGGCGACCTCCACCTCGGCCAGATCCTCCGGACGCCCGGACGGCTTCGTGCTCGTCGACTTCGAGGGCGAGCCGCTGCGCCCGATCGAGGAGCGGCGGCGGCTCGGCCTCCCCGATGCGCGACGTGGCCAGCCTGCTCCTGTCGTTCGACCACGTCTCGACCAGCGCCGAGCGGCGGGCGCTGGCCCGGGCTGGCTGCCCGGCCGAGCACGCCGGGCTCGACATCGCGGCCTGGCGGCGGCGCTCGCGCGAGCGGCTGCTCCGGGCGTACGCGCAGCGGGGTCCGCCGGGCCGGCAGCGCCGATCGTCGTCGACGAGGCGCTGATCGACGGGCTGGCGGTCGCCAAGGAGTGCGACGAGTTCGTGTACGCCGCGACGTACCTGCCGGAGTGGCTGTTCGCCCCACGCGCCGGGATGCGTCGGCTGCTCGAGGGCGAAGCGACGGCCGGCGGCCGGACCACCGGCGGCCGGACCACCGGCGGCCGGACCGCACCCGGATGACGCGGGCCCCGGTCACCCTCCCGGAGGGGTTCCCGGTCGACCGGTTCCGCGCCGCCGTCCTCGACTGGTACGCCGCCCAGGGCCGCCGTCTGCCGTTCCGGGGCACCGACCGACCCGTACCTCGTCCTCGTCTCCGAGACGATCCTCCAGCAGACCCAGGTCTCCCGCGGCGGGCCGGCGTGGGAGGCGTTCGTCGCGCGCTTCCCGACGGTCGAGGCGCTCGCGGCGGCGATCGCCGGCCGACGTCCTGCGGGCCTGGCGCGGGCCTCGGCTACAACCGGCGGGCGCTCAACCTCCAGCGGGCCGCCCGGATCGTCGTCGACGAGCTGGGCGGTCGCGTTCCCGCGCGACGTGGCCGGTCTCGAGCGCCTGCCCGGGGTCGGGCCGTACACGGCCCGGGCGGTCGCCTCGATCGCCTACGGCCTGCCGGTCGGAGCGGTCGACACGAACGTCCGGCGGGTCCTCGGGCGGGTCGTCGCGGGCGACCCCGCTGCGGTCCGGGCAGGCGAGCTCCAGGCCCTGGCCGACCGGCTCGTCCCGGGCGATCGACCGGACCGACTGGACCCATGCCCTGATGGACATCGGGTCGACCGTCTGCCGACCGCGTTCGCCGCGGTGCGACGCGTGCCCGGTGCGCACGGCCTGCCGCTTCGCGACGGATGGCCGGACGAACGGCCGAGCGGGTGACCCGATCGGCCCGTACCCGGGCGCCGGGCGCGGTCCGCGAGGCCGCGCCCGCCTATGAGCGTTCGAGTCGCTGGCTGCGCGGTCGGATCCTCGACCGGCTGCGCGAGGTCGACGGCGACGGTTGGGCCACCTTCGCCGGTCCGCTCGGCGAGCACGACCAGGCGGCGGTCGTGGCCGCCCTCGACGCGCTCGCCCGGGAGGGACTCGTCGAGCTGGAGCCCGGTGTCGCCCCGTCGCGGGCCAGGCTCCCGATCGGCTGATCCGTCCGCGCCGTCACGGCCGCGGCCGGCTGGGCTACGCTTCACGCTGTGGACACGGCCGTCGAACCACCGCCTGCCGAGCTGCTCCCCGCCGACGACCCGACGCTGATGTCGGCCGGTCTGCGCGAGCTCGTCCAGCGCTGGTCGACGGTCAAGGACCGGGCGCCGATGAGCGCCGAGGCGATGACCGGCGCGGATCGCCGAGCCCAGGCCCTCGGGGTCCCGGGCGGCCGGCTGATGGAGCATGCCGGGGCTGCGGTCGCGGCGGCGACCCGGGCGGTCGCCGCAGGATCAGGGTCGCCTGGCGACGGGCCCGATCCTCGTCCTGTGCGGGCCGGGCAACAACGGCGGGGACGGGCTTCGTGGCCGCCCGACGCCTGGCCCGAACGGGCCTGCCGGTCGTCGCCGTCCTCGTCTCGACCGACAACCGCCCGGCGACCCCGGACGCCGCGAAGAACTGGGACCGTCTCGCCGGCGAGCCGACGGCGACCAGGGTCCACGCCGCCGTCCCGCGCGAGCTGGCGATCCTGGCCCAGGGCATCGAGAAGGCGAGCGTCGTGGTCGACGCCCTGCTCGGGACGGGCGTCCAGGGCGTCCTGCGCGAGCCCATCCGGTCGGCCGTGGAGCTCGTCCGTCGGGCCCGCGAGGCCGGCGTGCCGGTCGTCGCGGTCGACACCCCGACGGCGGTCGACCTGACCAGCGGCGAGCCATCCGATCCGGCCGTCCGGGCCGACCTGACCGTGACCTTCCATCGCCCCAAGACGGGCCTCCTGACGAAGCGCGGGGCGGCGCTCGCCGGCCGCGTCCTCGTCGCCCCGATCGGGATCCCGCGCGGAGGCCGATCGTGGTTGAGCGGACCGTCGTCGGCTGGAGGGCGGTGCTCCTCGTGTCCGTCGCCGTGGTCGGCGTCGTCCTCGGCCTGGCGGTCGGGACCAGCCTGCTCCCGGCCGACCTCCAGCGCCTCGTCTTCCGGACCCCGCTCCTGATCGGGGTCCTCGTCGTCGGCACCGCCGTCGTCCTCGTCCGGCTCGTCCGCCGGCCGCCCGAGCGATGAACCCCATCCTCGGAGCCCGTCGCCGGGACCTCGAGACGCTGGCCGCGGATCGCTGGGACCTGCTCGTGGTCGGCGGCGGGATCACCGGCTCGGGGATCCTCCTCGACGCGGCCAGCCGCGGCCTGCGGGCGGCCCTGGTCGAGAAGGAGGACTATGCGGTCGGCACGAGCGGGCGATCCTCCCGACTGATCCACGGCGGCCTGCGCTACCTCGAGCAGTTCCGCGTCGGCCTGGTCCGCGAAGCGCTCGCCGAGCGGCGCCGTCTGCTCCGGCTGGCGCCCCACCTCGTCCGGATCGAGCCGTTCCTGTTCCCGCTCTACGGCGGCCCGCTGACCCGGCCGTTCTACGACGCCGGGCTCACCCTGTACGACCTGCTCGGGGCGCGTTCGGACGGCGGCTGGCATCACCACCTGTCGGTCAACGAGGCGCTCGAGGCGACCCCCGTCCTCCACCGCCGGCGGCTGCGCGGGGCGTTCGTCTACCACGACGGCCAGGAGGACGACGCCCGCTACAACCTGGCGGTCGCCCGAACGGCCCGCGCGCGGGGTGCGCTCCCGCTGACGAAGGTGAGCGCCGTGGCCGGGATCGAGCGGGACGGCCGGATCGCCGGCGTGACGGTCCGCGACGAGCTGAGCGGCGACACATTCGACGTGGCGGCCGAGCGGGTGGTCGACGCGACCGGCGTCTGGTCGGGTCGCCCGGGGGGGCCGTTCCCGGTGACCGACGCCGCCCGCCCGACCGTCCGGCCGAGCCGCGGCAGCCACCTGGTCGTCCCGCGCGACCGGATCCCGAGCGCGTACGGCCTGACGCTGCGGATCCCCGGACGGGTCTGCTTCCTCGTCCCGTGGCCGGACCGCTGGGTCATCGGGACGACCGACCTCGACGACGAGGGGCCGCCCGACCGGCCGGTGCCGACCGCCGCCGAGATCGACAACATCCTGGGCAACGTCAACGCGACCCTCGACGTGGACCTGACCCGCGCCGACCTGGTCGGGGCGTACACCGGGCTGCGCCCGCTGGCGACCGATCCCGGCGGCCACCCCGGGTCGACCGTCAAGGCCTCCCGCGAGCACCGGATCCGGACCGACCCGAACGGCCTCGTCCGGATCGGCGGTGGCAAGTACACGACCTACCGGCTGATGGCGGCCCAGACGGTCGACGTCGCGCTCGGACGGGAGCTCGCCCGGCAGCGGCCGTCGCAGACCGCCGAGCTGCCGATCATCGGGGCGGCGCCGCCAGCCGAGCTTCGACACGCTCGCCGCTCGCCTGGCCTCGGAGACCGGCCTCGATCCGGCCCGAGCGGAGCGGCTCGTCGCCCGGCACGGGACCGAGGCCGGCGAGGTGGTCGCGCTCGGGCGCGAGATGGACCTGCTCCGGCCGCTCGGGCCGGACGTCGCCCACCTCGAGGTCGAGGTCGTCTGGGCGGCCCGATCCGAGGCCGCGCTGTCGCTCGACGACGTCCTGGCCCGCCGGACCCGGCTGGCCCTGGAGCTGTCCGACCGCGGCGCCGCGATCGCGCCGCGGGTCGCCGAGCTGCTCGGCGCCGAGCTCGGCTGGTCCGAGGCGGACCGCGCGGCCGAGATCGAGGCGTACCTGGCGTCGGCCCATCGCGAGTACGACGTGCCCGACCCGGCGCCGACCTCCGGGGCCTGACGGCCCGGGCCCGATGGCGGACCCGCTGATCCTCGGTCTCGACCAGGGGACGACCTCCTCGCGGGCCGTCCTCGTCGACGCGGCCGGCCGGATCCGAGCCTCCGCGTCGGAGGAGCTGCCCCAGCTCTTCCCGGCGCCCGGCGAGGTCGAGCACGACCCGGAGGCGATCTGGGCGACCCAGCTGCGGACCGCCCGGCGGGTCCTGGCCGACTCGGGCACCGATCCGGGCGCGCTGGCCGGGATCGGGGTGACCAACCAGCGCGAGACGACCGTGGTCTGGGAGCGGGCGACCGGCCGCCCGGTCGCCAACGCGATCGTCTGGCAGAGCCGGGTGACGGCGCCGCGCTGCGACGCGCTCCGGGCGGCCGGCCACGAGCCGCTGTTCCGGGCGCGGACCGGCCTCCCGCTCGACGCCTACTTCAGCGGCCCGAAGATCGCCGAGATCCTCGACCGGACGCCGGGCCTGCGCGCGCGCGCCGAGCGCGGCGAGCTGGCCTTCGGGACGGTCGACGCGTTCCTCATCTGGCGGCTGACCGGTGGCCGGGTCCACGTGACCGACGTCTCGAACGCCAGTCGGACGCTGCTCTTCGACATCCATCGCCTGGCCTGGGACGAGGAGCTGTGCGCGATCGTCGGCGTCCCGCCCGCGCTGCTGCCCGGAGGTCCGCTCCTCGTCCGAGGTCTACGGCGAGACGGAGCCGACGCTGTTCGGGCGGGCGATCCCGATCGCCGGGTGCGCCGGCGACCAGCAGGCGGCCACGTTCGGCCAGGCCTGCTTCGCCGAGGCGCC
The DNA here is from genome assembly GCA_963837825.1 of uncultured Chloroflexia bacterium. Lineage (GTDB taxonomy): Bacteria > Chloroflexota > Limnocylindria > Limnocylindrales > CSP1-4 > Chersky-267. The sequence continues at coordinate 51,506 of CAWIOR010000002.1, forward strand.
ACGAAGGCGACCTACGGCACCGGAGCGTTCCTGCTGATGAACACCGGCCGGCGGCCGGTCGCGTCGTCGAGCGGCCTGCTGACGACGGTCGGCTGGCGACTCGGGGCGGGCGGCCCGGTCAGCTACGCCCTGGAGGGGTCGGCGTTCGTCGCCGGGGCGGCCGTCCAGTGGCTGCGCGACGGCCTGCGCGCGGGGAAGGACGCGGCGGAGATCGCCGCCCTGGCCGACACGGTGACCGACACCGGCGGCGTCTACCTCGTCCCCGCCTTCGTCGGGCTCGGTGCGCCGTACTGGGACGCCTACGCCCGGGGCACCCTCGTCGGGCTGACCCGGGGCACCGGCCTGGCCGAGATCTCACGAGCGGCGATCGACGCGATGGCCTACCAGGTGGCGGATGTCGTCGAGGCGATGGGCACCGACGCGGGGGTCGCGCTCGACGTCCTCCGGGTCGACGGGGGCGCCGCCCGCAACGACCGGCTGTGCCAGTTCCAGGCCGACCTGCTGTCCGTGCCGGTCGAGCGGCCGGTCCATGCCGAGACGACCGCGATCGGCGCGGCCGCCCTGGCCGGGCTGGCCGTCGGGCTGTGGGACGCCCCGGAGACGTTCGCGGCGACGCGGGCGGTCGACCGGCGGTTCGAGCCGTCGATGGCGCCCGAGCGCCGGGAGCGACTGCTCCATGGCTGGCACCGCGCCGTGGAGCGGTCGCGGAACTGGGTCGAGCCGGACGCCTGAGCACCGCCGAGCACGGCCGCCGCGCGGCTGGGCGGTCGGCTGGCCCCCGTTACGCGGTGTCGCCGGCTGGGCGGCTGTCGTTGCCCCGGGAGCAACCAAACGCCCGTGTCGGTCCGCCGGCGCCGATCGGCACGCACCGTCCGTTGCCCCGGGAGCAACCAAACGCCCGTGTCGGTCCGCCGGCGCCGATCGGACGCATCGTCTGTTGCCCCGGGAGCAACGAGTGCCTGGACCGGTCTCGTGCCGATCCCCCGGGAGCAGGATCTGTTGCCACCACGGCAACGGCCGCGGTGGAGGAGGCCCAGCCGACGCCGCGGGTACCACTGTCACGTGCCCCGGACGGGGCTGGAGACCGACCCTCAGAGGTCGCGCGTCAGGTGAGGCGTGATCACGAGCGCAGCGCCCGGATCGGCCCGCCGGGCAGGCTGCGGATCGTCTCCGGAACGCGAAGACGGATCGCGACGCCCGATCCCCCAGGACCATTTTCACCCCTATACAGGCTCGAAACGAGGGCCTACACTCGCACGGTCAAACGTCACGGCTGGGCCGTGACCAGAGCACGTAGCACGACGACCGACTCCTCTCACGGCTGACGCGAGAAACCGACGGATCGCGCGGCTACACAGAGGAGTTTTCGTTTAGGTGTACAACGACAAGAACCTGGCCTGCGCGGATTGCGGGCAGGAGTTCGTCTTCACTGCCAGCGAGCAGGATTTCTACGCTCAGCGCAATTTCACCGAGCCGCGCCGCTGCCCGAGCTGTCGGGCCAGCCGCAAGGCGGCTCGTAACGCCGAGTCCGGCGGTGGCTACAGCTCCGGTGGCTACGGCGCCGGCGGCTCGTACAGCGCCGGTGGTGGCGGTGGCTACGGCGGTGGTGGTGGTGGCGGCGGCTACGGCTCCCGCGACCGCGGTCCCCGGGAGATGTTCACCGCGACCTGCAGCAACTGCGGTCGCGATGCCCAGGTCCCGTTCCGCCCGACCAGTGGCAAGCCCGTCTACTGCAGCGACTGCTTCCGGAGCATGCGCGGCGGCTGATCTCCGCGTTCGTTCTCTCGCACGACCCGTTCGACCCGGCCCGACACGTTCGGACCGGGTCGATCGATTCCAGGCCAGCCCCGCCTCCCGGCCGCTCAGCCGGCTACGCCTCGGACCGAGCGACGGATCTCTAGGTGTACTTCAAGACCCAGATGTACCAGGGGCCGTCGAGGTGGCGGTAGCCTTCGTCGCCGTCGTTTGCCACCGCGTCGATGTCGGGGCCAGGCGGCGGGCCAAACGACGACGAGGTTCGCGGCGAACATTCCCGGGAAGCGCTCGGGCTCGACGCTCCAGGACTCGGTCTTCAGTCCACCCGCATCAGTCACCAGCCGATGGTAAGCGACTGCCGCTCAGCCTCGGCGGCTCGGCTGTCTGGGCGGTCAGTCGGCTCGTTGTCGCTCGTGCAACCGAATCCCCATGGGCTCCTCGTGACCCGGGCCGTGACGGCGTTTCGCTGCACCGTGCGCAACGATCGTCGGACATCGGAGTCCGGTCGGTCGCGTCGAGGCCGGTTTGTTGCGCCCGCGGCAACGGGGGCGGACTCCGGCTCCGCTTCTCGGCCACTCAGCCGGCCCGCCCTCCGGCCGCTCGACCGATGCTCAGAGATCGCCGCTCAGCCGGCTCAGCCGGCTCCGCCGGCGCCGCCGCCCGGCCCGCTGAGCAGGCTCAGGTCGAACTTGCGCTCCGTGCCGTGGAGGAGCCGCTCGATGTTGTCGGCATGGGCGAGCCAGACGATCGCGGCGCCGGCGACGGCGTAGATGAGGTAGGCCGCCGGGACGGTCCCGTTCAGGACGAGGAAGACGAGGGCGACGGCCGGGATCATCGCCGCCGATCCGACGAGCGACCCGAGCGACACGTAGCGGGTGACCAGGATCACGCCGATGAAGACGGGCGCCGCCAGGAGGACCGCGACGGGTTGGATGACGAGCATCGTCCCGACCCCGGTCGCCACCCCGCGTCCGCCGTGGAAGCCCAGGAAGATCGAGCGGGCCGCGCCGATGACCGCGGCGACCCCGCAGGCCGCCTCGAGTGACGGGTCCCCGCCGGTCAGCTGGCGGGCGACGAGGATGGGCACGGCTCCCTTGGCCACGTCTCCGAGGACGACGATCACGGCGAGCTTGCGACCCATCGCCCGCAGCGCGTTCGTGCCACCGGTCCGCCCGGAGCCCGTCGTCCGGGGATCCGTCGCACCCGACAGGCGGGCCACGATGACCCCGAACGGGATCGAGCCGGCCAGGTAGGCCAGCCCGACGATGACGGCCGTGCCGAGTGGCTGCATCGGTCCGCCGGGACCTCCATCGCCGGCGCCCGCCCGCAACCGTGGCGGGGACGCCAGGATCGCAGCATAGCATCGGCATCGGACGGGCCCGGCCGGCTCGGTTGCGCCGTTCGGGACGCGGCGCGTACCATCGGCCGGTGACTCGCGCCGCCGCCCGGCCGCCGCTGCCCACCACGCATCCAGAGGCCCTCTAGACCCATGGCCGTCGGCTCCAGCAACGACTTCGACCTCGTCGTCCTCGGCGCCGGGACGGGCGGCTACACGGCCGCCTTCCGGGCCGCCCAGCTCGGCCTCCGGGTCGCCCTCGTCGACGAGGACAAGATCGGCGGGACGTGCCTCCACCGCGGCTGCATCCCGACCAAGGCCCTGCTCGAGTCGGGCGAGACGGTCAACCGGGCGCGCCACCTCAAGGACTACGGGGTCGTCCTGCCCGGCGAGCCGGCGATCGACTACGCCACGATCGCCAGGCGCCGCGACCAGATCGTGAAGCGGATGTGGACCGGCCTGAAGAGCCTCATCGACAAGAACAAGGTGGCCTGGGTCCAGGGCCGCGGCCGGCTCGACGGTCCCGGCCGGGTGCGGGTCAGCCAGCCCGGCGAGGACGGCACGCCGGGAGCCGGCGGGGAGCGGCTCCTCCAGGCGACCGACGTCATCGTCGCCACCGGCAGCCGGGTGAAGAGCCTGCCCGGGCTGGTCCCGGACGGCCAGCGGATCCTGACCTCCGACGACGTCCTGCTGGCCGACAGCGCCCCGGCCAGCATCGTCATCGTCGGGGCCGGAGCCGTCGGGGTCGAGTTCGCCAGCTTCTTCCACGACATCGGCACCCAGGTGACCCTCCTCGAGTACCTGCCCGGGATCGTCCCGCTCGAGGATCGCGACGTGAGCCAGCTCCTCGAGCGGAGCTTCACCCGGCGGGGCATCCGGGTCATGACGAACGCCCGGTTCGACCCGGCGGCCGTCCGGGTCGACAAGGACGGGATCCGCCTCCAGGTCGGCCCGGAGGGCGGCCCGGCGGAGGAGATCGGCGCCGAGGTGATGCTCGTGGCGACCGGCCGGGCGGCCAACGTCGAGGAGATCGGTCTCGAGACGACGAAGGTCGAGGTCGACAAGGGGATCATCAAGGTCAACGGCCGGATGCGGACCCGCGAGCCACACGTCTACGCGATCGGCGACGTCGTCGGCGGGCTGTGGCTCGCCCACACCGCCGCCCACGAGGGGATCGTCGCGGCGCACACGATCGCCGGCGACCCGGACGTCCACGAGATCGACTACGTGAAGCAGCCGCGGGCGACCTACTGCCGGCCGGAGATCGCCTCGATCGGGCTGACCGAGGCAGCAGTGCCGCGAGCGTGGCATCCCGATCAAGGTCGGCAAGGTCCCGTTCCAGGCGATCGCCAAGGCGCTCATCGGCGGCGAGTACGAGGGCTTCGCCAAGGTCATCGGCCACGCCGAGACCGGCGACACCCTGGGCGTCCACCTCGTCGGGCCGCACGCGACCGACCTCATCGCCGAGGCGTCGCTCGGCTTCGAGCTGGAGGCCGTCCCCTGGGAGATCGGCGGGGCGACCCATCCCCACCCGACCCTCTCGGAGATCGTCGGCGAGGCCGCCCTGGCGGTCGACGGCCGGTCGATCAACTTCTGATCGACGGAGGCGACGTGACGGCGACCGATCCCAGCCAGGCGGCGCCGGCGTCGGCTCGGAGCGGACCTCGGCCTGACCGACGAGGACCTCGTGGCGATGTACCGGATGGTCGCCCTCGCCCGCGCGGTCGACGAGCGGATGTGGATCCTCAACCGGGCCGGGCGGATCCCGTTCGTCATCAGCGGCCAGGGCCACGAGGGCGCCCAGGTCGGGGTGACCTGGGCGTTCCGGAAGGGCCACGACTGGATCGCCCCGTTCTACCGCTCGATCGCGATGTGCCTGACGTTCGGGATGACCGCCCGGGACATCATGCTCGCCCAGTACGCCAAGGCGACCGACCCGTCGTCCGGCGGACGGCAGATGCCCGGCCACTACGGCGACCGGCGGCACAACCTCCTGTCGGTCAGCTCGCCGGTGGCGACCCAGATCCTCCACGCGGTCGGGATCGCCCTGGCGGCCAAGATCCGGGGCACCGGCCAGGTCGCCCTGACCGCGATGGGCGAGGGCTCGTCGAACCAGGGCGACGTCCACGAGGCGCTGAACTTCGCGGCGATCCACAAGCTGCCGTTCGTCTTCCTGGTCGAGAACAACGGCTACGCGATCAGCGTGCCGGCGTCGATGGAGGTGTCGGTCCCGGACGTCGCGATGCGGGCGGCCGGCTACGGGATCCCGGGGGTGGTCGTCGACGGCTCGGACGTCCTCGCCTGCTACGCGGCCGCCCGGACGGCCGTCGAGCGCGCCCGGGCAGGGGAGGGGCCGACCCTCATCGAGGCCAAGGTGACCCGGCTGACCGGCCACTCGTCGGACGACCAGCAGACGAAGTACCGGACCGAGGAGGAGCTGGCCGCCGGCAAGGGCCGCGACCCGCTGCCGCGCTTCCGCGATCAGCTCCGTGCGGCCGGGGTCCTGACCGAGGCGGTCGAGGCGGCCCTCGCCGAGGAGCTGGCCGGCGATCGTCAGCGACGCGACCGACTTCGCCGAGGGCGAGCCCGACCCCGACCCGTCGACCGCGCTGCGCTGGGTGTTCGCCGAGGACTGGCCGGCGGAGACCGGCCGGCGTGGGGCGTCGGGGCTGGGGACACCGGCGGCGGGGGAGCCGAGGGCGGAGGCATCGGCTGATGGCGCTGATGACGTTCATCGAGGCGATCCGCGAGACGCTGGCCGAGGAGATGCGGCGCGACGAGTCGGTGATCGTCCTCGGCGAGGACGTCGGCAAGAAGGGCGGGGTCTTCCTGGCCACCGACGGCCTGTGGGCCGAGTTCGGCGAGCGAGCGGGTCATCGACACGCCGCTGACCGAGTCGATGATCGTCGGGCGCCTCGATCGGGGCGGCGGTCAACGGCCTCCGGCCGGTCGCCGAGATCCAGTTCGCCGACTTCATCCATCCGGCGTTCAACCAGATCGTGTCCGAGGCGGCCCGGATGCGCTACCGCTCGAACAACACGGTCGGGGTGCCCGATGACGATCCGGGCGCCGTACGGCGGCGGCGTCCACGGGGCGCTCTACCACTCGCAGTCGGTCGAGGCGTTCTTCACCCACGTCCCGGGCCTCAAGGTGGTCGTCCCGTCGACGCCGCACGACGCCCGCGGGCTCCTCCGGAGCTCGATCCGGGACGACGACCCGGTCCTCTTCTTCGAGCACAAGAAGATGTACCGCTCGCGTCCGCGGCGACGTCCCCGACGGCGATTTCGTGGTCCCGCTCGGGCGAGCGCGAGTCACCCACCCGGGCTCGCAGGTCACGGTCATCGCCTACGGGCTGATGGCCCACTACGCGCTCGAGGCGGCCGACCGGGTCGGCGGAGGAGGGGATCAGCGTCGAGGTCGTCGACCTGCGGACGCTCCGCCCGCTCGACAAGGACACCGTCCTGACCTCGGTCCGCAAGACCGGCAAGTGCCTGATCGTCTACGAGGACAACCGGTTCGGCGGCTATGGCGCGGAGGTCGCCGCGATCGTGGCCGAGGAGGCGTTCGACTACCTCGACGGCCCGGTCACCCGGATCGCCGGCCCGGACGTCCCGGGGGTGCCCTACAACCACGTCCTCGAGGACTGGTTCATGGTCGACCCGGAGAAGATCCTGGCCGGCATCCGCAAGCTGGCGGCGTACTGAGCGATGACCCCTCGGCGTGGTCCGGGCTCCCGATCCGCGCCGGCGCCCCGGCCCGCTCCGGCCGCCCGGCCTGCTCCGGCCGCCCGGCCTGCTCCGGCCGCCCGGCCCGCTCCGGCCGCCCGGCCCGCTCCGGCCGCCCGGCCCGCTCCGGCCGCCCGGCCCGCTCCGGCCGCCCGGCCCGCTCCGGCCGGCCGCGACTTCGGCGCCGTCAGGGCGCGGCTCCGGGAGATCCTGCTGCCCTACGCCGACCGCTACGCGATCACCCGCGATGGCCCCGGCGGGATGACCCTCGAGGTCCACGGTCGCGAGGGCCAGCCGGGCGGCTACTTCGCCGGGATCCGGGTCGGGAAGCGCTACGTCAGCTACTACCTGATGGCGGTCTACGCCTGGCCGGAGCTGGTCGCCGCGATGTCACCGGAGCTGCGCCGGCGGATGCAGGGCAAGGCCTGCTTCAACTTCACGATCGTCGACGAGGGGCTCATGGGCGAGCTGGCCGAGCTGACCGCCCGCGGCGCGGAACGCTGGGGCCCGGTCGGTCCGACCCTGCCGCTGAGGTACGTCTAGCCACCCGCCGAGTGGCCGCTGGCGCACGCCGCCCGCTCTACCGGGTGCGGGCACCGACCGGGGGTCTCGCCGCGCGGCGACGCCACGATGCGGCGAGCAGCCACGGGCACCGCGCCGAGCGGCGGTCCGGGCGCCGACAACTGTGGCCCTGTCCCGGGATAGCTACCGGCGTGCTGTTACGCGACGGATCCGTCCGAACCGTCGCCGGCACTCGTCGGGGTACTCCGATCCCGTGCCGAGTCCACGCTCGGCACCTGTTCCCTGCGGAGCCTCCGAGGCGCTCGGACCCGGTCCGAGCCACCGCGTCGTTGCATACCAGCACGGAGATTGCTGAGACGCAACAGGCGAACCCCCGAACACGGGGCGTGCGGGTCACGCAGCCACTGCCGCAACACGAGCCCGCGGACCGGAAGCGTCGCATCGAGGACGGCGGCGTGTCGCGACAGTCGTTCCCGGGCCGCGGTCGACTCCGGAAGCACCAGCAGCCTGCGAGGTCGACCTGGCGACCCAACCGAGCCGCTCGGCGGCGATCGTCGGCCCGAGCCTGACCTTCTCGTCGAGGCGGCGCAGCGTCTCCTCGAGCGAGGTGAGCTCGCTCTTGACTTCGACGACCAGGAGTGCGGTCCGATCCGGCCGGTATGCCAGGACATCGATCGAACCGCGCTCACCGAAGCGGGCATAGGTCACCACGACGGCCGTCACCCAGCCGAACGAGGCGAGCTCGTTGACGATCCCTCCGACGAGCACGGCGTGCCGCTCGTCGAGCAGTCGATCGAGGTGTCCTCCCCGCCACCGGATCTCGAGCTCGCCCCGCGCCTCGAGTGCGAGCAGAACCCGTCGGAGCGTCCGCAGCGACATCTGCTCGACGCGGCCCCGCTCGAGCAGCGAGATCATCGATTGCGAGAGACGGCTCGCCGCAGCCAGGTCGCGCTGGCGCCAGCCGCGTCGTCGCCGGAGCGTCCGCACGATCGCTCCGACCCGTCGATCGTCCATCGGCCGAGGATGGCTCACGACGCTTACGCGCGACTTGCCCGGATGGGCGAAACTAGGTGGAACCGACCGAGATCCGACCGACTCGATCCAGCATCCCCTCGGAGGAGGAACGGACCTGTGGCCAAGGTGACGATGCCCCAGCTCGGCGAGAGCGTCGCCGAGGGGACGATCGGGAAATGGCTCAAGCAGCCCGGCGACCACGTCGCGAAGTACGAGCCCCTGCTCGAGGTCATCACCGACAAGGTCAACGCCGAGGTCCCGTCGCCGTTCGAGGGGACGCTGACCGAGATCCTCGTCGAGGAGGGGGCGACCGTCCCGAACAACGCCGAGATCGCGGTCATCGAGACCGCCGAGGGGGCCGACGCCGCCACGGCCGCGGCACAGGCTCCGACGGCAGCACAGGCTTCGGCCGCGGCACAGGCTCCGGCCGCGGCACAGGCTGCGGCCGGAGCCACCGGCTCGACGGACGCCGCCGCGGTCGCCCGGAACGCGGCGGCCATGACGAAGGCCGAGGGGCCGAGCGCCCCGCCGGAGACGCGTCCGGCTGCCGCCCACGGCCCGGCCGGCTCCGACGAGCGACGAGTCGCCGAACCCGCGGCCGTGCCGATGGCCGCGGCTGCCTCGAATGCCGCCGATGAGCTGCCCGGCAACGCCGACGCACGGATGACCCCGGCCGTCCGCCGTCTCCTTCGCGAGCACGGGCTGACCGCCGCCCAGATCGTCGGCACCGGCGGAGGCGGCAGGATCACCCGCGAGGACGTGATCGACCACGTCGAGGCCGTCCGGACCGGCAAGCCGGTCGGCGCCCAGGGCGGGATCGGCGATCCAGTCAGCCCCGACGGGGAGCCCGGCGCCGATCGCAGCCGCGCCGTCCGCTCCGGCGGCCGGACCCGCCCGGACCATCCGCCTCGCCGGTCTCGGCGATCGAGTTCCCGGCCGGTGCGGACGAGGTCCTCGTCCCGATGACCCAGATGCGCAAGGGCATCGCCGCCCAGATGACCCGCGCCCTGGCCGTGCCCCACGCCTACGTCCAGATGGAGGTCGACGTGACCAACCTCGTCCGCCTGCGCGAGTCGGCCAAGCGCGACTTCCAGGCCCGCGAGGGGACCTCGCTGAGCTACGTCCCGTTCGTCGTCAAGGCGTCGCGTCGAGGCGCTCCGACGCCACCCGACGTTCAACGCCCAGTGGACCGACGCCGGCCTGCTGGCCAAGCGGCGGATCAACGTCGGGGTGGCGGTCGCGGTCGACGACGGGCTGATCGTGCCGGTCGTCCGCGACGTCGACCAGCTGTCGATCGCCGGTCTCAACCGCGCGATCGCCGACGTCGCGGCGCGGGCCCGGGCGAACAAGCTCCGGGTCGACGACTTCGGCGGCGGCACGTTCACGATCGACAACACCGGCTGGCTCGGCTCGAACCTGACGATGCCGATCATCAACGTGCCCGAGGTGGCGATCCTGACGATGGAGGCAGATCACCAAGCGACCCGTCGTCGTCGAGACGCCGGCCGGGGACGTCCATCGCGATCCGCCCGATCATGAACATGGTCATGGGCATCGACCACCGGGCGAACGACGGCGCCGGCGGGGCCGCCTTCCTGCGTGACGTCAAGGCCTGGCTCGAGGCGGTCGGACCGGAGACCTCGGTCTACTAGCCGGGCAGGCTGGGTGGGCCGGGCCGGCCGCGCCGAGCGGACCCAGGCTGTCGCCGTGCGCGTCCTCGTCACGGGCGCGACCGGGTTCGTCGGCTCGGCCGTCGTTCGTCGGCTCCGGGCCAGGGGCGACGAGGTCGTCGCCGCGGTCCGCGACCCGGCCCGGGCCCGGTCGCTCGGCGATCTCGGCTGCGGCTCGTCCGGAGCGACCTGTCGTCGGTGGCCGAGCTTCGGACACTGGCCGCCGGTTGCGATGCGGCTGATCCACTGCGCCGGCTCGTACCGGGTCGGCATCCGACCGAGCGAGCGGCCGGCCATGGAGGACGCCAACGTCGGCGCGACGGCCCGCGTCCTCGACGCCGCGATCGCCGCCGGCACGCCGCGGATCGTCTACGTCTCGACGGTCAACGTCTTCGGCGACACGCGCGGGCGGCTCGTCGACGAGACCTACCGGCGCGACCCCGGGGCCGGCTTCCTGAGCTGGTACGACGAGACGAAGTACCGGGCCCATCTCGTCGCCGAGGAGCGGATCGCCGCCGGCGCGCCGGTCGTCATGGCGATGCCCGGCCAGGTCTACGGCCCGGGCGACCACTCGGCGTTCGGCGCCCAGCTCGCGGGCGCCTTCCGGGGCCGGCTGCGCGTACCTGGCGCTGACCAGCGTCGGGGTCTGCCTGGTCCACGTCGACGACCTGGCCGGCGGGTTCGTGGCCGCGCTCGACCGCGGCCGGCTCGGCGAGTCGTACGTGCTCGACGGTGCGCCGGTCCGGCTGGCCGAGGCGCTGGCCATCGCCGCGCGCCTGGGCGGTCACCGCCTCCCACGCCTGGTCCTGCCGACCGGCATCCTCCGGCTGATGGCCCCGCTCTCCGGCCTGCTCGGCGGTCGGCCCGGGATCCCGGCCGACCTGGCCGAGGTCATTCGCGCCGCGGAGGGGGTGACCTACTGGGCGTCGCACGCCAAGGCCACCCGGGAGCTCGGCTTCGTCCCGCGCGAGCTGGAGGCCGGCTTGCGCGCGACGTTCCTGCCCCGTCGCCGACCCCGAGTGGGGCGACCCGTCCCGGCTCCGGCACCTCGACCTGAGCGCGGGTACACTCCGAGCCATGGCCCGCGAGCTCCCGATGTACGCGCCGCCGGGCGGCGACGCGCGCCGGCCACGCCCAGGCGGCCCCGCTCCCGCCGACGATCGCCCTGGGCGGCGGCTCGTTCGGCGCCGCCGCCGACGGCTCGCTCCCGCTCCGCCGCCATCCGGACTGGATCAAGGCGCGGATGCCGTCCGGCGAGAACTACCACGAGCTCAAGGGCCTGCTCCGCGGCCTCAGCCTGAACACGGTCTGCGAGGAGGCCCGCTGCCCGAACATCGGGGAGTGCTGGGACCAGCGGACCGCGACGATCATGATCCTCGGCGACACCTGCACCCGGGCCTGCGGGTTCTGCGCCGTCAAGACCGGCCGGCCGACCTGGTTCGACGACGACGAGCCGCGCCGGGTCGCCGAGGCGGTCGCCGCGCTCGGGCTCGAGCACGTCGTCGTCACCAGCGTCGCCCGCGACGACCTGCCCGACGGCGGCGCCGGGGTCTTCGCCGAGACGATCGGCCGGCTCCGCGACGCCTGTCCCGGGCATGGGGGTCGAGGTCCTCATCCCCGACTTCGACGGCTCGGACGAGCGGCTGCGGACCGTCATGGACGCCCGGCCGGACATCCTCAACCACAACCTCGAGACGGTGAAGCGGCTCCAGAAGCCGGTCCGCAAGCGGGCCCGCTGGGAGCGCAGCCTGTACGTCCTGCGGCGGGCCAGGGAGATGGCCGCCGAGATCGGCTACCCGGCCCACACGAAGTCGAGCCTGATGGTCGGCCTGGGCGAGACGCGCGAGGAGCTGACCGAGGCGTTCGAAGCCCTGCGGGCGGTCGACGTCGACATCCTGACCATCGGCCAGTACCTCCGGCCGAGCCTGGCCCACCTGCCGCTCGAGCGCTACTACCACCCCGACGAGTTCGCCGAGATGAAGGCCGAGGCGCTGGCGCTCGGGTTCCGGCACGTCGAGTCGGGGCCGCTCGTCCGGTCGAGCTACCACGCCCGCGACCAGGTCCCCGGCGCCGAGCTCAGGCGCCTCCGCCGCCAGGCGACCCTCGACGCCGAGGGCCGGGTCGTCCCGGACTCGCTGGCCGGCTGACCCGGGCCGACCGACCCGCGGCCGCACCGCCGCCCGGCCTAGAGGATCTTCGACAGGAAGCTCTTCGTCCGCTCGTGCTGCGGGTGCGGTGAAGAAGTGCTCCGGCGTGCCGTCCTCGATGATCGGCCCGTCGTCCATCATCACGATCCGGTCGGCCACCTCGCGGGCGAAGCCCATCTCGTGGCTGACGACGATCATCGTCATCCCCTCGCGGGCGAGCTCCTTCATGACCTCCAGGACCTCGCCGATCATCTCGGGGTCGAGGGCGCTGGTCGGCTCGTCGAACAGCATCAGGGCCGGCTTCATCGCCAGCGCCCGGGCGATGGCCACCCGCTGCTGCTGGCCGCCGGAGAGCTGGGCCGGGTAGGCGTCGGCCTTGTGGGCGAGGCCGACCCGGGCGAGCAGCGCGCGGCCCATCTCCATCGCCTCGTCCTCGGGCGTCCCGCGGACGCGGATCGGCGCCTCGATGATGTTGCCGAGGGCGGTCATGTGCGGGAACAGGTTGAAGCGCTGGAAGACCATCCCGATCTCCTGGCGCTGGCGGGCGATGTTCTGCTCACGGTCCTCGACGAGCTTGCCGTTCTCCTCGCGGTAGCCGATCAGGTGGCCGTTCACGAAGATCCGGCCGCCCTGGATCTTCTCGAGGTGGTTGATGCAGCGGATGAACGTCGTCTTGCCGGAGCCCGACGGCGCCGATGATGACGACGACCTCCCGGCGCCGCTGACGGTCAGCGAGACGCCCTTGAGGACGTGGAGCTCGGCCGAACCACTTCTCGACGTCGGTCGCCTCGACGACGACGTCGGTCGAAGGTGACGCGGCACGCCGCCGATGGCGCCGAGGATGTCGCCGGCCGAGCTGGCCACTCAGTGACCGCCGCCTGCCGCCCTGGCCGTCTCGCGCGAGCGCGACAGGCCGAACAGCCGGCTCCGCAGGCTCGGGCTGCTCGATCGCGCACGCGTCCCGGCCCCGAGCCGCCGCTCGATCCGACGCCTGGATCAGGCTCCAGATCGTGGTCAGGGCGAGGTAGTAGAGCGCCACGCCGAAGAACGGCCTCGAACGGCTTGAACGTCGCCGAGTCGGCCGCCTGTGGCGACCCGGAAGAGCTCCTCGACCCGATGACGCTCATCAGCGAGGTCGTCTTGAGCATGTTGTTGAACTCGTTGCCGAGCGGCGGGACGATCACCCGGAGGGCCTGGGGCAGGACGATCCGGCTCATCGTCAGGCCGATAGGTCATCCCGAGCGACTTGGCGGCCTCGGTCTGGCCCGGGTCGACCGAGAGGATGCCGGCCCGGACGATCTCGCTCATGTAGGCGCCCTCGTTGACGCCAGGGCGACGGTCCCGGCCAGGACGGCGCCCTTGAGATCGAGCAGGCCGAGCCTGGATGTGATTCGGGAAGAGGTCAACGCCGCCGAGCAGGTACGGCGTCCCGAAGTAGACGAGGAACGATCTGGACGAGGACCGGGGTGCCCCGGAAGAACCAGACGTAGGCGCCGCTGATCGACGCGCAGGATCGGGTTGCGGGCCATCCCGGCGAGCGCCGACAGGACGCCCAGCACGACCCCGATCGATCTGGGCGATGACCGACACGTAGATCGTGATCGCCAGGCCCGCCGATGAGGGCCGGCGAGGGCTGGAAGACGAACTTCAGGAAGAAGTCGAGGTCGAAGTGCATCGGCGCGCCCTCGCAGCTGGCGACGAGGACGGCGACGGACGGGCGCGCGGCGGCGCCCGCCCGTCCGTCGCGGTTCGGCCGGCTACTTGAGGAGGACGACCGCGTCGGTCATGCCCCACTTGTCGACGATCGACTTCAGGGTGCCGTCGGCGTACATCGCGTCGATGGCGGCCTTAACGGCGTCTTGAGCTCGGTGTCGTCCTTGCGGACCGCGATGCCGATCGGCGTCGGGATCGATCGGCGTGCCGCCGACCTCGAACTTGCCCGCGTTCTCGGGCTTGCTGTTGTAGTAGGCGACGACCGGCGAGTCGGTCGAGAACGCGTCGACGCGCCCGAGCGCGAGCTGCTGGAACGCGTCCGTGTCCTTCTGGAACGTCTGGATCTCGATCGGCGGCCTTGCCGGCCGCCTTGAGCTCCTTGTTCGTCGGCGTCGAGGGCGTCCTTGTTGGTCGTCCCGAGCTGGACCGCGACGACCTTGCCGGACAGGTCGTCGAGGGTCTGGATGCCCTTCGGGTTGCCGGCCGGGACGAGGAGCCCTGGCCGACCTTGAGGTAGTCGACGAAGTCGACCTGCTTCGCGCGCTCGGCGGTGGCGTTCATGCCGCTGATGATCAGGTCGCACTTCTTCGCCAGCGAGGGCCGGGATGATCCCGTCGAACCCGGTGTTGTCGATCTCGCGTCGTGACGCCCGAAGCGCTTGCCGATCTCGGTGGCGATGTCGACGTCCGATGCCCTGGGCGGTCGTGCCGTCAGCGGCGTAGAACTCCTCGGGCGGGTAGCTGACGTCGACGCACCAGACGAGCTTGCCGGCGGACTTGATCGCGTCCGGCACGACGATGGCGGCGCGGACGGGGCGACGGACGCAGGGGCCGAGGCCTCCGCCGATGGCGGCGCCGTGGTCGGCGCGGTCGTCGGGGCCGCGGTCGGGGTGGCTCCGCCGCCCGTACAGGCGGCGAACAGGAACAGCGCGGCGCCGGCGAGACCGGCGACGCGACGACGGGTCGTGACCATCGGGTGTCCTCCTCCTAGGACGGGATACCCGACTCTCCCCTCAGGCCTCTGCGCGACAGCCTACGTCCGACCGGCCCGCTGCCGCACAGGCCACGCGTCACATCGACCGCCGGCCTCAGCCGCGCCGACCGGGCGGCTATCCTGACCGGCGATGGCCCTGCTCTCCCGGAAGATCCCGCTCGCGGAGCTCCACTGCCACCTCGGTGGGGCGGTGACGCCGGCGATCATGTGGGGGATCGCCCACGCCCAGGGGATCAAGCTCCCGACCAAGGACTACTGGGAGTTCCGCGACCTGATCACGGTCTCGCCGCGCCGCGCCCGCAGCTTCGACGGCTACCTCCAGCTGTTCCACTGGACCGAGCTCATCCAGTCGAGCCCGCTGGCCGTCGAGCGCGCCGTCTACGAGGTCATCGGCGGCGCCTACCGCAAGAACAACGTCACCACGACCGAGCTCCGCTTCAACCCGATGAAGCGGAACCGGGGCGGCGAGCAGGACCTCGACCACATCATCGCGGCCGCCGCTCCGCGGGATGGACCGGGCGACCCTCGAGTACCCGGTCAAGCCGGGGCTCCTGTTCTGCCTCGATCGGGCGTTCCCGTTCGAGCTCAACGAGATCCTCGTCGAGAAGGCGATCGCCTGGCGCGACCGGGGCGTCGTCGGGATCGACATCGCCGGGCCGGAGTCGCCGACGTTCCGGGTCGCCGACTACCGCCGGCTGTTCCGGCGGGCCCGCCAGTTCGGCCTCGGGCTGACCGTCCACACCGGCGAGTCGGGCCCGGTCGACGAGGTCGCCCGGGTGATCGAGCTGCTCGAGCCGGACCGGATCGGCCACGGGGTCAAGGCGGCCTACGACCCGCGGGCGATGGCGATGCTGGCCGACCGGGGGATCGTCCTCGAGATCTGCCCGACCTCCAACCTCAACACCCGGGTCGTCTCGGGCTGGGAGGAGTTCCGCTGGATCTTCGACCAGTTCCGCCGCAACGGCGTCCGGTTCACGATCAACACCGACGGGCCGGAGATGCTCAAGACGTACATCCGCGACGAGCTGGCGACGCCTCGGCCGGCTGGGGATCCTGTCCCTCGACGACCAGCAGCGGGTGGCCGAGACGTCGCTCGCCGCGTCGTTCGTGCCGAACGTGTCCGACGTCCCGGCCGCCGGTCCGCGGGCCCGCTTCGCGGGTCGTCGTCGAGCGCGAGGAGGCCTAGCCGCGGGTCGGCCGCCCGTCGGCGGCGTCAGACCGTGTCAGGCGGTGCCCTGGCGGACCCGGCGGACGCCCGGTCTGGTGGAGGATCCGGCGGGTCGAGCGGCGGAGGCTCGAGCCGAGCGCCCGGGCGATCTGGCCGGCGCCGTCCTGCTCGAACACCCGCAGGGTGAGGTGAGGCGTCTGGTCGGTGTCGCCGGGCGGCGCCGCCCGGAACGTGGCGTCGGCGCCGCAGGTCCGCTCGAGGAGCTCCCGCTTCGCCCGACCCGACCCGGAACCGCTCGAGCGTGCCGGCCGGCGGCTCCGCGCCGAGGAAGCGCTCGGCCAGCGAGAGGACCATCCAGGTCGCCGTCCGGGCCCCGACCCGCTCGGCCCGCTCGAGCGACCGCGTCCCAGTCGAGCTCGTCGCCGCGTCGTCGGACGAGCTCGGCGATGTCGCACACCCAGCGCAGCCGGAGCGGCGGATCGGCTCCGGTGGATCGCGAGGTGGAGGAGCGTGTCCTCGGAGCTGAGCAGGAGGCGCCGGCCGGCCGAGCAGGGTGCCCTCGGCCGAGCCGCGCCCACAGGCCGTCGACGTCCGACCGGAAGAACCGGTCGGCCCACAGGTCGCGATGGAGCTCGAGCCGGACGGCCTCGGTTGCCGGTCCCCGACGTAGTACGGCGGGTCGTGGAACTCGTGGGCGAGCGCGATGAACGTCAGCTCGCCGCTGCCAGTAGCCGAGCTCGGCCAGGACCTGCCGGCCGGCGGCCAGGTCGGCCGGGCGGACGAGCACGTCGAGGTCGGCGGCGCCGCGGGCTGCCAGGCTGCCGTACAGCCGTCTCGGCCACGACGAGGCCCTTGACCGGGATCGCCGGGACCCCGGCCGCCGCGAAGCCGTCGAGGACCCGCTCGAGCGCCTCGGCCATCCGGCCGTTGCGTGAGCAGGGTGACGTGACGGCGGCGGGTGGCCCGCTCGAGCCAGTCGGTCGGGACCGCGGCGTCCGGCGGCCGCCGGCAGGCTGTCGGCCAGCAGCGGCAGGACGTCGTGGCGGTGGCCGAGGTCCCACATCCGGTCCCAGTCGAGACCGCCCTCGACGAGCGTCCCGGAGCGCGGCGCGACCGGCGCTGGGCTCGACGGTCGTCCGGGCGCCGAGGCAGACGGCCTGGATCTCGCGGTCGAGGTCGGTCGAGTCGGCGCATCGGCGCTCGGCTCCTCAGTACTGGGCCAGGCTGCCGTCGGTCCGGCCGTAGCGGATCGCGAGCGCGCAGGCAGAGCAGGCCGGCGGCGAGGTAGATCGACGCTGAGCACGACGAGCGCGACGAACTACGGGATCATGTCGGTGATGCCGAGTGCCGAGCAGGATCGACCCGCGCAGGATGGTCAGGGCGTGGGTCATCGGCAGCAGCTCGCCCGAGGGCCTGGAGGCCGGCCGGCAGGACCTCGGTCGGGTAGAACACGCCGCCCAGGACGACCGACGCCCCCCGGATCAGCCAGCCGACCGGGTTGCCCCGCTTGATCACGATGACGACGGCGCCGGCGAGCAGGCCCATCCCGGTGAACCCGATCATCGTCAGCAGCAGGGCGAGCGCCGTCGCCGGGCATGTCGGCGTGCGAGAAGTCGGCCCCGAGCAACGCTCCGGCCACCAGGTAGGTCACCGCCCCGATCGCCGCCGAGGCCTGGAGCCAGATCGAGGTCGACAGTGATCAGGGTCGACAGCCGCGACGGGCTGAGGAGCATCAGCTCGAGCGTGCCCGTCGTCTGGCTCTCGCGAAGGCTCCCACCGAGGCCGCCGACGGTCTGGCTGAGGAACTGCGACAGGGCGACGCCGACGAGGACGAACGCGAAGTAGTCGGCGCCATACTGTCTGGATCTCGGCGGTGCTGGCCAGCGCCGAACGAGTGGCTGATGAAGAAGAACACCGCGACGGTGACGACGCGCGCTGCCGAGGCGCAGGATGAACCCGGCCCGGTAGCTCGTCTCGATCATCCGGTCGCGCCGGAAGAAGGCGACCGGGACGCGGGCGGCGTCGGCCAGGGCATGCCAGGGGACCGCCGCGACGCCGGTCGCTGTGCGCCGTCATCGGGCGACCGCCTGGTGGACGAGGCTCGGGGCGACCGCGCTGCCCGGGAGCAGGGTGTGGACGTAGATCTCCTCGAGCGACAGGTCGTGCGTCTCGCAGCCGAGCGACGTCGGCGCCGGCCGTCACCAGCGCGCGCAGGACGCGGCCCGAGCGCGTCCTCGTGGGCGAGCGTCAGCCGGACGACGACGGGCGCCGGTCCGTCGCCGGGCTGCGGCGCGCCGGGTCGCGAGCCGGGCAGGACCGCCAGGACCTCGGGCAGGGCCGCCAGGTCGACCCCGGCGGTGCCCGTCCGCGGGCTCAGGCGCAGCTCGCAGCGGATCCCGTAGCCGATCGTCCGGCGCAGCTCGGCGACGCTGCCCTCGGCGACGATCCGGCCGTCCTGGATGAACGCCAGCCGGCGGCACAGCGCCTCGGCCTCGGGCATCGAGTGGGTGGCCAGGACGACGGTCCGAGCCGAGCTCGCCCGACGATGTGCTCGGCCACGAACTCGCGGATGGCCACCGCGGAGATCGGGTCGAGCGAGCGGGTCGGCTCGTCCATGAACAGGATCTCCGGCTCGCTCATCAGGCCGCGGGCGATGGCCAGCTTCTGGCGCTGGCCGGTCGACAGGTGGCCGAACGGGCGGTCGAGGTGGTCGGCAGATGCCGAGCCGCTCGGCCAGGTCGGCGATCCGCGCCCGGTCACGGCCGCGCTCGGGAGGTGCTGGAGCGCGGCGAAGAACTCGAGGTTCTGGCGACCCGGTCAGCCGCCAGTAGAACGAGCGCTCGTCGCCGCTGACCAGGCCGATCCGCGCGCGCACCGCGCGCGGGTCGCGGGCGACGTCGAAGCCGGCCACGCGGGCGACGCCGCGAGGTCGGGAGCAGCAGGGTCGTCAGCATCCGGATGAAGGTCGTCTTGCCGGCGCCGTTCTGGCCGAGCAGGCCGAACACCTGGCCCGCGGGATCTGCAGGCTGACCTCGCTGACCGCGGTCCGCTCGGTCCGGTGCCACGGGGCACGATGTCGCGATACGACCGGAGCGGGCGGAAGCGCTTGGTCAGGTCCTCGGTCTCGATCGCGGGGGTCATGGTCGGCGCGCGCCGGTCCTCGGGTGGTCGATGGATGGCACCGGAGCGGGCGGCGGGCATCGTGCCGCCGCCCGCACCGGATCAGACGATTACGGGTGGCAGAATTGAAGGGGCCCTGGTTGCACCGATAGCCGGTGCAGACCGCAGCCTCCTCGACGAGCTCCTCGTCAGCATAGCTGGCCAGGATCTCGGGGCTCTCGTACTCCATCGGTGGATCACCTCCCTTCCGCACGCGTCTCCTGGTCGAGCCAGGGCATGAGTGCCGTGATCAGCCGGGTCGGGACCCGGGACAGGATGAGCAGGGTGGACAGGAGCGGCCGGCCGCCGGGCCGGGGCGCGCGCGCGGCCAGCCGTCGACCGACGCGGGCCGTCGCTGCCGCCCCACCAGCGAGACAGGGCGACGAGCGCGCCGGGGGTGTCGTCCAGGCCGCGGTGATCGACGCGGCCGTCGTGAGTGGCGGACGGCTTGTAACGACGCCGAAGACGTCACGCGCGGCGATCCAGCGATCCGGGAACGCCTCCGCATCGCCCTTGGCGATGAGCCGGACGGTCGGGACGCCGCGGCCGTCGGCGACGAGCCGATGGGCGACCAGGCGATGCGCGACGAACGGCGCCGTCGACTTGCGCACAGGATCACCTGGCCGGTGTGCTCCGCGACGTTCGCCGAAGGCGACCAGCAGGCGGTCGCCCGGGCTGGATCAGCGGCTCCATGCTCGATCCGGTGGCCTCGATCCAGGCCGTCACGCGCTCCGTGCGGTAGCGCTCGAAGAGCCCGGCGCGAGCCACGGCGCGATGATCGGGCGCGGTCATCGAGGGACCCTCGGGGCGTCGGCCGCCCAGGCCAGGACGGCATCGACCGTCTCGTCGAGCCGGGCCGAGCGAGACGGGCGCACGGGACGGTCGGCGACGATCCGCGGGAAGCCGGGCCAGGACCCCGTCGAAGTCCCAGGCGGCCGGCGGCGTCCCGCGCAGCAGCTCCATCGCGGCGATCGCCCCGGGGACGGGCTCGAGCCGGGGTCGCGTCGGCGGTCGGATCGCCGTCGAGGAGGATCGACGGCATCCAGCCGGGCGGAGTCGGCGACGGCGGTCCCGAACGCCCGGCCGAGGGCGGTCCGGCCCGACCGCCCATTCGCTCGCCTCCGCCGAGCTCGTGGGGCGCGATCCCGGCCAGGAAGCCGAGCTCCGGGAACAGGTCCAGCGCCTGCGGCCGGATGTGGAGCCCGCGCGGGTAGGCCAGGACGGTCCGCTCGTCGGGACCGATGAGGGCGAGCTCGTCGGACAGGAGGTCGAGGCCGCGTCGGAGCATGCCCAGGACGAGGGTCGTCTTGCCCCGCCCGCTCCGCCCGGCGATGAGGATCGCCCGACCGTCGAGCGCCACGACGCCGGCATGGATCGCCAGGACCCCACCGGCCGACAGCGCCGCGATCACCCCGGCGACGATCGCGTCGAACAGGGCGACCAGCGGTTCGTCGTCGGCGGCGCCAGTGGGACCGACGGCCCTCGGCGTCGATCACGGTCGCGCCGCCGTCCGGATCGCGCAGGTAGCCTGACCTCGACGTTCCGGCCGGGACGCCGGTCGCGCGTCCGCCGAGCGATCCGCGAACCAGCCGTACGTATCGTGGACATGGCCCAGCGCCACGTCGTCGTTCGAGTGGACGACCAGCCTCACGCCCTGGATGTCGAAGCGCGCGGTCGCGGTCGGACCGTCGGCCAGGAGCGAGTCGCCGGTCGGAAGCACGGACTCGCTCAACCGAGCAGCCCGAGGGCCTCGAACCGGGCGAGCGTGCGGCGGACGTCCTCGGCGACGGTTTCGGGAGCTCGCGCCCGTAGAGCGCGCCGAAGGCGGCGACGAGCTCGTCGAGCGGCCGTCCGTCACACAGCTCCCAGAGCTGCGCCGCCGAGCCATTGATCACGTGGGCCTGGCCGTTGCGGCCGTCGTGGAGGATCGCCTCGCGACCCACCCGCTGGAGGGTGACGTCGCTGCGGGCCGTCGGCCCGGCGGGCGGTCGATCGTCGATGGTCATGGAAGCTCACCTCTCTCGGCGGGTGACGCGCGGTCGGGAGGACCCCGCCAGTACGTTCGGGTCATCCGATTGTCGGCAGGGGTACCGGGCGTGTCGAGAGCGGTGGCCGTTCTTCGGTGTCTCGGGACACCGGAGTCTGGGGCGGGAGCGCTCCAACGGGCAGGGGGGTGGGTTCCGGGACGGGCGGTTGGACGTGCCCGTCCCGGGACGCGCTGCGGTCTAATTGATCGGGAGCACCTGGAGGCAGTAGCGCGTGCTGACCGCCGCCTCGGCGACCAGCTCGTCCGCGACGTACGTCGCGATGATCTCGGGGCTCTCGTAGTCCATGGCCTGTTCCCTCCGCTTCGAGCCGCCGACCGTCGACCGGCCGGCGCTGATGTGCGCTGGTTACGTGTACGTCACCTCGACGCCATACTGGGTGCTGACCGCCGCCTCGGCGACCAGGGCACCCTCGTCGTAGCTGGCGATGATCTCGGGCGTCTCGTAGTCCATGCTTCCTCACCTCCCTTCATGGGCTGGGCCGTCGGCGTCGCCGTGGCTGGGACGCCGGTCCGGTGTCGTCTAGGTCCCGACGACCACCTCGACGCAGTAGCGCGTGCTGACCGCCGCCTCGGCGACCAGCTCGTCCTCGACATACGTCGCGACGATCTCGGGGATCTCGTAGTCCATGGGATCTCCTCTCCGGTTCGCCCTCCCGCCGGGTGGCGGCGTGCCGACCCGATGGCGAGGCGTCGTCAGTCGGGGAGCAGGACGACGCAGTAGCGCGTGCTGACCGCCGCCTCGGCGACCAGCTCGTCCTCGACATACGTCGCGATGATCTCGGGGGTCTCGTAGTCCACAGGGATCTCCTCTTGTTCCGGCCCACCGGCGCGCGGGCCGATGGGCCGGATCGTGGTTCCTCTAGATCAGCGAGGGAACAGCTTCCCGTAGCACGTGCTGACCGCCGCCTCGGCGACCAGCTCGTCCTCGACATACGTCGCGATGATCTCGGGGGTCTCGTAATCCATGAGAGCTCCTCTAGTGATCACTCGGATCACTGCGGGACGCTATACGAAGACATTGTCCAGACAGTAGCGCGTGCTGACCGCCGCCTCGGCGACCAGCTCGTCCTCGACATACGTCGCGAGGACCTCGGGGCGCTCGTATTCCATACGCGATCACCTCCCTTCCGCACCTGGTTCCCTGATGAGTGGTGCCACGATCAGCCGGGTCGGCACCCGGGCGAGGGTCGGGATCGCCCGGAGGGCGACCCCGCGGATGGAGCTTGGTGAACGGACGGCCACGCGGTGGGCGATCCGGGCTCCCCGGCCGCTCCAGCGCGAGACCCCCGCGATGACCCGCGACCGGCGGCCTGCCAAACCACGTCGTTCGATCGGCCCGTCGTCGGCCCGGCGGAGGCCGCGGACGACCCCCAGGACGTCGTCGCGACCGATCGGCGGGTCGAAGTAGGCCTCGGCGTCGCCCTTGACGATGAGCTGCTCGCGACCGCCCCGGCGGCGCCGGCCGACGATCCGGTGGGCCACGATCACGTCGCGCCGCTCGAACAGGACGACCTCGCCGATCCCTGACGGTCGTGCCCCGAAGTCGACCAGGATCCGTCCGCCGGGCCGGACCAGCGGGTGCATGCTCGTGCCGCTGGTCTCGAGCCAGACCTGCCGGCCCGACTGCCCGTAGGACCGGTACAGGCCGACCAGCGCGATCGCCCGGGGATCGCGTGTCGGCTCAGCCATGGTCCGCCGCCAATCGGTCGACCAGGGCCTCGACGGTCGCGTCGAAGCTCCCGACCGCGAGCCGGAGGCACGGTACGTCGGCCAGCGCCCCGGCGACCGTTCCGAGCGTCCCGGCGAAGTCGGCCGACGCCGCCCAGGTGCTCCGCAGCAGCTCGAGGGCCGCGATGGCCGGGACCTCGGTCCGGATCCGCGGGAGGTCCGAGGCCCGGGGCGTGCCATCGAGGAGCACGACGCCGGCCAGCGGGGCGCTCGTGCCCAGCTGGCCACCGAGCAGGCGGGCGATCTCATCCGGCCCGACCGACCACTCGCGGCCGCCGCCCAGGTCACGCATCGGGCGCGTCCGGAGCGGGCTCAGCTCGGGGATCAGCTCGACGGTGCCCGGCCGAACGTGGACGGCCCGGGGGTAGGGATGGACCTGGCCGTCCCGGTCGAGCAGCGCGAGCTCGTCGGACAGGAGCGCGTAGCCCTGCCTGACCAGGCCGAGGACCAGGCTCGACTTCCCCTGGCCGCTCCGCCCGGCGACGAGCAGCGCACCCGTCGGTCCGGTAACCGCGCCGGCGTGGACCGCGTACAGGCCGCGACCGTGGAGTCCCGCCACGATCCCTCCGACGAGCGCCTCCAGCAGCGCGACCGCGCCTGACTTCGGGTCCGCGAGATGGCGCGCCCGACCGTCGGGGGTCTCCAGGAGGCACGGCCCACCGAGGCCCGGGTCGATGAGGTCGAAGGTCAGGGCGCGATCCGGGCCTGTCTCGGCCGGGTGCGTCGGCGACCCGGAACTCGGCGTAGGTCTCGTCGACCAGGTCGAGCGCGGCGTCGATGTCCGACCGGACCCGGATGGCGACGCCGAGGACGTCATAGTGGAGCGTCCGCACCCTGGGGAGTGCGACGACCCGGAGCGCGGCGTCCGGTCGACGGACCGTCGCGGCGGATCCCAGGCTCGGTCGCATGGTCTGAAGCGCCCCCGAACGCTCACGGCGCGCGTCGCCGCTGATGGTCGGGGTGAGCACGCGCCTCTCTCCCCGATCAGGGTCGATTGTGGTCGGAGCGGTGCCGTCCGTCCATAACCGGTGCTGCAAGGGGCGGTGCGTGGACGCACCACCGGCGGTAAGGTCGGGCAGGCCCCTCAACGGGGCGAGTCGATCACCCGGTAGCTGCAGCAGCGGTCACCCGCGGCGATGTGCGAGTCCCGCACGACCTCCGCGCCGAGGACCTGGCCGAACAGCTCGAGCTCCGCCTGGCACGCTCGGCCCGTCTCGTTCGCTACGTGGAAGATCGCGCAGTTGTACTCGACCAGGCGGACGGTGCCGTCCGGCCCGACCTCGACCTTGGCCAGGTAGCCCTGCTCGTCCTGGATGGCGGCCAGCTCGCGGACCCGATCCTCGAGCGGGGCGTCGACTGTAAGGCGCTCGGCAAGGCGGTCGCGCATCCGGCCGCTCGCCTGGCGCCGACGGGCGGCGAACACCTCCTCGATGAGGTCGTCGCCGCCGACGGCCTCGATCGCGGCGAGCAGGCTGGCCGCGAGCCCGTCGTAGTTCGACGGGAAGAGGTCCTGCGCGTCCGGGGTGACGTCGTACAGGTGTCGTGGTCGGCCGACCCCATGGCGCTCCGTCCGCCGCATCACGAGCTGCGCGGCCTCGAGCGCCCGGAGCTGCTGGAGGACGCCCGTCCGACTCGCGCCGAGCCGGCTCGCGAGCTGGTCGGGCGAGCACGGTCCGACCTGGCGGAGCAGGACGACGATGTCCCGACGCAGCGTCGGCGACGCGTGATGGCCGTTCTGGCCGGCGCCGTTCTCGGGCTGCTCGTCGAGGGTCGGCTCGCGGGGGAGCTCGGTTCCCGGCATGGCTCGAAGGCTAGCACCGTGTCCGGACGAGCGCTGTCGGCCGTGGCCGGGCCGGTCCGGCACGGGCGCGCCGCGATGTACGCTGGTGCCGTGGACCTCGACCTCTCGCCGGAGCATCGTCTCCTTCGCGACACGATCCGCGAGTTCATGCTGGCCGAGGTCGCTCCGGTGGTCGACGATCACGAGCGGGCGCGTCGCTTCCCGGTCGAGGTCGTCCGCCGCGTCGGCGAGATGGGCTGGCTGGGCATCCCCATCCCAGAGGACGAGGGCGGCGCCGGCCTGGACACCCTCGCCTATGCGCTGGCGATCGAGGAGATCGGGCGGGTCTGGGGCTCGCTCGGCCTGATCGTGGCCGCCCACACCAGCCTCGGCTGCGGTCCGCTCCACCTCGCGGGCACGCCCGATCAGAAGTCTCGCTTCCTCGTCCCGATGGCCTCGGGGCGGGTCATCGGCGCTTACGGCCTGACCGAGCCCGGCGCCGGCTCGGACGCCGGGGGGACGCGGACGACCGCCCGCTTCGAGGCTGGGCCGGACGGTGGCAGCTGGGTCATCGACGGCGGGAAGCGGTTCATCACCAACGCCGGCCAGGCGGGGACGTACATCGTCACCGCCCGGACGGGCACCACCGACGGCGGCGACGCCGAGATCTCGGCGTTCATCGTCTCCGCCGACACGCCCGGCTTCAGCGTCGGCCGGCTCGAGGAGAAGATGGGCCTCCACGCCTCGGCCACCGGCGAGCTCGTGTTCGAGGGCGTCCGGGTGCCTGCGGCCGACATGCTCGGCCCCCGCGGGACCGGCTTCCGGACGTTCCTGCGGATCCTCGACGGGGGGCGGATCTCGATCGGCGCCCTGGCCGTCGGGCTCGCCCAGGCCGCGCTCGACGCGGCCATCCCGTACGCCCAGACCCGCGAGCAGTTCGGGCGTCCGATCGGGGCGTTCCAGGGGGTCGCGTTCATGATCGCCGACATGGCCACCGAGATCGAGGCCGCCCGCCAGATGGTCTGGCGCGCGGCATGGCTCAAGGACCAGGGGCGGGACTACGGGCTGGCCGCGGCCCAGGCCAAGCTGTTCGCGTCCGAGGTCAGTTCGCGGGCGACGAACGCGGCGATCCAGGTCCACGGCGGCTACGGCTACGTCGAGGAGTACAAGGTCGAGCGCTACCTGCGCGACGCCAAGCTGACCGAGATCGGCGAGGGGACCAGCCAGATCCAGCGCCTGGTCATCGCCCGCCGGATCCTCGGGCTGCGGGTCGTCTGACCCGGCGCCGACCGCTAGGTCCGGCCGGTCTCGTACAGGCGGACGACCAGCCGGTAGCGGTCGTTCGGGCCGACACAGGTCTGGAGGGTCATCGACGGGCGCGACTGGGCCGCGAACGCGAAGTCGCCGTCGGTCGGCAGGATGACCCGCCACCAGGCGACCGCATAGCGATGGACCCGCCCGTCCCCGTCGGCGTAGGTCACCGTCAGCCCCCGGCGGAGGCCGCCCCTGACGTACAGGTCGTGAAGGCGCCGGAACGGACCGCCGGCGTGGGCGAACAGGTAGACGTTGTTCCTGCCGGCGCAGCCCCAGCGGTAGACGGCCAAGCCCGGCGGGCGCGACCGCGAGCACGAGAACCAGGCGACCGACCGGTCGAGGCCGAGCGCGGCGCTCCAGACGTGGTTGCTACCCGCGTACGCCCGAGGCTTCTTGACCGCGACCGGCCGGACCGGGGGATCGGCGGCCGCGGCCGCGGCGGCAGGCGCCGGGGTGAGGCGGGCCGGCGGCCCGTCCGGGATTCCGACGGCGAGGGTCGGATCGATCGCCAGCTCGGCGCGGAGGCCGGGGGCCAGCGACGGGCCGGGCGTGGGTCCCCCGACCACCCCGACCACCCCGACCACCCCGACCGCCGCGACCGGACCCGACCCGGCGACGAGGGCCGCCCCGACGAGCGTGGCGAGAAGGCCGGCCGACAGCCGGCTCCGGACGTGAGCCACGGTTCGAGCCATGACCCGATCGTGGCGTCCGCCTGGGGACCCGACCCTGACCCGGTGGTCCGGGTCGGGATGAGAAGGGAGGGCCGGGCGATCAGCCGCCGCCGCCCGCGGCGGCCGTGAACGCCTCCGCGAGGCCGGCCGCGAAGCGGGGCCCCCACGGGCCCTGGCCGGACACCACGAACGGCGACGGCGCGAGCGACTCGTAGGTCGTCTCGTCGGTCACGTACGACCGCGCGCACGCCGCCACCGAGCCGGCCAGGTGCTGCCAGGAATCGCGATCGCGGAAGATGTAGGCGTAGATCCGGACCGGCCGGGCCTGGTCGAGGCCGCTCGCATCGAACGCGATCGCGGTCGGGGCGAGCGTCGCGTCCCGGCAGCCGGGGTCGCCCGAGACGACGTTGGCGACGCCGATGCCGGCCTTCGCCAGCTGCTCGACGATGCCGGCGAAGTCGGCCGGCGTCGGGGAGGGGGCGGTCGTGGCCCGGCCGCAGCCGGTGAGGAGCAGGCAGGCCACGATGGCAAGCGAGGCGATCCGGGTCGCTCGATGGTGGGGCACGGACGGAGGCTAGCATCGGCCGGCCGGACCTGCCCGCACCGCGGTCGGCAGGGCGGGTCGGTCCGACCTGTCGGGACGGGCGCTCGCCGGACGGCCGGCCCTGTCGTACGATTGTCCTCCCGTCGACCGTGGACCCGAGGAACCCTGTGCCCACCATCCGCCCCTTCCGCGGCCTGCGCCTGGAGCCCGACGTCGTCGGCGACCTCGCGGCGGTCGTCAGTCCGCCATACGACGTCATCTCGGCGGCCCAGCAGCGGGCGCTCCTCGCCCGGAACCCGCGCAACGTCGTCCGGCTCGACCTGCCGTCCGACGAGCTCGGCGACGGTCCGGACGACCGCTACCGGCGGGCCGCGAAGACGTTCGCCGCCTGGCGCTCCGACGGCTCGTTCCGGAAGGACCCCCGCCCGAGCCTGTACGTCTACGAGCAGACCTACCGCGTCCCGGGCAGCGACGTCGAGCGGACCCAGCGCGGCTTCTTCGGCCGGCTTCGGCTCGAGCCGTTCGGGGTCGGGAGCGGCGTCCTGCCCCACGAGCGGACGCTGGCCGGCCCGAAGGAGGACCGCTACAAGCTCCTCCGCGCGACCGGCGCGAACTTCAGCCCGGTCGTCGGCCTGTACGCCGACCGGTCGGGCGGCTCGGCGGCGGTCCTCGTCGAGATCGCCGGTCGGCCGCCGGCGATCGACCTGGTCGACGACGACGGCGTCCGGCATCGGCTGTGGGTGGTCGGCGTCGACGAGGCGGCCGACGGGCCGGTCGGGCGCCTGGTCGCGGCCGCCGCCGCGGGCCCGATCACGATCGCCGACGGGCACCACCGCTACGAGACGGCGCTGCGCTATCGCGACGAGCGCCGGATGAGTCGCTCGTGCGAGGAGGACCCGCCGTTCGACTACATCCTCATGCTGTTCCTCGAGACGACCGGCCAGCCGCTGACCGTCCTGCCGACCCACCGGGTCGTCCGCGGGCTCGGCGCCGAGGGCGTCGAGGCGCTCTGGGCCGGGCTCGGCGAGCTCTTCGCCGCGGAGCCGGTCCAGCGATCGGCCGAGTTGGAGGTCGCCTTCGGGGCTGCCGCGCTCAGCGCCGGGGGCTCCGGTCGGTTCGGGCTGTGGACCCGCGCCGGCGGTGCGATCCTGACCGCTAGGCGCGAGGCGTTCGAACCGTGGCTGCCCGCCGGCGGCGAGGCCCTCCGGCGGCTCGACGTGACGCTCCTCCAGGGCGCCCTCGAGCGGTTGGCCGGGATCGGTCCGGACGCGACCGCGGCCGGCGGCCGGGTCAGCTACACCAAGTCCGCGGCCGAGGCGATCGGCTGGGTCGACCGGGCCGAGGACGGCGCCGACGCCGCGTTCCTGCTCGAGCCGACGCCGGTCGCCGAGATCGCCGCCGTCGCCGAGGCCGGCGACGTGATGCCCCAGAAGTCGACCTACTTCTACCCCAAGCCGGTGACCGGCCTGGTCATCAACCCCCATGAGTGGTAGCGCCGTCGAGCCGGCCAGCGGCCCGGCCCCTTGCGAGCCCAGAGCCGAGGTGTAGCATGCCTGAGGTGATCCCGGACGCCTTTCCGGGTTCGAGCGGAGAGGCGGATTCCCCCCTCCGCCTCTCCGCTCGACCGAGCCCCGCACCGGCCCCCGGCGGTCGACCCGTCCGCAAGGACGAGATCGAGCTCGTCGAGCGCGGGCTGTACATCGAGTCGTGGCTGCCCGAGCGACGTTCCCGCCGGCGACCGCTCCTGTTCCTCCACGGCGAGCTGGCCGGCTCGTGGCTGTGGGAGCGCTACCTCGGCTACTTCGCCGGTCGCGGCTGGGAAGGACACGCCCTCAACCTGCGCAACCACTTCTGGTCCCAGGCGGCCGACCCGGCGACGCTCTCGTTCGACACGTACACCGACGATGTCGTCGCGGCGATCGAGCGGTTCGGGCCCGGGGTGGTCGTCATCGGCCACGGGATGGGTGGGTTGCTGGCGATGAAGGCGGCCGAACGGTACGACATCGGCGCGCTCGTCCTGGTCTCGTCCGAGCTGCCCAAGGACCTTCGCCCGCCGGCCCGGGCGCACGAGCTGCGCGAGATCCCCGAGGCGTACGGCAAGGCGCTCGTCGGCTGGGAGACCCTGCCCGAGAAGCTCCAGCGCGAGCGTCGCGACCTGACCCTGGCCGATGTGCTGCGCATCCAGCACCTGCTGGGCCAGAAGGCGCACGAGGCGGGTGCGGCCCGACGCCAGATGCTCGCCGGGATCCCCGTCGACCGCCGGGTGCTGGCAGGCGTCCCCAAGCTGGTCATCGGCGCCGGGTTGGATCGCCAGGTCCCGATCTCCGGCAGCGAGCGCCTGGCCGAGTGGCTCGAGGCGGCCTACGAGCCGTTCGGGGCCCACTCCCACTACGGCCTGGTCGTCGGCGAGGCGAGCTACCTGCAGGTCGCCGATACGATCCGGACCTTCCTCGAGACGAACCGCCTCTGATCGCGGTCCGGAGGCTCCGCCCGGGCGTCGTCGGGGGACGGCCCGCGCCGGGGCGCGTTTGCCCGAGGCGCGCGGCCACTGGTATCATCCCGGCCGGTCCGGCACTCGACGCCGGCCCCCGATCGCGGCGCCGCATTCGTCTAGAGGCCCAGGACACCGCCCTCTCAAGGCGGAGATCACCGGTTCGAATCCGGTATGCGGTACCAATCAGTCGCCGATCCCTCGAACCGCCCGAGCCGAGACGGTCGTGAACGCGATGTCGGTCCGATCACGGTGAGCCTCATGGTCCGCGTATCGCGCCCGGCCTGGCGCCTCGGCGCGGTGGGGTTCGCGCTGCTGCTGGGCGCGTGCTCGCCGGTGGCGAGCCCGTCCGCCTCGCCGGGCCAGCCGGCACTCGGGCTGGCGGCGTCGTCGTCGGGCGTGTGCGAGGCGATCGCGGCGCTCCCCGACCTGCCCGCGGCTCGGCGTGCCTTCACGGACCTGGCGCATGAGCCCCTCCACGGCCTGGCCGGCGAGCCGCGGCTGGATCGCTCGCTGTCGGCGGGGGTCCTCGAAGCGATGGAGCGGGTCGAGGCCGACTTCAGCCAGGCGCCGGACGTGACCGTCCTGGCCGACGATCTCGCCGAGCTCCATCGATCGGCCGATGCGGCCCTGGGCGCGCTCGGAGTGGGGGTGCCCGTATGCGCCCAGTGACGAGGGCGTCACGAGCACGACCGTCCGGCCGGATCGCGTTGATCGTGCTGCTCGCCGCGACCCTGTGGGGCTGCGCCGCGGCGACCCGGACGGCCACGTCGGCGCCGTCGACGGACGACCTGGGGATCGTCGCCGAGGTCGCCAGCTACCAGCTGGTCGCCGAACGGCCGGGACGGCTCCTCGTCGCGCTGGTCACCGCGAGCAACCGGTGGCTCAGCTTCGGGAGCGTCAAGGTCGGCTTCAGCTACCTGGGGAGTGGCTCGGGGTCGCCGTCCCCGAGCGCGGTGGTGGGTGATACGACGGCCAGCTTCCTGCCGATCCCCGGGTCACCCGAGGGCGACGGCCGGCCGCCGACCCTGACGTCCGCGACCGACGGGCGCGGCGTCTACGCGGTGGAGCCGATCACCTTCCCGGTGGCGGGCTACTGGCAGGTCGTCGCCCGTGGTGACCTCGGCGACGGCTCGCCGTTCAGCGCCGAGGCGGCCTTCACCGTTCGCGACACGCCGTCGGTCATCGGGGTCGGAGCGCTCGCCCCCCGCACTGACGAGGCGGTGATCGGCGACCCGGGCGTCTCGCCCGCGGCGATCGATTCCCGCGCCTCGGGCGGCGAGCCGATCCCGGATCCGGAACTCCACCGCGTGTCGATCGCGGACGCCATCGAGGCCCGGCACCCGGCGCTGGTGGTCTTCTCGACCCCGGTGTATTGCGTCAGCCGCTTCTGCGGGCCCGTCACCGACCTGGTCGCCGAGCTCGCCGCGGAGTACGGCGACCGGGCCGACTTCATCCACGTCGAGATCTACCAGGACTTCCAGGCCGGCAAGGTCAACCAGGCCGCGCGTGACTGGCTCATGACCAGCGACGGCGACCTTCGCGAACCGTGGACCTTCCTGATCGGTGCCGACGGGCGGATCGCCGCATCGTGGGACACGGTCGTGACGCGCAGCGAGATCGAGCCGATGCTCCAGGCTCTTCCGGTCAAGTAGCGCCCGTCGCGCCGCCACCCCGCTCAGGACCCGATGATCGCCCGGAGGTGCTCCTCCATGAGCTGCCGGGTCATCTGCCCGAGGTAGCGGTCCCGGATCGTGCCGTCGCCGTCCAGGAAGAAGTGGGAGGGCAGGGCCCACCCGCCGTACAGGGCCCTGACCTCGGCCCGCGGGTCGAGCCCGATCGGGTAGTCGAGATCGTGGCTGAGGGCGTATTCGCGGACCGCCGCGGCCGGCTCCTGGATGTCGATGGCCAGGACCGCGAGACCGTCGTCCCGATGGGCGTCGTACAGGGCGCGGATGTCGCCGGCCTCCTGCTGGCACGGCGTGCACCAGGTCGCCCAGAACACGATCCAGAGGGGCCTGCCGGCGAAGTCGTGGAGTCGGATCGGGTGTCCGTCGAGATCCACCAGGAGCGGTTCCGTCCCCTTCGCACCCACGAAGTCCGGCGCCGGTCGGCCGACACCGACCCCGTCGACGGCGGTGCCGTTCGCGAGGCTCGGGTCGGCCGCTCCAGAGGCCGCCGGAGCCCCGCCCACCCTCATCGTGGAGAGTGTGACCAGGGCGCCGAGCAGCACGATCGGGCCCAGCCACGCGCCGATCCGCTTCGCCGGGCGACGCGCCTTCGATGGACCCACTGCCTGGTCCGAACGATGAACGGTGGACGGGTCATGCACGCGGCCCATGCTAGCCGCGGTCGTGGCCGGCCGATCAGCTGTTCTCGTGGACCAGGTGATGTTCGAGTGCGTACCGCGTCAGCGCGACCCGCCCGTGCACCCCGACCTTGGAGGCGGTGTTCGAGAGGTGACGCCTGACCGTGTGGGCGCTGATTCCGAGCGCGCGACCGGTCTCCACGGCGGTGTGGCCGGCGGTGACCAGCCGGAGGACCTCCATCTCCCGGGAGCTGAGACGGTCGGCCTGGCGCAGCCAGCGCAGCGAGTCGACGACCACGACCGACGCCACCACCGGGTGGACGTAGTTCTGGTTGTTGGCGACCGCCCGGAGCGCCGTGATCAGGTCCGAGCTCGCGGCGCCCTTGACGACGTACCCGGCCGCACCGGCCAGGAACGCCTGGCGCACCGTCTCCTCGTGCTGGTGCATCGTCACCGCGATCACCCGGATCCGCGGGTTCCGGGCCGTGAAGTCCCGGATGAGCGCGACGCCGTCGGACCCGTCGAGCGTGAGATCCACCAGCATGATCTCCGGCTGCTGGAGGGCTGCCATCGAGAACGTGCCGGCGGCGTCACTCGCCTCGCCCACGACCTCCATGTCGGGCTGCGCGTCGAGGATCAGCCGGAGGCCCTCCCGGACCAGGGCGTGGTCATCGACGATGCCGATCCGGATGGGGGCCATCAACCGGCGACGGTTGCGGGGAAGATCGGGAGGGCGATCGTCACGCGGGTCCCGGTCTGCGGGGCCGACTCGATCCAGAGCTGCCCGCCCAGGAGCCGCGCTCGCTCCAGCATGCCCGCGAGGCCGATCCCCGACCCGGGGATCTGTGCGGGATCGAACCCCCTGCCGTCGTCCGACACGACCACCGTGAGCCGCTCGGCGTGCTGGCTGATCGTCACGCTGGCCCCTGGCGCCCCGCTGTGGCGGGCCGCATTAGCCAGGGCTTCCTGGATGACCCGATAGACCTCCACCGTGGCCGTCGGACCGAGCGGGGGCGGGCCCCCGGTGGCGCCATCGGTGTCGACCACGACCGGGAATCCCGACTGTGCGGCCAGATCCCGCACCGCGGCGACCAGGCCCCGCTCCTCGAGCCGCGACGGCCGGATCCGGTGCGAGATGTCGCGCGTCCCCGCCAGCGCGGCGTCGGCGAGCCCGCGGGCGGTGGCGACGCGCTGGCGGGCGGTGGCGGCATCGGGTTCGGCCTCCGCCGCGTCGAGCGTCAGGGTCAGGGCCGTGAGGACCTGCCCGACGCCATCGTGGAGCTCGCCGGCGATCCGGCGCCGCTCATCCTCCTCCACCGTGAGCAGCCGCTCGCTCGCCCGCCGGAACAGCGCCGCGTAGCGTCGCGATGTCGAGTTGCGCTTCTCGGCCATCCAGGCGACGAGCGCCGCGATGACGAACATCAGTGGCCACTCGGTCAGTTCGAGCGGCGGTTCGTCCAGCCCGAATGCCTTGGCGTCGGCGTACAGCAGGAGCGGGATCGATACCAGGCCGATCCGCAGGAGGGTGCCGCGCAGGCCGAACAGGAACGCGTGCAGCACCAGGATCACGAAGACGCAATGGAACAGGAACTCCGCGGACAGGGCGGACCCGGCGAAGGTCAGGCTGATGAAGCCGACTCCGGCGACGTCGAGCCCGGCCTGGACGATCCGAGGATGCCTCCCGACCTGGTCGGTCCCCGGATCGACCCGCCGCCGCCACGCGCCCGGGGCACCCGCATCCGGGATAACGGTCGGCGCCTGCCCACCAGCGGCAAGATCGCCCGTCGCAGGGGACGTGTACGACGGAGTGGTCAACGGTGACTCCAAGAATGGCTCGTTGCGAGTATAGAAGCGGGCGCAAGCCGAACCGATGATGCAGTCGCCGGGGGGCTGCGCCCGACGGACGCGCCGGTCCCGGCACGGAGGAGAGGGCCGGAATGAAGCCGCGACGCGTCCTTGCGCTTCTGGCCATCGGCAGCCTGTTGGCCGCCTGCTCAGGCAGTACCCCGTCGGCGACCTCCGGCGGCGACGGGACGGTCTCCGCGACCTTGAAGGAATGGCAGATCAGCCTCAGCTCGACCACGGTCAAGGCGGGTGCCGTCACGTTCAAGATCACCAACGACGGTGACAAGGAGCACGAGTTCGTGGTCCGCAAGACGGATCTGAAGTCAGACGCCCTGCCGCTGAACGCCGACGGCGAGGTCTCCGAGGACGCACCCGAGCTGACCGAGGTGGGCGACCCCAGTGAGGCCGCAGAGATCAAGTCCGGCAGCTCGGACACCACGCTGGCGGTGACGCTCCAGCCGGGGCATTACGTGATCTTCTGCAACCTGCACGTCGAGGACCTGCTCCACTACCAGAAGGGCATGCACATCGACCTCACGGTCAATTGACCCCGATGCCGCGCGAGATCGCCGCGTGCTCGGGCCCGTGCGCTCGGACAGCGGTTCGGATCGCGCCGTGAGTCCTCGGCGCCATCTCCTGACGGCAGGTGTCGTGTGGGCCGTCCTGTCGGCGGTCGGTGCCGTCATCGTGGCGGGCCTGCAGGTCATGCCCACCATCGCGTCCCGCGAGGCTGCGATCGAGAACAGCGCGTTCGTGCTGCTCACCACGGCGTCCGTGCCGGTCCTCATGCTCGTGGTCGTCGTCCTGGTCTACTCCGCGGTCCGGTTCCGGGCGACGGACGACGCGGTCGACGGACCTCCGGTCCACGGTCACATCGGCTTCCAGGCCGTCTGGCTGACGGCCAGCCTGGCCCTGGTCCTCGGCCTGTTCGCGTACGGGTCCATCGGGCTGGTCGACATCCGTGGCGCCCAGACGGCGGACTTCGAGGTGAACGTGAGTGCGGAGCAGTGGGCCTGGCACTACGAGTACCCGGCCTCGGGTGTCCGGTCGGATGAGCTCCACATCCCGGTCGACCAGCGGGTGCACCTGAGGATCAGCTCGATCGACGTGATCCACTCCTTCTGGGTGCCTGCCTTCGGCGTCAAGCAGGACGCGGTTCCCGGTCGCCCGACCGACATCTACCTGACGGCGACCCGCACCGGCACCTACCCCGGCATGTGCTCCGAGCTGTGCGGGCTCGGCCACACCACGATGACGACCACGGCGGTGGTCAGCGATCAGGCCGACCTCGACCTGTGGCTGAGCCAGGCGCCCGAGCCCTCACCATCATGATCGCGACAGCTCGGCGGCCGGCCGTCATCGCGCCCGGACTCGCGCGCGGGGTCCTCGGCGGTGCGATCGGAGCCGTCGTCGGCGGTGGGCTGACGGCGTTCGGCCTGGGTGCCGAGCCGGGCCAGGTCCTCGCGATGGGCTATCTCCTCGCGCTGCTTGGCTTCCTCCTCGGCATCGGGGCCTTCCGTTTCTGGCTGACCTGGGCCGCCGGTCGCGAGATCGACGCGAAGGAAGAGCACGCGGCGCATGGCCAGGCAGGCGAATGGCAGCGCTACTTCCGCTTCACGACCGACCACAAGGTGATCGGGGTCCAGTACCTCGTCACGGCGTTCCTGCTGTTCTTCACCGCCGGGACCGTGGCGATGCTGATGCGCCTCGAGCTGGCCGTGCCGGGCATCGCGACCAGCAAGGACTTCTACAACACGATCATGAGCACGCACGGCGCGATGATGATCACGGTGGCCCTCGTCTCGATCATCGGCGGCCTCGGCAACTACCTCGTCCCGCTCATGATCGGCGCGCGCGACATGGCCTTCCCGAAGACCAACGCGCTGAGCTACTGGCTGCTGCCGCTCGCGCTGCTGCTGGTGGCCATCAACCCGCTCCTGGGCGGCTTCGATACGGGCTGGACCGCATATCCGCCGCTCAGCCAGCAGGCCAACCTGGGTCAGCAGGCGTACCTCATGGCCTTCGTGACGGTCGGCGTCTCATCGATCCTGAGTGCCATCAACTTCATCGTCACCGTCTTCCGGATGCGCGCCCCGGGCATGTCCCTGATGCGCCTGCCGATCTTCGTCTGGGCGATGACCGTCACGGCCGCGATCGTGCTGGTGGCGACGTCGGTGGTGGCGGGAGCGTTCACGATGCTGCTCTTCGACCGCCTCATGGGGACGTCGTTCTTCCGGGCCAGCCGGGGCGGTGATGTCATCCTGTTCCAG
This sequence comes from uncultured Chloroflexia bacterium, assembly GCA_963837825.1. Taxonomy (GTDB): domain Bacteria; phylum Chloroflexota; class Limnocylindria; order Limnocylindrales; family CSP1-4; genus Chersky-267. The sequence goes on from CAWIOR010000002.1 coordinate 87,706, forward strand.
CATCTCTTCTGGTTCTACTCGCACCCGGCCGTCTACATCATGGCGCTGCCCGGCCTGGGCGCGATCCTCGAGATCGTCCCGGTCTTCGCCCGCAAGCCGCTCTTCGCGTACCCGCTGGCGGTCCTGATGTTCATCGGCATCGGAGTGATGAGCTTCATGGTGTGGGCCCATCACATGTTCGTCAGCGGGATGGCCGAGTTCTTCCACATCCCGATCATGCTCACCACCGAGCTGATCTCGGTGCCGACCGGGATCGTCTTCCTGTGCGCCGTCGGGACGATCTGGATGGGCCGGATCCACTTCAAGGTGCCGATGCTGTGGGTCTTCGGCTTCCTGTGGGCGTTCCTCATCGGCGGGATCACCGGGGTCTTCCTCGCCGATGTCCCGACCGACATCACGCTCAGCGATACCTACTTCGTGGTCGCTCACTTCCACTACACGATCGTCGGCGGAACCATCTTCGGCCTCTTCGCGGGCACCTACTACTGGTTCCCCAAGATCACCGGCAGGATGTACGACGAGCGGCTGGGTCGACTCCACTTCTGGTGGTTCACGCTCGCCTTCAACGCGACCTTCATCCCGATGTTCTGGCTGGGGATCGAGGGGATGCGCCGGCGGGTCGCGGACTACCCGGCCGAGCTCGGTCCGGTGAACCTGTTCATCAGCATCGCCGCCTTCAACATCGCGCTCTCCGTGGCGGTCTTCGCGTTCAACATGGTGCGATCCTGGAGGCGCGTCGAGCTGACCGTGGCGAACCCGTGGCGCGCCCAGACCCTGGAATGGCAGGTCGCCTCACCGCCCCCGCTCGATAACTTCGACCGGATCCCGACCGTTTCCGCCACGCCGTACCAGTACGGCAGCCTCGGTGAGGCCCCCGCCGCCGGGTCGTCGGTGCCGTGAGCGCGCATCCGGCCACCGCGCTGCCCGGCGAGGACCCGATCCACGCCCGGAGCAACCTGCTGCTCGGGGTCAAGCTGGCCATCCTGTCGGAGGTGATGCTCTTCGGGGCACTCTTCGCCGCGTACTTCGTGATCCGCTCCGAGAGCCCCGGCTGGCCGCCGGTGGGGGGCGTCGATCGGCCGGAGCTCGTCCTGCCGGGTCTCAACACGCTCCTCCTGGTCTCGTCGAGCGTGACGATGCAGTGGGCGGTCCGGTCCGCTCGTGGTGGAGGGCGCTCGACCATCCTGCGCTGGCTCGGGTTGACGCTGCTCCTCGGCGCGGTCTTCATCACCGTCCAGGGCTTCGAGTTCGCGACCAGCGGCTTCGGCCTCCGGAACGGGACCTTCGGGTCGACCTTCTACATCCTGACGGGCTTCCACGGGGCGCACGTCCTCGCCGGCCTGGCCCTCATCGCGATCGTCCTCAACCGGGCACGGCTCGGGCTCGTCTCGGCCGAGCACCACACCGCCGTCGAGGCGACCAGCTACTACTGGCACTTCGTGGACATCGTGTGGCTCTTCCTGTTCTCGTCCCTCTACGTCCTCTAGCCCGCCTGCCGACGGGTCAGGCCGGCCGTCCGTCCTGACGCTCGGCTGCGAGGGCAGGCTCGGCGGTGCGCGCCGACGAGCCCGCCCCCCGCTCGGCGGACGCTCGGGCATCGACCAGGCGGCTCCGACGGTCGTCGGCGCGCATCCATGCGGCGACCACCAGGGGAAGGGCGGCGAGGAGCAGCACGTCGCCCGCTCCCCACATCACCACTCCGCCGACCCGCTGGTCGGTGAGCGCGTCGGGGCCCCAGGAACGCTCGAGCGTCGCGTAATGTGCGTAGAGGACGGTCGGGGCGAAGTAGATCGCCAGCCCGACGGCGGCGTTGAGCGGCATCTGGGACCCCAGGTACACCAGCCTCGCTCCGTAGCCCAGTCGCCACGGACTCGGGTCCGCGGCCACGACCGGCCACCAGAACAGGAGGCCCGAGGCGAGGTAGACCACGTGCTCGGCGATGTGCAGCGCCGGATCCTCGAGCGCCGCGTCGTACAGCGGCGTGAAGTGCGTGAGCCACATCACGAGCGCGAACGCCGGCCAGGCGACGAGCGGCGAGGCGATCAAGCGGACGAGCCTGGAGCGGAGCACGGGCAGGATGAAGCGCTGCCGGGCCCGCGGGCTGGCGATCCGCAGGACGAGGGTGATCGGGGCGCCCAGCGCGAGGAGCGGTGGCCCCACCATCGCCAGCAGCAGGTGCTGGACCATGTGCACCGTCAGGAGGTCCTCGGCGTAGACGTCGACGGCGGACACGAGCGCGACCAGGATGGCCGCGAGCCCGGCGAGCCAGGCCGCCACCCGCCAGCGCGGGACGGGCACTCGAGGGTGCGCCCGGTTGATCCTCCGAACGGCGATCAGGTAGCCGCCCGCAGCCACGAGCGTCGCGGTCCAGGGGAGCGGATCGGGCGACCACGCGGCGAACGCACTAAGCGAGTCCGGCTCCGGCGCCGCGATCCCGTGCGCGAGCGCGATGCCCGGCACCATCGTCATCAGGATGCCAAGGCCAAGGCCGGGCACGGCGAGGCGCACGATCGGACGCATGCGTCGCATGGTACGACCGCCAACGGCCCCGAGAGTCGCCGGGAGCCGCCGGCAGGCCCGGTCAACGGCCGGGGCCGCGACGCGGGATCCGGAGGCCGTCTGCGACCCGCGCGGCCCGCGCATCGGGGGGTGCAGGCAGGCGAGTCGCATGCGACGATAGGACGACCATCCGGCATCGCGGTGCCGACCTGGCCCGACCGCCGTGCTACCCCGTCCGGCTCCCGAGGTCCCATGCGCCCGTCGCCCGATCGTCGGCTCGTCATCCTGACCGAGGGACAGTTCCGGATCCACGACGCCAAGACGGCGCTCGGGGTCATGCGCTACGGGCGCGACACGGTCGTCGCCCTGCTCGACTCGTCGATGGCCGGCCGGCTCGCCTCCGAGATCGCCGGGCCCCATCCGCGCTACGACGTCCCGGGGGTGGCGACCCTCGAGGAGGCGCTCGCCCTCCGCCCGGACGCCCTGCTGATCGGGATCGCGCCGACCGGCGGCAAGCTGCCGCCCGACTGGCGGGCGACGATCGTCGCGGCGCTGCGCGCCCGGCTCGATGTCCTGAGCGGCCTCCACACGTTCATCGGCGACGATCCCGAGTTCGTCGCGGCGGCGGCCGAGTCGGGCGCCCGGATCGTCGACTACCGCCGGCCGCCGGAGCGGATGGAGACCGCGGTCGGGCGGCGTCATCGTCCCGGGAAGCACGTGATCCTGACCGTCGCCACGGACTGCGCGATCGGCAAGATGTCGGTCGCCCTCGAGCTGCGCCGGGCGGCCGACGAGGCCGGCCTGCGCGGCGTGTTCGTGCCGACCGGCCAGACCGGGATGATGATCGAGGGCTGGGGCGTCGCGGTCGACCGGCTTGATCGCCGACTTCCTGCAGGGCACCTGCGAGTGGCTCGTCGAGCAGGGCGAGGAGCTCGGCGACTGGATCTTCGTCGAGGGCCAGGGCTCGCTCGACCACCCGGCCTACTCGAGCGTCACCCTCGGACTGATCCACGGGACGACGCCCGAGGCGATGGTCATGGTCCACAAGCCGGGCCTGGCCGACCACGACTTCGACCACCTCCCGGACCGGACGTTCCCGATCGCGCCGCTGCCGGAGTTCATCCGGCTCCACGAGCAGGTGGCCGGGCTCGTCGCGCCGTCCCGGGTGGTCGCGGTCGCGCTCAACACGTCGCTCTACCCGGACGAGGCGGATGCGCGACGACTGATCGCCGAGACCGCCGAGCTGACCGGCCTGCCGACCGACGACCCGTACCGGTTCGGCGGGACCGCGGCTGTTCGCGGCGATCCGCGCCGCGCTCGAGCCAGGGGCGTGAGCCGGTGACCCTGAGCCTGACCCACGAGGTCCACCGGATCCCGTTCCGCGACCCGTTCCGGATCGCCCGGACCGACGAGTCGAACGACAGCGGGGTCGCCGTCACGGTCATCGTCGAGCTCCGCTCGGATGTGTACCCCGAGCTGGTCGGCTACGGCGAAGGCTTCCCGGACGCGTACTACGGCGAGACCCCGGACACGATCGCGGCCGTCCTGCCCCTCCTGCTCGACGCGACCTCGGGACGCCCGACCTGTCGGCACGCGGGCTGGCCGCGGCTGTCGGCCGCGATGGACGACCGGATCACCCACCACGGGGCGGCCAAGTGCGCCCTCGACATCGCCCTCCACGACCTGGCCGGCAAGGTCCTCGGGATCCCGGTCCACGAGCTGCTCGGCCTGTCGGCCGACATCCCGCCGACCGACTTCACGATCGGCATCGACGAGCCGGCGATCGTCGGCCAGCGGGCGGCCCGGGCGGCCCGCTTCCCGGCCCTCAAGATCAAGCTCGGCGGACCGGCCGACCTCGAGACGCTGGCCGCCGTCCGGGCGGTCTACGACGGCCCGATCCGGGTCGACGCCAACACCGGCTGGACGCTCGAGGACGGCAAGCGGCTGCTCCCGGACCTCGTCCGGTTCGGGGTCGAGCTCATCGAGCAGCCGTTCGCGGCCCGCCGGCTCGACGACCTGGCCGCCCTCCAGGCCGCGTCCGCGCTGCCGATCGTGGCCGACGAGAGCGCGGTCACGATCGACGATCTCGACGCCCTGGTCGGCGTCGTCGCCGGGGTCAACGTCAAGCTGGCCAAGTGCGGCGGGGTCGGGCCGGCCGCCCGGATGCTCGCCCGGGCGCGCGAGCTCGGCTTCCGGACGTTCCTCGGCTGCATGGAGGAGACATCGGTCGGCATCGCCGCCTCGGCGGCCGTCGCGTCGCTGGCCGAGTGGGTCGATCTCGACGGGAACCTGCTCCTGGCGGCCGATCCGTTCGAAGGCCTCGAGCTCGACGCCGACTGCCGCTGGCGGCTGGCGGACGGGCCCGGCCTGGGCGTCCGCCGGCGGGTCTGACCGCCCTTCCGAACACCTGTCCGCCGAACGTCCGTTCGTGTGGATAAGTTGGTGGACGAGATGGTGGACAAACCCCCTACCGCCCGTCGGCGGGGGCTCCTACCATGGTGAGCCAACGGCGTCGGACCCCCGGGAGAGGGTCGCCGGGACCCCGTGAACATGCGGTCGGACCGCCCGCTTCGCGGTCGAGCGCGCCCTGGAGCACGGAGAGGAGGGGTACGTATCGTATGGATTCCAGCAGACCCGTCGAGGCGCCGAGCCTGTCTCCGGACGTGATCGAGTTCGTCCGTTTCTGCTACCGGCGCCGGAGGGTCGGCTGGCCGGAGCTGTACGACGAGATGTGCGCGGTCGCCGGTCGCGGGCTCTATCGCGGCTGGCGGTTCGCCGAGCTGGAGGAGCACGGGATCGGGTTCAGCCTCCACCAGACCCTCGAGCTGGCCCGGATCGTCGGCCAGGTCGCGCTCGAGGACGGCGACCGGCACGGTCGCGCCACGAGCCGGTCGTCGGCGAAGACGGCCGACGCGGCGGCCGCGGTCCAGGTCGGGATCCCGATCGTGACCGCTCCGGCCGAGCCGGTGATCGACGTGCCGATCCGGGTGGCGCCCGTCGAACCGACCGTCGAGGTGACGATCGTCGCCGCGGGACCCGACCGCGACGACCCCGCCGCCGAGACGCCGGTGCCCTCCACCCCAGCCCGACCAGCCCTGGCCCCGTCGATGATCAGGAGCGCCGCTGGCGCGAGTTGAGCCGGTCGCCGGGTGCGCGGCGACGAATGGGACTCATCAACGGACCCCCGGCCGACGGCCGGGGGTCCTGCTCGTTCGGGTGGTGCGGTCCGGTGGAGAGCGGGGCGGTCGGTCAGGCGCGGATGCGCCGGCGGGCCATCTCGCCCTCGATCTGGCGCTCGGCCTCGACGTAGCGGTCGATCTGGTCGCGCAGCTGGTTCGCCTCGGGGGCGTACAGGTGGACCTGCTGCTGGAGGATGTAGCTCAGCCGCCGGCTCGTCATCCGGACGTGGTCCAGGTTCTTCATCAGGACGAGCGGATCCATCGCCGCCAGCTCGGTCGGGTCGTACATCTGCTGCATGGCCGGATTCTAGACGGCGCGGAGGCGGCGCGGTGGCCACTCCCAGTCGACCGGGAGGGGAGCGCCGTTGACCGCCCGGCGCCGGCCGGCCTCCGAGGCGCCGAGGATGAGGATCCGGTCGAGCTTGGTCGCCTGGCCGGCCTCGTCGCCCCACAGCTTGGTCATCTTCCGGCCCGCATGGACGTCGTCGAGGGCGATCCCGGCGAGGCGGTAGCCGGCCGGCGCGGCGGCCGACTCCCAGACCGCCTCGGCCAGGCCGATCCCGTGGCTGATCCGGCGGCCCCGGTCGGCCTCGACGTCGCCGATCACCAGGACGACGACCGCATCCTCGGCGAGCGCCGGCCGGAGGCCCTCGAGGGCGTCGCCCAGGAAGCGCAGGTAGGCCGTCTTGTGGTGGGCGTCGTCGAGCGCGGCGTCGATCGCCGCGGCGTCGAAGCCCAGGAACCACGTCCGGAGCCAGTTGTAGTAGCCGTACTTCACGACCCGCAGGTACGGCGGCGAGGTGACGACCAGGCGGGCCCGGTCGGGCAGGCCCGCGCTCGCGCAGGGCGGTCCGCGCCCGCTCGCCCGCGTCGCGCGCGTCGCCGAGCAGGGCGATCCCGCGGACCGGCGGGAGCGGGTCGCGGTAGAGCCGGCCGAGCTTCGCGTCGAGGCAGCCGAAGACGTCGCGCTCGGGCGACCGGAAGCCGGTCCGGGCGACGAAGTCGCGGACGTAGCGGGGGGCCATGCTGAACGTGTTCGGCATGACCTCCGACAGGTAGGTGGCGCTCTTGCCGTGGAGGATGCCGGTGATCGCCGCGGCCAGGAACCGGTCGACCCGGTCGTCCAGGTCGGAGCGACGAGCGGACGTACAGGAGCTGGGCGAACGTCCGCGGGGTGGAAGCTCAGGGCGACCTCGACCGGCACCGGCTCGGCGGCCGCGCCGTCGTCGCCGGGTCGCAGGCCGCTCCCGGCGGTCGGGACCAGCGCCCCGTCCGGCCCGGGGATCGCCGAGGACGCGGAGCGCGAGCCCGAACCAGGCGTCGGCCTCGCCGGCCCAGCGCAGCCGGAGCGCGGTCAGCCGGGTCCTCGCCTCGGCCTCCGAGGCCGGCTCGACCTTGGCCGCGGTCAGCAGGTGGGCGAACGGGTTGAGATCGTTGCCGACGCCGATCCGGCCCTCCGCACAGGCCTGGAGCGGGGTCGTCCCACGGCCGCTGAACGGGTCGAGGACGACGTCCCCGGGCCGCGAGTAGCGGGCGATGAAGGCGTGGGCCAGGGCGGCCGGGAAGCTCGCCAGGTACGAGCACATCGGGTGGAGCCGGTGGCCCCACAGCCGCTGCTGATCCTTCCATTCGGGCGCGATCGGCAGCGACGGGAGCTCGTGCGGAGCGACGTGCCGGCAGGTCGAGGGCGAGCTGCGCCGCGACGGGCGCGGGGGTCGCGGCAGGCGAAACGGTCGGCGAGCTCGAGGCACGAGCGAGCAGGCAAGGGTGGTCCCGGTCCTTCCGATCCGTGCGCCGATCCCGGTGGCACAACGGGTCGCGGAGCATAGCACGCGGGTCGGCCCTAGCAAGAGCCCCGTTCGGGCCCGACGGACAGGACATCCGGCCCATCGAACGGGCCGCCGCCGGACTGGCCCTCCGGCTGCGACCCGCGCTACCCTGAACGTGAGCTCGAGGCTGTGTGCGGAACCCCGCGACTCGTCGCGGAGGCCCGTCCCCACCGTCCGGCACCGCCGGCGAAGAGGCCACCCGAGCTCACCGGGCCGCCGTCCGCGGACACGTTCGTCGGCGGCGGCCCCGATCCCCGGGATGCGATCCGGGCATCGACCCGCCCAGGGACCGGCTCGCCCTCGACTTGACCCGCCCGGGCGCCGTCGGCTAGAAGGGGGCATGGCCGGCCATCGCGTCGTCATCGTCGGAGGGGGGTTCGGCGGGCTGTACGCGGCCCGCGAGCTCGGCCGGGACCCGCGCCTGAGCGTGACCCTGGTCGACCGCCGGAACTACCACCTGTTCCAGCCGCTGCTCTACCAGGTCGCCACCGGCGCCCTCGCCCCGGGCGAGATCGCCCAGCCGCTCCGCTCGATCCTGCGCCGCGACGCGAACACGACCGTCCTGCTCGGCGAGGCGGTCGGGATCGACCCGGAGCGCCGCCAGGTCCTCCTGTCCGACGGCGGGCCGGTCGCCTACGACACGCTGATCGTCGCCAGCGGCGCCCGGTTCTCCTACTTCGGCCACGACGACTGGGCGCCGAACGCGCCGGGCCTCAAGTCGATCGACGACGCGACCGAGATCCGGCGCCGGATCCTCATCGCCTTCGAGGCCGCCGAGCGGGAGCACGACCGCGAGCGGCGGGCCGAGTGGATGACCTTCGTCGTCGTCGGCGGCGGGCCGACCGGCGTCGAGCTGGCCGGGGCGCTCGGCGAGATCGCCCACGACACGCTCCGCCGCGACTTCCGCGCGATCCACCCGCCGGACGCCCGGATCGTGCTGATCGAGGCGCTCGACCGGATCCTCCCGACCTACCCGCCCGATCGGTCGCGCTCGGCGAAGCGCCAGCTCGAGCGGCTCGGGGTGGTCGTCCGGACCGGGACGCGGGTCGTCCACGTCGACGACCGCTGCGTCCGGGTCGAGGCGGCCGGCGTGCGAGGAGCGTGGTCCCCGCCCGGACCGTCCTGTGGGCGGCCGGCGTCCTGGCCTCGAGCTTCAGCCAGGCCGTCGGCCGGGCGACCGGGGCCGAGATGGACCGGGCCGGGCGGGTCGTCGTCGGCCCGGACCTGTCGATCCCGGGCCACCCGGAGATCCTCGTCGTCGGCGACGCGGCGCTCCAGGCGTGGCAGCCGGGCCGGCCGGTGCCGGGCGTCGCCCAGGGCGGGATCCAGGGTGGCGGCTACGCGGCGAAGACCGATCCGCCGGCGCCTGTCCGGCGAGCCCACCCCGCCGTTCCGCTACCGGGACAAGGGCGACGTGGCGGTCATCGGACGGCTGGCCGGGGTCACCAACATCGGCTGGCTCGGGCCGTTCGGCCGGCAGGGCGGCTTCACGGCCTGGCTGCTCTGGCTCGGGATCCACATCTTCTACCTGATCGGGTTCGCCAACCGGATCGTGGTCATCGTCCGCTGGGCGTGGAGCTTCTTCACCCACGGCCGCGGCTCGCGGCTCATCACCGGCTCCCCGCTGCTGCCGCCGATCGAGGAGCCGGAGCCGCCGACCCACCCGGATCGAGCCTAGACTTAATTCGCGCGTCCCCGTAGCTCAGTGGACAGAGCAACCGCCTTCTAAGCGGTAGGTCGAAGGTTCGAACCCTTCCGGGGACGCCATGACAGCCGGGCGCGGCGTCTGCTCGCCACGACGCTCCGGCCCAGGGTCACGGCTTCAGCGCGAGCTGGTCGAGGGACGTCGTGCCGACGAGCTCGTCGAACCCGTACGTCAGGACTCTCGGCGAGGTGAGCGCGGCGTACTGGTCCTGGCTGCAGGGCACCCAGGGCACGATGTACTCCATCAGGTACTGGTCGACCGCCGCCCAGCACTGGAACTGCTCCGGGCCGACGAGCGGCAGACAGGCCTCGACGCGCTTGTCGACGTTGGGGACCTCGGTCACCTCGTAGCCCCACCGCCGCAACTGCTCGGGTGTCGCCCCGACCATCGTCGTGTTGCCCACCTCCGTTCCCATCCACATCCCGAACGCAAGGGGGCCGTCGAACCCGGACATGATCCCCGATGCGCTGACGTACCCGCCGGAGTAGCCGACGCCCACCGTGATGGGGACCTTGGCCTTCGGGTCCCCGATGGCGGCGAAGAACGAGTCGGCATCGAGGACCTGGACCTCCAGGTTGATGCCGAGCGACTTGATATCGGCGGCCACCGCCTCGGTGACCCCGGCGTAGGGATCTCGCGTGACGGCTCGCACGTGCTGGCAGGCCGGCGCATCGCAGACGCCGTCGCGGTCGCTGTCGTAGCGGGACAGCGCCATCTCGGCGCGCGCGGCTGCCAGATCGCCCTTGTCCCCGGGCGTCTTGTATGGATCGTAGTCGAGGAGCAGGCCGTCCACGGTGGAATCGGGGACGAGGTGACCGATCACCGCCTGGGCGACCGGGCCGCCCTGCAGGTCGATCAGGTGCTTCTTGTCGATCGCCAGGTTGAGGGCCTTCCGCACGTGTCTGTCGTCGAAGGGCGGCACGGCCACGTCCATCACCACGACGCGCACCACGGAGCTCGCGTCCAGGTGGGCATGCCCGCGGGCCGGAGCGGCCTGGAACGCGGCGAATACCTCGGCGGGCACCGACGGAGAGGGGCCGTAGGCGGGCCACACGAGGTCCGCCTTGCCGGCGTCAAGATCCGCGACGGCCTGCTCCACCGAGGCGGCATACATGATCTCGATGCGGTCGGCGTAGGCGGGACGGAGGAGATCGGTCGACGTTTCCCAGGATGGGTTCCTGACGAGCGTGATCCGGCCGGGGGCGATCCCGGCCGCCGGCTTGCGCTGGGCCGCCGGGACGGAGAGGTCGAGCGCCTCCGAGCCTTCCAGCATGTACGGACCCGACGAGACGAGGAAGCGACCGTACCCCGTGTCGGCGCCCTCGGCGATGCCGAACGGCGCGTCGGGATGGTACGGATCGGGCGGCAACGGCCCGGCCCAGGGGTTGGCGAGCTGAGCGCCGAGGTCTCCCGCGGGACCGCTGAGCCGGATGACCAGCGTGTGGTCGTCGGGCGCCTCGAGCCCCGAGATCGAGGCCGCCTTGCCGGCCCGGTACTCGGCCGTTCCCACGACGTCCGCGAGCAACCCGTACGGCGTGGCGATCGCCGGCGACGCGAGGCGATGAAGCGCGCGGATGAAGTCCCGCGCCGTGATCTCGACGTCCTGCAGGGGTGGTCCGTAGTGCAGGCCCGGCTTGATCCGGAGCGTCCAGGTCAGCCCGTCGGCGGACACGTCCGGCAGGGCCGCGGCCAGGTCCGGCTGCAGGCGTGCCCCGCCCTGTTCGGTGGACAGGCCGTTGTAGGACAGCAACGTCCGGGTGAGACAGCAACGTCCCAGTTCCGGCGACCCGCTGAAGGTGCCGGCCCCCACCCGTCCAGTTGTGGATCGAGGAACGCCGGAGGCTGGTCGCGCAGCCCGGCGCTACCGTCGACCGCGACGCTGCCTGCCGCCGGCACGACCACGCGGAGCGTGCCACCCCGGGCCGCTGTCGAGGGTGACGCCGAGGGGGTCGACAGCGTCGTCGACGACGCGGATGGCGCCTGGCTGGCCGGGTTCGTCGCACAGCTGGCCAGCAGAGCGGTCGCGGCGGCCAGGGCGAGGATGCGGCGGCCGCGCTTCGGATCGACCCGGGTCGTGGTCCATGTCGTCATCGTTGCACCGTCACCCATACACTCGAGTCGAGGACGGAGACGCCCTCAGCAGGTCCAGGCAGCGCGATCGAGCGGGACACCGTCCGCGAGACGGGATCGATCCGCAGGAGTGCGCCCCGGGCGCCGGCGACCCATACGGCATCGGGGCCCGCGGCGACCCCGCGTGGTCCCTGGTCGAGCGAGACCGTGGCCATGAGCCCGTTCGTCGGCGCATCGATGACCGCGAGCGTGTGGCCGGCGTCGCTGGTGACCCACAGGCGCCCGAAGCCCACGGCGATCGCGGTGGGTGGGTCGGCCAGCGCGATCTCCTTCGTCTTGGTCATGGTCAGCGGGTCGAGCCGCCAGATCGACTTGCTGACGGCATTGGCCACCCAGACGGAGCCTTCGCCGGTCGTCACGGCTACGGGCTGCTCGCCGACGGTGACCGTCGCGACGACGCTCCGCGTCCCGGGATCGATCTTCGTCAGGGTGTTGGCCAGCCCGTTGACCACCCACACCCCGTGCGCGTCCAGTGCGATCGCGCTCGCCCCGTTCCCGATCGGGATGGCCTGTCCCGGCTTCTGGGTGATCGCGCTCACGGGCAGGACCATCCCGGCGCTCTCCCCGGCCGCTCCGAAACCGAAGCTCACCCAGACGGTGCTCTCGTCGGCGGCGAGCCCGGTCGGCGGGCCGGGAAGCCCGATGGTCCTGGACGAGCCACCGGCCACCGGGATCCCGGTCAGCAGCTTGCTGCCCAGGCTGAGGACCCAGACGGTGTCGTCGCCGGCGACGATCCCGGTCGGGTCATCGCCGACCGCGACGGACGCGGCGATGGCGTTCGTGGCGGGGTCGATGCGGATGGCGCTGTCGGGCTGCGGAACGATGGGCGCGGCGGTCCCGTGTGAGAGGAGCGCATACGCGGTCACGGCGATGACCGCCGTGCCGACGAGCCCGGCTCCGGCCGCGGCCAACCAGCGCCATCGCCGGGAGGCCATGGCCTCGACACCCAGGTCGGCCGCGCCAGGCGCCCCCAGGGCAGGGGCCGGAACCTCCCGGCGCTGCCACACGACGGCGTAGACGCGCCACCTGCCGGGGACGCCCTTGAGCTGGTGGACCCCCCGGTCGATGAACGTGACGTCCGCACCGGCCGTGACCTCGCGGACCGTGTTCGTCACGAGGATCTCGCCGGGACCGGCCTGGGCGAGGGCCCGGGAGGCGACGTGGACGGTGAGGCCGCCGACCTTGCCGCCCATGACCTCGGCCTCGCCCATGTGGATGCCGGCCCGGATCTGGAGATCGAGCGGGCGCAGGGCATCGCTGATGGTGGTCGCACATTCGATCGCCTGGATCGGCCGCTCGAACGTGGCGAAGAACCCGTCTCCCGCCGTGTCGAGCTCGCGGCCGTGGAACCGGCGCAGCTCCCGTCGGACGATGGCGTGATGGCGGGCCAGGAGATCCTTCCAGCCGCGGTCGCCCAGCGCAGCCGCCCGTTGGGTCGAACCCACGATATCCGTGAAGAGCACGGTGGTCAGGAGACGCCGCGGGCTCTCGCCACGGTGCAGGATGGGAGCGAAGACAGCTTGCCGCACGATGTCGCCCTGCCCTCCCGGTCGCTCAGTGTCCTCGGGGCCGATGTCGCTCGCCAAGGGCCGTCCGTCACCTCGGCTTCGGGCCGAGGTCGCATCGACGGGGGCTCGAGCTGGCTCCCTTCTGTGCGACGGGTGGTATCCCGCTCAGCGAACGTGACCAACGCCTCTACCACTCGCGAGCGACCTTGCCCAGACTGGGCGGGTCGCGGGGGCGAGGACACGCGGTCCGAACTCGAGCCGCCGGGACCGCGTCGAGCCACTGGCGAGACCGACCGCCCTGGGTCTGGGAGGGCAGCACGATGGGCAAGGCCCGGATGCGCGCGCACGTCGAGGCACCGATCGAGGCGGTGTTCGACTATGCGGCCGACTTCAGGCACGCACCGGAGTGGAACGTCAACGTCGTCGACATGACCGCCGACGCGCCGCTCGCGAAGGTCGGTGATCGGTTCACCGGCACGATGAAGTTCCTCGGGCGGACCTACAAGGGCGAGGGCCACATCACCGAGTTCGAGCGGCCGCGGCTGCTCGCGTTCACGTCGACCTCACCGGAGGGCGGGCACCAGGACTGGACCGCCCACTTCACCCCGGCCGGGAAGGGGACCGACATCGAGACGGAGGTCGACTACGAGGTCCCGATGGGCATCCTCGGCGGCATCGCCGACAAGCTGTTCATCGAGCGGACGGTCCAGCGCAGCCTCGACCAGTCGCGTGACAACTTCGTCTCGCTGGTCGAGCACAGCCTGCTTCAGCCGGTCTGACCTCCGACGGGCGGGCAGCGGCCCGCGCGTCGACGAGCGGGCGGCCCCGATCGGGTCATCGGTCGGGGCCGTCGCGCGCGGGGCGACCGGCGATCGGCCCCACGACCTGCGCCGCGCACGTCGCCGGGTCCCTGGGCGCGAGCCGGTAGATCCGTCGGGTGACGACGGCCGACGGCCCGCCAAGGGCGACCCTGACGGTCAGGAACGTCGAGAGGTCGTACGTCTTCTCGGTCGGCATCAGGTCACTCGGGTCGAGCCGGAGGATGAACACCGGACGCTGGCAGATGAGCGAGGCGATCCGGTCCTCGCGGGTCCCCCAACCTTCGTAGACGATGTTCGTGTCGTCGACGACCAGGACGTCGGGCCGACGGCCCTGGACGTACTCCCCGTGCCACAGCGGGGTCGAGGCGTCCCAGTAGGACAGGATCGCGGCGTCCTGGGGCAGCGCGTCGAGGACCGCCGCGACGTACTCGTCGCCTGACCGGTCGGCGCTCCGGTCGGCGGCGGCCCAGTTCATCGCCGCGAGGGCGACCGCGAAGACGAGGGCCACGACGCCGACCGCCGCGCCGGTCGCCCGGGCCGTCGCCGCGTCGCCGCGTCCTGCCCGTCGGGCGAGCGACGTCAGCCCTCGGGCGACCGCCTCGAGGGCCACGGTCGCGCCGATCCCGAGGACGAGCCACGGGACGAGCAGGTAGTGCTCCAGGTGCAGGTAGTTCGCCCAGACGTAGACGCCGCTGAGGACGATCGCCGCGCACAGCAGCCCGAACGCCGTCCGCCGGACGAGGAGGACCCCGATCCCGCCCAGCCCGAGCAACGGCAGGACCGCCGTCGCCCGGCCGAGCGCCAGGTCGACCAGCGCGCGGCAGCGAGTCGAGGAACTCGCCCGGTCCCTTGCCGGACAGGAAGTCGAACTGGTCGCGGAACTGGCGGCCGCTGACCAGCCACCAGACCGCATCGAACGTCAGCGGGTGGTTGTACGGCAGCGGCGGCGACTGGCTGGCGGCCAGCGGGATGTACAGCGTAGACCGACAACCCGGCGACGCCGGCCAGGACGGCCGGGACGAGGATCCACGGGCGGGCCAGCAGCTCCCGCCGGCCGGCCCACAGGGCGAACAGGACGACGAACGGCGCCACGAACAGGGTCAGCAGGTGGTTGCCGAGGGCCAGCCCGATCAGCAGTCCGCCGAGGACGAGGTCGACGGTCCGCCGGCGCTCACCCCAGACGAGGGCGCGATGGAGGAGGAGCGCGCAGAGCAGGAGGTGGAGCGGGTTCACCTCGGCCACCGTGGCGGCCGCCCAGACCGTCCCGACCGCCCCCAGGGCGAGGGCTCCGGCCATGGCCAGCACCGGCCGGACGCCGAGCCGGAGCGCGATCGCCGCCACGGTCGCCAGCGCGGCGGCCACGAGGACCGCGGACAGGAGGTTCATCCGGAACGCGACCGACCCGATCGGCACGAGCTGGGCGAGCCAGGCGAGGATGACGTAGCTCGGGTAACCCGTCGGATGGGCGACCCCGAGCACGTGGGGGACGGTCTGCATCTCGCCCCAGTCGCCGAAGGCGATCCCGGGCAGGAGCGTGCGCGCGTAGACGACCAGCGCGCTGACCCCGACGACCAGCGGGGCCAGGCGGGCCAGGCGGACCTGCCCGGGATCGGCGGACGGCATCAGGGCATGGTAAGCGTGCGATAGTGGTCAGGCTCGGACCCGGTCGCGGGTCGGCGACCCCGGTCCACGAGGAGGAGGGAAACGATGCGACGCCTGCTCGGTTTCCTGACCCTGGCCTGGGTGGTCGGGATGTCCATCCCCGCGTTGGCCGCCTGGCGGGAGAAGCGGCGTCGCGAGCTCGAAGGTGAGCCGCCGTTCGACGAGACGGCCGACCAGATCGACCTGGCCGCGATCTTCGACAGCCTCGACGCCCGGAGCACGGCGCCCGCGTTCCGCGGCGGCGACGTCCTCGTCTGGTACGGCGGCGGACGGCTCGACCTCCGCGACGCGACGCTCGATCCGGCCGGGGCCCTGCTCAACCTGCGGACGCTGTTCGGCGGGCTCGAGGTCGTCGTCCCACCCAGCTGGCCGGTCGAGCTCCATCCGCGGGCGATCCTCGGCGGCGTCGGGCAGGCGCGGGACGCCAGCCGGATCGACCGTTCGAAGCCGACCCTCGTCGTCGACGCGCTGTCGGTATTCGGCGGGGCGGCGATCGTCACCCGCGCGGACGAGGCCGACGAGGGTCGAGGCCGTCGTCGTCGGCTGACGAGCTCGGGTGGTGCGTCGGCGCGCCATCCGGATGGGACTCTGGTACGTGGCATCGCGGCACCGGATAGCCCGGACGGCGCCTTGACACCTCCAGGACCCAAGGCGACGATGGCCTGCACCGATGGGCCTACTGGGCTCCTCGGTCGGGTATGTCACACCCGGGGGTCGCACCGCCCCCACGCCTCCCGATCGGGAGGACTCCGGGCGGAAAGGAGGTGCATAGAGCGTCATGCGCGCGGTCCGTGAACGAGTCGTCCTCGGACGACCTCGGCGGCGGCCGGCGGAGCAAGGTCAGGGGCTCGTCGAATACGGACTCATCCTCACTCTCATCGCCATCGTCGCGATCGTCTCCCTGATCTTCCTCGGCGGCACGCTGTCGTCGATGATCAGCAACGTAGGCAACTCCGTCTGAGCTCAGCGCCAGCGGTGAACCGTGATGACGCCCTCGCCCGGTCCGGACGGACCGATCGGCGGGGGCGTCTCCGTTTCGCCCGGCTGGGCGGCCGACCTTGGTCCGGAGCGGTCTGGTACCCCCGGATGGGACCAACGTACGGCTTGGCGGTGAGGTGGGCCCACTCCTACGCTCCCCCCAGCAGCCAGCCGGAGTCCACCCGTCGCCTCCGGACGGGCACGGATACGGCTGAAGACGCACAGACGAGGCTGATCGACCAATGGCATCCATGGCCATCAACGAACTCGGGCCGATGCTCACCGCGAGCGAGGTCGCCGACATGCTCCACCTTCACGTCAACACCGTGAAGCGGCTCGGCGACCGTGGCGAGCTCCCGTTCTATCGCGTCTGCAAGCGGGGCGATCGTCGCTTCCGCTACGAGGACGTGATGAACTTCCTGGCTCGCAACCGCTAGACCCGTCTCGCCGCGCGCCCCGCCGGGCGGGCGGTCGCCTCAGCCCAATGCGTCATCCGTGAGCGCCCGTCGACCGACGGGCGCTCGTCGTCGTCCGGGCGCGCGGCCTCAGACCTTGCCGAGGGCGGCCCAGAAGATCGCCAGGCGCCTCGTCGATCTCGGCCGCGGACGCGTCGATCGGCGGGATCCAGCGGATGACCTGGTGGTCGGGGCCGCAGGACAGGACGAGCAGGCCGTCGTCCGCGCAGCGGGCGACCATCGCCTCGGCGGTCGCCCCGTCCGGCTCACGCGTCGCCCGGTCGGTGACGAACTCGACGCCGACCATCAGCCCCGGCCCGCGGACGTCGCCGATCCGGACGTCCTCGGCCCGGAACCGCGCGCAGCCCGGCCGACAGCTGCTCGCCGCGGGCGGCGGCGTTGGCCACCAGGCCGTCCCGCTCGATCGTCTCGAGGACCGCGATGCCCGGCCGCGCAGGCGACCGGGTTGCCGCCGTACGTCGTCCCGTGGGCGCCCTTGCCCCAGCGCTCCTGGAGCTCGCGCCGGGTGGCCAGCGCGGACAGCGGCAGCCCGTTGGCGATCGCCTTGGCGATGCAGACCGCGTCGGGGACGATCCCGGCGTGCTCGAACGCCCACATCCGCCCGGTCCGCGCGTAGCCCGACTGGACCTCGTCGGCGATGAGCAGGATCCCGTGCTCGTCGCAGAACGCCCGGAGCTGCTGCAGGAACGCCAGCGGAGCGGGTTGGTAGCCGCCCTCGCCCTGGACCGGCTCGATGAGGATCGCGGCCACGCTCTCGGCCGGCACGATCGAGCGTCGTCAACCGCCGCGAGGGCGGCCATGCACGTCGCGGGTGGCGCGCTCCTCGTCGCCGCCGAAGTCGCGGTAGACCGCCGGGAACGGGGTCGAGGTAGACCGACGGGCAGGAGCGGCTCGTAGCCCGCCCGGTAGTTCAGGTTGGAGCTGGTGACCGAGGTCGCCCCGAGGGTCCGGCCGTGGAAGCCGCCCTGGAAGGCGATGATCGCCGGGCCGGCCGGTGGCCCGCCGGGCGAGCTTGAGCGACGCCTCGATCGCCTCCGAGCCCGAGTTCAGGAAGAAGACCGTGTCGATCGGATCGGGCAGCGTGCCGGCGAGCATCCCGGCCAGCCGCGCGACCGGCTCGGCGTAGCCGATCGCCCCGGTCGGCCCGATCAGCCGGTCGACCTGGGCGTGGATCGCCGCGGTGACCGCCGGGTGGTGGTGGCCGAGGGCGGTGACGGCGATCCCGTTGGCGAAGTCGAGGTACGCCCTGCCGGCCGTGTCGTACAGGCGGTGGCCCTCGCCGTGGCTCCAGCTCCGCTCGAAGTAGCGGCCGAGGACCGGCGACAGGTGGGGCGATTCGTGCGACAGGGCGGCGGCTTCCAGGATCTGGAGATCGTCCATCGGAGTCCTCGGCGGTCAGGCGGGCAGGACAGGGGCGCGGCGCCGGACGGCGCCTCGCCGCCCGAGTATAGGAGCGCCCGACGGGGCGGGCCCGTGCCGGACGGCCGGGGTCGAACGGTCCATCCGGGAGGTCCCCCGGCGGGACGAGGGCGGGTGGCAGAATGGCCTCGCGCCGACCCATCCGCAGCGACGAGGACCGCCCGTGATCGACTTCTCCCTGACCGACGAGCAACGCCTCGTCCAGCAGGCCGCCCGGGCCTTCGTCGAGGCCGAGATCCTGCCCGCACATCCGCGAGTGGGACGAGAAGGGCGAGGTCCACCGCGAGGTCTTCGCCAGGATGGGCGAGCTCGGCTTCCTCGGCGCGCCGATCCCCGAGGCGTACGGCGGCGCCGGGATGGACTACATCAGCTTCGCGATCCTGTGCGAGGAGCTCGAGCGGGCCGACACCGCCTTCCGGGTCGTCCAGAGCGTCCACGTCGGGCTGAACTCGCTGACCCTCCTCCAGTGGGGGACCGAGGAGCAGCGCCAGCGCTACCTCGTCCCGCAGGCCCGCGGCGAGAAGCTGGCGACGTTCGGGCTGACCGAGCCCGGGCGTCGGGACCGACGCCGGCGCGCTCCAGACGACCGCCCGCCGCGACGGCGACCGCTACCTGCTCAACGGCCAGAAGATCTGGATCAGCCTGGCCGACCTGGCCGACCACTTCCTCGTCTTCGCGACGGTCGACCGGGCGAAGAAGCACCGCGGCGTGACCGCGTTCATCGTCGAGCGCGGCTTCAAGGGCCTGTCGACCGGCACGCTCCACGGCAAGCTCGGGATCCGGGCCGGCAACACCGGCCTGGTCAACCTCGACGACTGCGAGGTCCCGGTCGAGAACCGGCTCGGCGAGGAGGGCGAGGGCTTCCTCATCGCGATGAGCGCGATCGACCAGGGCCGCTACACCGTCGCCGCCGGCGCGGTCGGGCTCGCCCAGGCCTGCCTCGACGCGAGCGTCAGGTACGCCCACGAGCGGCAGACCTTCGGCGAGGAGATCGGCCGCCACCAGCTGGTCAAGCAGATGATCGCCACCATGGCCAGGGGCACCGAGATCGGCCGGCTGCTCGTCTGGCGGGCCGGCTGGCTGAAGAACCAGGGTCTCCGCAACACCCGCGAGACGAGCCTCGCCAAGTGGCACGCCACCGACCACTCGGTCCAGGCGGCCCTCGACGCGATCCAGATCCACGGCGCCAACGGCTACAGCAACGAGTTCCCGGTCGAGCGCTACCTGCGCAACTCGCAAGGCGGCGGTCATCTACGAGGGCACCAGCCAGCTCCACACGCTCATCCAGGCCGACTACGCCCTCGGCTACCGCGAGGACCGCCCGCTCCGCTGCGAGCCGTGGCCGGCCCAGGGCTGGGAGCGCGGCGTTCCGGCGCCGGATGACCGCCGGTTGCCCCGACCGGACGCCCGAGCTCGCGACCCTCGCCGATCCTGGCCGAGGCGTTCGTTCGCGGCCGCGGACGCGCGAGCGCGCGCGCGCGGCTGGCCGCCGAGGCGCTCGACCTGGCCGCTCGATCCGGGCCAGGTCCGCCAGCTCCGGCTCGTCCTCCGCCTGCTCGAGTCGCGCCCGGCCAACCTGGCCCTGGCCGGCCGGGCCGTCCGCTTCGGCGACCTCGACCCGGCCGCCCGCGAGCGCTACCTGCTCGCCTGGGGCGCGTCGCGGCTCGCCCTCCGCCGGTCGGCCTACCAGGCGTTCCGGCGGCTGCTCAGCTTCCTGGCCTACGGCGACCCCGGCGAGGCCGGGACGCCCGACCCGAACCTGGCCGCGATCGGCTACGTCCAGGACGATCCGGGCCTGACCGCCGAGCCGACGCCGATCGTGCCGCTCGCCCTGCCCGCCGGCCGGCGGGGATCCGCGAGCCGGTCGTGCTCGAGGCGGACGTCGTCGATCGTCGGCTCGGGCGCCGGCGGCGGGCGTCGTCGGCCGAGGCGCTGGCCGAGGCCGGTCGGTCGGTCGTCGTCCTCGAGGCCGGGCCGTTCCTGCCCGAGCCGGAGATGCCGCGCTACGGAGCTCGACGCGTTCGACCGGCTCTACCTCGACCACGGCCTGACGGCGACCTGGGACGGCTCGGTGTCGATCCTCGCCGGGGCCGGGGTCGGGGGCGGCACGACGGTCAACTGGATGACCTCGATCGCGGCGCCGGACGCGGTCCGGCGCCGGCTGGGCGCGCGCCCACGGGATCGACGGGTTCGACGGGGCCGAGGGCGACGCCGACTACGCCGCGATCGTCGGCCGAGCTGGCGGTCACGAGCCGGCGACCGATCCTGCCGCCGAAGGACGCGACTGCTCCTCCGCGGCGCCACCGCGCTCGGGCTCGAGGCCGGCCCGACGCGACGCGCAACGACGTCGGCTGCGGCGCCTGCGGCTCGTGCCCGTTCGGCTGCCGGGCCGGGGCGAAGCGGTCCGGGTCTGCGGGCCCACCTGGCCGACGCCTACCGGGCCGGCGCCCGGATCGTCGCCGACGCCCGCGTCGAGCGGGTGCTCGTCGAGGGCGGCCGGCGCCGTCGGGTGTCGAGGCCACCGTCGGCTGGGAGGCGCCGTCCGCTCGCGCGGCGGCCCGCGGTCTCCGGCCGGTCGAGCGGCGCGCGCTCGTCGTCCGGGCTCGGCAGGTCGTGCTCGCCGCCGGGGCGCTCCGGACGCCGGTCGTCCTCGAGCGATCCGGGATCGGCCACCCGGCCGCTCGGGCGGCTACCTGCTGCGTCCATCCGGTGTCGGTCGTGGCCGGGCCGGTTCGGCGAGCCGATCGACATGTGGCGCGGCCCGCTCCAGGGGGCCCGCTCGCTCGCCTTCGTCGACGGGGTCCGCGGCCGGAACGGCTACGTCGTCGAGTCGGCCCCGGGTCATCCGGGCCTGATCGCCCTGGCCTTGCCGTGGGAGGGGACCGACGCGCACGCGGCGCTGATGGCGCCGGGTCCGCCACGTCGCGCCGCTCATCGCGATCACCCGCGACGGCGGGACCGGACGGGTCCGGGCGACCCGCTCGGGCGGCGCGCGGATCGACTACCGGGTCGATCGGGTCGGGGTGGCGACGCTGCGCCACGGGCTGCTGACGATGGCCCGGATCGCTCCGGGCGGCCGGAGCGCGCGAGATCGTCGCCCTCGGGACGCCCGGCTGCCTGGCACCGCGCGGGACGGCAGCGCACCGGGCGGCGAGACGCGCGCGCGTTCGCGGCCTTCGAGGCACGCCTCGGCCCGGTTCGACTTCGGGCCGAACCGCGGGAGCCGTCTTCAGCGCCCACCAGATGGGCACGGCCCGGTTCGGGGCCGATCCGCGGACCCATGCCTGCGATCCCGCCGGGCGGGTCCGCTCGGCGGCCGGACGGGCCGGGCGCGGATGCGGATCGTGCCGGGCCTCTACGTCGCGGACACGTCGCTCTTCCCGACCGGCCTCGGGGTGAACCCGATGCTGACCGTGATGGCCCTCGCCCGGCGGTGTCAGCCGGACCGTCCTGGCCGAGGGCTGAGCGCCGACTCGCGCTCAGTCGGGGTAGACTCGGTCCGGGCGGACCGCCGGGCCTCGCCGGCGGGCGTCGCTCGCCGGCCGGTCGCTCCCGGGCAGGTCGGCCGCGCGTGCCTCGGCGGCTCGGAGCTCGCGCGGCGGTCACGATGAGCGCGACGGCGAAGATGATGACCGCGCCGGCCACGACCGTCCGCGGCTCGATCGCCTCGCCGAGGAGGATCCCGGCCAGGACGAACGCGACGACCGGGTTGACGTAGGCGTAGGTCGCGATCTTCGGCAGCGGCGCGACGCGGAGGAGCCAGACGTAGGTCGTGAACCCGACCAGGCTGCCGATCGTGGTCAGGTAGACGCAGCCCGAGCCAGGACCGGGTCGAGACGGCGGCGAGGTCGAACGTCGCGAGCTCGCCGACGAGCGATCGAGCCGACCAGGAGGAGGACCGCCGCCGCAGATCATCTGGAGCACCGGTCGCGGTCAGCGGCCGGCGGGGCAGGACGGCCCGGTGCGACGAGTAGAGCGAGCCGGCGCCCCAGCACAGCGGCGACAGGAGCAGGACGAGGATCCCGAACGGGTCGAACGCCAGTCTCGCCGGTCGGCCCGAACGGGCCGACCAGGATGACCACCCCGGCGAGCCCGACGACGATCCCGACGATCGCCGCGACCGGCAGCCGCTCGCCGAAGAAGACCCGGCCGAGGACGGCCACCCAGACCGGCAGCAGCGCGATGAGGATCGCCGCGATCCCGGCCGGGACGGTCTTCTCGCCGAGCGCGACCATGCCCATCCCGCCGAACAGGAGAGCGCCGCCGACGATCGCCGAGTCGCGCCACTCGCGGCGGGTCGGCAGGTGCGGCCGCTCGACCTCGGGGACGGTCGGGTCGCCGCGCAGACGCCACGGCGGCGACGACCTCCCAGGCGAGGAGGACGCTCCCGGCGATGAGGAAGCGGATCCCCGCCATCAGGAACGGCGGGATCGTCTCGACGCTGAGCCGGATCCCGATGTAGGTCGAGCCCCACACGAAGTAGAGCGTGAGCAGGCCGGCCCAGATCGCGAGCGGGCTGGCCGCGCGCCGGCGGCTCATCGGGATGCTTGGCTCAGTCGACTGGTCCAAGTCGCGCAGCATAGCGCGGTCGGCGCCGGCTGCACGGGTCCGGAGCGCGCGCCGGCCCGGCCGAGGGCTCCGTCCGGCGGCTAGCCGCGGCCGACGCCGAGGCGGGCGGCACACGCCGGCAGGCCCGGTAGCCGCGCCGCTCGCCCTCGGCGGCCGAGCGGAACGGCGACCCGGTGCGCGGTCGGTGACCCGCCGCGCGTGCGTGGCACGACGGCAGGCAGTAGATCTTGGTCGTGTCCGAGCCGATGTAGCGGATCCCGGCCCGGGCGAGCGACTCGAGCTCGTCGGGGTCGAGGCCCTCGGCCGCCAGGATCGTCCGCTTGTTGGCCGGGCCGCCGAGCGAGTAGTTGCCGATCAGCCCGTCGCTCCGGACGACCCGGTGGCACGGGACGATGAGCGGGACCGGGTTGTGGCCGAGCGCCGTCCCGACGGCCCGGACCGCCTTCGGCCGGCCGATCTCGGCGGCGATCCAGCCGTACGGCCGGACCTCGCCGCGCGGGATCTCGAGCGCCTTCGTCCAGACGTCGCGCTCGAAGTCGGTCCGGCCGCGCAGGTCGAGCGCGATCCGGGCGCGCCGGTCGCCGCCGAGCCGGCGGTCGATCGCCGCGGCGAGCCTGCGACGGCAGCGCGGCGACCCGGTAGGCGGGCCGGCCGAACCGGGCGACGTGGTCGCGCTCGAACGCCGCCCCGTCCGGGGCCTGCTCGACGGCCGACGACGCCGAGCCCGTTGAAGGCGACGAACAGCGGTCCGATCGGCGACGTCGATCGCGGCGTAGGCGTCGGCCAGCCCGACCGCGATCGAGGGTCCGGGGCAGGAGCGTGCCCGGCGCGGTCGTCCGGAGCGCGGCCAGCTCGGCCGGCCAGGGCGTCGTCGGCGGGGTCGGTGAGCGAAGCGGTCATCGGGGGACCTCCTGGAGGCGTGGCAGCGGGTGAGCGACGGGTCGGCCGCCGGGTGCGAGGCGGGCGGTCGCCGGATGGTCGTCGGCCTCGCCGCTCGAGCGCAGGTCGGCCTCGAGCATCGCCCGGAGGAGGGCCAGGCCGCGATGGACCTGGGCCTTGACCGTGCCCTCGGGCCGGTCGAGGGCGATCGCGATCTCGTCGTAGCCGAGGCCGTCGACGTGGCGCAGGACGATCGGCGCCCGGTAGCGCTCGGGCAGGGCGAGCAGGCGGACCGCCCAGGCCGTCGGACGCCTCGCGCCGGCTCAGCCGGCCGTGCGGGGTCTCGGTCGCGCGCCGAGCGCGGGTGGTCGAGCTCGTCGAGGAACGTCAGCGACTCGCGGCGCCGCGCCGGCGCCGGCGGCGACCCGCGTCCGGGCGACGTTGACCACGATCGTCGCCAGCCAGGCGTCGAGGCGCAGCTCGCGGATCCGCTCGGCGTCCCAGCCGCCGAGCGCCCGATAGGCCCGGATGAACGCGTCCTGGGCGGCGTCCTCGGCCTCGGCGGGGTCGCCGAGGATCCGCAGGGCGATCGAGTAGAGCCGGTCCTGGCGGGCGCGGACGAGCCCCTCGAACGCGAGGTCGAGATCGTCGGCCAGCGCGGCCAGGAGCGTCGGTTCGTCCATCACCGGTTCATAACACGGCGTCGCCGCCGGCCGGTTGCATCACGGTCGCGTCCGGCCGGCGCCGGATCAGGCGGCCGGCGACCAGCCGGAGCCGGACGACCCGTCCGTCGGGGCCGATCGCCTCGATCTCGCCGGTCGGCTGGACGAGGAAGATCCAGACGTCCCAGGCGACGTGGCTGACGACGAGCGCCCCGAGCGGGACCCCGGCCGCGTACAGCGCGCACCAGTGGGCGCCGGCGATCCCCGCCGCCCCGAACAGGGTGAAGTTGCCGGTCGTGACGTGGACGCCGCCGTAGGCCGCCGCCGCCAGCGCGGCGCCCGGCCACCGCCCGAACCGGCGCATCAGCGCCTCCTGGACGAGGCCGCGCCAGAAGAGCTCCTCGGCCGGCCCGATGACCAGCGCCAGGCGGGTCGCGATCTCGGCCCGCGGGCGGAGCGTCCGGAGCGTGTAGATGTCGCGGATCTGGGCGTCGCCGCCGGGGACGTAGCGCCGGGCGAACCGGTCGCCGGCCGCGAACGTCAGGTACAGCACGACCGCCGACAGCGAGCCCGGCGCACGATCCGCCACGGCCCGATCCGCGACCCGCCGCGCCGGCCGGCTGGTCAGCAGCGCCCAGCCGCCGAGACCGAGCCCGGTCACGGTCATCCGGCTCCAGAACCGCTCGCGCGGCCCGTTGAACGTGGCGCGCGAAGGCGGCCGGCCGCGCGCGCCCAGCCCGACGGCGAGCGGCAGGACGCCGGGCCGATCGTCGCGGCCGTCGGGCCGCGGCCGGCGCTCGGGCCGGCCCGATCAGCCATGCCCGACGCCCGGACAGGAGGATCCCGGCCACGAGCAGCCCGCCGAAGGCGAGGTGGAGCTGGGCGGTCTGCAGGTCGATCATCGCGATCGCCCGGGCCTGGCCGCTCGCGCCGAGCTCGGCCGCCCGGATGACCCGGACGAGGTACGGCAGCGAGGCGATCGCGATCATCGTGGTCGCCGGGAGCGAGCCCCACGGCGACCGCCAGCCCGAGGCTGATGTAGGCGGCGAGGACGAGCCCCACGTACGAGTAGTGGGCCCAGTCCCGGCCGATCCGCGACGACAGGGTGACGATGCCGGCCCGGGTGTCCTCGCTGATGTCGCGCCACTCGTTGCCGTGGAGGATCGCCGCGACGAGGCAGCCGACCGGGATCGACACGATCAGGGCGGTCACCGACCAGGCGCCGCTGATCGCGAAGTACGAGCCCACGACCATCAGCGGGCCCATCAGCAGGAACACGAGCGGGACGCCGAGCGCATGGAACTTGTACTGGAACGGCGGCGCCGTGTAGAAGTAGCCGCCGGCCAGCCCGAGCAGGCCGAGGACGACGATCGCCGGCCCGCGCAGGGCGACGAGGTAGAGCGCCGACGACGATCGCCAGGGCGAACGCCGCCGAGGGCGACGCGAAGGCGGCCCGCTCGGTCAGCCGGCCCTTGACGATGGCGTGGCTGGCCCGCGGGCTGGTGATCGTGTCGATGCCCTTGCGGACGTCGTAGATCTCGTTGACGATGTTCGTGCCGGAGTGGAGGAGGACGCCCCCGAGCGAGCGCGGCGATGAACGGCGCCCAGGCGAACAGGCCGTCGACCGCGGCCAGCGCGGCGCCGGCCAGGACCGGGATGACCGACGCGGTGTAGGCGAACGGCCGGAGGATCTCCCAGAGCGCTCCGGCCCGGCGCCGGAGCAGCGAGCCGGTGCCGAGCCGCGCGGTCGTCGGCGAGGCCGGCCGTGACGGCGTCGCCGTCGTCCGCGGCTCCGGCACGCCCGGCCGCGTCGACGACGGACCGGCCGCTCGACCGCCCGGCTGTCGGCCGGCGCCGGCAGCGCGGCGTACAGCGCGGCCGCGGCGATCAGCTCGTCGATCTGGCGGTCCTCCTGGAGGACCGGCTGGAGGAGCGGCAGCCCGAGGCCGGCCTCGGCGTGGAAGGCCATCGCCCTGGCCGCGACGTCCTCGCGGGTGCCGCACAGCATGAACGCGTCGAGGAGCTCGTCCGGGATGAGGTTGCCGGCGGTCGTGTAGTCCTCGGCTCGCCAGGCGGCGGCGATCCGGTCGCGCAGGTCGGCCTCGAACCCGGCCCGCCGGAGCGAGACGTCGGACAGGACCGACATCATGTAGATGACGAACGGCTCGCGCTTCGCCCGGTTGAGCGCCTCGCGCCGGGTCTCGTCGACCAGCGACAGCAGGTAGCCGGCCGTCTCGATCGCAGCCGGGTCGCGGCCGGCCTCGACGGCCGCCGCGCGGAGCCGCTCGAGGATCCCGCGCAGCGACGGGATCGACTCGGCCGGCCGGGCCAGGTAGCCGTCGGCCTTCTGGCCGGCCAGGGCCACGAACTCCTTGCCGGTAGGCGGCGATGACGAGCGGGATCCGGTGGGTCGGCGGGAACATCGGCTGGATCGGCGGCAGGCCCGGGCGTCGCCGACGGCAGCCGCTCGCCGGCCCACAGCGCGCGGAGCTGGTCGATCGCCTTCGACACGCCGCTCGACGGCCGCCGTCGGGCTCGTACGGGATGCCCATCTGCTTGAGCCGCAGCGGGAGCCCGGTCCCGAGGCCCATCACGATCCGGCCGGGCAGGATCTCGTCGAGGGCCGAGCCGGTCATCGCCAGGACGACCGGGTGGCGGGTGAACGGGTTGACCGCCCCGAGGGCGACCCGGAAGCCGGCCTCGCCGTCGTCCTCGCCGTCGTGCGGCCAGGGCGCTGCGCGACCGCGCTGCCGAAGCTGACCGCGTCGCGCTCGAAGTAGGAGTCGTGGATCCAGATCGAATCGAGGCCGCCGTCGCGGGCCTGGCGGGCCCAGCCGACGACGTCGTCGACGTCGCCGCGGGCGGCCAGGCCGAGACCGATCGGGCGGGCAAGGGTTCGCATCGGTGGCGCTCCTGTGGCGCTGCGCGGGTCGTCCGAGCCATCGTACACGCGACCGAGGCTCACTTGCTACTTCGCGGGAGCGCGTTCCTCGGATCACCCGGGCAGTGCCGTCGCGGCCGGTCGGACGCGCGTGCGACAATCGCGGCCATGTCGATCGACGATCGCTTCGACGAGCTGGCCGGCAGCCTCGGCGGGTTCTACCGGACCTGGGCCGCGTACCTCGGGCTGGAGCTCGGGCTGTTCGCGCGGATCCGCGAGGCCGGGCGCCGGCCGGCATCGAGCCGGACGAGCTGGCGCTCGCGGCCGGCTGCCTGGCCGAGCCGGTCGACGTCTGGGTCCGGCTGGCCCACGCCGGTCGACCTCATCGACGTACGACGGACGGCGGGCCCGCCCGATCGACGAGGTGATGACGATCCTCCTCGACGACGACCGACCGGAGTACCTCGGCGGCCAGTTCGTGTCGACGGTCGTCAGCAGCCTCGACTACGAGCGGCTGGCCGAGTTCTTCCGGACCGGGCGGACCATCCCCGAGCGGCCGCCGCGCTTCCATCGGGCGATCGAGGCGGTCACCGCCCAGGACATCGCGGTCTTCTTCCAGGAGGCGCTCGCGGCGCTGCCCGAGCTGGCGGCCGAGCCTGGCCGCCGGCGGGCGGGTCCTCGACGTCGCCTGCGGCGGCGGCCGCTGGCTGATCGCCGTGGCCCGGCGGTTCCCGGAGACGACGCTCGTCGGCGTCGAGTTCGAGCCGGATTCGGTCGGCCGGGCGATGCGCCGCGTGTCGGAGGCCGGCCTCGGCGACCGGATCGCGATCGAGAACCGCGACCCGGCCGGCCTGCCGTACGGCGCCCGAGTTCGACCTGGTCTACTTCCAGGACGCGCTCCACGAGCTGCCCGACCCGGTCGGCGCGCTGCGCTCGGCCTGGGCGGCGGTCCGGCCCGGCGGCCGGCTGGTCGTCCTCGACTGGTGCCTGCCGGCGACCGTCGAGGAGTCGCGCTCGCTGCAGGGGCGATGCTGTGGGGGATCCAGCTCGACGAGCTGTACCAGGGCACCCGGATGTGGGACCACGCGGCTACCTCGGCCTGTTCGCCGCGGCCGGCGATCCCGGCCCCGGCGGTCGTCGACCTGCCGTCGGGGGCGACGCTGTTCGGGTCGCTGCCCGCCTGACCGGACGGCCTGCAGAGGTCGGCGGGCCGGTCGGATCGGACGTCCCGGGCGGCTACTGGGTGACGGTGATCGTGCCCTTCATCGACGAGTGGAAGTTGCAGTGGTAGGTGAACGTGCCCGGCCGCGTCGAACGTGTGCTTGAACGTGGCGCCGGCCCTGAGCGAGCCGCTGTCCACCCCGCCGGTGTCGAACGTCACCGTGTGGGCGACGTTGCCCGTGTTCGTCCAGGTGATCTCCTGGCCGACCTTGGCCGTCAGCGTCGGCCGGGCTCGAACGCGAAGTCCTTGATCGACACGGCGCTGCCCGCGGCTCCGCCGCCGCGTGCTCGGAGCGAGCCGGACGCCGAGGCCGGCGCCTGGGTCGGCGGGGCCGGCGCTCGGCGCGCTCGTCGCGCCGCTCGACGAGCAGGCCGCCGCGACCAGGGCGACGGCCGAGGACGAGGCCCGCGCCCGGTCGCGCGCGCGAGGTCGTCGGTCGGGCCACGATTCATCCTCCTCGGATCTGACGATGCGTCGGCGTCGACCTCGGTCGCCAGAGTCCATACGTCGGCCGCCAGTCGGTCCGGTTTCCCGGCGCGGCGCACCCGTCGCGACGATATGGTTCGGCGATGGCTAGCTGGCGCGAGCGCTCCGGGCCACCATGGTACGGCGTCGACGAAGCCCTCCTGCGCCGGCTCGAGATCCACGAGACGCGGGTCCACGAGCTCGGACCGGTCGCGAGCTGGTCGACCTCGGCGACGCCCTCGGCGCTGTTCGACCCGGCCGACCCGGACCCGTTCTTCAACCGGGTCGGGGCGATCCGCTGGCCGGACGACCCGGCGGCCTTCGGCGCCCGGCTCGCCGAGCTCATCCGGCTGTTCGACGACCGCGGCCGCGCAGCCGTACGTCTGGCTGGCGCCCGGCTTCCGCCGGCCGCCGGACCTGGCCGAGCGGCTGCGAGCGCGGGCTTCGTCGAGCTCGGCGGCGGGCCTGGTCGATGATCCTCGTCGCGCGACCCGCGGACGCCGACCGTCCCGGCCGCTGCCCGCCGGGCGGCGACGATCGAGCGGATCGGCCGGCGACGGCCGGCCGTCGCGCCCGCGACGACGCCGCGGCCGCGGCCATGGTCATCGCCGAGGCGTTCGGCGTGAGCCGCGGATCGACGGCCGCGCTCCGGGCGGAGATCGAGGCCGACCTCGGACAACCCGAACATCGACGTCCGCCTGGTCCGGATCGGACGGCGAGCCGGTCGCGGTCGGCCGGCGGCACGACGCTCGACGGGCTCAGCTACCTGTCGGCGATCGGCGTCCGTCGCGGCTGGCAGGGCCTCGGGCCTCGGCGAGGCCGTCACCCGGGCGCTGACCGAGCGGCCGCCGGCGCCGGCGCTCGAGCTCGATCTACCTCGGTGTCTACGCGGACAACGAGCGCGCTCGCGAGCTCTACGAGCGGCTCGGCTTCGCGGTGCTCGGCGGTCCGCGCCCGACCTGCATCCTGCCGTGACCGTCGATCCGGCGGTCGCTGGCCGATGGCCTGGCCCGGGAGGCCGGCCTGACGCCGGATCCGCCGTCGGCGGCCGGGTCGTCGTCGGGCCGGCGCTCGGTGGCTGTCGCTGCGCGGTCGTCGGCGTCGGCTGGGCGACCGTCGAGCTCGACCGAGCGGCGGCCGAGCTCGCCCGACGGCCGGCCGAGCGCGACGGCCCGCTCGGCCGTGTCGGATCGGCGGGTCCCCGGACGAGCTGCTCGGCGCCGCGGCCCGGTGGGTCGCCGCCGCCGACCGGCCTGGCCTGTCGTCCTCCTCGAGCCGTCCACCGAGGGCCGTCTCGCGGCGTCGCTGGCCCGTCGCGGCGAGGGACCGGCGGCGCTCTACCTCGCGCCCGTCGACGGTCACGCTCCCGGCCGCCCTCGACCGCCTGGCGGCGGCCGGGATCCGGACCCGGCCGGGCACGGCCCGTTCGGCGAGGCGGCGCTCGTCGCTCGGCGGCCCCGCGGCGGCCGCAGCTCATCCTCGTCGCGGTACCATCCGAGGCCATGATCGACCAGCAGCCCGATCACCCTTCGCCCGGCGACGCGTCGCCGACGCCGAGCCGGATCGCCGCCCTGTTCACCGACGAGGGCTATCCGGCCGCCGCCTCGACGATCGCCGATCGGATCGAGCGGTTCACCGCCGGCGAGCGGCCAGGTCATCGTGGCCGAGGACGCCGGCGAGATCCTCGGCTTCGTGGCCGTCCACGTCATGCCCCGGTTCGAGCACGACGACACGATCGCCCGGGTGCTCGCCCTGGTCGTCGACGCCGGCGCCCGCGGTCGGGGCGTCGGCCACGACCTGATGGCGGCGGCCGACGGGATCGCCCGCGAGGCCGGCGCGGCGTTCATCGAGGTGACGGCCGCCCACCATCGGCCGGAGGCCCGCCACCTGTACGAGGCGATGGGCTACGACGCGACGGTGACCGCCTACCTCCGGAAGCGGCTCTGACCGAGCCGGCGCGGGACGCCCCGTTCCCGCATCTCCGGCTCCGGACGGCCGCCCCCGGTCTGCTCGCGCTGCCCTGGGAGCTGCCGCTCGGCGACTGGCCGGCCGACGCGATCGACTTCCGCGAGCTGCCGGTCGGACCGTCGCGCCACCTCGTCCGGTTCGTCGCTCGACGGCGACGTCCTCTACGCGCTCAAGGAGGAGCCGCTCGAGATCGCCCGGCGCGAGTACGAGGTCCTCCGCCGGCTCGAGGCGGCCGAGCTGCCGGCGGTCAGCGCCGATCGGGCTGGCCGAGGCGCCGGAGCGGTCCGAGGCGATCCTGGTCACCGACGTACCTCGCCCACTCGCTCCAGTACCGGCGCCTGCTGATGCGCCTCGCCGTCCGGCTCGGACGACCGTACCGCGACCGGCTCCTCGACGCGATGGCGTCGCTGCTGGTCGACCTCCATCGCGGCGGGGTCTACTGGGGCGACTGCTCGCTGGCGAACACGCTCTTCCGACGCGACGGCGACAAGATCCAGGCC
This sequence comes from uncultured Chloroflexia bacterium, assembly GCA_963837825.1. Lineage (GTDB taxonomy): Bacteria > Chloroflexota > Limnocylindria > Limnocylindrales > CSP1-4 > Chersky-267. Next base: position 119,058 of record CAWIOR010000002.1, read on the forward strand.
TACCTCGTCGACGCCGAGACGAGCGAGGTCCACCCGTCGCTGTCCGACGGCCAGCGCGCGTACGACCTCGAGGTCCTCGTCGAGAACGTCGCCTTCGGCCTGGCCGACCTGGCCGTCTACAACGACCGGCCGGACGAGCATCGACGAGGCGATCGCGGCCGCCGAGAGCGTCCGGACCCGCTACCGCGCCCTGTGGGACGAGCTCCACGCCGAGGTCCAGCTCGGCGCCGACGACCGGTTCGCGGTCGGGGCCCGCGTCCGCCGCCTCAACGACCTCGGGCTTCTCGATCGACGAGATCGAGCTCGAGCCCGGCGACCGGGCCGGCAAGCTCCGCCTGCGGGTGGCGGTCACGACCCGCCGCTTCCACATCCGCGAGCTCGAGCGGCGGACCGGGATCCGGGCCCTCGAGGGCCAGGCCCGGATCCTGATGAACGACCTGCGCGAGTACCGGGCCTGGCTCGAGTGGTTCGAGAAGCGGCCGATCGACCGGGCCGAGGGCGCCGCGCGCTGGCTCCACGACGTGTACGAGCCGACCGTCGCCCGGCTGCGCGGCGCGGTCGGACGCCGGACGCGACCTCGTCCAGGCCTACTGCGACGTGCTCGAGCACAAGTGGCTGCTGTCCGAGCAGGCCGGCCGCGACGTCGGGCCTCGAGCGGGCGATCGAGTCGTACCTGGCGATCGGCGCCCCGGCGCCCGAGGCGGACCCGGCCTGACCTCGAGCCGAGGCCGGACCTGGGCGTCTGATCCGGGCTCGCGTCCGACGGACGCGGTGCAGAGCGCGCGGGCTGATGACTTCGCGGCTGGCCCATGACCGTCCGACCGCTCGTCCGACCGACGTCGTCATCCGGTCCGCGGACGTCCGCAAGACCTACGGCGAGGTCCACGCGGTCGACGGCGTCTCGTTCGAGGTCCGCCGCGGCGAGGTCTTCGGGCTGCTCGGCCCGAACGGCGCCGGCAAGACGACGACGGTCGAGATGCTCGAGGGCCTGCGCAAGCCCGACGGCGGTCAGCTCGAGATCCTGGGCATCGACGCGGTCGGCCAGCCCGACGCGCTCAAGGAGCGGATCGGGGTCACCCTCCAGACGGCCGAGCTCTACCCGAAGCTGACCGTGGTCGAGGTCCTCGACCTGTTCCGGAGCTTCTACGCGCGGACCCTGCCGACCGACCAGCTGATCGACTTCCTCGACCTCGGCGAGCGGCGGAAGGCCCAGACCCGGGAGCTGTCGGGCGGCCAGCGCCAGCGCCTGGCGGTCGCCCTGGCCCTCGTCAACGACCCCGAGGTCGTCTTCCTCGACGAACCGACGACCGGGCTCGACCCGGCCGCCCGCCGGTCGCTGTGGGACCTCGTCGAGCGCCTCCGCGAGCAGGGCAAGACGATCCTCCTGACGACCCACTACATGGAGGAGGCCGACCACCTGTGCGACCGGCTGGCGATCATGGACCACGGCCAGATCCTCGAGATGGGCACCGTCGAGCGAGCTGATCGACCGGCGCTTCAAGGAGCGCGCGGTCCGCTTCGACGACGCTCGCCGGGCTCGACGACGGCGAGCTGGCCGCGCTGCCCGGCGGTGACCTCGGTCAAGCACGACGAGGAGACGACGTCGCTGTACACGAAGCGACGTCCCGGCCACGATCGGGGCGCTCCTCGCGCTGACCGAGGCGCGCGGGCGTCGAGCCGGCGAACCTCGGCGTCCGCAAGGCGACCCTCGAGGACGTCTTCCTCGACCTGACCGGCCGGGCGCTGCGGGACTGACGGCGAGCGATGAAGGCACTCCGCGCCCTGACGATCGCCAACATCCGGGGCTACCTGCGCGACCGCCAGGCGCTGTTCTGGACGCTCGCCTTCCCGCTCATCTTCGTCGTCCTGTTCGGGGCGATCTTCTCGGGCGGCAACAGACAGCATCACCGTCGCCTGGGTCGACCAGGACGGGACCGCCGGCCTCGGCCCAGCTCCGGGCCGGCGTTCGCCTCGGCCCCGAACGTCAAGCTCGTCGACTCGGACCTCGACGGCCGGCCCTCGACGGCGATGAAGGACAGCGACAACTCCGGGGTCATCGTCGTCCCCAAGGGCTACGCCAGGACGTCGCGGCCGCCGCGGCCAGCGACCCGGCCAAGCCGGCCACGATCACCTACTACGTCGACCCGAGCCAGCAGACCGTCGTCGGGGGCGATGGCCTCCTACGTCAACGGCGTCCTCGCCCAGGTCAACCTCGGCGGCCGGCCGGTCGCGATCACCAGCCAGGCCGCAGACGATCCAGACCGAGCGGCTGAACGCGGTCTCGTACCTCGTCCCGAGCATCCTCGGGATGGCCCTGATGCAGACCGGGATCTTCGCCGCGATCCCGCTCGTCGCCGACCGCCAGAAGCTGATCCTCAAGCGGCTCGCGGCGACCCCGCTCAAGCGCTGGCAGCTGATCGGCTCGAACGTGATCATGCGGCTGATCATCGCCCTCGTCCAGTTCGTCCTGATCGTCGGGGTCGGGGTCTGGGCGTTCGACGTCAAGATCGTCGGGAGCCTGGTCGCGATCGCCGGGCTGGCGATCCTCGGCTCGCTGGCGTTCACCTCGCTCGGCTACGTCATCGCCACGCTGGCCAAGACCGAGGACGCGGCCAACGGGATGACCAGCGCGGTCCAGTTCCCGATGATGTTCCTGTCGGGGACGTTCTTCCCGATCGCGCTGATGCCGGACGCGCTCCAGACGGTCGCCCGGTTCCTGCCGCTGACCTACCTGTCGGACGCGCTCCGCCAGGTGATGGTCGGCGGGGCGGCCTATGCGCCGCTTGGCGTCTGCGTCGCGATCCTCGCCGTCTGGACGGTGGTCTGCTTCGGCTTCGCCGCCCGCCGCTTCGAGTGGCAGTGAGCCGGCCTCGCCTACCAGCGCTCCTCGTGGACCATCTCCTCGAGCGGCCGCCGTCCGCCGGGCCGGAGCGGCGCGGTCAGCTCGGCCGGATCGGCCGGATAGCCGAACGACAGGATGTACTCGCACCAGCGGTCGTCGGGGTAGCCGAGGATCCGGCGGGCCAGCTCCTGCTCGTAGACGGTCGCCGGGACGCTGCCGATCCCGAGCTCCCAGGCCACCAGCATCATGTTCTCGGCCGCCTGGCCGAGGTCGAACATCGATCGACAGCGGCTGGCCGTCGGCGCGCGGGTCGGGCGTCACCAGGGCGATCGCGACGGCCGCCCCGGCGAGATGGCCCGGCCCACGGCCCGACGGCGGCCAGCTCGGCCAGCCGGGCGCGGTCGCGGACGACGATGAAGTCCCAGCGCTGGATGTTCTTCGAGCTGCCGGCCCGGCGCCCGGCGCGCAGGATCCGGTCGAGCGCCGTCCGGCGCGAGCGGGCGATCGCGCGAACCGGCGGATCGCCCGCTTCGTCCGGATCGGCGTCCCAGGCGGTCACGGCTCGGCGCGGCCGGCCGGACGCGTCGGCCGGACCATCGCCCGCGCCGGCGCCGCCGCCCGGTCGCCGACGAGCGACGTCTCGGGTTCGGGCAGCCGGCGGGCGTCGGCCGCCGCGGCGGCGTCGGCGGCGGCCTCGGGGCTGAGCGGCCCGCCGAGCTCGCGGGCGAGGAACGCGGCGACGGTCCGCCGGTAGGCCTCGTCCTCGTACGACCAGCTGTGGCCGCCGCTCTCGACGACGAGCAGCTCGACCGGCAGCCGGTCGACGGCGCCCGCGCTCGCGGCTCGAGCGCGCCGCCCGGGCGATCCGGTGGGCGTGCTCGACGCGGCATGATCGGGTCGTCCCGGCCGTGGGCGACCAGGATCGGCCCGCGGTAGCGCGCGACCGCGTGCCGGGCGCTGATCGCCCGGAGGGCATGGCCGCGCGGCCGGACGAAGACCCGGCTGGTCAGCCAGGCGAGCGGGGTGGCGATCGGGCCGGGGAAGGGGAGCCGGGCGAGGCGGAACGTCTGGCGGACCATCCGGCGCGGGTCGGACGGCGCCGAGACGCTGACGACCGCCGCGACCCGCGGATCGGCCGCCGCCGCGAGGATCGCCCCGGTCCCGCCCATCGAGTGGCCGAGGATCGCGCCGCGGGTGACCTCGGGCCGGGCGAGCAGCGTCGTCGAAGCCGCCGCCGCATCGGCGCCGTACTCGCCGGCGCTGACCGGCAGGATCTCGGCCGGGTTCGCGCCGTTGCCGCGGACGTCGAAGGTCAGGCAGTGGAAGCCCGCCGCATGGAGGAACGACCGCCTTCGGCAGGGTCCGGTCGCGGGCCGAGTCCCAGCCGTGGACCAGGACGACGCCCGGACCCGGCGCGCCGCCGCGGGCCGGGATGAACCAGGCCGGCAGGTCGCCGCCGTCGGACTCGACCGTCGTCTCCTCGTACGGCAGGCCGAGGTCGGCCGGGCTGAACCGCGGCGGGCGTCGGTGCGGGAACCCGGCCCGCACCCGGTAGACGTGGGCGAACCGCAAGCGCGGCCGCGAGCGGGGCGAGGGTCAGGCCGGCGACCAGGCCGGCGCGGCGGAGGGAAGGCACGCTCCAAGGGGACGACACGCGGCACGGCCTGTCAAGCGACGCCCGGCTAGACTTGGACCGGTGACCAGGCGCGAACCCCATGCCGTGCTCGGGCTCAAGCCCGGGGCCTCGGCCAGCGCGATCAAGGCCGCCTGGCGACGACTCGCCCGGGAGCACCACCCGGACGTCGTCCGGCAGCGACCCGGCCGCGGCCCGCGCCGCGACCAGGCGGATGGCCGAGATCAACGCGGCCTACGAGCAGCTCCGCGACGCTGCCCGCGCTCGGAGGGCGTCGGCGCGGCCGCCGACGGGCTCGAGGCGTCGACCGTCCGGCCCGCCGCCGCCCAAGCCGACCCGGCCGGTCACCGCCCGGCTCGACACGACCGACATCCTCCACCCGCGCAACGCCACGACGTCCCGAGCGCGACGGCCGGCGGGCCCATCCGACCCGGCCAGCCGCCGATCCGCGTCGCGCGTCGGCGACACCGGTCCGCGCCGGGCGTCGGACCCGAACGGCCCGCTCGTCCGGTCGCGCGTCCGGCGCTTCCGACCTCCGCGGCGGCCGAGCCTCGATGCGGCCGGCGCGACCGAGATGCCGTTCGGCAAGTTCCACGGGCACACGCTCGGCGAGATCGCCGCCTTCGAGCCGTCCTACATCGACTGGATGGCCTCGACGATCACCCGCGACCCGGACCTGCTGGCCGCCGCCCGGGTCCTGCGCGACGACCTCGACCGGCGGGGGATCGTCCGCCGGAGCCGCCCGATCCGGGTCCCGCCCGGCGCCGCCGACCGACTGACCCGATCCCGGTCGCGGCCCCCGGCCGGCCCGGACAACGACGATCGCCCCCGGTGCCCTCGGGGGCGATCGTATGGGAAGCGTCGAGAAAGGATAGCGATGATGCCTGCCGTCGTTCCGAGTCCCCGGGCCTGCCGGCCGATCGCTCATGGTTGCTCGGCTCGTGGCCGGGGATCGTCGGGCCTTGTTCGACCGGTCCTGGCGATATGCCCTGCCCGGTCCTCGACGTTCGGCTTGTTCGACTCCCGGTCCGTGACCGACGCCTCAGGGTTCGTTCCCGCGGCTCGCTCGACGGCGTGATCCACAACGTAGCCGCTGCCGGCCGGGCCGAGTCGATAGCCGACTCGTCCCGGTCCCGGGCGGGCGATGGTGGGGCGCACCGACGCACCAGCCCAGGACCGAGGTACCGAATGGCAAGGTCGTCGCCTCGTGGACGGCGCCGCGGGCGCCCGGCCGGCGGCGACGTTCGGCCGGCCGCGCTAGATTCCGTGCGTGCTCGATCCCCGTCCGTCTGGCGGTCGCCGTGGCGCTCGCCCTCGTCGCTCCTCGCCGGCTGCGCGGGGCCGAGCGCGCGCCGGCCTCGTTCGACCCGCGCCGAGCCGTGCAACGGCGCCGACGAGCAGCGGATGGCCGGCGCCTACCCGGACCTCGAGGCGACCCTCCCGACGGCGCTCGCCGGGGTGGCCCCGACGGGCCGCGAGTCGGGCCGCTACTGCTCGGCCGACACGCTCGGGAAGCTGGTCGACGCCGGCATCGGCGAGGTCCGCTTCGGGGCCGGCGACCTGGGACCGGGGCAGCGGCAAGGGGATCAGCCTGGTCATGTTCGAGGCCGCCGGGCTGACCGCCCAGGCCGTCTACGAGTCGTACCTCGCCGGCGCCCAGGCGAACGCGAAGATCCACGACCTCACGACGAGCGAGCCGACCGTCGCCGGCGAGCCCGCGCTACCGGATCGACTTCCTCAACGGCGACTCGTCGTTCCAGCGGATCCTCGTCTGGCCGGGCGACCGGGCCGGGCGCGTCCGGGTCCTCCTGGCGGCCGACCAGCTCGACGCCGAGATCCAGGCCGCCGCCGACGCCTTCCACTGAGCCGGGCCGGTCGGCGGCCGGCCGCCGGCCCGTGCTATCGTCGCGGCCATGAGCTGGTCGGCCCGCCGCCGCGCCTGGGAGGCGACCCGCCTCGCCCCCGCCCTCGAGCGCGCGCCCGAGCGCGCGGCCCGCTTCTCGACGATCAGCGACGTCGAGGTCGAGCGGCTCTACGGCCCGTGGTCGGTCGAGGGGTCCGACCCGCTCGCCGACGTCGGCTTCCCGGGCGAGCCGCCGTTCACCCGCGGGATCCACCCGACCGGCTACCGGTCGCGCCTCTGGACGATGCGGATGTTCGCCGGGTTCGGCGCCGCCGAGGACACGAACGCCCGCTTCCGCCAGCTCCTCGACGGCCGGCCAGACCGGGCTGTCGATCGCCTACGACATGCCGACCCTGTACGGCTACGACACCGACGACCCGGAGGCCGAGGGCGAGTTCGGGACGTGCGGCGTGGCCGTCAGCAGCCTGGCCGACATGGAGGTCCTGCTCGACGGCCTGCCGCTCGACCGGATCAGCACGTCGATGACGATCAACTCGCCGGCCGCCCCGATCTGGGCGATGTACATCGCCGCGGCCGAGAAGCGCGGCGTCCCGCGGGCCGCCCTCGAGGGCACGCTCCAGAACGACATCCTCAAGGAGTTCGTCGCCCAGAAGGAGTTCCTCTTCCCGCCCGAGCCGTCGCTCCGCCTGGTGACCGACACGATCGAGTTCGGGACCCGCGAGATGCCCCGCTGGAACACGATCTCGATCAGCGGCTACCACATCCGCGAGGCCGGCTCGACGGCCGTCCAGGAGCTCGCCTTCACGATCGCCGACGGGATGGCCTACACCGAGGCGGCGATCGCCCGCGGCCTGCGGGTCGACGACTTCGCGCCCCGGCTGAGCTTCTTCTTCAACAGCCACAACGACTTCTTCGAGGAGATCGCCAAGTTCCGGGCCGCCCGCCGGATCTGGTGGAAGCTGATGACCGAGCGCTACCGGGCGGAGAACGAGCGGTCGACCTGGCTGCGCTTCCACACCCAGACGGCCGGCGTCAGCCTGACCGCCCAGCAGCCGCTCAACAACCTGACCCGGGTCGCGATCCAGGCCCTGGCGGCCGTCCTCGGCGGGACGCAGTCGCTCCACACCGACGCCTACGACGAGGCCTGGGCGGTGCCCTCGGCGGAGGCCGCCCTGCTCGCCCTCCGCCAGCAGCAGATCATCGCCGAGGAGACCGGCGTGGCGAACACGGTCGACCCGCTCGGCGGCTCGTGGTTCGTCGAGGCGCTGACGAACGAGACCGAAGGCGGCCGTCTGGCGCTACCTCGAGGAGATCGACCGGCGCGGCGGGATGGTCGCCGCGATCGCCGAGGGCTACCCGCAGCGCGAGATCGCCGACGCGGCCTACCGCTTCCAGCGCGAGCTCGACGCCGGCGAGCGGGGGATCGTCGGGGTCAACCGCCAGGCCGATCCCGACGAGGTCCTGTCGAGATCCCGCTGCTCCAGGTCTCCGAGGCGTCGCTGCGGACCCAGCTCGCCCGGCTCGAGCGGACCCGCCGCGAGCGCGACGGCGCCGGCCGTCGAGGCGGCCCTGGCCCGGCTGCGCGACCTGGCCGGTCGGCCGGAGAGCTCCGAGACGAACCTCATGCCGGCGCTCATCGAGTGCGCCGCGGCGTACGCCACGCTGGGCGAGATGTGCGGCGTCTTCCGGGCCGTCTTCGGCGAGTACCGCGAGCCGGTCGCGGTCTGACCGGTCGCAGGTCGGCTCAGGCGAGCCGGGCGGCGATCCTGCGGGCGAACGCTGCGGCCTGGACGAGCGACCCGCTCGCGAAGTCGACGTCGAGCGTCGCGACCGCGGCCCGATCCTCGGCCAGCCGGCCGCCGACGATGACCGGCAGCCGGGGCTCGCTCGGCCGGGCGGCCAGGGCGGCGGCCCGAGCGGCGGCCGCGGCCGCCGCGACGACCGGGGCGCGGAGCGGGTCGGAGGCCGCCAGCGCGACGAGGGCCACCTCATTGCGGCCGACGAACCGGGCGAGATCGTCGGTCGGCACGTCGGCGCCGAGGTCGGCCACCGTCCAGCCGCACTCCTGGAGGACGTGATCGAGGCAGACGAGCCCGATCATGTGCCGCTCACCGGCGACGTCGGCCAGGACGGCGAGCGGTCCCACGCGATGTTCCGGCCCGAGGACAGGACGGACCGCGCCGAGGGCACGGAGCAGCGCCTGGCTGGCGAGGTGCTCCTCGGCGACCGTCCACTGGCCGCTCGCCCAACGGTCACCGACCAGCGTCATCGCGTCGCGGAGCAGGCCGTCGTAGACCTCGGCCCGGGGCCGCTCGGCCAGGGCGTCGCGGAGGACCCATGCCGCCAGCTCGTCGTCGCCGTCGGCGAGCAGCCCGGCCAGGAGCTCGGGCGAGAGCGTGCTCGGGTGGGGTCGGCCGGCTTCCGAGGGGTCGACCGGAGGCAGGCGCGCGGCGATGTCGTCGCTCACGCGGGGACTCTAACACCGTGCCGGCGCGCTACCATCACGACCATGTATCTCGACGCCCTGTCCTTCCTCGAGGACGAACGCGACGGCTGGCGCGCCTACGAGGCCCTCGACGAGCTGACCGACGAGCAGCTCACCCCCGCCCTCGATGGGGCCCATGGCTGGTCCGGCCGGGACCTCATGGCGCACCTGGTGGCCTGGCTGGAGCACGGCCTCGAGGTGGCCCGCGAGCTGGCCATGGGCGAGACGAGTCCGGCCAAGATCAAGGCCGACGCCGACTGGGATGCCCGCGGCGACGACATCAACGAGGAGATCCGGCAGGCCTGGCTGGCCCTGCCGATGGACGAGGTCCGCCGCCGTTTCCGGACCGTTCCCGGCGAGCTGCGCGGGTACCTGACCGTGGTCCCGGAGACGCGCTGGATCAAGAACGCCGAGTACGAGGAGTTCTTCCTGACCGAGACGATCGACCACTACGAGGACCATCTCCCGGACCTCGCCGCCGTCCTCGCCTCGGCCGGACGCGCCTGATCGTCGCCGCCGGGATCAGGCCTGCGGCTCGACGACCTTCGGCTTGGCGAACTCGGCCAGCCCGAACTGCGTCTCGAGCTGCTCCATCGGGCGGAAGCCGACCACGCCCTGCGGCTGGGCCCCCGGCTTGAAGAAGGCGATGGTCGGGATGCTCATGATGTTGAACGCCCGGGACAGGCCGGGGTTCGCGTCGACGTCGACCTTGACGACATCGACCTGGCCGTCGTACTTCGCGGCGATCTTCTCCATCTCCGGCGCGACCATCTTGCACGGTCCGCACCACGTCGCCCAGAAGTCGACGACGACCGGGCGCTCGTTCTTGAGGACGACCTCTTCGAACGTCGCGTCGGTCACAACCTTGATCTCGGCCATCGGGCTCGGATCCTTTCTCCCGCCACGCGGGATCCCGAGATGCCCTAGCGGGCGATCGTCTGGATGAGTCGATAGGCCTCGAGGACCCGCTGGTCCGCGAGGCGGTAGTAGACGGTGCTGCCCTCGCGGCGCGTCGCCACGAGGCCGGCACTCCGGAGCACCGCGAGGTGCTGGCTCATGTTGGGGACCTGGCAGCCGACCACGCTGGACAGGTCGCCGACCGACAGCTCTCCCGCGGCGAGCGACTCGAGGACGCACAGCCGCTTGGGGTCCGACAGGGCCCGCCCGACCGCGGCGAACCGCTGTCGATCGAGCTCGGTCGTCGTCGCCGTCTCCAGCATGCGGTCAGGCTATCATTGATTGCGCAAGCACGCAAGTCCCGCCGAAGCCGCGGACGGCGGGCACGGCCCGTCGGAGTCGGGCCGTGTGCCACACTGCCGGCGTGTCCGATCACCTCGTCCCGCTCGCCCGGATCCTCGCGGCGCGCGAGGTGGTCGCTCCGCGCGTCCACCGGACCCCGATCCTCAGCTCGGCCACCGCGGCGCGCTTCGTCGAGGCTGCGACCGGCGTCCAGCTGGCCGGCGGCCGGGTCCACGTCAAGGCCGAGCACCTCCAGAAGACCGGGTCGTTCAAGCCGCGAGGGATGACCGCCAAGGTGGCGGCCCTGTCGCCGGAGCAGAAGCGGGCCGGGATCATCACCCTGTCGGCCGGCAACGCCGGGCAGGCCTATGCCTGGGCCGGCCGCGAGGTGGGCGTGCGGACGGTCGTGGTCATGCCGGCCGAGGCGGTCCGCTCGAAGGTCGAGGCCTGTCTCGGCTATGGCGCCGAGGTCGTCCTCCACGGTGCCCACGTCGGCCAGACGTTCGCCCGGATGGAGGCGATCCGCGACGAGCAGGGACTCGTCTTCGCCCACCCGTTCGACGACCCCGACGTGATCGCCGGGCACGGCTCGATCGGTCTCGAGATCCTCGAGGACCTGCCGGACGTCGACGTGGTCGTCGTCGGGATCGGTGGCGGCGGGCTGATCAGCGGGATCGCCGGGGCGCTCAAGGAGCAGCGCCCGAGTGTCCGGGTCTACGGTGTCGAGCCGACCGAGTCGAACGCCCTGTCCCTGGGTCTCGAGCGAGGGGAGGTCGTCCGGATCGAGCCGAGGAGCGTGGCCGACGGGCTCGGCGCGCCGTTCGCCGGTGAGTGGACCCTGGCCATGGGCCGGCGCTACCTCGATGGGATCGTCCTGCTCGACGACCCGACGATCCTGGCCGGTCTGCGGTTCGCGGCCGAGCGGATGAAGCAGGTCCTCGAGCCGGCCGGCGCGGCGGCGCTGGCGGCCGTCCTGGCCGGCGAGATCCAGCTCCGCGATGGGGAGACGGTCTGCGTCGTGGCCTCCGGTGGGAACGTGGCGATCGACCGGCTCGGGGAGCTGATCTCGATGGCCGGGCCATTGCCTGGCGCCCGGTCATGACCGACGAGCCGACATCGCCCGAGCCGCCGCCCGGGCCCGTCGAGCCGCCGGCCGACGGATCGCTGCCCGTCGAGCCGACGCCGACCGTCCCTGCCGCGCCGCCAGGGCCGCCTCCCGCCCCCGTCTGGCCGCGCGTCGGCGCCGTGCTGTCGGGCTCGTTCGATCTCGTCACCCAGTCGCGGATCCAGCTCCGGAACGGCTCGCTCTACATCGGCCTCCTCGGGCTGATCAGCGTCGGGCCGCTCGTCCTCGCACTCATCTCGGACGCGCCACGGATCGACTGGCTCACCTTCGAGGGGATCTCCGGGTGGACGGTCCTGGCCGGCTTCGTGGCGTTCCTCGGTGCCATCGCCGTCGGGATCGAGAGCCAGATCATCGGAGTGGCGATCCTCGGTGGCGCCAGGGCCGGCCGCCCGTTGAGCCTGGGCGAGGCACTCCGCCGGTCGCGCCAGGTGTTCTGGCGGGTCTTCCGGGCGTCGATCGCCGTGAACATCGTGGCCGGGATCGTGTCGTTCGTCCTGTCGTCCGCCCTCGACGGCGTGTTCGGCGAGGCGACCGACGCGGCGCCGATCGGCGCCAACCTGCTCACGGCGATCGTCACCGCGCCGTTCGTCTACGTCGTCGTCGGGATCGTCCTCGGCGACGTGGACGCGAGCGAGTCGATCCGGCGCTCGATCCGGCTCGCCCGGGCGCGCTTCCGGTTGGCCGTCATCGCCTCGGTCTTCGCGGTCGTGACCCAGGTCCTGCTGATCTTCGCGGCCTCATCCGGGATCGACCTGGCGGTGCGGGCGCTCGAGCCGTTCCACGGCGAGCTCGAGCGGCTCGACGTCACCAACCTCGGCGGGTTCCTGTTCGTCGGGCTGGCCGGGCTGATCGCCCTGTTCGCCTACTGGACGCTGACGTTCACGGTCGGGGCGCTGACCTCCGCGCCGCAGGTCGTGTCGTTTCTGGGCCTGACCGCCTACTCGCGCGGGCTCGACGTCGCCCGCGAGCGACCGGAGGGGGAGCCGCCGCTCGACCGACCGGCCCGGGTCAGCCGGCCGATGGTGGCCGGCGTCGTCATCGCCGCGCTCGCCGCGCTCCTCGCCATCGGCGGGCGCTAGCGGCTACTCGAGGCCGAGCTCGTCGAGCCGGTCGTCGTCGATCCCGAGGTGGTGGGCGAGCTCGTGGATGACGGTGATCCGGACCTCGTCGGCCAGCTCGTCGAGGTCCGGGAAGTCCTCCTCGAGCGGGAGCCGGAAGAGGCTGATCTTGTTCGGCAGGGCGACCATGTCCGCGCCCCATTCGGTCCGCGGGGTCCCCTCGTAGAGCCCGTACAGGGCGTCGTCCGGACCGAGGCCGGAGATCTCGAGCTGGTCCGGGGTCGCGTCCTCCTCGATCACGACGGCGACCTCATCGAGCGCCGCCTGGAACGGCTGTGGGATCGCGTCGAGGGCGCGCTCGACGAGCCGCTCGAAGCGGTCGTCGGCACGGCGCCGGCGGAGCTGAGCGGACCGGGCCCCCCGGCGGCGTTTCGGCATGGCCCTCGTATCCTAGGCCGGATGGACCTGCCGGCCGATGCCCTCGCCGCGCTCGCCCCTGCGCCCGACCCCGAGGCGGAGCCAGAGGGCTTCGTGGTCGAGGTGGCGCCCGGGGAGCGGATCCACTTCCTCGACTGGGGCGGCCCGGCGGACCCGGGCGGCCACGGGGTCCTCCTGGTCCACGGCCTGTCGGGCACGGCGTGGGGTTGGACGGCCGTCGCGCGGCGCCTCCGACGGGTCGTCCGGACGGTGGCGGCCGACCTCCGCGGGCATGGCCTGTCGGACGCCCCGACGGCCGACTACGACCCGGTCACCCTGGCCGGGGACCTCGTCGCCGTGGCCGAGGGGGCCCGGCTGGCGGTGACCCCGGGCGACGGTCCCGGCGGGCGGGTCGTCCTGGCCGGCCACGGCTACGGCGGGATCGTCGCCGCGTGGGCCGCGGCCGAGCTCGGCGATCGGTGCGCCGGCCTGGTCCTCGTCGACGGCGGCTGGCAGGACGTGGCCGACGAGACCGGCCTCACCCCGGCCGAGTTCCTGCGCGACCTGGCCGAGCCGCCCGAGGTCCTCGGCTCGATCAGCGCCTACCTCGACGACCGCCGGAGCTGGGATCCGACCCACTGGGACACCGACGAGGAGCGCGCGGCGCGGGCGACCGTCGTCGAGGTGCCGGCCGGCCACGTCGTCCCGGCCATCCGGCCGCACGCCCTCGAGCGATCGGTCGAGGCGATCTTCGAGTTCCGCCCGATCGAGGCGCTGGCCGACCTCGACCTCCCGATCGTCGCGCTCGTCGCCGTCGACGACGAGGACGGCTCGAAGACGGCCGCACTGGTCGAGCTCGATGCCGCCCGGCGAGCCGCCGGTCGGGCGGAGATCGAGGTCGTCCACTTCCCGGACGACGGCCACAACCTGCCCCGCTACCGCCCGGCCGAGCTGACCGGGGCGATCCTCCGGCTCGCCGCCCGGTAGCATCGACGGGAGCCCGTCAAGCCCACCGCGGAGGTCCCGATGCGCGTCGTCTACACGCCGCTCCACCTCGCTCACGACGTCGTGTCCGAGACGATCGCGGGCAAGGCCACGCCCGCCTACGAGGTCCCCGAGCGGGCCGAGCGGATCCGGGCGACCCTCGTCGCGGACGGCGGGTTCGAGCTCGTCGACCCGACCGACCACGGCCCCGACCCGATCCTGGCGGTCCACGACCCGGGGCTCCTCCGGTTCCTCGAGGAGGCCTGGCCACAGGCCCGTCGGGAGGGTCTCGACCGGATCGCGGTCATCCCGGACACCTGGGCCGTGGGCGGGCTGTACGAGGGCTTCGGGGCCGAGTCCGAGCGGCTCATCCGCGAGCCGCGGGCGATCGCCGGGCGAGCCGGCTTCTGGGGGCTCGACTCGTCGACCCCGATCGTGGCCGGGACGTATGCCGCGTCCCGGGGGGCCGTCGACACGGCCCTGACCACGGTCGACCTCGTCCTCGACGGCGGCGAGCCGGCCGCCTACGGCCTGTGCCGGCCGCCCGGCCACCATGCCGCCCGGTCGATGTACGCCGGCTACTGCTACTTCAACAACGCCGCGATCGCCGCCCAGGAGATCGTCCGGCGGACCGGCGAGCGAGTGGCCATCCTCGATCTCGACTTCCACCACGGGAACGGCACCGAGCAGATCTTCTGGCGCCGCGGCGACGTCCTGTACGTCTCGATCCACGGCGACCCGGACCGCCAGTACCCGTACTTCCTCGGCCGGGCCGACGAGACCGGCGAGGGCCCCGGCGCGGGCGCCAACCTCAACCTCCCGCTCGAGGCCGGGGTCGACGACGCCCGCTACCTGGACGTCCTCGACCGGGCCCTCGAGGCGATCGCGGCGACGCCCGGCTCGGTCGTCGTCGTCTCGCTCGGGTTCGACACCTACGGCCACGACCCGATCTGCGACTTCGCCCTGACGACGCCCGTCTACCACGAGATCGGCCGTCGGGTCGCCGCGCTCGGTCGTCGCCTGGTCGTCATCCAGGAGGGCGGCTACCATCGGCCGACCCTCGGCGAGAACGCCCGGACCTGGTTGCGCGGCGCGGCGGGGCGGCCGCTCGACCTCGTCCCCGCGACCGGCTGGGGCGAGACCGGCACGCGGACCTGACGCCGGCGCGGACCGGATCCGGAACCGGCGCTACCATCGGCGGCGTAGAGGAGACCGATGACCGTCCTGCCCGACCACGTCAAGAAGATCGTCGCCGAGATCGAGACCGAGCTGGGGGAGGAGCCGACGGCTGCCATCGAGGGCGTCTCGCTCCGCGGGCCGGACACCAACGGCCGGGTCGAGTCGGCGGTCCGCGAGATCCTGGCCGAGATCGGCGAGGACCCCGATCGGCAGGGCCTGCTCGGGACGCCGGCCCGGGTCCACCGGATGTACACCGAGCTGACCGCCGGCTATCACGTCGATCCCGCCCGGTTGCTCAACGGGGCGATCTTCGAGGTCGACTACTCCGAGATGGTGGTCGTCAAGGACATCCCGTTCTACAGCCTGTGCGAGCACCATCTCCTGCCGTTCTTCGGCTCGGCCTCGGTCGCCTACATCCCGCGCGGCCGGGTCGTCGGGCTGTCCAAGATCCCCCGGATCGTCGAGATGTACGCCCGCCGGCTCCAGGTCCAGGAGCGGCTGACCCAGCAGATCGCCGACTTCGCTCCAGGATCACCTCGAGCCGCAGGGCGTCGGCGTGGTGATCGAGGCGACCCACCTGTGCGCGGTCATGCGCGGCGTGCGCAAGCCCGGCACGGTGATGACCACGAGCGCCGTCCTCGGCCTGTTCCGGTCCCGGGACAAGACCCGCTCGGAGTTCCTCGCCCACCTCGAGCGCCGCGCGCCGGGGGTCTGAGCGGTCCCATGGACGCCGGGCTCGCCGGCCGGGTGGTCCTCGTCACCGGTGGCGGCGGCGGCGCCGGCCCGACGTTCTGCCGCCGCTTCGCCGCGGAGGGCGCCTGGGTCGCCGTCCACTACCGCGAGAGTGCGGCCCGGGCCGAGGCGGTGGCCGCGGAGATCGTGGCCGGCGGAGGCCGGGCGGCCACCTTCCGGTGCGACCTCGGCGACAGCGGCGCGATCGACCGGATGGTCGCCCGGGTCCAGGTCGAGCTCGGCCCGACCGCCGTCGTCGTCAACAACACGTCGCACTACCGGACCGAGACCCTGGCCGAGATCGCCGACGAGAGCTGGGCGCAGGTCGTCGACGACATGCTCGGAGCGACGTTCCGGGTGAGCCGGGCGGTCGCGCCGTCGATGGCGGCGAGCGGCTTCGGGCGGATCGTCAACCTCGCCTCCCGGTCGGGCGCGGTCGGGGTCGCCCGGGCGGCCCACTACGCGGCGGCCAAGGCCGGGATCGTCGGCCTGACCCGGTCGCTGGCCAAGGAGCTCGGCCCGTCCGGGATCCTGGTCAACGCCGTCGCCCCGACGACGATCGTGACCGAGCGCGACGGCGTGCCATCGGTCCCTCCGGAGCGCCAGGCGACGATGGCCAGGCAGGTCCCGCTCGGCCGGCTGGCGACCCCGGACGACATCGCCAGGGTCGTCGTCTGGCTCGGCTCGGCCTACAACACGTTCGTCAACGGGGAGGTCGTCACGGTCTCCGGCGGCGCGCGGACCTGACCCGGTCCATCAGGTTGTGGTGCGTCGGGGCACCACCCGAGCGTGGACCCGGGTTGAGGATGCGGTGCATCCGTGCGACGATTCGCCGAGCGTCCAGCGGATCCAGTGCCGGGGCGGGGCCGCCCGGCGGCTGCGGCGTTCGACCGATCCACGAGGCCCGGACCGAGGAGGATCCCCATGGCGCATCGCCGCGCCCGACGATTCGCGCTCGCCCTGGCGAGCGTCGTCGGGCTCTCACTCGCCTTCGCCGGGCCGATCGACGCCCATGCGCCGTCGGTGTCGGTCCTCGCCACGTCACCTCGACAACCCGCGCGGCATCGCCGTCGGACCGGGCGGCCGGGTCCTGGTCGCGGTCGCCGGCCGTGGCGGTCCGGCGCCCACGGCTACGGCCTGACCGGTCGGATCGCCGTCCTCGCCGGCGGCCACGTGCGGACCTACAAGGGCAGCCTCCCGTCGATCATCTCCGCCGAGGGGAGGCCTCCGGGCCGGTCGGCGTGTCGGTCGACCGCTGGGGTCGGGTCTACGGCACGATCGGCGGTGGGCCCCAGAACCTCAACAAGCGGTTCGGGACGGTCATGCGATTCGCGGCCCCACCAGGGGCGCATCCTGGCCGACATCGCCGCCTACCAGCAGACCGACCCCGATCCGACCGACCTCGACCAGCCGCCGAACCCGACCGACTCGAACCCGTACGGGATCGCCGCCCTTCGGCTGCGGTCGTGAGCTGGTCACCGATGCCGGCGGGCAACGACCTGCTGCTCGTTCGCGGGCGGCCACGTCGTCACCGTCGCGCGCTTCCCGAACCAGGTGATCAGCACCGACTTCCTGCCGCCGTCTTCGGCGTCCCGCCGGGTCTCCAGCTCCCGGCCGAGGCCGTCCCGACCTCGGTCGCGGTCGGCCCCGATGGCTACTGGTACGTCGGCGAGCTGAAGGGCTTCCCGTTCACCCCGGGAACGTCGCGGATCTGGCGGGTGGCGCCGTGGGCGCGCAACGTGACCTGCGACCCGACCGCCACGAGCGGGCCGTGCACCCTGTTCATGGACGGCTTCACCTCGATCGTCGGCCTCGCCTGGGGCAAGCACGGAGCCTGTACGTCGTCGAGATGGTCAAGACGGGCGTGGCCGGCTACTTCGCCGGGACCGACACGGTCGGCGCCCTGTGGAAGGTCAAGCACGGGGTCGAAGACGGAGCTCGTCCCCGGCCGGCTGACCCTGCCCGGCGGCGTCGCCGTCGGCCGGAACGGGACGATCTACGTCACGAACAAGAGCGTCTCCGTCGGGCGGGGCAGGTCCTCCGGATCAGTCCCTGACCCCAGCTCCGGACACAGGTGCCCAGTCGCGGCCCGGTCGATCGACCGGGCCGCGACGGCTGTCCGGGCCCCTACAATGAGCCCATGACCGACCGGCCGATCAAGGTCCTCATCGCCAAGCCCGGGCTCGACGGGCACGATCGCGGGGCCAAGGTCCTCGCCCGCGGGCTGCGCGACGAGGGGTTCGAGGTCGTCTACACCGGCCTCCGCCAGACGCCCGAGATGATCGCCTCGGCGTCGCTCCAGGAGGACGTCGACGTCGTCGGGCTGTCGATCCTGTCGGGCGCCCACATGACGCTCCTGCCGCGGATCTGCGCGCTCCTCCGCGACGAGGGGCTCGACGACGTCCTGGTGACGGCCGGCGGGATCATCCCCGACGACGACGTCCCGGCGCTCAAGGCGGCCGGCGTGGCGGCGGTGTTCGGCCCGGGGACGACGATCGGCGAGGTCGCCGCGTTCATCCGGGCGAACGTCCGCGCGCGCGACTAGGGTGGGCGCGGACCCGGCCGAGCGCGGGGTGGAGCTCGCCGACGGCGGCCCTTGGCCGGCGACCGGCGCGCGCTCGCCCGGCTGCTGACCGCGATCGAGAACCGGACCGCGGCCGCCGAGGCCGCCCTGCGTCGGCTCTACCCGATGGCCGGCCGGGCGCACCTCGTCGGGATCACCGGGCCGCCGGGCTCGGGCAAGTCGACCCTCGTCGCGGCGCTCATCGCCGAGGTCCGGCGGGCCGGCCGGCCGGTCGCCGTCGTGGCGGTCGATCCGTCGAGCCCGATCACCGGCGGGGCGATCCTCGGCGATCGGGTCCGGATGCAGGCCTACGCCGCGGACCGCGACGTGTTCATCCGGTCGATGGCCGCCCGCGGCCACGCCGGCGGGCTCGCCTCGACGACCGGCGCGGCCTGCGCCGTCCTCGACGCGGTCGGCTTCGACCTCATCCTCATCGAGACGGTCGGGACCGGCCAGAGCGAGGTCGAGGTCGCGTCGTCGGCCGACACGACGGTCGTCCTCGAGGCGCCCGAGATGGGCGACGAGGTCCAGGCGATCAAGGCCGGCCTGCTCGAGGTCGCCGACATCGTCGTCGTCAACAAGGGCGACCGGCCGGGGGCCGCCCGGACGGCCGCCCAGCTCCGGGCGATGCTCGTCGCCACGCCGGTCGCCGGCGTCGCCGATCCGGCCGCGCCCGACCGGCCTCGTCCGAAGCGGCCCGAGGTGATGGTCACGACCGCGGCGACCGGCGAGGGCGTCCCCGAGCTGCTCGCCGCGCTCGACCGCCATCGGAGCGTCACCGCCCGGCGGGCCGACGACGGCGCCGGCGACGGCGTCCGGCTGGCCCGTGCCGACGCCCAGGTGCGGGCGATCCTCGCCGACCGGATCGCCGATCGCCTGCGGACGGGTCCGCTGGCCGGCGAGGCGGACGCGACGCTCCGGGCGGTCGCCGACCACGAGCTCGATCCGTTCGCCGCGGCCGACCGGCTCCTCGCGGCGATCGGGCGGGAGGGGGAGCGTGAGCATCGAGCGGGTCTTCGTCGCGGGCGCCGGGCTGATGGGCCACGGGATCGCCCAGGTCCACGCCGCGATCGGCAAGCAGGTCAGCCTGTACGAGCCGGACCTCGCCCGGGCCGTGGCCGGTCGCGACCGGATCGCCGGCAACCTCGACCGGGCCGTGGCCAAGGGTCGCCTCGAGCCGGCGGTGCGCGACGCGACGCTGGCCCGGATCGCCCCGACCGACGACCTCGCGGCCGTCGCCGGCGCCGATCTCGTCATCGAGGCGGTGTTCGAGGACCTCGAGGTCAAGACCGCCCTCTGGCGCGAGCTCGACGCGCGGGCCCCGGAGGCCGCGATCTTCGCCTCGAACACGAGCTCGATCTCGATCGACCGGCTGGCCGGAGCGGTCCGGCGCCGGCGCGCCGGGCCCGGTTCGCCGGGATGCACTTCTTCAGCCCCGTCCCGGTCATGCCGCTCATCGAGCTCATCCGGGGCAGCGCGACGGACGATGCGACCGAGGCCGCCATCCGGGCGCTCGCCGCCGAGCTCGGCAAGCAGGTCATCGTCAGCGCCGACCGGCCGGGCTTCCTCGTCAACCGGATCCTGATGCCGTTCCTGGCCGAGGCGATGCGGGCCTACGAGGAGGGGGTCGGGACGGCCGACGACATCGACACCGGGGCGCGGGTCGGGCTGAACCACCCGATGGGGCCGCTCGAGCTGGCCGACTTCATCGGCCTCGACGTCTGCCTCGGGATCATGCGCGTCCTCCACGACGGCCTCGGCGCCGAGCAGTTCCGGCCGCCGGCCGTCCTCGAGGAGCTCGTCGCGGCCGGTCACCTCGGGCAGAAGACCGGGCGAGGCTTCTACACCTACCCGCGCTGAGCGGCCGATCAGTCGGCCAGGCCGAGCCGAGCGACGACGTCGCGGACCGACCGGGTCACCGTCGTGAGGTCGAACGGCTTGGCCAGGAGCGGGATCCCGCGCGCCTCGGCGAACGCGTGGAGGTCCGGGTTGAGGACGTCGCCGCTCATGAAGATCCAGCGTCCGGCGAGGTCGGGCTGGATCGCGACGGCCGCCTCGAAGGCGTCGATCCCGGTCATCCCGGGCATCCGGTGGTCGACCAGGGCCACGTCGATCGACCCGCTGCGCACCTCGCTCACGGCCGTCAGGCCGTCGGCCACGACGATCGTCTCGAACCCCGCCGCGCTGAGCGCCTTGCGCAGGAACGTCCGGATCGACTCCTCGTCGTCGAGGACGAGTGCCCGCGGCCGACGCTCCCGGGTCGCCGGCGCCGTGCCGCGACCTCCCGCCCGGCGTCGGCCGGGCGACGGGCGTCGCGCCGGGCCGGCCGGCGACGCCGCCTCACCCGGGGCGCCCGGACCCACCCGGCCGACGAGGGGCGGCTCGACCGGCAGGTCGATGATGAACCGCGCTCCGCGACCGCCGGGGGCCGGCTCGAAGCGGAGGCGGCCCTCGTGGCGGCGGACGATGTCGAACGAGACCGGGCAGCCCCAGGCCGGTCCCCTCGCCGGGCGCCTTGGTCGTGAAGAACGGGACGAACAGCTTCGTCCGGTCCGAGGCCGCCACTCCCGGCCCGTCGTCGGTGACGGTGATCCGGACCATGCCCGGCGCCTCGTCGGCCGGCGTTCGCGCGGGCGCCGATCTCGAGCCGGCCCGTCGGTCGGTCGGACAGGATCGCCTGGATCGCGTTCGAGGTCAGGTTGATCAGGACCTGCTGGATCTGCGACCGGTCGATGGCCACCCGCGGCAGGCCCGGCTCGACGTCGATGACCCACTCGACACCGCTCTTCTGCGAGTACGACTGGAGCTCGCGGACGGTCTCGAGGAGCGGCCGGAGCGGGGTCGGGTGGCGCTCCGGCGGTCGCGACCGGACGAAGTCGAGGAACGTCCGGACGATCTGGCCCGCCCGCTGCGCCTCGTCGACGAGCAGCGTCGGCGCTCTCGCGCAGGTCGGCCGACAGGCTCGGGTCGCGGCCGATCAGCGTGCTCAGGCCGATGATCGAGGCGATCGGGTTGTTCAGCTCGTGGGCCACGCCCGAGACGAGGATCCCGACCGTCTCCATCTTCTGGGCCTGGACGAGCTCGGCCTGGAGCCGCTGGCGCTCGGTCAGGTCGCGGATGACGACCAGGTAGCCGGCGTCGTCGCCGATCCGGACCCGGGTCGCCTCGCTCTCCCGTGGGAAGCGGGTCCCGTCCGCGCGACGGCCCATCCCGTGATAGCCGCGTCCGCTCGCCGCGATCGACGCTCGCCCGCAGCCGCCGGCCCTCCTCTTCGTCGAGGTCGAGGAACTCGCCGGCCTGGTGTCCGACGACCGGCGCTCCGAACAGCCCGTCGGCGGCGCCGTTGGCGTCGACGATCCAGCCGTCCAGGGTCAGCAGCAGGCATGCGTCGGGCGACGCCTCGAACAGGGTCCGATAGCGCGCCTCCGAGCGCTCGAACCGCTCGCGGTGGCGGAAGTTGGCCAGCGAGATCCCGACGATCCGGGCGACCGAGTCGAGCGCGGTCTGGTTGACCTGGAGCTCGTCCGGCTCGCCGGTCGAAGTAGGCCACGATGCCGCCGGCCAGGTCGCCGTCGACCCGGATCGGGATCGCGGCATAGGCGGTCACGCCGGAGGCGCGCGCGATCTCGAGGGTCTCGTCGGTGACGGTGCCCGGCTCGAACCGCTCGAGGATGCTTCCCTCGCCGGCTCGCCAGCGGCGGAAGGCCGATCGATCGGCTCGGCGTCGCCGCGGCCAGCCAGTCGGCGATCGGCTGGCTGACGCCGATCGCCCGCGTCGTCTCGTAGCCCGAGCCGTCGGCCGTGAACAGCCCGTAGGCCGTCCCGCTCGCCTCGAGCGCCTCGCCGACCAGTCGGGCCGACCGCTCGGCGAGCTCGTCGGCCGTGCCGACCGCCTGCCCGATCCGGGTCAGCTCGTCGAGGATCGTCGAGCCGGCGGAGCAGCGCCTGCTCGGCCTCGGCCCGACGGGTGATCTCCTCGACGAGCCGGGCGTTCTCGAGGGCCCGCTCGACGTGGGCGGCGGCCTGGAGGAGCGTCGCCGACGACGGTCGGGGGTCGTCGGATCGGGCCAGGCCATCGCCAGCGCACCGACGAGCTCGTCATCCCGATGGAGTCCGACGACCGCCACCGCCTCGAACCCGGTCGTCGCCAGCCAGTGCCGCCCGGCCGCTGAGAGGGGGAGCTGGTCGAGGTCGCCGATGAGGACCTTGCCGGGTGGGTCGACGGCCATGAACAACGGGGATGAGCGCTTGGCGATGACCTCGATCTGGTCGCGCATCGCGTCGCTCAACCCGTGGCCGGCCTCGATGACCGCCCGGTCGCCCTCGAACCGGACGATCACCCCGACGGCGGCCCCCGATGCGCTGCACAGGAGGTCGATCGCGGCTGGCCGCGATCTCGGCCCGCGAGCGGGCTCGGCCGGTCGCCGTGGCCAGGCTGCCGAGCGTGGCCAGCTCGCGCTCGAGCCGGTAGGAGGCCGTGATGTCGCGCTTGATGTTGAGCAGCCCGCGGACCTCGCCGCCCTCGTCGACCAGCCGGCTGAGGGCCGCCTCGACCACGACCTCGCGCCCGACGGAGCGTCCGACCGTCGGGCGCTCGACGACCCGGCCGTGCCAGACGCCCGTCGCCAGGGCGATCTCGCGCGGGAGCCAGGTCGGGACGTCGACCTCGCCGACGATCGTCGCCTCGGTCAGCTCGTGGATCAGTCCGTCCGAGCGCGTCGTCGGCGGCGATCCCGTAGAGCCGGTCGGCAGCCGCGTTCCAGACCCGGACCCGGGCGTCGAGGTCGGTCACGATGATCGCGTCGTCGGCGGACGCGGCGATGACGCGGAGAAGGGCCAGGGTCGCCGGTTCGGTCGGGTCGGGATCCTGCGGCGCCGGAGCCGTCTCGGGTTCGGCCACGGCCGTATCCTACGCTCGCCGCCGGCCGCCGAGGCCACGGCGGCGCGCCATCCGAGACTCGCGCCCCGACCCGCGTCGCGTTGGGTCGGGACGCCGGACAGGGTAGATTCGACGGTGATGAACGCGAAGCTCGGATCCGGCTCGCCGCACGGGGCGGTCTTCATCGTCAGCGCCCAGCGGACGCCGATCGGGAAGTTCGGCGGCGCCCTGTCGGCCACGCCCGCGGTCGAGCTCGGCGGCCTGGCGATCCGGGCGGCGGTCGAGCGAGCCGACCTGCCCGAAGGGGCCCAGATCGACGAGGTCCTCATGGGCCAGGTCCTCCAGGCCGGTGTCGGCCAGGCTCCCGCCCGCCAGGCGACGCTGCGGGCGGGCCTGCCGGTCACGACCAGCGCCACGACGATCAACCGGGTCTGCGGCTCGGGCCTCAAGGCGATCATGCTCGCCGCGGCCGAGATCCGGGCCGGCGACGCCGAGCATCGCGGTCGCCGGCGGGATGGAGAGCATGAACCTGGCGCCGTACCTCCTCCCCAACGCCCGGTTCGGCTACCGGCTCGGCGACGGGGCGGTCCGCGACGCGACGGTCCTCGACGGCCTGTGGTGCGCCATCGAGGACTGCCACATGGGCACCCACGCCGAGCGGGTCGCCGCCCACGACGACGTCAGCCGGGCCGACCAGGACGCGTTCGCGCTGGACAGCCATCGCCGGGCGATCGCCGCCATCGACGCCGGCCGGTTCGCCGACGAGATCGTGCCGGTCACCGTCCGGGACGCCAAGGGTCGCGAGACGGTCGTCGCGGTCGACGAGGGACCGCGGCGGGACACGACCCTCGAGGCGCTCGCCCGTCTCCGCCCGGCCTTCGACCTGCCCGAGCCCGAGCCGGGCCGGCCGGCACCCGAGGCGACGGTCACCGCGGGCAACGCGCCGGGGATCACCGACGGCGCGGCCGCCACCGTCGTCGCCAGCGAGCGGGCCGTCGAGGAGTACGACCTGGTGCCGCTGGCCCGGATCGTCGGCTACGCCCAGGCCGAGGTCGAGCCGAAGTGGCTCTTCCTCGCCCCGATCACCGGCGTCCGCCGGTTGCTCGAGCGGATCGAGCTCCCGATCGAGGCGTTCGACCTGGTCGAGATCAACGAGGCGTTCGCCGCCCAGGTCCTGGCCGACGGCCGCGAGCTCGGCTTCGACTGGTCGAAGGTCAACGTCAACGGCGGGGCGATCGCGCTCGGCCATCCGATCGGCGCGAGCGGCGCGCGGGTCGTCGCGACGCTCCTCCACGAGCTTCGTCGCCGGCAGGGCCGCTACGGCCTGGCGACGCTCTGCCTCGGTGGCGGGGGCTCGGTGGCGATGGCCTTCGAGCGGGTCTGACCGGGGCGGCCGCGGTTCGCGACCCGGTCTGAAGATCGTGATCCGAAGGAGGAGACAACCTTGAGCGAGTCGACCAGCCCGGCCGCAGCCGTGTCCGTGACGCTCGACCCGGACGAGCTCGAGCTGCTCCGGACGGCGGTCCGGCTCCTCGAGTCGACCCTCGGCCGCGATCAGGCGGACGAGCTCCGCGACGTCAAGGAGCTGCTCCACAAGCTCGAGGCGAGCCCATCCGGCCGACAGGCGGCCGGATGAGCGACACGACCAGGTCGCGGCCCGCGTCCCCACCGGCCGAGCCACCGACGGAGCCGCCGACCCATCGCCTGTTCATCGGCGGCGAGTGGGTCGAGTCGGTCACCGGCCGGACGTTCGAGTCGGTCAACCCGGCCGACACGCGCGAGGTCGATCGGCCGGTTCCAGGCCGGCGAGCGCCGCCGACGCGGCCCGGGCGATCCCGCGGCCGCCGAGGCCTTCGCCGGCTGGGCGCCGACGCCGGCCCCGAAGCGCGGCGAGATCCTGTACCGCTTCGGCGCGCTCATGGCCGAGCACAAGGAGCGGCTCGCCCGGGCGATGACCCGCGAGATGGGCAAGGTCCTGGCCGAGGCGCGCGGCGACGTCCAGGAGGGGATCGACATCGCCTTCCTGATGGCCGGCGAGGGCCGCCGGATGTTCGGCGACACGACCCCGTCGGAGCTGCCCGACAAGTGGGCGATGAGCGTCCGCCAGCCGCTCGGCGTCGCCGGGATCATCACCCCCTGGAACTTCCCGATCGCGATCCCGTGCTGGAAGATGATGCCGGCCCTGGTCACCGGCAACACGGTCGTGTTCAAGCCGTCGAGCGACACGCCCCACTGCGCGACGCTGCTCGTCGAGCTGATGGCCGAGGCCGGCTTCCCGCCCGGCACGGTCAACCTCGTGACCGGGCCCGGGGCCGGAGGTCGGCGACGCGATCGTGACCAGCCCGGACGTGCCGGTCATCAGCTTCACCGGCAACACCGCGACCGGGCAGCGGATCGCCGAGCTCGCCGCGCGGCGGCTCAAGCGGGTCAGCCTCGAGCTCGGCGGCAAGAACGGGATCGTCGTCCTGGCCGACGCCGACCTCGACCTGGCGACCGACGGGATCGTCTGGTCGGCGTTCGGGACGACCGGCCAGCGCTGCACGGCCTGCTCGCGGGTGATCGTCGAGGAGGCGGTCGTCGAGCCGCTGCTCGAGCGCCTGGAGACGCGGGCGCGGGCGCTCCGGCTCGGCTCCGGCCTCGAGCCGACGACCGACGTCGGGCCGCTGGTCAACGCGGCGGCGGTCGACAAGGTCGCGCTCGTACGTCGAGATCGGCCGGCGCGAGGGCGAGCTCGTGACCGGCGGGAGCCGGGCGACCGGCGCGGGCCTCGAGCACGGCCACTTCTTCGAGCCGACGATCTTCGCCGGCGTCAAGCCGATGGACCGGATCGCCCAGGAGGAGATCTTCGGGCCGGTCCTGTCGGTCATCCCGGTGCCGGACTACGCGGCCGCGGTCACCGCCCTCAACCAGACCCGCTACGGGCTGTCGTCGTCGATCTTCACCCGCGACGTGAACACCGCCTTCCGGGCGATGCGCGACTTCGAGACCGGGATCGTCTACGTCAACGCCGGGACGATCGGCGCCGAGACCCACCTCCCGTTCGGCGGGACGAAGGAGACCGGCAACGGCCACCGCGAGGCCGGCCACGCCGCCCTCGACACGTACACCGAGTGGAAGTCGATC
Organism: uncultured Chloroflexia bacterium; assembly: GCA_963837825.1. Classification (GTDB taxonomy): domain Bacteria; phylum Chloroflexota; class Limnocylindria; order Limnocylindrales; family CSP1-4; genus Chersky-267. The sequence goes on from CAWIOR010000002.1 coordinate 145,182, forward strand.
TACGTCGACTTCAGCGGCCGGCTCCAGAAGGCCCAGATCGACAACCAGCCCGACTGAGGGTCGTCCGGGCCGCCGGACGCCCGGGCCCGTTGCGCGGGCCGGATGCGCTACCATCCCCGCGGGCCGGTAGCTCAACGGCAGAGCAGCTGACTCTTAATCAGCTGGTTGAGAGTTCGAAATCTCTCCCGGCTCACCACTCTGCCACGCATGCGCGCGGTCGCCTGCGCTCAGCCGAGGTGGAGCGCCTCCCGGAGCTGGACCTGGCGGATGATGTCCGCGCGTGTGAGCACGCCGACGAGCCGCTCGTCCTCCACGACGGGGAGTTGCTCGAAGTCGCCGGCGAGCATCGCGTCCAGGGCCTCGGCGAGCGGGGCGTCCGGTCGCACGGTGATGACGCCCGAGCGCCCGCCCATCACGTCGGCCACGCGCGTCGAGGCGCGCTCCTGCGGTGAGACGGCCTGGATGTCGCCGAGCGTGACCACCCCGACCACCCTGTCCGCGGCCACGACCGGGAGGGCGCGCCGGTTGCCCGGCATCAGGTAGTCGTCGACGAGCGCAGCGACGGACGCGTCGGGCGCGATCGCGGTCGTATCGGGGCGCATGACGTCGTGGACCGTGACGCCGCTGAGGCGCTGCTTCACGCGCATCTGCTGCAGGGTGGCGGCGCCCGCGGTCTGGAGGAACCAGCCGATCACCGCGATCCAGATCCCGCTGAACGCGTCGCCACCGAAGACCTGGACGACGCCCCAGAGCATGAACGCGTAGCCGACCAGCTGCCCGGCGGCCACCGCGACCTCCAGGCCCCGGCGCATGTCGCCGGTCAGCTCCCAGACGATCGCGCGCAGGACCCGGCCGCCATCGAGCGGGAACCCGGGGATGAGGTTGAACAGCCCGAGCAGGCCGTTGATGAGCCCGAGGTAGCCGAACAACGCCCCCAGCCGCGGCTCCCCGATCACGGCGGCGACGAGGAAGCAGACGGCCGCCAGCACGAAGCTCGTCAGCGGCCCCACGACCGCGATGAAGAATTCCGTCGAGGCTCGAGGGGCATCGGTCCGCAGGCTCGAGATGCCTCCGAAGATGAACAGCGTGATCGAGTCGACCTCGCTGCCCCGCGTCCGGGCGACCACGGAGTGGGCAAGCTCATGGAGGAGGACGGAGGCGAACAGCAGGATCGCCGACACCGCCCCGAGCGCCCATGCCTCGGGAACCGAGAGGCCCGGCAGAAGCGGCGGGTAGTAGCCCTCGGCGAGCGACCAGGTCACCAGGGCGAAGATCACGAGCCAGCTGACGTGGATGAAGACGTCGATGCCGGCGACCCGGAAGATGCGGACGGAGCCTGCGCGCATCCAGTCAGCCTAACCGGTCCCCGCTCGGGCTCGTCCTGGGGCTGGGCACGGGACGGCCGCTGTCTCACCGGCGACCGGCCGGAAGCGCCGCGAGCGACAGCCGGCCGGACGCGTGACTGATCCGCGGCCGGTCGACGATCTGATACCCGGACGGCGCCCGGCGAGCGCACGATCCGCCTGTCGGCGGATGGCCTGGAACCGCCGGCGGAGAAGGGAGGCCAGGCGATGCAGCCGATCTATCCCACCACTGACCTCGTCCCGTTCCGGCAGAGCGAGCTGAGAGCCGAGGCGGACGAGCATCGCCGGGCGCAAGCCGCCCGAGCGGCGGCGCACGCCGACCGCCCGTCGTGGGTCCTTCGGGCCCGAGAGGCGCTCTCCGCATTCGGATCCGCCGCCAGGGGTCCTCGAGAGCAGGCGACGGATCGCCGGGCTCCCAGTCGACAGGGCGCTCATCCCGCCTGATCAGTCGACGGGTTCCCGGGCGAAGCCGTCGTCCCGCCCGGTCCGGCCGCCCGAGGCGAGCCTGATCCCGGCTCCGATGACGAACCCCGCGACGAGCCCGAGCGCGAGCCCGGTCAGGTTGTCGATGACGTCGACCGACGAGCAGCTTCGGTCGAGCGCCGGGACGAGGTACTGGATGCCCTCGATGAGGAACGGGAGCGCGAGCGCGGCCGCGACGAGGCCGATCTTCGCCCGTGACCGGGGCAGGGCGCCGAGGCAGGCACCGAGCGGGAGGAACAGGAGGACGTTCAGCCCCCGCTCCCCGAGGTTGAGCACGCGCTCGAAGCCGATCGGCCGGACGATCCGGACGAAGCACTCCGCATAGAGCCACGGCGCGAAGGCGTCGTCGTGGGGCGTCAGTGTCAGGGCGACGATCCCGCCCAGGCTGAGCAGCAGCAGGAAGACCACCGGCCGGGGTGCGCGGAGCAGTCGCGCCACCGGCCGGAAGGCCACCAGGCTGGCCGAGGTCGCGAGGGCCAGCGCCGGCCACATCCAGGGCGTGGAGTTGAGGAAGCTCTCGATCATCGGGTCCCCGACGCACGGGTCTCCGCCCGCGTGACGTCGCGGACCGGGACGCGATGGTACGTCGCCGACCCTCAGGCTGCCCTGAGAGCGTGGCCCCGACGCACCGGCTCGTTCGGCTGGCTGGGCCCCGGTGGGACTTTCGTGGGGGAGCCAGGGCCGTACCCGAACGCTGCAATGGACCGACTCGCGGTGCCGACGGCAGCCGTACGTCCGCCGCACCCGGGTGGCGACCTCGAGGTTCCCGTTGAGCATCTCGCCCGAGACGTCCCCGCGGCCGGCGCGCGCCGGCCCCGTCGCGTCGGCGCGCCTGGCCGAGGGCCTGCGCGACCGGCTGCGGCTCGACGTCCCGCGGTTCATCGCGCTCGTGACGACCGCCGCGTGCGCCAGCCTGTTCCTGCCGCGGGTGGCCTGGAGCGCCTCCGACCCGTCGTGGATCTGGGCGTTCGCGGTCCTGACCGTCCTGTCGATCGCCCTCGAGTTCATCGCCGTCGAGCTGCCCCACGGCGGCGTCGTCTCGGTCGGCGACGATCGGCCACATCGCCACGATCCTGCTCGTCCCGGCGCCGTTCGCGGCGATCTCGGTCGGGTCGGCCGTCCTGGTCGAGGAGCTCGTCCATCGCCGGCCGCTCCAGCGGATCGGCCTTCAACACGTCGTGCCACGTCCTGACGATCTCGCTCGCGTCCTTTGCGGTCGGCCTGATCGGCGATCCGCGGACGCTCATCGTCCAGCGCGAGCAGCTCGCCCTGGTGGCGATGGTGGTCGTCGTCAGCGTCGTCTACCACCTGGTCAACGACGTCCTGACCAGCGCGATCATGGCCCTCGCCACCGGCCGGCCGCTGATGTACCTCATCCGCTCGAACGGCCGGAGCACGTTCCTGGCCGAGGCCGGGGCCGGGATGATCGGCGTCCTGTTCGCGCTCATCTGGGTGGTCGAGCCGCTCTGGACGACCCTCCTCGCGATCCCCGGGGCGGTCATCGCCCGGGCCCTCCAGTACATCCGCCAGCTCGAGCGGGAGACCCGCTCGGCGGTGGCCAGCCTGGCCGAGGTCGTCGACGACCGTGACACGTCGACCTTCCACCACTCGGCCCGAGTGGCGCGCTACGCGGTCGCCATCGCCGTCGAGCTCGAGCTCGACGAGGAGCTCATCGAGCTGATCGAGCAGGCCGCCTCGGTCCACGACCTGGGCAAGATCGGCGTCCCCGACCGGGTCCTGCTCAAGCCCGGTCCGCTGACGGCCGACGAGCAGATGACGATGTGGCTCCACACCGAGATCGGCGCCCGGATCCTCCGCCAGTTCCACCTCTTCCGGTCGGGCTCGGAGATCGTCCTCCACCACCACGAGGCGTTCGACGGGTCCGGCTACCCGAACGGCCTGGCCGGCGAGGCGATCCCGCTCGGCGCGCGGGTCGTGGCGGTGGCCGACGCCTTCGACGCGATGACCTCCGACCGCCCGTACCGGAAGCGCCCTGTCGGTCGACGAGACGCTCGAGCGCTTCCGGGCCGGCGCCGGCCGGCAATGGGATCCGGCCGTCGTCGCCGCCCTGCTCCGGCTGGTCTCCGACGGACGGCTCGATCGGGAACGCGCGCGGGGCGACGGGCACGGGCACCTCCATGCCCACGACCTCGAGCCGGGTGCGGGATCGCCGCGCGTGCGGCCGGCCCGTGCCGGCCGGCCGCACGACGAGCCGGCCGACGAGCCGTTGCCCGACCTCCGCGACCCGACCGACGGACGCGAGGACGCGGCATGAGGGCGCCGGCTCGCGCTGACCGCCGACCGGACGCGCCTTCGAGGCGCTCTGGTTCGGCCAGACCGTTTCCGCCCTCGGGACCCAGGTCTCGATGGTCGCCCTGCCGCTCATCGCGGTCCTGATCCTGCAGGTCGGCGCCGTTCGAGCTCGGGATCCTGGCCGCCCTCGAGACGCTCCCGTACCTCGTCCTGTCGCTGCCGGCCGGGGTCTTCGTCGACCGGACCGACCGGCGCCGGACGATGATCGCCTGCGACGTCCTGCCGGGCCGCCGCCCTGCTCGGCGACGGCGCGTGGCGATCGTCGCCGGCGTCGCTGTCGATCGGCCTCCTGTGCGTCGTCGCGCTGTCGGTCGGCTCGCTGAGCGTCTTCTTCTCGGTCGCCTACAGCAGCTACGTGGCGACGATCCTGAGCGCGGACCGCCTGGTCGCCGGCAACCAGCGCCTCGAGCTGTCCGAGTCGGCGGCCCAGGTCGTCGGGCCGACGGTCGGCGGGACGATCCTGCAGCTCTTCGGCGGCGCGGTCGCCGCCGGGCTCGACGGCGTCTCGTACCTCGTCTCGGCGGTCGCGATCGTCGGCTCGCGCCCGCCGCGCCGCCCGGATCGAGCCGAGCGCCGCGGTCCGGATCGGGTTCTTCGGCGGGATCGGCGAGGGGCTCCGGCGGGTCGCCGACGACCGGGTCCTGCGCGACCTCGCCGGCTCGACGGCGACCCTCAACCTCGGCAGCGGGATGCTCCTCGCGGTCGTCGTCCTGTTCGCCACCCGCGAGATCGGCCTCGACGCGGCCGAGTTCGGCCTCGTCTACGGGCTGGGCAACGTCGGGCTTCCTGCTCGGCGCCCTGTCGGTCGGCGTGCTGACCGGGCGCCTCGGTGTCGGCCGGACGTTCGCCTGGTCGACCTACGCGACCGCGAGCGCGATGGTCCTCATCGCGCTCGCCGGCGGCGCCGCGCGGCGCGCTCCTGCTGCTGGCCGGCCGGTTCGTCGGGGCCGCCGCGACCCCGCTCTTCAACGTCAACGCGCTGAGCCTTCGCCAGGCGAGGGTCGAGCGACGCGATCATGGGCCGCGTCAACGCGACCTTCCTGTTCATCGACTGGGGCCCCCTCCCGCTCGGATCGCTGCTCGGCGGCGCGCTCGCGACGGGCCTCGGGCCGCGGGCCGCCGCTGATCGCGGCCGCGATCTGCGGACTGATCGGCCGCGCTCTGGATCAGCGTCGTCGCCGGCGTCGCGGCTGACCAGCCTGGCCGAGGTCGGCCAGCGGCGGCTCGGAGCGGTCGGCGACGGCGCGCAGGTCCGACGAAGACGGCCCGGCCTTCGACCCGCCGATGGTCGCCTAGGCCCGGTACCGGCCGGCGACCGCCGCGGCAGCGGCGCTCGCGGGAGGTTGGTGTAGGCTTCCGACCGGACGCCGCGGAGGAGGCCTTCGCGGCCGAGACGGCCCGACTCGGGCCGCGGGCCCGACGCCACACGGCGCGCTGGCCGGCCGTTCCACGGAGCGGGATCGAGGAGATCCCGCCACGCAGAGGAGCCGACCCTGACCCCCGACGATCCGACCCCCGAGGTCGAGTCGACCTCGGACCCGTGGCCTGACCGAGCCGCCGGCGGCCGGCTCCCACCACCTCCGGGGCGAGCCGTCGACCCCCCCGACCCGACGGTCGGTTCGCCCGGTTCGGCGCCGGCCTGCTGAGCGCGCTCGTGCCCGGGCCTCGGCCACCTGGTGACCGGCCGGCGCCGGCTGGCCGCGCTCTTCCTCGCCCCGGTCGTGATCGGGGTCGTGGCCCTGATCGTGCTCGCCCTGACCCAGAACCGGTTCGCCCTGGCCGCCTCGCTGATCGACCCGTCGGTCGTCGGCTGGATCCTCGTCGGTCGAGGTCCTGTTCCTGGTCTGGCGGCTCGTCGCGGTCGTCTCGTCGATGGTCGATCGGTCGTTCCCGCGCTTCCGGGTCGACGGACGCGATCGGGCTCGTCATCGTGCTCGCCCTGGTCATCGTTCCCCAGGCCGGTCTCGGCGTGGTCACCTACGCCGCCCAGCAGACCGAGGCCGAGGTCTTCGATCGACGCACCCGTTCCCGAGCGAGGAGCCGGCCCCGAGCGACAGTCCCGGCGACTGGTGAGTCCCGGCGACTCGTCGCTTCCCGTCGCTGTCGCCGTCGCCGAGCCGGCGACGCCGAGCCCGCCGCGGGTCACGGTCCTGCTCATCGGGGTCGACTCCGGGCGTCGGCCGGAACACCGCCCTGACCGACACGATGATGGTCGCCAGCCTCGATCCGGTCGCCAAGACCGTGTCGATGGTCTCGGTCCCGCGCGATCATGGTCAACGCCCCGCTGCCGAAGGGCAAGCAAGTTCAGCGCCAAGATCAACGGGCTGGTCGCCTGGGTGCGCCACCATCCCGACCAGTTCCCGGGCTACAACGGCCGCGGCCAGGCGGTCCTCGCCTACTCGCTCGAGCAAGATGCTCGGCGTCCACATCGACTACTACGCCCAGGTCGACCTGGGCGGCTTCGTCCAGGCCGTCAATGCCGTCAGGCGGGGTCGACGTCAACGTCGACCACGCGATGTGCGATCCGGCCTACAACGAGTACGGCTACGGCAACCCGGCTACTCGATCGGCGCCGGCCGCCACCACATGAACGGGAACCAGGCGCTGGCCTATGCCCGGATCCGGAAGTCGGCCGGGGAGAGCGACTTCACCCGGGCCGCCCGCCAGCAGCAGGTCGTCATGGCGCTCAAGGACAAGGTCGTCCGCGGCGGCTTCCTGGAGGACCCGCTCGGGCTGCTCAAGGCGATCGGCGAGACCGTCCAGACGAACATCCCGCCGTCGGTCGTCCGCGCCCTCGCCCCGCTGGCCATCCGAGATCAGCTCCAAGGACATCTACCGGACGGTCGTCGGCCACCCGCTCGTCCGGCCCGGGTTCGACTACCGGGGTTCGATCCAGCTGCCGGACTTCACGAAGATCGCCGCGCTCGGGGCGGCCCTGTTCACCCCGGTCGGGACGCGCCCGACCGCGAAGTACCTGACGAAGGCGCCGACGAGCGTGGCCAAGGGTCCGGCCCAGGCCGCCCCGAGGTGCTCGCGCCGGCAGCGACCCCCAGGCCGACCCCCAAGCCCACGCCGAAGCCGACCAAGAAGCCGACGCCCGACCCCGACCCCGGGCGCCACGCCGGAGCCGACCCCGACCGCCAGCGAGCCGACCGCCGAGCCCTCGCCGAGCTAGGGGCAGCCGGCGGCAGGACGCCGGCTCCCTGGCGCGCGTCCCGGGCGGTCGGCCCGAGCGGGCCGCCTCTGGTACCCTGAGCGCGGTCCTTGCAGCCGGTCCCGTGAGACCGGCGTACCGGTCCCGTGAGGCCGGAAGGGAGGCTCGATCGAGCGTGTCCGCGCCGCTTCGCCGCGACCCGATCGCCCTCCCGTCCCCGTTCCCGTCGGCGGCCCGAGCCGGCGCCGACTGATGCCGACCCCGCCGCTGCCGCTGCCGAGCTCGATCGTCGATCCCCGGGTCGGCGACCTGGGACCGGCCTTGCTGGCCCTGGCGGACGGGACGGTCTTCCCGGGGATCGCCTTCGGCGCGCCGCTCGCGGCCGGCGGCGACCTCGTCGTCAACACCAGCCAGACCGGCTACCAGGAGGTCTGCACGGACCCGTCGTACGCCGGCCAGGTCGTGGCGATGACCTACCCGCTGATCGGCAACTACGGCCGGCTCCGCGACGACGACCAGTCCGAGCACCCGTGGCTCCGGGCGCTCGTCGTCGCCAACGCGACCGCGGCCGTCGTCGAGAAGGCCGCCCAGCTCGCGGCGCTCCTCCGCGACGAGGGGATCCCGGCGATCGCCGGGATCGACACCCGGGCCCTCGCCCGCCACCTGCGGACCCACGGCTCGATCCCCGGGCTGGTCACGCGCGCCCGGGCGAGATCGATCCCGGCGGCGGCGGTCGCCGCGGCCCGGGCGCTGCCGCGCTGGGAGGACCAGGACTTCGTCGACCTCGTCTCGCCGGAGGCGCCGCGCGAGGTCGGCGACGCGTCGGCCGGCGGGCCGCTGGTCGCGATCGTCGACTTCGGGCTGAAGGCGAACATCGTCCGCTCGCTCCGCCGGCGCGGGGCGCGGGTCCGGGTCCTGCCCCACACGATCTCGCCGGCCGAGGCGCTCGCCCCGGACGTGGACGGGCTGGTCCTGTCGCCCGGGCCGGGCGATCCGTCGCGGCTGGCCGGTCCGGTCGCGCTGGCCCGGCGGCGATCGCCGACGGTCGGCCGCTCCTCGGGATCTGCCTCGGCCACCAGATCGTCGGGCGGGCGGCCGGCGCCGAGACGCGCCGGCTCCGGTTCGGCCATCACGGCGCGAACCACCCGGTCCGCGACGTCGACACGGGCCGGGTCCAGGTGACCGCCCAGAACCACGAGGTCCAGGTCGTCGCCGACACGCTCCCGGCGCGCCGGCGGCTTCCACGTCAGCCAGGTCAACCTCAACGACGGCTCGGTCGAGGGCCTGCGCCACCGCGAGCTGCCGATCGAGACGGTCCAGTACCACCCGGAGGGCGCCCCGGGCCCGCTCGACGCGCTGGCCGTGTTCGACCGGTTCGTCGCCGCCTGCGCCGCCCGGCGCAGGCGGCCGATGACCGCCGGCGCGACGCCGGCGATCGCGCCGCGGACGGCCCCCGGCGTCGGTCCTCATCCTCGGGTCCGGGCCGGTCGTCATCGGCCAGGCGGCCGAGTTCGACTACGCCGGGACGCAGGCCTGCCGGGCGCTCCGCGGCGGAGGGCGTCCGGACGATCCTGGTCAACTCGAACCCGGCCACGATCATGACCGACCCGACGGTCGCCGACGTCGTCTACCTCGAGCCGCTGACCGTCGAGGCGGTCGAGGCGGTCATCGCCCGCGAGCGACCCGAGGGCCTGCTCGCCGGGCTCGGCGGCCAGACCGCGCTCAACCTGGCCGTGGCGCTGGCCCGGGCCGGCGTCCTCGAGCGCCACGGCGTCCGGCTGATCGGGACGCCGCTCGAGGCGATCGAGATGGCCGAGGACCGCCAGCTGTTCCGCTGCGCTCCTCGACCGGATCGGCCAGCCCTACGCGCCGTCGTGGATCGTCGAGGGGGCGACCGCCGAGGCGACGCGAGGCTCGGCCGACGACGCCCTCCGCGAGATCGGCCTGCCGGCGATCGTCCGGCCGGCGTTCACCCTGGGCGGGACCGGCGGCGGGATCGTCGAGACCGAGGCCGCCTACCGCGAGCGGGTCCGGGCCGGCCTGCGCGCCAGCCCGATCGGCCAGGTCATGGTCGAGCGCTGCCTCGTCGGCTGGGGCGAGATCGAGTACGAGGTCATGCGCGACGCCGACGACACCTGCATCGCCGTGTGCTCGATGGAGAACGTCGACCCGCTCGGCGTCCACACCGGCGACTCGATCGTCGTGGCGCCGGTCCAGACCCTGCCGGACCCCGTCCACCAGCGGCTCCGGAGCGCCGCCCTGGCGATCATCCGGGCGCTCGGCGTCGAGGGCGGCTGCAACGTCCAGTTCGCGCTGCAGCCCGGACTACGAGGACTACGCGGTCATCGAGGTGAACCCGCGGGTCAGCCGCTCGTCGGCGCTGGCCAGCAAGGCGACCGGCTACCCGATCGCCCGGGTCGCGGCCCAGATCGCCGCCGGGCGGCGGCTGGCCGAGATCCCGAACGTCGTGACCGGGACGACCGTCGCCGCGTTCGAGCCGGCCCTCGACTACGTGGTGGTCAAGCTGCCGCGCTTCCCGTTCGACAAGTTCCCGACCGCCGACCGGACCGCTGGGCAGCCAGATGAAGGCGACCGGCGAGGTGATGGCGATCGACCGGACGTTCGGGTCGGCGCTCAACAAGGCGCTCCGCGGGCTCGAGCAGGCGGGCGTCGGGCCGCTCGCCGAGGACCCCGACTGGGCGCCGACCCTGGCCTACCTCGCGGCGGCCCTGGCCGCCGAGCGCCGGCGACGGCGGACGACGGGGACGGCGAGCGCGGACGACGCGCCGATCCGCTGGGTCGACGCGGACGGCCAGGCCTGCGAGTCGACCCGGCACGCCGAGCGGACGGCGGCCCCGATCGTCCTGCGCCGGTTCCTCGCCCCGTCGGACACCCGGCTGTGGCGGGTCCTGGCGCTCCTCCGCCGGGGCGTGCCCGAGGCGACGATCCACGACGCGACCGGGATCAACCCGTGGTTCCTGGCCGAGTTCGGGCGGGCCGTCGGTCTCGAGCGCGACGTGGCGGCGCTGCGGTGCCCGGCTGGCCGACCCGACCGACGCCGACGCGGCGACCCTGCTCGTCGACGGCCAAGCGGGCCGGCTTCGGCGATCGCGAGCTGGCCGCGCTGGCCGGCGTCGAGCCGGCCGCCCTCGGCGGCGCGCGTCCGGCGCTCGGGCTCCGGCCCGGGCTACGCGATGGTCGATACCTGCGCCGCCGAGTTCGCCGCCGAGACGCCCTACTTCTACGCGACCTACGCGGCCGCGGGCTCGCCGCCCGAGGCGCCGCCGGTCGCCCGGCCGGCCGCCCTGGTCATCGGCTCGGGCCCGGTCCGGATCGGCCAGGGGATCGAGTTCGACTACTGCGCGGTCCAGGCCGCCGAGTCGCTCCGCGGCCTGGGCTGGTCGGCGGTCATGATCAACTCGAACCCGGAGACGGTCTCGACCGACTTCGACGCGAGCAGCCGGCTCTACTTCGAGCCGCTCGACCCGGAGTCGGTCCTCGGCGTGGTCGAGGCGGAGACCGCGGCCGGGCGGCGACTCGCTCCCGGCGTTCGTCCAGTTCGGCGGCCAGACCCCGCTCAACCTGGCCGCGCCCGCTGGCCGCGGCCGGCGTGCCGCTGCTCGGGGCCGACCTCGAGGCGATCGACCAGTCGGAGGAGCGGACCCGGTTCGCCGCCCTCCTCGACCGGCTCGGGATCCCCCAGCCGGAGGGCGGGATGGCCCACAGCGTCGAGGAGGCGCTGACCCTGGCCGAGCGGATCGGCTACCCGGTCATCGTCCGGCCGTCGTTCGTCATCGGCGGGCTGGCGATCGACTTCGCCTACTCGCCGGCGACCTCGTCCGGCAGCTGGCGATGGCGACCGTGGTCGACCCCGATCGACCGGTCCGGATCGACCGCTACCTCGAGGGCGTCGAGGTCGACGTCGACGCGGTCTCGGACGGGACCGACGGTCCTCATCCCGGGCCTCCTCGAGCACGTCGAGCGGGCCGGCGTCCATTCCGGCGACTCGGTCGGGGTCTTCCCGCCGCAGACCGTCTCGCCCGGCGACTCGCGAGCTGATCGTCGCGACGATGGAGCGGATCGTCCTGGCCCTCGGCGTCCGCGGCCTGGTCAACGCCCAGTTCATCGTCCGCGACGACGGGGTCTACCTCATCGAGGTCAACCCGCGGGCCTCGCGGACGGTGCCGTTCCTGAGCAAGGTGACCGGCGTCCCGATGGTCGACCTGGCCGTCCGGATCGCCCTCGGCGAGACGCTCCGCGGGATGGGCTGGCCGGGCGGGCTGCTGCCGGAGCCGCCGCTCGTCGCGGTCAAGGCGCCGGCCTTCTCGACGGCCAAGCTGCGCGGGGTCGACCCGTCGGTCGGGCCGGGGATGCAGTCGACCGGCGAGGTGATCGGGATCCACCGCGATCCGCGGGTCGCGCTGGCCAAGGCGCTCCTCGGGGCCGCGCTCGTCCCGCCCCGACCGGGCGCCCGACGGGGCGCTCGCCCTGCTGTCGATCGCCGATCGCGACAAGCCGCTGCTCGGCCGGCTGGCGACCGGTCTCGCCCGGGCCGGCTACCGGTTCGCCGCGACGGCGGGCACGGCGGCCGCGCTGGCTGCGCTCGGCCACGAGGCCCGGCCGGTCGCCAAGTACGGGGCGGCCGAGGGCGGACGCCGGGGCAGCGCCGATCCTCGAGCTCATCGAGTCCGGCGAGGTGCGCCTCGTCGTCAACACCCCGACCCCGCAGTCGGGCGCCGTCCGCGACGCGGCCGAGATCCGGCTCGCGGCCACCGCCGAGGGGATCCTCTGCCTGACCGCGATCGAGACGGCCGTCGCCGCCGCCGAGGCGCTCGACCCGGCGGTCATCGACCGGCTGGCCGAGGTCCGCCCGCTCGGCGAATGGGTGCCCGGGACCGGCCGTCGCGGTCAGCGGCTGAGGTCGGCCAGCCGCTGCCGAGTGCGGTCCCGCCGCCGGCGAAGCCGGTCGCGTCGGCGACTGGACGATCGCCTGGCCGAGCGACCACAGGGTGAGCGTCGTCAGCCCGACCATCAGCAGCGCCAGCGGGACCTGGCGGCGCGCGGACCGCTCGCGACCTGCGCGTCCGCGACCCGCCCGTCCCGGCCGCCGGCCTCGCGCAGGGCGACCGCGTGCCCGGCCCAGGCGCCGACGACGTGACCGCCGACGACCGCGCACGAGCTGGAGGCTCCAGGCGACCGCACCCGGCAGCCAGGCGGTCGCCGGCTCGAACTCGCCGATCCCGAGCAGGTCCCAGCCGAGGCCGAGCGGATCGGTCAGGGCGAGCAGGATCCGCTGGCTGTCGAACAGGACGAACGTCAGGTAGTGGGCGATCAGGTAGCCGATCGCGATCGGGACCAGCCCGGCGCACGAGCGGGCCGTACCCGACGATCCGGCCGACCGCCAGCGCCAGCGCCGACGACGAGCGCCAGCCAGCCGAACAGGAGGACGCGTCTGCTCGGGGATGGTCGGGATGCCGAACAGGTCGAAGTAGATCTGGGTCTGGGACAGCCCGTCGAACAGGATCCCGCCGGTCGACAGCGCGACGAGGGCGAGGCTGGCCAGGTCGGTGCCCCGGCTCGAGCAGGCCGGCTCGCGAACCGTCCGGACGCGGAGCCGCTCCGGTCGCCCGTCCGGGTCGCCCGACCGGTCGCCGGGTCCGGCCGGAGCGCGAGCGGCGCCAGCCGGCCGACGAGCCCGAACCAGACCGAGAAGACCTCGCCGTTGCGGCGCCACGTCTCGCGCCCGAACTGGGCCATCGCGACGAGGGTGATCACCGTGTAGCGCGACGAGGACGAGCCCGAGCCCGCGACCGCTCCGGGCGCGCCGGCATCGCCAGCTCGAGCCAGATGAACACGGCGAAGCCGACGCACGGCCGGCCAGCGCCCCAGCCGGGCCGGGATACGGGGCCGGCGCGCCGCCGGCCAGGCCGAGCCGAGCCGCGCTCGCGGCGAGGAGGCGATGGAGCGAGGCGAACGGGTCGAGCCACGTCCAGGCCGGCCCGATGAACGCCGACACGAGGGCCAGCCCGACCCAGCCGTACGTCCACAGGAAGAGCGACGCGGCGTCGCCCTCGGACCGGCCGCCGATGACGACCGCCTGGACGACGACCCACGGCCCAGGCCAGCGAGGCCGATCCCGACGAGCCGAGGCCGGTCCGCACGGCGCCGCGGCGGACGCGGGCTGCCCGCTCGCCGGACGGTCCATCCGGACCGACGGTCGGCGCGAGCCGCCCCGCAGCGAAGACGATCGCGAACGACGCGCCGACGGCGAGCCCGGCCCCGACGAGGTACGCTCCGAGCGGGATCGGCGACGTGAACCGGCCGGTCAGCTGGTGGGCCGCGACGGTCGGCCGGCGCGACCGCGGCGAGCAGGCCGGCGAGGCCGGTCAGTCCGAGGTCGCCGCGACCCGGCGTCGGAGGCGGCGACGGTGCGGCTCGCCGGGTCGGCTCACTGCCGCGGAGTCTAGCGCTTCGGTCGGCCACGGCGGCCGCTCCGATCCGGAGCGGCCGGAGGGGCGAAAGGAAGAACGAGATGAGCGCACCGCTCCGCCCGCGACCAGACCACCTCCGGACGCCTGCCCGGGCTGCCGGCGATCCGGCTCGTCGAGCCGACCGGCGCCTACGTCGCCGGTGCGTGCAACATCGGGCCCGGCCGAGATCGGCCGCCGCCGGCGGACCGGCTGGCTCGGACTCATCGCCGCGGCGGCCCTCGGTCTCGCGCTCGTCGCCGTCGGCGCGCCGCCGGCGGTCCGGCTGGCGCTCGGCGCGCCCCTGTACCTGGCGGCGATCGGGTTCATCCAGGCCCGTGAGCGGTTCTGCGTCGGGTTCGCCGCGGCCGGCATGACGAACTTCGAGGCGCTCGGCACGGTCCACCGGGTCGACGACGGGCGGCCCGGACGGCCGACCGCCGGCGAGCCGCGTCGCTCATCGTCCGCTCGGCGGCCCTTGCGGTGATCGGCGCGATCGCCTTCGCCCTGCTGCCCGTGTGAGGTCGTCGGTCGACCGCGAGGGGGCGGGCCGCCCCCGGCTCAGTTCTCGGCGGCCAGGCCCTTGGGGTCGACGATCACGCTCAGCGACGGGAGGTCGCGTCCGGTCGACGACAGCGCGCCGTAGTCCGGGTGGGCGATGTCGACCGCGAGCGTCCAGGCTCCCGCATCGGGCGGCGCGACGAGACCCGGGCTGAGCCGGGTCGCTCTGGCCGGGCGCGAGGGCGATCGGCAGCTTCCCGGCCGGCACGACGGCGCCGTCCGTCGAGCGCCAGGTGAGGACCAGCATCGTCTGAGGCGACGGCTCGGCCGGACGCGGATCGTCGCCGGCCGGCACGGTCGGGCGCCAGTCGAGCGTCCCGATGTTCGTGACCACGAGCTTGGTCGGGACCGCCGAACCGGCGGCGACCTCGCCGATCGGGGCCATCGAGATCGTCGCCGCGAACGGCGGGACGACCTCGAGCTCGATCGTCGGGAACGTCCGCGACGGCGTCCGGTCGGCCGACCTCGGCCAGACCCAGGCTGAGGCGGTACCGGCCGGGGATGGTCGGCACCGGCAGGGTGGTGCGGAAGCCCGCCGCCCCGGCGCGGGTGGGGGCCGAGGCGGTCATCGTCTCGACCGGGTCCGGCGGCGGCAGCGCCCCCGGCGCCCGGGCCGAATCGATGACCACGCGGGACCGGCTCGGCGGGTCGGGTGGGTCGGGCGACGCCACGGGGACCCAATGGGCGGTCAACCGCTGCGGGGTCGGGGCCGGGAAGCCCCACCTGATCGCCAGCCCGACCTGGACGGTGACCGTGGATCCGGCGACCGGCGTGCCGGACAGCCGCGGCCCGGCCAGCCGGTAGGCATGGTCGACGAGCGGCGGCGCGGTCGGCCGATGACGGGCGGGCGTGGCCGCCGCCATCACCTTGCCGTGCTGGAACGACGCGAAGCGGTGGAGTGTCTCGACCGCGATCCACTCGCCCTGGAAGTCGCCGTCGGCGAGCGGGTCCATCAGCCAGACCCGACCGCGGACCCGGTCGTAGCTCTGGATGTACACGGCGTGGCTGCTGTTCCGCCGACGGGCGAAGGCCGGTTCCCAGCGGGTGTAGTGGGACGGCAGGCGGCCGTACTCGCCGATGAGCACGGCCCCGCCGCCGTGGTCGAGCCGATCGAGGAGCTGCCACCAGGTCATCGAGTCGCCGTAGCTCGGGGAGTAGCGCAGGCGGATCCCGGTGACCCGGGCGATCCCGCGCGCCAGGTCGTACAGGCTCGAGCCGCCCTTCTTGTCGCTGGACGCCCTGCGGAGGACGCTCTGGCGCACGCGGACGCCGCCATGGGTCCACTTGTCGAGGAGCATCTCGCCGGCCGCCCAGACGCAGTTGGACTTCATCTGCCAGACGCGGTGGGGGATGTACTCGCCGGTCGGCGGGCCCGAGCTCCCATCGGCGACGGCGACCGGAGCGGGGACCGCCGCGACGCAGGCCGACGAACAGGGTCAGCCCAAGGAGGAGACGGGCCAGCGGCCGAGCGGCGCGGGGGGTCGGGGTGTGGGCGTCGTCGGGCACCGCCCGATCGTGTCAGGGCGTCCGGCGCCCTCCCATCGCCCGACCGGTCGAGTCGGAGCGGTACGTTCGGGCCATCGCCCGCACCGGACCGCCCCTGACTCAGTTGGATCGACCGGTCGACGGCGCCTGTCCGACCCCGGCATCGCCGGCCAGGACGTTCCCGACGGCGACCATCTTGTGACCGAGCCAGACGAGCGGTCCGCCGGTCCGACGGTCCGAACGCGCCGCCCGGGCCAGGTTCTCGGTCCGAGCCTGCTCCAGGTCCGCGGCGATCCGCGCACGGACCACGAACAGGTCCTCGTGCTCCTTCACTGCCGTCCTCCCCGAGTCATACATCTCGGCCTCCTGTAAGTCATTCATCTAACACGCCGGGCCGCAAATGGCCGCGGCCGGCGATGGCCGCGGCCGGTCAGGTCAGGTCTTGAGATACTCGAGCAGACCCGAGCCGTTCAATTCGATCGTGCCCCGCCGGAGGCTGTAGTACGACAGGCCACCTTCCTCGGTGAGGGTGACCAGTCCGGCTGCCCGGAGGAGCGCCAGGTGGTGCTTGATGGTCGGCTTCGACAGCTCGAGCGCCGACGCGATCTCGGTCAGGTAGTGGTCCCGGCCGGCGAGGAGGCGGAGGATGCGCAGCCGGGTCTGGTCGCCGAGGGCCCGATGGAGCCGGACGACGGCGGCCGGCGGGGCGAGCGGGTCGCCCACGTCGAGCGCCTCGTCGGCGATGGGATAGCCGAACATCCGCCAGTCGTCGCCGCCCAGCACGAAGTTGTACGGCCGGGCGAAGTAGGACGGGGCCAGGATGACTCGGCGGATGCCGGGCTCGGCCAGCGACTCGGATGCCACCCGTGGTGCGCTCGATCAGGTCCGTCGGCCGGAGCGTGGCGATGTCGCCGGCGCGCGCGTCCGCGTCGCGCCGGATCATCGCCCGCACGCGATCCTCGATCTGCTGGAAGAGCGGGAGCCACTCGGCCAGGACCGTCCGAGCCGGACCGATCACCGAGCTCGGGTCGCTCAGGATCGCACCCCACCGGGCGACCGTGTCGGCCGGGTACTGGTCGGCGAAGCAGGCCAGCAGCTCATCGATCGCCGCCCGGTCGCCGGTCATCGCCCGCTCGGTGAGCGCGCGGCGCTCCGGGTCCCGGAGGTCCTCGGACACCACCACCCGGGCGATCGTCGCGTCGTCGAGCGTCGCCAGCAGGGCCACGAAGTCGGCAGCGACGCGGACCTCCGGCCGATCCACGGCCAGACCGGCCAGCACCACGCACAGCTCGCTGCCGTACAGGTCGAGCGCGTCGCCGGTCCGCCCGCGCAGGGTGGCCTTGCTCTCGGTCAGCCAGGCGCGGTCGCTGGCCGGCAGGTCATCGGTCGAGCCGGCATCGTCGGACAGGCTGAACACGAAGTCGTAGACGGTCCGAACGTCGAATTCCACCCGGTACGGCGCGGCCACCGTCCGCGAGAAGTCGCGGACGATCGCCCGGGCGGGCGCGTCCGGCGCGGCGATCGGGCGGATGCGGCTGGCGGTGCGGACCATTCTTGGTAGATGTCTCCTAACAGGTGTTAGACAATAATCTAACATGACTGGTGCGGCTGTCAAGCCCCTGTCCCGGTGACGCCCCGGCGCTGCTACGATCGGCGGCGTGTCGACCCCCGTCGTCAGCTTCACCGACGAGCGCCTGGCCAACGGGCTGCGCCTGATCATCGCCGAGGATCACCTCGCGCCGGTCGTCGCGGTCAACATCTGGTACGGCGTCGGCTCGAAGCACGAGGTCGCCGGCAAGACCGGCTTCGCCCACCTGTTCGAGCACGTGATGTTCCAGGGCAGCCGGAACGTCGGCAAGGCCGAGCACATCGCCCTCGTCCAGGCGGCCGGCGGGACGATGAACGGGACGACCTGGCTCGACCGGACGAACTACTTCGAGACGGTGCCGTCGCACCAGCTCGAGCTGGCGCTCTGGCTGGAAGCCGATCGGATGGGCACGCTCCTCGATGCGCTGTCCCAGGAGAACCTCGACAACCAGCGCGAGGTGGTCAAGAACGAGAAGCGCTGGTCGTACGACAACCGGCCGTACGGCAGCTGGTCGGAGAAGCTCCAGGCCCATCTCTACCCGCCCGATCATCCCTACCATCACCCGACGATCGGCTCGATGGCGGACCTCGATGCCGCCTCGATCGAGGACGTGTCGGCCTTCTTCCGGACCTACTACGCGCCGAACAACGCGGTCCTGTCGATCGTCGGCGACGTCGACCCGGCCGCCGCGCGACGCTGGACCGAGCGCTACTTCGGGCGGATCCCGGCGAACCCGGCCATCCCGCCGCTCGGCGACACGAGCCTCCCGGCGATCCTCGGCGAGGAGCGCCGCGAGGTCGTCGAGGACCGGGTCCCGTTGCCCCGGATCTTCTTCGGGTTCCGGGCCGCGCCCCTCGGCGACGAGCGGCTCGACGTTCTCGACGTGGCCACCCAGATCCTGGCCGGGGGGAAGGGGAGCCGGCTCCATCGGCGCCTCGTCCGCGACGAGCGGATCGCCCAGGACGTCGTCGGGTTCACCCTCGGGTTCGTGGCCGGAGCGTCGATCTGGGCCGGCTGGGCGACCGTCCGGCCCGGCGTCTCGATCGACCGCGTCGAACGGTCGTTCATCGAGGAGCTCGAGCTGATCGGGCGCGAGCCGATCAGCGACGACGAGCTCGCCCGGGCCAGGGCCCTGATCGAGACCGAGGAGCTCGGCGCCCTCCAGCGGGTCGAGGAACGGGCCGATCGCCTGTCGATGTACGCGCTCCTGTTCGACGATCCGGAGCTCATCAACCGGATGCTCGGGCGCTACCTGGCGGTGACCCCCGAGCGGATCCGGACCGTGGCGGCGGAGACGTTCCGGGCCGACAACCGGGTGGTGATGACGTACGTCCCGGCCCTGCCGCCGGCCGAGGAGGCGCCCGGGCCGCTCGATGCGATGATGCCCGGCGACCCCGATGGGGAGCGCACGGACGAGGAGGCGGCGGCGTGACCGACGCCCAGGACGCGGTCGTGGTCCCGACCCGGCCGACCCCGGGTCATCCACGCCCGTACCATTTCCCGCCGTTCGAGCGGGCGCGCCTCGCCAACGGGCTGACCATCCTGACCGTCCACCTGCCCGGTCGGCCGCTGATCAGCGCCCAGCTCGTGCTCCGCAACGGCGCCGCCGACGAGCCGGCGATCGAGGCGGGCGCCACCGTCCTCTCGTCGCGGGCCATCACCGAGGGGACCGCGCGCTATGACGCGATCGGGCTGATCGAGGCGACCGAGCGGCTGGGCGCCGCCATCCACGCCGATGCTTCGTGGGATGCCTACACCGTCGGCGTCGACGTCCCGGCCTCGCGGCTGGCCGCGGCGTTCGAGCTGCTGGTCGAGGTCGTCGCCCATCCGACGTTCCCGGAGGCCGAGGTCGAGCGGATCCGGGACGAGCGCCTGAACGACATCCTGCAGGCTCGGGCCGACGCGCGACGTCGGGTCGACGAGGCGTTCGCGGCGACCATCTACCGGGACGACTCGCCGTACCACCACCCGTCGGGCGGAACCCGGGCGACCGTCGCGCCGCTCGATCGGGCGGGCCTCGAGCGAGCCTTCACCCGCGGGTTCGACCCGGCCCGGATGACCCTGGTCGTCGCCGGCGACCTCGAGGGGGTCGATCCGGTCCGCCTGGCCGACGACCTGATGTCCGGCTGGCAGCGCGCGGCGGGGGCAGCCGAACCCGGCCCGATCGTCGCCAAGCCGATGCCCGGCGGCCGGCGGCTCCGCCTGGTCGACAAGCCCGGTGCGCCCCAGACGGAGATCCGGGTCGGGCACGTCGGCGTGCCGCGGCGGATCCCCGACTTCCACGCGGTCTCGGTCCTCGGGGCGATCCTCGGTGGCCTGTTCAACTCGCGCCTGAACATGAAGCTGCGCGAGGAGAAGGGCTACACCTACGGTGCCCACGCCGGCTTCGACCTGCGCCGGGCGGCCGGCCCGTTCGCGGCCCGGGCGGCGGTCAACACCGAGGTGACGGCGGCCGCGCTCAGCGATCTGCTGGCCGAGCTCGACCGGATCCGGACCCACAAGGTGACGGCCGCCGAGCTGCGGGCGGCCTGCGACTACCTGATCGGTGTCTTCCCGCTCCGGTTCGAGACGCCCGGCCCGATCGTCCAGTCGCTGTCCGGGCTGGTCATCCACGACCTGCCGGACGACGAGCTGGCGACCTATCGCGAGCGGATCGACGCGGTCAGCGCCGACGACGTGCTGGCAGCCGCACGGTCGCACCTCCACCTCGAGCGGGCGGCGGCGGTGCTGGTGGGGGACGCCTCGGTGGTCGGGTCGAGCCTCGAGGTCGTCGGCTTCGGCCCGGTCGAGGTCATCCGCGACGACGACGAGCTGGCCGAGGCCTGACCGGCTGGTCCACTCGAGCGCCCTCGTCGGTCGGCGTCGCTGAAACTTCCCGCCCGCGGCATGTCTCGGGTGAGGTGAGCGGCTGCGATGCCGCCGAATGGACCCGATCCATCCAGGGGAGACAGCCTCGTGAACACAGACCGCCCGATCAAGGCCCTCGGCGCCCTCGCCGTGGCCGGATTCCTGGTCGCCGGCACCGCCCTCGGGGCCGATGCGATCCTGCGCTCGCCGTCTCGGACGTCGACCGTGGTCCTGACCGCGGACGAGAACGGCGGCGCCAACGCGACCGCCGAGCCGACCGAGACGCCCGAGCCTACCGAGACGCCCGAGGCGATCGAGACGCCCGAGGCGACCGATGCCCCGAACGCCGCCGGCGCGGCCGCGCCCGAGCCCGCCGAGACCGCCGAGCCGGCCGAGACCAGGGAGCCGAAGGGCACCCCCGAGGCGGACGACCACGCCGGCCAGAGCGGCCACGACGACGGTGATGCCAGCGACGACCACGCTGGCCAGAGCGGCAACGACGGTGACAACGGTGGAAACGGCGGCGACGACAACGGCGGCGGGGACGACTGACCCGTCGGTCATGACCAACGGTACCTGACGATGAACCCGCCGACGCCGCATCATCCGGACGGCGGAGTCCCCTACCCGGAGTCTCGACGATCGGAACCGACCTTCCCGTCTCGGCCGAACGACCGCCCGCGGACGTCGACGCCCGCCGGGCGGTCGAGGCCGTCCTGGGTGGGGATCGGGACGCCTTCCGGTTCCTCGTCGAGCGGGAGTCGGCGTCGGTCGTCCGGGCATGCCATCGGGTCCTCGGCGATCTCCACGAAGCCGAGGACGCCGCCCAGGAGGCCTTCGTGATCGCCTATCGCTCGCTCGCCGGCTGGCGGGGCGACGGCTCGTTCGGTGCCTGGCTCGGGCGGATCGCCGTCCGCAACGCGGTGCGCCGTGCGAAGTCGCGCCGGTCGGTGGCCCGGATCGACCCGACCGATCCGGACCTCGTCCTGGGCTCGGCGAGTGGCGACGCCACGGCCGGGGCGGACCGGGCGAGCCTGGCCGCCATGGCCCTGGGGCTGACCGGCTCCACGGACCCCGCGCTGATCTCCCTTCGGGCCGAGCGCGCGGACGACCTCCGACGGGCCGTGGCCCGCCTCGACGAGCCCTATCGCGAGACGATCATGCTGCGCTTCTACGCCGAGCTGTCGCTGGCCGAGATCGCGGCCCAGACCGAGCGCCCGATCGGGACGGTCAAGACCCACCTGTTCCGCGGTCTCAACCGGCTCCGCGCGGCGCTGGTCGCGGACGGTGCGGCCTGATGAACCGACCGTTCCACCCCAGCGAGCTGTCCGGGGCCGATGGGTACGAGCCGACCTCGGTCGAGCTGGCCGATTCGCTGGCCACCGCCCGCGGGATCGAGTCGCAGCTGGCCGCCGGTGACGTCCATCCGTCGACGGCCTTCGTCGACCGGGTGATGTCCGCGATCGCCGAGGAGCCCCGCCCGCAGCCGGCGGTCGCGGCGGGTCAGGCGATGCGCCGCGGCCGGCTCCGGGCGATGATCGCGGCCCTCGCCGACAGCTGGCGGGTCGCCTTCAGCAGCGGCCGGCCGCTCGCCGTACGGGCCCAGGCCGCGGCGTTCGTGCTCGTCGCGATCCTCGCCCTCGGCTCGGTCGGCGGGTTCGCCGCGGTCGGGGCGGTGCGACTCCTCCAGCCGGAACCCACGCATGCCATCTCGCCGCCGCCGAACCTCGTCCAGCCGACGCCCACGCCGAGTGACGGCACGCCGGCCGGTCCGACCGGGACGCCCGAGCCGACCGAGACCGTCGAGCCGACCGACACGCCCGAGCCGACCGAGACCGTCGAGCCGACCGAGACCGACGAGCCGGGGCACACCCCGGGCTCGACCAAGCGGGAGACTCCGGAGCCGCGGGAGACCCCCGAGCCGACGGAGACGGAACACTCGGGTGGTGGCGGTGGTGGCGGCGGAGGCGATAGCTCCCCGGACCACTGAGGCGTCGCCGCGGCGGGTCGGCGGTCGGCGGAGCGGCTACCCTGCTGGGGTGATCGTCGTCGTCGGCTCGCCGCTCCATCGACCCGGGTCGGCGACCGAGCCGGCCGCCGCCGCCGGCCTGGCCGCCGGGATCGCAGCGGCGGCGGCCGCCGCCGGACGCGACGTCCAGCTCGTCGGACGGGTCGGGCAGGACCCGGCCGGCGAGGCGACCCTGCTGGCGCTCGCCAGGTCCGGGATCGGCCACGTGGCCACGCTGCGCGATCCGGTCCATCCGACGCCCGCCGTGCCGGCGGTGCTGGACGACGACCGCTTCCCGATCGACGATCCCGACGCTGCGACCGACGCCGATCCGGCGAGCTCGCTCGGCCCGCCCGGGTCGGCGACGCTCGACCGCGGGGACCTCGAGCTCGCCCTGCGCTACCTCGACGGCTTCTCGGTGCTCATCGTCGCCGAGCCGCTCGACCCTCCGGCACTGGCCGTGACCGCCGACGCCGCGGGCTACGCGGGGGCGACCCTCGTCCTGCTCGTCCGCGACGGCGATGAGCCGGCGGCTCCGGACGACGCCATCGTGCTGGCCGCCCCGGATGCCGACCCCGACGGAGTCTTCGCCCGGACGATCGGACGGTTCGCGGCGGAGCTCGACGCCGGGACGGACCCGCAGGTCGCCCTGGCGGCGGCGACCACGGCCGGTGGCTGGGAGAGGGCCGCCGACGGTTGAGCGCGTGACCGCTCGCGCCGGACGTCAGTCGAGGGCCGGGGCGATCAGTCCCGGACCGTCGTTCCGGACGTTGTTGACGAGCGGGCCGACGCGGCGGATCTCGAGCGGCTCGCCCGTTGCCGGCCGGAGGAGGCCGTGGAGCTCGCCGACGTCGGTCAGGGTCGGGTCGAGCCACAGGCTCCAGTCAGCCGGCTCGAGGATGACCGGCATCCGATCGTGGATCCGGGCGATCCGCTCGTTCGGGGTCGTGGTCAGGATCGTGAACGTCCGGCGGACCGCGTCGCCGACCGGATCGCGCCAGCCCGACCACAGCCCGGCCAGGGCGAGCGGCGCCCCGTCGCCCCGGCGGATATAGAACGCTCGACGAGCACTGCCGTCGCGCTGCCATTCGTAGAAGCCGTCGGCCGGGACGATGCAGCGCCGCCTCCGGAAGCTGTCGGCGAAGGCGGGGCTGGTGGCGACCGTCTCGGCCCGGGCGTTGATCCGCCGCGCGGCGCTCCGCGGATCCGTCTCCCAGTGCGGGATGAGGCCCCACGAGTACGTCGTGATCGCGCGACGATCGCCCCGCTCGACGACGACCGCCGCCGGGTCCGTCGGAGCGAGGTTGAAATGGCCGCCCGGGTCGTCGACCAACGGCTCGGCGCCGAACAGGGCCGCCAGCTCGGCGGTCGGCCGCTGCTGGGCGAAGCGTCCGCACATCGCCCGATCCTATCCTTGTTAGAGTCCGCTCGATGGACCCGACCGCCCCGGATCCCGGCGCCGCCCCCATCCGGGATCCGCGGATCCCCGGCCCGCTCGATCGGGACACGGCCCTCGCGTTCCTGGCGATCGGGGACCGGCTCCTCGAGGCGGGCGAGTTCGACGCCGCCGGGGGCTACTACCAGCGGGTCGTCGGTCACGACGATCCGGCGATCACCGCGGCGGCGCTCATGGGGATGGGCAACGTCCTCTACCGGCTCGACCGGGACGACGAGGCGCTGGCCGCCTGGAAGGGCGTCGTCGCGCTCGGCGAGACGCCGAGCGCCTACCAGGCCTGGCGCCAGCTCGCCGCCGCCCGTGTCCGCGAAGGGGACCTCCTCGGCGCGGCGGACGCCTATCGCGAGGCGGACCGGCGGGCGCCGGCGGAGGACAAGGCGGAGATCGCCTCCCGGCTCGGCTGGCTGGCCAAGGAGACCGGCGATCCGCGCGGCGCCCGGCGCTACTTCGCCCGGAGCCGCGGCCGGACCGGCCTGCCGATCCCACTGACCTACCTGATCATCGCGGCCACCGTCATCGTCTCGCTGACCGCCTCGACGCCCGATGGACAGGCGCTCCTTCACGCCCTCTGGCTCGACAAGGCCGCCGTCGCCGCCGGCGAGTGGTGGCGGCTGGTGACCGTGACCCTCGTCCACGCGCCGCTCGACGTCAACCCGCTCCACCTCGTGTTCAACATGTACGCCCTCTACCTCGTCGGACCGATCGTCGAGCGGATCTACGGCTGGAAGCTGTTCGGCCTGATGTACGTCCTGTGCGCCATGGCCGGCTCGGTCGGCAGCTTCCTGTTCGGCGGCCTGGTGCCCTCGGTCGGCGCGTCGGGGGCCATCTTCGGCCTGTTCGGGATCGTCCTGGCCGCGACCCGGATCCACGATCCGATCCTCGATCGCCGCGGCCGCGCGCTCGTCGGGCAGATCGGCACGCTGATCCTGATCAACCTCGTCTTCGGGCTGTCGTCCACGGCCGTCGGCGGCAACATCGACAACGCGGCCCACGTCGGCGGCCTCGTGGCGGGCCTGTGGCTCGGGTTCGTCCTCGTCCCGGGCAACGTGCGGACGGTCCGCGACCTGTGGCAGATGCCGGCGGGCGCCCCCGGTCAGTCGAACGGGTCCGGGTCCGGCGGGGCCCCCGACCGGCGGCCGGTCCTGCTCATCCGGGTGCTGGCGGTCGCCGCCCTGCTCATCGTCATCCTGGTCGGGTTGGCGATCGGCTCGGACGCGAGCCGCTTCGGGAGTCCCGGGCTCGACAGCCTGGCCGTGGCGACGGCGGTCAGAGCGTCCCGGAGACCACCTGGGGCCCGGGCTCGCCGGTCGCGCCGCCGGCCGGCTCGCATCGGCCGCGCGCGGATCCGTGACGGCGGCGGGCGGGTCGTCGCGGATGTGGGCCACCTGCCTGGCGTCCGGCGCGACCTCCAGGGTCGGCCCGACGGCCCGAGTATACGGGCGGCTCCCCGCGCCGACGGTCGTCGGGACGGGGCGGAGTGGGGCGGCCATCGTCATGCCGAAACCGTTCGCGCAGGAGGGGGCGCCGGATGGGCCGCCGGTCAGTCGGGCGGCAGGACCGGGGTCTCCGGGAGGAGGACGCTCAGCCGGGCGCCGTGCGGGGCGACGTTCTCGGCGATCGCGTCGCCGCCGTGGGCCCGGGCGAGCTCGCGGACGATGGCCAGGCCCAGCCCGGTGCCCGGCGCGCTCCGGCTCGGGTCGCCGCGGTAGAAGCGCTGGAACGCCCGCTCCACGTCGCCCGGCGGGAACCCGGGTCCGTCGTCGGTCACGCTCAGCGCGACGCCGGGTCGTCCGCCGGCCCCGAGGCCCGGGACGGGGCGGGCGGCCAACCAGACGTGCCCGCCCGGCGCGGGGACCGCGGCCAGCGCGTTGGCGACGAGGTTGCCGAGGATCCGCTCGACGGCCAGGCGGTCGGCGGCGAAGGTCAGCTCGGCCGGCGCGTCCGGCCCACCGGCGATCTCGGTCAGCTCGACCCCGGCAGCGCTGGCGCTGGGGCCGAACCGGGCGACGGTCTCACGGACGAGGCTCCCGGCCTCCAGGCGCTCGGGGCGGAGCCCGGCCGCCCCGCCGCTCAGCCGTTCGAGCGCCTCGAGCTCGGCGACCAGCCGCTCGAGCCGGGCGGCCTCCTCGCCGATCGCCCGGGCGGCCTTCGTCGCGTCGTCGCCGACGGCCGTCCCGTCGGCCAGCGCCGAGGCGAACCCGCCGATGACCGTCAGCGGGGTTCGCAGGTCGTGCCGGAGGTCGGCCAGCAGGCGGGACTCGCGCCGGCGGGTCTCGGCGAGCTCGGCCGACATCGCGTTGAATCGCTCGGTCAGCTCGCGGACCTCGGTCGGACCCTCGACCGGGAGTGGCCCGGGGTCGCCCGCCGGGAGCCCGGCCGTCGCCGCCGCGAGGCCCCGCAGCGGACCGGTGACCGAGCGGGTGAGGAGGTAGGCGATCGGGGCGCCGGCCAGCACGACGAACAGGATCACCAGCGGCAGGGTCCGCGCCAGGTCGCGCATCGCATCGGCTCCCGAGGTGTCGAGCCGGAACAGGACGATCGCCCGCGGGCCGACCGTGTTGGGGGCTCGCAGGACGGTCGACGCATACAGGTAGGCCTTGCCGTCGCCACCCTCGATCGATCCCTTGTCGACGTGCCCCCGGCCGGCCGTGGAGTCGATCGGGAACCGGTCGACCGGGACCGGGTCGCCGCCGAGGTCGACGATCCTGCCGTCGGCCGTGACGAGCTCGACCGAGACCCCGTCGTCGGCGACCTGGGCGCGCAGGTCGGCGAGGAGCTGTCGGACGTTGCCGGTCAGGGTGGCCGCCCGGAGCTGGAAGACGAGCGGCTGGCTCGTCTGGGCGAGCGCGGCCGTCGTGGCGTCGGCGTTGAGCGAGCGGAGCGCCACGAACAGCGTCCCACCCACGGCGATCATCGTGACGACGGCGACCGCCGCGAACGCGATCGCGATCCGGGAGCTCAGGCGGTGGACCATCTCGGCCGGACGGGGCTACCGATCGACCGGCTCGCGGCCGGGCGGCAGGAGGCGATAGCCGAGGCCTCGGACGGTCTCGATCCGGGGACCGTCCGCCGCCGAGCTTGCGGCGCACCTCCGCCACGTGGACGTCGACGGTCCGGGTCTCGCCCGGGAAATCGGTGCCCCAGACGTCCTCGAGCAGGGCGTCCCGGGTCAGGACGACGCCGGGGTCGCGGGCCAGGGCGGCGAGCAGGTCGAATTCGCGGGCGCGCAGCTCGAGCCGGCGCTCGCCGACCGTCGCCTCGCGTCGAGGCGGGTCGATCCGGAGCGCGCCGACCTCGATCGGGCGCCCGGCGCGGGCGGACCCGGACGTCCGGCGCAGGATCGCCTTGACCCGGGCGACGAGCGCGCGCGGGTTGAACGGCTTCGTGACGTAGTCGTCCGCTCCCAGCTCCAGCCCGACGATCGAATCGACGTCGTCGTCGCGCGCGGTGAGCATGAGGATCGGCGTGTCCCCCCGGCGGCGGACCTCCCGGCAGACCTCCAGGCCGTCGATCCGGGGCAGCATGAGATCGAGGACGATCAGGTCCGGGTCGTGACGCCGGTGGAGCTCGAGGCCGGTCTCGCCATCGCCCGCGGCGATGACCGCCCAGCCCTCCTTCTCGAGGTACAGGCGAAGCAGCTCGACGATGTTGCGCTCATCGTCGATGACGAGGATCGTCTTCATCCGGGCGAGGATACCGTCCGGGTTCGAGACCGGTCAGGCGCTCTGTAAGCGCGATGTAAGCCGGGCCGTGGGGCCTCGTCGGTCGCGGGCGGTCCGCGGCGGCGGCTCAGACGTGGCGGTGGTGGTAGTCCAGGGCGGGCCGGACGGACTCAGCCGGGCAGCGACTCCGCGGTCGCGACGAGGTCGTCCGCGGCCGCCCGAAGGCTGGCCGCGGCATCCCCGTCCTGACCGTCCTCCCCGTCGAGGTGACGGGCGACCGCGTCGGCGAAGCCCTGGGCCTCCTGTCGGGCCGCCCGAGTGTCGCGATCGGCGATGGCCTCGGCGAAGCGCTCGAGCCGGCCGAGCAGGTCGCGGCCGTCCTTCCGTTTCAGGACGCCCTGATCCTGGGCGTCCTCGACGGCGGTCCGGGCGACGGTCCCGCTGGCTGCCGCGGCTTCGAACGGGTCCGGCGACGGCGACGGTGACGGCGTCGGCTGGGTGTCGGCGTCGGTGTCGGGGTGGGGGTCGGTGACGGCGTCGGCGTCGGGGCAGGGGTCGTCGTGGCGAGTGTGGCACTCGGCGAGGGCGCTCCGGCGATGGCCTCCGACGACGGGCCCGGCGAGCCGGCGGATCCGAGCAGGGGACCGAAACCACCGATGGCGGCCAGCGATAGCCCGCCGATCGCCACGGCCAGGGCGATGACCGCGATCGTGGCGAGGACCGAGATCCGGCCTGCCGGTCGGGTGGCCGACGGGAGCGGGAGGTCGGTCAGCGTCGGGGCGTCGGCTGCGTGGCGCTCGACGAAGGGCGCCGAGACGGCGGACGGCGTGGTCACCGACGTCCCCGAGCCGGCCGCGAGGGCCGAGCGGATGGCCGTTCCGAACGCCGCGGCGGTGGGTCGGGCGCCCGCCGATCGCGCCAGGGCCGCGGCGATCGGCCCATCGAGCGCGGGGCCGACCGCCGGCGCCAGGCTCGACACGACCGGCGTCGGGGCTCGGCTCGAGGCGACGACCTCGGCCAGGTTGCGCGCCGGCCGGGGCAGGACCCCGGTCAGGCCGAGGTAGGCGACGACGCCGAGCGCGTAGACGTCGCTGGCGGGGCTGGCCGGCCCGCCGGCGAGCAGCTCGGGGGCGAGGTAGGCGAGGGTGCCGACCGTCGTCTGCGGCGCGGTCAGCTCGCTCGGCTCCGAGAGCGCGATCCCGAGGTCGGCGATCCGTGCCCGACCGTCGCCGAGGAGGATGTTCGACGGCTTGATGTCGCGATGGACGATGCCGAGCGCGTGGAGGGCGGCGAGGCCGGCCGCCGCGTCGGCGAGGATCGGGATGAGCTCCTCGGGTGGCAGCGCCCCGAGGTCCGAATCCGCGAGTCGGTCGGCGAGCGAGCCGTCCGCGCACAGGTCCATCACCAGGAACGGCTCGGAGCCGGTCGCCGGATCGCCACCACCGACGTCGTGGATGGCCACGACGTTGGGATGGCTGATCGCCGCCAGGGCGCGGGCCTCCCGGCCGAAGCGGGCGGCGACGACCGCGTCGCCGCTGTGGTTCGGCAGGAGGATCTTGGCGGCCACGTCCCGACCGAGCCACAGGTCGCGAGCGCGGAAGACCGTCGCGAAGCCGCCGGACCCGATCGGGGCGATGAGCTCGTAGCGGCCGGCCAGCCGGTCGCCGGTCCTGGGCATGCTCGGCAGGGTACCCGATGACGGTCCATGGCCTACGATCGCGGGGTGTTCGCCACGCTGTCCGGCGCCTATCCGACCTCCCGACCGCGGGACCCGTCCGGGCGGGACGACGACGCGCTCGTCGGCGAGGTCCTCGCCGAGCAGATCGAGGCCGGCCTTGGGCTGCTCAGCGACGGCGGGGTACGCTGGCCCGACCCGATCGACCGGATCGGCCGCGCCCTGCTCGCCGGGCGGGGCATCCCTCCCCGCCGTGACGGGCCGCTGACGGTCGATGCCTGGGCCGCGACCCAGGCCGCCGCCGGTGAGCTCCCGGTCAAGCAGGCGCTCGTCGGCCCGTACACCCTCGGCCGGCGGTTCGCCACGGACGAGCCGACCCGGAGCGATCTGACGCTCGCCTTCGCCGACGAGCTGGCCGGCGAGCTGGCCGACCTCGCGGCCGCGGGTTGTCCGTTCATCGAGGTCGACGAGGACGCCGCGGTCTCGATCGGCACCGACGAAGCGGAACGAGGGCTGTTCCGGGCCGCTCACGCCAGGCTGCTGGCCGGCCTCGGGCCGACGGCTGACCGACCCCACCTGTCGCTGGCGATCGTCGGGGGGAACGCCGACCAGGCCGGACCGGAGACCATCTTCGACCCGGCCTACGACAGCCACCTGTTCGACCTGATCGATGGTCCGGACAACTGGCGGTTGATCCGCCGGGCGCCGCTCGAACGGGGGATGATCCTCGGCGTCGTCGACGCCCGGACTCCGACGCTCGACGAGGCCGCGATCGTCGTCTGGGCGATCGGCTACGCCGCGTCGGGCGGGCGAGGCGAGGCGCGCATCGGGATCGCGCCGTCGGGCGGCCTGGCGGGCCTGTCGCCGGCCGACGCCCGGCCGAAGATCGAGCTCCTGGGCCACGTCGTCCGACTCTTCGAGCGCCGCGCCGAGGAGCCGATCGCCGCGTCGCTCGATCCGCGGTCGATCGACGCCCGGAGCGCCGCGCTCGGGCGCTGGCGGCCGCGGCGCGAGCGCGAGGGGCGTCGCGAAGGATCCGAGCCGCCGTCGACCTGACCCAGACCCCGTGGTGGGCAGACCCGTCCGCCCGGGCTCGCCGGCGCGGTATCCTCGCCGGGGTTGGCACCCAAGCCTGAGGGATCCGATGATCTGCGAACGATGCGGGACGGAGAACCGGGCGGGCCGGAGGTTCTGTCGGTCGTGCGGCACGGCCCTGGCGGCCAGCTGTCCGACCTGTGGCTCGCCGGCCGAGCCGGGCGATCGGTTCTGCGGTGTCTGCGGCGCTGCCCTCCCCGGCTCGCCGGAGGCGGGCGCCGCCCCGTCGCCGGGAGAGCTGGCCGCCACGCCCGGATCGAGCCCGGATCGCGGCCCGACCGAGCGGCGGATCGTGAGCGTCCTGTTCGCCGATCTCGTCGGCTTCACCGCCCTGGCCGACGACCAGGATCCGGAAGCCGTTCGGGAATTCCTCGACGGCTACTTCGCCCTCGCCCGCGAGCGGATCGGACGCTACGGCGGGACGATCGAGAAGTTCATCGGCGATGCGGTCATGGCCGTCTGGGGCACGCCGGTCGCCCACGAGGACGACGCCGAGCGGGCGGTGCGGGCCGCGCTCGAGCTGATCGACGCCACCGCCGGCCTGCGCGCCCCGGACGGGTCGGCCATCGCGGTCCGCGGGGCCGTGCTCACCGGCGAGGCGGCCGTGGCGCTCGGGGCCGACGGCCAGGCGATGGTCGCCGGCGACCTGGTCAACACCGCCTCTCGGCTCCAGTCCGTGGCGCCGCCCGGCTCCGTCCTGGTCGGGGAGGCCACCGTCCGGGCGTCGGAATCGGCGATCGTCTACGAGCCGGCCGGCGAGCAGCTCCTGCGCGGCAAGGAGCTGCCGGTCGGCGCCTGGCGCGCCGTGCGGGTGGTGGCTGGGCGCGGCGGCTATGGCCGGTCGACCCGGCTCGAGGCGCCGTTCGTCGGCCGGGACGACGAGCTGCGGCTGCTCAAGGAGCTCCTCCACGCCACGACCCGCGAGCGACGGGCCCGGCTGGTCTCGGTGACCGGGATCGCCGGGATCGGCAAGAGCCGGTTGGCCTGGGAGCTCGAGAAGTACATCGACGGGCTGGTCGAGCTGGTCTACTGGCACCAGGGCCGCTCACCGGCGTACGGCGACGGCCTTGCGTTCTGGGCGCTCGCCGAGATGGTCCGCGGCCGGGCCCGGATCGCCGAGTCCGATCCGCCCGAGGTCGCCCGGGCGAAGCTGGCCGAGATGGCCGTCGAGTACCTGCCCGATCCCGACGAGCGGGCTCGCGTCGAGCCGCGGCTGGCCGCCCTGCTCGGCCTGGCCGAGGCGACCGGTGGCAGCGGCGAGGAGCTGACCGCCGCCTGGCGGACGCTGTTCGAGCGGATCGCCGACCGGGGCACGACCGTCCTCGTCTTCGAGGACCTCCACTGGGCCGATCCCGGCCTGCTCGACTTCATCGAGGGACTCCTCGGCGCGGCACGGAACCGCCCGATCCTCGTCCTGGCGCTGGCTCGGCCGGAGCTCATCGAGGACCGGCCCGGCTTCGGGGCGACGGTCCGGAACCACACCCGGCTCGACCTGGCGCCGCTGACCGACGAGGCCATGGACCTGCTCCTGCTGGGCCTGGTCCCGGGCATCCCCCAGGCGGCTCTCCGGACGATCCGCGACCGGGCCGCCGGCATCCCGCTCTACGCGGTCGAGACCGTCCGGATGCTGCTCGACCAGGGTCGGCTGACCGAAACCGAGGGACGGTTCCGACTGGCTGGCGATCTCGGCTCGCTGGCCGTGCCCGACTCGCTCCAGGCGCTGCTCGGGGCGCGCCTCGACACGCTCGACGAGCCGGCCCGCGAGGTGGTCGGCCTGGCCTCGGTGCTCGGGCTGAGCTTCACCGTCGACTCGCTCGCCGCGCTCGGCGGTCGGCCGGCCGACGACGTCCGGCGGGTCCTCGACGACCTCGTCGGGCGCGAGCTGCTCGAATTGGACGACGACCCGATCTCGCCCGAGCGCGGCCAGTACCGCTTCGTCCAGGGCGTCCTGCGCGAGGTCGCCTATGCCCGCCTGCCCCGCCGCGAGCGGCTGGCCCGGCACCTCGCGGCGGCCCGCTACTTCGAGGCGACCGGCGGCGAGGAGCGGGCCGGGATCGTCGCGAGCCACTACCTGGACGCGCTGCGGAGCGCCCCGGACGATGCCGACCGGGCGGGCTTGACCGTCCAGGCCCGGGACGCGCTCGAGGCGGCCGCGGCCCGATCGGTCGCCATCGGCGCCCATGCCAGCGCCGCCGGCTACCTGGCCGACGCGGTCGAGCTGGCCGGGGACGAGCCGGAGCGGCTCCGGCTCCAGGAGGCGCGCGGCCGGGCGCTGAGCGCGACCGACCGGATCGAGGAGACGGAGGCCCTCGCCCGCGAGCTCGTCGAGGCAGGTCGACGGCGCGGTGACCACGCGCTCGAGGCGCGCGCCGCGCTCCTGCTGGTCGGCGCGCTCCTCAACGCCGGTCGCGCGACGGAGGCCCGGACCGAGGCGGAGGCGATCCGCGCCGGGCTTGGCTCGTTCACCGAGCAGGATCCCGACGGGGTCCTCCTGACCGCCGAGGTGGCCCGGGCCCAGCTGATGAGCGGTGACCATGCGGCCGCCCACGGACTCATCGAGGCGACCCTCCCGATCGCCGAACGACTCGGGCTCAGGAACGTGGTCGCCGAGCTCCTGCCGAGCCTGGCCTGGGCGCTGACCGGGGACGGGCGGAGCCTCGAGGCGATGGCGATCCTCCAGGGCGCGCTGGTCTTCGCCGAGCGGGAGGGGCTGTTCAACGCGGAGATGCGTTCGCGGATGAACCTGTCGTCGTTCGGCCTCAGCGAGGACCCGGCCAGCGCCCTCGAGATCGCCTGGACCGGCAGCGTCCGAGCGCGCCAGCGTGGCTATGTCGGCTGGTCGCTCTCCGCGGCCGGGAACGCGGCCGGCTGCGCGCGGGTCCTGGGCGACTGGGACCGCATCGAGCGGATGGCCTCGGAGCTGGACGTGCTCGGTGAGTGGTCGAGCCCCTGGGAGTTCTCGGTGCCATCCGAGGTCTGCGTCGTCCGCGCCTTCCGGGGTCGGGGCGCCGAGGCCCGCGAGCTGATCGACCGCTTCGAGCGCCGGTTCGCGGACGTGACCGATCCCCAGATGCGGATCACCATCTGCGACGTCCGCCAGGCGATCGCGCTCGCCGACGGTGACCTTGGAGCGGCCGTCGCTCACGGCCGGGAGGGGGAGCGGCTGAGCGCCGAGCTCGGGGTGGTCGGGGAGTCGGCGGAGATCCTCGCCGCGGCCGTCGAGGCACGGGATCCCGAACGGCTCCGCGAGGTGGTCGCGGCCCTGGGTCGAGCCGGCAATGCCGGCCGGCTGAGTGCGGCCATGCGCGACGCGGTGCTGGGCGCACGCGCGGTCCTGGAGGGGGACCCGACGGGTCTCTCACGGATCGACGATGCGGCCGAGGTCTTCCGGTCCCGTGGCGTCCGGTGGGACCTCGCCCTGACCCTGCGCGCCCGAGCGATGCTCGCCCCGGACGACCCCGGGGCGGCCGCGGCCGCCGCCGAGGCGCGGGCGATCCTGGACGAGCTCGGGGCGGTGACGCTCTTGCGTGGGCTGCCGCCCGAAGCCCGGGCGACGTCGATCCCCGAGGTGTCCGCGGCGCAGCCTGCCCCCGCGCGAGACTGATCCGGCGGCCGGTCCCGACCCGGGGCGGACCCGGACGGTGCCGTCCCGCGGATCCGGCTTGCGTCCGGGGCGCGCCGGTGCCACCATCGGGGTCCACCTCTCCGACCCGTCCGTCCGGAGGGGCGTCCGTCCCGGTCTCCCACGCGCACGCGCTCAGCAGGAGGTCCACTGGTGACTGAGCAGGTCCGCTTCACGGTGAACGGCGTCGAACGAGAGGTGGTGGTCGAGCCCAGACGGCTGCTCGTCCAGGCGCTCCGCGAGGACCTCGGGCTGACCGGCACCCATGTCGGCTGCGACACCAGCCAGTGCGGCGCGTGCACCGTCCAGCTCGACGGCCGGGCGGTCAAGTCGTGCGCGATCCTGGCGGTCCAGGCCGACGGCCACTCGATCACGACGATCGAGGGGATGGCCCCGGCCGGCGGGCTCCACCCGATCCAGGCCGCGTTCTGGGAGAAGCACGGTCTCCAGTGCGGCTTCTGCACGCCGGGGATGATCATGGCCGCGGCCGACCTCCTGGCCGGCAACCCCGACCCGACCGACGACGAGATCCGCCACGCCATCGAGGGCAACTTCTGCCGCTGCACCGGCTACCACAACATCGTCGCGGCGATCCGCGAGGCCGCGGCCGTCACCCGCGCCGGCGCCGGCGTGCCGGCCGGCTCGAACGCCTGACAGGAGGGCTCCGATGACCACCGACGTGCTCGGCGCCTCCGTCAAGCGCGTCGAGGA
Source organism: uncultured Chloroflexia bacterium (assembly GCA_963837825.1). GTDB lineage: Bacteria > Chloroflexota > Limnocylindria > Limnocylindrales > CSP1-4 > Chersky-267. The sequence goes on from CAWIOR010000002.1 coordinate 179,673, forward strand.
CCACCGCTTCATCACCGGCAAGGGCCGCTACCTCGACGACATCAAGTTGCCGGGGATGACCTACATGGCGATCCTCCGCAGCCCGTACGCCCACGCCAACATCCGCTCGATCGACACCTCGGCGGCCAAGGCGATGCCCGGCGTGCTGACCGTCCTGACCGGCGCGGACGTCCCGTACAACCCGCTCCCGATGGCCTGGCCGGCCGGCGGCGTGGCCGGCATCCAGAACAACATCAACACGCCCCGCGCCCTGGCGACCGACAGCGTCAAGTGGACCGGCGAGGGGGTCGCCGCGGTCATCGCCGAGACCGCCGAGCAGGCGGCCGACGCGCTCGAGGCGATCCACGTCGAATGGGAGCCGCTGCCGGCGGTCGTCGACGCGGAGAAGGCGACCCAGCCGGGCGCGCCGCAGCTCCACGAGAACGCCCCGAACAACGTCGTCTTCGAATGGACGGTCGGGGACAAGGCCGGCACGGACGCGGCGATCGATGCGGCCGAGGTCGTCGTCCGCCAGCGGATCGTCAACCAGCGGCTGATCCCGAACCCGATGGAGGTCCGCGGCGACATCGGCTGGTACAACCCGGGGACGGACGAGTACACGATCTGGATGTCGAGCCAGACGCCGCACATCCAGCGACTCCTGCTGGCCGCCTTCGTGACCGGGATCCCCGAGCACAAGGTCCGCTGCATCTCGCCGGACATCGGCGGGGCGTTCGGGACGAAGATCTTCTGCTACGCGGACATGGCCCTGGTCATGCTCGCCTCGAAGCTCATCGGCGGCCGGCCGGTCAAGTGGGTCGAGACCCGCCGGGAGAACTACCAGAGCACGATCCACGGCCGCGACCACATCACCTACCTCGAGATCGCCGGCAAGCGCGACGGCGAGATCACCGGGCTCCGGGTCAAGACGTACGCCAACCTCGGCGGGCGCCTGTCGACGATCGGCCCGGGCATCCCGACGACCCTCTACGGCCGGGTCCTGTCGGGCTGCTACAAGATCCCCAACGTCTACTGCGAGGTGACCGGGGTCTACACCAACACCACCTTCGTCGACGCCTACCGCGGCGCCGGCCGGCCCGAGGCGACCTACGTCATCGAGCGGGCGATGGACCTGTTCGCCGACGAGATCGGGATGGACCCGGCGGCGATCCGGCGGAAGAACTTCATCCCGCCCGACCGTTCCCGTACGACAACCCGTCGGGTCTCGGCACGGCCTCGAACGGCGAGAAGATCTACATCGACTCGGGCAACTACGAGCCGGCCCTCGACAAGGCGCTGACGATGGCCGGGTACTACGAGATGGACGACGCGAAGGCCGAGGCGCGGACGCGCGGGCAAGTACCTCGGCGTCGGTCTGTCGACCTACATCGAGGTCTGCGGCGTCGCGCCGTCGAAGTGGATCGGCGCGGTCGGCGAGGGCTGGGGCGCGGCGATGTGGGAGTCGGCCAACCTCAAGGTCCACCTGACCGGCAAGATCATCCTGACCATGGGCACCCAGCCCCAGGGCCAGGGTCACGAGACGACGTTCACGCCAGATCATCGCGTCCGAGCTCGGGGTGCCGATGGAGGACGTCATCGTCCAGCACTCGGACACCCAGGGCACGCCGTTCGGCTACGGCTCGTACGGCAGCCGGACCGCGTCGGTCGGCGGCACGGCCGCGGTCAAGGCCGCCGGCAAGGTCCGCGAGAAGGCGCGCCGCTACGCCGCCCACATGCTCGAGGCGTCGGTCGACGACATCGAGGTCGTCGGCGCCGAGTACCGGGTGAAGGGCTCGCCCGAGAAGAAGAAGACGCTCCAGGAGATCGCCTTCGCCCTCGACCTCGGGTTCAGCCTGCCCGAGGGGATGGAGCCCTACCTCGACGAGACCGTCTACCACGACACCCCGAACTGCACCTGGCCGTTCGGGACCCACGTCGCCATCGTCGAGATCGACGAGGAGACCGGCGAGGTCGACCTCAAGCGCTACGTCGCGGTCGACGACGTCGGCAAGAAGATCAACCCGATGATCGTCGACGGCCAGCTCCACGGCGGGATCGTCCAGGGCGTCGGCCAGGCGCTCTGGGAGGGCGCCGTCTACGGCGAGGACGGCCAGCTGCTGTCCGGGACGATGCTCGACTACGCCATGCCGCGGGCGTCGTGGCTGCCGCCCGCTCGAGCTCGACGAGACGGTCACCCCCTCGCCGGTCAACCCGCTCGGGGTGAAGGGCGTCGGCGAGGCCGGCGCGATCGCCAGCACCGCGGCGGTGGCCAACGCGGTGATCGACGCGCTCAGCCCGTTCGGGATCCGGCATCTCGACATGCCGCTGACCGCGCCGAAGATCTGGCACGCCATCCACGGGAAGGAGGCCCAGTCGTGATCCCGGCGGCGTTCGCGTACTCCCGGCCGTCGAGCGTCGCCGAGGCGCTCGACCTGCTGGCGGCCTCGGGCGGCTCGGCCAAGGTCCTGGCCGGCGGCCAGAGCCTCATCCCGCTCCTCCGGCTTCGCCTGGCGCGAGCCGAGAAGCTCGTCGACATCGGCGGGCTCGGCCGAGCTGCGCGCGATCCGCGAGCTGCCCGACGGCGGCGTCGGCGATCGGCGCGCTGGCGACCTACCGCGAGGTGCTCGACTCGGACCTGGCGACCTCCCGGGTCCCGCTCCTGGCGACGACGATCCCGGGCATCGGCGACGTCCAGGTCCGCAACCGTGGCACGCTCGGCGGCGCGATCGCCCACGCCGACCCGGCGTCGGACATGCCGGCGGTCGTGCTCGCCCTCGACGCCCGGATCGTCATCCGCTCGAAGAGCGGCGAGCGGGTCGTCGGCGGCCTCGGACTTCTTCGAGGGCGCCTTCGCGACCGACCTGGCCGAGGACGAGCTGCTGACCGAGATCCGGATCCCCTCCCAGCCGGCCGGGTGCGGGGATGGCCTTCCGGCGCCTCGAGCAGCGCGCGTCGGGCTACTCGATCGTCGGGGTCGCGGCGGTCGTCGGCCGGACCGCCGGCTCGGTCACGACGGCCCGGATCGGGATCACCGGAGTCGGCGACGTCGCCTACCGGGCGACGGCCGTCGAGGCGGCGCTCATCGGCACGAGCGGCGATGCGGCGGCCATCGCGAACGCGGCGGCCCACGCGGCCGACGGGATCACCGTCGGCTCGGACATCCACGCCGACGCGGCGTACCGGGCCGAGATGGCCCGGGTCGAGACGCGCCGGGCGATCGAGGCGGCGTTCGCCGCCGGCGACTGACCCGGGCGGCGGGTGCGGCTCGAGCGGATCGTCCCGGGCCGCCATCCGTCGGGCGGCCTCGTCGGGGCGGTCCTCGACCCGCGACCTGGTGGTCGACGGTGAGCGCTGGCCGAAGGGACGCCGGCTGACCGCGGCCGATCTCGACGAGCCTCGGCGCGCCGGCGCGTCCGGGTCGAGGGCGGCCCGCGGGCGCTCGCGTCGGCCGGGATCGCCGTCCTCGTCGTCGAGGCCGGCGACCTCCACGAGGATGCCGCGGCCGAGCGACTCGCCGCGGCCGTCCGCGGGCCCGGGCTGACCACCCGCGGCCCGGCCGAGAGCCGGGTCGACCTGCTCGCCGCGCGCGACGGCGTGGTCCACATCCGGACCGACCTCGTCGAGCGGCTCGACCGGATCGACCCGATCGAGGTGTTCACCCTGTTCGACGGCCAGGTCGTCCGGGCCGGCGACCTCGTCGCCAGCGTGAAGGTCGCGCCGCACGTCGTCCCGGCCGCGACGATCGAGCGGGCCGAGCGCGGTCGCCGCCCGGGCCGGACCAGCTCGCGGTCGTCCGGGTCGCCGGGTTCGTCCGGCGCCGGGTCGGCGGTCGTCGTCAAGGAGTCGCTCCACGCCCCGGCCCGCGAGCGGTTCGAGGCGAGCGTCCGGCTCAAGGTCGAGTCGCTCGGGTCGACGCTCGTCTCGGTCGCCTACGTCGAAGACGACCCGGACGCGGTCACCGACGCGCTCGGCGCCGCTGGTCGGCGGCCCGCCGGCCGGCCGGGTGGAGCTGGTCCTGACCGCCGGCTCGGCCAGCACCGACCCGTCCGACCCGTTCTTCGTCGCGATCGACCGGCTCGGCGGGCGGATCGTCCGCCACGGCGTCCCGGCCCACCCGGGCTCGATGCTCTGGCTGGCCCGGATCGGCCGGACGGACGTCCTCGGCCTGCCGACCTGCGGGGCCTACTCGAAGGCGACCGCCGCCGACCTGCTCCTGCCGCGCCTCCTGTCGGGCGAGCGGGCCACGCGCGGCCACCGTCGCCCGCCTGGGCGTCGGCGGGATCCTCACCCGGTCGATGCGCTTCCGCTTCCCGGCCTACGCCCGCGAGCTCGACGCGCCGGACGGCTGAGCCGCTCCCCGGACCGCCGGGCCGACCGCTCGCCGATCGAGCGGGTCAGTCGTAGTGCCAGCGGCGGCGGCCGCGCCCGAAGGCCCCGCCGCCGGTCGTGCCGAGGTCGACCACGCAGGGCGAGGGCGATCAACCCCCAGTCGAGGCCCTCGACCCCGTTCGGGAACGCGAACACGTAGGCGATCGTCGTCCACGGGACGAGGAGCCAGCCGATGAGCCCGAACAGTGGGGTCGGGAACGTCGTGCCCCACCGAACCGGGTCGAGCAGCCACCAGACGAAGCCGAGGAAGCGCGGGCCGAACAACGCGGCGACCGCCAGCAGACAGCACATCCCAGAGCCCTCCTCGGAGCCGGCCGCGCCGGACGTCCCGCGATGATAGGCCGCCGTGCCGGCCGCTGCCGTCTGCCCCGAGGCTGTAGAGTCCGCGCATGGCAGACCACCCGTCGGACGCAGCCCCGGCCGAGCTCGGGTCCGTCGACGGGATCGTCGAGCGCTTCCGGGCGGCCGACTACATCTGCGACCGGTCGCTGGCGACGGCCGTCTTCCTGGCCCTCGAGCTCGGCCGGCCGCTCCTCCTCGAGGGCGAGGCCGGCGTCGGCAAGACCGAGCTGGCGAAGATCCTGGCGACGACCCTCGGAGACGCGCCTGATCCGCCTCCAGTGCTACGAGGGGCTCGACGTCAACTCGGCGGTCTACGAGTGGAACTACCCGCGCCAGATGCTCGAGATCCGGCTGCTCGAGGCGGCCGGGCGGGTCGACCGGGCCAACGCCCACGACATCTTCGGCCCCGAGTTCCTGATCAAGCGGCCCGCTCCTCCAGGCGCTCGAGTCGCCCGACGGGAAGGCGCCGGTCCTGCTCATCGACGAGATCGACCGGGCCGACGAGGAGTTCGAGGCGTACCTCCTGGAGATCCTGTCCGACTTCCAGGTCACGGTCCCGGAGATCGGCACGGTCCGGGCCGAGCAGACGCCCGCGGGTCGTCCTCACCTCGAACCGGACCCGCGAGGTCCACGACGCGCTGAAGCGGCGCTGCCTCTACCACTGGATCGACTACCCGACCTTCCAGCGCGAGCTCGAGATCGTCCTGACCCGGGTGCCCGAGGCCCCGGACCGGCTGGCCGGCCAGATCGTCGGCTTCGTCCACCGCCTGCGCGAGGCCGACCTGACCAAGGTGCCCGGCGTGGCCGAGACGCTCGACTGGGCGTCCGCGCTGCTCGCCCTCGGGGCGACCGAGCTCAAGCCCGAGCTCGTCGACGAGACCCTCGGCGTCGTCCTCAAGTACGAGGAGGACGTCCGCCACGTCCGGGGCGAGACCGGCCGGCGGATCCTCGACGAGGTCGTCGCCGGCGGCTGAGCCGGGACGTCCGCCCGTGACCGGCGCGCCCGATCCGCGCTTCGGATCCTCCCGCCGATGCCGGGCGGCCGGACCGCCCTGCTGGTCGACGGCGAGCGGTTCACCGGGAGCGCCGTCCGGTTCGCCCGGGCGCTCCGCGCTGGCCGGCCTGACGACCGACCTCGGCGCGGCGATCGACTTCGCCCGGGCGCTCGGCCTGGTCGACATCGGCGACCGCGAGCAGGTCCGCTCGGCCGGCGCCGCCGTGTTCGTCCGCCGGCGCGACGACCTCGAGGTCTACGACGAGGTGTTCGCCCGGTTCTGGCGCGGCGCGGCACCGCGCCTGCCGGACGGACCGCAGCCGTCGGGCACCGGGCGAGCCGGCCGAGGCGACGAGGACGAGGACGACGGTGCGCTCGACGCCGAGGCGGGCGCCGAGCGGCCGACGACGGAGGCCGCGCACGGACGGCCTGCCGATCGGCAGCGACGAGGAGCGCTCGAGGGCGACCCGGACGTCGACGACGGCCCGACGATCATCAGCGAGCGGGCCTACAGCGCCGGCGAGGTCGACCGCCACCGCCAGTTCGACCGGATGACCGCCGCCGAGCTGCGCGACGCCGAGCGGCTGATCGACCTGCTCATGCCCGAACCTCGAGCGGCGCCGGACCCGCCGCAGCGAGCTCCACCGCCACGGCCGGGTCGTCGCCCCGCGGGCGATGTTCCGGCGCAGCCTGGCGACCGGCGGCGACGTCCTCGACTGGGTCTGGCGACGGCCCGTCCGCCGGCCGCGGGCGCTCGTCGTGATCTGCGACATCTCGGGCTCGATGGAGCGCCACGCGCGGGTCCTCCTGCGGTTCAGCCAGGCGCTGGCGGCCTCGGCGGTCCGGACCGAGGCGTTCGTGTTCGGGACGCGGCTCACCCGGGTCACCCGGCTGCTGCGCGACCGCGACCGCGACCGGGCGCTCGACCGGGTCGCCGAGACGGTCACCGACTGGTCGGGCGGGACCCGGATCGGCGAGTCGTTCCGCGAGTTCAACCAGCACTGGGCCCGGCGGGTCCTGCGGAGCAGCGCGGTCGTCGTCGTCGTGTCGGACGGCTGGGACCGCGGCGACCCCGCCCTCGTCGCCCGCGAGACCGCCCGGCTCCAGCGGAGCTGCCACCGGCTGATCTGGCTCAACCCGCTCGCCTCGGCCCCGGGCTACCAGCCGCTGGCCGGCGGGATGTCGGCGGCGATGCCGTTCATCGACGACTTCGTCCCGGCCGGGACGCTGGCCAGCCTCGAGCGGCTCGGGGATCCTCCTGTCGGACGCCCCGACCCGGCGCGAGGCGGCCCGCCGGGCCCGCGGCTTCGGCGGCGAGGGCGCCCGCTCGGCGGCCACGCGCCCCGCCCGTCGAGAGCGTCCGGCCCGGAGGTCCACGAGGTCGCCCCGGTCCGGGTCGGCGACGACGCCCAGCACGGCGACCGTCGCCCGGCCGCTCGACGGCTGACGGCGCCGGCCCGAAACCGCGTCCGGCCGTCCGACGTACGCTGTGGCGCATGGAGTCGCGCCGATGAGAGAGCTGCTCGAGACGCTGGACGACGTGGCAGGCCGACGGGGTCGGACGTCGGGCCGGGCGGTCGTCGTCCGGACGTTCGGCTCGGCGCCGCGGCCGGAGGGCGCGGTCCTGCTGGCGGCGGCCGACGGTCGGATCGCCGGCTCGGTCAGCGGCGGCTGCGTCGAGGGCGCCGCCTACGAGGAGATCGAGCGGGCCCGCCGCGACGGCGTCAGCCGGGTCATCCGCTACGGGATCAGCGACGAGCAGGCCTGGGACGTCGGGCTCGCCTGCGGCGGGACGATCGACGTGCTCGTCGAGCCGGCCGTCCGCGCCGAGGTCGTGGCGGCCGGGCGCGGACCTCGAGCACGGCCGGGCGATCGTCACGCCGCTGCCGGCCGACTCGCCGGGCCCGGAGTTCGGGCCGCACGAGCCCGGGGCGGGGGAGCCGGCCGCCGCCGTCGCTCGTCGTCGGCGACGACGGCTCGCTGAGCGGCTCGCTCGGGCGAGCCGGCGCTCGACGCCGAGCTGGTCCGGGCCGGTCTCGAGGCGCTGGCCAGCGGGACGTCGCGGACGGTCGAGCTCGGCGGCCGCTCGCTGTTCGTCGAGGCGTTCCCGGTCCGGCCGCGGCTCGTCGTCGTCGGCGCCGTCCAGGTCGCGATCCCGCTCGTGGCGCTGGCCCGCGAGCTCGGCTACGAGACGGTCGTCATCGACGGCCGGGCGGCGTTCGCCACGCCGGAGCGGTTCCCCGACGTCGACCGGCTGGTCGTCGGCTGGCCGGACGAGGTGGCCGACGAGATCGGGCTCGGGCCGGCCGACGCGGTCGCCGTCCTCACCCACGACGTGAAGTTCGACGAGCCGGCGATCGTCGAGGCGCTCCGCCGCGGCTGCCGCTACGTCGGCGCGGTCGGCTCGCGCAAGACCCAGGCCGACCGGCGCGAGCGGCTGCTGGCCGCCGGCGTGCGCGCCGACGAGCTCGCCCGGCTGCGCGGCCCGATCGGGCTCGACCTCGGCGGGCGGGCGCCGGCCGAGACGGCCCTGGCGATCATGGCCGAGATCGTCGCCGACCGCCACGGCGGCTCCGGCCGCCCGATGCTGCGAGCTGGCCGCGGCGCGCGGCGTGACTCGACGGCCACTCGAGGAGGGAGGACCCGGTGGATCGAAGCGTCCCCGCGACGCGTCCGGATCGCCGGCCGAGGTCGAGACCGGCACGCCCGACCTGCTCCGCCACGCCGCCGACCTCGCGATCGCGTACCGCGCGTCGCTGGCCGAGCGCCGGGTCGGAGCCGCGCCCGGGGCTGACCGCCGACGACCTGCGGCGCGACCCTCGGCGGGCCGCTGCCGGAGCACGGCGAGGACCCGCGCGCGGTCGTCGACGCGCTGGTCGGCCGGCGTCGAGCCCGGGCTCGTCGACGATGGCCTCGCCGCGCTACTTCGGGTTCGTCATCGGCGGCTCCGTGCCGGCCGCCCTCGCGGCCGACTGGCTGACCTCGACCTGGGAGCAGAACGTCGGCCTGTACCTCGGCACGCCGGCGGCCTCGGTCGTCGAGGAGGTCGCCGCCGACTGGCTGGTCGAGCTGCTCGGGCTGCCCGCCGGGACGTCGGTCGGGTTCACGACCGGCGCGACGATGGCCCATTTCACGGCCCTCGCCGCGGCCCGCCACGCGCGTCCTCCGCGCGGCCGGCTGGGACGTCGAGGAGGACGGGCTGATCGGGGCGCCGCCGATCCACGTCGTCGTCGGCGCGGACGTCCACGCGTCGCTCTTCAAGGCGCTGCGGATGGTCGGCCTCGGGCGCCGCCGGGCGATCCGGGTCGCCAGCGACGACGAGGGCCGGATGCGGCCGGCCGAGCTGCGCCGGGTCCTGGCCGAGCTGCCGACCGGGCCCGACGATCGTCTGCGCCCAGGCCGGCGAGGTGAACACCGGGGCGTTCGACCCGCTCGGCGCGATCGCCGATGCCGTCGCCGACCCGACCCGGGACCTGGCTCCACGTCGACGGTGCGTTCGGGCTGTGGGCCGCGGCGCCCCTCGCTGCGCCACCTGCTCGACGGCAACGAGCGGGCCGACTCGTGGACGACCGACGCCCACAAGTGGCTGAACGTGCCGTACGACTCCGGGCTCGTCTTCGTCCGCGACGCCGCCGCCCACCGGGCCGCGACGGGGTCGGCCGCCGCCTACCTGCCGCCGGCGCCCGGCGCCGAGCGCGACCCGTTCGACTACGTGCCCGAGATCAGCCGACGCGCCCGCGGGTTCGCGGTCTACGCGGCGCTCCGCTCGCTCGGGCCGCGACGGCATCGCCGAGCTCGTCGAGCGGACCTGCGCGGTGGCCCGGCGGATGGCCGACGGCTGGCCGCGATCGCCCGGCGCCGACGTCCTCAACGAGGTCGTCCTCAACCAGGTCCTCGTCCGGTTCGACGACGACGACGCGCTGACCCGCGACGTCGCCGCCCGCGTCCAGGACGACGGGACGGCCTGGCTCGCCGGGACGACCTACCACGGCCGGGTCGCGATCCGGATCTCGGTCTCGAACTGGGCCACGACCGAGGACGACGGCGACCGCACGGTCGCGGCGATCCGAGCGCTGCCTGGCGAGACTGCCCGCGGCCGCCCGCGACGCGGATGCGCGGGTGACCCGCGACGGCCGCGGATCGGCGCCGTCGTCCTGGCCGCCGGAGCCGGCTCGCGCTTCGGCGGCGGCAAGCTCCTGGCCGCCGCTCGACGGGCGGCCGATCCTGCAGCACGTCCTCGACGCGGTCCGGGCGGCCGGCCCTGACGAGACGGTCGTCGTGCTCGGCGCGACGCGGCGCAGATCGAGGCGGCCATCGCCTGGGCGGGCGAGCGGCGGGTCGTCAACCCGGATCCGGAGGCCGGGCTGGCGAGCTCGCTCCGGGTCGGCTTCGACGCGCGCTCGGCGGATGACGCTCGACGGGGCGTTCGTCGTCCTGGGCGACCAGCCGCTGGTCGACCCGGCGGTCTTCCGGGCGCTGACGCGGCGCGGAGGTCCGCGGCGGGATCGCCTTCGTCGCGCCGCGCTACGTCGGCGGCGGCGGCGCGAACCCGGTCCTCGTCCTGCGCGCCGGCCGGCGGTGGATCGCCGAGGCCCGCGGCGATCGCGGTCTCGGGCCGATCCTGGCCGCCCATCCGGAGCTCGTCGCCGAGGTCGAGCTCGGCGGCACAACCCGGACGTCGACACGCCGGCCGACCTCGCCGAGCTGGCCTGGGCGGACCGGGTCCGGCGCGACCGCGAGCAGGTCGACCGGCTCCGCGAGGTCGCCGACGGCCGCGACTTCTACGGTCCGGTCAGCGGCCTGTTCCGGGCCGACCCGCGGCGGACCGACGAGCCGATCCTCGACGCCCTGCTGGCGCTGGCCCGACCCGGACGACGCCTGGCTCGACATCGGCGCCGGCGCCGGCCGCTACGCCCTGCCGCTCGCGCTCCGGGTCCGCGAGGTGCGTCGCGCTCGAGCCGTCGGACGGGATGCGCGCGGCGCTGGCCGAGCTGATGCGACGAGCACGGGATCGCCAACGTCCGGGTGGTCGCCGATCGCTGGCCGCCGGAGCCGGGCTCGCCCGGGGCCGCCGCTCGCGCGCCGACGTCGCCCTGATCGCCCATCTCGGCTACGACATCGAGGCGATCGGGCCGTTCCTCGACGCGATGGAGGCCGCCGCCACCCGGCTCTGCGTGGCGGTCCTGATGGAGCGCCAGCCGTCGTCGATCGCCGACCCGTTCTGGCCGCCGATCCACGGCGAGGCGCGGGTCGCGCTGCCGGCCCTGCGCGAGTTCATCGAGCTGCTCCGGGCCCGCGGCCGGCCGGCCCGAGGTCGCCCTGTTCGACCGTCCGCCGCGGGGCTTCGACTCGCTCGACGAGCTCCACGGGTTCGTCCGCCGCCAGCTCTGGCTGGCCGAGGGCGGCGCCAAGGACCGCCGGCTTCGGGGCCTCGTCCGGGAGCGGGCCGTCGAGCGAGGCCGGGCGCTGGTCGCCGTGCGCCGCGTCGGCGTCGTCTGGTCGGGCGTCGTCGGACCTGGTCGGAGCCGCCGCAACATCGTTGACGCGTCCACCACGCGGGGCCTATGCTCGCGGCTACGACCCCCGCGCCGCACCCGGACCGGCGTCCGCGACCTGAGCCAGCGGTCCGCACCGGGATGCCCGCCTCGAGTCGACGACCAGCGCGCGCCCCCGCACCTCGGCGACGAGATCAGCGTCCGGCTCAGGACGCGGAGGAGGACGGATGATCCCGGGTCAGTTCGACTACGTCCGACCGGCCGGACTCCACGACGCGCTGCGGATCCTGTCCGAGCGCGAGGGCGAGGCGAAGGTCCTGTCCGGCGGCTACAGCCTGCTGCCGCTGCTCAAGCTCCGGCTGGCCCAGCCCGCCCTGCTGGTCGACATCCGCGACGTCGACGGCCTCGACGGCATCGTCGAGACGGACGACGAGCTCCGGATCGGCGGCCGCGCCACCCACCGCCGGATCCTCGAGGACCCGACCGTGCAGGCCGGCTACCCGCTCCTGACCGACGCGGCGAGCGGCATCGGCGACCCGCAGGTCCGCAACTGGGGCACGATCGGCGGCTCGTGCGCCCACGCCGACCCGTCGTCCGACTGGCCGGCCGTCCTCCTGGCGACCCGGGCGACGGTCGTCTGCCGGAGCAGCACCGGCGAGCGGACGATCGCGGCCCGCGACTTCTTCCTCGACACGTTCCAGACGGCGATCGAGCCGACCGAGCTGCTGACCGAGGTCCGCATCCCGCGCTGGGCGAACGGGAGCGGCGGCGCCTACGCGAAGCTCGAACGGCGAGCCGGCGACTTCTCGACCGTCGGCTGCCGCGGCGATGGTCTGGATCGGCGCCGATGGCCGGATCGCCGACGCCGGGATCGGCCTGACCGCCGTCGCCGAGACGCCGTTCGCGTCGACGGGCGCCGCAGGCGGCGCTGATCGGCGCCCAGCCGAACGAGACGACCTTCCGGGCGGCCGGCGCGGCCGCGGCGGCCGAGACCCGACCGGTCACCGACGCCCACGGCCCGGTCGACTACAAGCGGGCGATGGTCGAGGAGATGACCGTCCGGGCCCTGCGCAGCGCCGTCGAGCGCGCGCTGGCGCAGCGATAGGAGCGTGCGATGACCACCCACCAGGTCCACCTCACCGTCAACGGCGAGGCGCAGCGAGGCCGACGTCGAGCCGCGCCTCCTGCTCGTCCATCTCCTGCGCGACGTCTTCGGGCTGACCGGGACGCACATCGGCTGCGACACCAGCAACTGCGGCGCGTGCACCGTCCTGGTCGACGGCGAGAGCGCCAAGTCGTGCACGATGCTCGCCGTCAGCGCCGAGGGCCGCGAGATCAAGACGATCGAGGGGATGGCCGACGGGGCCACCCTCCATCCGCTCCAGCAGGCGTTCTGGGACCAGCACGGCCTCCAGTGCGGCTTCTGCACCCCGGGGATGATCATGCAGGCCTCGTGGCTGCTCGGCCGGGACCCCGACCCGTCGCGAGGAGGAGATCCGCGAGGGGATCTCCGGCAACCTCTGCCGCTGCACCGGCTACGTGAACATCGTCAAGGCGATCCAGCAGGCGGCCGCCGAGATGCGCGCGACCGCCGCCGCCCCCACCGACGCGCCGGCCGAGCCGGCCGCGGCCAGCTGAGCGAGGCGAACGAGATGGCCGCAACCACACTCCAGACCACCCCCGAAGTCGGGGGCATGGGCCACTCCGTCAAGCGCAAGGAGGACCCGCGGTTCATCCGCGGCCAGGGCGAGTACATCGACGACGTCGTCCTGCCCGGGCATGCTCTGGCTGGACATCGTCCGCAGCCCGTACGCCCACGCGACGATCAAGGGCATCGACGCCACCGAGGCGCTCAAGATCCCGGGCGTCCTGGCGGTCATCACCGGCGCCGACCTCGAGAAGGCCGGCCTCCACTGGATGCCGACCCTGGCCGGCGACAAGCAGATGGTGCTGCCGACCGACACGGTCATGTACCAGGCCCAGGAAGTCGCCGCCGTCGTCGCGACGACCCGCTACATCGCCGCCGACGGCGTCGCCGCGGTCATGGTCGACTACGAGCCGCTGCCGGTCATCGTCGACCCGCACAAGGCGCTCGAGCCCGACGCGTTCGTCCTTCGGCCGGACCGCGGCCCGGAGAAGGCGAACAACCACATCTGGCACTGGGAGTCCGGCGACCGGGCGGCGACCGACGCCGGCCATGGCGGCGGCCGAGGTCCACGTCGAGCGAGGACATCTACATCCCGCGGATCCACGTCGCCTCGATCGAGACCTGCGGCTGCATCGCCGACTGGGACGCCGTCCGCGGCCAGCTCACCCTGCACATGACCAGCCAGGCGCCGCACGCCATCCGGACCGTGCTCGCCCTCGTGTCAGCGGCCTGCCCGAGCAGAACATCCGGGTCAAGACCCACGACATCGGCGGCGGGTTCGGCGGCAAGGTGCCGGTCTACCCGGGCTACGTCCTGGCCGTCGTCGCCTCGCTGACCGTCGGCAAGCCGGTCAAGTGGATCGAGGACCGCTCGGAGAACCTCCAGGCCGACTCGTTCGCCCGCGACTACCACATCCACGCCGAGCTCGGCGCGACCAAGGACGGCAAGATCACCGCGCTCAAGGTCGAAGACGATCGCCGACCACGGCTACACGGACGCCGCGGCGGATCCCTCGAAGTTCCCGGCCGGCCTGTTCAACGTGATCACCGGCTCGTACGACTTCCCGAACGCCTTCGTCGAGGTCGACGGCGTCTACACCAACAAGCCGCCGGGCGGCGTCGCCTACCGCTGCTCGTTCCGGGTGACGGAGGCCGTCCACGCCATCGAGCGGATGGTCGACATCCTCGCCCACGACATCGGCAAGGACCCGGCCCAGCTCCGGATGGAGAACTTCATCCAGCCCGAGCAGTTCCCGTACAAGACGCCGACCGGCTGGTCAGTACGACTCCGGGCAACTACCCGGCCGCGCTCCAGAAGGCGCATGGACATCATCGACTACGACGGGCTGCGCAAGGAGCAGGCCGAGAAGCGCGCCCGGGGCGAGCTCATGGGCATCGGCATCAGCAGCTTCACCGAGATCGTCGGGGCCGGGCCGTCGCACGACTTCGACATCCTCGGCATCAAGATGTTCGACTCGTGCGAGATCCGGGTCCACCCGACCGGCAAGGTCCTCGCCCGGATCGGGGTCCAGACCCAGGGCCAGGGCCACGAGACGACGTTCGCCCAGATCATCGCCGAGGAGCTCGGCTTCCCGGTCGCCGACATCAAGATCGAGTACGGCGACACGGACACCGCGCCGTACGGCCTGGGCACCTACGCCTCGCGCTCCACGCCGGTCGCCGGCGCGGCCACGGCGATGGCGGCGCGCAAGATCCGCGACAAGGCACGCAAGATCGCCGCCCACCTGCTCGAGGCCAGCGAAGACGACCTCGAGTGGACGAACGGCAAGTTCTCGGTCAAGGGCTCGCCCGACAAGTCGAAGACGATCCAGGAGATCGCCTTCGCCGCCTACACCAACCACCCCCAGGGGATGGAGGCGGGTCTCGAGGCGGTCGACTACTACGACCCGCCGAACCTGACCTTCCCGTTCGGCAGCTACATCTGCGTCGTCGACATCGACAAGGGGACCGGCGAGGTCAACGTCCGGCGCTTCGTCGCCGTCGACGACTGCGGCAACATCATCAACCCGATGATCGTCGACGGCCAGATCCACGGCGGCCTGACGATGGGCCTCGCCCCGGCGCTGTACGAGGAGATCCGCTACGACGAGCTCGGCAACAACCTGGCCGGGACGTTCATGGACTACCTCCTCCCGACCGCCGTCGAGACCCCGGCCTGGGAGACCGACAAGACGATCACCCCGTCGCCCCACCACCCGATCGGGGCCAAGGGGGTCGGCGAGTCGGCCACCGTCGGCGCGCCGCCGGCGATCGCCAACGCGGTGGTCGACGCGCTCTGGCACCTCGGCGTCCGCAACATCGACATCCCGATGACGCCGCCCAAGATCTGGGCGATCCTGCGCGACAAGGGGGTGACGGCGTAGCCGCCGCCGTCCCGGCGGGGTCGGCGCGATGACCCCGCCGGTGTCGCTCCTCGAGCGGGCGGTCGAGCTCGACCGGGCGGGCCGCCCGTACGCCCTGGCGACCGTCGTGGCCGTCCGTCGGCCGACCTCGGCGCGACCGGGGGCCCGCGGGCTGATCCATCCCGACGGCTCGATCGAGGGCTTCGTCGGCGGGAGCTGCGCCCGGCCGATCGTCGTCCGCGAGGCGCTCCGTGCCCTGGCCGACGGCCAGCCGCGGCTGCTCCGGATCAGCAAGGAGGCACCGTCCGAGAGTCGCCGCGGCGACGGGATCGTCGACGAGGTGATGACCTGCCACTCCGGTGGCACCCTGGAGATCTACGTGGAACCGCACCTGCCCGCCCCGGCCCTGTGGGTCGCCGGGACGACTCCGATCGCCGCCGCCCTCGCCGAGCTCGGGGCCGGGATGGGCTTCGACGTCACGCTCATCGACCCGGTCGCCGACCCGAGCGTCCTGCCCGCCGGGCTGAACGTCGTCGTCGGCGACGACCTCGCCACGCTCCCCAAGCCGGCCGTCGGACCGTACGTCGTGGTGGCCAGCCAGGGCGTCTGGGACGAGGAGGCGATCGCCTCGGCGCTCCGCCTCGACGTCGCCTACGTCGGCCTCGTCGCCAGCCCGACCCGGGCCGCCGCGGTCCGGACCTGGCTGCTCGACGAGGGGATCGAGCCCGACCGCGTCCTCGCGGTCCGGGCGCCGGCCGGTCTCGACCTCGGCGCCGAGACCGCCGCCGAGGTCGCCGTCTCGATCCTGGCCGAGCTCGTCCAGGTCCGCCGCGGCCGGGCGTCGTTCGTCGCCGCGCCGGGCCCGGCCACGCTCGCCGGCGCCGGATCGGCCGCGACCGCGGCCCCGGCGGCCGCCGTCGACGACATCGTCCTGCTCGACCCCGTGTGCGGGATGACCGTCGACCGGGCGAACATCCGCCATATCGCGGAACATGGCGGTGTCGTCTACGCGTTCTGCTCGATCGGCTGTCGGTCGAGCTTCGTCCGCGAGCCGACCGCCTACATCCCGGCCGGGGCGAAGACCGCCGGCAGCTGATCGCCCCATCCCGGAGGACCGATGCACTTCGAAGGCACTGTCGAGATCGCCGCGCCCCGTGACAAGGTCTGGTCGTTCGTCACCGACCCGACCCAGGTCGGCCAGTGCGGGCCGGGCGTCGAGTCGATCGAGGCGATCGACGCGACCCACTTCCGGGCCAAGGCGAAGGTCGGGATCGGCTTCATCAGCGCCCGCTTCAACGCCGACGGGGAGATGGCGATCATCGCCGCGCCCGAGCTGGCCGAGGTGAAGATCCACGGCCAGGCGCCCGGGAGCGCCGCCGACGCGGTCGCCTCGATGCACCTGTCGCACGGTGGCGAGGGGGTCACGATCATGGCCTGGAAGGCGGACGTGAACATCTCCGGCACGCTCGCCAGCGTCGGCGCCCGGCTGATCGAGGGCACGGCCAACAAGCTGATCGGCCAGACGTTCGCGTGCATGAAGGCGAAGCTCGAGGCCTGATCAGGGCTCCGAACGCTCGGCCGACGGTCCTGTCGCGGTCGCGACGGTCTGCGGGCCGGCCGGGGCGGTCCTCCGGCGGGCCGGCCGGTCGGCCGACGCTCGCTCCAGACCGGCGTCCAGGCGCGCCAGGAGCGCGGGCGCGTCGATCCGGGTGAGGATCTCGCGGGCCTCGTCGGCCGCGGCGCGCGCCCCGCTGTCCCCGGGTCCGAGCAGGACGGCATGGTCGAGCTGGCAGAGGGCCAGGTCGAGCGTCGCGTCGAGCTCGCGGAGGGTGGCGGCCGCGGCCCGGTAGCCGGCGGCGGCCTCGTCGTGCCGACCCTCGAGGGCGGCCAGCCCCGCCTCGAGGCTCCGGCGGACCGCACCGATGGCTCGGCCCCGGTCGGGGGCGGCGACGAGGCCGGCGTGAGCCAGGCGGGCCCTCTCCGGCTCACCGAGCCACAGGGCGTAGCGCATCGCCAGGGCGGACGCCCAGGCGGACGGAGAGAGGCCGGCACCGGTCATCGCCTCGGTGAACCCGCCGCCCAGGTCACCGGCCAGGGCCAGGATCTGGGCCTTCTCGATGTGGCGGTTCGCCAGGAACTCGGATCGCGAGATGTCGGGGAAGACGGCCTCCTCGGCCGCTCGGAGACGGGCCGCCTCCGCCGCCTGGCCGCGGGACGCCGCCACGACCGCTCGCGTGCCGTGGACCGAGTCGAGGTCGAACTCGACCAGGTCGGCCTCCTCGAGCTCGTCGACGAGGCGAAGGGCGCGGTCGAACAGGCCGAGGTTCAGGCACCCGCTGACGCACATCCAGCTGAGCCACCGGAACTGCTCGCGAAATCCGAGCGTCCGCGCTCGCTCCCGGGCCTCCTCGGCGATCCGGAGCGCCGTACGCGGGTCGTCCGAGAAGATCTGGTTGCTGAGATTCGAGCGCGCCCGGAGCTCGATGTGCAGCAGGCCCTGGCTCACCGCCAGCTCGATCGCACCGCGGAGCAGGGCGACCCCTTCCAGGTTGCGGCCCGCGATGTCGAGGACCGCCGCCTTGGTCACCAGGGCATCCGCGACCGTCTGGACCAGGCCCAGCGCCTCGGCCTGGACGAGTGAGCCCTCGACGAGGTCGAAGGCGCGTGGATCGTTGACGACCATGAAGGCGCGGGCCAGCTCGGCACGGAGGGTCACGAGCTCGGGTTCGTCCGCGTCCTCGGGGCAGGCGGCCAGGGCAGCCTCGAGCGTCGCGATCAACTCGCTCGTCCGGCCGGTCGCGAGGAGCGGCTGGGCGATCGACACCGCCGTCCGGGCGATCCCGGCTGGGTCGTCGGCGGCCCGGTACGCGTCGAAGGCGAGCCGTCCATAGCGCTCGGCGGCATCGAATCGCGCTGCCCGGAACGCGGCGGTCGCGGCCGCCTCCCAGGTCGTCGAGCGCTCGCCGGGGTCGGTCGTGACGGTCAGCGCCTTCTCGAGGTACCCCAGCGCAAGGTCGTTCGAGCCCAGTCCCGTCGCCCGCTCGGCCGCGCCACGGAGGGCGACCCGGGCCTGAGCGGCGAGCGCGTCGGCCTCGGGCCCCTCCGGCGTCGCCAGCCAGGCGTCGAGGTAGTGGCTGGCCAGGATCCCGGCCAGCTCATCGTTGTCGAGGGTCTCGAAGTAGCGGGCGGCCGCGAGGTGGCGGGTCCGTCGCTCACGCTTCGCCAGCGTGTCGTAGGCGACCTCGCGGATGAGCCCCTGGACGAAGGCGTACTGCCCGCGTTCGGGCGAGCGCGGGTCGTCCTCGACCGCCAGGACCTCCCGTCGGACGAGCGCCCGGAGCCTCGGTTCCAGGGTTTCGGCCGGCCGCCCCGTGATTGCGGCCAGGGCCTCCATCGAGAACGCCAGGCCGAGGACTGCGGCGTCCTGGAGCAGCGCCCGATCGTCCGGCGGCAGGGCGTCCAGTCGCGCGCCGATCAGCCCGCGCAGGGACTCGGGCACGGCCAGCTCCCCGACGTCGCCAGCGAGCCGGTACCCGCCCTCGTCGCGGACGAGTCGCCCGTCGTCGATGAGCATCCGGATCGTCTCGACGGCGAAGAGCGGGACCCCGGCGGCCTGCTCGACCACCCGGCGGGTGAAGGACCTCGGCAGGCCCGGCACGACACCCTCGAGGAGCGTGGTCATCGCACCGTCGGAGAGCGGCTCGAGGTGAAGCGCGGTGAAGTTGCGCTGTCCGGCTCCCCAGGTCGGCCGCCGTTCGAGGAGCTCGGGCCGGGCCAGCGTGACGATGAGGATGCGGTGGTTCCGGCTCCACTCCAGGACCGACTCGATGAAGTCGATCAGGCCGTTGTCCGCCCACTGAAGGTCCTCGAACACGAATACCGCCAGCCCGCGCTCCGCGATCCGCTCGAGCAGCCGGCGGGCCGCCGCAAAGGCCTCCTCCTGGTGGCCGTCGCCGGGGTCCTGGAACCCGAGGAGCGCGAGGAGCCAGGGGATCATCGCCCGCCGCTCGGTCTCGTCCGGGACGTAGTCGGCGAGAGCCGTCGCGAGCTTCGCCTGGCTGCTCGCGGCATCCTCGCCCTCGGCGATCCCAGCCCGGCTCCGGACCATCTCGGCGAGGGCCCAGAAGGCGATCCCCTCGCCATAGGCGGGCGAGCGGCCGTGGTGCCAGTAGACGTCGCTGGCGATCCCGTCGATGTACTTCTCGAGCTCCCAGGCGAGCCGGCTCTTCCCGATCCCGGCGATCCCCGTCACGGAGACCAGGCGCGCGCGATGCTCCTCGTCGACGGCGTGGAGGAGGTCCTTGAGCAGCCGCAGCTCGGCGTCGCGGCCGACGAACGGCGGCTCGAGACGGTCGGTCCGGCCGCGCCCGCGGACCATCGCCAGCGTGTGCTGCGCCCGCCAGGCGGGCACCGGCGCCGACCGCCCGCGGAGGTCCTGCTCGCCCAGCGGTTCGGTGGCGATGGCCGCCTTCGTGGCCCGCTGGGTCGTCTCGTCGATGAGGACCGTCCCGCTCGGGGCGACGCCCTGAAGGCGTGAGGCGGTGTTGACCAGGTCGCCGCTCACCAGGCCCTGGTCGGTGGCGCCGATCGTGACGGCCGCTTCCCCGGTCATCACGGCGGCGCGCGCCTCGAGCGCCGGTCCGTCCGGCTCGGCCCGGAGCGCCCCGACCGCGCTGAGCAGCTCGAGGGCGGCGCGGACGGCTCGCTCGGCGTCGTCCTCGTGGGTCGTCGGTGCGCCCCAGACGGCCATGACCGCGTCGCCGATGAACTTCTCGAGCGTCCCGCCGTAGCGCTCGATGACCGCGCGGGCCGTGGAGAAGTAGCGGTCCTGGAGGTCGCGCACCTCTTCGGCGTCGCGCCCCTCGGCCAGTCTCGTGAACCCGACCAGGTCGGCGAACAGGACCGACACGACCCGCCGCTCGGTGGCCGGGGCGGCGGCGTCGGCACCCGGCGGAGGAGCGACCTCGCCGGCGAGCGGCGTCCCGCACTCCCCGCAGAACTTCGCGGACGGATCGTTGCTCGCGCCGCACGACGGGCAGCCCGAGCTCAGCCGGGTCCCGCACTCGGCGCAGAACTTGCGTCCCGCGGCGTTCTCGGTCGAGCAACTCGGACAGCGCACCGGACCGCCCCTCCAAGGCGACGAGCGTCGCCGGCCCGGAGCGTAGCGGAACGACCGGGCGAGCGGAAGAGGAAGTGGTCACGTCCGAGGGCAGTCTCGCCCGCTCGGTCGGCCCAGGAGGCGGCCACCGGGTCGGGCATCATGGACGGATGCGGATCGTCAGCCGGGTCGTCGGGCCCATCGCGACCAACGTCCACCTCATCGCCGACGAGCGGGCTCGCGAGGCGATCGCCATCGACACGGCCATCCCGTGCCTCGAGTGGGTCACCGGCGAGCTGGCCGAGCGAGGCTGGACCCTCAAGCTCATCGTCTCCACCCACGGCCACTGGGACCATATCGGGGACAACGCCGCGGTCGCCGAGCACAGCGGGGCCGAGATCGCCGTCCACCCGCTCGACCGAGCGCGGCTGACCGACCCGCAGCCGCTCTGGGCGCCGTTCGACATCCCGCCGTCGGTCCCGGCCGTCGAGCTGGCCGAGGGTGGGGTCGTCCGGTTCGGCGAGGTCCGCCTCGAGGTCCTCCACACCCCGGGCCACACCGAGGGCTCGGTCTGCCTCCTGGCCGCTGACGAGGGCACGCTGTTCAGCGGCGACACGCTGTTCGCCGGCGGCTGGGGACGGGTCGACCTGCCGGGCGGGGACGCCGCTGCGATGGCCGCGTCGATCGCCCGGCTGGCCGGTCTCGAGGACCGCTCGCAGGTCCTCCCCGGTCACGGCCCGGCGACGACGATCGGGCGCGAGCGAGCGTGGATGGACCTCGTCGCGCGCTCCGGCCGGTTGTTCGCCTGACCGGCGTGGGACGACCGGGCTAGCCGCCGCGCCGGTACGTCCCGGTGAGGCGGGCCGAACCGAGGACGTGGCCGCCCATCGCCCGGCGGACGTCGGCCGCCGTCGGGCTCCCCGACAGCCCGAGGGCCCGGTCGAGGGCGAACAGCTCGAACACGTAGCGGTGCGTCCCCGACGGCGGGCACGGCCCGCCCCAGCCGACCCGGCCGAAGTCGTTCCGGCCCTGGCCGAACCCGCCCGTGCCGGACGCGCCCTCGGCGAGCGACAGCCGGTCCCCGGGGATGTCGAAGGCGACCCAGTGGACGAAGCCGCGGGCATCGGGGTCGTCGACCACGAGCGCGAAGGCAGCCGTGCCCGCCGGCCCGCCGGCCCAGGCGAGCGGTGGCGAGACGTCCGGTCCGTCGCACGAGTGGCGGCTCGGGATCGACCCGCCCTCGAGGAAGGCCTGGCTGGTCAGCGACAGCGTGGACATGGTCGATCCCTCCGGCCGGGTCGTCGGGGCGGCACCGGCGCAGGCCGAGGCGAGCGCGGCGACCAGGAGCATCGCCAGTCGGGCTCGCCGGGTCATGGTCCGATTCTCGCGCGGCGGGGCAAGCCCGATCCCAGGTTCGCGACCTCGGTCCTGCCTGGCGCGTCGGAGACGTGCACGGCGGCAGCGATGTCGTCGATCAGCGATCGTCCCCGTACTTGCGCTTCATGTGATGGTTGACCGCCTGGTGGATGAGCCGGAACTGGCGCCGTCGCTCGGCCCGGGCGCGGGGGTCGTGCTCGCGCTCCTTCCGGTCGATCTCCCGGTCGAGCTTCCGGCGGCTGGCCAGCCGGGCCGGGTCGAGCGTTCCGTCGGCGATCGCGCGGCGGACCTCGCAGCCGGGCTCCCGGTCGTGACGGCAGTCGGCGAACCGGCAGCCGGCGGCCAGCGAGTCGATGTCGGCGAAGGCCAGGTCAAGGCCACCGTCGTCGTCGGCCAGGCCGAGCTCGCGCATCCCCGGCGTGTCGATGACCAGCCCGCGCCCGGGGACCCGGACGAGGTGCCGGCGTGTCGTCGTATGGCGCCCACGGGCGTCGTCCTCGCGGATCGCCCGGGTCACCTCGACGGTCTCCCCGGCGAGGGCGTTGACCAGGGTCGACTTGCCGACCCCGGACGAGCCGACGAGGGCGACCGTCCGGCCCTCGACCAGCCAGGCGGCCAGGTCGGCGAGGCCGAACCCGGTGGTGGCGCTGACGGCGAGGACCGGGGCGCCGGCCGCGATCGGCGCGATCGCGGCCACGGCGGTCTCGACGTCGGCCACCAGGTCCGCCTTGGTCAGGACGACGACCGGTCGGGCGCCCGAGCTCCAGGCGAGGGTCAGGTAGCGCTCGAGCCGGCGGGCGTTCAGCTCGTGGTTGAGCGAGGTGACGATGAGCAGGAGGTCGACGTTGGCGGCCAGCACCTGCTCGGGCTCGTCGTGGTCCGCCGGCGCGCGGCGGACGATCGCCGTCCGGCGGGGGAGGAGGCCCTGGACGAGCCGATGCTCTGGATCGCCGGTCGGCCCGAGCACGACCCAGTCGCCGACGACCGGGAATGCGACCCCGCCGTCGAGCTCGGCATCGAACCGGAAGCGGCCGGACACGGTCGCCCGGACATCACCCGCCGCAGCTCGGACCAGGTACATGCCGCGCTCCTCGACCAGGACCCGGCCCGGCTCGTGCCCGTCGGCCGCCCGGCCCGCGAACGCCGCGGCGTGCGCCTCGTCCCAGCCCCAGCCCGTGAGCGTCTCGGCGGTCATCGGTCGACCTCCGCTCGGCCGAGCGGACGGTGGAACTCGAACTGGTCGGAGGTCACCCGGAAGCCGAGGCCCTCGTACAGGCCGAGGGCGTGGTTCACGTTCTGGCTGTCGACCCCGAGCGCCGCCCGGGTCGCCCCGGCATCGCGGACCGTGCGCAGGCTCCGCGCCAGCAGCGCTCGGGCCAGGCCGCGCCGCCGATACGGCTTGCGGACCGCGATCGATTCGGTCCAACCGGTCCGCGACCCGTCCGGCTCGGCAGGACCGAGGTAGTTGAGGATGTGACCGGCGACCTCGTCTCCGTGGAACGCGACCTGCCACAGCGCCGGCTGGAAGTCCGGCGATGCCACGAACCGGGCGAAGCTGTCGTCCGACGCGTCGGCATCGCTCTCGCCCCAGTGCTCGCGGAAGGCCTCGGCCCCGGCGTCCCAGACGCGCCGGATGGCGGCTCGATCGGCCGGGTCGACCGGACGGACCTCGAACCCGTCGGGCAGGGGCAGGTCGGGGATGGCCTCGAAGTCCGGTCGGGTCAGCTCGCAGAAGCGACGCACGATCCGGTAGCCGGCGGTCTCGAGGAGCGCCCGAGCCCCCGCGTCCCGCCCGTAGGCGTACGAGCTGGCGAGCGCCGGTCGGTCGTCGGGCAGGAGCGTCATCAGCTCGGCCGAGCGCCGGGTCTGCCAGGCGAGCAGGGCGCGGCCGATCCCGCGCCGGCGGACGGTCGGGTCGACCATGCAGACGGTCTCGAACGCCCGGGTCCCGTCGTTCCGGTCGGTCCAGTAGACACGCCCGTAGGCGACCAGCCGCCCGTCGATCTCGGCGGCCACGAAGTCCCGTCCGAGGTCGCAGTTCGGCAGGTGGGCGTAATCGACCGTGAGCTGCTCGGGGAGGACGATCTCGATCCCCCCGTTGGCCCGCCGGACGGCGGTGTTGATCTCGGCCATCGCGGGATGGTCGAGCGTCCCCCGGTAGTGGCGGAACCGGAGGCCCGGGACGGTCGGGGCCTCCGGGATCCGGATCTCGTCGCTGGCGACGTGGCTCGTGCCCATGACTCAGCCCACCCGCTTCAGCTTGCCGGTCCGCTTGGCGTAGCGCTCGGCACGGCCGAACGCCCAGATCCCGAGCGGGATGAACGCCGCGCCCATGACCAGCAGCGGCCAGACGTCGGACCACAGGCCGCTCACCGGCGCCCCGCCGATCAGGCCCTGGCGGACCCCGTCGAGGACGTACGTGGCCGGCGACAGGTGGGACAGCACCTGCATCCAGCCGGGCAGGATGTCGACCGAGTAGTAGACGCCGCTGACGAGGAGCAGGCAGGACTGCAGGACGAACGTCATCTGCGCCCCGCGCTCCACGTACAGGAGCGGCAGGATCGCCGCGATCATGCCGATCCCGACGAAGCTGAACGAGCCGAGGGCCATGAACGCGACCGCGGTCAGCGGGTTCGCCCGCGACAGGTCGAGCTGCGGGAAGAACAGGACCAGGACGACCAGGATCGCGGCCGTGTGGACGAGCCCGTAGACGATCGCGTAGGCACACGAGCCCAGGAGCTGCGTCCAGCGCCGGACCGGCGCCATCATCGTGTACTCGAGGGTGCCCTCCCAGCGCTCGACCGCGATCGTCTCGGCGACCCAGCTGAAGACCACCGACAGGTAGTTCCAGAAGATCGCCCCGATCATCAGCGACAGGAGCAGGGTGGCACTGCCCTGCTCGACCCCGATGAGCGAGATCGACAGGGCGCCGGCGACGGAGTAGACGAGGAACGCGAGCTCCCAGCCCCAGTACCGCCGGGTCAGGAAGAAGTTGCGTTCGACGAAGGCGTACGACGCCTTCAGCTCGTGAGCGAGTGCGGTCAACGGAGTGGTCTCCAGGTGGGGCCGGTGCCGGCCCGACCCCTCATCGGGATCGGGCCGGCCCGAGCGAGGGCTCGGCAGCGAGCCGGGCGCCGAGGCGAACCATCGAGCGCCCGACCCGCTGTCGGACGGAGCGACGTGGGGGACGGTCGAGGAGACGCATCGCCGCCGCCTCGGCCGCCCAGCTCGCCGCTCGTTCCGCGTGGACCACGCGGACGAGTGACTTGTCGAGCAGCATGTCGTGCCTTCCATTGGGGCTTCGGTGGGTTCGGTCGTGGTGGGGGAGGGGCCGGGAGGCCCCGCCGGGTCGGTGGTCAGTCCTGGTCATCGGTCTCCTCCTCTGCTTCCAGGTCGTCGTCGAGCGAGCGACCCGTATAGGTCATGAATGCCGCCTCGAGCGTCGCCGGCTGGTCGTGCCGTTCGGCGACCAGGCGCTTGAGCCCGTCAGGCGTCGACGAGGCGACGACGCGCCCGTCGTTGAGGATCGAGATCCGATCGCACAGGCGCTCGGCCTCGGCCAGGTCGTGGGTGGTCAGGACGATGGTCGCGTCGTGGGTCGTGCGGAGCTCCTCGACGAACCCCTGGACCTCGAGCTTCGAGCGCGGGTCGAGACCGGTCGTCGGCTCGTCGAGCAGGAGGAGCGTCGGGGAGGTGAGCAGGGCTCGCGCGATCGCGACCTTCTGCTGCATCCCCCGGCTCATCTGCTCGATCGGCCGGCCGACCCGCTTCTCGCCGATGCCGAGCCTGGCCAGGATCGCCATCGCCTCCCGTCGGCCGGTCGCGGCGTCGAGGCCGTACAGCCGGGCGGCGAAGCTGAGGTTCTCGAGCGGGCTGAGCTTCTTGAAGAAGGCGGCGTCGACGCTGACCCGGTTGATCAGCCGCTTGACCGCCAGCTCGTCCCGCTCGATGTCCAGGCCGAAGATCTCGACCCGGCCCTCGTCGAGGGTCAGCAACCCGCAGATGAGCCGGATGAGGGTCGACTTGCCCGAGCCGTTGGCCCCGAGGATCCCGTGGATCTCGCCCCGCTCCAGGCGGAGCGAGACGTCGTCGACGGCGACCACCGGGTCGCGCCGACGGCCCACGGAGAACCGCTTCGTCACCCGGTCGACGAGGAGGGCCGGAACGGCCGGCGCCACGGTCGGCGTGGGCCGATCCTGGCTCGCGGGTCGCTCGGACGACACGACGGCCGGTCGAAAGGTCTTCAGTTGTGGCGTCGTGGTCGTGGTCACGGTGGTGACTCCTGGTCGGGTGGACGGTGGCCGGTGGAACGGGTCCCGGGTCCGGTCCCGCGAATCGCGAGAGCCGCGGGCCTTCTCGGCGACGGCGTCGTCGCGGGGCCACGCGGCTCTGGTCCTCACGCCCCGAGCAGGGCATGAAAAAAGCCGTGGGGCCCGATCCGGCCCACGGCTCGTGGTTCTGGTCTTCGGCGGCTCAACCGCCTCGCGTCACCTCGAGATGGGCGCAGATCTCCCGCGCACGCCAGCCCCTGCGGGCGGCGTCATGCGCCGGATGAGGAGGTCGTTCCACATGCGGTTCGACTCCTTCCCATCGAAGTTGTGACGAGGCGCTCGGCGAGCGCCGGGGGATGGTACGCCTCTGTCTCCGCGGCTGTCAACCCGTGATACGCCCGGCGGGGTGGAGAGTCCGGATCAGGAGTGGTGGCCGTGGATCGGGACGGCTAAGGCGCGGGCGACTCGCTCGGCGTGGGCGTCGGCTCGTCGCTCGGCGTGGGCGTCGGCTCGTCGGCTCGGCGTGGGCGTCGGCGTCGTCGGTCGGCGTGGGCGTCGGCTCGTCAGTCGGCGTGGGCGTCGGCTCGTCGGTCGGGCTGGCCGTGGCCGTCGGGTCGGGGGTGGCGGTGGGAGTCGGGGTCGATCCGCCCGAGCCACCGGATCCCGAGCCGCCCGACGCACCGCCGCCAGAGCTTCCCGAGCCGCCGCCGGCGGTGCCCGGAGCCTGGCCCGTGTGGCCGGGTCGGTCGTCGGGAGCGGTCGGCGCGACCGTCCGGGCCGGTGCGGTCGCGTCCGGCGGGAAGGAGGCGCTGGCATCCGTCCCGCTCGGACCCTCGACCGCCGGCGCATCGGTGGCGACCGGATGCCGGGCGGCCACGGTGCCCCCGCTGAAGGTCACCGCGCGTGCGCCGACGACCGCGACCAGGGCGATCACGGCGACGAGCGACAGCCGGGCGGCCTTCCCCAACCCGCGCCGGGCGATCCTGCCACCCGGCGCCACGATGACCGCCGCCGCCTCGGTCGCGGCGATCGCCCGGGGCCTCCGGAGGCGCCAGGCGGTCCGGGGTGACGGCGGCGTGGCGGCCGCAGCGGCGGCGAGCAGGAGCCGACCGGGCCGACTGCTCGACCGCCCGGCCCGCGCCGACCAGCTGGAACGGACGGCAGGCCAGGCAGCGGCCGGCGACCTGGTTCCAGCAGTTGGAGCAGCACGAGCTGGAGCACTCGGGGCAGACCCGGAACTCACCGGCGCGGGCCGATCCCAGCCGGTCGCGGTCGAGCCCGCAGCGCTCGCAGAACGTGCTCGCCTCGTACACCGGATCCGGCCCTCGCCTTCGTCGACCGGGCACTCGCCGAGCCGTGATCCGACGATAGAGGCGCCGGCCGCCGGGCAGTACACATCCACTCGTACCGTCCCGGGCTCACGGACGTCCCGTTCGGTGACCGATGGCACCGCGGTCGGCCGGTTGACGCTCCGGTCGCGCCGCGCGTACGGTGGCCCGGCGCGGCCGGACCCGCCACGCGGAACCGTCTGGAGATCGACCTGGACCCCGACCGGACCGCCATCCGCCCGAGCGCCGGCCTGACCATCGTCGGCGCCGTCCGTGGCGGCGTGCTCGACGCGGAGCTCGCCGGCCTCCTCTGGTTGCTCGTCGACGGTGGCGTGCCGCTCGTCGTGGCCGGGCCGGGCGACGACCCCGCTGCGCGGGCCGGTCGCACGACCGTTCTCGGGGCGCTCCTCGACCTGGTGCCGGCGTCCCGCGGCTGCCTGGCGCTCCAGGGTGACGCCGAGGACTTCGCCTGGCTCGGCGCTGCGGAGGCGCTCGGTTGGCGGCGGACCGTCCCGGCGGCCGCCGTCCCGATCGTCCCTGGCACGACGCTGATCCTGGCCGGCGAGCTCGGGCCCGGACCGCCGGCCGACACGACCGGCGACCGGGCGCGCCTGGTCGTCCGGTCGCTGGGGAGCGGTTTCGGCCTGGCCGCGACGATCGAGGCGGGCCGGCTGGAGGACGTCCTGGCGACGCTCCGGCGGCGGCCGATCCTGCTGACCGACGACGAGCTGTCGAACCTCGGCGTCGTGATCGTCCTCGGCGGCCGGTCCGGGGCGGGGCCGCCCCGGATCGTCTCGGCCCACTACCTGCGGCCGCTGGCACGGGATGTCCACGGTCACCCGCAGCGGCTGCCGCCGGCGGTCCTTGCCGCCTGGGACGACCGGATCGCCCGCTTCGAGCACTTCGGCTGGGGGATCGCCGGCGAGCTGGCGGCGCGAGTCGAGCGGCGGACCGGCGACTTCGAGCTCGAGCGTGAGCGGCGGGCAGCGGTCGTCGCGGCCCTCGCCGCGGTCGACCACGAGACACCCGGAGCCGGGGACGTGGCCGGGGTCCGGGCCGCCCTCGAACGCGGGCGGGTCGCCGACGCGCCGGGCGGAGGCGGCCGCCGCCACTGACGCGCGGCCCTCGGGCTGCCGTATCCTCCGTCTCGCGTGCTGCCCGCGGCTCCGTCCCCGAGCGACGACCGGGCACGACGCAGGGAGGCGCACCGATGGCCCAGTTCGTCCCGTGGCTGATCTTTCTCCACGTCCTGAGCGCGATCGTGGCGTTCGGCCCGACATTCGCGTTCGCGGTCTACGGAGCGCAGGGCGGCAGGGAGCCCCAGCACGCCAACTTCATGGCCCGGGCGAACCACCACGTCTCCGACCGGCTCGTCCTGCCGGTCATCCTGTCGATGCCGGTGACCGGCCTGCTCATCGTGTGGACCGCCGGGATCGACCTCCTGGCCGCCCACTGGCTGCTCGTGGCCATCGTCATCTATGCCTCCGCCGTCACGTTCTCGATCCTCGTCCAGCGTCCGGCGACGATCCGGCTCGTCGAGCTCACCGCGGCGCCGCCTCCGCCCGGTGCGAGCGGGCCGCCCCCGGAGCTCCTTGCGACGGTCCAGCGGATCCAGCGGGGCGGGATGATCCTCGGTCTGGCGGTCATCGTGATCGTCGCCCTGATGGTGGTCAGGCCGTCGTTCTGAAGCCTCGGGCGAGCGGCGGCTGAGGTCCGGGAGCGGCGGGCGCGGTACCATCGGAGGGCGTCCACACCGACAGCTCCGGGAGCCCTCCCATGCCGACCGTCGCCGCGTCCGTTGCCCAGCTCATCGACCTGCTCGCCGGCGCGGCGCACCTCGACGGTCAGCGACTCGTCGTCGACGATGCTGCGGTGTTCCGCGACCGGACGATCCGCGACCTCGCCTGGAGCTCGGCGTTCTCGGACGACGCGCCGACGGTCGAGGTCGCCCGCTGGCTCGTCTGGGAGGCGAGCCAGGAGCTCGGAGCTCGCTCGGCCAGCATCCACGACCTGTACATGGCCCGGGCCCGCGGCGAGGTCCACGGGTTCACGGTCCCGGCGATCAACCTCCGCGCCCAGACCTTCGACATGGCCCGGACGGTCTTCGAGACGGCCCACGCCGCGGACGTCGGCGCGGTCATCCTCGAGCTCGCCCGGAGTGAGCAGACGTACACCTACCAGCGGCCGGCCGAGTACGTCGCGAGCGTGCTCGCCGGGGCGATCGCGGCCGGCTGGCGCGGGCCGGTCTTCGTCCAGGGCGACCACTACCAGTTCAACGCCGCCAGGTACGCCGCCGACCCGGACAAGGTGACCGAGGAGATCCGGGGCGCCTGCCGCCAGGCGATCGAGGTCGGCTACCGGAACATCGACATCGACAGCTCGACCCTCGTCGACCTGTCCCAGCCGAACGTCGACCTCGAGCAGCGCGAGAACTACCGCCGGGCGGCCGAGCTGACCGCCCTCATCCGCGACCTCGAGACGGACGGCGTGACGATCAGCGTGGGCGGCGAGATCGGCGAGGTCGGCAAGCAGAACTCGACCGAGCCCGAGCTGCGGGCGTACCTCGACGGCTACCGGCGCGAGCTCGACGTCCGCCGTCCGGGCAGCGTCGGGATCAGCAAGGTCAGCGTCCAGACGGGGACGAGCCACGGCGGCGTCCCGCTGCCGGACGGCACGGTGGCGGCGGTCAAGCTCGACTTCGACGTCCTCCGCCGGCTCGGCGAGGTCGCCCGGAGCAACGGCATGGCCGGCTGCGTCCAGCACGGGGCGAGCACGCTCCCGGACGAGCTGTTCCACCACTTCCCGGCCGTCGAGACGGCCGAGATCCACCTGGCGACCGGCTTCCAGAACCTGCTCTTCGAGCACCCGGCCTTCCCGGCCGAGCTCCACCGGGCGATCAACGAGTGGTGCTTCGGGAACGCGATCGACGAGCGCAAGGCCGACCAGACCGACGAGCAGTTCGTCTACTCGAGCCGCAAGAAGGCGATCGGCCCGTTCAAGCGGCAGCTGTGGGACCTGCCGACGAAGGACGAGGTCCTGGCCGCCCAGCGGCGCAAGATCGCGTTCCTGTTCGCCGAGCTCCAGGTGGGCGGCACGAGCGAAATGGTCGAGCGCTACATCGAGCCGGTGGAGTGGCATCGGCCGTTCCCCGAGGCGCTCCGGGCGGTCGCCGCGGGCTGACGGCCCCGCAGCTTGTGCCGGCACCATCAGGGCCGCTGCGAAACGTAGCCGCCGCGCCGGCCCCGGGACGCGAGAATTCGTCGTTGACGGCGGAGTTCGCGGTGCTATCCTCCGGCCCTGAGCCCGGCCGGTGAGGGAGTCGGTTTCGGGCGACGGGTGTGCCCTCGCGTGTTCTTCTCAGAGGTCAGTCTCGCGCCGGCGTTCCCCCGTCGCGGCGCGGTGGTGGAGGAGGATCGTCGTGGCGGGTCCTGTCAATGCCGCGGACCAGGCGGCGCGCGACGACGCGCACCTGGTGTCATTGGGCATCAAGCCGGAGCTGAGACGCTCGCTCGGCTTCCTGTCGAACTTCGCGGTGGCGTTCAGCTACATCAGCGTCTCGACCGGGACGTTCACCAACCAGGCCGTCGCGTTCGGGGTCGGCGGCCCGCCGATCTTCTGGGCCTGGCCGCTGGTCATCCTCGGGCAGACGTTCGTGGCCCTGAACTTCGCCGAGCTGTCGAGCCACTTCCCGGTGGCGGGATCCATCTACCAGTGGTCGAAGCGGCTGTCGAACAAGACCCTCGGCTGGTTCACCGGCTGGATCTACTTCTGGGCCGGGGTGATCACGGTGGCAGCCGTGGCCGCGACCGTGCCGCTCGTCCTGTCGACGATCATGGGCTTCGACCTGGCCAGCGCGTCGCCGGTGGCGGGTCTCGACATGTGGCAGTTCGTCGGACTGGTCACGCTCCTGTCGACGACCCTGATCAACACCGTCGGCGTGCGCCTCCTGACGATCCTCAACAACATCGGCGTCGGCGCCGAGATCATCGGGATGGTCGTGTTCGCGCTGGTCCTCCTGTTCTTCGCCAACCATCAGTCGCCGGCGATCCTGTTCGACACGTCGTACACGAGCGGCCTCGCCAACGGCAACTTCCCGGCGGTCTTCCTGGTCGGGATGTTCATGGCCCTGTTCGTCGTGTACGGGTTCGACACGGCCGGGACGTTCGGCGAGGAGACCCTCGACGCCAGCCGCCAGGCGCCGCGCGGGGTCCTCTCGGCGATCTGGATCTCCGGGATCGTCGGCGGGATCTTCCTGCTCGCGGTCACCCTGTCGTTCAAGGACATCACGGCCGCGGTCGCCGAAGGCCAGGCCTTCGGCTTCCCGATCGCGACGACGATCAAGGACAACCTGACCTTCGCGCTCGGGCCGACGACCCTCGGCGACCTGTATCTCGTGGTGATCCTGATCGCCGTGTACGTCTGCACCCTGGCCATCCAGGGCGCCACCGTCCGGCTGATGTTCTCGATGGGCCGCGACCGGCGGCTGCCGTTCGGGAGCGTCTGGGGCCACGTCAGCTCGGCCTTCCACACGCCCGCCTATGCGGCCATCGCGGTGGGCATCCTCGCGGCGATCCCGCTCGTTGCGATGGGCGCCCTCGGATCGATCTACCTCGCGATCGCCGCGACCGGGATGATCTACATCAGCTACTTCCTGTGCAACCTGGGCGTGCTGGCGGCTCGGCGGAGGGGCTGGCCGCACAAGGGCGCCTGGTTCAGCCTCGGCAGCTGGGGCACGATCCTCAACATCCTGGCCCTCATCTGGGGCGGGGCGATGATCGTCAACATCGGCCTCTGGCAGAGCTCGATGTTCGGCGACTTCGGCAACGAGCTCCGGGCCACCTGGTCGAACCCGTTCATCAACACGTTCCTCCAGATCGGCGGGCAGAAGCTCGACGGGCTCCCGGCGATCCCGGTGTTCGAGGCCCTGGTCGGGCTGGTCTTCGTGATCGGCCTGGTCTACTACTTCGCAGCCGAGCGCGGCCGGATCAGCCGCGAGAAGATCGAAGCCGACACCGCGACCGGCGAGGCGCTGATCGCCTGACCGCGACCGGTACCGATCGACGGCGCGGTGAGCGATCGCCGCGCCGTCGGCGTTTCCAGGAGGGACGGATCGGGGGATGAGCAGCGGGACGACATCCGCCGACCTCGGCCGGGGTGAGCTCCACGACGAGCTCGTCGCCGCGCTCGGCCGCGTGCCCGAGCTGGCCGGGCTGCGCCTCAGCCTGACCCCGCTCAGCGGCGGGATCACCAACCGCAACTTCCTGGTCGAGGCTGACGGGCGGACCGAGCGCTGGGTCCTCCGGCTGGCCGGCAACGACACCCACCTGCTCGGGATCAGCCGCGAGGTCGAGCTGGCGGCGACGGTCGCCGCCGCCGGTGTCGGCGTCGGCCCCGAGGTGACCGCGTTCATCCGCCCGGAGGGCTATCTCGTCACCCGGTTCATCGAGGGCTCGCCGGTCCCGGACGAGGCGGTCCACCGGCCCGAGACGATCCGGAGGGTCGCCGACTCGATCCGCCGGGTCCACGAGGGCACGGCGATCCCGGGCCTGTTCGTCCCGCTCCGGATCGTCGAGGCGTACCGGGCGCTGGCCGTGGCGCGGGGCGTCCCGATCCCGCTCGAGTACGAGCTCAGCCGGGCCATCGGCCGGCGGATCGAGCTCGCCCTCCTCGAGAACCCGGTCGAGCTGCGGCCGTGCCACAACGACCTGCTCAACGCCAACTTCATCGACGACGGGTCGCGGATCCGGATCGTCGACTGGGAGTACGCGGGGATGGGCGACCCGTTCTTCGACCTGGGCAACTTCAGCATCAACCACGAGCTCGACCCGGACGAGGACCGCGCGCTGCTCGAGGCGTACGACGGAGGTCCCGCGCGGCCGGACCGGCTGGCGCGGATCCTCCTGATGCGCATCGTGTCCGACTTCCGCGAGGCGATGTGGGGCGTCCTCCAGCAGGGGATCAGCACGCTCGACGTCGACTTCGTCGCCTACGCCGGGGACCACTTCGAGCGGCTCCTGTCGGGCGCATCGACGCCGGCCTTCGAGCGGGCCCTGCGCGAGGCGGCCGGCGACTGACGCGACGGGGCCGACCGGCAGCGGCCTGGGCCCGCGCCGGCGGTCGGGCGGCTTCCGGCGTACCATGCCCTCCCCCCGCCGAGCCACGGTGAGGCCGAGTCGGAGTGAAGGGCGATGCGGAGCTGGCGTCGAACGCCGCCGAGCCGCCGTGCCGTCGTCGCGGTCGTCGGCTTCATCGTGCTCGTCCTCGTGGCCGACGCGGTCATCCTCGGGGCGGTGGTGTCGCAACGTCCGCCCGGCCGCCGCGACCCCCGCCGCCGCGAACCCCGGCGCGACCGCGTCGCCGACGGTCCCCCTCGCGACGGGCCCGTCAGCGAGCCCCTCCTCGGCACCGACCGGTCCGACGGCCGTCCTCGTCGGCGCCGGCGACATCGCCACCTGCGGCTCGACCCACGACGAGGCGACGGCGGCGCTGGTCGAGGCGATCCCCGGGATCGTCTTCACCGCCGGCGACAACGCCTACAACGTGCGGGTCCGCGGCCGAGTTCCGGAAATGCTACGACCCGTCGTGGGGGCGGTTCCTTGACCGGACGCGGCCGGCGATCGGCAACCACGACGCGGTGACGGCCGCCGGCGCCAACTACTTCGCCTACTTCGGAAGCGCGGCCGGCGTGGCGCCCGACGGCTGGTACTCGTACCAGGCCGGGACGTGGCACGTGATCGTCCTCAACTCGAACTGCCCCGGCCCGAACGGCTGCGCTGAGGGCTCGGCGCAGCTCGCCTGGCTGCGCGCCGACCTGGCCGCCCATCCCGACGGCTGCACCCTGGCGATCTGGCACCACCCGCGGTTCAGCTCCGGCGAGCACGGCAACGACCGGGCCGTGGCGCCGTTCTGGCAGGCGCTCTACGCCGCGGGCGCCGACCTGATCGTCAACGGCCACGACCACGACTACGAGCGCTTCGCCGCGCAGACCCCCGACGGCGTGCTCGACCCGGCCAGGGGGATCCGGGAGATCGTCATCGGGACTGGCGGCAAGTCGCTCCGCCGGTTCGACAAGCTGGTCCCGAACTCGGAGGTCAGGAACGCCGCGAGCTACGGCGTCCTCCGGCTTGATCTCGCCCCGGGCAGCTACAGCTGGCAGTTCATCGACGTCCAGGCCAAGGGCTTCAGCGACAGCGGCAGCCAGGCCTGTCACTAGCCGGGACGGTCCGCGAGCCGGGGCCCCGAGCCGGTACGCTACGGCGGGGCGCCCCGCCGGGGCGACGACGGGAGAGCGCGAGCGGATGGACCACGCCCGGGCCGTGATCATCGGTGGCGGCGTCGGCGGGACGAGCGTCGCCTACCACCTGGCCGAGCGCGGCTGGACGGACGTCGTCCTGGTCGACCGCGCCGAGCTGACGTCCGGCTCGACCTTCCACTCGGCCGGCCTGGTCGGCCAGCTCCGCTCGAGCGTGACCCTGACCCGGATGATGATGTACGGAGTCGAGCTCTACCGCCGGCTGGCCGCCGAGACCGGCGTCGACCCGTCGTGGCACGAGGTCGGCTCGCTCCGTCTGGCCTCGACCCGGGAGCGTCTCGAGGAGCTCACCCGGCAGGCCGGCTGGGCGAAGACGTTCGGCCTGCCGCTCGAGCTCATCTCGCCGGCCGAGGCGGAGGCCCTCTTCCCGCTGATGTCGCTCGACGGCGTGCTCGGGGCGGTCCACCTGCCGACCGACGGCTGGCTCGACCCGTCCGGCCTGGCCCTGGCGATGGCCGCCGGCGCCCGACAGCGCGGCGTCCGGATCGAGACCCACACGCGGGTCGTCGGGATCGACGTGCGCGCCGGTCGGGTGCGCGGGGTGCGGGTCGTCAAGGACGGCGCGGAGCGGACGATCGCCGCCGAGGTCGTCGTCAACGCCGGCGGCATGTTCGCCCCGGAGATCGGGCGGCTGGCGGGTGTCGAGGTGCCGATCATCCCGATGGCCCACGAGTACCTGTTCACCGAGCGGATCGACGGCGTGTCGCCGAGCCTGCCGACGATGCGCGACCCGGACAACCTGGTCTACTTCCGCGAGGAGGTCGGCGGGCTGTGCATGGGCGGCTACGAGCGCCACCCGGCGCCCTGGTCGCTGGACGGGATCCCGGCCGACTTCAACGGCAGGCTGCTGGCGCCCGACTGGCCCCGCTTCGAGGAGATCATGGCCGGGGCGATCCGGCGGGTCCCCGCGATCGGCGATGCCGGGATCAACCGGATGATCAACGGTCCCGAGGCGTTCACCCCGGACAACGAGTTCATCCTCGGCGAGAGCGAGGTCCGCGGCTTCTTCGTCGCCGCCGGGTTCTGCGCCCACGGGATCGCCGGGGCCGGTGGGATCGGGCGGCAGGTCGCCAGCTGGATCGTCGACGGCGAGCCTGAGCTCGACCTGTGGAAGATGGACATCCGGCGCTTCGGGGCGCAGTACCGGAGCCAGGCATACACGCTGGCCCGGACGGTCGAGGTCTACTCGACCTATTACGACATCCACTACCCGAACGAGGAGCGCGCCGCCGGTCGTCCGCTCCGCCTCTCATCGACGTATCCACGCCTGACCGAGCTCGGCGCGGCGTTCGGCGAGAAGTCCGGCTGGGAGCGGCCGAACTGGTTCGAGACGAACGCCGCGGCCGGCGACGGGTCGATCCGCCCGCGCGGCTGGGCCGGCCAGCACTGGTCGCCGGCCATCGGGGCCGAGGCCCTGGCCACCCGGACGGCCGCCGGCCTGTTCGACGAATCGAGCTTCAGCAAGATCGAGATCGTCGGCCCCGGGCGCGTGCGCCTTCTTGCAGCGGCTGTGCGCCAACGATGTCGACCGGCCGGTCGGCTCGATCGTCTACACCCAGATGCTCAACCGGCGCGGCCGGATCGAGTGCGACTTCACCGTCACCCGCCTGGCCGAGGACCGCTTCCTGATCGTGACCGGGACGGCCTTCGGGAACCACGACCTCGGCTGGATCCGGAAGAACCTCGACGAGCGGGCGGCCGCCGAGGGCGCGGTCCAGGTCGAGGACCGGACGAGCGCGCTGGCCTGCCTCGGGCTGTGGGGTCCGCGGGCTCGGGACATCCTGTCCGCCTGCACCCGGGACGACGTCTCCGACGCCGGGTTCCCCTACCTGACCGCCCGGCGGATCACGGTCGGCAGCGTCCCGCTCCTCGCCCTCCGGGTGACCTACGTCGGGGAGCTCGGCTGGGAGCTCTACCCGCCGACCGAGTACGGCCTGGCCCTGTGGGACACCCTGTGGAGCGCCGGACGGGAGCACGGGCTGACGGCGGCCGGCTATCGGGCGATCGACGCGCTCCGGCTCGAGAAGGGCTACCGGGTCTGGTCGAGCGACATCACCCCCGACGAGACCCCCTACGAGGCCGGGCTCGGCTTCGCCGTCCGGCTCGACAAGGGGATCGACTTCATCGGCCGCGACGCGCTCGTCGCGGCCAGGGCCGCCGGCCCGGGCAAGCGGCTGCGCTGCCTGGTGCTCGACGACCCGCGCTCGATCGCCCTCGGCAACGAGCCGGTCCGGGTCGACGGGGCGATCGTCGGCCGGGTGACCAGCGGCGGCTACGGCTTCGCCGTCGAGCGCTCGATCGCCTACGCGTACCTGCCGCCCGCGCTGGCGGATATCGGCACACGCGGCGAGGTGGAGGTGTTCGGCCAGTGGGTCGGCTTCGCCGTGGCGGCCGAGCCGCTGTACGACCCGACAGGGCGCGAGGATCCGGTCATGACGCGACGACCGGAGTCGTTCGGAGCGGCCTGGAGTGCCAGCTGCGCCCGCGCGTCGGCCGACGAGCTCGACTACTGGCTGGCCTTCGCCCAGGCGGCCTGCGATGCAGCCGACGAGATCGCCCTGCACCACTTCCGACGCGATATCGAGGTCATGACCAAGCCCGACCGGACGTTCGTGACCCTGGCGGACCAGGCGATCGAGCGGCTCATCCGCGAGCGGATCCGGGCGGCCTTCCCGCGCCATGGCCTGGTCGGCGAGGAGTACGGGACCGAGGCCGGCGACGCCCGGATCCGGTGGTACATCGACCCGATCGACGGGACCCACAACTTCATCCGCGGCGTGCCCCTGTTCGGGACGCTCCTCGCGCTCGAGGTCGAGGGCGAGCTCCAGCTCGGGGTCGTCTCGGCGCCGGCGCTCCGCGAGCGCTGGTACGCCCGGCGGGGCGGGGGAGCGTGGGCGGTCGGGGCGGCCGGGATCGACGGGCCGCGGCCGATCCACGTCTCGCGGGTAGCCGGCCTGGCCGACGCCCAGGTCCTCTACGGGTCCGGTCACGACATCGAGGTCTCCGGCCTGGCGCCCGGCTTCCGGCGCCTGCTCGGCGATGTCTGGCGGGAGCGCGGCTTCGGCGACTTCTGGGGCTACGCGCTGCTCGCCGAGGGCGCCGCCGAGGCGATGATCGAGGTCGACCTGAGCCCGTGGGACCTGGCCGCCCCGCTCGTCCTCGTCGAGGAGGCGGGTGGCCGGCTCACCGACTTCGGCGGTCGGCGGGTGATCGACTCGGGGACCGTGCTCGCCTCGAACGGGCTCCTGCATGAGGAGTTCCTGGCGAGGCTGCGTGGCTGATCGGAGAGAGGACGCGATGAACGAGGAGCGGTCGGCAGCCCCAGGCGTCGAGCCAGCCGTGCCGGCGGGAGTCGCGGGCACGATGGCCGGACTGCCGCTCGACGACCCGCGCACGCTCCAGATCCTGACGACCGAGCACTCGAGCCTGGTGGCTGCGCGATCCCTGTCGTACAACGAGGCCTTCACTCGGGCGTCGATGTTCCTGACGTTCCTGTCGGCCACGCTGGTCGTCCTGGGCTTCCTCGTCGGTCCCCTCGGCCTGTCCCCGACCCTGGCGGCGATCGCGGCCGTCCTCCTGGCCGCGGACCTGTTCATCGGCCTGGCCACGATCGGGCGACTCCTCGATGCGGGCAACGACGACCTCCGCTGCCTCCGTGGGATGAGCCGGATCCGACACGCCTATGTCGACATGGTCCCGGGTCTGACGACCTATTTCGTGACCAGCGTCCACGACGACCAGCGCGGCGTGCTCTCCACCTACGGCCACGATCGGCCGAACCGCCTGACCATCGTTATCCACGGGCTGACGACGACGCCGGGTATGGTCGGGGTCATCGACGCGATGATCGCCGGAGCGCTCGGCGGCGTCGTGTCGCTCGGGCTGGGTGCACCGCCCGCGGTCGCCGCGGTCGTGGTCGCCGTCGCGTTCGTCGCGCTGTTCGGGTCGATCGCCCGATACGGACAGGCGGCAGCGCTGTCATTCATCGCGCAGGAGGACAGCCTGTTCCCGAGCCCCACCCACGAGCACGGCTGACCGGCTGACCATCCAGATCCCGACGGTCGTCAGCCCAGGACCCGTCCGCCGGGCGGCCCTGGACGGGGCGTCAGCCCTCGGACGCGGCCTTCGGCTGGTTGCCCAGCGTCATCAGCCGGGCGAACGGCTCCAGGAGCGCGACCCGGTCCGCTTCCGGGATGAGACCCTGGGCGACGGTCGCCAGGACCGCATCGTCGACGGCTGCGAAGACGTCCACCCGATCCTCGACCGGGCCCATCGACGCGCCCAGGACGTACTGGACGACCCTCAGGTCGGAGCGGGTCTGGCTGAACGCGGTCTGGACCCAGTCCCGGAAGCGCGGTCGGGCGTCGGCCAGCAGGTCGTCGAGGCCGCTGCGCGTGGCTGCCGTCTCGGCCTCGCGGCGCAGATGGGCACGACTGGGCGCTTCGTGAGCGGTCAGCACGTGCGGGCCACCCAGGCCGACCTGCTCGAGCTGGCGGGCGAGGATCTCGAGCCGATGCCGGGCCCGGTCGCGGACGCCACCCGCGGCGCGCCGGTCGCCTGCTTCGCTCATCGTGTCTCCTCCAGGTCGAGGCGCATCAGCCAGCGAGGGCGGCCGGCGCTCCGCGACGCGGTCTCGACGACCCGCCGGAACCCGGCGGCCTCGAACATCGAGGTCGAACCCGACGTAGGACGAGCGCGACATCGAGGCGCTCGACCGTGCGGCGTCGATCGGATAGGCCTCGAGGCCGGACCGCGCCGGCCGCCCGGGCATGCGCCACGCCCCGTCGAGGAGCGCCCGGGCCACGCCGCGCCGCCGGAAGCCCGAGCCGGACGAGGAAGCAGAGGACCGACCAGACCGGGCGGTCGTCGACGGTCGGGATCGTCCGGGAGCGGACGAGCCGCTCCATCTCGCGGCGGGGGCCGATGCCGACCCAGCCGACGGGCGCGCCGTCGAGGTAGGCGAGGAGGCCGGGCGGCGGCCGCCGGTCACCTGTCGCTCGGAGCGCGCGCCGACCGCCGCCGGCCCGAGCGCCCGGTAGAACCGCTCGACGACCAGCGGTAGTACTGGCACCAGCAGCCGCGCTCGCCGCCGCTGCCGCCCATGACCGCCACGACATCGGGCCAGCGCTCCGAGCGTCGCCGGGTCGACCTCGATCCGCGTCGGACGAGCGGCGTGCGCGCCGCTCGTCACGCGCCGGCGGCGGCCAGGCTGTCGTCGAGGATGCCCAGGGCGAGGTCGACCTCGTCGGCCGTCGTGACCAGCGGCGGGATGATCCGGGCCACGTTGGCGTACGTGCCCGCCGACAGGACGATGAGCTTGCGCGTCGAGCGCCTCGGCGAGGACCCGCCTGGTGAGGTCGGGATCGGGGACCCGGCCGTCGCCCTCGTCGGGCTTGACGAACTCGAGGGCGAGCATGAGCCCGAGGCCGCGCACGTCGCCGATCGCGCGGTAGCGTCGCGGCGAGGCGCGCGGAGCCCGGCCAGGAACTGCTCGCCGCGGGCGGCGGCGTTGGCTCGACCAGGCCCTCGTCGCGGATCACGTCGAGCGTGGCG
The DNA here is from genome assembly GCA_963837825.1 of uncultured Chloroflexia bacterium. Lineage (GTDB taxonomy): Bacteria > Chloroflexota > Limnocylindria > Limnocylindrales > CSP1-4 > Chersky-267. The sequence continues at coordinate 219,821 of CAWIOR010000002.1, forward strand.
TTGGCGGCGGCGCAGCTGACGACGTTGCCGCCGTACGTCCCGCCGTGGGTGCCGGGCGCCCACGCGGTCGATCAGCTCGCGCTCGGGCGAGGATCCCGGACAGCGGCAGCCCCGAGGCGATCCCCTTGGCCATCGTCATGATGTCCGGCTCGACGCCCCAGTGCTCGACCGCGAACATCTTGCCCGTCCGCCCGAAGCCGGTCTGGACCTCGTCGGCGATGAGCAGGATGCCGTGCTGGCGGGTGATCTCGCGGAGGCGGGGCAGGAAGCCCGGCGGCGGGACGATGTAGCCGCCCTCGCCGAGGACCGGCTCGATGATGATCGCCGCGACCCGTGTCCGGGTAGATGAGCTGGTGGAACGTCAGGTCGAGCTGGGCCTCCCAGTCGCAGGTGCAGGCGTCGATCGGGTGCGGGCCGCCGCCGGCGGCGCGGTAGCAGTACGGGTAGGCCGTGTGGTAGACGGAGCCGGGAAGCGGCTCGAACGCGGCCGCGGTAGACGTCCTTGGCCGTCGTCAGGGCCATCGTCTGGGCCGTCCGGCCGTGGTAGCCGCCGCGGAAGCCGATGATGACCGGCCGGCCGGTCGCGATCCGGGCGAGCTTGACCGCCGCCTCGACGGCCTCGGCCCCGCTGTTCGAGAGGAACGCGCCCCAGCCCTCGCCCGGCAGGACGTGCTGGAGGCGCTCGTAGAGGCGCAGGCCGGGCTCGTGGTAGACGATGTTCTGCTGGCCGTGGAGGAGCTTGTGGGCCTGGGCGGCGACCGCTGCGGCGACCCGTGGGATGGGCGTGGCCCGTGTTGGTGACGCCGATCCCCGACGCAGTAGTCGAGGTAGCGCTCGCCGTCGGTCGTGATGAGCCACGAGCCCTCGCCGCGGTCGACGGTGAGGTTGGTGATCCGGCTCCAGACCGGCGGGCACGACGATCGGTCGGGGAGGGCGGTGGTCGCCGCGGCGCCGGTCGGCGTCCGCGTGTTCGAGCATGGTCGTGCTGACTCCTTGTCCGCGTGCCTCGCCGGGTCGGGCGCGGCCGTAGCGGCGCGCGGCGGGCGGAGACGATCGTGGACAGGCGACGAACCCGACGGCGACGAGGAAGATGATCGAGCCGATGACGTTGATCTGGACCGGCAGCGCGTTCTTCTGGACGCAGTAGACCCAGATCGGGAACGTGTTCGTCGTGCCCGGACACGAAGTTGGTGATGATGAAGTCGTCGATCGACAGGGTGAAGGCGAGCAGCGCGGCGGCCACGACCCGGGCAGGATCAGCGGGAAGGTGACCCGCCAGAACGTCGACCCACTCGTTCGCCCCGAGGTCCATCGCCGCCTCCTCCAGCCGGCGGTCGAAGCCGGACGAGGCGGGCCTTCACGGTGACCACGACGTAGCTGATGTTGAACATCACGTGGGCGATGAGGATCGTCTGGAGGCCGAGCGGGAAGAGCGTCCCGGGGACGCCGTCCTCGAGCGGCGGCTGCGGGCGGTCGCCACGAACAGGGTCAGCAGGCTCGCTCCGAGGACGATCTCGGGGGTCGCCATCGGCAGGAAGATGAGCCCGTTGATGAGCGCCTCGGCCGCGGAACTGGTAGCGGGTGAGGGCCAGGCCGATGAGCGTCCCGAGGAGCGGTCGCGAAGATCGTCGAGACGAAGGCGATCGAGCGAGGCTCTCGGAGCGAGTCGGGCAGGCCGGGCCAGTCGAGCGGGTGGAGCCAGCCGTGGAGGCGTGAACTCGTTCCAGGTGTAGTTGAACTTGCCACCGGCTAGTCGTTGAAGCTGAACAGGATCATCACGAAGATCGGGACCAGCAGGTAGCACGATCGCCAGGGCCGTGAACGCCGGCAGCGCGTAGTGGTCGACGGTCGCGGACGCAGGCCGCTGTGCGGCCTTGGCGGGTGCGGGGCAGCCGGGCCGGCGGTCGCGGTGGTCGTCATCGTCGTCAGCCGGTCAGCTGCTCGGTGCCGAGGAACTCGGGCGTAGATCGCCACCGACGACGAGGATCCCGGCCATGAGGATGAACGACAGGGCCGCCGCCGACCGGGTAGTCGCCCTGGATGATGAAGCCGGTTCTGGATGACGTTGCCGATCATCTTGGTCTGCGGTGTTGCCGAGCAGCTCGGCGTTGACGCAGTCGCCCATCGCCGGGATGAACGTCAGGAGCGAGCCGGCGAAGACGCCCGGCAGGGCCAGCGGCAGGGTCACCCGCCGGAAGGCCTGCCGGTCCGGTCGGCGTACAGGTCCTTGGCGGCCTCGATGCAGCCGCGGGTCGATCTTCTCGAGGGCCACGTAGAGCGGCAGGACCATGAACGGCAGGAAGTTGTAGGTGATCCCCGCCGACTGACGGCGAAGCGGCGTGTACAGGAGGCTGAGCTCCTCGGGCAGGAGGTGCGAGGTCCTTGAGCGGCCCGAGGAGCGGACCCTCGTCGCCGAGCAGGATCTTCCAGCTGATCGTCCGGATGAGGAAGCTGGTGAAGAACGGGGCGATGACGAGGAACAGGAGGAGGTTCTTGTAGCGGCCGCCCCGGAAGGCGATCGTGTAGGCGACCGGGAAGCCGATGAGCAAGGTGAGCGATCGTCGCGGTCCCGCCGTAGATGAGCGAGTTGAGGAACTGCTTGCCGAACTCGCTCCAGGCCGGTCGCGTAGGCGTCGAGCGAGAAGGTCAGCTTGAACCCGGTCGTCGACCGATCCGGTCGAGACCGAGGTGAGGAACATCTGGACGCGGGACGATGAAGAAGAAGAACAGCCAGAGCGATGCCCGGGCGCGAGGAGCAGGTACGGCGTCGCCCGTGCCGAGGCGCTGCGCGCAGGCCCGGGCCCGGGGGCTGCCGCCGACACGGCGCTGGTCATCGGGGCGGTCTCCTGCCGCCGGCCGGGTCCGCTAGGTCCCCGGCGAGGTCGGCGAAGAGCTCGTTCATCTTGCTCTCGACGCTCGGCCGACAGGAACTGGAAGTTGTGCTGCTTGGCGACGACCTCGGCGGCCGGGAAGAGGAGCGGGTTCGTCGCCGCCTCGGGGTCGAGCTTGGCTTGATCGCCTCGTCGGCGCCCTTGACCGGCGAGACGTAGTAGACGTAGTTGGCGATCTGGGCCGCGATCGTCGGGTCGTAGACGAAGTCCATCATCAGCTCGGCCGTGTACATGTTGGCCGCGCCCTTCGGGATGACCATGTTGTCGGTCCAGATCATCAGCCCTCGTCGGGGAAGACGCACATGTCGTCCGCGGCTGCCCGGACGAGGCGAGGTCGCCGGACCAGGTCATGGCCGCCCAGGTCTTCTTCGGCGCGAAGTCCTGGAGGTAGCTCGTTGCCGATGAACCGGAGCTGCCCTTGTCGACGAGCGGCTGGATGTCGTCGTGGACCGCCTGGAGGTCGTCGACGGTGACGGTCGCCGGGTCGGCGCTCATGCCGAGCTTGAGCAGGCCCAGGCCGAACGTGTCGCGCTTCTCGTCGAGGAACGTCACCTTGTCGGACGGGAGCGCCCACAGGTCGGCGAGCGTCTTCGGAGCCGCGCTTGCCTGCGCTCCTGGAGGGCCTTGTTGTAGCCGATCCCGGTCATCCCCGACTGCCACGGGTAGTGGTAGTCGTTGCTCGGGATCCCAGGGCTGGTTCCTGCAGCGCGTCGCGCAGGTTGGCGACGCAGTTCGGGACGTTGTCGTGGTCGATCTTCTCGGCCCAGCCCTTGCTGATGATCTTGGCGGCGAGCCAGTCGGTGATCGTGATCAGGTCCCAGCCGGTCGGCAGGCCGGCGACGAGCTGCTGCTGGATCGTCGGCGAAGAAGTCCTCGTTGGCGTCGATCTTCTCCTCGTAGTTGACGTCGACGTTGTACTTCTTCTTGAACTGCTCGAGCGTCGGCGACGAGCCGGGCTTGTACTCGCCGGCCTCGCCGGCGGCGCCGGTCAGGTCGATGTAGGCGGCCAGTTGGCAAGTGGAGCGGGCCGGTGACGGTCTTGGGCGTCGGCGCGACGGTCGGCCGAGGTCACGCTGGGGGTCGGCACTGGGCGCCACGCCGGAGCGGCGCCTGCGCGGCGCTCGGGGTGGCGGCTGCCGGTGGCCCGGTGCAGGCGGCGAGGAACGCGCCGAAGCCGGCCAGGGCCGGTCCCCTGGAGGAACCGCCGCCGGGTGATCCGCCGTCCGGCGTCGCCGCGACTCGGTCGATCATGTGGTCACTCTCCTTGCCGGTCCCACTGCGCGACCGATCCGATGCCGCTCGATGCCTCAGGCTTCGTCCGCGACGGGGCTGCCGGCATCGTGGACGACGAACGAATGCTCGGGACGACCAGGCGAGGTGGACCTCCTCGCCCGGCGTCCACAGCTCGACCCGGGTGGCCCGCTCGACGTTCTGCTCGTAGACCGTGATCCGCGTTCCCCCGCGCGTCTCGACGATGTACTGGGTGCTGACGCCGATGTACGAGGCGTCCTGGACCATGCCGGCCAGGCGGTTGTAGCCCGCTCCGGGCGGATCGCGAGGTCCGCGTGCAGCCGGATCTTCTCGGGCCGCACGCCGACGCTCGACGTCGTGGCGTCCCGTTGACGAGCGTCATCGGGACCCGCACCCGGGTGTCGTCGGCGAAGCTTGACGATGGCGTATGCCGTCGGCCGTCCCGTCGATCGTGCCGGGCAGGAGGTTGCTGACCCCGAGGAAGCCGGCGACGAAGCGGGTCGTCGGCCGCTCGTAGAGGCTCTCCGGGTCGCCCAGCTGCTCGTAGCGGCCCTTGTTCATGACGGCGATGCGATCCGACATCGTCATCGCCTCTTCCTGGTCGTGGGTCACGTAGATGAACGTGATCCCGACCTCCTGCTGGATCCGCTTGAGCTCGACCTGCATCTGCTTGCGGAGCTTGAGGTCGAGCGCGCCGAGCGGCTCGTCGAGGAGCAGGACCGCCGGCCGGTTGATCAGCGCCCGGGCGAGGGCGACGCGCTGCGCCTGGCCGCCCGAGATCTGGTTCGGCTTGCGTTTCTCGAAGCCCTGGCAGCTCGACGAGCTTGAGCATCTCGGTGACCCGGCTCTTGATCTCCGAGTCCTTCGCCTTCGTCCGGCGGAGGCCGAACGCGACGTTCTCGAAGATCGACAGGTGCGGGAACAGGGCGTAGTTCTGGAAGACCGTGTTGACGTTGCGCTTGTACGGCGGCAGCCAGGTCACGTCCTGGCCCTGGAGCTCGATCAGGCCCGACGTCGGCTGCTCGAACCCGCCGATCATCCGGAGGGTCGTCGTCTTGCCGCAGCCGGACGGTCCGAGGAGCGAGAAGAACTCGCCGTCCTGGACCTCGAGGTTGATGTGGTCGACGGCCGACGGCGTCGCCGAATCGCTTGACGACATCGACCAGCCGGACGTCGACATCGGGCACGGTCCTCGAACTCCTGGAGCGGAGGGCGTCCGACCCCGACGCGGCGGCGGATGGTCGGCGCCGAGGAAGCGACGCGCCCGTCGTGCACGCCTCCCGGTGCCGGGTGGCCGGATGGATAGGCCCGCTGGAAGGGGTGTCAAGGACGTTGCGCGACGTTCGTGACGCGATGCGCCGTTCGCGCGCGAATCTCGTGCCGATCCGCCTGCGATCGCCGTCGGTCCGTGGACCCGCGGTCGGCCGGCGCGCGCCCGGGGTCGGCCGGCCCGGCCGGACGGGCGGATCCCGCGGAGCGGGGCTACGATATCGACGCGCCGACCGTCAGAATGGGCGCCCGATCGCCACTCGACGAGGGACACCACGACCCATGATCGAGCTGACCGAAGGCGCCGTCATCGACGCCCTCCGCACCGTCCAGGAGCCCGAGCTCGGCCGCGACATCGTGACCCTCGGACATGGTCAAGGACCTCGTCATCGACGCGACCGGGCGGTCGCGTTCACGATCGAGCTGACGACCCCGGCCTGTCCGCTCAAGGACGAGATCGAGACGCAACGCCCAGGCGGCGCTCGTCGGCATCGGCGCCGAGTCGGTCGAGATCACCTGGGGGGCGATGGTCCGCCGGGCCAGCGCCGGTCCAGGCCGGAGCAGCTCGTGCCGGGGGTCAAGAACGTCATCGCCGTCGTCGTCCGGCAAGGGCGGCGTCGGCAAGAGCACGGTCGCGTCAACCTGGCGGTCGCGCTCGCCCAGGCGGGTGCGTCGGTCGGCCTGCTCGATGCGGACATCACCGGCCCGAACATCCCGCTGATGATGGGCCTCGAGGGCCAGCCGGTCGGCCAGCCCGAACAACAAGATCAACCCGCTCGAGCGCCACGGGGTGAAGGTCGATCTCGATCCAGTTCTTCGTGCCCGAGGGCCAGCCGATCGTCTGGCGCGGGCCGCTCGTCGGCGGCGCCATCCAGCAGTTCCTGCGCGACGTCGACTGGGGCGAGCTCGACTACCTCGTGATCGACCTGCCGCCCGGGCACGTCCGACGCCCAGCTGACCCTGGCCCAGGCCGTCCCGATCAGCGGCGCGCTCCTGGTGACGACGCCGCAGGAGGTCTCCCTGCTCGACGTCGACAAGGCCCTCGCGATGCTCCGCGGATGAACGTCCCGGTGATCGGGATCGTCGAGAACATGGGCGGCTTCGTCTGCCCCCACTGCGGCGAGCTGACCGAGATCTTCGGCCGCGGCGGCGGCGAGCGGTTCGCCCGCGAGCACGGGATCGAGTTCCTCGGCTGGATCCCGCTCGACGTGACCGTCCGCCAGGGCGGCGACGTCGGGATCCCGGCGGTCGCCCAGCGCGAGCCGGGACCGGCCGCGGCGGCGCTCGACGGCGCTGGCCCGGACGGTGGCCGCCCGGATGAGCGTCGCGGCGGTCCGGGCCGAGGCGCCGGTCCTGTCGATCTCCTAGCCCGGCGCCTCGCCCACGGGGGCGCCGGTCAGCGGCGGGTCGTCACCGACGCCCGGCCCGGCGCGACCGATCGACCGCCGGCGGGGGAGCGGCCCCGCCCCGCCAGGTCGTCGTTCGGGCTGACGTCGAGGACCAGGTCGGGCCGGGCGAGCGTGACCGCCCCGCCGAGCTCGGCCAGTCGGGCCTCCATCGCCTCGCGGCGAGCCGACGGGTAGTGGGTGATCAGGAGCTGCCGAGCGCGAGCGGCCCGGCCGTGCTCGAGCGCCTCGTCGAGGGTGAGGTGGCCGCGGACCACCGGGTCGTCGTCGGTCGCCGCACCGAGCGTGGCCTCGCAGACGAGGAGGTCCGCGTCACGCGCGGCGTCGACGAGCCCGGGTTCGGTCCGGTGTCCCCGCTGTACACGATCCGCCGCCCGCCGGGCCCGGTCATCGATACGCCCCAGGCCGGCACGTAGTGGCGACCGGCGATGTAGGCGATCTCCAGCTCGCCGATCCGCTCGCTCGTCAGCGGGTCGTACTCGCGCACCTCGAACGCGTCGTCGAAGAAGCCGGCCCGCTCGCTCACGACGCCGGCCAGCGCCGCGAAGCGGGCCAGTCCACCGGGTGGCAGGAGCACCGGGGACGCGGGCGTCCGACCGACCGCCCCAGGGAAGCGGTAGCGCAGGGCCGACAGGTCGATGAAGTGGTCGGCGTGCATGTGGCCGACGATCACCGCCGACAGCCGGTCCGGCTCGACGTGCCGGATGAGCCGGGCGGCCACGCCCTGGCCGCAGTCGAGCAGGATCGTCGTGGACCCGGATCCGACGAGCAGCCCGGAGGCGGGCGTGTCCGGCTGGGGGGCGGCCGGTCCGCAGCCGAGGACGGTCAGGCGCACGGACGGAGCGGGCTCGACGGCCGGAAGGCCCGGGACTGGCAGGTCACGGTCCGAGTATCGACGCTTTGCCGACGCCGAGGCAACCGCCGACCGACGCGGAACGTGTCGGACCGCCGACAGGTCGGGCCGCCGACAGCCCCATGTACCATCCCGCCATGGACGGGGTCGGGCAGGCGGTCGAGGCGCTCGAGCGGGTCACCCTGTTCGCCGGTCTCGATCGGGCCACCCTCGAGCGGCTCGCGGCCGGTCTCCGGACCCGCCGGTTCCGACGCGGCGAGGTCCTGTTCCACCAGGGCGACCCGGGCGACTCGCTGTTCATCGTCACCGCCGGCGCCGTGAAGATCATGCTGCCCTCCGAGGAGGGCGACGAGGCGATCCTGGCGACGATGCGGCCCGGCGACTTCTTCGGCGAGCTGGCCCTCCTCGACGGCGCGCCCCGCTCGGCCACCGCGGTCGCGCTCGAGCCGACCGAGACGCTGGTCCTGCCGCGCGATCGGTTCCGCCTCCTGATCGACACCGAGCCGGCCACGCCGCGACGCCCTCCTGGCCGCCCTCGCCGGCGAGCTGCGCCGGCTGACCGACCACGTCGAGGAGCTCCACTTCCTCGACATGACCGGCCGGATGGCGGCCCGCCTGCTCCGGCTGGCCAACGGCGCCGGGCGTGCCGGCGACCGGACGGGACGATCCGGCTCGACGGGCCGTACACCCAGGGCGACCTGGCGGCGATGATCGGGGCGACCCGTCAGAGCGTGAACAAGCTCCTCGGGCAGTTCGTCGACGACGGGCTCATCCGGGTCGAGCAAGGAGGCGATCGTCATCGTCGACCTGCCCGGCCTCGAGCGGACCGCGCGCCGCTAGGCGACCGGCCCGGGTCCGCCGGCCACCCGTCCCGGCGGAGCGTCTCGAGGAGGAGCGCCGGCGGCGGCGAGCGCCGCCCGCGTCCGGCCGAGATCGCCGCCCAGGAAGACCATGCTCCGCCGGCGGGCGCTGCGGGTCGGGGTGACCGACCGCGACCGAGACCGCGGTGTCGCGATCCGCGCGGCCGGATCGCGACGGCCAGCCCGACGTCGGATCCGGCGCTCGTCCGGACCTCGGCGGCCGCCCCGGCGGCGTCGACCGGGCCGTCCCCGCGCGGCGGCCGCCGAGGACCGTCTCGCTCCGGACCGAGCCAGGGCGGCGCGCCGAGGAGCGTCACGAGCGCGCCGCCCGTGCCCGACTCCCGGGTGGCCAGCGTCCAGCCGCGCCGGTCGAGCTCGACGCCGATCGCCTCGGCCCAGGTCGTCTCGCCGCGCGCCCAGACGTGCTCGCCGACGGCGGCCAGGACGACCGGCTCGACCTCGTCGAGGAGCTCGTCGCGGTCCGGGCCGGGACGCCCGGGGCAGCCGGCCGGCCGACCGCCGAGAGGCGGACGTCGACGGCATCGTGCCGCGCGTAGGTGGCGACCTCGGGGTTCGTCGCCCGGAGGAGCGCCTCGCCGAGGAGGTCGGCGACGAGCGACTCGCCGATCCCCGTCAGGCGCAGCGTGCGGACCGCCCGGTCGCGTCCCGAGGCCGCGCTCCCGGAGCCGCGGGCAGCGCCTCGTCGCGCCACATCGGCCGCATCTCGCGGGGCGGCCCGGGCAGGGTCACGATGACCCGTCCGTCCGGCCGGTCGACCCACCAGCCGGGCGCCGTCCCGTTCGGGTTGGCGAGCGGCGCGGGCCGACGGGATGAGCCAGGCCTGCTTGAGGTTCATCTCCGGGAACGGCAGCCCGCGGCGGTCCCACAGGCCGCGCAGCCAGGTCTCGAGGATCCGGGTCGACGGCCGGGGTCTCGGCGCACACGGCGGCGATCGACTCGCGGGTCAGGTCGTCCGGGGTGGGGCCGAGGCCGCCGGTCGTGACGACGAGGTCGACCCGCTCGAGCGCGGCCCGGAACGCGCCCTCGACCGCGTCGCGCCGGTCGGGCAGGGCGGTCAGCCGGCCGACCTCGACGCCGGCGCTCGGTGAGCGACCGGGCGAGCTCGCCGGCGTTCGTGTCGCGGGTCTCGCCGCTGGTCAGCTCGGTGCCGATCGACAGGATCTCGGCGGTCTCGAGGCGACGATCCGGCGCGGGTCGACGGAGGGGTCCATCGGCCGGCAGCGTAGCGCACCGCGCCGGCGACCGGACCGGCGCTCGGTCGCCCTGGTACCGCGTGGTACCTCCGGGCAGGTGCGCGCCGGGCGGTCGAGCCGCAGGCTCCGCGGTCCGGCGGATCCGCTACCGCGTTCGCGGGCCCGCCGGGCACACATGGGGTCGCCATGGCAGCGCACCGATCGGAGCGGCTTCTCGGAATTCGACCGGCTCCTCGAGCTCGTCCGCAGCACGCGGCTCGTGCTCGACGAGCTGCTCGGCGGGGGCGAGCTGCCGGCCGGCGGCGCCGACTTCCTGGCCGACGCGACCCTGCCCCACGTCGAGGCGATCGAGGCCGGGTTCCGCGGCTGGCTGCGGGCCGAGATGGCCGGCCTCGACGAGCTGCGCTACCTCGTCCTGCGGGTCGCCGAGGCGCGGGTCGGACCGCGCCCGCGGACCCGGCCGAGGCGGCGGCCGCCCGGGCCGAGGCGGAGCGCGACCGGATCCGGCTGGCCGAGCTCGGGCAGCCGGCTGTCCCGCGCCGACCCGTTCCCGCTGCTCGCGCTGGCCCACGCCCGGCTCGTGTTCGCCTTCCTGCCGCGACTGCCGGCGACGAGGTCCGCTTCCCGGCCGGCCGCCCGACCTACGCCGACATCCCCGTCGCCGCGCGGCCCGGCCGAGCTCGTCGTGCGGATCGAGGAGCTCGAGCGCGAGCTGTGGCGGATCGCCAGCGGCCGACCGGTCCGCCGGGTCGACCCGGCCGTCCGCCGGACGTACGGCTTCTTCGACGCCGCCGAACGACTCGACCAGCGAACGTTCCCGCCGGCCGCCTGAGCTCGCGCTGGTATCATCGGCAGGCTCCCTCGAAGGAACCCGCCCGGAGCCCGACCCCTGGACGAGCAGCCGCCCAAGACCGAACCGTCCGGCAGCGATCCGCTCCCCGGCCAGCCACCGCCGCAGGCCGCCGACATGGGCGCCGCAGGCGGCGATGAGCCGCCGCCCGGCGCCGGCGCGGCACGTCCGAAGCGGCACCGGGGCCGGGCCGCGGGTTCCGCGACCAGTTCGGTGCCACGAAGACCGCGGCATACCGTCTGGCCGCCGCCCACATCGAGCTCGCCCGGGCCGAGCTCGTCGGAGATCCTCGACGAGGTCAAGCGCGTCGCGGGGCTCCTGGGCATCGCCGTCGCGCTGGCCATCTTCGCGGCCGTCCTGGTCAGCGTCGGCTCGAGCCTGTTCATCGGGGAGTGGCTGTTCGGGTCGATCGGCTGGGGCATCCTCCATTTCACCGAGCTGTGCCTTGCCGTGGCGCTCGCCGCCGTCCTGATCGCGCTCGACCTCCCTCGCGGTCGCCTGGTCAGTGGCCTGCTCGTGGCGGCCGTCATCGGCGTCCTCGTCGCCCTCGCCGCCGGGTTCTTCGTGTTCAACCGGCTGTGGGAGGCGGTCGGCGGTCGCGGTCGCCCCGAACCTCGTCCCGGAGACTCGCCCGCTGGCCGTCGGCACGGTGGTCGGCGCCGGTCTCGGTGCCGTGGCCGGCCTGCTCGGTGGGACCGAGACCCGGGGGCGCTCGATCGGCGGGATCGTCGGCAGTGCGATCGTGGCGATCATCGCCGGCGCGATCGCCGGTGCCGCGCTCGGGGCGTTCAGCGCGATCACCTTCAGCTGGCCGGTCGCGGTCGCCGTGGGGATCGCCGTCCTGCTCGGGACGTGGATGGCGCTGAACGCGCAGGCAGCCGCCCGGGGTGGCATCGACATGGAGGCATGGGGCCGCAAGTTCTACCCGACCCAGACCATCGACAGCGCGAAGGAGACGATCGAGTGGGTGCGCGAACGGACGCCGCGCGGGCAGAAGTCGTAGCCGCCCGGCGCGACCTCGCGGCCGAATACGACCAGCTGGGCAGGGCGACCCGCGACGCGGTCGACGTCCCGGCCAGGATCCGGCGGGCGCCGGCCCAGTCGGCCGCCCTGGCCGGGGGTGCGGCGTTCGTCGTCCTCGGCGGCCCGCGCCGGGTCCTCAGGCGGTTGAAGCGGGCGGTCAGGGGCGAGCCCGCCCCGCTCCCGACGTCGATGCTGCCCGACGAGGTCGACAAGGCGGTCCGCTCGCTCGGCACGGAGGGGACGCCGTGCGCGGGGCGCTCGAGCGCTCGTTCGCCGAATATCTCGACAAGCGGGGCAGCTTCGCCAAGCGGGATGTCGGCAGGGCCACCAGCGAGGCCGTCTCGTCGACCATCCGGCTGGCCGGCCGAACGGCCGGGGTCCAGCTCGTCCGGCGGATGCTGTCGGGCGAAGGGGCGGAGCTGGCCGGGGCGGTCGACCAGGTCCGCCGGATCATCCAGCGCGGCACGACAGGCACGACCGGCGGATTCGACGACACCAAGCCGGGCGGCCGCGGGGGCGGCGCCGGCGCCTGAGCCACGTCGGGGCCACCCTGCGCGGCCCAGGGGCGCCGCGCAGGGCTGGAGACCCACGTCCAGCCCGGCACGGCGCCGGTCCAGAGGCGCTTGCGCCTGACCCGCCGAGCGCCCGGATATGACCCCGGCTCATGAAGAGGGCAGGACCCCCGCACGTTCACCTCGCGACGCGCGCACGTCATCAGGTGATCACGCACGAGATCGGCGTCCTGCATGACCGGGGCTCATGTCCCGGCCCTCCCGAGCCCTCCGGCCCGCGGCGGCCGGCCCCGCTCTCGCCGGCGCCCTGTACCCTGTCCGCGGGCGAGTGGCGGAATGGCAGACGCGCCGGCCTTAGGAGCCGGTGCCCCGCAAGGGGCGTGTCGGTTCGACTCCGACCTCGCCTACCAGCTCGGGGACGTGGGCAGCCGGTCCGGGGGTGCAGCCGGCCCCGCGGCCGAGCCGGGCTCCCGCACCTATAATCACCCGGCGATGAACGTGACCTCCACACCGGCCCCCAAGTCGTCCGTCGTGCTCGAGGTCGAGCTGCCGCCCGAGCGCCTCGACCGCTCGATGGCCGAGGCCGTCCGCCGCCTCGCCCGCAAGACCCGGGTCGCCGGCTTCCGGCCCGGCAAGGCGCCCCGGTTCATGCTCGAGCGCGTCCTCGGCCCGACGGCCGTCCTCGACGAGGCGGTCGACCTCCTGCTCCAGGACGCCTACCGGGACGCGATCAGGGAGCAGGGGATCGTGCCGCTCACCCAGGCCAACGTCGACGTGGTCCAGGCCGAGGAGGGCAAGCCGTTCAGGTTCACGGCCACCGTCCAGGTCCCGCCCGAGGTGACCCTCGGCGACTACGCGAACTTCAACTTCAAGCCCGAGATCGAGCCGACCGACGAGGCCAGGATGCAGACCGTCATCGACGAGCTGCGCGACCAGAACGGGTCGCTCCGGCCGGTCGAGGACCGCCCCGCCCAGACCGGCGACTACGCGGTCATCGGCTTCGTCGGCACCCACGACGGCGTCCCGTTCGAGGGCGGCTCGTCCGAGCGGATGCCGCTCATCCTTGGCGAGGAGCGGCTCATCCCGGGCTTCGAGGGCCACGTCATCGGCCTGTCGGTCGGCAGCTCGACCGAGTTCGACATCGACTTCCCGGCCGACTACGGCGAGTCGACCCTGGCCGGCCAGACCGCCCACTTCAGGGTCGAGCTCAAGGAGCTCCGCGAGAAGATCCTGCCCGAGCTCGACGACGAGTTCGCCCGATCGATGGGCGACTTCGCCGACGTGGACGCGCTGCGGGTCGAGATCCGCCAGCGGCTCGAGCGGAACGCCCTCGACCGCGCCCGCCACGGCTTCGCCGACCGGATCATCGAGTACGCGGTGGCCAACGCGACCGTCGAGCTGCCGGACATCCTGGTCGACCAGGAGGTCGAGGTCCTCCACGACGAGTTCCGCTCGTCGCTCGCCCGCCAGGGGATCGCCGAGGCCGCCTACCTCAAGGCCGTCAACCAGACCGAGGCGGACCTCCACACCGAGTTCCGGCCGCGCGCCGAGACCCGGGTCAAGACGCTCCTCGTCCTGTCGAAGATCGCCCAGGCGGAGGGGATCGAGGTGACCGACGCCGACGTCGAGGCCGAGATCGAGACCGCCCGGACCCGCTACGCCGACGACCCGCGGACATTCGCCTACTTCGACTCGGAGCGCGGCCGGAGCTTCGTCGGCAGCACGCTCCGCCGGACGCGAACGGTCGAGGCGCTGGTCGACCGCTGGCTGGCGGCGCACCCCGACCATCCCGCCCTGCCCCACGTCGAGGCGGACGACGACCGGAGCGCCGCCGAGGCCACGGCCGCGGCGGCGGCCGCGATCGGGGCGACCGATCCGGCGGTCGTCCTCGAGCCCGACACCGCGACAGCCACTGGCGCCGCCGATCCGGAGCCCGCTCCGGGGACCCGACCCGCCACCGATCAGGAGATCAGCCCGGCCGCCGACCCGGCGTGACCGAGACCGCCGAACCGTTCCGAGGGAGTCCCAGCATGCTCGTGCCGATGGTGATCGAGACCTCCAGCCGGGGGGAGCGCGCCTACGACATCTACTCGCGCCTCCTTCGGGAGCGGATCATCTTCCTGGGCGACGCGATCGAGGACCACGTCGCCAACCTCGTGATCGCCCAGCTCCTGTTCCTCGAGTCGGAGGACCCGGAGCGGGACATCAGCCTGTACATCAACTCGCCCGGCGGCGTGGTCACCTCGGGCCTGGCCATCTACGACACGATGCAGTACGTGCGAGCGCCGGTCAGCACGATCTGCATCGGGATGGCCGCGTCGATGGCGGCGGTCCTGCTGGCGGCCGGCGCGCCGGGCAAGCGCTACGCTCTGCCGCACAGCCGGATCATGATCCACCAGGGCTCGGGCGGCTTCCGCGGCCCCGCCCCGGACGCGCTGATCCAGATGAAGGAGTGGGAGCACCTCGTCGAGGTCAACCACCAGATCCTGGCCCGTCACACGGGCCAGCCGCTCGATAAGGTGATCAAGGACACCGATCGGGACTATTTCATGAGTGGTGAGCAGGCGAAGGACTATGGCATCATCGACGCGGTCTATTCGGCGACCGGCGACTCGCTGATCGCCCAGGCGCACGACCTGGGCCTCGGCGGGGGCGCCAAGCCGGAGGAGGCCCCGGCCGAGGAGCCCGGGCCGGCGCCGAAGAAGAGCAAGGATTAGCGGAAGGTACGGCACAGGGCGGATGACGACGACGAGCGGCTCGAAGGGACCCAAGGTCCCGTACCGCTGCAGCTTCTGTGGCAAGAGCCAGGAACAGGTCCGCAAGCTGATCGCGGGCCAGGGCGTCTACATCTGCGACGAGTGCATCAACCTGTGCCAGGAGATCATCGAGGAGGAGATGCTCGAGGCGCCCAAGTCGCGCCCGCAGACCGCCAAGCTCCCGAACCCTCGACAGATCAAGTCCGCGCTCGATCAGTACGTGATCAGCCAGGACCGGGCCAAGAAGGTCCTCTCGGTCGCCGTCTACAACCACTACAAGCGGATCAACGCCGGCCACGCGGTCGACGAGGTCGAGCTCCAGAAGTCGAACGTCCTCCTCGTCGGGCCGACCGGCTCGGGCAAGACCCTCCTGGCCCAGACCCTCGCCCGGGTCCTCGACGTCCCGTTCTGCATCGCCGATGCGACCAGCCTGACCGAGGCCGGCTACGTCGGCGAGGATGTCGAGAACATCCTGCTCCGGCTCATCCAGGCGGCCGACTTCGACGTCGCCCGGGCCCAGCGGGGGATCATCTACATCGACGAGATCGACAAGATCGCCCGCAAGGCGGACAACCCGTCGATCACCCGGGACGTCTCGGGCGAGGGCGTCCAGCAGGCGCTCCTCAAGATCCTCGAGGGGACGGTCGCCAACGTCCCGCCCCAGGGCGGCCGGAAGCACCCCCACCAGGACTTCATCCAGATCGACACCACCAACGTCCTGTTCATCTGCGGGGGCGCCTTCGACGGGCTGGAGAAGATCGTCGAGGAGCGGATCGGCCGCAAGTCGATCGGCTTTGGCTCGGAGTCCTCGATCACCAAGACGGATCGGGTCCGGATCCTCGACCGGCTGATGCCGGAGGACCTGCTCAAGTTCGGGTTGATCCCCGAGTTCGTCGGCCGGCTGCCGGTCGTGGTCACCTTGTCGGCGTTGACGGCCGAGGATCTCGTCCGGGTCCTGACCGAGCCGAAGAACGCCGTGACCCGCCAGTTCCAGCGCTTCCTCAGCCTCGACAAGGTCGAGCTGGTGTTCACTCCGGGCGCGCTCGAGGCAGCGGCGGAGGTCGCCCTCGACCGGAAGACCGGCGCGCGGGCCCTGCGCTCGATCGTCGAGGAGTCGCTCCTCGAGGTGATGTACGACATCCCGGAGCGGACCGACATCCGCAAGTGCATCATCACCGAGGAGACGATCCGCGAGGGCCGGGCGCCCCTCCTCCTGACCAAGTCGGAGATCGACAGCGGCGTCGACGAGACGAACTACGCCGAGCTGCTGGCCGAACGGGGCGAGACCGCCTGAGTCGCGGCGGGCGATCGTTCCTCAGCCCGTCTGGCCAGTCGTCGGAAGGCCGGGTCCGCGACGGTAGACGGTGAGCTCGATGACCGTCGGGACGTGCCATTCGTAGGACAACATCACCCGCCTCCCGGCTCCATCGACGTCGACCTGCTCGATGAGCTGGAGCAGCGTGCCGACGGGGACCTCGAGGACGGTGGCCAGGTCGGGGTCGGCGACCGCGGGCGACACGATCGCTTCGCCGTGGATCACGGCGTGCCCCGCCGACGCGAGGAGGGCGTAGATCGAACCGGCGAGGGCGTCCCGCCGGGCAACGGGATCGACGAGGTCGGCCGGAAGGTAGTCGATCGAGTAGACCGCGGGCCGATCGTCGGCCGTGCGAACGCGGCGCAGCTCGATGACCGGCGTGCCCGACAGCAGGCCGAGCCGCTCGCTGATCTTCGGATCCGACAGGATGCCCGAGACCGACAGGATCTTCTTCCCGGCGCGGACGCCGATGCTCTCCAGGTAGTCGGTGTAGCTGAAGTTCGCGTCGAGCGAATTGCGCAGCAGCGGACGGTTCGTGACGTACGTGCCCGACCCCTGGCGACGAGCCAGGTAGCCCTCCTCGACGAGGCTGCGCACCGCTTCGCGGATCGTCGCCCGGCTGACCTCGAATCGGTGCGACAGACCGTCCTCGTTCGGCAGCTTCTCACCGGGCGGGAACTCGCCGATGAGGATCGATCTCCGGAGGCCGTCCCGGACGACATCGGCCAGGAGTCGTCGTCGGGTCATGCGTCCTCCTCGCGATCGGCCACCGCGGTGGCGAGGACGACCGGTCTCGTTCTCGCCCCGCCCCGGCGGCGAAGCAGGATGCCTGCGAGGAGCATCGCGGTCAGCGTGGTGGCCAACAGGACGGTGGCGATGGCGTTCACCTCGGGAGTCACCCCTCGCCGGATCGAGGCGAACAGGTAGATCGGGATCGTCTGGTCTCGGCCGCTGGTGAAGAAGGCGATGATGAAATCGTCGAAGCTGAAGGTGAAGGCCAGCAGCCCGCCGGCCAGGATCGCCGGCAGGAGCTGCGGCAGGGTGACCTGCACGAACGTCCGGATCGGCGTCGCGTACAGATCTTCGGAGGCCTCGACGAGGGTGCGGTCCATGCCTCGCAGTCGAGTCCGGACGAGGACGTTGACGAGGGCCATGGTGAACAGCGAGTGGCCGGCGATGATGCTCCCGAGACCGAGCCCGAGTCGTGGGGCGCGATCCCCCAGAACGAACAGCAACCATGGGTTGAGCCACCCGAAGAGGGTCACCAGGAAGATCAGGGTGGCGATCCCGATCACGATCCCGGGCACGATGATCGCGATGTAGGTGAGCTGCTCGAAGATCAGCCGCTTGCGCCCCGAGATCACGTCCATCGCCAGGGCCGAGAACGTCCCGAGCACCGTGGCGATCGATGCCGAAACGGTCGCGATCGTCAACGAGTTCCGCAACGCGTCGAGCACGAGGCGGTTGGACCATGCCGTCCCGTACCAGCGGACCGAAAAGCCCTGGAGCTCGGACGCGTGCCGCCCTCCGTTGAAGCTGAAGACCACGACGACGACGATCGGAGCGAACAGGAACAGGTAGGCGACCAGCGCATAGCCGCGGGCGACGAGGTCGCCGGCTCGCTCGAGTCTGGCAGCCCGTCGATCGGCCGCCAGCGAACCCGTGGACCTGAACCCGATCGGGCTGCCCTGCACCGAAGCGCTCATAGCAGACCCGCATCCTTGCCGGATCGGACCGCTCGACGCGACGTCCAGGCGTAGAGCCCGACCGCGACCATCATGATCCCGACGAAGGTCGTGCCGATCGCCGATCCGAACGGCCAGTTCCTCGACTGCAGGAAGAGGTCGGCCAGGGCATTGCCGAGGAAATAGGTCTTGCCGCCGCCGAGCAGGACGGGGATCAGGTACTCACCCATGACCGGGATGAACACCAGCAGGCAGCCGCTCGTGATCCCCGCCAGCGACAGCGGCAGGGTGACCTGACGGAGCGAGGCGAGTGGACCGGCGCCCAGGTCGCGCGATGCCTCGAGCAGCGATCGATCGATCCGTTCGAGGCTGACATAGATCGGAAGGACCATCAGCGGCAGGTAGTTGTAGACGATCCCGAGCAGGACCGCGAACGGCGTGTTCAGCAACTGGACGTCGTGGACGCCGATCGCGTCGAGGACCCGGGGCAGCCCATTCGACCCCAGCAGGAACATCCACGCGTAGGTCCGGATCAGGAAGCTCGTCCAGAGCGGAACGACGATCAAGGCCATCAGAGCGGTCTTGAACGAGCCGACCTTCAAGGCCACGACGTAGGCGAGCGGGAATCCCACCGCAAGGCACAGCAGGGTGCCCACGAACGCGAGCTGGATCGTGTTGACCAGTGGGGTCAGACGGGTCCCGAGGTTCTGGTACTGGTCCAGGGTCAACGACGGCTGGTATCCGCCATTCGGCGATCGGACGCCGAATGACATGACGATCAGCACGACGAGCGGCGCGATGAGGAACAGGACGTACCACGCGGTGGCCGGGACAAGCAGGAGGGCGGCGCGACGCCGCCCTCCGCGTGGCCCCTTGTCCCTCCGCATCGCGAGCCGCACCGTCTAGGAGGACGCCTTGATCCGCGCCCAGGTCTCGGCCCGCAGCGGACTGTTGTAGGTCGCGCCGACGGCGTACTCGAGCTTGGTCAACCGGTCCGGGCTGGGGTAGATGATCTGGCTCCCGGAGATCTCCTTGGGCAGGAGCGCCGTGGCCTTGTCGTTGGCATGGGGGAACAGACAGAACTCCGTCTCGCGCGCTGCATTCGCCGGCGTGAGGATGAAGTCCAGGAAGGCGTACGCAGCATCTCGATGGGGAGCATCGGCCGCGACCGTGTAGCTGTCGATCCAGAGCTCGCCGCCGTCCTCGGCGACGACGTAGCGGGCATCGGCGTTGTCCCGGCTCACCTGAACGCCATCGCCGGTCCACGCGATCGACAGCCATGAGTCGAGCGCGCGCAGCGGGGGCTGGACGTCGCTGGTGATCGCGAACAGCTTCGGCTTCAGGTCGGACAGCATCTTCTCGATCTGCTGGAGCTCGCCGGGATCGATCGTGTTCAGCGAGAAGCCCATCCCGACCGCCGCGGATCCCATTCCGGAGATCTGGTGGTCCACGATCACGGCTCGTCCAGCGTACTTGGTCCCGGCCAGGTCGAAGAACTGCTTCCAGCTCTTGATCTCATCGGACACCTTGACAGACCGATAGGCGATGCCGGTCGTTCCCCAGTTCTTGGGGATCGAGTTCTTGTTGCCCGGGTCGAAGGCCTGGTCCATGAACCGAGCGTTCCAGTCGGCGCGCACGAAGCCGGGGATCCTGGCGTAGTCGATCGGTTCGATGAGGTGGTCCTTGACCCACCCCTCGATGGCGTAGTTGCTGGGAACGACCACATCGATGCCGGAGCTGCCCGCCCGGATCTTGGCCTCCATCTCCTCGGTCGACCCGTACACGGCGACGCTGACCTTGACCCCGGTCGCCTTCTCGAAATCGGCGATCACCTCGGGATTGTGGTAGTTCGGCCAGGTCGCCAGGCTGAGCGAGTCTCCCAGGCTCGCCGAAGCGGCGGCGCTGGGAGCGGCGGACGCGCCGCCTGGGGCGGACGAGGCGCCCGGGCTGGGCGTGCTCCCCGTGCTCGGGGCGCAGGCCGCCAGCCCGGCGCCCACGGCCGCCAGCCCGGCCATCGCCAGGAAATCGCGCCGGCTCAGCCGTCGCTCGATGGCGAGCCTGTTGATCTCCTCGATCGTCAGACGCCGGGGCGTCTCTCGGTCCTTGGTCATCGTTGCTCCTCCTACCCATGTCCGATCCGGATCGACTTCGGGACGAGGCCCGCGCGGGCGTTCAGTCGGTCCGATAGGCACCTCCACCGGGGTCGGCGGCCGATCGAAGCGCGAACTCGACCTGCTCGAGAACGGATGGGCCGGCGGGGAGGCGGCCGTCCAGGATCGCGCTCCCGATGGTGAACCCCCATACGCCGAGCGACCTGAGCGTTTCGATCCGCTCCGCTGAGTCGACGCTGCCGGCGGCGATCACGGGACCGCTCGACGCGACGACGACCGCACCGACGAGGGCCGGCACGTCGCCGTCGTAGCGATAGGCGAGCAGGTCCAGCCCGTGGACCCGCGGCCGGGCGGTCAGCCTCCGAGCGTCCTCGGCGATCTCCTCGATCGACCCGCGCAGGAGGCTCGGGTGCCCGACGATCCGGCCCGGGAACGGGCAATAGCGGACCTCGGCGCCGCCGATGATCCGCAGGGCGGCCTCGACGTGCGTGCCACCAAGGATCCAGTCGACGCCGATCTCGAGCGCGGCTTCGATCGAGCGCAGCTCGTCTGCCTCCTGCTCGGAGACGACCTCGAGCATCACCTGACGCCCGTCTTCGTGCATTCGCTCGGCGAGGGTCCGCAGGACGGCGGTCGGGACCCCGATGTCCTTGAACCCCACGTACTCGAGCGACGTCCTTCGGACCTCGTCGTACCTCTCGAGCGCGTCCGGAACGGTCGCGTCGTTGCGGGTCAGCATGAAGATGAACTCAGGCATCGAGACTCCCGTCAGGCGGTGGATGAGCTGGGCATCGGCGTGCCCCCGGATCGCCGGGGAGCACGCCGGACACTCCGGCGAGGACGAAATCGGGTCGAATGTCGGCCCCTGCGAGGTCGGCCTCCGTCGTCGCACCGGTGAGGACGAGCGCCGAGGCCATGCCGGCTTCGCGTGCCAGGCGCGTGTCCGTGGAGAGGCGATCCCCGACCATGAGCGTGTCGCCGGGTTCCGAACCGAGGCGTTCGAGGAGCGTCTCGGCCATGTGTCGAGACGGCTTGCCGACGACGGCCTCGGCCCGACCGCCGCTGGCCGTCTCGATGGCCGCCAGCAGGGCACCGCAGTCCGGCAGGCCGCCTTCGGGCGTCGGGCAGTACGGGTCCGGGTTCGTGGCCACGATCCGGGCTCCGGCCCGGACCGCGCGGTAGGCCGCCATGAGCTTGGCGTAGTCGAATGTCCGGTCGAACGACACGACCACGACGTCGGTCAGATCCGGGTCGTCGACGATCTGGAACCCAGCCGTCGTAAGGACGCCCACCAGGAGCGGCTCGGAAACGAGGAGAAGGCGCGCCCCGGCGGCTTGTCGCCGGAGGTAGCGGACCAGTGAGTCGGTCGAGGAGACCACGTCGTCCGGGGCGGCCGGGATCCCCAGGCCGGACAGCTTCGCGGCGTAATCGACGGGCAGCCGGAGCGGGTTGTTGGTCAGGAAGGCCGCTCGGGCGCCCGCCGCGCGGATGGCGGCGACGGTGGCCGCGGCGCCCGGCAGGAGAGCCTCGCCCAGGTACAGCGTCCCGTCGAGGTCGAATACGTAGCCGCTGTAGAAACGATCGGGCCGGTTCATCGCGCAGATCCCCGGGCCGTGGCGGGCGCTTCGAGCGCGGCGAGCGCGGTCGCCTCCCAGGTCCCGGTCAGGTGGCACAGGTCGGCGACGGTGAACCGGTCGCGCATCAGGTGCCCGTCGAGGACCGCCCAGCGGACGACGTCGGCCGATACCGGCGGGCGCATGTCTGCGAACGAACCGACCGCGCCCGCGGTGGCCAGGGCGTCGGCGATCACACCAGGGGGCGCGACGAGTCGGCTGAGCGCCGCTCGGTGGCGCGGCCAGTCCCGGGCGAACCCCGCGACCGCGTCATCGGCCGCCCGCCAGCGCTCGAGCTTCCGCCGGTAGTCCCGCCAGCACTCGTCGGCGACCCGTCCCGTCGGATCGAGCGACAGGAACGCGCTGCGTACGCGTCGTTCCATGTGCTCGTCGTCGGGCGCGGACCGCCCGGTCACCAGCGGGCTTGGGTCGAACGATCCGAGCACGCTCGCCCAGATCCGGGCGACGACCGTCGCCGCCACTCCGACCTGGGCCCCATGGAAGGCCAGCGGCGTTCCCGCGTGCTCAGCGGCCATGTCGATGAGATGGCTGACCAGGTGCTCGGTCCCCGACAGAGGAGCGGTCCGACCGGCCACCCCCATGGCGAGTCCACTGAGCGTCATCAGCCGGGCCAGGGTGCCCAGTGCCTCTCGCTCTCCACGGGCGATGAGCGGCGCCGCCTCGAGCAGGGCGGGTCCACCATCGCGGAACAGATCGACCACACCCGGGTCGAAGGTATCGTCCATCCCGATCGCGGTCGCGAGATACCAGTCCGCCGGGGCGGTGAACATGGCCATCAGCTCGCCATAGCCCGCACGGGTCATCTCGGGCGGAGCGTCGGCGACCACCTGCAGGTCCACGATCAGGGCGTCCGGCCAGCGCGACGGCACGGTCCGCTTCACCCCATCGCGCAGCAGGACGGCCATGTCGTCCGAGAAGGCGTTGACCGAGACGGCCGTCTGGACGACCACCAGCGGGATCCCGGCGGCGCGGTGGGTGGCCTCCTTGCCGATGTCAGTGATCGTGCCGGACCCGACGGTGACCACGCAGCCGGCGCCGCGGATCGCCTCGTTCGCCTCGGTCAGTGCGCGCTCGTCGGCGTGGAGCTCGGCTCGGTCCGCGCCGAGGACGGCATGGCGAACGTCGAAGGCGGACGACAGCCGACGGACGACATCGCTCTTGAGATCGACCGCCCCACGCCGCATCGGCGTGGCATCGGTGAGGACGATCACCGGTCCCGGCCAGCGCAGCGCAGCGACCCGTTCGCCCAGCAGGTCCAGCGTGTCGGGACCGATGTCGATCGTCGTCATCCCGATCGGCTGGCGCCGCGCGCCGCGATCGTCGACGGCCAGCGCACGGCGCAGGGCATCGAGGTCGGTCGGGTCGAGGAACGCGCCTGCGCTCTCGGTCACGACGGCGCCGCCCCCTCGAGCGCCGTCGTGCCGGCCCATCCGGCGAAGAGCGGTTCCGCGGCATCGAACAGGCGCCGGTAACGTCCGTAGGCGTCCTCGTAGGCGCTCAGGAGGGCGCCGTCGGTGGTCGGCTCGAAGGAGACCGGATCCAGGACGGTCAGGCGGGCGACCGCGTCATCCAGGTCGCGGAACGTGCCGGCGGTGGCGCCGGCCAGGTAGGCGGCACCGAGCGCGGTCGCCTCCTCGGCGACCAGGGTCCGCACTGGTCGGCCCGTCACGTCGGCCTTCATCTGCAGCCAGAAGGGGCTTCGCGCGCCGCCGCCGACGACGCGGATCTCGTCGCCGGCGAGACCGAGCTCCGCCAGCCGGTCGACGATGTCGCGCAGGGCGAAGGTGCAGCCCTCGAACAACGCCCGGGCGAGGTGGGGGAGCTCATGGTTGAGCGAGAGCCCGGCGAACGCGCCGCGAGCCGCGTCATTCCAGCGCGGCGTCGTCGCGCCGCTGAGCGTCGGCAGGAAGGTCACGCCGTCGCTTCCGGCCGGGACGGCCAGCGCGAGCGCGTTCATCTCGTCCTCTGACATCCGGCCGATCCCGTCCACGAACCAGCGGACGCTGCCGCCGGATACGAACCCCGGGTTCTCCACGAGCCAGACCCGGGGGTCGGCATGGCCATGCGTCTCGACCAGGCCGGACTCGTCGATGACCGGGCTCGTCGCAGCCGCTGCGACCGGTTCAGCCGTCCCGGTGATGTCGCACACGACGCCCGGTCGGATCGCGCCGACCGCCAGGCTCGCGGCATGCTCATCGCCGGTCCCGACGGCGACCTGGCAGCCCGTCGTCAGGCCGAGTGCCTCGGCGGCCTCCGGTCGAAGCCGACCGGCGACCTCGGCCGCATCGGCGATCCGGGCGAGCCGATCCTCGGGGATCGCGCACGCCTCGAGCATGGCCCGCGACCAGCACCGCTGGCCGACGTCGTACAGCAGCGTCGACGACGCGTTGGCGTGGTCCACGACGAGCTCGCCGGTCAGCCACCCGACGAGGTACGAGCCCGGCAGGAGGAACGCGGACGCTCGATCGTGGGCGACCGGGTCCGCATCGCGCAGCCACATGATCTTCGGGCCCACGTGGGAGGCGTCGACGTTGAGGCCGGTGATGCTTCGGATGGCCGCCGGGTCCAGGGAGGACCGCAGGCGCTCGGCCTGGTCGACCGCACGCCGGTCGAGCCAGATGATGGCCGGGTGGAGCGGCTGGAGGCCCGCATCGACCGCGACCAGCCCATCGACCTGGGTCGCCAGGGCCAGGGCGACGACCTCCGTCGGCCGGATCCCCGCCGTCGCGACGAGGGAGCGGACCGCGGTGGCGAGCGCCGTGCGCCACTGAGCCGGGTCTTGGTCCGCCCAGCCGGGCCTGGGATAGCGGACGTCGTAGCGCACTGCTGCTTGAGCGACGTCGGATCCGCCGGGATCCAGCAGGACGGCCTTGAGGCTCTGCGAGCCTACGTCGCAGCCGACCGCGAAACCCGGCACTGACCCTCCTCCGTGGTCAATCATCAGTCGTATGATGATTTCGGGAGCCTAGGGGGAGGCTGCTCTCGTGTCAAGGCTCCTGAGCGACCTCGGGCGTGCGTCGGGGTCGTGCTACACTGCCGCCTTCACGGCGGGGACCGAGAGGAGTAGCGCCCAGGGGGCCCTCAGCGAGCGCGGGACGGTGCGAGCCGCGCGGGTGGCCGGGGGCGTGAACGTCGCTCGCGAGCCGTGCGGCCGGCGCCCGATAGCGCGCCGAGAGGAGGCCGGGGGGCCGCCGGCGGGATGACCGCCGAGCGCCCGGGCTCGAACCAGCAGGTGGCACCACGACCCCGTTCGTCCGCTGGACGAGCGGGGCGTTTCAATTCTCACGACCCACGTGGTGCGGCCAGGACGACCGAGGAAGCGACGACGATGACCGACGACGGACCGACCGCGCGACGGCACGACCTCCCCAAGGCCTACGCGCCGGCGGAGGTCGAGACGGCGATCTACGAGCGCTGGCTGGCGGCCGACGTGTTCGCGCCCGACGGGGCGGGGACGCGGGCCGACCCGTCGAAGCCGCCGTTCGTCATCGTCCAGCCGCCGCCCAACGTGACCGGAGCGCTCCACATCGGCCATGCCCTGACGGCCGACATCGAGGACGTCATGGTCCGGCGCGCCCGGATGCTCGGCCGTCCGACGCTCTGGCTGCCCGGCCTCGACCACGCCTCGATCGGCGCCCAGGTCGTCCTCGACCGGATCATCGCCCTCGAGGGTGAGTCGCGCGAGAGCCTCGGGCGTGAGCGCTACCTCGAGCGGATGCACGCGTTCGTCGAGACGACCCGCGAGACGATCCTCCGCCAGAGCCGCCGGTTCGGCTCGTCGCTCGACTGGAGCCGGACCCGGTTCACGATGGACGAGGTCTCGTCGAAGGCCGTCCGGACCGCCTTCACCCGGCTCTACCGGGACGGTCTCGCCTATCGGACCGAGGCGCTCGTCAACTGGTGCCCGGGCTGCCGGACGTCGGTCAGCGACCTGGAGGTCATCCCGACCCCCGAGACGGGCACGCTCTGGACGGTCCGCTACCACCTCCTCGACGAGAACGGGCGAGCCGATCGGTCCGCCACGATCGCCGTCGCCACGACTCGGCCCGAGACGATCCTCGGCGACGTCGCCGTGGCCGTCCATCCCGACGACCCGCGCTATCGGGACCTGGTCGGCCGGACCGCGCTCATCCCGTTCGTCGATCGACCCGTCCCGATCGTGGCCGACCCCGTCGTCGAGCGGGAGTTCGGGACCGGGGCGGTGAAGATCACCCCGGCCCACGACTCCGACGACTACGCCACGGGCCGGCGCCACGGCCTGCCGATGATCACCGTCCTCGACGACGCCGCGCGGATGAACGCGGCCGCCGGTCCGTACGCCGGCCTCGACCGGTACGAGGCGCGGCGGCGGATCCTGGCCGACCTGGAGGCCCGGGGCGACCTGGTCGCGGCGAAGGCCCACGAGATGCTCATCGGGCGCTGCCAGCGCTCCGACGACGTGATCGAGCCGCTCCTCAAGACCCAGTGGTTCATCCGGACCACGCCGCTCGCCGAGCGGGCGCTGGCCGCCACCCGGTCCGGCCGGACGCGCATCCTGCCCGAGCGCTTCGTCAAGGTCTGGGAGCACTGGCTGACCGAGATCCGCGACTGGAACGTGAGCCGCCAGCTGTGGTGGGGTCACCGGATCCCCGCCTGGTACTGCCCGGACGGCCATGTCACGGTGACCGACGAGCCGGCCGGTCCGGTCGCCTGCGAGGCCTGCGGCCGGCCGGCCGCCGAGCTCCACCAGGACCCGGACATCTTCGACACCTGGTTCAGCTCGGGGCTGTGGCCGTTCTCGACCCTCGGCTGGCCGGACGACACGCCGGACCTGCGCCGGTTCTACCCGGGCACGGTCATGGAGACGGGCTACGACATCATCTTCTTCTGGGTCGCCCGGATGATGATGCTCGGGATCCACTTCCTCGACGAGGCGCCGTTCGAGGTCGTCTACCTCCACGGCCTCGTCCGGGCCGGCAGCGGCGCGAAGATGAGCAAGACGCTCGGCAACGTGGTCGATCCGCTCGAGGCGATCGACGAGATCGGCGCGGACGCCCTCCGCTTCGCCCTGATCCACGGGATCACCCCGGGCAACGACCAGAAGTTCAGCCAGGACAAGCTGGAGAACGCCCGGAACTTCGGCAACAAGCTCTGGAACGCGGCCCGCTTCGTGCTCGGCGCCCGGCCGCCGTCCGTGCCGGTCGACGCCCCGCGTCGGTCGCCCGACCCCGCCCGGCTCGGGCCGGCCGACCGCTGGCTCCGCTCGCGGATCGCCGCCACGGTCGCCGGGGTCGACGAGGCGATGGACGAGTTCGCCTTCGGCGAGGCGACCCGGCTGCTGTACGAGACGACCTGGAGCGAGTTCTGCGACTGGGGCCTCGAGCTGGCCAAGGTCCGGCTGACCGACGGGGATCTGCCCGCCGAGGACCGCGAGGCGACGTGGTGGACCCTGGTCGAGGCGCTCGACGCCCTGCTCCGGCTGCTCCACCCGTTCCTGCCGTACGTGACCGAGGCGATCTGGGCGGCGACCCCGCATGACGCCGGCGACCCGGAGCTCCTCATCGTCGCCGAGTGGCCCGATCCCGCCGACTGGGCGACCGCCCGGGATCCCGGTGCGGAGGCCGCGGTCGACCGGCTCCGGGGGCTGGTCACCGAGGTCCGGAACGCCCGCTCGACGGCCCGCATCCCGCCCGGTGAGAGCCGCCCGGGCGACGTCCTCGTCCCGGCCGATCTCGGCCCGACGTTCGACGCCCTGGCGCCGGCGATCGAGCGGCTGGCGCGGCTGCGACCGCTGACCCGGCACACCGACCGAGAGGCGTTCCGGGCGGCCGACCGGCCGGGCTCCCTGGCCGTCATCGCCGGCGACCTCGAGGCCCGGATCGCCGCCGGGCCCGTGGACGCGGATGCCCGCGCCGCCGAGCGCGCCCGCCTGGAGCGTGAGCTGGTCGAGGCGGAGGGCTTCCTGGCCGCGGCGCGCGTCCGGCTGGCCGACGCGGCGTTCACCTCGAAGGCTCCGGCGGCCATCGTCGCGGGCGCCCGGGCACGAGAGGCCGAGCTGGCCGACCAGGTCGATCGGCTGCGGGAGCGGCTGACCGGCTAGGGTCGTCGACCCGGGAGCCGCGTCCCATCGACCCATCGCCCCGCCGTCCGAGCCGGACCTCGACGACCGGCTCCATCTGCGGCCACTCGAGGCGGTCATCCCGGTCGCCGACTGAGGACGGCTCCCGGGGGCCCGGTCGACGGGTCCGGGCCGACGTGGGAGACTCGACCGGTGACGCCCAACGGGTCCACCCTCCGGATCGCTCTCGTCGCGCCGCCGCTCGAGGCGGTCCCGCCGCCCGGCTACGGCGGGACCGAGCGGGTGATCGACGAGCTCGCCCGCGAGCTGGACCGGCGCGGCCACCAGGTCACGGTGTTCGCCAGCGGCGACTCGGTGACCGCCGGTCGGTTGGTGCCGACGGTCGCGCGCGCGCTCCGCCCCGCCGGGCGGGCAGGCGAGGACCTGCCGTACGTCCTGGCCACGCTCGACGCCGTCCTGCGCCGGGCCGACGAGTTCGACGTCATCCACGCCCACCTCGACTTCGCCGGGGTCCTCCTGGCCCGGATCAGCCCGACCCCCGTCGTGGCCACCTTCCACGGCCGGCTCGACCGACCCTGGGCAGCCGACCTCCTGGCCGACCCGCCGGCGGGGCTGTGCGCCCTGACCGCGGCCCAGGCCGCGGCTCACCCCGAGGTGCCCTGGTCGATCGTCCCGGACGGGCTCAGCCTGGCCGGTGCGCCGTTCGGAGAGCGACCGGGCGACGTCGCTCTGCTTCGTCGGACGGATGTCCCCGGAGAAGGGCGCCGTCGACGCCATCGAGATCGCCCGACGGACGGGCCGGCCGCTCCGGGTCGCCGCCAAGGAGCCGACGATCCCGCTCGAGCGGGACTACTTCGAGAACGTCTTCCGACCGGCCGCCCGAACGGCCGACGTCGAGTTCCTGGGCGAGCTCGGGCAGGCCGACCGGGACCGCCTGTTCGCCGACAGCTACGCCTCGCTGATGCCCGGCGACTGGCCCGAGCCGTTCGGGCTGGTCGCGATCGAGTCGCTGGCGACCGGGACGCCGGTCGTGGCCCGGCGGGTCGGCGGCCTGCCCGAGATCGTCCGCGACGGGATCGACGGGCTCATCGACGACAGCGCCGGCGCCCTGGCCGATCGGCTCGACGAGATCGCCGGCCTCGACCGCGCGGCGATCCGGGCGTCGGTCCTCGAGCGGTTCTCGGTCGGCCGGATGGCCGATGGCTACGAGGCGGTCTACGCCCGGGTCCGGCGGGGCTGGCCGCACCGGGCGCCGGTCGGGCTCCCGATCGCCGACGGCAGTGGGGTCAGACCCGGATCGTGACCTCGAGGTCGCCCGACTTGCGGAGGACCTCGGCGCTCGTCGTCCCGCGCCAGCGATGGAAGAGCAGGTCGACCGACGCGTCGCCGACCCGCAGGTTGGTGACCGTCAGCTTGCCGAGCCACGTCGGCAGGTGCGGCCGGACGAGCTCGAGCGTCCGGCCCGCCGCGTTCGCCCGGGCGCCGAACATCGTCCGGACGAGCAGGAGCGAGGCCGCGGCCGACCAGGCCTGCGGCGAGCAGGCGACGGGGTAGGGGACCGGGACGCCGACCTCGCGCCGGTCGAAGCCGCAGTAGAGCTCGGGCAGGCGCAGGTCCGGGAACCGCTGGGCGGCCTCGAAGATCCGGCCGGCCAGCGCGCTCGCCTCGAGGTCGAAGCCGTAGCGCTTGATCCCCGCCACGATCAGGGCGTTGTCGTGCGGCCAGACCGAGCCGGTGTGGTAGCCGAGCGGGTTGTAGCCGGGCTGCCCGGCGCGCATAGGTCCGCACGCCCCAGCCCGAGTCGAGCGCCGGCCCGCTCAGCTGGCCGACGACGGCCGAGGCGCGGGCCGGATCGACGATCCCGCCCCAGAGCGCCTGGCCCATGTTCGAGGCGAGGGCGTCCATCGGCCGCTTGTCCCGGTCAAGGGCCATCGCGTAGCGACTGCCGTCGGCCATCCAGAACGCCTCGTTGAAGCGGCTCCGGAGCTCGTCGGCTTCCCGCTCCAGGCGGTCGGCCAGGTCGGACTCGCCTCGATGGCGGGCCAGCCGGGCCATCCGACGCTTGGCGTCGTGGACGTAGCCCTGGACCTCGGCCAGGGCGACCGGCGGCTCGGCGGTCCGGCCTTCCCGGTCGCGGATCGCGTCGGTCGAGTCCTTCCAGCCCTGGTTGATGAGGCCGAGCTCGGCCCGCCGGCGGTACTCGACGAAGCCGTCGCCGTCCAGGTCGCCGTAGCGGTCGATCCATGACAGGGCGGCCAGCGCGTTCGGCCAGAGTCGGTCGACCAGGGCGTCGTCACCCGTCCAGTCGTGGGTCTCGCCGAGGAGGATCAGCCAGAGCGGGGTCGCATCGACGCTGCCGTAGTAGGTGGCGAACGGGAGCTCGCCGGTCCGGGCCATCTCACCGGTCCGGACCTCGTGGAGGATCTTGCCGGGCTCGGCGTCGGTCCGCGGATCGTCGACCACCGCCTGGCGGGCGGCCAGGACCTCGAGCGTCGCCACGGCCAGGTCCGGCCGGAAGGCGATCGCCTCGTAGGCCGCGATGATCGCGTCGCGACCGAACAGCGTGGCGAACCACGGCACCCCGGCGGCGAGGTAGTGCTCGTCCGGGCGCGGCCCGTCGTTGAGCAGCAGGCGCAGGTCGGCCACGCTCCGCTCGATGAGCCGGTCGAACAGCTCGTTGTCGGACTCGACGGCGGCCATCCCGGCCCGCCAGGCCTCGTAGGCGGTCGTCCCGTCGGCCTCGTCGACGACCGGTGGCGGTCCGGGATCGATGGTCAGCTCGCGCCGGGCGGCGGCCTCGTCGGCGACCGGGGCCTCGTCCGCCCAGACCGTCCAGCCGAGCTGGACCCGGCCGCCGGGCTCGACCTCGAGCCGCCAGCGCAGGACGAGCGCCGCGCCGGCGACCCGGGCGCCCTCCGGCAGGTCGTCGACGGCGATCACCTCCGCCGAGTCGAACGCGACCTGGGTCCGGCGGAGCAGCCCGTCCCGGCCGACAGTGGCCGAAGGCGAGCCGGTCGGACCCGACGACCACCGGGAGGGCCGAACCGGTGGCGTCCCGGGCGATAGCCGCGGATCTCGAAGATGTCGGCGGCGTCGACGCCGAGCGAGAGGTCGACCGTCACCGCCTCCGGGTGCTCGGTGAAGTTGGCCACGCTCAGCGTCTCGCGCAGCGCCCCGCCGAGGATCCGGTCGCGGGTGAACCCGAGCGACTGGCGGGCGAGCGAGCGATCGGCGGCCATCTTGTCGCCGGGGTCGCGCCGAACCTCGGCGTTGGTCAGCTGGATCGTGCTCCGGAAGTTCTCGTCGATGTCGCCGCGCAGGAGGGTCGGTCGGGCGCCGTCGACGTGGAGCACCGAGCAGGCCAGGACCCGGGTGTCGCCGTGGTAGAGCCCCAGCCCGCGCGAGTCACGATGGATGTCGCCGAACGGGTCGGTCAGCAGGTACAGGTCGCCGTGCTTGAGGACCCCGACCCCGCCGAGGTCCGTGGCATGGACCACGACCCGCTCGGGAGGGACGATGCGCCGGAGCGGCCGTTCGACGGTCGACACGCGTCAAGTCTATCGAGCCGGCGCGCCGCCGCTGATACCATACGGGCCAGTCCCGAATCACCAAGGGGTCCCGCTCGTGCCGCTCGAGTTCCTCAAGCGAAGATCCGGGGAGGCCAGCCCGGCCGACACGCCGTCGACCGCTCCGCCGATCCCGGAGGAGGTCTCCGCCCAGGACTACATCCTCAAGCTGTACTACGCCGGCAAGAGCAGCGAGGGCGTCCGGTTCAAGGCCGGTCCCCGGGCCCTCGACGAGCTGCCGTCGATGCTCGTCGGGCTCGCCCAGAGCGAGATCGAGGTCGTCGAGCCGCTGCCGATCGAGTTCAGCCAGGCGACCCCGACGATCGTCCGACCGTCCGAGGCGATGCAGTGGCTGAACGCCCACCACGTCCACTCGCCGATCACCCGCCACGCGTCTCGTCGTCCTCGAGTCGATCGACGCGATCGACCTGGCCTTCGACACGTTCGTCTGCGCGCTGCTCGACGGTGAGCTCGACACGTCCGGCTACCCGGAGTACAGCGCGGTCGTCGGCGGGGTCGCCAGCCACTGGGACGAGGCGACCGGCGACATGATCGTCCGGGCGGTCGTGGGCTGGGGCGGCAAGGGCGTCCGCGGCGACACGGACCGGATCGGCTCGCGGATCCTGGCCGGCCTGTTCACGAACATCCTGGCCAACCAGTACGCCCTCGGCGTGACCCAGATCGAGCGGCCCGTCCCGGCCGCCGGACGGGGCGGACTGGTCTGCGCCCACTGCGGCTTCGCCTCCGCCCACGAGCGGGCGTTCTACTGCCCGAAGTGCGGCATGCGCCTGCTCCGCGGCTGAGCGCAGCCGAGCGCCCACGGATCGACAGCGGAGGAGATCCCCGACCCGTGCCGCATCTACGACTACGTCTGCAGCGCCTGCGGGCACCGGATCGAGGTCGTCCACGGGATCCACGGCCACGGACCGGAGGCCTGCCCGGTCTGCGGCGGCCGGATGCGCAAGGCGGTCGTCGGCGCCGGCGGTCCACTTCAAGGGCTCGGGCTGGGCGAAGAAGGACCGCGGCGCGGCCGCCTCGACGAAGGCGGCCGCCAAGGCCACGGCGGCCGGCGACGAGGGATCGTCGGGCGGAGCGGGCTCCTCGGGCGGGGCCACGGACTCGAGCGCCGGGGACGGCCTCCGCCGAGCCGCCGGCGGGGCCGAAACCGTCGTCGACGTCGTCGGACGGGGCGGACTGACCATGGCCGGGTCGGCGTCCGACTGGATCACCCTGGCCGAGGCGGTCGAGATCCTCGAGGCCGCGAACGTCCACTTCCGGCCGGCGACGATCGGCGGATGGGCCCGCTCCGGCAAGCTCCAGAGCATCAAGCTCGGCGGTCGCCGCTACGTCAAGCGCGGCCAGGTCCGGGCGCTCGTGGCAGCTCCCCGGAGCGTCCGCGCGGACGAGCTCCAGCCCGGCCTGTTCGAAGACTGGACCGGGTGAGCGTCCGCCGCCCCAGTCCCGAAGATGGGTCCTCGCGCCCGGCTGGTCGGCCCGGGTCCTCGAGCTTCCGCCGGTCCGCTGGCTCCGGCCGATCCTCGACGACTACGGGACAGGCCGGCGGCGGTCTGCTGGCCGCCGGCCTGGCCTTCAACTCGCTGTTCGCGGTCCTGCCGGCGATCCTGCTCCTGATCTCGCTGGTCGGGCCTGTTCCTCAACGACCCGGCTCAGCTCGAGCTGCTCATCCAGGCCCTCGCCGAGCGGTTCCCGCCGCTCGAGGAGTTCTTCCGCCTGGCCCTGGCCCAGTTCAACGCCGGGGCGCTGTCGTTCTCGGTCGTCGGCCTGATCGGGCTGGTCTGGGGCTCGAGCCGGTTCTATCAGTCGCTCGACGACGCGATCGCCCGGATCTTCCAGGGCAGTCCGCGGCGCGACCCGTTCCAGCGCGCGGCGCGCGGCGTGCTGTCGGTCGTGCTCCTCATCGGCGCGGTCCTGGCGGCGGTCTACCTCACCCAGCTGGTCGAAGGCGTCAGGTCGGACCTGCCGGTGCTGCGGTGCCGCGCTCGGGATCGCGACCGCGACGCTCCGCTCGGCTCTCGGATCGATCGCCGTCTTCTCCGTGGCGATGGCGCTCATCTATCGGATCGTCCCGACCCGGACGCCGACCTGGCGCGCGATCGGCCTGCCGTCGCTGGCGGTCGGCATCGCGATCGCCGTCCTGACCGGGGTCTTCGCCCTGCTCACGCCCCGCCTGGTCGGCTCGCTCCGGGTCTACGGCGCGTTCGTGGCGGTTTTCGCGGCGATGATCTGGTTGGCCTACGTCGCCCAGGCGATCCTGGTCGGCGCGGCCTGGGTCCACCGGCGGACGCCGGCCGTCGCCGGTTCTCGAAGCGGGTAGGTCGCTGAGGCGTCACGCCGGTCGGTCGCGCGACCGGCCGATCAGTGCTGCTGGGTCCCGCAGCGACGGCAGAACCGGGCGCTGGCCGATAGCGGCAGACCGCAGCTGAGGCAGGCCTGGACGCCGGACCCGGCCCGGCTGGTGACGTCCTGGCTGGACGCGGCCCACACGTCCGGGGTCGGCGGTCACGCGTGGCGCCGGCCACTGGGGCGCCGCGGAGGCGGCCGGCATCGGCCACTGCGGCGGAGGCGTCGTGGCCGGTGTCGGCCAGTCGCGGCCCGGCCCCGCTCGGAGCCTGGGGCGCGCCCGTCGCCGGCTGGGCCGCGCCGTTCGACGGGCTGGGGCGCATCGGGAGCGGAGGCTGGGGCGCGAGGAC
Source organism: uncultured Chloroflexia bacterium (assembly GCA_963837825.1). Taxonomy (GTDB): domain Bacteria; phylum Chloroflexota; class Limnocylindria; order Limnocylindrales; family CSP1-4; genus Chersky-267. Next base: position 253,786 of record CAWIOR010000002.1, read on the forward strand.
GGTCGGAGCGATCTCGAGCGACTCGGGTCCGGGGGTCGGGGCTTCCGGGGCCACGATCTGCCAGGTCGGCGTCTCGACGAGATCGTCGCCCGTCCGGGCGGCGGCCGCCGCGGCCCGCTCGGCCTCGGCCGCTGCCTGGCGCGCCCGCTCGGCGTCCTCGGCCGCCAGGCGCGCTCGCTCCGACCTCGGCTTCGGCGAGCCGTGCCCGCTCGGTCTCGGCCGCTGCCTGGCGCGCCCGCTCGGCGTCCTCGGCCGCCAGGCGCGCTCGCTCGGCCTCGGCCTGGGCGGCGGCCCGCTCGGCCTCGGCCGCTGCCTGGCGCACCCGCTCGGCGTCCTCGGCCGCCAGGCGCGCTCGCTCGGCTTCGGCTTGGGCCTGGGCGGCAGCCTGCTGCTCTCGTTCCGCCTCGGCTTCGGCGTGGCGCACCCGCTCGGCCTCGGCGTCGGCCTCGGCGCAGTCGCTCGGCCTCGGCTTCCGCCGCTGCGCGGACACGCTCGGTCTCGGCCTCGGCGTCGGCCTGGCGCAGTCGCTCGGCCTCGGCTTCCGCCGCTGCGCGGACACGCCCGGTCTCGGCCTCGGCGGCGGCCCTGCGCTCCCGCTCCTCGACCGCGGCGGCCTCGGCCTCGGCCCGGCGCGCGTTCGGCCTCGGCGACGGCCAGCGCGACGTCGTCGTCCACCGGCGGTTCGACGACCTCTGCGGCCGGCTCGACCGGCCCGGCCTGGCCGGCGGTGAGGGCCGGCAGACCCAGCCGCGCCTCGAGGTCGAACCCGTCCGTCGATCGGCTCGGCGTCGTCGCGAGATCGGACACCGGCCAGGCTGCCGGCTCGGGTGCGACACGATCGCCGTTGCCGTTGCCGTTGCCGTTCGCGACGTGGGTCTCGGCGGCAGGTTCGCCGAAGCCGATCCGGGCCAGCGGGTCGAAGGCCGGGAACGGCGCCGCGAGGACGTCGGTCGCCCAGGTGCGGAGCGCAGCTCAGGCAGCGGCTCTCGGTCTCGTTCCAGCAGTTGGCGCAGGTGTACTGGCGGCAGGACATGCAGAACTGGAACGTCTGGTGGAAGGCGTCCAGCTGCTGGTTCGTCAGCTCGCGCTGCTCTTCGCTGCGGGCCTCGGCGAACGCCTCGTCGAGCGACGTCTCGTCGTTGCTGACGAAGTTGACGAAGCCCTTCGAGAGGACCTTCAGCTTGCCCAGCCGCTTGCCCTTGGGAGCGGCGGCCTCGAACGTGTAGCGCGTGCCACAGCGTTCGCAGAACGATTCGGTCAGGATCTCGGGCATGCTGCCCTCGGCGCGGGGTCGAACGGTCGGATCGGCGCGACCGCCTCCGATCGGGGCGAGAGTATAGCGCAGGGGCCGCTCCGGACCCTCAGCCGCAGGTACCGTTCGGCGCTTCCCGAAGGTCAGGGTCCGGGAGGGCTCCGCTGCCACCCCCTGCTAGACTCCGGCCGGACATGCGACCGCTATCCGGCCTCGAGCGCCTGCTCGAGCGCCTCCTCGAACGCCCGTCGGCTCGTCTCTTCGGGACCCGTCTCCAGCCGATCCAGATCCAGCGCCGGATCGAGCGTGCGATGGAGCGCGAACGACGGACCGGGGGCGATCGGGTCCGGGTCCCGGACCGCTACCGGGTCCACCTCGGACCCGGCCGACCTGGCCGGGCTGGGCGACGCCGTCGAGGACGTGGCGGCGGATCTCGCCGACGCGGCCCTGCTGTTCGCCCGCGGCCACGGCTACACCCTGGCCGCGCCGACCGACGCGTGGAGCTCGTGGCCGACCCACGCATCCCGAGCGGCGACATCCGGGTCGCCGCGACGTTCGAGCCGGTCGACCTGCCGGACGGCGACCGCCGCCGAGGCCGACCGGACGATGGTCTTCGAGGTGCCCGCGCTGCGCGCGCCGGCGGCCATCCTGCGCGAGGTCGGGCGCGACGGCCGCGAGCGCGAGGTCCGGATCGACGGGACGCTGCTGACCATCGGCCGGTCGCCGGACAACGGGCTCGCCCTCGACGACGCCCGGGTGTCGCGCCACCATGCCCGGCTGCGGGCCCGCCACGGGATGCTCGTGCTGACCGACCTCGACTCGACGAACGGCGTGCGGGTCAACGGGGTCCGGGTGGCCGAGGTGGCCCTCGGGGTCGGCGATCGGATCGAGATCGGCGACACGATCCTGGTCGTCGACGCCGTCGCGCCGGACTGATGGACCCGACCCTCGCGACGATCTGGCTCATCCGGTTCCTGTTCCTCGGACTGCTCTACCTGTTCCTGTTCGGGGTCGTCCGGGTCCTTCTGCGCGACCTCCGTTCGGCCGCGCGCGAGCCGGTCACCGCCCTCGGCCGGCTGATCGTCGTGGCGTCGGAGGTCGACGAGCCGACGATCGGGGCGACCTTCCCGCTCGACGCGGTCGCGACGCTCGGACGGGACGTCAACAACACGATCGTGGTCGACGACCCGTTCGCCAGCACCGAGCACGCCGTCCTGTCGTTCCGCGGCCGGGCCTGGTACCTCGAGGACCTCGAGAGCACGAACGGCACGTACCTCAACGGCGCGCCGATCGACGGGCTCGCGGCGGTCGCCTTCGGCGACGAGGTCCAGGTCGGGCGGGTCCGCTTCCGCCTCGAGCGGGCGGGCTGATGCCGGTGGCCGCCGCGACGTCCGGCGCGGGTCGGGTCTCGGCGTCGGGCCCGATCCGGCCGCGGTTCCGGCGGCGCGAGGCCGGGCTGCTGGTCCTCGTCGGCGCTGGCCCTGGTCGCCGGGAGCGTCTCGCTCGGGGCGACGCGGTCGGTGCTCGCCGACGGGTCGCTCGGTCGTCGCGCCCGGCCGACCCGGGCCAGCTCGTCGCTCTACCTGGCCGCGCTCGCGGCCGCCCACGTCGCCCAGGTGCTGGCCGGCCGGCGGACCGACCAGGTCCTCCTGCCGGCGGTCGGCCTGCTCGGCGGGATCGGGCTGCTGCTGATGGAGCGGCTGCCCCAGGACCTGGCCGGCTCGGCGCTCGGCGACGGCGCTCGGGCCTGGCCGGCGTCCAGCTGGTCTGGCTGCTGGTCGCGCTGACGATCGTCGCCGTCCTGGCGATCGCCGTCCGGTCGGACACCTGGCTGCGCCGCTACAAGTACACCTGGGCCGCCGCCGGGATCGGCCTCCTGCTCGCTGACGTTCGTCCTCGGCGAGGAGGCCAACGGCGCCCTGCCTGACCCTCCGGATCGGACCGTTCAGCGGCCAGCCGACCGAGCTGCTCAAGGTCATCCTGGTCGTCTTCCTGGCCGGCCTACCTGTCCGAGTTCCGGCCGCTCCTCGTCGAGGAGAGCACCCGGCTCGGCCCGCTCCGGCTGCCGCCCGTGCCGTACCTCGCTGCCGATGCTGGCGATGTGGGCGATCGCCTTCGGGATCGTCGTCGATCCAGCGCGACCTCGGCGCGGCGCTCCTGTTCTTCGCCGTCTTCCTGGCCCTGCGTCTACGTGGCGACCGCGCGGGTCGGCTACGTCGTCATCGGGCTGGTCCTGCTCGTGCGTCGGGGCGATCGCCGCCTACGACCTGTTCGCCCACGTCCGGGTCCGGGTCGACATCTGGCGTCGACCCGTTCGCCGACCCCTCGGGCGGCGGGCTACCAGGTCGTCCAGGCGCTGATCGCGTTCGCCCGGGGCGGCCTGCTCGGGACCGGGCTCGGCGCCGGCCTGCCGACGGTCGGCGGGCGGCTGCCGATCCCGGCGATCCACACCGACTTCCCGCTCGCCGCCCTCGGCGAGGAGCTCGGGCTGATCGGGGTGATGGCGATCCTCGGGCATCTACCTCGTGATCATCGAGCGCGGCCTGCGGATCGCCGCGTCGGCGGCCGACGACTTCCGGGCGCTGCTGGCCGACCGGGCTGGCCCTCGTCGTCGGGGTCCAGGCGTTCATCATCGCGGCCGGCAACCTCAAGCTCATCCCGCTGACCGGGATCACCCTGCCGTTCATCAGCTACGGCGGCTCGTCGCTGCTCGCCAACGCGGTCGTCGTCGGGCTGCTGCTGGCCCTGTCGGACCGTGGCGTCGAGCCGCCGCCGCCGCCGCGCCGGAGCCGCGGCTCGGTTCGACCGCCTCCTGCGGCGGAGCGTCGCGTGAAGCGCGACCGGGCCGCGCGCGCCCGCCGGCCGGCCGTCGGCCACGCCGATCGGTCGGGGCGTCGTCCGGCTCGGGATCGTCCTCCTGGTCGCGTTCGCCGTCCTGGCGGCCGGCGGCCGGCTACTGGCAGGTCGTCCGCTCGGCGGACCTCGTCGGCCGACCCGACGACCCGCTCCTCATCGCCGCCGCCCGGAACGTCGTCCGGGGCGAGATCCGCGACCGCGACGGCCACCTCCTGGCGACCTCGAAGCGGGACGCCAACGGCGAGCCGTACCGGGTCTACCCGAGCAAGGCGGTCGCGCCGCTCGATCGGTTACGCCTCGCGGATGTACGGGACCGCCGGTCTGGAGCGGGCCTACGACGCCGAGCTGACCGGGATCCAGCCGGCCGACCCGGTCGACGAGCTGCTGGCCAAGTTCTCGAGCCGACCGCTATCGGCCGCAGGACCTCACCCTCAGCCTGTCGCTCGACCTCCAGAAGGAGGCCGTCCGCCTGCTCGGGAACGACCGCGGCGCCGTGGTCATGCTCGACCCGCGGACCGGCGAGGTCCTGGCGATGGCCTCGACGCCGACCTACGACGCCGGCGCGATCGCCGAACCCGCGACCCGGCCGCGCAAGGCGGCCTTCGCCGCGGTCGGCGACGATCCCGACAAGCCGCTCCTCGACCGGGCCGTCCAGGGCCGCTACGTGCCCGGGCTCGGTGTTCAAGATCGTGACCGCGATCGCCGGCCTCGGCTCCGGCGCGATCACGCCCGGACACACGCTTCGCCCGGCAGCCGGCCGGCCGAGAAGGACGGGCTGCTCGTGTCCGGGTTCCGGATCCGCGACGGCCACCACGCCGTTCACCGGCGCCCGGGCGCTGGCCTATCCCGGAGGCGGTCGAGGTGTCGTGCAACATCTACTTCGCCCTGGCCGGGCTGGCGACCGGCGGCGACGCCCTGGCCTCGTGGGCCGAGCGGGTCGGCTTCGGCGCGCCGATCCCGTTCGACCTGCCGACCGCGGCCAGCCAGGTGACCAACGGCGGCGGCTCGTTCGGCGGCGGCTTCGCCGACGACGTCGAGCTGGCCAACGCCGCCTACGGCCAGGGCGAGACCCTGGTCACGCCGCTCCAGATGGCGCTCGTCGCGGCGGCCGTGGCCAACGGCGGCGACGCTGATGCAGCCGCACCTCGTGACCGCGCTGTCGCGGCCGCGACCGCGACACCACGATCGAGCCCGCAGGTCTGGCGGCAGGTCGTCAGCGCCGGACGTCGCCGGCGTCGATCGGCGGCGGCGATGGTCCGGGCGGTCGAGGGCGACGCGGGCGGCTGTTCACGGCCGGCGCCAAGGTCCCGGGCGTCGTCGACGGCCGGCAAGAGCGGGACCGCCCAGCTCGACGGCTCGGCCAAGCCGCACTCGTGGTTCATCGGCTTCGCGCCGGCCGACGCACCCGCAGGTCGCGATCGCGGTCCTCGTCGAGTCGGGCGGGAGCGGCGGCGACCCGGGCGTCGCCGATCGCCGGCAAGCTGATGGCCACGTACTTCGACCTGGTCGGGACAGTGACCGACGACCCGACGGACCGCCCGGCGCCGCGACGCGGCCGCGTCCGCTCGTCGAGCGGATCGGGCTGGCCGGCATCGCCCTCGTCCTGGCCGCCCTGTTCGGCGCTCGTCGCCGTCGCCGCGTTCGCCGGCGGCGAGCCGTTCCTGGCGGTGATGGGCGCGGTCGGCTGCCTGATGACGCTCTGGGTCGGGGCCCTGTCGCTCTTCCGCGGCTGACGCGACGACGCGATCGACCGGCCGAAGACGGAACCGGGCGCCGTCCGGCCGACTCGCGCCGGGCATGACGTTCCGAACCAGTTGCACGTCCCGGACGTACTATCTGTCGACACCCCGGGCCGCCCGACCGGCCGAGCCCATGCGCCGCTCCACCCGAGCCCGCCGTGCGCCCGGCGCCGCCGGGCGCCCGTCACCCGCGAGGGAGACCGATGACGACGAAGATCCAGGAGACCGGCGAGAAGGTCGTCGCCAACGTCGAGCGCGTGATCGTCGGCAAGCACAACGAGGTCCGCCTCGCGCTCGTCGCCCTGATGTGCCGCGGCCACCTCCTGATCGAGGACGTCCCGGGGACCGGCAAGACCGTCCTGGCCAAGGCGATCGCGCGCAGCCTCGGCTGCACGTTCCGGCGGATCCAGTTCACCCCGGACCTGCTGCCGTCCGACGTGACCGGCCTGTCGATCTACAACCAGAAGACCCAGGAGTTCGAGTTCCGGCCGGGCCCGATCATGGCCCAGGTGGTCCTCGCCGACGAGATCAACCGGGCGACCCCGAAGACCCAGTCGAGCCTGCTCGAGTGCATGGAGGAGCGCCAGGCGACGATCGACGGGGTGACCCACCCGATGCCCGACCCGTTCCTCGTCATCGCCACCCAGAACCCGATCGAGTACGAGGGCACGTTCGCCCTGCCCGAGGCCCAGCTCGACCGGTTCATGCTCCGGATCCGGATGGGCTACCCGCAGCCGATCGACGAGATCGTGATCCTCGACGAGCAGAAGCGGACCCATCCGCTCGACGAGCTCGAGGAGGTCGTCGGGCTCGAGGAGCTGCGCGAGATGCAGGCCGCGGTCCGCGAGATCTACGTCGAATCGTCGGTCAGCGACTACATCGTCCGGCTGGTCAACGGCACCCGGAACCACCCCGACGTCTATCTCGGCGCCTCGCCGCGCGGCTCGATCGCCCTGTACCGGGCGAGCCAGGCCCTGGCCGGGCTGCTCGGCCGCGACTACGTCATCCCGGACGACATCAAGGCCCTGGCCGAGCCGGCGCTGGCCCACCGCCTGATCATCAAGACGAGCTCGACGATCCACGACGTCCAGGCCGGCCAGGTCGTCCGCGAGCTGCTCGAGACGCTCCCGGTCGAGCCGCTCCGGGCGCCGGCCGGCGGCCCGCGGGCGATCGCGGCCGGCGCCGACGAGCGCCGCGCCGAGCGCAGGCTCGCGGCGCTGACCGGCGCCGCGCCGAGTCGGCCGAGCGGCCGATGATCCGCCGGATCGAGTTCCTGGTCCTCGCCATCGTCCTCGTCGTCGCGGCGTTCTCGACCGGCCTGCCGTTCCTGTTCTACCTGCTCTACCTGGCGATCCTCGTCGGTCGGCGGGAGCTACGTCCTGACCCGGCTCGGCCTGGCCGACCTGGAGGCCGGCTACGCGGTCGGCCAGCTCCAGGGCCACGTCGGCGAGCAGCTCCGGGTCACCTACACGCTGCGCAACGCGGGCCGGCTGCCGAAGCCGTGGCTCGAGGTCCACAACCCGACCAGCCTGCCGGTGGCGATCCCGGGCCGGGCGATCTCGCTCGGGCCGCGCGGCGAGCGGAGCTGGATCGCCAAGGTCCCGCTCACCCGGCGCGGCCACTTCCGGATCGAGCCGCTCCAGGTCCGGACCGGCGACCCGTTCGGGTTCTTCGAGGCGTCGGCGACGGTCGGCCAGGCGGTCACCCTGGTCGTCTACCCGCGGGTCGAGCCGCTGCCGCTGTGGCGCCTGCCGGCGGCCAACCTCGAGGGCAGCCATGCCGCCCCCGAGCGGACGCTCCAGACGAGCCCGCTGGCGACGACGGTCCGGCCGTACGCGCCGGGCGACAGCTTCAACCGGATCCACTGGAAGTCGACCGCCCGCCACGGCGAGATCCAGGTCAAGGAGTTCGACCTCGAGCAGACCGCCGACGTCTGGATCTTCCTCGACCTCGAGCGCGCGGTCCAGGCCGGGTCCGGCGAGGATGCGACGACCGAGGTCGCGATCCGGGCGGCCGCCTCGATCGCCGATCGGGCGCTGACCGAGAACCGGGCGGTCGGCCTGACCGCGTTCGGCCACCGGATGTCGGTCCTGCCGGCCGACCGCGGCGGCCGCCAGCACCTCAAGATCATGCAGCTCCTGGCCGCCGTCGACGCCGACGGCGAGCGCGCCGCTGGTCGAGGGCGCTGGTGACCGGGCTCGCCCGGCTCCGGCGCGGGATGACCGCGGTGATCATCACGCCGTCGCTCGACCGGGGCTGGGTCCGGCCGCTGGCCGGCCTGCGGCTCGCGGGGTCGCCTGCGTCGTCCTGTCGGTCGATGCCCGGCAGCGCCGAGGTCGGTCGGCCAACCGCTACCGGGCGCCGGGCCATGGCGGCGTCCGGCCGTCGACCGACCCGGGCGCCGAGGCCGAGGTCCGGGCGCTCCGCCACGCCCTCGCCGAGTACGACCTGCGGACCTATCGGTCGTGCGCCGGGCGCCCGCTCGGCGAGCAGCTGGCGGGCTGAGCCGATGACCGCGTCGACCTTCGGGCAGGCTCCGAGCCGAGCCGGCCGAGCGCCAGCGCTTCCCGGTCGCCCCGGCCGAGGGCTGGACGACCCTCGTGCTCGTCGCTCCTGCTCTGCCTGACCGTGGCCTGGTCGGTCGACGACGCGAGCTGGGTCGTCGGGCCGCGCGGCCTGACGGACTTCCTGGCCTGGGCGGTCGCGCTGGGCGTCGTGTGGGGCTTCATCGAGCGCCAAGGTCGGCTGGTCGCGCTGGCTGGCCCACCTCCTCGGCGCGATCTTCGCGGCGCTGATCGTGCCGATGATCGTCGGGTCCCGGCTGGTCGAGGGCGGCGGCCCGGTCGAGTGGTTCCAGGCGACGGCCGCCTCGGCCGTCGACGCCTACCTCGACCTGACCTACCGGGGGCTGCCGCTGACCCCGAGACCGGCCATTTCCTGCTGATCCTCGGGCTGCTCGTGCTGGGCGACCGGCCAGTTCGCCGGCTACGCCACGTTCCACCACCGGCGGCCGCTCAACGCGGTCATCGTCGTCGGCGTCGGGCTCGTCGCCAACATGTCGCTGACGATCCGCGACCAGCTGCCGTACCTGGTCCTCTTCAGCCTGGCCGCGCTGTTCCTGCTGATCCGCTTCCACGCCTTCGACGAGCGGAGCTCGTGGATCCGCCACCGGATCGGCGACGCGGCCTCGCTCGGCGGGCTCTACCTGCGGGGCGGCAGCGGTGTTCGTGGCCGGCGCGGTCGTGGTCGCCCTGTTCCTGACCGCCAGCGCGTCGTCGGCCCCGCTGCGGGGATGTGGAAGGGCGTCGACCAGAGGCTGATCGACGTCGGGCGCGAGTTCCAGCGGGTCTTCCGGGGCGGCGGCAGGGGACCCGCCTGAACGCGGTCGACTTCTCGGGCAGCGCCTCGATCACCGGCATCTGGACGACCGACGACAGCCCGGTCCTCGAAGATCGAGCGTGCCCGACGACGGGCCACTACTACTGGCGGGCGGTGGCCTACGACCAGTTCGACGGCCACGCGTGGACCTGGTCGCAGCCGACCGAGACGACCGTCGACGCCGGCGCGGCCATCCTGGCCGGGAGCGCCGACGACCCGACCGACCTGGAGGCACGCCACGAGGTCGCGTTCACCGTCCACGAGCTCCGGTTCGACCCGCAGGCGGTCTTCTCGCCAGACACGCCGAGCTCGGTCGACGTCGCCGACCAGGCTGACGACGGTCGTCGACCTGAAGGACGAGCCGGGCTTCGTTCGGCGCTCACGGCCGACGCGTCGACCTACAAGGTCACCGCCGAGGTCCCGATCGATGGCTCGAAGGACCCGGCCAACGGCCTGACCGCGAACAAGCTGCGGGTCGCCGGGACGGACTACCCGGCCAGCGTCAAGGCGCTCTACCTGAGCTACGACCCGGCGCTCATCGGGCCGGCCGACCGCGGCGCTGATGTCGACGATCATCCTGGCCGCATCCGGAGGCGAAGGAGAGCCCTACGACCTCGCCCGCGCGATCAACGACCTACCTGATCTCCGAGGGCGGGTTCACCTACGACGCCGACGTGTCGGACATCGACTGCCGGCAGCATCGTGGTCGAGTGCTTCGCGCTCACCAAGCGCGGCTACTGCGAGTACTACGCGAGCACGCTGGCGGTGCTCCTCCGCATGAACGGGCATCCCGGCCCGGCTGGCCGAGGGGTTCCTGCCGGGCGAGCGCGACGCGGCGGGCATCGAGACGATCCGCAAGAGCGGCGTCGCACGCCTGGGTCGAGGTCTACTTCCCGGGCTACGGCTGGGTCACTTCGATCCGACCGGCGGCGCGGTCGGCCAGGACGTGCCGCTGCCGGCGGGCCCGGTCGTCCGGCCGCGCCCGTCGACGACCGCGCGCCGTCACTCGGCCCGGACGACGCCCAGGATCGCTCGACGGAGCATCCAGCCGCCAGCCCCGGCTCGGCCGCCGGCGCCGGCGGGACCGACCGGGGCGGGCCCGGGAGCGGGCCGTTCATCGTCATCGGGCTGCTCCTGGCGATCGTCGTCGGCGGGCTCGCCTTCATCGCCTGGCAGCGCGGCCCGCGGACCGCCGTCCGAGCCGGACGCCGTCTGGCGGGGCGTCGTCGGGCTCGCCCGCCGGTTCGGCTTCGCGCCGCGCCCGAGCCAGACCGTGTTCGAGTACACGACCGCACTGGGCGAGGTGCTGCCCGAACGCCCGGCCCGACCTCCAGACCGTGGCCCGGGCGAAGGTCGAGGTCGCCTACGGGCGGGGTCACCTCGGCGACGACCGGCTGCGGAGCCTGCGCGACGCCCAGCGCCGGCTGCGGGTCGCCCTGCTCGGGCTCGTCTTCCGCCGCCGCGAGCGGCGCGAGCGTCGGACCCGCGGGCGCTGATCCCGCCGACCCTCCGAGGGGCGGCCGCGCGCCGAGCCTAGAGCGAGCCGGTCCGCTCGCGGACAGCCGCCTCGTCCTCGCTGCGGACCTCCGCGGCGGTCGTCGCCGGACCCGCGGTCTCGGCCTGGAGCGGACCGAGGTGGTCGGTCAGGTTGTGGGCGCGGAGGATCGCCCGGCCGGCGACGAACTCGACGACGGTCGATCCCGGTCAGGCCCCACGGGAACGTCCAGAAGCGCTCGAGCGGCAGGCCGAGCAGGGTCAGCAGGGCCACCTTGAAGATCCCGTCGTGGCCGACGAGGAGCGTCCACGGGCGTGTCGGAGCCGTGGCCGGCGGGGTAGCCGCCGACGCTCGTCCGGTCGGGGCCCTCGCCGGGCGCGGCCGCCGCGAGCGCCTCGATCGCCGCGCGCGAGGGCCTCGCCGGACGCGGCGCGGCGGCGTCGGCCAGGGGCTCGCCGCCCGGGGCGTGGGCGGTCGCCGGGTGGAGCCGCCACGCCTCGAGCTCGGCCGGGAAGCGGGCCACGACCTCGTCGCGGTGGAGGCCCTCCCAGGCGCCCTGGGCGATCTCGACCAGGCCGGGGTCCGGCCGCGGGGTCGGGACGGCGCCGGGCCCGTGGACGCGGCCGAGGGCCGCCGCGGCGGCCTCCGCCGTCGCCGCGGCCCGGCTCAGCGGGGAGTGGACGACCTCGACCGGCGGCCGGGCCGGGACCGGGATGCGCGGCGGCGCGCTCGGCGCGGCCAGCCGCGCCCCGGCCAGCTCGGCCTGGCGCCGCCCGAGCGGCGACAGGGGGGTCTCGAGGCGGCCCTGGAAGCGGCCCTCGACGATCGCCATCGACTCGCCGTGGCGAAGGAGGACGAGGCTGGCGGCGAGCCGGTCGGGGATCGCCAGCGGCGTCGGCCGGCGCTCAGCGCTCGGCTCCGAGCCGGATCGTCCAGACGTCCATGACCGCCTCGTGGGACCGGATCGCGTCGGCGACCTCCGGCGGCACCTCCTCGTCGACGGCCAGGATCATCAGCGCGTCGGCCCGGGGAGCGGAGCGGGCGAGGTGCATCGCGCTGATGTTCACGTCGGCCTCGCCGAGGAGCTGGCCGATCCGGCCCATCGTTCCCGGGCCGGTCGCTGGTGGCGGGTGACGAGCATCGTCGACGTCGGGACCATGTCCAGCCAGTAGTCGTCGAGGCGGACGAGCCGGGGCTCACCCGCGGCGACGGTGCCCGCCGACCGTGGTCAGCGCCCCGTTCGACTCGCCGGACAGGGTGAGGAGCGAGGCGAACTGGCCGGCCTCCGGGGTCTTTCGCTCGACGACGGTGATCCCGCGGGCCTTGGCCAGCGCCCCGGCGTTGACCAGGTTGACCCGCTCCGTGGTCGCGGTCTCGAGCAGGCCGCGCAGGACCGCCGCCGTGAGCGGGCCGACGTCGAAGGCCGCCAGCTCGCCGGCGACCTCGAGGGTCAGCGTCTTCACCCCGGTCCGGCAGAACTGGGCGAAGAACCGGCCGAGCATCTCGGCCAGGGGCAGGTATGGCGCGATCGCCCGGGCCGTCTCCGGGGTGAGGAGCGGCGCGTTGACCGCGTAGCGGGCCGGTCGCCCGTCGAGGACGTCGAGGATCTGGTCGGCGACCTCCTCGGCGACGAGGACCTGGGCCTCGGCCGTCGACGCTCCGAGGTGCGGGGTGAGGACCGTGTTCGGGGCGTCGAGGAGCGGCGAGCCGGTCGGCGGTTCGTGCTCGAAGACGTCGACCCCGGCCCCGCCGAGACGGCCGTCGCGGAGCGCTTCGGCCAACGCGGCCTCGTCGACGATCCCGCCGCGGGCGACGTTGAGCAGGATCGCCCCGGGCTTCATCCGGGCGAGCTCCTTCCGTCCGATCAGGCCACGGGTGGCCCGGGTCAGCGGGACGTGGAGGGTGATCGCGTCCGCCCGCGGCCAGGAGCGCCGGCAGCTCGACCAGCTCGACGCCGTGGTGCGCGGCCTGCTCCTCGGACACGAACGGGTCGACGCCGAGGACGGTCATCTCCATCGCCCGGGCCCGGGCGGCGATCGCCTGGCCGATCTTGCCCAGGCCGACGATCCCGAGGGTCCGGCCGCGCAGCTCGACCCCGGTGAACTGGCTCCGCTTCCACTCGCCGCGCCGGATCGAGGCATCGGCCGCGGCGACCCGCCGGGCGACCGCGTAGAGCAGGGCGAGGGTGTGCTCGGCCGCGGCGATCGTGTTGCCGGTCGGGGCGTTGACGACGACGATCCCGGCCCGGGTCGCCGCGTCGAGGTCGACGTTGTCGACCCCGACCCCGGCACGGCCGATGACGACCAGCCGCCGGCCGGCGGCGATCAGCTCGGCGTCGACCTGGACCTGGCTCCGGACGACGAGGGCGTCGTACTCGGGCAGCAGCCCGACGTACTCCTCGTGGCTCAGGCCGGGCCGCTCGTCGACCTCGTGGCGCGAGCGGAGGACATCGACGCCCTCGCGGGCGACGGCTTCGGCGACGAGGATCCTCACGCGTTGACGGCGGCCAGTGCCCCGGTCGCCTCGAGGGCGGCCCGCTGGGCTGCCGCGACCCCCGCGCCGGCCTCGACCGGCCGGCCGTGCTCGATCGAGACCTCCTCGATGACCCCGATCGCGTCGAGGATCTCGCCAAGGGTCACCGAGCCGAGGTGGCCGACCCGGAAGATGTGGTCGGCGAGCTTGCCCTGGCCGCCGGCCAGGACCACTCCGCGCGCCTTGACCGCCGCGTTGAACGTCTTCCAGTCGAGCCCCTCGGGGACCCGGACCGCGGTCACCGTCCGCGACGCGAAGCGCTGATCGGCGAACAGCTCGAAGCCGAGCGCCCGGAGCCCGGCCCGGGTGGCGGCCGCGCAGGCCTCGTGGCGGGCGAAGATCGCGGCCGGCCCCTCGTGCTCCATCAGGTCGAGGCCCTCGTCGACCTGGAAGACGATCGCCAGGGCCGGGGTCCACGGGGTCTGGCCCTTCGTGTGCGACTCGCGGTGGGCGTGCAGGTCGAGGTAGAAGCGCGGCATCGTCGCGCTCTCCATCGCCGCCCAGGCCCGCTCCGAGACGGCGACCATGGCCAGGCCCGGGGCCGCCATCCAGGCCTTCTGGGACCCGGTCACGACGATGTCGATCCCCCAGGCGTCCATCTCGAACGGGACGGCACCCAGGGCCGACACGCTGTCGACCAGGATGAGCGCGTTCTCGTCGACCTCGCGGATGGCGGCGGCCAGGACCGGGATCGGGTTCATAACTCCGGTCGAGGTCTCGTTGTGGGTGAGCAGGACCGCCCGATAGCCGGGTGCCGGCTCCTGGGCCAGGGCCGCCCGGATCGCGGCCGGGTCGGCAGCCTCGCCCCACTCGACCGCGAGCTTGGTCACGTTCGCGCCGTACGTGGAGGCGATCTTGGCGAAGCGGTCGCCGAACGAGCCGATCGACACGCCGAGGACCCGATCGCCGGGCGACAGGACGTTGACGACCGCCGCCTCGAGGCCGCCGGTCCCGGCACACGACAGGATCGCCACGTCGTTCGTGGTCCCGAAGTAGGGCCTCATCCGGGCCAGGACCCGCTCGAGGATCGTCGCGAACTCGGCTCCCCGGTGGTTGATCATCTGGCGGGCGCCGGCCGCGCGGACGCTTGGCGGCAGGCCGGTCGGTCCGGGGATCCGGAGGTTCGGCTCGAAACGGTTCACGGGCGGGCCTCCTGAGGCTGGCTCGCGGCCCGGCGATGTGGCGCGATGCGCCCCCGATGGTCGCACGCCGAGCCCGATTCGCGCCAGCGCGGGCCCCCGACGGGCGATCGTCTGCCGCTGGACGGGCGACAGAACGACGGCCGACCTCGATCCGCTCGAGGTCGGCCGCCTGTTTCGTGGGTCCGCCGGGTCAGGGCCCCCGATCCGGGACCCCGACCGCGACGCTGTCGTCTAGCGCGGGAACAGCCAGTCGGTGAAGCCGAAGTTCTTGCCGGGGTGAGCCGGCGAGACCCGCGACCAGGTCATCCCATAGGCGTGGTCGAGCAGCCACGGCTGCCACTGGTCGTCGCTCTGCGGGACCCACAGCGCGCGGTCGTACAGGAAGCCGGCCGCGCGGAGGAGTGCCCGATCGTTCCAGGCGAAGGCGTCGTAGCCGGCCCGGTCGAGGATGAGCGCCTGCAGGGTCGCCCCCTGCATCGCCTCCCAGGCGTAGTTCGTGAACGAGGGTGGCCACTGGAGGACCCCACCCCGACGCATGTCGTCGGGAAGAGCCCCGTCGACCACGATCCCGTTCCGGGTGCAGCCCTTCGGGTTGATCCCGACCGGGGCGCTCGGGTTGCACTGCCAGGACAGGTCGCCGAACGAGAAGCCGGCATACGAGCCCCGGTCGCCGAGCCAGCCGTGGAAGACCTGGGCCGTCCGGGCCAGCTGGGCCGAGTCGCCGAGGTAGCGGGCGACCGCCGCCCGGGCTGCGCCGGCGTGGGTGCCCCAGTTGTTCGGGCGGTTCTCGTGGGTCGAGATGAGGGTCATGCCGCTGAGGTTCTCGGTCAGGACCCGTCGCAGCCACGGGCGGAAGACGCCGCTGTCGAAGGCCGGGTCGTAGGCGGCCAGGTCGATCAGGTCGGCGGCGATGACGTAGCCGGGCAGGTTCCGGCCGAGGGCCAGGGTCCGGCCGCCGGCCTCGGTCCCGACCGCGGCCTTGAGGTTGGCCAGGACCGCGCTGCGGTAGGTCGAGATCCCCGTTCGGGCATAGACCAGGGCCTTGGCCAGGACGTGGATGTCGTTGTCCTCGTCCTGGTTCTGGATGTCGGGCGTGCCGGCCGACGAATCGGCCCAGCTCTTGACGTTGCTCCAGCCCGAACCGCTCATCGGGAGGGCCGCGAGCTCGGTCCGGCTGATGACGATCCCGACGCTCGGGGATCGGACCCCGCCGCCCGGGGCGCTGGTCGGCGCGGTCGTCGGGGCGGGCGTCGCCGTCGGGGCGGGCGTGGACCTCGGAGCCGGCGTCCCGGTCGGGTTCGGGGCGGGCGTCCCGGTCGGATCCGGGGTCGCCGTCGGGTCGGTCGTCGGGCTGGGCGTATCGGTTGCCGTGGGCGCGATCGTCAGGACGAGTCGCGGACCCCGGCTCGTCTCGCGGCTGGCGTACATGGCGGTGTCGTTGCTCCCGCCGACGATCTCCAGGTCGACGTTCTTGCCCGCCTTGAGCCCGGTCAGCCGGAGCGGGACGGAGACCCAGCGCCCCGACGGCCCCGTGGGCCCGATCCGGCCGAGCGCGGCTCGATCGTACGCCGGGGCCGTCCGCCAGGTCACCTTGGTCTCGCTCCACGAGCTGGTGACCCGGTGGACCACGCCGCCGTTCCGGCTGCCGCCGCTGACGTACAGCCGGAGGACGACCGTCTTCACCACGCCCGGGAGCTTGGGCATCGTGAACCGGAGGAGGGTCCGGTTGGAGGCACCCGCGTGGATCCGGGTCGCCAGGCGGACGCCGGTCCCGAAGTTCCGGTCCGGGGTCTGGGCGCGGATCTGGGCATCGGCGCTGGCCGGGACGGTGATCGACTGGGTCGACGCGACCAGACCGAGGCCTTCGCCGAGGACGAACGGCACGACGGCCAGTCCGATGAGCCCGAGGCGGGCGAATTTGCCGAGGGTGCCGAGGGGCTTGCGGGGGCTGGCGGGCAGCTGCCCATGCGCGGGTTGCGGCATCGGGGGCCTCCTCGCGTGTCGGGCGCATTCGGCCCGGGTGGAGTAAGGCCCTTACCGTGCCCCTTACAGCCCGATGTGGGGATCACCCGGGCGTACCCAACTTGCGAACGAAATGGGGCCAGCATTAACCGGCCCGGATCGACCTCGACCGCCCCGGACGGGTCGCCGCAACGGCCGCGGGGCCTCCGCACCCGGTGCGCGAGGGCACCGGCCGAGGACGCAGGATCGGTGTCCGGAGGGCTATCGCGCTCTGCGGGTCCCGCCGCGAGGACGTGGCTCAGACGCCCGGCTAGGAGCCCCCGGCGTCCCGCTTCTCGGTCTCGGCGAGCTTGCGGCGGCTCTCCTCGCGGGTCCGCATGATCGAGCCGGCGGCCATCATGCTGTCGGCCTTGGGGCCGGGGATCCCAAGCCGCAGATGCCGCCGCGCTTGGCTGCGAACGTTGACGCGAAGAAGGGTTACGCGGTCTATTGGGCCTACCCGACGTCGAATGCGGAGATGCGCAGGATGATCGAGGACGCTCTGCAGCGCCGCGACACCATTCGACCGGCGCTCGGAACACCGCTCATGCAGCGGAACCGAACGTGTCCATAGGGCGCCGGAGCCCGTGACCGTCGGCGGTAAGTCCCGCGTAAGTCGCTGCCAGCAGACTTCCGCATAAGGCCGCGCTCCGCGCGGCAGGTCCCCCATCGGCAGAGCTATGGAGCGAGCGAGGGCAGCGAGAGCGTGGGCGGCTGCTCGGGTTGTGTCGGGCGAGATGTGCCGTTCGCCCGCTGTGCTCCGTGATTGATATACACGAATGGGACGCCATCGATCACGGCGCAGGTGGGTTGGTGGGCGACCATCCCCCGGTAGGTCCAGTCGCCGGCGAATTCCACCAACCATGCAGGATGGTCGGTCTGGCGTTCCGGATCGTTGGCGCGCAGTGGGGTGTACTTGAACACGTCCCGAGCCGATGGCACCAGGCCCATCGCCGCGACCTGGTCGATCCGCCAGCCGCAGAGTTCAAGGGCTGCGCTCGCGTCGGCCCCGGGTTTCGATCGTGAGATCGGTGTGATGTTCGGATCGACGGGCATGGGGTTGCCCACGGTCGCTGCCGCGCTCGCTGCCGCGGTCGGCTGTGCGGTGGTCACATCCTGGGATCGACCGCCGCCGGCAGGAGCCGCGCTGCAGCCAGCGAGCGTCAACGCCAGCGCGCCCACTGCGAGTGACAGTCGGAGCATCTCAGTACCTCGGATCCCAGCTCCACCACCGGTTGGTGCCATCGCTCGCCCAAACGCATTTCTGGGTCGCCGGGATGTAGATGAAGTCGCAGTTTGATCCTTGTGGTCGCGTGATCGACCGCCACGTGCTTGAGTCGCGCCATTGGGGCGACTCGAAGTTCTGGCGGTTGCTGTCCGGACCGCCCGATTGATCGTTCCGATCCCAGACTTCATTCGCGATGTCGGCTTCGTCCACGCCATTCCAGCAGTAGGTCAGGTCAGTTGATGGTCGGATGTCCACGTCGACGCCCGAGATCCGGGCGTGATATTCGTAGTCGTGGCCGTTGGCGGCGAGCTGTCTGAACACCGAGTAGGTTCGGATGCCGGAGATCGAGGCGGCCTTCTTCTGAGCTACCGGTGCGAGCTCGCTGCACGGTCCGTCCATGCGACCGTACGCGAAGAACGCATACGGCTGATTGACAGGAACACCCGGCGCACACCCAGCGCCCAGGCACTTGTCGATGCCAACCTGATAGATGTTCTCTCCCCATGTGTCGTTGGGGTCGTCGCCAACCACCGAGATCCAGCTCGACGAGAAGGCATCAGCACCCGAGGTGGTGCACAGGTGCTCATCCACGTACTCCATCCGGGCGGACGACCCGAACGTTGCGCTGGTATGGGTTTCGACGTTCCCCGCGAAATGCGCCTGCCCATTGAGCGGACCAACGCAGGACAATGCCGCAACTGGTGGAGCTATCGGCAGAGACGCCGCGAACGTCAGCAGTGTTCCGAGGACGATGCCCGAAATGACCCTGCCAATTCGCACCGGAAATCGGTCCTTCCTCTTGTCAGTGAGAGTAGGGCAACTTGCAGTGGATCGTCAACAATGAGTTGACCCGATTCCGTTAGGAGTGTGGAGCGTCGCGCTCCGTCACCCCAGCGTCCTCCCGCTGTGTCTCGGCGAGCCGCTTTCGGCTCTCCGCATGGGCTTTCATCCCGTCGCCCAATGACGCCATCGGGTCGGGCTGCCGGTCGCGCTTGCGGCGCGGGCGCCCCTCTCGCGCCGCCCGGCGACCCTCGATCCGGGCGGCGATGGTCGCCTCGTACCCCTGGTCGCCGGGGAAGTAGTAGCGATGGCCGACGAGCTGGTCGGGGAGGTACTGCTGCGGAGCGTCGTCGCCCTCGAAGTCATGGGGGTTGACGTACCCGACGCCGATGCCGTGGTGTTTGAGTCTCCGGTCGCCCGCCGTGCGCAGGTGCATCGGGACCGGCAGCGACCCATGGGTCAGGACGTCCGCCATCGCTGCGCCGTACGCGCGCCCGATGCTGTCGCTCTTGGGCGATGACGAAATATGGACAGTCGCCTGGGCGAGCGCGTACTGCGCCTCCGGCAGGCCGACATGATCGAGCGCGGCCGCCGCGGCGACGGCCACCTGGAGGGCGCGGGGATCGGCGTTCCCGACGTCCTCCGAGGCCGAGATGATCAGGCGCCGGGCGATGAACCGGGGGTCCTCGCCGGCGGCGACCATCGTCGCCAGCCAGTACAGGGCGCCGTCGGGGTCGTTGCCGCGGAGGCTCTTGATGAACGCCGACGCCGTGTCGTAGTGCCCGTCGCCGGCCCGGTCGTAGGCCAGGACCTTCTGCTGGGCGGCCGCCTCGACGTCGGCCAGCCGCGGCGCGACCCGGCCGCCGTCGTCGAGGGCGGGGTTCTCGGTGGAGCGAGTGGTCCGCCCGGGCTCTACGCGACCGACGACGGAGGCCTCTCCTGGCAGCCGATCACGCCCGGCGGCTGAGCCCCCGACGGGTCAGCCGGCGCCGGCGTCGCGCTTCTCGGTCTCGGCGAGCTTGCGCCGGTTGTCCTCGCGCGTCTTCGGACTTAGCGGCCGACGCGGGAGCGCGGCGCTCGGAGCGACGGGCGGCGGCTCCAGGATCGTGATCGGAAGCGGGCATGGTGACCGGATGCACCGGCCGCCGCCGCCGGCGAGCACCGATTCCGGTGGCCATGGGGCACCGAATTGCTCGTGCAGATGCACCAGGGACGGCGTCCGACGGTGCTCCGCGAACTCAGAGCTTCCTGACGGCTCGCCAGGCGATCGCTCCGACCAGAACGACGACCAGCGCGGCGAGCACCAGCCAGGCGATCACCGGCACGCCTTCTCCGGAGGCCGGTGGGGCGGTCGAACCCGGTGGGGTCGTCGGGCGCTCCCCGGCGGCAGCGGTCACCGGCACCGCCGTCCCCGCCACGGAGCTCGTGGACCCGTCCGGCCTGATCAGCGCCACCGAGAGCTCCGCGTCACCGGGTTCGGGCACGGTCACCTGGCCACGGAACGGCGTGCCCGGAGCGGCGTCCTCCACGAGCGGGGCGGATGCGACCTGCCGGCCGCCGACCGAGACGACGACCGACAGTCCGTTCAGCGAGGGCAGCGCCGCCAGCTCCCACTCGCCCCGTGGCTGGACGTCGACGACCACCGGGTAGGGTCGGCCGGCGACGATGCTGCCGACGAACGGATGGAACGCTGCGGCCACTAGCTGGTCGGCCGTCGCGGTGGGCGGCGGACCGATGCCGCTCAGCGGGAGGATCTCGTCGCCGGCGGCCCTGTGGACCCCGATGACCATCGATCCGGGGCCGCCCTTCGGCACCACGAGTTGAATGACGACATGGCCCGGGAAGTCGGCGCTGACCGAGCCCTCCGAGGCAGGGGCCTTGCCCTTCGCCGGCCGCAACCGGGCGAACACCCCGTCCACCGGGGCGAAGTCGTTCGTCGCCGGATCCTAGAACGTGACGCCGGCTTCGAGCACGCCTCCCGGCGGGGCGTCCGGCGTGATGAACCGGGCATCGAGCCAGGCCTGCACCGATGGCGCGTTCGCGGGCGACTGGGTCGGAGCCGCGCCCGCAGCCGCGAGCGAACCAGACCCGGCGAGCGCGGCGAGGGTCGTGAGGATCGCGAGCGCCGCGCGAGGGAGGCCCCGAACCAGCCTGCGTCGGTTGCGCTCGATGGGACGCGCTGCCATGTCAAGGAGTACCCGGGACGCCCCAGAAGGGTTCAGGGCGTGGGGTCGGCCCCGGCATCCCGCTTCTCGGTCTCGGCGAGCTTGCGCCGGTTGTCCTCGCGGGTCTTCATGATCGAGCCGCCGGCCTTCATCGCGTCGGCCTTCGGTCCGGGGATGGCCTCGCGCTCGGGGCGGCCACGCCGGCGGGCGACCTCCCGGGCTTCCGTCCGGCCCGCCATCCGGCCCGCGATCGTCGCCTCGTAGCCCTGGTCGTTGGGCAGGTAGTAGCGCCGCTCGGCCAGGGCGTCGGGCAGGTACTGCTGGGCGATATCGGAGCCCTCGAACTCCGGCGGGTAGCGGTAGCCGACGCCATAGCCGTATTGCTTGAGGGCCCGGTGGCCGGCGTTCCGGAGGTGAGTCGGCACGGGCAGCGCGCCCCGCTCGTCGAGGTCGGCGACGGCCGCCCAGTAGGCCGACCCGGAGCGGTTCGACTTCGGGGCGGTGGCGATGTAGGTCGTCGCCTGGGCGAGCGCGTACTGCGCCTCCGGCAGGCCGACATGATCGAGCGCGGCCGCCGCGGCGACGGCCACCTGGAGGGCGCGGGGATCGGCGTTCCCGACGTCCTCCGAGGCCGAGATGATCAGGCGCCGGGCGATGAACCGGGGGTCCTCGCCGGCGGCGACCATCGTCGCCAGCCAGTACAGGGCGCCGTCGGGGTCGTTGCCGCGGAGGCTCTTGATGAACGCCGACGCCGTGTCGTAGTGCCCGTCGCCGGCCCGGTCGTAGGCCAGGACCTTCTGCTGGGCGGCCGCCTCGACGTCGGCCAGCCGCGGCGCGACCCGGCCGTCGGCGTCGCGTACGTCCTCGGCCTCGGCCAGGGCGGCCGCGCCCTCGAGGACGTTGAGCGCCTGGCGGGCGTCGCCGCCGGCCAGGGCGACGAGATGGTCGAACGCATCCTGCCCGAGGGCCACGCCGCCGGACGGCCCGAGCTCGCCGGCCAGGCCGCGCTCGGGGTCCTCGAGCGCCCGCCGGACGACCGTCGCGACGTCGTCGTCGGTCAGCGGCTCGAGGCGCCACACCCGGAGTCGCGACAGGAGCGCGCCGTTCACCTCGAAGTAGGGGTTCTCGGTGGTCGCCCCGACGAGGGTCACCGTGCCATCCTCGACATGCGGCAGGAGGCCGTCCTGCTGGGCCTTGTTGAAGCGGTGGATCTCGTCGATGAACAGGATCGTCCGGCCGCCGTCGAGGGTCAGCCGCTCGCGGGCGGCGGCGACGGCGGCGCGGATGTCGGCCACCCCGCTCATGACCGCCGAGAGGGTCACGAACCGGGCGTCGACGGCGTCGGCCAGGATCCGGGCGAGGGTCGTCTTGCCCGTCCCGGGTGGTCCCCACAGCAGGATCGAGCCGAGGTAGCCGCGGTCCGCCGAGCGGCGGAGCGGCCCGCGCTCGCCGACCAGATGGTCCTGGCCGACGAACTCGTCGAGCGACCGGGGTCGCATCCGCGCGGCGAGCGGCTGCCGGCCCGGCGGGGGCTGGAACAGGGCGACCTGGTCGGACGGCGGCTTGCGGCTCGGCACCGAGCCAGTCTAGGTCAGGCGACGCTCGACGTCGGCTCCCATGGCCGGGCGACCGAGCGGCCGTCCCCGGGCAGCGGTGGGTCGGCGGCGGTCTCGATGCCGGTCACGAAGGTGGCGACGAGGCGGGGGTCGAGCTGGGTCCCGGCCGCCGCGCGGAGGCGAGCGAGCGCCTCCTCGACCGACAGCGCCTTGCGGTACGGGCGGGTGGTCGTCATCGCGCTGAACGCGTCGGCCACCGACACGATCCGGGCGATCAGCGGGATCTCCTCGCCGGCCAGGCCGCCGAGGTAGCCGGTCCCGTCCCAGCGCTCGTGGTGGTGGCGGACACCCGCCCGGACCGTCTCGACGTCCGGCAGGTCGCGGACGATCGCGTCGCCCAGCCAGACGTGCTGCTTGACGATGAGGTACTCGTCGGTCGTGAGCGGGCCGGGCTTGCGCAGGATCCCGTCCGGGATCCCGATCTTGCCGACGTCGTGGAGCAGCCCCGCCAGCTCGACCGACCGGCAGCTCGTCCGGGCCGAAGCCGATCCGCCCGGCCAGGAAGACGGCATACCGGGCGACGTCCTCGGAGTGCTGCTTGGTGTAGCGGTCCTTCGTGTCGACGGCCTCGACCAGCCCGGTCAGGACCTCGAAGCTCGAGCGCTGGGCCACGGCCAGGTCGTCCGACGTGAGGCTGGCCACCCGGACGTCGTTGCCGCCGCTCGCCTTGGCCTCGCCGAGCGCGCCGGTTGCGACGGCCAGGAGCTCGGTCGCGGCCTCCCCGTTCGTCGGCGAGTAGCAGACGCCCCCACTGACGGTGACCGGCAGCCGCTCGCTGCCACCGAACTGGAGGCTCAGCTCGCCGATCCTCGCCCGAAGACGGTCGATCGCCGGCTCGAGGTCGTGGACGCACTGCGGCGGCGCGACCACGAGGAACTCGTCCGGCCCGTAGCGGCCGACCGTCGTCGCCTGCGACAGCTCCGCCTTGAGCGCGCGGGCGACCTCGGCCAGCGCCCGATCCCCGGCGTGGTGGCCGTAGGTGTCGTTGAGCAGCCGGAAGTTGTCGATGTCGACGAGGGCCACGCCGACCGGCGTCCCGGCCGGACGCGAGCGTTCGAGGAGGGTCGCGAGCTCGGCCACGGCCGAGCCGTGGTTGAGCAGACCGGTCAGGGCGTCGCGCCGGCTGGCCTCGAGCAGCTCGGCCGTCTGGCGGTTCAGGCGAGCCTGGGTCGCGCGGAAGATGAGGTAGAGGAGGAGGGCCAGGACCGCCCCGGCCGCGAGGGTCACGACCAGGACGTCGCGGCGGGTGTCGTCGACCGCCGTCAGGATCCGGGCGGCGTTCCGGTAGATCTCGAACACGCCGGGCACGCTCCCGTCGATCTCGATCGGGATGTACTCCTCGAGGACCTTCGTGCCGGGCGGCAGGTCCGAGGTCGCCGCCTCGCCCTGGTTGGCGTCCTCGATCGTCGACGACACGGCCTGCCCGGCGATCGCGTCGGTGATGTCGTCGTCGAGGCCCAGGTTCTGGCCCCGCAGCTCACGCCGCTCGCTGTACAGGACGGTCCCGTCCGGCGCCCAGACCTTGATGTGGACGATCCCGTCGGTCCGCTCGATGAACCCCGCGATCTCGTCCTCGATCCAGGCGACGCGTGCCGGGTCGACCCCCGCGGCGCGCAGGTCGGACGGCCGGATGCTCGACGCCGCGAACGACCGGACGAGCGTCTGATCGGACCGGACCGACGAATCGATCGCGGCGGCCGTGAGTCGCTGCGAGACGACCGTGACCAGGGCGACCGCGGTCAGGGCGACCAGGGTGAGGCTCGCCGCGAAGACGAGCAGCAGGAGGGTCGATCGGCGGCGGACTCGCTCGGTTCCGTTGGTGGCCAACGCGGGACGCTCTCCGGGCACGGTGGATCCGGACCGTGACCGTAGATGGGGTGCCGGAGGCTGTCGATAGGCCGTTCGGGGGATGCGCGGGCAGTCGCCCGGCGGGTTCTCGGCTACGTCGCCCGGCTCACAGGTGGACGACCCCGAGGACCTCGATGAGCACGAACAGGACGATCAGCGTCGCGAACAGCCCACCGCCGACCATGGCGATCCGGCGCACGTCCGAGGCGACGTAGGCGTACTCCTGGGCGGCCGACTCGGCGAACGATGCCGATGGACCGCCGCGCATCCGGGCACGCGCCCCGGGTCCCGGCCTGGAGCCGAGCGTGTCGAGCGCGCCGGCCGCGGTCGGCTCGGTCGCGAGGGCCGGTCCGGCGCTCGCCTCCGGTGCGGCGATCGGGCGAGGGCCGGGGCGGGGGCCGGTCCGCTGGATCGCGCGTCGCTGGCCGGGGCGACCGGCGCCGCGGGCTCGCTTCGACATGGGCTGGCTCGTCCTCCGGGGGATCGACGGCGGTCCGGGTCGTCCGGTCGGCCGCCGGCGGGAAGGATAGCACCGGGCCGGGCGACCGCTCGGGAAGGACCACCTGCTAGACTCGGGCGATCCCACACCGGAGGCCCACGATCCCCGTGTCCGCATTCATCCAGGACAACCTCGGTCCGGTGGTCGGCCTCCTGTTCGTCCTCGTCCTCGTCGCGCTCGGCCTGGCGACGGTGGCCTGGCGGCGAGCGGCCGAGTCGGACCGCCGGCTGGAAGCCCTCACCCGGGGCGACGACGGGCGGAGCCTCCAGGGCGTCCTCGAGGCGCATCTCGGTCGGGTGGCCGAGGTGGCCGGGGCGGTCGACCGGCTCAGCGGGCGGACCGGCGCGCTCGAGGCGAGCGGCCGGAAGGCGTTCCAGCGGATCGGGCTCGTCCGGTTCAACCCGTTCGAGGACACCGGCAGCAACCAGAGCTTCGCCCTGGCCCTGCTCGACGCCGACGACGACGGGGTCGTGATCAGCAGCCTCCACGCCCGGGGCGGGACGCGGATCTACGCCAAGGCGGTGGCTTCGGGGCGACCCGAGGCGACCCTGTCGGACGAGGAGGCCCAGGCGCTCGCGCTCGCGCGCGCTGCCGCCGCCGGACGGGTCGCCCTGGCCGACCGGGCCGCGGCCGGAGTCGGCGGACGCTGACCCGTCGGTCGTGACGGGAGAGCTGTCACGATGGGGCCCCATCCTCGGGCCATGCCCCCTGCCAGCCACCCGGTCGACCCCCGACCGACCCGTCCCCGGGCGATGAGCCGGCCCGGCCGGCGCCGCGCCGTGCGCCCTCTCGAGCAGATCCCGGTCTGGGCGGAGCCGATCGACCGACGCCGCGCCCCGGGCGAGACGACCGACGGCGCGAGCGGTCTCGACGCCCTGCTCGCCGGCCTCAACGCCGAGCAGCTCCGGGCGGTCACCCACGGCGAGGGCCCGCTCCTCGTCGTGGCCGGGGCGGGCACCGGCAAGACGCAGGTCGTGACCCGCCGGATCGCCTGGCTCATCGCGACCCGCCGGGCCCGCCCGTCGGAGATCCTGGCCCTGACGTTCACCGACAAGGCCGCCGCCGAGATGCAGGTCCGGGTCGACCAGCTGGTGCCGTACGGCTACACGGACACCGCGATCTCCACCTTCCACGCCTTCGGTGACCGGCTGATCCGCGAGTACGCGCTGGAGCTCGGCCTGGCGCCCGACGTCCGGGTCCTGTCGCGACCCG
Source organism: uncultured Chloroflexia bacterium (assembly GCA_963837825.1). Lineage (GTDB taxonomy): Bacteria > Chloroflexota > Limnocylindria > Limnocylindrales > CSP1-4 > Chersky-267. The sequence goes on from CAWIOR010000002.1 coordinate 279,529, forward strand.
AGGTGGTCATCTTCCTGCGCGAGCGGCTGTTCGATCTCGACCTCGAGCACTACCGGCCGCTCGGCGACCCGACCCGCTTCCTTGGCGCCCTGGCGACCCACTTCAGCCGGCTCAAGGACGAGGACGTGGAGCCGGACGCCTATCTCGCCCACGCCGATCGCGAGGTCGGGGAGGCGGCGTTGCTCGCGGAGCTGGCCGACGAGGGGGACCCGGCCGACGACACCCGTGAGGCGGCCGCGGCGGCGGTCGAGGCCGCGGCCCGTCAGCTGGAGCTGGCGCGCGCGTACGCCCGCTACCAGGCGCTCCTGTCGGCCGAGGGGTTCATCGACTTCGGCGACCAGGTCGCGCTGGCCCTCCGTCTCCTGCGCCGGTCGCCGGCCGCGCGACGCGAGGTCCGTCGCCGCTTCCGGTACATCCTGGTCGACGAGTTCCAGGACACGAACCGGGCCCAGGCGGAGCTCGTCGAGCTGATCGCCGAGCCGCATCGGAACGTCACCGTGGTGGGCGACGACGACCAGTCGATCTACCGGTTCCGCGGCGCGGCGATGAGCAACATCGTCGAGTTCCGCGACCGCCCGCGGCGGCCGAAGGTCGTCGTCCTCCGGCGCAACTACCGCTCGCGCGCGGGGATCCTGACGGCCAGCCACCGGCTCATCCGGTTCAACGACCCGGACCGCCTCGAGGTCCACGCCGGGATCGACAAGCGGCTCCGGGCCGCAGCGCCCGGAGCCACCGGCCGGCCGGCGCCCGGCGGCGATCCGCCACGAGGCGTTCGCGACCGGCTCGGAGGAGGCCGACTGGATCGCCCGAGAGATCGCCGTCCGGGTCGCCGGCGGCGCCGCGCCGCGGGATCACGCCATCCTCGTCCGGTCCAACGCCGAGGCCGACGCCGTCCTGCGCAGCCTGAACGTGGCCGGCCTGCCGTGGCGGTTCTCGGGATCGTCCGGCCTGTACGCCCGCCCGGAGGTCCGGCTCCTGCTGGCGTTCCTGCGGGCGGTGGCCGACCTCGGATCGAGCGTCGACGTCTACGCCCTGGCCGCATCGGACGTGTACGGCCTGGGCGGCGAGGACCTGACCGCGATCGTGGCCAGCGCGCGACGGCGGAACCGGACCGTCTGGGAGGTGCTCGAGGAGCTGGATCGTCAGCCGGGACTCCTGCGCCTCGCGCCGGACAGCCGGGCCGCCGTCGGTCGTCTCGTCAGCGGACCTCCGCCACTACGCCGAGCTCGCCCATGACCGGCCGGCCGGCGAGGTGCTCTACGCGTTCCTCAAGGGGTCGGGGCTGCTCGCCCGGCTCGCGGCGAGCGACGGCGGCGCGATCCGAGGAGGCACTCCAGAACGTCGCCCGGTTCTTCGATGTCGTGCGCGCCCAGTCGGCCCTCCTCGCCGATGACCGCTGCCCATTCGTGGCCGGCCATCTGCGGACCCTCATCGAGGCCGGGGACGATCCGCCGACGGCCGAGCTGGACGGCGAGTCGGACGCCGTGGCGGTCCTCACCGTCCACAAGGCGAAGGGGCTCGAGTTCCCGACCGTCTTCCTGGTCGGCCTCGTCGATGGACGGTTCCCGTCGACGAGCCGGCGGGATCCGCTGGCGATCCCGGCCGTGCTCGCTCGCCGGTGCGCCGGCCGGGGGCGACGCCCACCTGCGCGAGGAGCGCCGCCTGTTCTACGTCGCGATGACCCGGGCCCGTGACGAGCTCATCCTGACCCACGCCGCGGACTACGGCGGACGGACCGCTCGACGGGTCTCGCCGTTCGTGCTCGAGGCGCTCGACCTCGCCTCGGCCGACGCCGCGGGCCGGCCGCGGCGAGTCCGACCCGGTCGAGCGCCTGGCCGCCTTCTCCGCGCCCGGCAGCGCGGCGGAGCCCGCCCGCCGGTCGACCGACGAGCCGCTCTCCCTGAGCTTCTACCAGATCGACGACTACCTGACCTGCCCGCTGCAGCTACAAGTACGGGCACGTCGTCCGGGTCCCGGTGGCGCCGCACCACTCGATCGTCTACGGGTCCGCCCTCCACCGGGCGGTCCAGGAGTTCCACCGCCGCCAGGGTCGGGGCGAGATCATGACCGAGGCGGAGCTGGAGGCCGCCTTCCTCGCCGCCTGGACGAACGAGGGGTTCCTCACCCGCGAGCACGAGGAGGCTCGCCTGGCGGCCGGCAGGGCGGCCCTGGCGTCGGTTCCGCGAGGAGCAGCTCCGGCCCGGAGCGGTCGTCCCGACCTACGTCGAGCGCGACTTCTCGTTCAGCCTCGACGGCGACCGGATCCGCGGTCGCTGGGACCGGGTCGACGTCGAACCGGGCGAACCGGGCGAGCCGTTCGGGCGCCGCCGGCGCCGGGCGGGGAGACGACCGCCGGCCCCGAGATCGGGCGGCCGTCGGCCGACGTCGTCGAGCCCACTCTGCCGCTCCTGCCGCGCGAGCGGGTGACGATCACCGACTACAAGTCGAGCGACGTCCGCGACCCGGCCAAGGCTCGCCAGCGGGCGCGGGACTCGCTCCAGCTGACGATCTATGCGATGGGCTACGAGGCGATGACCGGGCGGCTGCCGGACGCGGTCCAGCTCCACTTCCTGGAGACCGGCGTCGTCGGCCGGGCCGAGGTCGACGAGAAGCGCCTGGCGAAGGCCCGGGAGCGGATCGCCCTCGCCGCCGGCGGGATCCGCGCCCGCGCCTTCGAGCCGACGCCCGGACGTCGTGGCCTGCACCTATTGCCCGTACCGCGACATCTGCCCGTCGAGCGCGGTCCGCTGATGGCGGGTCCGCGGGCGGGGTGGCCGGAACCGTTCGCGCGATCAGCTTCGACTTCGGCAACACGCTCCTGCCCATCCGGCGGGAGGACCTCCGGGCGGTCGTCCGGGCGATGACGACCGCGGTCGCCGAGCGCTTCGGCCCGTTCGACCCGGCGGCCTTCGAGGCGGCCTGGGCGGCGGAGCGGGAACGGCAGTTCGCGGAGGAGGTACCACGGATGCGCGAGGTCGACCTCGGTCGGCGGACCGTCCGGGTCCTCGCCCGGATGCGCGGGATGGCGGCGCCGGACCCGGTGACGCCGTGGGACGACGCCGCGGCGTCCGGCTACAGCACCCCGGACGAGGTCGAGTTCGCGCTCGAGGCGTACAGCGCGGCGTTCGTCGCGACGATCCCGCCGCCGGGCGAGGTCGGGCCGCTCCTGGGGCGGCTGGCCGCCGACCACGTCCTCGGGATCTGCTCGAACTGGCCGCTCGCGGCGACGATCGATCGCTACGTCGAGGCGGCCGGCTGGAGCCGGCACCTCAGCGCGGTCGTCGTCTCGCAGCGGGTCGGGACGATCAAGCCGGACGCCCGGATCTTCCGCGCGGCCGAGGCGGCGCTCGGGATGCCGCCGGCAGGCGATCCTCCACGTCGGCGACGACTGGGCGGCGGACGTCGTCGGAGCGAAACGGGCCGGCTGGCGGGCGGCCTACCTGCATGAACGCCCGGCCGACTCGCCGCTCCCCGGGAGCGCGCCCGACGGAGCCGTCGCGCCCGGACCTCGAGCTCGACCGCGCTGGGCGACATCGAGGTCGCGCTGGACGGCTGAGCCGTCCCGACCGACCAGCCCGGGGCGACGGCCGGGGTCGGGCGGCTAGACTCCAGCTGCGATGGATCCCCGCGACCGGATGACGAACCTCGGCCTGTTCGGCCTCGCCGCCATCGCCTGGGTCCTTGTCGGGCTGGTCGTCACCACCCGCGACCCGCGGGCGGACCCCGGCGCCGGCCTGCTCGGCGCGGGCCTGATGGGGATCGCCGTCGGGCTGACCTGCATGCCCGCTGTTCTGGCTGGTCGTGTTCGGTCGCCACGGGCGGATCGCCTACCGTGGCGACTGGTTCCGGGCGGTCCGGCGGGGGGCCTGGGTGGCGGTCGTCGTGACCGTCTTCGTCGTCCTCCGTCTGCAGGGCGCGTTCAGCCTGCCGATCGCCCTGTTCGTCGTCGTCATCGTGTCGGTCGCCGAGGCGACCCTGTCCGCCGAGCGCTGAGCGCCAGGCCCGATCGAAGGAGCAACCGTGACCATCGAGCCCGCCGACCTCGTCGCCTCCGCTCCGGCCGAGCCGTTCGCCGACGCCAAGCGCCGCATCGCCGCGGCCGTCGAGGCCCACCGCGACGAGATCCTCGGATCTGTCCCACCGGATCCACGCCAACCCGGAGCCGGCGTTCGAGGAGCGCCAGGCAGCCGCCTGGGTCGCCGAGGCGATCGGCCGGCACGGCTATCGCCGTCGAGCACCCCGTCGGAAGCCTGGCGACCGCCGTCCGCGGCCGCCTGGCCGGCGGTCGGGGAGGGGACCGGCCGCGGATCGGCGATCCTGGCCGAGTACGACGCGCTGCCCGGCCTCGGCCACGGCTGCGGCCACAACTCGATGGCCGCGTCCGGGGTCGGGGCGGCGATCGCCCTCGCGGCGGTCGCCCCGGAGCTGCCGGGCGAGATCGTGTTCCTCGGGACACCGGCCGAGGAGCGTGGATCGGGCAAGGGGATCATGATCCGCGACGGCCTGTTCGAGGGGCTCGACGCGGCGCTCCTGTACCACCCGTCCGACCGTGACCTACGTGGAGTGCCGGCTGCTGGCCAGCGAGGACATCTACGTCACGTTCCACGGCCGCCAGGCGCACGCCGCCTCCGAGCCGTGGATGGGCCGGAACGCCCTCGACGCGCTGATCCTCCTGTTCGGCTCGGTCGGCCTGTGGCGTCAGCAGCTCCGGCCGGACGCGCGCGTCCACGGCATCGTCCAGGAGGGCGGCACCGCCGCCAACATCATCCCCAGCCGGGCGAAGGCCTGGTTCATGGTCCGCTCGCCGCGCCAGGCCGAGTACCTCGAGATGCGCGAGCGGTTCCGGGAGATGTGCGAGGCGGCTGCCGCCGCGACGGGCTGCACGGTCGAGGTCGTGTTCGAGGGCGGCGCCTCGACGATGAACCACAACCGGACCCTGGGCGACCGGTTCGCCGCGAACCTGGCCGCCTACGGCATCGCCGACGGCCCGCCGTCGGACAACCTCGGCAGCAGCGACATGGGCAACGTCAGCCAGGTCGTCCCGACGATCCACCCCTCGATCGCCATCTGCGCCGAAGGCGTGCCGGGCCACTCGATCGAGTTCCGCGAGGCCGCGGCCTCACCGCTCGGCGACGCGGTCACCCTCCTCGCCGCGACGGTCGTCGCCCAGACCGCCTACGAGCTGTTCGCCGACCCGGCGCTGGTCGAGGCCGCCTGGGCGGAGTTCCGCGAGCCGGGCTAGGCGGGCGCGCCGGTCGGCGGGCCCGGTCGGCGAATCGCGGGGCGTCCGGGGGCACGTCACGGCGAGTGCTACCATCGCCTCCGGCGCGCCCCGCTGGACGGCTGGATGCGAACCGGCGGCGCCCCCAGGGACGGCACGAACCCGACCGACGGCCCGGACTCGCCGCGACGCGGCTGTCCAGGCGCGCCGGCCCCGTCTCCCGGAGGACCTCGATGTCCGAGCGCCACGACCCCGACCTCCGGCCCGACTTCGCCGCCCTGAACGGCTGGGACCGCGAGTACGAGGTCTTCACCGACTTCGACCTGCCGACCTACGTCGGCCCGACCACGTTCATGAAGCTGCCCTGGATCACCGACCCGGCCGAGCTCCGCCGGCGTCGGACCGACGTGGCCATCGTCGGAGCGCCGTTCGACGACGCGGTCAGCCATCGGCCGGGCGCCCGGTTCGGTCCGCGGGCCATCCGCGAGGCGCAGTACACCTCCGGCTCGATCCACTCGCTCCAGCTCGGGGTCGAGCCGTTCGAGGTGCTCGACGTCGTCGACGCCGGGGACGCGAACATCGTGCCGGCCTGGATCGAGCGGGCCCACGCCCTCATCTACCGGAAGGTCCGCGAGGTCGCCGACAGCGGCGCGATCCCGATCGTCCTCGGCGGCGACCACTCGATCACCTGGCCGTCGGCGACCGCCGTCGCCGAGGTCCGCCGGCCGGGCTCGATCGGGATCGTCCACTTCGACGCCCATGCCGACACGGCCAACGAGGACTGGGGCGTCCTGGCCGGCCACGGGACGCCGATGCGCCGGCTCATCGAGTCGGGTGCGGTCGAACGGTCGCGAACTTCGTCCAGGTCGGGCCTGCGCGGCTACTGGCCCCCGGTCGACGTCTTCGAGTGGATGAAGGAGCACGGCCTGCGCTACCACTTCATGAGCGAGATCGAGGAGCGCGGCAGCGAGGCGGTCATCGCCGACGCCATCGCCGAGGCGCTCGACGGGCCCGACACGATCTACCTCAGCCTCGACATCGACGTCATCGACCCGGGGATGGCGCCGGGGACGGGCACGCCCGAGCCCGGCGGGATGCTCACCCGCGAGGTCCTCCGGGCGATCCGCCAGATCGTCGGCTCGGTCGAGCTGTGCGGGATGGACATCGTCGAGGTGTCGCCGCCGTACGACCACGCCGAGACGACCGCGATGGCCGCCAACCGGGCCGCCCTCGAGGCGATCAGCGCCCTCGCGGTCAAGAAGCGGGCCGGTCGCTCCGTCCGCTTCGAGCGCTGACCGGGCCGGATCCACGTCCGGCCCACGCTCGGCCGGGCTGACGGTCCGGCCCTGCTACGCTCCGAACCGATGACCCTTCAGCCCGAGCCGACCGCCGCCGCTGCCGAGGCGCTCGCCCGGCTGTACGACGTCGACCTGCTCGACGACCCGGGCGACCTCGACCTCTACCTCGCCCTGGCGGCCCGGGCGGACGGTCCGATCCTGGAGCTCGGGGTCGGCTCGGGGCGCCTGGCGGTCCCGCTCGCCGCGGCCGGCTGGCCGGTCACCGGGGTGGACAACGACCCGGCGATGGTCGCCCGGGCCGGAGCCCGCGCGCGGGCGGCCGGACCGGCGGTGGCGGACCGCGTCCGGCTCGTCGAGGCCGACGCCGCGGGGCCTCCGGCTGGCCGAGCGCTTCCGGCTGGCGTTCATCGCCCTCAACTCGCTCCTCGTGTTCGGCGACCGGACCGCCCAGGCGGCGGCCGTCCGGACCCTGGCCGAGCACCTCGAGCCCGGCGGCCTGGCCGTCGTCGACGTCTGGCTGCCCGACGCGGACGACCTGGCCCGCTACGACGGCCGGCTCATCCTGGAGTACGCCCGGGCCGACCCGGAGACGGGCCGGACGGTCGTCAAGACCGGCGCCGCGATCCACCACGCGGCGACCCAGACGATCAGCCTGACGACGATCTACGACGAGGCCGGCCAGGGCGAGGCGCCGCTCCGCTGGCTGCGGGCCGACCGGATCCGCCTCGTCGGGGCCGACGAGCTGCGCGGGTTCGCCGAGGCGGCCGGGCTGGAGGTCGAGCTCGTCGCGGGCGGCTACGACCTGGCGCCGATCGGACCGGACGCCGAGCGGGCCGTCCTCGTGGCGACGAGGCCGTGACCGGTACGCCGGTCGACCTCCGAGCGCTCCGCGGTCCGGTCGTCATCATCGTCGAACCTCCGGTCGTCGCGACTGCGCGGCCCGGGCGGGCCGACCGGCATCGTCGGCGCGGTCGAGGCCTGGGCCAGGGCCGCCATCGGCCGCGACCCGCTCGTCGTCCGGGTCGCCGACCGGGCCGTCGATCGACGCCGCCGGAGCCGACGCGGCGCGGGCCGCTGCCGGGCTCGTCGTCGCCGTCGGGGGTGACGGGACCGTGGCCGCGCTCACGGCCGGCCTGGCCGGCTCCGGGATCCCGCTCGCGATCGTCCCCGGCGGGGCCGGCAACGTCCTGGCGACCGCGCTCGGGGTGCCCGACGACCCGGGTCTCGGCGATCCGGTCGCTGGCCGGGGCGAGCCGGCGGTCGATCGACCTCGGCGTGGCGGTCCTGCCCGGCACCGCCGGAGCGCCGTCGACGGAGAAGCTGTTCGCGGTCGCCGCGGGGGTCGGCTGGGACGCCCGGGTGATGGAGGCGACCGCCGGCTCCGACAAGGAGCGGCTCGGTCGGCTGGCCTACTGGGTCGCCGCCCTCGGGCTGCTCGGTCGAGCTGGCGCCCGTCCCGTACCGGATCGAGATCGACGACGAGCGGATCGAGCTCGAGGCGACCGTCGCCCTCGTCGCCAACGCCGGCGAGCTCGTCCCCGGACTCGTCCGGCCGCGGCTGCCGATCGTCCCCGACGACGGCCTGCTCGACCTCCTGGTCCTGCGCGTCGGCAGCATCCCCGGTGGGATCCGTGGAGCGCTCGAGCTGCTCGGCCGGACGGACCTCGGGGGCACTCCGTCGGGAGCGGCGTTCCGCGCCCGCGGGCGGCGGATCCGGATCGAGGCGGAGCCGGCCCAGCCGCGCCAGGTCGACGGGGATGGCCTCGGGTCCGGACCCCTCGAGGCGACCGTCCGACCGGCCGCCCTGGACGTCCTCGTCCCGTGAACGGGGATAGGACCTCCGGGTATGGGTCGGGCGCCGCCGCCGGCTTGGTATAGTCCGCCCGATGGCCGCCACCGATCAGGTCCGCCTGCTCGTCGTCGAGGACGTCCCGCAGGTCGGGCAGTACATCCGCAGCCTGCTGAACTCGCAGCAGCAGATCAAGCTTCTCGACGTCATGTCGGACGGGTCGAAGGTCGCGGGGCAGATCGCCCAGCTCCGGCCGGACGTGGTCATCGTCGACGCCCTCCTCCAGGGTCGGGTCAAGGGTCCGACCCTGATCGGCCAGCTCAACGCCGCGCGGGTGGGCGTCCCGGTCATCGTCCTGACCGTCCCCCAGAAGCCGATCGAGGCCGACCCGGAGCAGGGCATCCACGCCGTCCTGTCGATGCCGTTCTCCGGCTACGACCTGATCAGCCGGATCCATGGCGTCCAGGCGACGTTCCAGGAGACCCAGGCGACCGGCAACTCGAAGCTCATCACCGTCTTCGCCCCGAAGGGCGGGGTCGGGACGACGACGATCGCCCTGAACCTCGCGGTCGCCTTCGGCCAGGCGGGACGGCGGACGGCGCTCATCGACGGGAGCCTCCAGTTCGGCGACCTGCGCGCGCTCCTCAAGGTCCCGACCTCCGCGCCGTCGATCGTCGACCTGCCGACCGACCGGATCGCCGAAACGGACCTGTCGGACGTCCTGTGGCGGGACCCATCCGGGATCGATCTGCTCCTCGCCCCGCCACGGGTCGAGCAGCACGAGATGATCACGGTCCGCGACCTCGACAAGATCCTGTCGCTGATGCGCCGGGTCTACGACGTCATCGTGGTCGACACGATGGTCGGCCTCGACGAGCGGACCCTGGCCCTGCTCGACGCCTCGGACACGGTCATCGAGATCGTGACCTACGACTCGACGACGATCCACAACACCCTGGTCATGGCCGACACGTTCCGGTCCCTCGGCTACGCGCCGACCAAGGTCCGCTACCTGGTCAACCGGGCCGACTCCTCGGGCGGCATCGGCGAGCACGACCTGGCCTCGGCGATCGGCCGGATCCCGGAGCACAGCGTGGTGTCCGACGGCCGGCTCGTCGTCCAGTCGAACAACGAGGGCGTCCCGTTCGTCCTGGCCGAGCCCTCGGCCCGGATCAGCCAGGACATCGGCGAGGTCGTCAACCAGCTCCTGGCGCTCGATCGGACGGCCGTCGGAGCGCGACACTGACGTGACCGACCCGCGACCCATCGGCGTCTTCGACTCGGGGGTCGGCGGTCTGACGGTCCTCCGCGAGATCGTCCGGCGGTTGCCCGACGAACCGACGGTCTACCTCGGCGACAACGCCCGGGCGCCGTACGGGACCCGGACCGACGAGGAGGTCCTCCGGTTCACCGGCCAGGCCCTCGACCGGCTGCTCGAACAGGACGTCAAGGCCGTCGTCATCGCCTGCAACACCTCGACCGCGGTCGCGCTGGCGGACGTCCGCCGGCGCTACCCGCTGCCGATCCTCGGGGTGATCCGACCGGGCGCCTCGGCGGCCGCCCTGGCCACCCGGGTCCGGCGGGTCGGGGTGATCGCCACCCCGGCCACCGTCCGCTCGCACGCCTACTTCAACGCGATCAAGGAGGTGAACCCGGCGGTCGAGGTCTACGAGCACGCCACCCCGGCGTTCGTGCCGATGGTCGAGGCCGGCCTGCTGGCCGGCCCGGAGGTCGAGGCGGCGGTCCGCGATTCGCTCGCCCCGCTGCTCGGCGAGCGCGACGCGGCCGGCGAGTTCGTGTTCCCACTCCCGGCCTCGGCCCGGATCGACACGCTCCTCCTCGGCTGCACCCACTACCCGCTCCTCCGGCCGGTCATCGAGGCCGTCGCCGGCGACGGCGTCGCGGTCGTCGACTCGGCCACGGCGACGGCGTCCGCGCTCGTCGACCTGCTGGCGATGAACGGGCTCGAGGCGCCGTCCGGAGGCGGGCCGGCCGCCCACCGTCAGCTGACGACCGGGGAGGCGGACGCGTTCCACACCCTCGCCGAGCGGCTGTTCGGGCCGGGCTTCGCCGACGTCGAGACGGTGGCCCTCCACGAGGTCGTCGCATGAGCCGCGGCCGCGGCGGGCGCGACGACCGGGTCTGGCAGGCAGGCTTCCTCGTCGGATCCGCCCTCGGCGTCGCGGCCACGATCGTCGGGCGGCGGATGGAGGAGTCGGCGCGGCGTGGGCTGGTCGACTGGCCGGCCGCCGAGCGGGTCGCCATCGGACGGCTGCACGGCGCTCCGGGCGCCCTCGCGCCGGCGCAGCTGGCGGAGTCCGGATCCGCCTATGCCGAGACGATGACCCGGATCGTGCCCCGCCTGAGCGAGGCGCTCGGGACGGAGCTGCCCGGGGTCGTGGGCCGGTCCGGCGTCGTCGACCGGGCCGGCTGGGTCCGGGCGAACTCGGCCAGCTTCGCCGCGCTGATCGGTCGCCTGGAGGGGGACCTCCTCGACCAGATCGTGCCCCCCGGCGGTGGGATCGGCCAGGCGTCGGTGGCCCTGGCCAACCGCTGGATCACGACCCGCCAGATCGGGTTCATGCTCGGGTTCATGGCCACCCGCGTCCTCGGCCAGTACGACCTCGCCCTCCTGAGCGCCGAGACGACGCCGGGACGCCTCCTGTTCGTCGAGGAGAACATCCGCCAGACGGCCGTCGCGCTCGGCGTCCCGCTGCCCGCCTTCCGGACCTGGATCGCCCTCCACGAGACGACCCACGCGTTCGAGTTCGAGGCCCACCCCTGGCTCCGCCCCTACCTGGCCGATCGGCTCGAGCGCCAGCTGGCGGCATTCTCGACGGGGACCAAGGGGCTGTCCAGGGAGATGGTCCGGCGGGTCGGCCGGGCGCTCCGGGGCGAGACCGGCGGCGACCACTGGATGGAGCGCCTGATGAGCGACGAGCAGCGCAGCCTGTTCCGCGAGACCCAGGCGGTGATGAGCCTGCTCGAAGGGTTCAGCGACTACATCATGGACGAGGTCGGGCGCGACCTCGTCCCGGACGTCGAGCGGATCAGCGACCGGTTCCACGCCCGGCGCGAGCAGCGCAAGTCCGGCTTCGAGCGGGCGGTCATGCGGCTGACCGGGATGGACATGAAGCTCGAGCAGTACAAGAAGGGCGAGCGCTTCGTGGCCGCGATCGCGGCCAGCGGCGGGAAGGCCGCCCTCGAACGGCTGTGGGCGGGCCCGGAGTCGCTGCCGCGCGAGGGCGAGATCGAGGCGCCGGAACGCTGGCTGGCCCGGGTCATGGCGGCCTGACGTGAGCCCCCGGAAGGTGGCCGGTCCCGGTCGCGGGCCGGGCGGGATCCCGGCGGCGATCGCCCTCAGCCCGATCCTGTCGGCGCGCTACCGCGGCCGCGACCTCGAGCGGATCCGGGCCGCCGCGCCGGGGGCCCGGCTCGTCACGGTGTCGATCGAGGGTCTCGCCGACGGGCCGCTCGACGACGTGGAGGTCCTCCTCCGCGGGTTCCTGTCGGCCGAGGCGTTCGACCGGCTCCTCGCCCGGGCGCCGCGCCTGGCCTGGGTCCACTCGGCGTCGGCCGGGGTCGAGCGGGTGCTGACCCCGACGAGCCGCGAGCGCGGCCTCGTCGTCACGAATGCCCGGGGCGTCTTCAGCGAACCGATCGCGGAGTACGTGCTGATGATGATCCTGGCCGTCAGCCGCAGGCTGCCGCAGCTCCTCGAGCTGCAGCGTGAGCGGACCTGGCAGCCGCTCGAGGGCGTCGAGCTGCGCGACGTCACCGTCGGGATCGTCGGCCTGGGCTCGATCGGCCGCGCGGTCGCGGCGCTGGCGACGGCGTTCGGCTGCCGCGTCGTGGCCACCCGGCGGCGGGCGCCGGAGGGGGTCGCTCCGGAGCTCGCCCGCGAGGAGGGCGTCCCGGAGCTGCCCGGACTCGACCGCCTGACCGGTCCCGAGGGTCTGCCGGAGCTGTTGGCGGAATCGGACTTCATCGTCCTCGCCGCCCCGCTGACGCCCGAGACCGAGGGGATGATCGACGAAGCCGCCCTGACCTCGGTCAAGCCCGGCGCCTGGCTGGTCAACGTGGCGCGTGGCCGGCTGGTCGACGAACGGGCGCTCCTGCGGGCGCTCCGGGAGGGCCCCCTGGGCGGTGCCGTGCTCGACACGTTCCGCGACGAGCCGCTCCCGCCCGGATCGCCGTTCTACGACCTGCCCAACGTCATCGTCACCCCCCACACCTCGTGGTCGAGCGGGCGGGTCCTCGACCGGTCGGTCGAGCTGTTCTGCGACAACCTGCGCCGCTACGCCGCCGGCGAGCCGCTCCTCAACGTCGTCGACCCGGCGCGGGGTACTGAGGCCGCGACACGACGTCTGGGAGGTCGAGCTTGCCGGATCGACCCGACGGTCAGGTCGTGCCCCAGCTGCTCTTACGACCTGGTCGCGGGCAGGAAGACGCCCGATCCCCCGACCGGGCGGAGCTGATCGGACGCGCCCAGGTGATCCTCTGACAGGTGATCACCAGGCGAACATCGGACAGGACTTGCGCCCGGCGAGCGCGCCCGGATGCCCAGATTCGTACCGGGCCACGCTCAGCGCGGGACATCTGCGGACGGAGCAGGTGTCCATCACCGCGGATCCACCGTCGAATGCTCGGGTGGTGAGCAGGTGACAGGTCCTGTATGCCTGCCCGACACGGGCTCGGCGCACCCGGGGAACGCCAGCCCCGCGCCCTCCTCGGCAGGCACCTCTCGCGTCGGCGACAATCCGGTCATGCAGATCGCCATCGTCGGGCTGGCCGCGGCCGGCAAGACCACCGTCTTCAACACGCTCACCCGCGGGCACGCCGAGACGGGCGGCTTCGGCGGGCTCCATCTCAACGTCGGGGTGGTCAAGGTCCCCGACCCGCGGCTCGACCGGCTGGCCGAGATCTTCAAGCCGAAGAAGATCGTCCATGCCGACGTCACCTACGTCGACCTGCCGGCGCCGCCGGCGTCGACCGAGGGCCGGGTCGGGACCGAGGAGCTGCCGGCCGAGCACCTGGCCCGGTTGCGCGACTCCGACGCGCTGCTCCACGTCGTCCGGGCCTTCGACGACCCGGCCGTCCCGCACCCCGAGGGCTCGGTCGATCCGTGGCGCGATCTCGAGCGGCTCGACCTCGAGTTCATCCTGGCCGACCTGGCCATGGCCGAGCGCCGGCTCGAGCGGCTCCGGGCGACCGGGCGTCACGGCACGCAGGCCGAGCGCGACGCGAACGAGCGCGAGGAGGCGATCCTCGAGCGGCTTCATGCCGGCCTCGTCGAGGGCCGGCCGATCCGCGACACCGAGCTCGGGCCCGACGAGGAGAAGGCGATCCGCGGCTTCCGCTTCCTGACCCAGAAGCCGGTCCTCGTCCTGCTCAACGTCGGCGAGGCCGACATCCCGCGCGAGGCCGAGCTCGTCGGCGGGATCGCCGGCCGCTACGAGCACCGTCATGCGCTCGTCGACGCGCTGTCGGCGAAGATCGAGATGGAGCTCGGCGAGCTCGATCCGGACGAGGCGCGGGCGTTCATGGACGAGCTCGGCGTGGAGGGCTCGAGCCTCGACCGGGTGATCGCCCTGTCCTACCGCCTCCTGGGCCTGATCAGCTTCCTGACCGCCGGGCCGGACGAGGTCCGGGCCTGGCCCGTCCCCGCCGGCTCGACCGCGGTCGACGCGGCCGGGGCGATCCACACCGACCTGGCCCGGGGCTTCATCCGGGCCGAGACGGTCGCCTACGACGACCTCATCGAGCTCGGCTCGATCGCCGAGGCGCGCAAGCACGGCAGGCTGCGCTCGGAGGGCAAGACCTACCTCGTCCGCGACGGCGACGTGCTGGAGATCCTGTTCAGCCGCTGAGCCGGGTCCGCCGGCGCCCCGCGCCGGTCAGTGCGGCCGCGGCTCGCGATCGCCCAGCAGGTCGGCGGTGATCGTCACGTAGTCCGGCAGGCTCTCGAGGTCCGCCTCGGCCTCGCCGTCCTCGTCGTCGCCCTCGTCGTCGTCCTCGCCCCACTCGGGCTCGGGGGCGAACAGCCCGGTCGGGGTGATGACGTTCTCGTCGTCGATCCTCGAGACGTGGACCGATGCCGTCAGCTCGTCGTCATCGAGCGAGGTGAACCCGAACTCGCTCTCGAGGCCCTCGGCGACGGCTTCGATGAGGGTATCGTGCGTGAAGTCGTCCTGGACCCGGCGCCGGATCCGCTGGACCATCTCGAAGAACTCGTCCGGCTCGAACCGTTCGTCGTGGGCGAGGAGGAGGTCCTCGAAGATCTCGTCGTCGCCCTCGTGGAGCTCGTAGAAGTACATGCCGACACGATACCCCCAGCGGCCGGCGGACGGTGGCTGAGCGCCCCCGGCGATCCCGCGCCGGCGGGCCCGAGGTCGTCCACGTCGGGTCGGCCTGCCGCGACATCGCGCCGGACGACCCGCGCGGCTGGCGGCTCGGCGGCGGGGTGACGTACTCGGCCCTGACGACCGCCCGGCTCGGCCTGCGGACCGTCGCCGTCGTCGGCGTCGACGAGCCGGCCCGGACCGCTCACGAGCTCGACCTCATCCGCGACGCCGGGGCCGACCTCCTGCTCGTCCCGCTCGACGAGGGACCGATCTTCCACAACGTCGAGACGCCGACCGGCCGGGTCCAGACGTGCGTCGCCCCGGGCCGGCCGCTGCCGTTGCCGCCGCTCCCGGAGTCGTGGGTCCGCGCCCGGGCCTGGTCGATCGCCCCGGTCGCCGGTGAGGTCCTCGACGACTGGGCGGGGTCGATCCCCGATGGCGCCTACGTCGGCCTGGCCTGGCAGGGGTTCCTGCGGACTCTGCTGGCGGGGGAGCGGGTGACCCGCCGACCGCCCGCCCCGGGCCGGCTGCTCGCGCGGGCCGACATCGTCGGGGTGAGCCACCACGACCTCGACCCGGCCACGCCGCTGGCCGACCTGTTCCCGCTCCTCCGACCGGGCGGTCGGCTGCTCGTGACCCAGGGCCACGAGGGCGGCTTCCTGGTCACCCTCGACCCCGACCGCCGGCCGGCCAGCGAGCTGCGCTACCGGGCGACTCGCTCGGACCGCGAGCTCGACCCGACCGGCGCCGGCGACGTCTTCCTCGCGGCGCTGATCTCGAGCGCGGTCCGACGGGCGCGGGCCGGCCGGCCCCACGAGCGACCGGACCTGGCGTTCGCCGCCGCGGCGGGCTCGCTGGTGATCGAGGGACCGGGCCTGACCGCGGTCCCGGACCGGGCGTCGGTCCTCATCCGGATGGCCCGCGAGCGGGTCCGCCAGCTGGTGGCGCCGACCGTCGCGGAGCGGATCGGGACGTACGAGGACGGCGCCTGAGGACGGCGCCTGGCGCCGGCCCGGGTCAGCGCCCGGATGGCGGCGCGGTCGACTCGCGGACCCGCAGGACCGTCGGCAGCCGGACGATCTCGCCTGGCCCCGGCGGCCGACCGGCGGTCGTCCCGGTGTCGTCGTCGTGGCCGGTCAGCTGGAGCACCAGTGCCCGGATGGCGAGCTCGCCCATCGCCGCCTGGTCCTGGGCGACGGTGGTCAGGGCCGGTTCGACGTAGCGCGCCACCTCCACGTCGTCGAAGCCGACGATGCTGACGTCCGTCGGGCAGACCAGCGAGCGGGCCCGGACGGCGTGGAGCGCCCCGATCGCCATCAGGTCGTTGTAGGCGAGCACCGCGGTCGGCGGCGCGGACCGCGCCAGGAGAGCTTCCATCGCCGTCTCGCCGCCGCCGACGACGGCCGGCCCGGTCGCGATGTCCAGCTCGCGGGGATCGAGCCCGGCGGCGGTCAGCGCGTCCCGCACGCCGCTCAGCCGGGCCGGCGAGTCGACGTTCCGCGGCGGAGCGGCCAGGTAGCCCAGCCGCCGGTGGCCCAGCCCGATCACGTAGGCTGCCGCGGCCCGGGCGCCGCCCCGGTTGTCGGAGGCGATGGCCGGCAGCCGGACCCCGGGTGCGGTCGTGTTGACCAGGACGACCGGCAGGGGCGCCTCGGCCAGCCACTCGCCGTGACGACCGCCCAGGCTGCTGGCGGCGATGATCACACCGTCGACCCGTCGCTCGACGAGGAGGTCGAGGTAGCCGGCCTCCCGCTCCGGGTCGTCCGCCGCGTTGCACAGGAGGAGCGCGTAGCCGTGCGACCTGGCCGCATCCTCGACCGCCCGGACGAGGGCCGGGAAGAACGGGTTCTCGATGTCGGTGACGATCAGTCCGAGCGTCCGGGTCGCCCGCAGCTTGAGCGAGCGGGCGATGCCCGACGGCCGGTAGCCGAGCTCGCGGGCCGCCGTCCGGACCCGGTCACGCGTGGCCGGGCTGGCCCGGCCGGTGCTGTTGAGGACACGGCTGACCGTCGCCGTCGAGACCCCGGCGCGGGCCGCGACGTCGGCGATCGTCGCGGCCATCGCCGAAGCCCGCCGACCGGTCAGCCGGCTGGCGGCGTGGTGTCGATGGCGTCGCCCGGGCCCGGCTCGCGGGGGAGAGCCACCGTGTCGACGATCTCGGTCGTGGCCGCCGCCTCGATCGTCCGCTTGTCGGCATGCATGAGCTGGTCGAGCTCATGGGCGAGCTCGGCCAGCTCCTCGCCGCCGCCCATCAGGCGAAGCAGCTCGTCCTGGTCGACCTCGCCGCGGACGAACTCGCCGGCGAGCTGTCCGTGGGACAGGATCGTGAACCGATCGCCGACCGGCAGCGCGTGCTGGACGTTGTGGGTGATGAAGATGACGCCGAGCCCCGTGGCCCGGGCCCGGATGACGTGGCGAAGGACGATCGCCGCCTCCTTCACGCCCGAGCGCCGAGGTCGGCTCGTCGAGGATGAGGACCCGCGCGCCGAAGTACTCGGCCCGGGCGATGGCCAGCGTCTGGCGCTCGCCGCCCGACAGCGTCCCGACGAGCTGGCCCGGATCGCGGATGTCGATCCCGATCTCGAGCATCTGCTCGGTGGCGATCCTGCCCGCCGCGGAAACGTCGAAGCTGCTTGAACGGGCCCCAGCCCTGGGTCGGCTCGGAGCCGACGAAGAAGTTCCGGCTGATGCTCATCAGCGGCAGGACCGCGAGGTCCTGGTAGACGGTCGCGATCCCGCGGTCGAGGGCGTCACGGGGCGACTGCGAACGCGATGGGCTCGCCGTCCATGACCAGCTGCCGCGAGTCGGGCCGGTAGACGCCGGACAGGATCTTGATGAGGGTGGACTTGCCGGCGCCGTTGTCGCCCAGGAGGCAGTTGACCTCGCCCGGGCGGACCGACAGCGAGACGTGCTCGAGGGCGATGACCCGGCCGAAGTACTTGGAGACGTCGCGGGCCTCGAGGACCGGGGTCGTGGCCGGAACGGGCTGGGCGCCCTGGCGGCCGTAGGCGGCGATCTGCGCAGCCGTCTCGACGGGCAGCGTGAACGGGGCGTTGTCGTGGGGCAGCGGGGGCGTCTCGTTCGGTCGCATCAGCGGGCTCCCGAGGCGCGGCGCAGGACGTAGGTGTTGACCAGGACGGCGAGCAGCAGGATCGCCCCGAGGACCACCTGGTACCAGTCGGAGTTGATGCCCGACGAAGAAGATGCCCGAGCTGGGTCGTCCCGAGGATGAACGCGCCGAACGCGGAGCCGAGCGCCGAGCCGTAACCGCCGGTGAGCAGCGTGCCGCCGACGACCGCGGTGATGATCGCCTCGAACTCCTTGCCTGTGCCGCGCAGGACGTCGGCGCTGACCCGACGCTCAGGACCTGGATGCAGGCGAGCAGGGCCGCCGCGCGGCCGTGGCCATGAACAGGATGATCTTGACCCGGTTGACCGGCACCCCGACGTAGCGGGCCGCCGTCTCCGATCCGCCGACCGCGAAGATCCAGTTCCCGAACCGGGTCCGGAGTCAGGACCCAGGTCGCGACGACGACGGCCAGCGCACCACCAGACCAGCTCGACCTTGAAGTCCGCGCCCGCGATCGTGAACATTGGCGCGTGAACAGCTGGACCAGCGGATCGCCGGCGGTGTACTGCGGGGATCCCGCTGACGATCGTCTGGCTGGTGATCGCCCGGGTGAAGGCGATCCCCGCGCCACGCAGGATGTACAGCGTGCCGAGCGTGACGAGGAAGACGGCAGGCCGGTCTTGACCACGGAGATAGCCGTTGAACGCGCCGACGCCGAGCGCGAAGGCGAAGGTCAGGACGATCGCCAGCGTCGGCGGGCAGGCCGCACTGGGCGATGAGCAGGCCGAGGAGGAGGCCGGAGGCTCCGATCATCGAGCCGATCGACAGGTCGAACTCGCCGGCGATCATCAGCAGCGACACGGCGGCGCCGAGGATCCCGACCTGGGCCGCCACCTCGAGGTAGCCGGCGACGCCCTGGAGGGACAGGAAGCCCGTTCCCGACGTCTCCGCGCGCCACCGACAGGACGGCGAAGATCAGGAAGACGAGGACAGCGCCGACGACCGCCCCGAACTCGGGACGAGACAGGAGGAGCCGGATCGGGCTCACGCGGCGGAGGCGATCGCTCTCCGTCGCGGCGGTGACCGTGCTCATGGCGGCGGCCCTCGACGTGAAGGGGGACGAAGCGAGCGGTCGGCCGTGGAGCCGGCCGCTCGCCTGACGGACAGTGACTAGCGGGTCGTGCCGGTGTTGGCCAGGACGGTGTCGACGTTGTCCTTGGTCGACGAAGCCCGGGCCGGTCAGATCGGCTGGCCGCCACCCGGGACCAGGCCGTACAGCTTGTAGTAGGTGAGGAACACGATCGGCAGGTACCCCTGGAGGTACTGCTGCTGGTCGATCGCGAAGAGCATGGTCGCCGGCCTTGATCGCGTTCAGGACGTCCTTCGAGAGGTCGAACGTGCGCGAGCTTGATCTTGCTGCCGAGGTTGAGCTGCTTCATCGCGGCGAGCGTCGGCGCGGAGCCGGTCGGGCCGAGCGCCATGACGCCGTCGATGGTCGGCGTCGGCCTGGATCGCCGCGGCGATCGCCTGCTGGGCCCCGGTCGGGTCCTTGAGGTCGACCTGGACCACCGTGGACGTTGCCCTGCCGAGGCCGTCCGCGAAGCCCTTGCAGCGGGCGTCGAGACCGGCGTTGCCGACTTCCTGGTTGATGCACAGGGCGTTGTTCACGCCGGCGGCCTTCATCGCGCCCCGGCCTTCTGGCCGGCGATCGACTCATCCTGCCCGACGTGGGTCAGGACGCCGAGGCTGGCGTAGACGTCCGAGCCGGAGTTCGCCGAGATCACCGGGATCCCGCGGCGACGGCCTTCTGGATGCTCGGCCCGAGCGCGGTCGCGTCCGGGATCGAGACGACCAGGCCTTGCGGGTTCTTGGCGACGGCGGCGTCGATGAGCGGGCCATCTTGATCATGTCGAACGTGTCGGGCGCCGAGTAGTTGACCTTGACGCCCATGTCCTTGCCGGCCTGGTCGACGCCGTTCTTGAAGATCGACCAGAACGGGTCGGACGCCTGGCCGTGGGTCACGACCTCGATGAGGATGCCGCTCCGGTCGGCGCCGCCCCCGCCCCCGCCACTGGCGGCCGGGGTCGAGGCGGTGCTGCTACAGGCGGCGAACAGGAGCGCGACGGCTGCCAGGCCGCCCAGGATCGAGCGATGCTTCATGCGTCTGAACCTCCTCCGTTGGCTGGGCGGCGCCTCCGGCCGCTTCCTCCAGCCAGGTAGACCATTCCGATGTCGGCCGTGCCGATCTTCGTCTCTCGCGTCGGTGGTCACCTCCTCTGCGATGCTACGGAGCCGGCTGCGCCAGTGCAATGCGGAACTTCAACGAGCGCGGCTCAGGTGGGGATCTCGGTGAGGGCGATGGGTCGGTTCTCGAGGCGGCTGCGGGTGGCGGCCTCGGCCACGCGCAGCGCCTGGACGCCGTCGCGGGCGGTGCACGGCGAGGGCGCCTCGCCGCGGGCCACCCGGACGAACTCGACGATCTCGGCCCGGTAGGCCTCGCCGAACCGCTCGATGAAGTCCGGCCAGGCCGGCCCGGCCGGCGGCGGGACGCCGGGCTCGACCGAGCGGAGCGGGGTCCGCGGCCCGAGCCCGACCGACGACGCTGTCCCGTGAGCCGAACAGCTCGGTCCGGATGTCGTAGCCGAGCGGGTCGTGCCGGGCGACCGTCATGACCCCCAGCGGACCCGTCGGACATCCGCAGCGTGGCGACCGCCGTGTCGACGTCGTCGTACTTGGCGAAGACCTGGAAGCCGCGGACCGCGCCGGCCGCGTAGACCTCGTCGACCTCCGAGCCGAGAAGCCAGCGGATGACGTCGAAGTCGTGGATCGAGAAGTCGCGGAACAGCCCGCCGGACTGCGGGATGTAGCCCTCGTGCGGCGGGGCCGGGTCGTGACCGGCCAGCCGGAAGGCGTAGATCGTCCCCAGCTCGCCGGTCTCGACCAGCCGGCGCGCTTCCCGGTAGCCGGGATCGAACCGGCGCTGGAACCCGAGCTGGAAGGGCAAGCCGCTGGCCTCGACCTCGGCCGCGAGCGCGATCGTGTCGGCCAGGTTCTCGGCCAGCGGCTTCTCGCAGAAGATCGCCCGCCGGCGGGCGATCGCCGCCCGCACGAGCGACGCATGGGCGCTGGTCGCCGCGGCGATGACCACGGCGTCGGCCCGCTCGATGGCGGCCTCCGCGGTCTCGGCGAACGTCCCGCCGACCGCGTCGGCGACGGTCCGGGCCGCGTCGCTCACGGCGTCGGCGATGAGCAGCTCGTCGACGCCCGGGGTGGCGCCAAGGATCCGGGCGTGCATCCGTCCGATCCGCCCGGCCCCGAGGAGAGCGATCTTCATCCCTGCCTCCCGATCGCGTGGGCGAGGACCGCCCGGCCGATCGCCGCGCTCTCCGAGGGCGGCCGCCAGGTCGTGTCCTGCTCGATCATCAGCCAGCCGTCGTAGTCGATCGCGGCGAGCGCCCCCAGCACCCCGTCGAGATCGAGCAGGCCGGCCCCGAGCTCGGTGAACAGGCGGTCGCGCAGGGCGGCCAGGAAGCCGGGCGTCCGGCCCGCGCGGAGCCGCTCGAGCGGCTCGGGCGCGACGTCCTTGAGGTGGACGTGGCGGACCCGCCGGCCGAGGCTCCGGATCGCCGCGACCGGGTCGCCCCCGCCGACCGCGTAGTGACCGACGTCGAGGCAGAACCCGACCAGGTCCGGGTCGCTGGCCGCGGCCAGCCTGGCCACCTCGTCGGGCGTCTCGACGAACGTCCCGGCATGGGGATGGAAGGCGAGCCGGTGCCCGCCCGCCGTCGCCTCGCCGGCCAGCGTCTCGAGGATCCGCGCGAGCGCCGCCAGGCCGTCATCGCTCAGTCGCGGCGTCGCCGGGTCGCTCGCCCGGCCGGCCCGGCTCTCGCGCTCGGGTGCCAGGTCGGCCGCCGCGACGAGGACCTCGCCGCCGGCCTCGTGGAGGAGGGTCAGGCGTTCCCGGCCGGCCTCGAGCGCCCCCGGGAGCGGGCCGGCGGCCCGGGTCGGCAGGGTGGCGTAGACCTCGGCCAGGCGGAGGCCGCGTCGCCCGAGCTCGGACCGCAGCTCGTCGCCGGCCGGGAAGCCGACCCCGGTCTGGCAGCCGTCGTAGCCGAGCCGGGCGATCTCGTCGAGGACGACCGGGACCGGCACGAACGGGCCGAGGTCGGTCAGGTCGGCGTTGTTCCAGACGATCGGGACGACGCCGACCGGGCAGCCCGCGAGGCGGTCGGTCCGAGTCATCGGGTCCGCCGGGCGATCGTCCGCCGGGGCGTACGGCGGCGGGGGGCGGCGGGGCGGCGGTCCGGGCGCGCAACACTGCGACGGCGGTCGTGCACGGGGACTCCACAGGGCTGATGTAATCGATTACCCTAGGCGGACCGAAGCATAGCATCGCGGGTCCCCGTGTCAACCGCCGACGAACGGGGTACGGTGCGGCTGAAGAGGCATCGGCGACCATGATGGACGGAGGCAGCCCGATGACGTCCCTGACCGAGCGACCGGCCCCGCCGCTCGCTGACACGCCGCTGGGTCGGACGATCGCGACCAGCGCGACCGACATCTGGAACGACTCGTGCTCGGTCCCCGAGCTCGAGTACGCGATCAGCTTCGGTGCGGTCGGCGCGACCGCCAACCCGACGATCGTGGCCGAGGTGTGGCGGCAGGAGCCCGCCTTCTGGCGCGACCGCGTCCGGGCGCTCAGCGCGGAGGACTCGACCGCGGACCGAGGCCGACCTCGCCTGGGAGGTGGTCCACGAGATGTCGATCCGCGGAGCCCGGCTCCTCGAACCGGCCTTCGCGGCGCACGGCGGGTCGGCAGGGCCGCCTGTCGGTCCAGACCAACCCGACCTTCTTCCGGACCCCTGACCGGATGCTCGCTCAGAGCATCCAGTTCAGCGGCCTCGCCCCGAACATCATCGTCAAGTTCCCGGCCACGGCCGCGGGGATCGGGGCGATCGAGGACGCGACGGCGGCCGGGGTCAGCGTCAACGTGACGGTCTGCTTCACCGTCGCCCAGGCGCTCGCGGCGGCCGAGGCCATCGAGCGCGGTCTCCGCCGGCGGGAGTCGGCCGGCCAGTCGACCGAGACGATGGGCCCGGTCGTGACGATCATGATGGGCCGGGTCGAGGACTGGCTGCGGGTGCAGGTCGAGCGCGACGGGATCGTGGCCGACCCGACGGCCCTGCCCTGGTCGGGCATCGCGATCTTCAAGCGGGCCTACGGGATCTTCCGCGAGCGCGGCTATCGCGGCCGCCTCCTCGGGGCGGCGATCCGTCATCACTACCACTGGTCGGAGCTGATCGGCGGTGACGTCATCGTCACCCTGCCGGCCGTCTGGCAGCGCCGCTTCAACGCCTCGACGGTCGAGGTCCGGCCGAGGATCGACGACCCGGTCGACCCGGTCATCGTCGCCGAGCTGACGCGGCATTTCCCGGATTTCGTCCGGGCCTACGAGCCGGACGGACTGGCCCGCGAGGAGTTCGACGCCTACGGGGCCACGGCTCGAACGCTCCGCTCGTTCATCGCCTCGTACCACGAGCTCCTCCACCAGGTCTCGGACACGGCGATCCCGAACCCCGATCTCCGGCCCGCCTGATGACCGCGCTCGGCCCTGCCGCCGCCACGTCCGACCGCCCAGCGGCCCACCGGCCGGCCGGATCGCTCGCCCGCGACGGGTGGGCGGTGGCGCTCGGGCCCGTCGACGCCGGCTGGGGCTTCGCGGGCCTCCGCATCGGGGAGCTGGCGCCCGGAGCGACGCTGGGCTTCGAGACGGGCGACGACGAGGTGGTCGTCCTGCCGCTGTCGGGCGCCTTCCGGGTCGCCGGCGACGGCGAGTCCTTCGAGCTCGCCGGCCGGCCCGACGTCTTCGCCGGCCCGACCGACTTCGTCTACCTGCCGCCCGGTCGGCGGGTGACCGTGTCGAGCCCGGCCGGCGGCCGGTTCGCCGTCCCGTCGGCGAGGGCGGCAGACCGCTTCGCGGCCCGGCGCGTCCCGGCGTCGGCCGTGCCGATCGAGCTCCGCGGCGCCGGACCGGCGTCCCGGGAGGTCCGCAACTTCGGCGGTCCCCGGTGTCCTCGAGGCCGACCGGCTGATCGCCTGCGAGGTCCTCACCCCGGGCGGCGACTGGTCGTCCTACCCGCCCCACAAGCACGACGAGGCCGGACCCGCGGAGACGGCCCTCGAGGAGATCTACTACTACGAGGTGGCCCCGGGTCCGGCCGGTCCGGGCATCGCCTACCAGCGGGTGTACGGCCGACCCGGCCGCCCGATCGACGTCCTGGCCGAGGTCCGCACCGGCGACCTCGTCCTCATCCCGCACGGCTGGCACGGGCCGTCGATGGCCGTGCCCGGCTACGACCTCTATTACCTCAACGTGATGGCCGGGCCGGGCCCGGAGCGTGCCTGGCGGATCGTCGACGACCCGGCCCACGCCTGGGTCCGCGAGACATGGCCGAGCCTGCCGGTCGATCCGCGGCTGCCGTTCGGCCGGAGGCGATGGGAGCACTCGATGACCACCGTGCGACTGACGGTCGGGCAGGCGATCGTCCGGTTCCTGGCGATGCAGCGGAGCGAGCGGGACGGCGAGGTCCGGCGGCTCATCGAGGGCTGCTTCGGCATCTTCGGGCACGGCAACGTCGCCGGGCTCGGCGAGGCGCTCCTCGAGGCGGAGCTCGCGACCCCCGGGGCGCTGCCCTACCACCAGGCGCGGAACGAGCAGGCGATGGTCCACGCGGCCGCCGCGTTCGCCCGGATGCGCGACCGCCTGTCGACCCTGGCCTGCGCGTCCTCGGTCGGCCCCGGTGCGACGAACATGGTCACCGGCGCGGCCCTCGCCACGGTCAACCGGTTGCCGGTCCTGCTCCTGCCGAGCGACATCTTCACGACCCGGGTCGCCGACCCGGTCCTCCAGCAGCTCGAGCACCCGATGGCCGGCGACGTGTCCGCCAACGACGCGTTCCGCCCGGTGTCGCGCTTCTTCGACCGGGTGTCGCGACCGGAGCAGCTCCCGGCGGCGCTGCTCGAGCGCGATGCGCGTGCTGACCGATCCGGCCGAGACGGGGGCGGTGACGCTCGCCCTCCCGGAGGATGTCCAGGCGGAGGCGTTCGACTGGCCCGCCGAGCTGTTCGCCGAGCGGGTCTGGCACGTCGCCCGGCCGGCGCCCGATCCGGCCGCCCTGGCCCGGGCCGCCGACGCGATCCGGGCGGCCCGCCGCCCGCTCATCGTGGCCGGTGGCGGGGTCATCTACAGCCGCGCCACGGCGGCGCTCCGCGAGCTGGTCGAGGCGACCGGCATCCCGGTGGCCGAGACCCAGGCCGGCAAGGGCTCGCTGCCGTACGACCATCCCGCCTCCGTCGGCGCGATCGGCGCGACCGGGACGACGGCGGCCAACGCGCTGGCCCGGGAGGCCGACCTGGTGATCGGCATCGGGACGCGCTGGAGCGACTTCACGACCGCCTCGCGGACCGCCTTCGCGGCCCCCGGCGTGCGGTTCGTCAACGTCAACGTCACCGGCTTCGACGCCGCCAAGCAGGCCGGGGTCGATGGTCGTCGCCGACGCCCGGGCCGCCATCGAGGCGCTGGGGACGGCCCTCGCCGGCTGGTCGGTCGAGCCGGCCTACCGGGCCGAGGCGAGGCGCCTGGCCGCCGAGTGGGACGCCACGGTCGAGGCGGCGTACCACCTGGGGCACGGCGCCCCGCCGGCGCAGTCGGAGGTCATCGGCGCGGTCAACGACGTCAGCGGGCCGCGCGATGTCGTGGTCTGCGCGGCCGGCTCGATGCCCGGCGATCTCCACAAGCTGTGGCGGACACGCGACCCGAAGGGCTATCACGTCGAGTACGGCTACTCGTGCATGGGCTACGAGATCGCCGGTGGGATCGGGATCCGGATGGCCGAGCCGGACCGCGAGGTGTTCGTGATGGTCGGCGACGGGTCGTACCTGATGATGGCCCAGGAGCTCGTCACCGCCGTCCAGGAGCGCCTCAAGGTCATCGTCGTCCTGGTCGACAACCACGGGTTCGGGTCGATCGGCGCGCTCTCGGACGTCGGTCGGCGCGCAGCGGTTCGGGACCCGCTACCGCTACCGCGACCCGGCCAGCGGTCGGCTCGACGGCGACCTCCTGCCGGTCGACCTGGCGGCCAACGCCGCGAGCCTCGGCTGCCGGGTCGTCCGGGTCGCCACGGTCGACGAGCTCCGGGCCGCCCTGGCCGAGGCCCGCGCCACGACCGAGGCCCGACCGATCGTCATCCGGATCGAGACCGACCCGCT
Source organism: uncultured Chloroflexia bacterium (assembly GCA_963837825.1). Taxonomy (GTDB): domain Bacteria; phylum Chloroflexota; class Limnocylindria; order Limnocylindrales; family CSP1-4; genus Chersky-267. The sequence continues at coordinate 305,519 of CAWIOR010000002.1, forward strand.
GGTCCCGGCGCCGTCGAGCGAGTCGTGGTGGGACGTCCCGGTCGCCGAGGTGTCCGAGCTCGACACGGTCCGCGCGGCCCGACAGGCGTACGAGGCGAAGAAGCGCCGCCAGCGCCTCCACCTGTAGCCCGCTCAGGCCGCCCGGCGTCGGAGCCGCCGCCGGATCCGGGCGGCGCGCCCGGCGATCGCCCCATCGAGCGCGCCATCCGCTCGACCGAGCAGGCGGGCACGCTCGGCCAGCGCCCCCGCGCGGGCGGTCGCGTCGAGCGCGCCGGGCAGGTCGCCGAGGCGATGCTCGCGGATCTTGGCGATCTCGATCCAGGCGACGATCGCGGGGCGCCCGCCGCTCGCCGTGACGACCCGCCACGCGTCGGCGGCCTCGGGGTAACGGCCGACGAGTCGGAGGAGCCGGGCCCGTTCGGTGGCGATCCGGGCGAACGTCCACGGCGAGGCGTCCGGGCTCGACCGCCCGGGCGGCGCCCAGCGCTCCGGTGACCCTCCGATGTCGGCCCGCCGACCGGGCGACCACCACGGCTCGACCGCCCGTGCCGCCGGCGCCGGCGGCCGGGTCACCGGCCGCTCGTCGACCGCCGCCAGGGCGGCATCGATGCAGGCGAGCGCGGTCTCGGGCCGCCCGGCCCGCCGATAGGCACGGCCGAGGCCGGCCAGGTCGCCGGCGGGCACGCCATCGTCCGGCGGCGAGGCCAGGCGGGCCTCGACGTGGACGAGGAGATGGGCGAGGGCGAGGACGTCGAGGTGGTTGTGCTCGACGACGCTCGCCAGCAGGTGGGCGGGCCCGCCCCGCAGGACCTCGAGGTAGCGGCCGGGGATCTCCCAGCCCTCGACGTCGCCGACCCGGTCGAGCCCCAGGACGTGGCGCTCGACGCTTCGCAGCCGGGCGTCGGGCAGGCGGTGCCGGAACACGCCGCCGGACGAACGGCAGGAGATCGAGGTGTCCGGCCAGCGGGGGCGGGCTCGCCCGGCGCAGCCGGAAGCGCGTCTCCAGGAGGGGCCAGTCGAAGGCCCGGCCGTTGTAGGTCACCAGCCAGGCGTCGGCCGGGAGCGCCGCGGCGACCGCCTCGAGGAAGGCCGGTTCGTCACCCTGGTCGGGCAGCAACAGCTGGACCTGGCGGAACGTGGCCTCCTCCCACCAGCCCAGCCCGACCAGGAAGGCGAACGTGCCGGCCGCGGTCCCGAGGCCGGTCGTCTCCGTGTCGAGGCAGACGAGCGGGACCGACGGACCGGGATGGCCCGGCAGGTCGGCCAGCCGCCGGCGGTCGATCCCCAGGCAGCGACCCGGTCGCTCGATCCGGACGATCGTCCCGCTCCCGCCGCCGACGACCTCGCCGCCGAGGTCCGCGGCGAGCCGCGCGGCCCGCGCCTGGACCGCTTCCACGCCGCGGGGAGCCGGCCGGGCGTCGTCGTGGGCGGCTCCGGCCCGGCCGGCTCGCCAGCGTTCGAGCCGGCGCTCCAGGGACGCGGCATCGGCGCTCATCCGGCCACGGTTCCGGCGGCGACCCTCGGGGCCGTCGCGCCGAGGGCGACCAGCAGCCGCAGGGCGAGCGCCTTCGCGTCGACGCCGGGCTCGAGACGGGGACCCGTGCAGGCCGGACAGCCGGACTCGCAGCCGCACCGGTCGATCAGCTCGGCGGCACCGTCGATGAGCTCGTCGGTCCGCTCGAACAGGCGCTCGCTGAGGCCGACCCCACCGGGCACGGCCTCGTAGAGGTAGATCGTCGGCGCCTCGTGGTGGGGCGAGCGGACCTGGGTGACCAGGCCGAGGTCGCGCGGGTCGACCATCAGGAGGACGCTCGCCACGGCCTGGATCGCCCGTCCGGCCCCGAGCAGGGCGACATCGAGCTCGTCCCGACGCCACGACCCGCCCGGTCCGACGTCGGCCGCCTCGGGACCGACGACGAGCCAGGCGGCGGTCGTCTGGAGCTCGAGCTCCGGCAGGTCGATCGGGCCCCAGCCGACGTTCTCGTCGGTGCCGAACTTGAGCTTCTTGAACAGGGTGACGAGGCTCGCGACCATGACCTCGCCGTGGGCCCGCCGTCCGCCGCTCGCCGGTCCATCGGCGAACACCTCGAGCGGCTTGAGCGTCACCGCCCGGTTGGCGTACGTGTAGTAGTCGACGTCGACCCGCCGGACGTACGCCTTCCGCTCGTGCCAGTCGAGCCGGTCGACGTGGTACTGGACCGACTCGTGGAGATAGATCGCCTGCTCGTGGACGAGGACCTGGGCAGAGAACAGGTCGACCTCGCCGATGACCCGCGGCCGGTCCGGGGTCGTGTCGATGATGACGACGTTCTCCGGGGCGGCGGTCCGGAGCGAGATCTCGGACGCGGGGAAGTTCTCGGACGACCAGTACCAGCGACCGTCGCCGGCCTGCCGGACGTGACCCTCCTCGGCAAGGACCGCCAGGAGGTCGTCGGCCGGGGCCGGGCCGAACCGTTCGCCGGGGTCGAACGGGCGCTCGAAGACGGCGGCCCGGAGGTGGGCGAACAGGACGTGCAGGTTGTCCGGGTCGATCCGGGCCTCCTCCGGGGCGCCGTCGAGGAGGAACTCCGGGTGACCGACCACGTACCGGTCGACCGGTGCGGGGGAGGCGACCAGGACCGCGACGCTCGTCTCACGGCGTCGTCCGGCCCGGCCGATCTGCTGCCACGTCCCGGCGATCGAGCCGGGGTAGCCGGCCAGGATCGAGACGTCGAGCCGCCCGATGTCGACGCCGAGCTCGAGGGCGTTGGTGCTCGACCACGCCGAGCAGCTCGCCGTCCCGGAGGCCGCGCTCGATCGACCGTCGCTCGGTCGGCAGGTAGCCGCCGCGGTAGCCGCGCACCCGGTTCCGTGGCCCGTAGCTCTCGCGGAGCGCCTCGCGGAGGCCGGTCAGGAGGATCTCGACCGCGACCCGGGACCGACCGAAGACGATCGTCTGGCGACCGGCCCGCAGGAACGGGAGCGCCCAGCGCTGGGCGAGGGTCAGGGCCGAGCCCCGGGCGCCGGTCGCCGGGTCGAGCAGCGGCGGCTCGACGAGCAGCACGTGGCGCTCGCCCGACGGGGCGCCGTTGCGGTCGATCAGGCGGGCCGGTCGCTCGATCAGGGCCGCCGCCAGCTCGCCCGGGTTCCCGATCGTGGCCGAGCAGCACACGATCACCGGATGCGAGCCGTAGTGGGCGCACAGCCGGAGCAGCCGCCGGAGGACATTGGCGACGTGGCTGCCGAACACGCCCCGGTAGGTGTGGAGCTCGTCGATCACGATGATCCGGAGCTGCTCGAACAGCTGGAACCACTTCGTGTGGTGAGGCAGGATCGCCGAGTGGAGCATGTCCGGGTTGGTGACCACGATCTGCCCGGCCGTCCGGATCGCGGATCGGATCGGGGCCGGCGTGTCCCCGTCGTAGGTCGCGGCGGAGACCGCCAGGTCGGCCGCACGGGCGAGCTCCGAGATCTCGGCCACCTGGTCCTGGCCGAGCGCCTTGGTCGGGAACAGGAAGAGCGCCCGGGCGGCCGGGTCCTCGCGCAGGGCCTGGAGCGTCGGCAGCGTGTAGCACAGGGTCTTGCCCGACGCCGTCGGCGTCACGACCACGATGTCCTCGCCGCGACGGACCGCCTCGATCGCCGCCGCCTGGTGGACGTACAGCTGCGTCGATCCCGCGCGACACGAGGGCCGCCCGGATGCGCGGATCGAGCCAGGCGGGGAGGGGAGCGGTCTCGGCCGGCCGGGCCGGGATCCGCTCGTGATGGACGACGCCGCCGGCCAGCGACGGCTCGCCGAGGACGCGGTCGAGGACCTCCTCGACGGAAGCGGGGGCGTAGCGACGCATCGGCGGCCTCCACCGGATTTCGAACGGATGTGCGAAACGACCGGAGTCTAGCGCACCGTCGGCCAGGCGTGTGACAGCTCGCCTGTCACACGCCGTCGATTTGACAGCCCCCGGAGCGGCAGCTGAGGCTCGGCCGGCGATGGATTCCCCGAGCGACCAGGCACCCGAGCTGCCCGATCCCGGCGACGACCCCGAGCGCGGCCATCCCAGGACCCGTCCCGACCCGGTGCCGCGCACGCCCGGCCCCGACCTCGGTGGCCTGCCGATCGCCGGGATCACCCGCCGGCGGGTCGCCTGGATGCTGGCCGCGGTCGTCTCGGTCTGGATCGTCCTGGTCTTCGCCCGCCAGGTCGGCGACGCCGGGGCCGCCGCCGATCGCGCGTCACGGCTGCGCGTCGAGAACGCCGGCCTGGCCAGCCAGGTCGACGACCTCCAGCGTGAGCTCGACCTGGTCCAGCGCCAGGCATTCATCGAGCAGGAAGCGCGGGCATACGGCCTCGGCACCCGGGGCGAGCGTCCGTTCACCCTCGGGCCGGGAGCCGCGACGCTCGATCCGGATGCGCCCGGCTCCGCCGCCGTCCGCCTCGGCGCGAGACCGGACCGGACGGCGCCGCTCGACGTCTGGCTGGACCTCCTGTTCGGCCCCACCCGGTGAGCGGGAGCGAGCGCGGCCAGCGGTGACCGACTTCCCGCGCTTCGACCTCGCCGGCCGGACGGCGCTCGTCACCGGCGCCTCCCGCGGCCTCGGGCGGGCGATCTCGCTGGCCCTCGCGGCGGCCGGCGCCGACGTCGCCCTCGGGCTCCGGGAGGTCGCCTCGGGGACGCCTGGCGGGCGAGATCCGGGCGCTCGGCCGGCGGGCCGGCCGGTCCGATGGACGTCCGCCGGCTCGACCAGATCGAGGCCGCCGTCGGGCGCGGTGGTCGACCGCTTCGGTCGGCTCGACGTCCTGGTCAACAACGCCGGCCTGGGGCCGTCGAACCCGGCCGAGGACGTGACCGAGGCGGACTTCGACCTGACCATGGACGTCAACGTCAAGGGCACCTTCTTCGCCAGCCAGGCGGCCGGGCGGGTGATGATCCGCCAGGGCTTCGGGCGGATCGTCAGCCTCAGCTCGCAGGCCGGCTTCGTCGCCCTGCCGGCCGAGTCGGTCTACTGCATGTCGAAGGCGGCGGTCACGCACATGACGAAGTGCCTGGCGGTCGAGTGGGGCCGCCACGGCATCACCGTCAACGCGGTCGCGCCGACGTTCATCCGGACGCCCGGCACCGAGCGTGCCCTCGGGGACCCTGCCTTCGAGGCCGACGTCGTCGAGCGGATCGCCGGGCTGCACCGGATCGGCGAGCCGATGGAGGTGGCCGGGGCGGTCGTCTTCCTCGCCTCGCCCGCCGCCTCGCTCATCACCGGCGTGACCCTGCTCGTCGACGGGGGCTGGACGGCCCGCTGATATAGCTAGGACAGGGCCACGAGGAGCGCGAGGAGCGCTGCCCCAGCCACCAGCGCGGCCGCCTCGATCGCCACGCTCCGCGCGCTCCGTCGGCCGCGGCGGCTCCGAGCGGGCGAGCCAGCGTTCGCGCTCGTCCCAGCTCACCCACCGGCCGATCCCGAACCTGGCCAGGATCACGAAGGCGAGCGCCACGAGGACGACCCCGAGCAGCCACTCCCCGAGCGTCGGCAGCCAGCCCGGCCAGGGCGCCAGCCCGGCGACCCAGTCGATCGGGCCGGTCAGGAGCGAGCCGCCCGGGATCGCGCTCCAGGCGTCCGCCAGCGTCTGGCCGAGCCGGCGCAGCCGGTCGCCGTGGAAGAGCGCCGCGTGGAGCGCCGCCCCGCCGATCGCCCCACCGGCCGCGCCGAGGCAGACCCAGCGCCAGGCGGCCAGGACCCCGACCCGCTGGCGCCGCCACTCGACCCGGATGAGCTCGCTCAGTCGGTCGCGGAAGAAGCGCGACCGCGACGGCGGCCCGTCGGGCGTGTCGAGCTGGCGCAGGAGCGGGATGAGGAACTCCTCGTCGTTCTCCCAGTACGTGCCGTGGTCGTCGAGCAGGCTCATCCGGTTGCGCACGGGCATCTCCGCCGGCCGGGCATCGACGCCGTCGGGAGGGGTCAGCGGCCCGCCGGTCGCCGGGTCGTACGAGGCCCAGAAGTCGACCCAGCGGGCCGGCCAGCCGACGGTCCCCAGCTGCGGGGTCAGCCGGTCGCCGGGCGGCAGCCCGGACCAGGCGTTCTCGAGCTGCCAGGCCAGGTCGAGGCCCTGGCCCAGGGTGATGAGCTTGGTGACCGGCAGCCGGGCGTGGCCGGGATCGGTCAGGGTCGTGAAGCTGACCACCGCCCCGCCGGAGTGGGCGACGACGACGATCGGGCCGCAGCCTCGGGCGACCAGGCCGCCGATCGCCCCGGCCAGCTGGGCCCGGATGTTGGCCGCCTGGGCCGGGTCGTGGAGGAGGATCCGCATGTCCCCGAACCAGTCGACCAGGAACGAGTCGAGCTGGCGGAGGCCGGCCGCGTCACGGAGCGCCTTGATCGGCAGCGCCCGCAGCGCGGCGTAGGGCACGAGCACGATGGCCCCGAGGATCCAGGCGACCCCGAGCCCCAGCGACAGGGCTCGCGCCTGGAGGCGGTCGAGCGGGTCGATCCACGCCCAGCGCCGCTCGTCGAGCCCGGCCGCCTGGAGCTGCGGCTGCCGGTCGGTCCGGCGGAGCAGCGCGCGCCGGCGGGCGTCGCTGCTCGACCGGCGGTCGAAGCCGGTCCGGATCCCATCGACGACCCGCCCGAAGTCCTGGCGCAGCCAGCTCGTCATCGAGCCCAGGCTCGGCGGCTGGACCCGCGACGCCCACCAGGCCTCGGTCAGGATCCAGCGCTGCGGCGGGGCGGGCTCGTCGTCCGCGCCGGCCGGCCCGGCCGGGATCGCCAGCTCGATCGAGGGCGGCGTCGCGCCCGAGAAGTCGACGTCGCCGGTCACGACCGGGTCGGGCGGCAGGCCCCGAGCGATCCGCCACTCGGTCAGCAACCGGATCAGCGGTCGCGACCAGTCGAGCAGCGTCTCACCCGGTCGCTGCGAGCCGATCCCGTGGACGAACACGATCCCGACCGTGAGCGGTTCGCTCTCGGCCGCGCCGGCTCGCCGGTGACGCGATCTCGCTCCGGCGGGAGGCGTCGGCCGGGGTGCCTGGGGCATCCCCGGGGCGATGATCGTCATGGCCGCACAGCCTACTCCTCCGCCCTCGCGGCCCCGGTCCTCGGCGGCCACGATCGACGGGTTGCGCTAGCATCTGGGGCACGGCGGAGTAGCTCAGTGGTAGAGCAGGGGACTCATAAGCCCTTGGTCGGTGGTTCGAATCCGCCCTCCGCTACCAACCGCTCGCGGCGTGCCCAGGCCGGGACGCGCCGTTGCCACGTCCGGAGCGATCCATCCGCGGCGCCGAGCCGTATAGGTGGATGAGCGCCGGTACCCATGGGTCATCGGGCCGTCTCGGGACCCGGGCGCTATACTCGCAACGGGTTCGGCGCCGACAACGCCGATCCGACACGCTCGACCCGGAGGCTTTCCTTCTTGAACGCGAAGTTCGCCCGGAACGGGATCGTGATGCTCGTCCTCATCGTCGGGACGCTCGCGCTCCTGTGGACCTGGCTCACCAGCTCGACCCCCAGCAACCCATCGGCTATTCGCAGTTCCTCGCCGACGTCCAGTCCGGCAAGGTCACGAAGGTCGAGCAGCAGCAGAGCACGCTGACCGTCACCAGGGGCGGCAGCACCTACACGGTCACCGTCCCGACGGTCCTGACCCCGGTCTACACGGACATGCAGACCGCCGCCAAGGCCGGCGGCCAGACGCTCCGGCCGACGTCTTCAGGGCCAAGGAGGCGCCCGGACACGTCGTGGCTGGGCATCCTCATCACCGGCCTGCTGCCGCTGATCGTGATCGTCGGGTTCATCCTGTTCATGATGCGCCAGGCCCAGGGCACCAATAACCAGGCCCTCAGCTTCGGCAAGAGCCGGGCCCGGATGTTCCTCGGCAACAAGACGGTCGTCACGTTCGACGACGTCGCCGGGGTGGACGAGGCGAAGACCGAGCTCCAGGAAGTCGTCGAGTTCCTGAAGTACCCCGAGAAGTTCAACTCGCTCGGCGCGCGCATCCCGCGCGGCGTGCTGCTGGTCGGGCCTCCGGGCACCGGCAAGACCCTGATGGCCCGCGCCGTCGCCGGCGAGGCCGGCGTGCCGTTCTTCTCGATCTCGGGCTCCGAGTTCGTCGAGATGTTCGTCGGCGTCGGCGCCAGCCGCGTCCGCGACCTGTTCGACCAGGCCAAGCGGAACAGCCCGTGCATCGTCTTCGTCGACGAGATCGACGCGGTCGGCCGCCAGCGCGGCGCCGGCCTCGGCGGCTCGCCACGACGAGCGCGAGCAGACCCTCAACCAGATCCTGGTCGAGATGGACGGCTTCGACACGAACACCAACGTGATCGTCGTCGCCGCCACCAACCGCCCGGACGTCCTCGACCCGGCCCTGCTGCGGCCCGGCCGGTTCGACCGCCAGGTCATCCTCGACCGGCCGGACATGCGCGGCCGGACGGCCATCCTCAAGGTCCACACCAAGGGCAAGCCGCTCGACAAGTCGCGTCGACATCGAGGGCGTCGCCAAGCAGTCCCCGGGCTTCTCCGGGCGCCGACCTGGCCAACCTGGTCAACGAGGCGGCCATCCTGTCGGCGCGGCGCAACAAGAAGGTCATCGGGATGTCCGAGTTCCAGGAGGCGATCGAGCGGATCGTCGCCGGCCCGGAGCGGCGCAGCCGGGTGATCAGCGACGCCGAGAAGAGATCATCGCCTTCCACGAGGGCGGCCACGCCGTCGTGATGCGGGTCCTGCCCGAAGTGCGACCCGGTCCACAAGATGACGATCATCAGCCGCGGCATGGCCCTCGGCTACACGATGGGCCTGCCGACCGAGGACCGCTACCTCAAGAGCAAGACCGAGTTCGAGGACGAGATCGCCGGGATGCTCGGCGGGCAACGCCGCCGAGCGACTCATCTTCGGCGACACCACGACCGGCTCCTCGAACGACATCGAGAAGGCGACCGACCGGGCCCGCCGGATGGTCACCGAGTACGGGATGAGCGACCGGCTCGGCCCGCTCTCGTTCGGGAAGCGCGACGAGCTCGTCTTCCTCGGCCGCGAGATCGGCGAGCAGCGCAACTACTCGGACGACGTCGCCAAGACGATCGACGAGGAGGTCCGGGCGATCATCGACCGCGCCTACGAGCGGGCGATGGAGGCCTGGTCACCCACCGCGCCAAGCTCGAGGCGCTGGCCGAGAAGCTGGTCGCCGAGGAGACCGTCGACGGCCCGGACTTCGAGGCCCTGTTCAGCGACCTGCCGCCGAAGGAGAACATCCACGGCCAGGTCCCGGGCATCGTCGCCCCGGGCGAGGCCGACCCGGGCGCCGGCCCCGGCCCCGGCACCAACCCGATCTGATCGGGCGACCGAGCACCGTCACGAACGGGCGAGCCGAACGGCTCGCCCGTTCGATTCCCGGGCCGTCGGCGCCGGCCGTCGCGCGCTACGATTCTGGCCCACATCGAGCCCACCGAACCGACGACCCGGAGGACCCATGCTCGACACCGACGCCGCCGTCGAGGCCTACCTCGAGGCGAACCGTGCCCGCCGCCTGGCGAGCTTCCTCGACTTCCTGCGCATCCCCAGCGTGTCGGCCGAGCCGAGCCTACGCCGCCGACTGCCGGCGGGCGGCCGACTGGCTGGCCGGCCGGCTGGAGTCGATCGGGATGGACCACGTCGAGGCGGCCGAGACCGGCGGCCACCCGATCGTCTACGCCGACTGGCTCCATGCGGAGGGGGCGCCGACGGTCGTCGTCTACGGCCACTACGACGTCCAGCCGGCCGACCCGCTCGACGAGTGGACCTCGCCGCCGTTCGAGCCGGCGGTCGTCGGGTCGCGGGTCCAGGCCCGCGGCGCCAGCGACGACAAGAGCAACATCTCGATCTTCATCCAGGCGGTCGAGGCGCTCCTGGCCGGCCGCGGGCGCGCTGCCGGTCAACCTGCGCTTCGTGTTCGAGGGCGAGGAGGAGTCGTCGTCGGTCCACCTCGAGCCGTGGCTGCGGGCCAACCGGGCACGGCTCGGGGGCGATCTGGCGATCGTCAGCGACGTCGGCTTCTTCGAAGGCAACCTGCCCGCCCTGACGGTCGGGCTGCGCGGCCTGATGTACGCCCAGATCGACGTGACCGGCCCGTTCCAGGACGTCCACTCGGGCGTCTACGGCGGGGCGATCGCGAACCCGGCCAATGCCCTGGCCTCGATCATCGCCGCGCTCAAGGGGCCCGACGGCCGGATCCGGGTCCCCGGCTTCTACGACGAGGTCGTGCCGCTCGGCGAGGGCGACCGGGCCGCCTACGCCGCGCTCCCGTTCGACGACGAGCGCTACCGCGAGGCCCTCGGGGTCCCCGAGCTGGTCGGCGAGGCCGGCTACTCGACCCTCGAGCGGAAGAGCGGTCGGCCGACCCTCGACGTGAACGGGATCTGGGGCGGCTACCAGGGCGAGGGGTCCAAGACGATCATCCCCGGCCGGGCCGGCGCCAAGGTCAGCTGCCGGCTCGTGCCGGACCAGGAGCCGGGCCGGATTTCGAGCGCCTCCGGGCCTTCGTCGAGGAGATCGCGCCTCCGGGCGTCAAGGTCGTCGTGAGCGACCTCGGCGGCGGGCTGCCGGTCCGGACGTCGATCGACCACCCGGCCGTGAAGGCCGCCGCCCGGGCGCTCGAGGCGACCTTCGGGCGACCGCCGCTCTACATCCGCGAGGGCGGCTCGATCCCGTTCGTGGCCACCTTCGAGGGGGTCCTCGGGCTGCCGGTCGTGCTCCTCGGGTTCATGCCCCCGGACGGCAACTTCCAC
>CAWIOR010000003.1:0-123504 GCA_963837825.1 uncultured Chloroflexia bacterium
GGCCGGCTGACCGTCCGCCACCGCGGCGGTGGCGAGAAGCAGCACTACCGGCGGATCGACTTCAAGCGCGACAAGGTCGGCGTGCCGGCCCGCCTGGCGACCATCGAGTACGACCCAAATCGCTCGGCCCGGATCGGCCTGCTCCACTACCGGGACGGCGACAAGCGCTACATGCTCCTGCCCCACGGCCTCAAGGTCGGCGACGTCGTCGTCGCCGGACCGGATGCCGAGGCGCGGGTCGGCAACGCCCTGCCGATCGCCAACATCCCGCTCGGCACGACGATCCACAACATCGAGCTGATCCCCGGCAAGGGTGGACAGATCGTCCGCTCCGCGGGCGTGTCGGCCCAGCTCCTGGCCAAGGAGGGCGACTACGCCCAGGTCCGCCTCCCGTCGGGCGAGGTGCGCCGGGTCAGCATCCGCTGCATGGCCACCGATCGGCCAGGTCTCCAACCTCGACCACGAGAACCAGAACCTGGGCAAGGCCGGCCGGGCTCGGCACATGGGCCAGCGCCCCGAGGTCCGCGGCGTCGTCATGAACCCGCGCGACCATCCTCACGGCGGCGGCGAGGGCAAGTCCCCGACCGGGATGCCCCCCAAGACGCCGTGGGGCAAGCCCGCCATGGGCTACCGGACCCGCCGCAACAAGACCAGCGGCCGGCTGATCGTCCGGTCCCGGCACCGCAAGTAGCGGGGAGGAGACAAGAGCATGTCGCGATCGGTCAAGAAGGGACCGTTCGTCGAGGCGCGGCTCCTCGGCCGCGTCAACGAGATGAACAAGCGCAACGAGAAGAAGGTCGTCAAGACCTGGTCTCGGGCGTCGGTGATCTTCCCCGAGTTCATCGGGCACACGGTCGCCGTCTACAACGGCAAGAAGCACATCCCGGTCTACGTGACCGAGAACATGGTCGGCCACCGCCTCGGCGAGTTCTCCCCGACCCGCAACTACCGCGGGCACGGGAAGCACACCGAGCGGTCGACCGCCCTCAAGTAGGAGCGAGCGGACCGTGCGCGTTTCCGCCACAGCCAGGTACGTCCGCGGCTCGACCCGCAAGACTCGCCTCGTCACGACGGCGATCCAGGGCAAGCGGGTCGAGGATGCGGCCGCCCTGCTCCGGTTCATGCCGCAGCACGCGGCCCGTGACGTCGCGCTCGTCCTCAAGAGCGCGACGGCGAACGCGGAGAACAACCACAACCTGTCCGCCGAGGACCTCGTCATCGTGGAAGCCCATGCCGACGAGGGCCCGACCATCAAGCGGTATCGGCCGCGCGCCCAGGGGCGTGCGTTCCCGATCCACAAGCCGATGACCCACATCACGATCGTCGTCGAGGACCGGGAGGCCTAGCAGATGGGACACAAGGTCCACCCGTACGGCTTCCGCCTCGGTGTGTCGCGCACCTGGACCGCGAAGTGGTACGCGGACAAGGAGTACACGACCCTCCTCAAGGAGGACATCGCCATCCGCCAGCTCGTCGCGCGCCGGCTGGCCAACGCCAGCGTGAGCCAGGTCGAGATCGAGCGCGGGATCAACCACGTCACGGTCACCGTCCACACGGCCAAGCCGGGCATCGTCATCGGCAAGGGCGGCCAGAACGTCGAGATCCTGCGCCAGCAGATCGGCGCGCTGACCAAGCGCAAGGTCAAGCTGGAGATCAAGGAGATCCGCCAGCCCGAGCTCGACGCCTACCTCGTGGCGATGAACATCGCCCAGCAGCTGTCCCGTCGGATCGCCTTCCGCAAGGCGATGAAGCAGGGCGTCCAGCGGACGATGAAGGCCGGCGCGAAGGGCGTGAAGATCATGGTCTCCGGTCGCCTCGGCGGCTCAGAGATGGCCCGCCGCGAGTGGGACAAGGAGGGCCGCATCCCGCTCGGGACGCTCCGCGCCGACATCAGCTACGGCCAGGTCCACGCCCACACGACGTACGGCCGGATCGGGGTCAAGGTCTGGATCTACCGGGGCGACATCATCCCCGAGCGCACGCCGGCCCGCGACGTCGTCGCCGCGCAAGGGGCCGCCGCCGCGGCCGGGGCGGTCTAGCCATGCTGATGCCCCGTCGGGTCAAGCACCGCAAGGTCATGCGCGGACGGATGTCCGGCGTGGCCAAGGGCGGCTATACCGTCGCCTTCGGCGACTTCGGGCTGGCCACGATGGAGCCGGCCTGGATCACCAGCCGCCAGATCGAGGCCGCCCGACGGGCGATGACCCGCTCGGTCAAGCGCGGCGGCAAGATCTGGATCCGGATCTTCCCGGACAAGCCGGCCACCAAGAAGCCGGCCGAGACGCGGATGGGCTCGGGCAAGGGCGCCCCGGACCACTGGGTCGCGGTCGTCAAGCCGGGCCGGATCCTGTTCGAGATGGCCGGCATCGGCCACGACGAGGCGGTCGAGGCGATGCGCCTGGCCAGCCACAAGCTGCCCGTCGCGACCCGGGTGGTCGTGCGCGAGTCGACGGTCAAGGAGGCGGCGACCGATGGACATCGATAAGGTCCGCGCGATGACCGACCCCGAGCTCGAGGAGGCCCTGCGCGAGGCGAAGCAGGAGCTGTGGGGCGCGCGCTTCGCGCTGTCGACCCGCCAGCTCAAGGACTACAGCACGATCCCCCAGACGCGTCGGACGATGGCCCGGATCCTGACCGTCCAGCACGAGCGCAAGCTCGGCCGAACGGCCTGACGGGAGCCGAGCGATGACAGGAGACAGGTTGAACGCAAGCGGAAGACGAAGGTCGGCCGCGTCGTCAGCGACAAGATGGACAAGACGATCGTCGTGTCCGTCGAGCGCCTGGCGCGCCACCGGCTGTACAAGCGGGTCATCCGCTTGACCACCAAGTTCAAGGCGCACGACGAGCTCAACGAGGCCCGCGTCGGCGACACCGTCATGATCGAGGAGTCGCGGCCGCTGTCGGCCACCAAGCGCTGGCGGCTGATCGAGGTCGTGGCCCGCGCCGGGGAGCAGACCCCGATCAGCGAGATCGTCTCCGAGGAGGCCGCGACGACCGAGGCGATCCACGCCGCCGCCCATCCCGGCCGCCACCGCGCCGAGGAGTCCGCCGAGGGGTCGGTCGAGCCGACCGAGCCCGTGGAGGCCGGGGCGTGATCCAGGAATCGACCCGTCTGAAGGTCGCCGACAACACCGGCGCCCGGACGATCGAGTGCATCCGGGTGATGGGCCGGTCGCAGAAGCGGACGGCCGGCGTCGGCGACGTCATCGTCGCCAGCGTCAAGCAGGCCATCCCGAACGCCGCGGTCAAGAAGGGCGACGTCGTCCGGGCGGTGATCGTCCGGACGGCCAAGGAGTACGGCCGCCCGACGGGAGCTACATCCGCTTCGACGAGAACGCCGCGGTCCTGATCAACAACCAGGGCAACCCGCGCGGCACGCGCATCTTCGGGCCGGTCGCCCGCGAGCTGCGCGACCGGAACTACATGAAGATCGTGTCGCTCGCTCCGGAGGTGCTCTGACATGACGCAGCTCGGGCGCAAGGAAGGGACCAAGGTCCCCGAGATCCGCAAGGGCGACACGGTCGTCGTGCTGACCGGCAAGGACGCCGGCAAGCGCGGCGTGGTCGATCGCATCATGCGCGACCCGCAGGGCATGGCCAAGATCAAGGCCCGCGGCGGCGGGGCATGGCGCCACGTCAGCCCGCTGTCCCAGGTCGCGGTCGTGGTCGAGGGCCTGAACATCGCCAAGCGGCACACCAAGCCGCGGGCGACCGGAACGAGCTCGGACCGGATGCCCAAGGTCCAGCAGGGCGGGATCCTCGAGATCGCCCAGCCGCTCGCCGTCAGCAAGGTGATGGTCGTCTGCGGCAGCTGTGACCGGCCGACCCGGATCAGGCATGCCGTCCTCGACAACGGCCAGCGCGTCCGCGTCTGCGGCCACTGCGGCGAGCGACTGGAGGTGAAGGGCTGATGGCCAACCGCCTCCACGAGCGCTACCGGGCCGAGGTCGCACCGGCGCTCATCAAGCAGTTCGAGTACGGCAACCCGAAGGAGGTGCCGCGGGTCGCCAAGATCGTCGTCAACATCGGGCTCGGCGAGGCGCTCACCAACGCCAAGGCGATCGACGCCGCCGTCGGCGACCTGACGATGATCACCGGCCAGAAGCCGATCGTGACCCGGGCCAAGCGCTCGATCGCCCAGTTCCGGCTTCGGACGGGCAACCCGATCGGGGCCAAGGTCACCCTCCGCGGCGAGCGGATGTGGGACTTCCTCGACCGACTGACCTCGATCGCCCTGCCCCGCATCCGCGACTTCCGGGGGATCCCCTCGAAGTCGTTCGACGGGCGCGGCAACTACTCGCTCGGGCTCCGGGAGCAGCTCGCCTTCCCGGAGATCGACTACGACAAGGTGGACCGTCTCCGCGGGCTGGAGATCAGCATCGTGACGACGGCGAAGACCGACGAGGAATCGAAGCGTCTGCTCGAACTCCTCGGCATGCCCTTCGCCGGCTAGGCGCGGGGAGGAGTCAGATGGCCAAGAAATCGATGATCGCCAAGGCGAAGCGAACGCCCAAGCACCCGGTCCAGGCGTACCACCGCTGCTTCGTCTGCGGCCGACCCCGGGCCTACATGCGCCGGTTCGCGCTGTGCCGGATCTGCTTCCGGGAGCGCGCGCTCCTGGGCGAGCTGCCCGGCGTGACGAAGTCGAGCTGGTAGGACCGCGATGAACATCTCCGACCCGATCGCCGACATGCTCACCCGGATCCGCAACGCGTCGCGGGCCCATCACGCCGAGGTCGTCGTCCCGGCCTCGCGGACCAAGCGCGAGATCGCCCGGATCCTCAAGGACGAGGGCTTCATCGCCGACGTCCGCGAGGATCGCGACGGGACCGTCGCGATCCTCCACCTCCAGCTCAAGTACGTCGACGGCAAGGTGCCGGTCGTGTCCGGGCTGAAGCGGATCAGCAAGCCGGGCCTGCGGGTCTACGCGCGCAAGACCGACATCCCGCGGGTGCTCGGCGGCCTCGGCATCGTCATCGTCAGCACCAGCCAGGGGATCATGACCGGCGCGCAGGCCAAGCGGGCCCAGCTCGGCGGCGAAGTCCTCGCCTACGTCTGGTAGGGGAGGAAACGATGTCGCGGATCGGTCGTCTTCCGATCACCGTCCCGGCCGGCGTCGAGGTCACCCTCGACGGCCGGTCGATCACGGTCAAGGGCCCGAAGGGGACCCTGGCCCGGGAGCTCCACCCGGACATGCGGGTCGTCCGCGAGGCCGACACGCTGCTCGTCGAGCGCCCGACCGACGCCAAGATGCACCGCCAGCTCCACGGCCTGACCCGGACCCTCGTGGCCAACATGGTCGTCGGGGTCACGACCGGATACCGCAAGGGGATCGAGATCACCGGCGTCGGCTATCGCGCGGCCAAGGTCGGCGAGAAGCTCCAGCTCAACCTGGGCTACAGCCATCCGATCGAGATCGCTCCGCCGAGCGGGATCAGCTTCGAGCTCGAGAACCCGACCCGGCTGGCCGTCGTCGGCATCGACAAGGAGCTGGTCGGCCAGGTCGCGGCCAAGGTCCGCTCGACCCGGAAGCCCGAGCCGTACAAGGGCAAGGGCGTCCGCTACGCCGGCGAGGTCGTCCGCCGCAAGGCCGGCAAGGCCGGCAAGATCGGCGCCAAGAAGTGATCGCGAAGGACCCACGAGGATGACCAAGCTCGCCACCCGGACCGCCGCGCGGCAGAAGCGCCACGAGCGGATCCGGCTCCGCCTCGCAGGCACATCGGCCCGGCCGCGGCTGGCCGTCTTCCGCAGCCTCAACCACATCTACGCCCAGGTCATCGACGACGCGTCCGGCCGGACGCTCGCCGCCGCCTCGACCGCCGAGAAGGAGCTCAAGGGCTCCAAGTCGACCAAGTCGGAGGAGGCCGCGGTCGTCGGTCGCCTGATCGCCGAACGCGCCCGCTCGGCCGGCGTGGAGCACGTCGTCTTCGATCGGGCCGGGTTCCGGTACCACGGACGGATCAAGTCGCTCGCCGACGCCGCCCGCGGGGCCGGTCTCGACTTCTGATCGGAAGGGAGCAGCCGAGTTGGCCAGGATCGATCCGAACAAGCTGACGCTCGAAGAGCGCGTCGTCCAGATCAACCGCGTCGCGAAGGTCGTCAAGGGCGGCCGTCGATTCAGCTTCAGCGCGGTCGTCGTCGTCGGTGACGGCGCCGGCCACGTCGGGGTCGGGCTGGGCAAGGCCGGCGAGGTCCCGGAGTCGATCCGGAAGGGCGTCGAGGACGCCAAGAAGAACCTCATCCGGGTGCCCCTCGTCGGGACCACGATCCCGCACGAGATCCGGACCGAGTACGCCGCCGCCAGGGTCATGCTCAAGCCCGCCTCGCAGGGCACCGGCGTGATCGCCGGTGGCGCCGTCCGGGCGGTCGTCGAGGCGGCCGGCATCCACGACATCCTGGCCAAGGTCCACGGCTCGACCAACCCGGTCAACGTCACCCGGGCGACGATCGCCGCGCTCGGCGCGCTCCGCTCGGCCGAGGAGATCTCCGCCCGCCGCGGTGTCCGGGTCCGCGGGTTCATCGCCGGCCAGCCGGTCATGGAGGGCGGCCGATGGCCGGTAAGCTCCGCGTCACCCAGATCAAGAGCACGATCAGCCACATCGAGCGGAACCGGGCGACCATCCGCGCGCTCGGTCTGCACCGGATCGGCGACACGGTCGAGGTCCCCGACAACCCCGCCACCCGGGGGATGGTCCGCCAGGTCCGCTTCCTCGTCAGCGTCGAGGAGGTCCCGGGGACTGCGACCCCCGAGGAGAAGCCATGAAGCTCCACGACCTCAAGCCGGCCGACGGCTCGCGCACCCCGCGCCGCCGGGTCGGGCGGGGCATCGCCGCCGGCCAGGGCAAGACCGCCGGCCGGGGCACGAAGGGCCAGAAGGCTCGCGCCGGCGGCTCGATCCCGCCCTGGTTCGAGGGCGGGCAGACCCCGCTCCACATGCGGATCCCGAAGCTCCGCGGCTTCAAGAACCGGCTCAAGATCGAGTACGAGATCGTGAACGTCGGGCGGATCGCCGAGCTCGCCCAGCTCGGCGCGTTCGAGGCCGACGAGGCCGCCGCTGGCAAGAAGTCGGCCAAGGCCGCGCCGATCACCGTCAACCAGGAGATCCTGCGCGCGCTCGGGCTGGTCCGGACCCTCGACAAGCCGATGAAGGTCCTCGGGCAGGGCGACATCGAGGTCGCCCTGTTCGTCGTGGCCGACGCGTTCAGCAAGAGCGCGGTCGCCAAGATCGAGGCCGCCGGCGGCTCGGTCCAGGTTCTCGAGGTCCCGACCGGGGCGATGCCGGCGCTCGGACTCGAGCCGGCCGTCGAGGCGGCACCCGAGCCCGCTGCGAAGGCGCCGCCGGCGCGCGCTGCCAAGGCAGCGCCGGCTGCCCCGGTCGAGGCGACTGCCAAGGCAGCGCCGGCTGCCCCGGTCGAGGCGGCCGCCGAGGAACCCGCCCGGCGCCGCCCGGCCCAGGACGGCCCGCCCGAAGGCGGCCCGGCCGAAGGCGGACGCCGCCGACGGCGGGGATGCCCCGGCCGGCGCTGAGGGCGTCGCCGGAGCGACCGACGAACCCGCGGCCGTGGCCTCCGGCGAGGCCGCCGACGAGCCCATCCCCGACGCTCCGGCCGGCGAAGACGCCTGACCGTGATCGAGAACCTGCTCAACGCGTTCCGCGCGCCGGACCTCCGGCGACGACTCCTGTTCGTCGCCGGGATCCTGATCGTCTTCCGATTCCTGTCGCACGTTCCGGTCCCGGGCGCGAATGCGGCCGCCCTCGAGCAGTTCTTCAACAGCAACTCGTTGCTCGGGCTGCTCGACCTGTTCTCGGGCGGCGGCCTGTCCAGGTTCTCGATCGTCGGGCTCGGGGTGAACCCGTACATCAACGCCTCGATCATCATGCAGCTGATGACCGGCGTGGTCCCCCAGCTCCAGGCGCTCAACCGGGAGGGGGAGTACGGGCGGAACAAGATCAACCAGTACACCCGCTACCTGTCGGTGCCGCTGGCGCTCCTCCAGTCGTACGGGTTCCTGGCCCTCCTCCACAGCACGAGCCCGCCGGTCCTGTCGGGCGCGTTCGGGCTGTCCGACCTCGAGACGATCACCCAGATCGTCGCCCTGACGGCCGGCTCGATCCTCCTGATGTGGCTCGGCGAGCTGATCACCGAGAAGGGGATCGGCAACGGCATCAGCTTCATCATCTTCGCCGGGATCGTCGGCCGCGCCCCGACCGCCCTGTTGGGCTTCCTCAACGCGCCGGACATCCTGGCCCTCGTCGCCTTCGCGGTGGTCGCGATCGTGGCCGTCTTCGTGATCGTCTACATCCAGGAGGGCCAGCGCCGGATCCCGATCCAGTACGCCAGCCGCGTCCGAGGCCGGCGGATGTACCAGGGCGGCTCGACGTTCCTGCCGCTCCGGGTCAACCAGGCCGGGGTCATCCCGATCATCTTCGCGGTCAGCATCCTCCTCTTCCCGTCCCAGATCGCCCAGTACTTCACGACCTCCCAGATCGACGTCGTCAAGAGCGTGTCCCAGGGGATCGTCGACCTGATGAGCCCCCAGCGGCCGCTGTACGCCATCCTCTATTTCCTGCTGACCTTCGGATTCACCTACTTCTACACGGCCTTCACGTTCAAGCCCGACGAGACCGCCGAGCAGCTGCGCAAGAACGGGGGGTTCATCCCGGGCATCCGGCCCGGGCGGCCGACCCAGGACTACCTGACCAAGGTCGTCTACCGGATCACGATCGCCGGGGCGTTCTTCCTGGCCGTCGTGGCCGTCTCGCCGATCATCGTCGGGGGGATCTTCCCGACCCTCGGCGGACTGACCCTGGGCGGCACGAGCCTGCTGATCGTGGTCAGCGTCGTGGTCGAGACGATGAAGCAGATCGAGGCGCAGCTGATGATGCGCAACTACGAGGGCTTCATCCGGTGATCTTCCTGGTCCTGCTCGGCGCCCCAGGCGCCGGCAAGGGCACCCAGGCGACGATCCTGTCCGAACGGCTCGGCATCCCCCACGTGGCCACCGGCGACCTGTTCCGGGCTGCCGTCCGCGAGCGCTCGGCGATCGGGCTCGAGGCCCGCCGCTACATGGAGCGCGGGCAGCTCGTGCCCGATGAGATCACGGTCCGGATGCTCCTCGACCGGCTGGCCGAGCCGGACGCTCAGGCCGGGGTCGTCCTCGACGGGTTCCCTCGTACGGCTGCCCAGGCGGAGGCGCTCGACCGGGCGCTCGCCGAGCACGGCGCCCGGGTCGACCACGCGCTCGAGATCGACGTCCCGCCCGAGGAGCTCGTCCGGCGGATGTCGGGTCGCTGGATCTGCGAGGCGAACGGTCACGTCTACCACGAGACGAACCACCCGCCCCGGGTGCCGGGCGTGTGCGACCTCGATGGTTCGCGGCTCATCCAGCGCGAGGACGACCGGGAGGAGACGATCCGGGCACGGCTCGACCAGCAGCTCGGCGCCCTGCGCGAGGTCAGCCGCCACTACCGCGACCAGGGGGTCCTGCGCACGGTCGACGGGCGGCGCTCGATCGACCAGGTGGCCGCGAGCCTGCTGGCCATCGTCGAGCCTGCCGTTCGGGGACACGCCTGATGGCGGTCACCCTCAAGTCGCCGGCCGAGATCGCCCGGATGCGCCAGGCCGGCCGGGTCGTCGCCGAGGTGCTGGCGCTCGTCGAGTCGGAGCTCCGGCCGGGCATCTCGACCGCCCACCTCGACGCGCTGGCCGAGGCGCACATCCGCCGGGCCGGGGCCGTTCCGTCGTTCAAGGGCTATCCGGGGGTCAACCCGCGGCGGCCGTTCCCGGCCAGCCTGTGCATCTCGATCGACGACGAGATCGTCCACGGGATCCCCGGCGACCGGATCGTCCGCGACGGGCCAGCTCGTGTCGATCGACGCCGGGGCGATCGTCGACGGCTGGCACGGCGACGCCGCCCGGACGTTCTACGTCGGGACGCCGCCCGAGCCCGTCCGCCGGCTCATCGACACGACGCGGCTGGCGATGATGGCCGGCATCGCCGCGGCCGTCCCGGGCGGCCACCTCGAGGACATCTCCGCCGCGATCGAGGACGTCGCCGCGCCGGCCGGCTACGGGATCATCCGCCAGTTCGTGGGCCACGGCATCGGTCGGGCGATGCACGAGGATCCACAGGTCCCGAACTACCGCCTCGGTCGGCACGGCCGCCGGCTCGAGCCCGGGCTGTGCCTGGCGATCGAGCCGATGCTCACCCTCGGCCGCCACGACACGAGGATCCTCGACGACGACTGGACCATCGTCACCGCCGACGGGACGCTGGCGGCCCACTTCGAGCACACCATCGCGATCACCGAGCATGGCCCGGAGATCCTCACCACCATCTGAATCGCCGCCCGGCGTGGTTGCCGGAACCGGTACCTTTTGATATCCTGACCATTCGTGTGTCGGCCCGGCCGGGCCGACACTGCGTGCGAGAAAGGGAACCTGGACGCCAGTGGCCAAGAAAGACGCGATCGAGGTCGAGGGAACGGTCATCGAACCGTTGCCCAACACCATGTTCGCCGTCGAGCTCGAGAACGGCCACCGGGTCCTGGCCCACATCAGCGGCAAGCTCCGGATGAACTTCATCCGGATCCTGCCCGGCGACCGCGTCCGCGTGGAGCTGTCGCCGTACGACCTCACCCGGGGTCGGATCACCTACCGACTGAAGTGACCGGACGGCCGCCCCGGCGGCTCACCGAAGATCGAACGAGGATGCGTTGAAAGTCCGAGCCTCCGTCAAGGCGCGCTGCGACAACTGCAAGGTCATCCGCCGCCACGGGACGGTGATGGTCATCTGCACCAACCCGAAGCACAAGCAGCGGCAGGGGTAACCGATGGCACGTATCGCGGGCGTCGATATCCCGCGCGAGAAGCGCGTCGAGGTGTCACTCACCTACATCTTCGGGATCGGCCTGCCGACCAGCCAGAAGGTCCTCGCCCAGGCCAACATCAACCCGGATACCCGGGTCCGGGACCTGACCGAGGAGCAGGTCAACCGTCTCCGCGAGATCGTCGACCGGCGCTACAAGGTCGAAGGCGATCTCCGCCGCGAGGTTGCCCTCAACATCAAGCGCCTCATCGAGATCGGCTCGTACCGCGGCCTGCGCCATCGGCGCAACCTCCCGGTGCGCGGCCAGCGGACCAAGACCAATGCGCGCCAGCGTCGCGGACCGAAGAAGACGGTCGGCGTCCGGCGGAAGAAGTAAGGGGCTCCGACCAGACTCATGGCCGAACGCAAGCGCGCCGTCAAGCAGCGCCGCCGGGAGAAGAAGAACGTGCCCCAGGGCCACGTTCACATCCAGGCGACGTTCAACAACACGATCATCACCATCACCGACCAGGCCGGGGCCGTGGTCAGCTGGGGCTCGGCCGGCGTCGCCGGCTTCAAGGGCTCGCGAAAGAGCACCCCGTACGCCGCCGCCCTGTCGGCAGAGGGTGCCGCCCGCCGGGCGATGGAGCACGGGATGCGCCAGGTCGAGGTCTACGTCAAGGGACCGGGCGCCGGCCGCGAGCAGGCGATCCGCTCGCTCCAGTCCGCCGGCCTGGAGGTCACCGCGATCACCGACGTCACGCCCATCCCACACAACGGCTGCCGCGCCCCCAAGCGGCGCCGGGTCTAGCGGGAGGGCGCCATGGCTCGCTACACCGGATCGGTCTGCCGGCTGTGCCGTCGGGAGGGCGCCAAGCTCTTCCTGAAGGGCAGCCGCTGCTACTCCAAGAAATGCGCCTTCGAACGCCGGCCCACCCCGCCCGGCCAGCACGGCGTCCGCCGCCGGAAGGTCGGCGACTACGGGCTCCAGCTGCGCGAGAAGCAGAAGGTCCGCCGGACCTACTCGGTCCTCGAGCGCCAGTTCAAGAACTACTTCGACGCGGCCGAGGCCCGGCCCGGCGTGACCGGTGAGAACCTTCTCCGGATGCTCGAGCTCCGCCTCGACAACGCGGTCTTCCGGATGGGCTTCGCGACCAGCCGGGCGGCCGCCCGCCAGCTCGTCACCCATGGCCACTTCGCGGTGAACGGGCGGCCAACGAACGTGCCCTCCTATCAGCTCAGGGCCGGCGACCGGGTCGAGGTCCGCGAGTCCCATCGCGATCGCGAGCCGTTCAAGGTCGCCAAGGAGACGCTCCGCTCCCATCAGCCGCCGGAATGGCTGACCATCGACGCCGCGAAGCTGTCCGGCGCGGTCGTCGACCAGCCCCGCCGCGACCAGATGCCGCTCGACCTGAACGAGCAGCTCGTGGTCGAGTACTACTCGAGGTAAGCCCCAGACCATGATCGAACTCGAGAGCCCGCAGATCGAGCCCGTTGAGGAGCTCGGGACCTACGCCAAGTACGAGGCGGGTCCCCTCCCGGCCGGTTACGGCGTCACCCTCGGCAACGCGCTCCGGCGCGTCCTGCTGTCGTCGCTCGAGGGGGCCGCGGTCACGTCGATCCAGCTCCGCGACGTCTACCAGGAGTTCTCCACGATCCCGGGGGTCAAGGAGGACGTCACCCAGATCGTCCTCAACGTCAAGAAGCTCCGCCTGAAGAGCTTCGCGACCCATCCGGTCCAGCTCCGGCTGGTCAAGAGCGGCGCCGGTGCGGTGACCGCTGCGGACATCGCCGAGTCGGCCGACGTCGAGATCGTCAACCCGGACCAGGTCCTGATGACCCTCGACACGGACGACGTGCCGATCGAGATGGACCTGACGGTCGAGCGCGGGGTCGGCTACCTCGCCGCCGAGCGGTCCGAGGCGCTGCCGATCGGGGTCATCGCGGTCGACGCGATCTTCACCCCGGTCCGCAAGGTGAACTACTGGGTCGAGCCGACCCGGGTCGGCCAGATCACCAACTACGACAAGCTGACGATCGAGATCGAGACCGACGGCACGATCAGCCCCGAGGAGGCGCTCGCCCGCTCGGCGGACATCCTCGTCCGGCAGTTCAACCTGTTCGCCAACATCGGGATGGTGGCCACGGCCGCGGTCGCCGGCGGCGGCGCGCCGCAGCTCCCGCCGAACATGCTCGACATGCCGATCGAGGAGCTCGACCTGCCGATGCGGGCGTACAACTCGCTCAAGCGCAACAACATCGTCAAGGTGGGCCAGCTGCTCCAGCTGTCCGACGACGACCTCCTCCGGATGCGCAACTTCGGGCGCAAGTCGCTCGACGAGATGAAGGAGCGCCTCCGGATGCGCGGCTTCGTCATCCCCGACACCGAGCTGTCCGACGAGCCGTTCGTCGACGACGAGACCGAGGAGGTCTAGCCGTGGCGCATCGGATCGGTGGCCGGAAGCTGTCACGCAAGCAGGGTCCGCGCAGCGCGCTGTACAAGAACCTGACGGTCTCGGTCCTGCGCTACGAGAAGGTCAAGACGACCGAGGCCAAGGCCAAGGAGATCCGCGGTCGAGTCGAGCGGATGATCAGCCTGGCCAAGCGCGGCGACCTGTCCGCCCGGCGGGCGGTCGTGGCCGAGTTCCCGAACGAGCCGCTCGTCGTCGACAAGCTGTTCGACGAGATCGCCCCCAAGTACGCCGACCGGACCTCCGGCTACACCCGGATCGTCCGCCTCGGGCCACGTCTCGGGGACGCCGCGGAGATCGTCCAGATCGAGCTGGTCTGAGGAAGGACTGGGTCGGATCAGCGCCGATCACTAGCGTCCGAGAGGGCGCGCCCGTGCGCTACCGCGCTCGGGTCGAATATGACGGCACGGACTTCGCCGGCTTCCAGGTCCAACCGGGAAGGCGGACGGTCCAGGGAGAACTCGAAGCCGCCCTGGCGCGGCTCGATCCCTCGGGGTCGAGCCGGATCGGGGCGGCGGGACGGACCGACGCCGGGGTCCACGCCTCCGGGCAGGTGATCGCCTTCACCTACCGGGGACGCGCCTCGGCGAAGGAGCTGGGTCGAGCGCTCGATGCGCTCCTCCCGGCGGACGTCTCGATCGGCGGCCTGGTTCGGGTCGCCGACGGGTTCGACCCACGCCGTGCGGCGCGGTATCGGGAGTACCGCTACACCGTCTGGAACGGGCCGCGCAGCCCGCTCCGCGAGCGCCACGCGCTCGGGGTGCGGGACCCGCTCGACGTCGCCGCGATGGCGGAAGCCGGATCGGTCCTGGTGGGCCGGCACGACTTCAGGGCCTTCGGGGCGACCGACCGGTCGCCGGTCCGGACCGTTCACGCGGTCCGGGTCGCGCGGAGGGGTCGGGTCGTGACGATCGACGTCACGGCGGACGCCTTCCTCCGCGGGATGGTCCGACGGATGGTGGCCGTCCTCATCGAGGTCGGTCAGGGCAACATCGATGCGACGGGGGTCGCAGCGGCGCTCGGCGCCGGGCGACCGGCCATCGACGGAGCAAGTGCTCCGCCACACGGGCTGTGCCTGCGACGGGTCGTCTTCGGACGGCCCGGCGAGCCGGCGGATAAGACGGAGAACGACGAGGACCATGACCGCCAAGACCTACGCACCTCGCGAGAGCGAGATCGAGCGACGCTGGTTCGTCGTTGACGCGGCGGGCGAGACGCTCGGTCGCCTGGCGTCGCGGATCGCCCGTGTCCTCGAAGGCAAGCACAAGCCGACCTACGCCCCGAATCTCGATTCGGGCGATCACATCATCGTCCTCAACGCCGCCAAGATCACGGTCACCCGCGACAAGCTCGAATCGAAGCTCTACGTCCGCCACAGCGGCTATCCCCAGGGCTACAAGGAGGAGACCCTCGGGCACCTCCTCGAACGTCGTCCCGAGGAGGTCATCCGCCGGGCGGTCAAGGGGATGCTGCCGCACACCCGACTGGGCGCCCAACAGCTGCGCAAGCTGAAGATCTACGCCGGTTCGGACCATCCGCACCAGGCACAGCGGCCCGAGCCGCTCGCCTGACGAGGAGCCTCGATCCCATGACGACCCCTGCGTTCTACTACGGCACCGGTCGACGCAAGACCGCGGTCGCTCGCGTCCGGCTCCTGCCGGGCGAGGGTGAGATCGTGGTCAACGGCCGGTCCCTCGACGAGCATTTCGGCAACGCGGTCAACGAAGCCGAGGTCCGGATGCCGTTCCGGGTGACCGGGACGGAGGGCCGCTTCAACGCGATGATCAAGGTCGAGGGCGGTGGCGTCACCGGGCAGGCCGGGGCGATCCGCCATGGCATCGCCCGGGCGCTCCTCCAGCTCGATCCCGAGGGCAACCGCCTGCCGCTCCGCCAGGCCGGCCTCCTGACCCGCGACCCGCGGATGAAGGAGCGCAAGAAGTACGGTCTGAAGCGCGCCCGGAAGGCCCCCCAGTACACGAAGCGCTAACGGCGCGCCTGACGGCCGATGCCGGCGTTGCGCGCTCCGGGCGCTCGCTCACGCACCTGAGCGTGCGCTCGCTCACCTCCTCGCGCGCGCCTTGGCCTCGACGGCCATCCGCGCCGCTAGGTGCGTGCGTGGGTAGCGCCGGCCAGCCTCCGATCTCCATCCGCGGGCGCGACCTGCTCAGCGCGGGCGACCTGTCGGTGGCTGAGGTCGAGCTCGTCTTCGACCGCGCCGCCGAGCTCAAGGCGGAGTTCCGGGCGACCCGTCGCCACGCCGACCAGCCGCTCGCCGGTCGGACCCTGGCGATGCTCTTCCAGAAGCCGAGCCTGCGCACCCGGGTCACCTTCGAGGCCGGGATGACCCAGCTCGGGGGCCACGCCGTCCACCTCTCGACGGCGGACGTCGGAGCGGGCACGCGCGAGAGCGTCGCCGACGTGGCCCGCAACCTCGACCGCTGGGTCGACGGGATCATGGTCCGGACGTTCGGCCACGCGATCGCCGAGGAGATCGCCGCGGCGGCCGAGATCCCGGTCATCAACGCCCTGACCGACCTCGAGCATCCGTGCCAGGCGCTGGCCGACCTGTTCACCCTTCGGGAGCGGTTCGGCTCGCTCGACGGGCTCGTCCTCGCCTTCATCGGCGACGGCAACAACGTCTTCCACTCGCTCGCCCTCCTCGGCGCCCGGCTCGGGCTCGAGGTCCGGCTCGCCCACCCGGCCGGACACGGCCCCGATCCGACGATCGTCGAGCGGGCCCGGGCGATCGCGAGCGGGCGGCGGCCGGGTCGTCCTCGGCGACGACCCGCGTGCCGCGGTCCGCGGCGCCGACGTCGTCTACACCGACGCCTGGACCTCGATGGGCCAGGAGGCCGAGGCGGAGCGCAGGCGCACCGAATTCGCGGCCTTCCGGGTCGACGCCCGGCTCCTATCGTCGGCCGGACCGTCTACTCTCGTGATGCACTGCCTGCCGGCCCATCGCGACGAGGAGATCGCCTCGGACGTCCTCGACGGGCCGCGCAGCATCGTCCTCGAGCAGGCCGAGAACCGGCTCCACGTGCAGAAGGGATTCCTGGCCGAGAGCCTCGGGGGTCGATGAGCGAAGAAGCCCTCTACGAGCGCTACAAGAGCGCCCTCCGGATCGGGCACATCGCCGCGGTCCGGGGCCGCCACGAGGCGGCCGTCGCCGCCTACGCCGAGGCGGCCGCCCTCGCCCCGGACCGGCCGCTGCCCCACGCCAGCATGGGCCGGGCGCTGCTCCGGCTCGACCGGGTCGACGAGGCCCTGGCCGCGTTCGCGACCGCTCTTCGGCTCGCACCGCGGGACGAGGCCGGCCTGTCCGGTCGGGCCGATGCGCTCGTCGCCGCCGGCCGGCCGGCCGAGGCCGCCGGCGTCCTCGACCTCCTCGCCGAGACCCAGCAATCCGAGGGCCGCCTGGCCGACGCCTGCGACACCGCCCGGCGGGCCCTCGAGCTGGCCGAGTCGCGGGCCCGGCGACGCCATCTCGAGGCGCTCGTGGCCGAGCTCCGGTCGTGGCCGAGCGAGCGGGGCGGGGAGGACGAGCTCGCCCGGGCGCTCCGGACGCTCGAGGCGCCGATCGTCGAGGCTCGACCACCGGCCGCGACCGCTGCCGAGTCCGGGTCGAGCCCATCCGAGATCGCGGTCGAGACCGAGCCGGGGGCCCCGGCCGAGCCGCCGCCCGATCCCGGGGCACTGGCCGTCGCGGTCGAGACGGCGGTCGAGTCCGGCGACCCGGCCGTCGTCCACGAGGTCGTCCTCGAGGCGGTCGGCGCGATGCGTCGGGCCGGCCTGCTCGACGCGGCCATCGATGCCTGCCAGCTCGGCCTGACGGTCGCCCCGGCCGATCCCGATCTCCACCTCGCGCTGGCCGAGCTCGACCTCGACCACGGCTGGACGACGGCCGCCGCCGACAAGCTGGTGATCCTCGATCGCTACGTCGAGCTGACCGACAACGGCCCGGCCCGCGAACGCCTCCGCGCGCTCGTCGCGAGCCGGATCCCGGACGACCCCCGACTGTCCACGCCGGGCGCCTGACGTACACTCTGGCCACGATGCCGCAGGCCATCCAATCGATCCTCGAACAGGTTCGGCTCTCGACCCTCGTCGACATCGGGATCACCGCCGTCCTCATCTACTGGCTGTTCAGCCTCATCCGCGGGACCCGGGCGGTCCGCCTGGTCATCGGGGTCAGCGTCCTGCTCGGCGTCTACGCGGCCGCCCGGCTGTTCAACCTCCCGCTCCTCCGCCAGATCCTCGAGACCGGGGCGATCGTCGGCGTGTTCGCGCTGGTCGTGGTCTTCCAGCCCGAGCTGCGCCGGGCGCTCGAGCGGATCGGTCGGGTCGGCTCGCTGGCCTGGCTGTTCTCGCCGGTCGACGAGCGAACGGCCGAGCACGTCGCCGCCGAGATCGCCCGGGCGGCCGCCGAGCTCGCCGCCGAGGACCACGGTGCGCTCATCGTCATCGAGCGGGAGACCGGCCTCGAGGAGATCGCCGAGTCCGGGGTGATGCTCCATGCCGACCTGTCGGCCGACCTGCTGGTCACGATCTTCATGCCGCGGACGGCGCTCCACGACGGCGCGGTCATCGTGCGCGGTCGAGCAGATCGTCGCCGCCGGTGCGCTCCTGCCGCTGGCCGAGACGACCGTCCAGGTCGAGCGACTCGGGACGCGCCACCGGGCGGCCCTGGGGATCGCCGAGCAGACCGACGCGGTCGTCGTGGTGGTGAGCGAGGAGAGCGGCCAGGTCAGCCTCGTCGAGCGGTCGCGGATCCGGCGCAACCTCAACGAGGCGCAGCTCGCCCGGGCCGTCGCCGGGCTCCTCCGACCCGAGGGCGGCGGTCGCTCGCTGGTCGAGCGGGGGACCGGCGCCGTCCGCTCTGTGGCGGTCGCCCGGCCGAGCGGACGACGGGTCGCCGGCCTGCGCCGGTCGGTCCGCCGGGCGGCGGGCACGGAGGTGGCGTCGCCGGGCTCGACGCCCGACGAGCCGGCGACCGAGGCGCTGACGAGTCCGGCGGAGGGCCTGCCGCCGAGCGATGGGGGCTCGACCGCGCGGACGGATGACGGACCGCCGGCCGAGGACGGGACGGCACCGCCGGCGTCGCGCTCGCGCCCCGACCGCCCCGGGCCGGACGCCAGGCCGGCCAGGCCCGCGCCCGCTCGCCGATGAGACGCGCCCTCGAGCTCATCTTCCGGAACTGGCCGCTCAAGCTCGCCGCGATCGTCGTCGCGACGTTCCTGTACGCCGGGCTCGTCCTGTCCCAGAACGCCCAGGTCTGGCCGGGCAGCGTCCCGATCGTGCCGCTCAAGCTGCCGACCTCGGCGGTCCTCGTCCGGAACCTGCCGCCGGTCACGACGATCCGCTACTTCGCCCCGGCCGAGGTCGCCCAGCGACTGACCAGCGCCAACTTCAGGGCCACCGTCGACCTGTCGGGGGCGGCTCCGCAGCCGGACAACCCGTTCGTCGACCGTCAAGGTGGATGTTCGCTCGGCCGACCCGCGGGTGACCGTCCTCGACTACGACCCGCCGTCGATCCTCGTCCAGCTCGACCCGCTCATCTCGAAGACGGTCCCGGTCCAGGTCGATCACGGCGAGGTCCCGACCGGGCTCGAGATCCGCGACCCGGTCCTGTCGGCGACCCAGGCCACCGTCTCGGGGCCGGAGTCCGTCGTTCGCCTGGTGACGGCCGCCCAGGCCCGGGTCATCATCCAGCCGTCCGGGATCGACGTCGACCAGACCGTCGACCTGGTGGCCGTCGACGTCCGGGGCGAGGACCAGGGCCCGGTCGACATGGAGCCGTCGAGCGTCCATGTCAAGATCGCCGTCGGGAGCGGTCTCCAGCGGAAGAGCCTGCCGGTCAACCCGATCGTCACCGGCACTCTGGCGACCGGCTTCGAGATCGGGTCGGTGACCGTCTCGCCGCCCGTCGTCCTGGTCGAGGGCGACGCGGATGCGCTGGCGGCGCTCGTCCGGGTGGACACCGACCCGATCTCGGTGAGCGGCGCGGCGACCGACCTGACCCGGACGGTGCCGCTCGATCTGCCCGACGGTGTGGAGTCGATCTCGGGCGACTCCGTGACCGTCACGATCACCCTCCAGCCGGTGGCCGCGACGCGGACGTTCTCGGCCGGGATCGTCCTGTCCGGCGCTCGCGACGACCGGACCTACAGCCTGTCGACGGCGTCGGTCCTGGTCACCGTCGGCGGCACCGTGGCCGCCCTCGATGCGCTCGACCCGCGCGCGCTGGCGGTCATCGCCGACGTCGACGGTCTGGCGCCCGGCAGCCACAAGGTCAAGCTGAAGATCTCGCTCCCGGCCGATGTCAAGCTCGTCGCGACGAGCCCGCCCGAGGTCACGGTCGTCGTGACCCAGAACGCCCCGCCGTCGCCGTCGGCCAGCCCGTCCCCCTCGCCGAGCGGGCCGTAGCGTGGCCCGTCTGTTCGGCACGGATGGGATCCGGGGCGTCGCCAACGTCGATCTCAAGCCGACGATCGCCCACGACCTCGGCCGGGCGACCGCCAGGCGCCTGGCCGGGCCCGGTGGGTCGATCGTCGTCGGCCAGGACACCCGGCGCTCGGGCGACATGTTCGTCGCCGCGATCGTCAGCGGCGCGACCAGCCTCGGGGTCGACGTCCATCGGGTCGGGGTCGTCCCGACTCCGGGCCTGGCGTTCCTGGCCGGCTCGGGCGAGTTCGCCGCCGGGATCATGGTCTCGGCGTCGCACAACCCGGCCGAGGACAACGGTCTCAAGGTCCTCGATGCGGCCGGGCTCAAGCTCGACGACGTCATCGAGGACGAGCTCGAGCAGCTCATCTGGCGCTCGGGCGAGCTGGGCGGGGTCGGCAACGCCGAGCTCGGACGGTCGATCGACGCGAGCGCCCTGCTCGACCGCTACCGCGACCACCGGATCCGACTCGCCCGGTCGGTCCCGACCGACCTGCGGATCGTCCTCGACTGCGCCAACGGCTCGGGCTGCGTCGTGGCCGGCGACATCATCGCGGCGACCGGTGCCCGGGTCGAGGTCATCCACGCCGAGCCGGACGGGGTGAACATCAATCTCGATTGCGGGGCGACCGCCCCGGCCTCGCTGGCGGCCGCGGTCCTGGAGCGCGGAGCCGACCTCGGGTTCGCCCTCGACGGGGATGCGGACCGGTGCGTCGCGGTCGATGCCACCGGACGGGTGGTCGACGGCGACCAGCTGATCGGGATGCTCGCCCTGGACCGGCTCGCCAGGGGTGTCCTCGACGGCGGGGGACTGGTCGTGTCGGTCCTCTCGAACGGCGGCCTGCAGGGCGTCATCGAGGCGGCCGGCGGTCAGCTCATCCGGACGCCGGTCGGCGACAAGTACATCCTCGAGGGGATGCAGGTGTCGGGCGCCGTCCTCGGCGGCGAGAAGAGCGGCCACGTCATCGTCCGGGAGCACGCCACGTCGGGTGACGGGATCGTGACCGCGCTCGAGGTCCTCCGGGTCATCGGCCGGCGCGGACGCTCGATCGCCGAGCTGGCCGCGGAGATCCCGCTCCTGCCGCAGCAGCAACGGGCGGTGCCGGCGCGTCACAGGGACCAGTGGGAGGGGGATCCGGTCCTCCAGCGCGCGCTCGCCCAGGCGAACGCTCGTCTCGGGGGGAACGGCCGGATCCTCGTCCGACCATCCGGCACCGAGCCCGCCCTCCGGGTGATGGTCGAGGGGCCGGACGCCGATCTCGTCGGTCTGCTGGCCGACGAGATCGCGACCCTCGCCGGTGAGCGTCTAAACTAGCCCGGCCCGGAGCAGGCGCCCGGGTCGCACGGGAGACTCGGACCGCATGTGTGGGATCGTCGGCTACACCGGACCGCGCGAGGCGGGACCCATCCTCATCGAGGGCCTCAAGCGGCTCGAATACCGTGGCTACGACTCGGCCGGGATCGCGCTCGTCGATGACGCCGGGGACCTGTTCGTCGAGAAGAAGGCCGGCAAGCTGGCCAACCTCCAGACGGCGATCGCCGACCGGACCCCCCACGCGGCGATCGGGCTCGCCCACACCCGCTGGGCGACCCACGGTCGGCCGAACGACCTGAACGCCCACCCGCACCAGGACTGCACCGGCGATATCACGGTCATCCACAACGGGATCATCGAGAACTTCCGGGAGCTGCGCGACGGGCTCGAGGCTCGCGGCCACCGGCTCACCTCCGAGACCGACACCGAGGCGCTCGCCCACCTCATCGAGGAGGCCTACGCGGGCGACCTGGCGGACGCCGTCCGCGCCGCCCTCCGCCGGGTCCACGGGGCGTACGCGGTCGCGGTCATGCACCGCGGCCGAGCCGGACCGGCTGGTCGGGGCCCGGATGAACGTGCCGCTCGTCGTCGGCGTGGCCGACGGCGAGAGCTTCCTGGCCAGCGACGTGGCGGCGATCCTGGCCCACACGGACCGGATCATCTTCCTCGAGGAGGGGGACGTCGCCGACCTCCGGCCGTGGGGCGTCACGATCAGCGACGTCGCCGGCACCCCGATCGAGCGGGCGGTCTCGACGATCGACTGGACCCCGGAGGCCGCCGAGAAGGGCGGCTACGAGCATTTCATGCTCAAGGAGATCCACGAGCAGCCGACGGCGCTCCTCCAGGCGATCACCGGCCGGGTCACGACCGACGACCGGATCGAGGTCGCCGAGCTGGCCGGGCTGGCCGACGTCCTCCGGACGGTCGATCGGGTCGAGCTCGTCGCCTGCGGGACGGCGTTCTACGCCTCGCTCGTCGGCGCCGCGGCGATCCAGGACTGGGTCGGGATCCCGGCCCGGGCGAACGTCGGTTCCGAGTTCCGCTACAGCCCCCCGCCGCTCGACGAGCGGACGCTGGTCATCGCGGTCACCCAGTCCGGCGAGACGGCCGACACGATCGCCCCGACCCGGCTCGCCCGCGAGCATGGCTGCCCGATCGTGGCCGTGACCAACACGGTCGGGTCGGCGATCACCCGCGAGGCGGCCGCGGTGCTCTTCCTGCAGGCCGGCCCGGAGATCGCCGTCGCCGCCTCGAAGACGTTCGTCACCCAGGTCACCACCCTGGTCATCCTGGCTGCGGCCATCGCCAAGGCCCGCGGACGCCTGGGGGCCGAGCAGGAGCTCGAGCTCGGCGCCGCGTTGCGCCGGCTGCCGAAGCAGGCCCAGGCCGCGCTGGACGCGGCGACCGGCGTGCCGGAGCTCGCTCGTCGCTACGTCAACTCGCGCGGGTTCATGTTCGTCGGTCGCGGCTACACCTATCCGGCCGCGCTCGAGGGCGCCCTCAAGCTCAAGGAGGTCAGCTACGTCCACGCCGAGGGCTACGCGGCCGGCGAGCTGAAGCACGGCCCGATCTCGCTCCTCGACGCGGAGGTGCCGCTGGTCGCGGTCGCAACCCGCTCGTCGGTCTACGACAAGCTGATCAGCAACGTCATGGAGGGCCGCGCCCGCGACGCCCGCGTCATCGCGGTCGCCACGGACGGCGACGAGCAGATCGAGCGCTTCGCCGACGAGGTCCTGTGGGTGCCCGACACGCACGAGGCGCTCAGCCCTATCCTGGCGATCATCCCGCTCCAGCTGTTCGCCTACTACACGGCGATCGCCCGCGGGACCGACGTGGACCAGCCGCGCAACCTGGCCAAGTCCGTCACGGTCGAATAGGCCGATGGCGTCGGACGGCAGCCCGCTCGACGCCACCGTGAGCGGGCAACCTGAGCGGGGCGCCGACAGGCAGCCCTCCGAGGCCCGAGGCGACGCCCCTGCGAGCCATCGGTCCGAGGATGGCGGAGCTCCGCGACGCCATCCGCCCGAGGGTACGACCGAGCTCGGGATCGACATCATCAAGGTCGACCGGATCAGGGCCGCGCTCGAGCGGTTCGGCGGGCGGTTCTCGGCTCGGGTCCTGACCGGCGCCGAGCGGGGCTACGTCCGCGACCGCGCCGGAGACGTTCGCCGGTCGGTGGGCGGCCAAGGAAGCGGTCAGCAAGGTCCTCGGTCTCGGCGTCCGGGGGATCGGCTGGCGGGACATCGAGATCGAGCGGATGCCGACCGGCCAACCGGCCGTCCGGCTCCATGGCCGGGCGGCAGCCCGGGCCGAGCAGCTCGGGATGGAGCGGATCGCGATCTCGATCACCCACGAGTCGGACTACGCCGTGGCGATCGCGTTCGGGATCCGGACCGCCGGCGGACGGTATGTCTTTCCGCCGGACATCGAGGACCCGGATCGACGAGCGCGAGCGACGGATCCTCGCCCGGATGGACCGCCTGCGCGAGCTGGCCGCCGAGGCCGAT
This sequence comes from uncultured Chloroflexia bacterium, assembly GCA_963837825.1. GTDB lineage: Bacteria > Chloroflexota > Limnocylindria > Limnocylindrales > CSP1-4 > Chersky-267. The sequence goes on from CAWIOR010000003.1 coordinate 23,543, forward strand.
CGTGGCTGACCCGGCCGGTTCCCGGCCCACGACCCGAACGGCGCTCGAGGTCCTCGACGACGCGAGCGTCGCCGCGCTCCTCCCGGAGCGGCCGGTCCGCGGCCACAAGGGCACGTTCGGCAAGCTTCTCGTCATCGCCGGCTCGCTCGACTTCGCCGGCGCCGCGCTGCTCGTCTGTCGGGCGGCCGGGCGGACGGGTGCCGGCCTGGTCACGCTGGCCGTGCCCGAGTCGCTCCAGCCGCTGTTCGCGGCGAAGGTGGTCGAGGCGACGACGATGGCCCTTCCGGAGGACGACGTCGAGGAGGTCGAGCCGGAAGACGCGCTGGCCCGGATCCTCGACCAGGAGCACGATGCGGTCGTCGTCGGGCCGGGGTTGCGGCCGGGCCTGGCGACCGCCGACCTCATCGCCGGGCTGCTCGCCGTCGAGGACGAGACGGGTCCGCCGCCGGCCGTCGTCGACGCCGAGGCGCTTCGCTCGCTGGCGGTCCGCGACCGGTGGTGGGAGCGGATCGGGCGGCCCTGCGTCCTCACGCCCCATGCCGGCGAGTTCGCCCGGCTGCGGGCGGCCAGTGGGATCCCGCCGGAGGCGGACGGCGACCTGACGGGTGACGACGCCGCCCGCGAGGCCGCGGCACGCGACGCGGCCGAAGCGTGGGGCCAGGTCGTGGTCCTGAAGGGCGCCCACACGGTCGTGGCGGCCCCGGACGGACGGGCCGCCCGGGCGCCGTTCGAGAACCCGGCACTCGCGACCGGTGGCACCGGCGACGTCCTGGCCGGGGCGATCGGCGCGCTCCTGGCCCAGGGCCTGGCGCCGTTCGACGCGGCCCGACTGGGCGTCTACCTCCACGGCGCCGCCGGGGAGGTCGTGCGCGATCGGCTCGGCGACGCCGGCCTGCTGGCCGGAGACCTGCCGCTCGAGATCACCCTCGTCCGCAAGCGCCTGGCAGCCACCGCCCGGCGACGAGGGGGACCGTCGCGGCTCGGCTTCGCGGTCGACGGCCGGGGCGCCGCGCCCGCCGGCTCGTGACCCCTCGCCCGGCGATCGAGGCCCGCCTGTCCGCGGCCGGCCTGCCGGCGCTCCCGCGGACAGCCTGGCTGGAGATCGACCTGGACCGTCTCCGGGCGAACCTCGGGGCGATCCGGGCCGCGGTGCCGTCGGGCGTCCGGGTCGAGCCGGTCCTCAAGGCGGACGCCTACGGCCACGGCGCGCTGCCGCTCGGGCTGGCCCTCGAGGCGGCCGGAGCCGACGGCTTCTCGGTGGCCACCTTCGACGAGGCGGTCGAGCTGCGGGCGGGCGGTGTCCGCCGGCCGATCCTGTGCCTCTTCGCGATCCCGCCCGAGGTCGTCCCGGCGGCGATGCGCCTGGGGGTCGCGGTCACCGCGTCGAGCGAGGAGCTCCTGGTCCGGATGCTGGCCGCCGCGGCCGCGGCCTGGCGGGGCGAGCGCGGGTCGCGCCCGCGACGGGCGCTGCGGGTCCATCTCGACGTGGAGACCGGGCTCGGCCGGGCCGGGCTCGAGGCCGGCCGGCTGCCCGCGGCCGCGCGGTGGATCGCGGCGAGCCCCGGCGCGCGCCTGGACGGGATCTGGTCCCATCTCCAACAGGCCGCCGACCGACCGCGGACGGATCGCCAGGCCGAACGGTTCGCCGCTGCGCTCGTCGGCCTGGCCGATGCCTGGTCGCAGGCGCCGGATCGGCATCTCGCCGCGAGCGCCGGGCTGCTCGGCCGGGTCGTCCCCACCTACGACGGCGTGCGGATCGGGCTGGCGACCTACGGGATCGTCCCGGACGACGTGCCGCCCGAGGCCGCGAGGGTCGGGCCCGCGGCCGCGATCCGGCCGATCCTGTCGCTCCACGCTCGACCGATCCGGGTCGCCGACCTGCCGGCCGGCAGTGGGATCAGCTACGGGCCGTCGTTCACCACGACCCGGCCGAGCCGGATCGCCACGCTCCCGCTCGGCTATGGCGACGGCTTTCCACGGGCACTCTCCAACCGGGCCGAAGCTCTCGTCCGCGGCCGCCGGGTCCCGCTGGTCGGGAACGTCGCGATGGACGCCGTGATGGCCGACGTGACCGACCTGCCCGGGCGGCCGGTCGACGTCGACGACGAGTTCACGCTCATCGGCTCACAGGGCGGGCAGACGATCTCGATCGAGGAGCTGGCGCGACTGCGCACCACGAACACGTGGGAAGCGGTCACGGCCATGGCCCGCCGATTGCCCCGGGTGTACCATGCCGCGGCGGTACCGGTGGCGATCCGGACGCTTGCGTCGTGGAGGGGTGGGTGAGTCGGATCCAGCTCTGGAACGGGAACATCTGCGAGCTCGAGGTCGACGCGATCGTGAACCCCGCCAACCCGAGCCTGTGGATGTCGACCGGCGTCGGGCAGGCGCTCAGGGCCGCCGGCGGCGACGAGGTCGAGCTCGCCGCGGTCCGCCAGGTCCCCGTCTCGGTCGGCGACGCGATCGTCACCCCTGCCGGTCGGCTGGCCGCGCGCCTGGTGATCCACGCGGTGTCGCTCGATCGCGACCGGCGAACCAGCGCGGCGGCGATCGAGACGGCGGTCCGGAGCGCGTTCGCCCGGGCCCGCGAGCAGGATGTCACGTCGCTCGCCATGCCCGCGCTCGGGACCGGCGTCGGCGGCTTCCCGATGGACGAGGCCGCCCGGATCGCGGTGGGGACGGTCCGCGACGAGCTCCGGCGCTCGCCCGCGATCCAGTCGGTGACGTTCGCCCTCCGCGGCGTGGCTGCCTACGCGGCGTTCGAGCGAGCCCTGGCGGCCCCGGTCGCGATCGACGTCGTGGCCGACCCGGCGACGGCCGGCGCCGGCCTCCGGCTCGGCGGCGGGATGCCGGCATGAGCTTCCCGCGCGAGCGCACCGACGAGCAGCGCGACGACCTCGTCGAGCAGGTCGCCCGCGAGATCCAGTTCCGCGGACTGACCGCGCCGGCGGTCCACTTCCTGAACGCCAGCCGCCCGTATCGGCCGCTCGGCAGCAACGCGATGCTGTTCTTCGACCCGACCCTGCGCGGGTTGTTCGGCGGGGACGTGTCGGCGGTCTCGGCGATCCTGGCCGACGACATCGGGATCGAGCAGCTCATCGACCGGCTCGAGGAGTTCGACGAGGACGACACCCTCGACGCCTGAGCCCGGTGGGCCGGGCGGCCGGCCCGGTCGCGGCGGCCGCGCCACGACCGGCTCCGCTAGCATGGTCCGGTGACCGTCGACCCCCGCGTCCGTATCGCCCTCGATCTCGGGGCGGCCACCGCCTCGGCCGCGCTGATCGGCCCGGTCGACGGTCGGCGACGGCTCCTCGGCTCGCTCGCCCTGCCGGCCGGCGTCGACGAGGACCTCCTCGTCGGACACGTCGCCGAGCGCGTCCGGGCCGGCGATCCCGGGCTGGCCGACCGGCTCGGGATCGATCGGGCGACCGCCCTGCTCGCGCCGAGGCTCGTCGTCCGCTCCTCCCGACCGCCACTCCTGGCCGTCCTGGCGCCGACCGTCCGGGCGCGCGCGGCGGTCGAGGCGATCGCCGGGCTGGCCGGCTGGCGGACCCGCGGGGCGAGCCTCGACCCGGATGGGCCGGTCGGCCTGACGGCGGCCGCTCTCGGCGAGGGGGTCGTGGCGTTCGCGGTCGCCGGCGAGCCGGCGACGAGTCGCGAGGAGACGGCCGCGCTGGCCGAGCTGGCCTCGGTCGCCGCCGGGATCGCGGCGCGACCGGGCGCCCCGCCGGCCGTGCTCGTCGGCGAGCTCACCCGGGACGACCTCGTCGGCAGGTCCAGCGCCGACCGCGCCGTGGGCACGGTCTTCGCTCCGGGTCCCGACGCGGGGGAGCCGGCCGGCGAGCCCCTGCGCCGCCTCCTCGACCGGCTGGACCCGACCGGCCTCGACTCGCGCCGGGCGATCCTCCGGGCCCTGCTCGAGCTGGCCGTCGTCCTCGACCGTCGGATCGAGCTCGTCGAGATCGGTCTCGAGGGCGGGCTGCGGGCCGTCGTCGGACCGGCCGGCCTCGAGGCTCCGGCGGTCCTCGCGCCGGCGGCCGGCCTGGCGCCGGCCGAGCTCGACGACGACGGCGTCGACGAGGTCCTGGCCTGGTCGACCGTCGCCCTTGACCGGCACCGGATGCGTGACCGGCTCCACGAGCTGCGCCAGAGCCCGTGGGTCGAGGCGCACGGCGACGGTGCGCGGCTGCGCCTGGCGGCCGCCCGGGCCGCCGTCACCCGGCTCGTCCGGGCGACGCCATGGCTCGACGCCCTGCCGGCACCCGACCTGATCGTCGTCGCCGGCGGCGCCTGGGCGGCCGCCCCGGGGCCGGCGATCGCGCTGGCGATCGCCGACGTCGTGCGCCGGCCCGGGGCCAGCCAGCTCGCGTTCGACCATGCCAGGCTGCTCGGGCCGCTCGGCGCCGAGCCGGACCCGGCCGAGCGTCGGGCGCTCCTCGCCGAGCTCGTCGACGACCTGCTCGTTCCGCTCGGGTCGCGTCATCGTGCCGCAGGGGTTCCGGGCGGGGCGGAGCGCCGGACGGCTGATCGTCCGCGGGACGAGCGGGGAGACCGAGCTCGAGCTCGTGCCGGGCGGGCTCCAGCTGGTCGACCTTCCGCCCGGCGAGGTGGCCACCGCCGATCTCCACTTCCGCGACCCGGTCGGCCTCGGCGCCCGCGGCCGTCGCCTGAGCGTCGAGGTCGGCGGGGGGCTGGGCGGCCTGCTCGTCGATCTGCGCGACGTGCCCCTTCGGCTGCCCGATCGGGCCGAGCGAAGGCGGGCGATGCTGCAGGCCTGGCAGGATGCCTTCTGGGCGGGCCACGACGGATGACCGACCTCCTGCCTGCCGCGCCGACGGAGGCCCCGGCCGGGCTCGAGCTCGTTCCGGCGCGCCGTCTCGTCGTGACCGAGCCGGTCGTCCGGTTCGGGCTCTCGCCGGGCGACCGGATCCTCGTCGCCCCGGGCGACGCGGTGACCCCCGGCCTGGGGCTGGCCGAGCACCAGCGGGACCCGCGGGTCGACGACGGGCCGCCGGTCGCGGGTCACGAGGAGGGCGACAGCCCGCCGCTGCGAGCCGGCGACTGGTGGCCCGGGGACGGCCACGAAGCCGGCGGTCCCCTTCGCCGGCGCCAGCCGCGCAGCCCGGCCGGCGAGCTCCTCCACCCGGCCGAGGGTCGCTGGCGGATCGCCACCGGGGCCCACCTGGACCGGCTCGAGGCGCCGGCCGCCGGGACCGTCGTCGACGCGGTCCCCGGCCGCGGCCTCACCGTCCGGCTGTCCGGTCGAGGACTGCCCGGAACCCTGGCCGCCGGGATCCCGACCCGCGGCCGGCTCGAGCGGGTGGCGGGGGAGTCCGGTCTGCGCGGCGCGCTCGACGTCGGCCGGGCCGGGGCGATCCTCGTGGTCGATGGCCGGATCGACTCGGAGGCGGTCATCCGGGCTCGCGCCACCGGCGTCCGCGGGGTCGTGGCGTCCGGCCTGGCCGGCAAGGACCTGCGCGACCTGCACGCGTCGGAGGCGCGCCAGCGGGCGAGCCTCCAGCCGCTGGCCCCGTTCGCCGTCCTCGTCCTCGACGGGACGGTGCGTCGCCCGATCGCCGGCCCGATGGCGGCCCTGTTCGCCGCTCTCGACGGCCAGGAGGTCGCCATCGTCGTCGACCCGCCGATGCTGGTCTTCGATCCGCCGCGTCCGGAGCCCGTCCCGCCGCCGCACGACTGGGTCCGGGTCGGTGGCCGGCGAGCTGGCCGGTCGAGAAGGTCGCTGGCTCCGGGCGGCCGGGCTGCGCCGGTTCGCGGCCGGAGTCCACCTCGAGGCGGCCACGATCGGCCTCGATGACGGTCGAGTGGCGACGGTCCCGCTGGCCGACCTCGAGCGCTTCGTCTGACGGCAGGCCGGTCCGGAGTCCGCTACCCTCGCCTCATGCTCCCCTCGATGCCCGCCCCCGCTGCGCCATCGGCGGCTGCCCGCGTCGTGACCAGCCGTTCGGCCGACGAGACCCGCCAGCTGGCCGGGCGGCTGGCCGATGGTCGCCCGAGCCGGCGACCTGGTCGCCCTGATCGGCGAGCTCGGGGCCGGGAAGACCCAGTTCGCCAAGGGCTTCGCGGCCGGGCTCGGCGTGACCGCGACGGTCAACTCGCCGAGCTTCGTGCTGATGTCCGAGTACACCGGACGCCTGCCGCTCTTCCACCTCGACCTGTTCCGGCTGGCCGACGCCGGCGAGGCGATCGCCGGCGGCCTGCTCGACGAGCGCCAGGCCGACGGGGTGACGCTGATCGAGTGGGCGGAGAAGCTCGGGCCGGCCCTGCCGGCCGACCGGCTCGAGGTCCGGATCGACGGGACCGGCGACGAGCCGCGGACGGTCTGGCTGACCGCCGGCGGCCCGAGCCACCGACGCTACGTCGAGGCGCTCGGGTGACTGCCGGCGCGGGCTCGGCCGCGGCCGACGGACGACCGGTCCCGGGCAGGCCGTTCCTCGCCTTCGACACCGCGACGACCGTGGCCGTCGTGGCCCTCGGCGATGCGGACGGCCGGGTGATCGCCGAGTCGGCCTGGACCGCCGGTCACCGCCACGGGGAGGAGCTCCTGGTCCGGATCGACGTCCTGCTGGCCGGCGCCGGGGTCGTCCTGGCCGGGCTCGGTGGGATCGTCGTGGGGACCGGTCCCGGCGCGTTCACCGGGCTCCGGGTCGGCCTGGCGACGGCCAAGGGGCTGGCCCACGGCCTGGGGATCCCCCTCGTCGGCGTACCGACCCGCGCGGCGCTCCAGGCGGCCGCCGGAGCGGTCCTGGCGGCCGGCGGGGCGATCGGTGGCCCGCTCGCCCTGCTCCTGCCCGCCGGGCCGTCGGACCGTCTCCTCGTCGACCCGAGCGGCGCGCTCACGCTGCTCCCCGGCGGCGTCGAGCCGACGCTCGACCCGGCCTGGACGGTGGCCGCGCTCGATCTCGACGGTCGGGCCCCAGCCGCCGCCCTCGCGCTCGGCGCCGCGGCCCGGTCTGGCCTGGCCGCGGCGCTCGTGGCCATCGGCGTCGGCGAGCTGTCGGCCGGCCGTCCGAGCGATCTCGCGACGCTCGTCCCCGAGTACGTCACCCTCCCGCGCGGCGTGCGCCAGGAGGTCGGAGCCGTGGCATGGTCGCGCGACCCCCGCTGAACGTCGCGGTCGAGCCGATGCAGCTCGCCGACATCGACGCCGTCCAGGCCATCGAGCGGGCCAGCTTCAGCGCGCCGTGGCCGCCGAACGCCTACCTGACCGAGCTCCAGTCGAACCGGCTCGCTCACTACATGGTCGTCCGGGCGGGTTCCGAGGTCGTCGGGTACGCCGGTCTCTGGCTGATGGTCGACGAAGCCCACGTGACGACGTTCGCGATCCACCCCGACTGGCGCCGCCAGGGGCTCGGCGAGCGGCTCCTGCTCGCCCTGCTCGACCTTGCCATCGAGCGCCGGTCGTCCGAGGCCACGCTCGAGGTCCGCCTGTCGAACCTGCCGGCCCGCCGGCTGTACGAGAAGTTCGGCTTCCGACCGGTCGGCATCCGGCCGCGCTACTACACCGACAACAACGAGGATGCCCTGATCATGACGACCGACCGCCTCGACGGCGCGGCGATGCGCCAGCGGCTGGCCGCCCTGCGCGCCGCGATCGAGGCCGCGCCGGAGCCGGCCGCCGATCGGGAGGCGGCCTCGGCCGCCGGGGAGCCGCCGAGCCGGCCCCAGCCAGCGCCGGCCGGACCGGACGGCGGGCGATGAGCGGATCGAACGGGACATCGGGACCGCTCCTGCTGGCCATCGAGTCGAGCTGCGACGAGACCGGGATCGCCCTCGTCGAGGGCGGCCGGCGGATCCACGCCAACGTCGTGGCCAGCCAGGTCGCGCTCCACGCCCCGACCGGCGGGATCGTCCCCGAGGTCGCGGCCCGGGCCCACCTGCGCTGGGTCGTGCCGGTCCTCGAGGCTGCCTGGGCGGACGCCGGCGTCGGCTGGGGCGACGTCGACGGGATCGCCGTGACCTACGGTCCCGGCCTGGCCGGCTCGCTGCTCGTCGGGGTCAACTTCGCCAAGGCACTCGCTCACGTCCGGGGCAAGCCGCTGGTCGCGGTCAACCACCTCGAGGGCCACGTCGAGGCGGGCTGGCTGCTCGACCCGGGCGAGGATCCGGCCGGCAGGCCCGAGCCGCCGTTCCCGCTCGTCGCGCTGGTCGTGTCGGGCGGCCACACGTTCCTGGTCGAGATGCGCGACCACGGCGACTACCGGCTCCTCGGCCAGACGGTCGACGACGCCGCGGGCGAGGCGTTCGACAAGGTCGGCCGTCTGCTCGGCCTGGGCTACCCGGGCGGTCCGGCCATCCAGCGCGCGGCCGAGGGCGCGCGACACCGCGACGCCCGGTTCCCGCGGGCCTGGCTCGGCGACACGTACGACTTCAGCTTCAGCGGCCTGAAGACGGCCGCCCGGCGGATCGTCGCGGCCGCCCGGGCCGATGAGGGCCTGCCGGCCGACGACCCGGCGGCCGGCCTGTCCGACGCCATGACCTCCGAGCTCGCCTGGGGCTTCCAGGACGCCGTCGTCGACGTCCTGGCCACGAAGACGCTGCGCGCCGCCCGCGAGATCGGTGCCCGGGCGATCGTCGTCGGCGGGGGGGTCGCGGCGAACGCGGCGCTCCGGGCGAGGATCGAGGCCGACGCGACCGAGCTGGGCCTGCCGGTCGTCGTGCCGCGTCCCGGGCTGTGCACCGACAACGGGGCGATGATCGGGGCGGCCGGCGCCCGGCGTTTCGCGGCCGGCGAACGCGCCGGCCTGGACCTCGACGCCCGGCCATCGCTGCCGCTCGCGGTGCGCTGAGCGTCAGCCGATGCGTGCCGACGGTCGCCCATCGACCCCCGCCCGTCTCGACCCGTCCGAGGTCCGCCGCGCGCTCCGCGACGCCGGGCTGCGCCCCCGCCATGCCCTCAGCCAGAACTTCCTGGCCGACGTCGACGTCCTCGAGGCGATCCTCGCCGAGGCCGGCCCGACGGACGGGCGGCACGTCCTCGAGATCGGTCCGGGCCTCGGCATCCTCACCGGCGGCCTCCTCGACGCGGGCGCCGCGGTGACCGCGATCGAGCTGGACCGCGGGCTCGCCGAGCGCCTCCGGGACCGCTTCGTCGACGAGATCGCCCGTGGCGTCGACGACCCCGGCGGTCGCGCGACGCTCCGGCTCATCGAGGGCGATGCGCTCGACGTGCCGCTCACCCGGCTCGTGGCGTCGCCTTACGACGTCGTGGCGAATCTGCCCTACCACATCACGAGCCCGATCCTCCACCGGCTGCTCGGCGAGCCACCGCGGCCGGAGCGGCTGGTCCTGATGGTCCAGCGCGAGGTGGCCGAGCGGATCGCGGCGGCGCCGGGGAAGATGAGCTACCTGTCGGTCTTCGTCCAGTACCACGCGGCGGTCCGGGTCGCGCTGCGGGTGCCGCCGACGGCGTTCGAGCCGGCGCCCGAGGTCGACTCGGCGGTCATCGTGGTCGAGCCGTTCCCGCCCGACGACCGGCTCGCGCCGGCGGCCGAGGAGGAGCTCTGGCGGCTCGTCCAGGCCGCCTTCCGCGAGCGCAGGAAGATGCTCCACAACGTGCTCGCGCGGCAGCTGCCCGCGTCGCCGGAACGGGTCGCCGAGGCGCTCGCCGCCGCAGGCATCGCCCCCGACCGGCGGCCGCAGACGGTCGCCGTGGGGGAGTGGATCCGGCTGCTCGCGGCGTTCGGGTCGATCGGGCCGGACGTGCGCGGCCGGCCGGTGGCCGAGCGATGACCAGCCGCTGGCCGACCGGATGACCCAGCCCGCGACCGATCCGACCGGCCGCCTGACCCCGGTCGTCCGGCTGGCTCCGGCGAAGCTCAACCTGACCCTGGCGGTGATGGGTCGGCGACCCGACGGCTACCACGAGCTCCACTCGGTGATGGTCCGCCTCGAGCTGGCCGACCGGCTCAGCCTGGCCCCCGCGGCCGGCTCGACGGACACCCTCCACGTCACGGGCTTCGCCGCCGGGCCGGAGGCGGACAACCTCGTCCTGCGCGCGCTCGCGGGGGTGCGCGAGGCGGTCGGTGCGGGTTGGGCCGGGTCCGGCGGACCGCCGCCGCCACTGGCCGCCCGGCTCGACAAGCGGATCCCGGTCGCCGCCGGCCTGGCCGGCGGGTCGAGCGACGCCGCGGCCGCGCTCGACGGCGCCCTCGAGGCGTGGGGGGCGACGCTGACCGTCCACGAGCGGCTCCGCGTCGCCGCCCGGCTCGGCTCGGACGTCCCGTTCTTCCTGGCCGCTGGGGCCGCCCTCGTCGAGGGCCGCGGCGAGACGGTGACGCCGCTCCGTGGAGTCGTCGGGGATCCCGTCGGCGTGCTCCTCGTCACGCCCCCGCTGGCCGTCTCCACGCCCGCGGTGTTCGCCGCCCACGACGCGGGGGCACGGAGCGCTGGCGGGGCCGCCCTGACCAGCTCGCGCCATCTTGCCGACGAGCTGCGCTCCGGCCTCAGCGCGGGAGCGCTGCTCGACCGGGCGGGCATCCTGGCGGTCGCCAACGAGCTCATCCCGGCTGCGGCCACGGTCGAGCCCGGCCTGGTCGGGCTGCGCCGGTCGCTGTCGCGCCGACTCGGTCGGCCGGTCGGTCAGTCGGGCTCCGGCCCGACCCTGTGGGTCCTCTATCCTTCTGAGGCCGAGGCGGCGGTGGCCGCGGACGAGGTCCGAGCGGCGGTCGCCGAGGGCGGCCTGGCCATCCCCGGTTCGGGCGAGCCGTTCATCGCCGCCACGACGATCGCCGCCCGGGCGGCCCAAGACAGGAGCGATCGATGACCCGCCAGGCGATCTCGACCCCAGGGGCCCCGGCCGCCCTCGGCCCGTACAGCCAGGCGATCGCGACCGACGAGCTCGTCTTCTGCTCCGGCCAGCTCGGCCTCGACCCGGCGACCGGTGAGCTCGCGGAAGGGGTCGAGGCCCAGACCGAGCGGGCGCTGGACAACCTCGGCGCGGTCCTCGCGGCGGCCGGACTGGGCTGGGAGGACGTCGTGAAGACGACGCTCTTCCTGGCCGAGATCGGCGATTTCGCGATGGTCAACGGCGTCTATGCCGGCCGGATGCCGGACCCGCCGCCGGCCCGCTCGACGTTCTCGGTCGGCGCCCTTCCGAGGGGCGCCCAGATCGAGATCGAGGCGATCGCCCGCCGGCGCTGAGCGGGGTCGGTCACCCGCCGCGGTGCGTTTGACACCCCGCGCGGGACGCCCCTACGATGCGGTGCCCTGATGAAGCCCGAACCGGTCCCGCCTCGTACCGTCGCGATCGTCCTCGCCGCGGGGCTCGGGACGCGGATGAAGTCCCGCCGCCCGAAGGTCCTCCACGAGCTGTGCGGCCGACCGATGCTCGGCTATGTCATCGAGGCGGCCCGCGCGGCGACCGCGACCCGCCCACTCGTCGTCTACTCGCCGGCGACCGCCGCGATCCGCGACGTCTTCGCCGACGCCGCCGACTTCGCCCTCCAGGCCGAGCCGCTCGGGACGGCCGACGCGCTCCAGGCCGGGCTCGCCGTCCTGGCGCCGGACGTGCGCGAGATCGTGGTCGTCTACGGCGACGTCCCGCTCCTCGAGGCGGACCTCCTCGGCGCCCTGCTGGACGAGCACCGCTCGTCGAGCGCGGCGCTGTCGCTGGTCAGCGTCGTGACGATCGACCCGGGGCGGCTGGGCCGGGTGGTCCGGGACGACGACGGCGAGGTCGCCCGGATCGTCGAGGCCAAGGACGCCACCGAGGACGAGCTCGAGGTCGACGAGATCAACGCCGGGATCTACGCGCTGGACGTGGCCTGGCTGCGCCGGCGGATCGGCGAGCTCCACCCCTCGCCGGTCAGCGGCGAGCTCTACCTGACCGAGCTGGTCGCGCTGGCCCGGGCCGACGGCCGGCCGGTCGCCAGCGTCGAGGTCGGCGACGACGGCACCCTCCTCGGGATCAACGACCGGGCCCAGCTGGCCGAAGCGACCTACCGCCTGCGCGAGCGGATCAACGAGCGGCATCTCCTGGCCGGGGTGACGATGCTCGACCCGTCGACCGCCTACGTCGACGCCGACGTCGTCCTGGCGGCCGACGTCACGCTCGAGCCGAACGTCGTCCTGCGCGGTCGGACGAGCGTCGGCGAGGGGACGACGATCGGCTCCGGCGCCCAGCTCATCGACACGACCGTCGGCCGGGACTGCCGGATCTGGGCGAGCGTGCTCGAGGCGTCGGAGGTCGAGGACGAGGTGTCGATCGGGCCATTCGCCCATCTCCGGCCGGGCTCGTCGATCGGCCGCGGGGCGAAGCTCGGCAACTACGCCGAGGTCAAGAACAGCCGGCTCGAGGCGGGCGTCCAGCAGCACCACATGAGCTACCTCGGCGACGCCCACGTCGGTGCCCGGACGAACATCGGAGCCGGCACGATCACCGCCAACTACGACGGGGTCCGCAAGCACCCGACGACGATCGGGGAGGGCGCCTTCATCGGCGTCGACACGATGCTGATCGCCCCGATCGAGGTCGGTGACGGGGCGAAGACCGGAGCCGGCGCGGTGGTCACCCACGACGTCCCGGCCGGGGCGCTGGTGGTCGGCGTGCCGGCCCGGATCCGGGAGCCGCGTTCGTCGGGCGAGCGCGCGGGGTCGGGATCGGGTCCCGAGAGGCCGAAGAGGCCCGCTGGATGAACCTCCCGATAACCGAGCTCCTGTTCATCGCCCTCCTGACGGCCCTCGAGGCGTTCTTCGTCGCCACGGAGATCGCCCTCGTGTCGATCCGCCGGAGCCGGGTCGACCAGCTCATCGAGGAGGGCAACCGCGGCGCCCGGCGGGTCCGCCGGCTGCTCGACGACCCGGGCCGCTTCCTGGCCGTGGCCCAGATCGGTCTGACCTTCCTCGGCTTCTTCGCCTCGGCCTACGCGGCGGTCAGCCTGGTCGACCGGCTGAAGGGCCTGCTCGAGCAGGTCGAGGCGCTGCGCGGCTCGGCCGCCGGGATCGCCCTCGTCATCGTCACGATCCTGCTCGCGCTGTTCACGATCGTCTTCGGCGAGCTCGTCCCCAAGACGCTCGCCCTGGCCTACCCGGAGCGGTTCGCGCTCGGGCTCGCCCGGCCGATCGATCTCCTGGGTCGCGTCTTCGCGCCGCTCGTGGCGCTCCTGACCGGGATCACCCGGGCGGTCGCCCGGCCGTTCGGAGCCGACGTGTCGCGGGAGAGCGCGATCACCGCCGAGGAGCTCCGCCTGATCGTCGAGCGGGGAGGCCAGCAGGGCGTTCTCGAGGCCGAGGAGGAGCAGATGATCAACGCGGTCATCGAGCTCGGCGACCGGCGCCTCCACGAGGTGATGGTCCCCCGGATCGACATCGTCGCCCTGCCCGCCGCGGCGACCTTCGAGGAGGCGATCGACACGATCGTCGAGGAGGGTCACAGCCGGGTGCCGGTCTACGAGGACTCGATCGACGAGGTCGTCGGGATCCTGTATGCCAAGGACCTGCTGCCATACCTCAAGACCGGCGCCGAGCCGCGGCCGGCGATCCGGTCGATCCTGCGGACGCCGGTGTTCGCCCCGGAGTCGATGACGATCGACGACCTGCTCCACGACTTCCAGCGCAAGAAGGTCCACATCGCGATCGTCCTCGACGAGTACGGCGGGACGGCCGGCATGGTCTCGATCGAGGACCTCCTCGAGGAGATCGTCGGCGAGATCCAGGACGAGTACGACGTCGAGGAGGAGATGGTCGTCCGGCTGTCCGACGACGAGGTCCGGATCGACGGCCGGGTCGCGGTCGACGAGCTGGCCGAGCTGTTCGACACGACCCTCGAGCTCGAGGACGAGGCCGAGTACGACACGATCGGCGGGCTCGTCTTCCACCGCATCGGGCGGGTGCCCGTCCCGGGCGACCAGGTCGAGATCGACGGCCTCCGCCTGACCGTCGAGTCGACCGACGGACGCCGGGTGGGCAAGGTCCTGGCGATCCGCGAGCGCCGGACCGACGAGCAGCTCGACGACGACGAGGCGGACAGGTAGCCGATCGACGGCGGGCGTCGGCACAGGCCTCGTCGGCGATCGGGAGCGGCTGTCGTCGGAACGCGCCGTCGCCGGCGGTCGTGCCGGCCGGCACGATCCCATCTGCCGCTGCGTCCTTTGCTCCCCATACAAGATCGGCTCGTTCCCTTGCCCGCGGGGCAAGATCTCCTGCTTCTCTTGCCGCCCAGGCACGAAAGCGTGCTTCCAGAGCCCTCTGGGCGGGTTCCAGCTCCCCGCGCCCCTGGCTACGGGATCGGCCGCGTTTGGGGCCCGGTCTATGGCACGGATCCTTGTCGGGGCGGAAAGGAATCACCGCGGATCGCCGTCAGGTCGCGGTCGACGACGCGCGATCTTGCGGGGTGGGCAAGACGCCCGTGATCCGGCCCACGGCGACCCGTCCCGCGGATCTTCCGAGCGTCCCGGTCGGCGTCAGGCGCTGATGACCGAGACGATGATCCGCTCGAGGCCGGCCCGGGCGGCGGCATCGACGGTGCCGGCCGCGTCGAGCTCGGCGAGGGCCTCGTCGCGGTAGCGGTGGGCCTGGTCACGGGTGTAGTCGCGGGCGCCGCTCCGCTCGAGGATCGCGATCGCCTCGCCGAGGTCCGCCGGCGTCGGGGATCCGGCGGCCTGGATCGCCCGGAGCCGCTGCGCGGTCGGCCGGCTCGGCGTGCTCGAGGGCGTACAGGACGGGCAGGGTCTTCTTGTGCCGGGCGAGGTCGGTCGGCTCCTTGCCCGTCGCCTTCTCCTGGCCCCAGATCCCGAGCAGGTCGTCGTTCAGCTGGAAGGCCAGCCCGAGCGCCCAGCCGAACGCCCGGTAGCGGGCGATGACCGCCTCGTCGTCGGTCGCCAGGAGCGCGCCGGCCTCGATCGAGGCGCTGATGAGCGCCGCCGTCTTCCGGCCGATCATGTCGAAGTAGAGCTCGACCGACATCGCCTGGTCGTGCTCGGAGGTCCAGATGTCGATGTACTGGCCCTCGCACAGGGCGACGCAGGTCGTGTCGTACAGGCGCATCAGGCGGAGGACCTTGGTGTCGCTGAACCCGAGCTCGGTCAGCCGGTGGAGGGCCACCCGGCTCAGGCTGAACAGCATGTCGCCGGTGTTGATCGCCTGGGGGATGCCGTGCCTGGCCCACAGGGTCGGGCGGTGGCGGCGCTCGACGTCGCCGTCCTCGATGTCGTCGTGGACCAGGCTGAAGTTGTGGCCGAGCTCCACGGCGGCCGCGCCCGGCAGGGCGGGCTCGTACTCACCGGTGATCGAGGCGTAGGCGAGCAGGCCGAGGAGCGGTCGCATCCGCTTGCCGGCCGGCGCGCCCGTGCCGTCGAGGCCGAGGTGGTAGCGGACCATCTCGTACACGCCGTGGGTCGACGGGTCGCGGTCGCGGACGAGCGACAGGATCTCGTTCTCGGTCGCGGCGATGAGCTCGGCGATCTCGAACCCGGGCTTCGTGGCGGTCATCTCGAGGCGAGTGTAAGTCACGACAACGTGTTCGTCCCGAGTAGCCGGTTCGGATGCCGGATGCCCGGGCCGTCGATCGCGCCACGGGCCGGGCCAGCCCGTCATCGGGTCGCGACCGGGCCGGGCATCCCGGTCATCGGGTCGCGGCCTCGAGCACGGTCGACTGGGCTCCACCTAGCGACCCGAGTGGTCTGGGGCGAACGAGCGGTCGTCGGCCAGCACGTCGATCGCTGAGTGACATCGACGGGCGGCGGGCCGAGCGTCGCGCCGGCCCGACCGCGGGAGCCGTCCCTCGTTCCGTGCCACGGGCATCGATGACTGGCAGGGCTGAGGGGCCAGTCGGGGCCGAGGACCCGGTCGGGCCGCCCGGACCCACCACTATCCGCCGCCACCCGACGCACGCGCCGCCATCCGTCACGCGCGCCGGCGGTGCTACCGTGGCGGCGTGCCCAGGCCGCGGACGTTCACCACCGACGCCATCGTCCTGAGTCGGTTCGACCTGGGCGAGGCGGACCGGGTCCTGACCCTGATCACGCCCGCCGATGGCAAGCTCAAGGCGATCGCCAAGGGGGTCCGCCGGCCGACCAGCCGGCTCGGTGGGAGCGTCGAGCCGTTCGCCGAGCTGCGCATCCAGCTGGCCCGCGGTCGGACGTTCGAGGTCGTCACCCAGGTCAGCGTCGGCCACGCCTGGCTCCGCCTGCGCGATTCGCTCGAGCCGGCGGCCACGGCCTGGTACCTGGCCGAGCTGGCCGATCGCTCGCTCGAGGAGCGTCATCCGGCCGAGCCGCTGTACCTCCTGCTGCGCCGGGCCTACGAGCTGCTCGACGCGGGGATGGCACCCGGGCGGGTCGCCCGCTGGTACGAGATGCGCCTGACCGACGAGCTGGGGATGCGGCCCGAGGTCGACCGCTGCGTGGAGTGCGACCGGATGCTCGAGGCGACCGACACGTTCCGCTGGGTCCCGCCCCTCGGCGGCGTCCTGTGCCAGCGCGAGGCCGGACCGCCGGTCGAGCGGACCGGCCTGTCTCTCGAGGCGCTCAAGCTGCTCAAGGCCTACCAGCGGATGGACGTCGAGGCGCTCGCCCTGCTGCGCGTCTCGCCGGCGGTCGAGCGCGAGGTCGAGGCGGCGATGCGCGACTTCGTCCGGATCGCCCTCGAGCGCGACGCCCGCTCGCTGGCGTTCCTCGACGAGGTCCGGGCGGGTCACTGACCGCTCGCGATCCAGCGACCGCGCCGGCGGAGGAGATCGATGCGATTCCTGCTCCTGCTCCACGGTGACGAAGCCGCCGAGCTGGCGATGACCCCCGACGAGCGGCGCGAGGTCATGCTCGGCCACGCCGGGTACGCGGCCCGACTGGCCGAGGCCGGCGCGCTGATCGCCGGTGAGCCGCTCGAGCCGAGCGCGACCGGCGCCACGGTCCGCTTCCCGTCCGACGGCCGCCGACCGCGCCGAGGCGCTGCGCTACGCTCGCGAGGTGCCACGCAGCCCGGGCCTGGTGGTGGAGATCCGGCCGATCGCCGGGATGTGAGGGAGCGCGGCCCCGGCCCGGTGGGCCGGTCGGAGGGACGGGCTGGACCACGGGTGGAGGGATCGATGCTCGACACGACGACGGAGGCCGGCGCCGCGGCCGTCCGGCACCTGGAGACCGAGCTGATCGTCTGGCTGACGACGGTCAGGCCGGACGGGCAGCCCCAGAGCTCGCCGGTCTGGTTCCTGTGGGACGGCGGCGAGATCCTGGTCTACAGCCTGGCCGTGACGCCGCGGATCCGGAACATCCAGGCCAACCCGCGGGTCTCGGTCAACCTCAACACTGACGCCACGGCGAGCGCCTTCGTCACGATCGAGGGCGAGGCCCGGATCGTGCCCGATGCGCCGCTGCCATCGGGCGTGCCGGCGATGATCGCCAAGTACCGACACCTGATCGAGGGGTCCGGCTGGACGGTCGACGGTTACGCCGCCGACTACCCGACCGCGATCCGGATCCGGCCGACCCGCTTCCGCCTCGGCTGACGCTCTGGACCGCACCTGACCGACCCGCTCCCCATCCGCTCCGACCGCTAGAATGAGCCCGGCGCGCCGGGACGAGCCAACGTTCGAGCACGGATGCGAACCGGAGGTGGCGTGCGAACGCTGGCGGTCATCAACCACAAGGGCGGCGCGGGCAAGACCACGACCTCGGTCAACCTCGCCGCCGCGATCGGTGAGACGGGCGCCCGGGTCCTGCTCATCGATCTCGACCCCCAGGGATCGGCATCCGAGTGGATCGGCGCGCGCGACGACAGTCGGGGGATGTTCGATGTCTTCGTCGGGTCGGTGGAGTTCGGCGCTCTCGCCCAGCGGACGATCGTGCCCGGTGTCGACATCGTCCCCTCGTCGCCCTGGCTGGTCACCGCGGAGCGGACGCTCATGGGCGATCTGGCCGCCGCCTTCGTTCGGGCGGTCAACCGCCTGCCGGCGAACTGGGACATCGTGATCGCCGACTGCCCGCCCTCGATCGCGTTCCTGAGCGTCGCGGCGCTGACCGCCTTCCGCGAGGTGCTCATCCCGGTCGAGACCCACGCCATCGCCCTGCCGGGCGTGGCCAGCCTCGTCCGCGAGATGGACCAGATCCGGATGAGCCTCAACCCCGGGCTCGGGGCGCCGCGGATCCTGGCCGGCCGGGTGAACCGGACGGTCCACTCGCGACAGGTCCTCGAAGAGCTCCAGCGGACGTACGGCGACCTCGTCCTCCGCTCGACGGTCCGCGACAGTGTCCGCCTCGCCGAGGCGGCCGGGCTCCGCCTGCCGATCACGCTGAGCGCCCACGACAGCCGGGTCGCCAACGACTTCCGGGCCGTCGCGGCCGAGCTCCTCGGGATCCCTGTCGCGACGACGGCGCCTGCGGCCGAGGCGACATCGGGCGGCTGGCGGCGCTGGCTGACCCGGACGCCGGTCACCCGCTGACCCGACCGTGGACGCCACCGCGCTCCTCGCGATCCTGGTCGCCGTCATGGCCGTCAACACGGTCGCGATCGTCAGCCTGGTCGTCCTGACGGTCCGCGACCCCCGCGGCCAGGGCCGCGATCGACCCCTTCGTCCCACGCTCGCGGGGCCGGCCCTCGAACGGGCGACGACCGACCTCGCGGCGTCACCCGCGCTGGCCGGTCGGCCGGACGGGACGCCGCCGTCCGTCACCCAGGCCGATCCGCTCGCCGGTGCGATCTCCGCGTTCCTCGGCCGCTCCGATGGGCTGTTCCGCACCGGCCAGCCGTCCCCGGGGCCGACCGAGCAGCAGCCGACAAGCCCACCGCGCCTGCCGGCGTCAGGCGAGCCCCCAGGGCCGCTGCCGACCGCCGGCTCCGGGCTGACCGGGCGTCCTCGACCGGTCGAGGCCCGAGGTGAGGTGGGCGCCGTCCCGCCCGAGCCGCTACGTGCCATCGGGTCCTCGACCGGGCGCGCCGTCGGCCCGCGCCGAGCCGGGGGCGGCTCCGGTCGCCGTCCCGGCGGCGCAGATGGCGGGCGGGGCGGCTCCGGTCCTGGCTGCGGCCGCCGCGCCTCCGAGGCGACCGGCGAGCCGTCTCGAGGTGAGGCTCGTCGGGCGGGATCCGGCGGCCGCGACCGCGGCGACCGGCGCCACCGCCCGGCTCGCCCCGGTGATCGGGGGACTGCTCCGGGAGCGGACCCGGGCCCGCGACTCGGTCGCGGCCGAAGGGTCGGGCCGTTTCTCGGTCGTGCTGCCGGCCACGTCGATCGACGGCGCCGTCGCCGTGGCCAGCCGGCTGGTCGGCAGCTGCGATGCCTGGCTCGGCGGCCGAGACCCCGCCCCTTCGCCTGGATCTCGAAGCCGCCGATCTGCCGGGCGGCGTCCCGCCCTCCGACCCCGACCCGGCCCGCGACTCCGGCCCCGAGCGACGCCGGTCGCCGGTGCCGAGGGCCTGACGGCCGGCCTCGCAGTCTACGGGTCGATGCCCGCCGCTGACCGTCGACACCGGCGGCCGAGCGTCGCCGCGGAGGGGTCCGGTGGGGAGCGCTGGGGTTCCGGTCCGCGAGCGATAGAACGTTCGTACTGGACTTATGCCGCCGATTCGGCCATGATTCGCCCATCATCGCGATGGTCCGGCGGATGCCGGGTACCGGGACATCATCGGATCGGTATCGGTCCAAGGGAGGAACAGGCCATGCGGGCAGGTGTTCGTCCTCGTTTGGTGCGACGTCGCGGGCGGCTGATCCGTCCGCTCGGGTGGGCCGCGGTGGCCGCCCTGCTGGCGTTGTCCGTCGTCGGACCGGCGGGCGTGGGGGCTGCCGGCCCGCCCGCGCCGACGCACGGATCGGCCGTGGTCGACGGAGCGACCGGCGATTGGAGCCTCGGCGCCGACAAGTTCGCCGACATGACCGACGCCGGCAACGCCGACAAGCCGGTCGTCGCCCGGCTCTATCTTCGCTACGACTGCGACACGCGAGACGCTGTTCGCGCTCGTCCTCGGCGTCGACGGACCCAGTTCCTGCAGACCCGACCGGAGAACGCCTACATCCGGATCGACGGCGTGGGCAAGCTCGTCAGCGGCCTGAGCGGCAACGACGGGACCCCGCCCGACTTCTCATGGGTCAACCCCGATGGCACGCTGACCGACGGGTGCGGAGGCGTCCGGCAAGGTCGTCCCCGGGAGCCACACCGTCCGCGCCCACGTCCTCCGGCCGGACAACCGCTCGGATGGATACCAGAGCATCGACAACATCGGGCGCGCGGACCCGCTCGAGCTCGAGTGCGCCGTCGCGACCCCGACCCCGACCCCGACGCCCACGCCCACCCCGACGGGTGAGGTCGAAGGCACCGCGACGCCCACCGCAACCTCCACCGGCGGCGTCGCATGGCGTGACCGCGAACCCGAAGGTCACCCTCCCGCCGACCGCCACGGTCGGACCGGCTGAGCCGCCGACCGCGTCCATGTCGATGATCTTCCTCGGCCTTGGCCTGGTCATCGCCGGCGCGCTCGTCCTGCTCGACAAGCCGAAGCTGGCCGCCGGCCGCCGCCGCCGCTGACCGACTCGCCCCTGCTCGAACGGCCGTGGTGATCCTTCGGCCGTTCGAGGTTCCCGATCGGACGGTCGCCGCCGGGACCCGCCCGCACGGATCGGCCCGCGTGAGATCGCCCGACCGTCCGCCGGGCGATCCTGGTCGCCGGGGTCGGCGCCGTGGCCGCCGCCATCGGCGCCTTCGGCGTCATCCCCGACCGGGTCGCTCGAGCGAAGAACCCGGTCGGCCGGCCGACCGCCGTACGCGGCGTCCGAGCTCGCCCGCGAGCTCCATCGGCGCCTGCTCGTCGTCGACCTCCACGCCGACTCGCTGCTGTGGGGTCGGGACCTCTGCGACCGGGCGACGCACGGGCACGTCGACGTCCCGCGGCTGATCGAGGGCGGGATCGCGCTCGAGGCACTGGCCGTCTGCACCAAGGTCCCGCGCCGGGCGAACCTCGATCGGAACGACGCCCGGACCGACGACGTCACCCTGCTCGCGCTCGCCCAGCGCTGGCCGCCAGCGACCTGGCGGAGCCTGCTGGCCCGCGCGCTCTACCAGGCCGACCGGGCCCGGACGATGGCCGCGGGCTCGGCGGGACGCCTGACCCTGGTCGGATCGCGGGCCGATCTCGACGGCCTACCTCGCCCGGCGCCGTGCCGACCCGGCGATCACGGCGGCCTTCCTGTCGATCGAGGGCGCCCACGCGCTCGACGGCGACCCGGCCAACGTCGACCGGCTGGTCGACGCCGGATTCCGGATGATGTCGCCGACCCATTTCTTCGACAACGACTTCGGCGGGTCGGCCCACGGCGTCGACAAGGGCGGGCTGACCGCGGCCGGCCGCGAGCTGATCGCCCGGATGGAGGCGCCGCTCGATGCTGGTCGACGTCGCCCATGCGTCCGAGCCGCACGATCGACGACGTCCTGGCGCTCGCGACCCGGCCGGTCGTCGCGTCCCACACCGGCGTCCGGGCGAGCCATCGACTCGATCCGCAACCTGACCGACGACCAGGTCCGCGGGATCGCCGCGACCGGCGGGTCTGATCGGGATCGGCTTCTGGCCGACCGCCACCGGCGGCGACGACGCGGCCGCGATCGGCCGGGCGATCGCCGCGGCGGTGGCCTGGCCGGGGTCGACCACGTCGGCGCTCGGCTCGGACTTCGACGGCGCCGTCCCGGTCCCGTTCGACGCCACGGGCATGGTCCAGGTCACCGACGCGCTGATCTCGCGAGGGCTTCGGCGACACCGAGATCGGCGCGATCATGGGTGGCAACGCGCTGCGGCTGCTGGCGGAGAGCCTGCCCGCGCGGTGACCGCCGTCGGCGGGCGTCTGCTAGCATCGACCGGGCCAACGTCACCCGCGGCCGTCCCTGCCACGGCCGGCCGCCCAAGCGGAGCCCATCCCGTCGTGACCCACCTCCAGACCGCCGACCTCGGGTCGGTCGCGCCCGCCGTCGCCAACCTCGACACGATCGTCTCGCTCAGCAAGCGTCGCGGCTTCATCTTCCCGTCGTCGGAGATCTACGGCGGGATCAACGCGGTCTGGGACTACGGGCCGCTCGGGGTCGAGCTGAAGAACAACGTCAAGCGGGCCTGGTGGCGGGCGATGGTCCAGCTTCGCGACGACATCGTCGGGCTCGACGCCGGGATCCTGATGCACCCCCAGGTCTGGGTGACGTCCGGCCACGTCGGGTCGTTCTCCGATCCGCTGGTCGAGTGCGCGACCTGCCACCGCCGGTTCCGGCTCGACGAGCTGCCCGGCGCCGAGGAGCTGACCGGCGACCGAGCTGCGCGACGAGGCGGATCGTCCAGCGGCTCGGGCTGACCTGCCCGGTCGACGGCGGCCCGCTCTCCGCGCCGCGCCGGTTCAACCTGATGTTCCAGACCTACATGGGCCCGGTCCAGGACGAGGCATCGATCGTCTACCTCCGGCCCGAGACCGCCCAGGGCTCGTACGTCAACTTCCGGAACGTCCAGCAGTCGAGCCGGAAGAAGATCCCGTTCGGGATCGCCCAGATCGGGAAGAGCTTCCGGAACGAGATCAGCCCCGGCAACTTCGTCTTCCGGATGCGCGAGTTCGAGCAGATGGAGATGCAGTACTTCGTCCGGCCCGGCGAGCCGGCCGCGGCCGCGTTCGAGGAGTGGCTGCCGAGGCGGCGGGCCTGGTACGAGGCGTACGGCGTGGCGCCGAGCCGGCTGCGGCTGCGCGAGCACGCCCCCGACGAGCTGGCCCACTACGCCAAGAAGGCGATCGACGTCGAGTACCGCTTCCCGTTCGGCTGGAAGGAGCTCGAGGGCATCCACAACCGGGGCGACTTCGACCTGTCCCGCCACGCCGAGGCGTCGGGCGAGAGCCTCGACTACTTCGACCCGGCGACCGAGGAGCGGTTCATCCCGTGGATCGTCGAGACGGCCGCCGGAGCCGACCGGGCCGCCTTCACGTTCCTCATCGACAGCTATCGCGAGGAGGAGGTCCGTGGCGAGACCCGGGTGTCGCTGGCCCTCCATCCCGAGCTCGCGCCGTACAAGGTGGCGGTCCTGCCGCTGCTCAAGAAGCGTCCCGAGATCGTCGAGCTGTGCCACCGGATCAAGGCCGATCTCCAAGCGCGACGTGATGGCCGTCTACGACGACACCGCCGCGATCGGCAAGCTCTACCGGCGCCAGGACGAGATCGGCACGCCGTGGTGCGTGACGGTCGACGTCGAGTCGCTCGACGACGGCAAGGTCACGATCCGTGACCGAGACTCGATGGCCCAGGACCGGGTCGCCGCCGACCGGGTCAAGGCGATCGTCCTCGACCGCCTCGCGGCCGCGCGACCCTGAGCACGAACGTCGCCCTCGGAGCGATGACGTCGCCGCTGTAACCTGTTGTCGCGAGCGAGCGTCTCGTTCGGCGCAGGTCACGGCTCGGAGGCGCGCGTGAACGAGCGGCTCAGCGGTCGGGCGACCCGCGCGGCGGTCGTGGCCGCCTGGTGCCTGCTCGCCGTCGTCGTGGGCTCGGCCGACGCTGCCTGGTCGTCGCGGGCCGTCCCGGGCGCCGATGCTCCCGCGGGTCCGGTCCGGGAGCTTCGGGCCGGCTGCGACGTCAGCGGGAACGTCGTCGCGGCGGCGGACCGGCTGCTCCAGGGCCGCTACACGCTCGGCTCGGAGCCGACCGTCCGCCTGCCACGAAACCCGACCTGGCGCGAGAACCCGTTCCACGACGACAACTGGCTGTTCGACTACCACTCGCTCCGGTTCGTCCTGAAGCTGGAGGCGGCCTGGGCGCGGACGGGCGAGCGGCGCTATCTCGACCGGGCGATCTTCCTCCTCCGCGACTGGCTGCGCGACAACCCGCGCTCGGCGCCACGCTCGCGCTTCTCGTGGGACGACCACGCCACCGCCTGGCGAGCGATGGTCCTTGCCTGCACCGCCGAGATCGTCCCGATGTCGAGCTGGCTGCACGCAGCGCTCATCCTCCACGGCTCGACCCTGGCCGATCCGCGGTTCTACGTCCGGCACGGCAACCATGCCCTCAACCAGTCGATCGGGCTGCTCGACATCGGCTGCCTGCTCCGTCGTGCGGGCTGGATGTCGCTGGCGTCGAGCCGGATCGACGCGCTGGTGGCCGAGACCATCGACGCGCAGGGTGTCTCGAACGAGCAGTCGATCGGCTACGAGTACTACGACTACGAGCGCTACCGCGCCGCCGAGAGACGCCTCCGGGCATGCGGCCGCGTGGTCCCGTCCGCCTTCGCCCGGGTCGACCGGATGCCGACCTTCCTCGGCTGGGCGACCCTGCCGAACGGCGAGTACGAGCTGATCGGCGACACCCACGCCGGCCAGGCGAAGCCGATCCCGGGCACGCTCGCCGAGTTCGCGGCGACGGCCGGGGCGTCCGGCCCGAGGCCGTTCGGGACGTTCGCGACGTACGTGGCCGGTTACGCGTTCGGTCGGTCGGGCTGGGGCGAGACCCGGCCGTTCGCCGACGAGACCGCGTTCGCGGTCCGCTACGGGCGCGGTCGGGCGTACCACGGCCACGCCGACGGCGGCTCGCTGACGGTCTACGGCTACGGCTCTCGGCTGATCGTCGGCTCGGGCACGTACAGCTACAACGCGGGACCGTTCCGGACCTACTTCCTCGGTCGGTCCGCCCAGAGCGTCGTGACCGTCGGCGGCGTGCCCTACCGGGCGTCGGCCACGACGCCGCTCCTGTTCCGGGCCGAGACGCCCGATGCCCTCGCCCTCGGCGTCCGGGTCCAGGGCTACCCGGGCGTCCGCGACACGCCGGACCGTGGTCTTCTCGCGTCGCTCGGGCTACCTGCTCGTCGACGACCGCCTGGGCTCGAGCGTCAGCCGGACGTTCACCCAGCTGTGGCACCTGGCACCCGCGTCTCGTCCGACCATCAGCGGGAGGACCGTCCGGACACATACCCCGGGTGGCGATGTCGTCATCAGCCAGCTCGGCGGTCCGCCCGACGATCTCGATCGTCACCGGCCGGACACGGCCGGTCCAGGGCTGGCGGACGTACCGCTACAACCAGAAGTCCAGGGCGCCCACGGTCCAGGCCCGGCGGACCGGGCGGACGGTCCGCTTCCTGACCCTGATCGTCCCGGTCCGCGACGCGGCGACGTCCGTCCGTGTGGTCTCGGTCAGGCTGCGGGCGAACGGGTACACGGTCGTGGTGACCGTCGGCGACGCGACCGAGCGGGTCGTGGTCGACGGGTCGAGCGTGTCGATCACGCCGCTGAGCTGAGTCGGGATCGTCCACCTCGACGGACACCAACGCCGGTCGGACCGACCGCCAAGGACCCCAAGCCGAGTTGATCGCCAGGTAAGCGCGCTCTCGGATGATCGGATCCATGGACGATGTCCGAGTCGGCCGGGCCCTACGCGCACTGCGCCGGCGGCGTGGCCTCCGGCAGTCGGACGTGGGCGAGGCGGCCGGGCTCGCCCAGTCGACCGTCTCGCTGATCGAGCGCGGTCACCTGTCGGCGCTCTCGCTCCGGGCCCTGCGACGCGCCTTCGCCGTCGTGGATGCACGTCTGGACGTTCAGGTCGGCTGGCGAGGCGGTGCGCTCGACCGGCTCCTCGACGAGCGACACGCCGCGCTGGTCGGCGCGTTCGCCGCCCGGCTCAGACTCGCTCGCTGGCAGGTCGACGTCGAGGCCACGTTCTCCGAGTACGGCGAACGCGGGTCGATCGACCTCCTCGCCGCTCAGCCAGCGCGCCAGGTCGTGCTGGTCGTCGAGGCCAAGACGGAGCTCGTGTCGATCGAGGAGACGATCCGTCGGCTCGACGTGAAGACCCGGCTGGCACCGGGCGTAGCGCGGGAGCGGTTCGGCTGGCAGCCGAGGTCGGTGGCTCGGGTCCTCGTCGTCGCCGAGGGATCCACGGCTCGCCGCCGGGCGGGCCGTCACGGGTCCGTGCTTGTGGCGGCGTTCCCCGCCCGCGGCCACGTCGTGCAGACCTGGCTTCGCGAGCCGGTCGGGCCGATGTCGGGTCTGCTGTTCCTGCCACTCAGCGATGGCCGTGGTGCGAGACGGCGGCTTGCCAGTTCCACCGGGGATCCGCAGGCGGTCTCGACCGGAGACCGGCATCGCTGAGTGTGCGGATCGCTGCCTGGCGAGCGGATGGCCGGAGGGGCAGTCCCGTACCACTCCGGTCACTGGGTGGGGGTAGAACCGCGGGCCATCGGCGATGGCATCGCCCCGATCGCTGGATGACCCATCAAGAGGCAGATGGACCGCGTCGCAGCCAGGTTCCCGCGTCGGACCCGGCGCGAGCTGGCGGCTGCTACCAGGCGGCGGTGACTACTCGGCCGCGGCTGTGGGTGCGGCGGGCGCGGTGGGCGTGGGAGCGGCGACTGCCGGGGCCGGCGCCGCCGCCGAGGCCGCCGAGGCCGGCACCGCCTCCGCCGAGACCGGGGCCGGGGCCGCCTCCGCCGAGGCCGGCACTGACTCCCCCCTCAGGTAGGCGTCGATCTCCGCCGCTGCGCGCTTGCCGTCGCCCATCGCCAGGATGACCGTGGCCGCGCCGCGGACGATGTCCCCGCCGGCGAAGATGCCCGGGATCGAGGTCATGCCGCGCTCGTCGGTCACGATGTAGCCCCAGCGATTGAGGGCCAGGTCGGGGGCGGACTGGGTGAGGACCGGGTTCGCTCGCGTTCCGATCGCGACGACGACCATGTCGCAGTCGATCACGAACTCCGAGCCGGCGATCGGGATCGGGCGCCGCCGGCCCGAGTCGTCGGGCTCGCCGAGCTCCATCCGGACACAGCGGATGCCGCGCACCCAGCCGTGCTCGTCGCCGAGGACCTCCACCGGCGCGGCCAGGTACTCGAAGCGGACGCCTTCCTGCTCGGCGTGGTGGACCTCCTCGACCCGGGCCGGCAGCTCGTCGCGGCTGCGCCGGTAGACGATGATCGCGTCGGCCGCTCCGAGCCGTCGCCCGGTTCGGACACTGTCCATCGCGACGTTCCCGCCACCCACGACCACGACCCGCTGGCCGTGCAGCACGGGCGTGTCGGCGTCGGGCGCGTAGGCGCCCATGAGGTTCACCCGGGTGAGGTACTCGTTGGCCGAGTAGACCCCCTTGAGGTTCTCGCCGGGCACGTCCATGAACACCGGCAGTCCGGCGCCGACGGCGATGAAGATCGCGTCGAACCGCTCGCGCAGCTCCGGCAGGGTGTAGGTCTTGCCGATGATGGCGTTCCGCTCGATCCGGACCCCGGCCGCGACCAGGCGGTCGACCTCCCGGGCGACGATGTCCTTGGGCAATCGGAACTCGGGGATCCCGTAGATCAGGACACCGCCGGGGGCATGGAACGCCTCGAAGATCGTCACGTCGTGGCCGCGCTTGACCAGCTCGCCGGCGGCCGTCAGCCCGGCCGGCCCGGACCCGACGACGGCGACCCGCATGCCGGAGGGGTCGGGGTGCCCGGCCGGCATCCCGTCGGGATGCTCGAGCGCCCAGTCGGCCACGTACCGCTCCAGGTAGCCGATCGCCACCGAGGAGCCCGTCTTCGCCCGCAGGCAGACCTTCTCGCACTGGGTCTCCTGGGGACAGACCCGTCCGGTCACACAGGGCAGGGCGTTGTCGTCGAGGAGCGAGCCGGCCGCGCCGGCCATGTCGCCATCACGCAGGAACATGATGAACCGCGGGACGTTGACCCGGACCGGGCAGCCCTCGATGCAATAGGGCTTCGGGCACTGGAGGCAGCGCTCGGCCTCGAGGATCGCCAGCTGCTCGGTCAGGCCGAGGTTCACCTCGCTGAAGTTGCCGGCCCGGGCGATCGCGTCCTGCTCAGGCATCGCCTGGCGGACGATCTTCATCCGCTCCTTCTGGGTCAGCGGGGTGCCAGGCTGGGAGGACGCGGGTGCTCCCTCTGTTGGTCGTTCCCCTGGGACGCGCTCAGTCATGCCTCGGCCCCTCTGGTCGCGGCTGCCGCGGGCTCCCCGCCGACCTCGGCGGTGCTGGCCAGCGCCGGGAGGAGGCAGGCCTGGCGTCGGGCGAGCGCCTCCTGCTCGAACTGGCGATAGGTCGTCAGCCGGTCGGTCAGGAGATCGAAGTCGACCGCCTGGGCGTCGAACTCGGGTCCGTCGACGCAGGCGTAGCGGGTCTGGCCGTCGACGACCACCCGGCAGCCGCCGCACATCCCGGTCCCGTCGACCATGATCGAGTTGAGCGAGACCGTGGTGGGGACCCCGTACGGCCGGGTGAGCTTCGCGATCGCCCGCATCATCGGGACCGGGCCGACCGCGTAGATGGCGTCGACCCCGCCGGCGTCGCACAGGTCCTTGAGCGCCTCGGTCACGAAGCCGGGCCGTCCGTAGCTCCCATCGTCGGTGCAGGTGACGACTTCGCCGGCCGCCCCGAGCTCCTGCTCCAGGATGACCCACTCGCGGGACCGGCCGCCGATGACGCTGGTGACCGCGACCCCGCGCCGATCCAGCTCCTGGGCGATCGGGAGGATGACCGCCGTCCCGACCCCGCCGCCGACGCACACCGCGTGACCGGACTCGATCAGGTCGGTCGGACGGCCGAGCGGGCCGGCCACGTCCCGGATCGCCCCGCCGACCTCGAGATCGACCAGGTCCATCGTGCTCTTGCCAACGGCCTGGATGATCAGGCTGATCGTGCCCGCCGCGGGGTCCGCATCGGCGATCGTGAGCGGGATCCGCTCCGCTCCCTCACCGAGCCGGACGATGACGAACTGCCCGGGACGGCGGATCTGGGCGATCCGGGGCGCCTCGATGACGAGCCGGGTGACGTTGGGCGAGAGCTGATCCTTGGCGATGACCGTGTGCATTCGGACCCATCCTGCGTGTTCTTGATGAATCGTGCCGCACGGGTTCCGCCGGACCTATTCGCCGTTGCGCATGAATCCCCGTGCCGAAGGTCACCCGGGACTGTGACCAACGACCGTCAACGACGGTTCAACCGGCGAGCAGCCGGGCGTCCTTGCCCTTCGGCCAGTAGAGCTCCTTCTTGACGTGGAACTCCGGGAAGCCGCGCCGCATCAGGTCCGCCTCGACGTTGAGGATCATGTCGGGGTTGCCGCAGATGTAGACGACCGTCCGCTCGGGGCGCAGCCCGAGGTCCTTGCAGACCGCCCCGACGACTGACTCGGCGCGGCCGGTCCGCCCCGTCCAGCCCGCGTTCCGGGGGTCGTTCGGGCGGGAGATCGTCGGGATGTAGCGGACCGGGTAGGAGCCGTCGCGCTCCCAGGTCTCCAGGACGTCCCGGTAGCCCAGCTCGTCGACGTACGAGCAGCCGTGGAGGACGGCCGTCTTGCGCGGGACCCCGTCGGCCTGGCTCTGGCGGATCATCGAGATGAACGGGGCGATGCCGGTCCCGGTCGAGACGTACAGGTGGGTCCGCTTGTCGTCCGGCTCGAGCAGGAACTTGCCCTTCGGCCCGATCATCCGCATCGCATGGCCGACCGGCAGCCGCCACAGCAGCGTGGTGAAGCGGAGCAGCGGGACGAGCCGGACGTAGAACTCGTAGCCGCCGTCGGCGGCCTCGACCGGGGGCGACGCCACCGAGTACGGTCGCTGGACGAGCTTGCCGTCGGCGAACACGCCGATGGTCATGTACTGGCCGGGCTCGAACCGGATCGGCTCGCCGTCGAAGCGGACCCAGAAGTAGGCCAGGTCGTCGGTCTGGTCGACGCGCCGGACGAGCCGCGCGTTGTACGCCTCGGCGTGGGGGTGGATCTCGCGCTCGTCGTGCTCGTGCTCGGTCATCCGGGGGCTGTCCCTCTCGTCGTGGGTCGTCGGTCCAGTCTACCGAGGCCGGCCGGGGCGGGCAGCGTGCCGAGCGACGACGGGTACAATCGAGCCGATCGCGAATGGAGCGCCGCGCGCCGGCGGCTGCACGACCCCGGAGGGACCCGACCCGATGACCGACACCGCCACGAGCTCGTCCGAGCGCGCCCACCGCGCCGCGAAGCGCTACATCTACGCCTGGGGCGGCGGTCGGGCCGAAGGCGACGCGACGATGCGCGACCTGCTCGGCGGCAAGGGGGCCGGCCTGGCCGAGATGGCCGGCGCCGGGCTGCCGGTCCCGCCCGGCTTCACGATCACGACCGTGGCCTGCAACGACTACTTCGCGGCCGGCGAGCAGCTCCCGGACGGGCTCTGGGACGACGTCCTCGAGGCCCTCCACGAGGTCGAGCGCCAGACCGGCAAGGGCTTCGGCGACCCGGCCAACCCGCTCCTGGTCAGCGTCCGCTCCGGGGCCAAGTTCTCGATGCCGGGGATGATGGACACCGTCCTCAACCTGGGGCTCAACGAGCAGACCCTGCACGGCCTGATCGCCCTGACCGGCAACGAGCGGTTCGGCTGGGACGCCTACCGGCGGTTCATCCAGATGTTCGGCCGGATCGTCATGGGGGTCGACGGCGAGCGGTTCGACCACGCCCTCGACGCGGTCAAGCAGGCCCACGGCGCGAAGCAGGACACGGACCTCGACGCGACCGCCCTGCGCGAGCTGGTCGACGCGTTCAAGGCGATCGTCCGGGAGGACACCGGACGCGAGTTCCCGTCCGACCCTTCCGACCAGCTCGACCTGGCGATCAAGGCCGTCTTCGCCAGCTGGTTCGGCAAGCGCGCCCACGACTACCGCGAGAACCAGAAGATCGCCCACGACCTCGGGACCGCGGTCAACGTGGTGACGATGGTCTTCGGGAACATGGGCGACGACTCCGGCACCGGGGTCGCCTTCACCCGCGACCCGAGCACCGGCGAGAAGGTCCTGTTCGGCGAGTACCTCACCAACGCCCAGGGCGAGGACGTCGTGGCGGGCATCCGGACGCCCCAGGAGATCAGCCACCTGGCCCAGGACCTGCCCGACGCCTACGAGGAGTTCCAGCGGATCGCCGAGCGCCTCGAGCGCCACTACCGCGACGTCCAGGACCTCGAGTTCACGATCGAGCGAGGCCGGCTGTTCATGCTCCAGACCCGGAGCGCCAAGCGGACCGCCGCGGCCGCCGTGAAGATCGCCACCGACATGGTCGCCGAGGGTGTCATCACCAAGGAGGAGGCGCTGGCCCGGATCGAGCCGGCCCATGTCGACCAGCTCCTCCGCGACCAGTACGACCCGGCGGCTCTCCGCGCAGCCACCCGGATCGCCCGCGGGCTGAACGCGTCGCCCGGCGCGGCGGTCGGCCGGGCCGTCTTCTCGGCCGACGATGCGGTCGCCTGGGTGGAGCGCGGCGAGAAGGTCGTCCTCGTCCGGATCGAGACCTCGCCCGACGACTTCCACGGGATGGCCGTGGCCCAGGGGATCCTGACCGCCCGGGGTGGCGCCACCTCGCACGCCGCCGTCGTCGCCCGCCAGATCGGCAAGCCGTGCGTCGCCGGCTGCGCCGAGCTGGTCGTCGACTACGCGACGAAGACCGCCCGGAGCATCGAGACCGAGGTGACCTTCGCCGAGGGCGACTGGATCAGCGTCGACGGCTCGACCGGCGAGGTCTACGCCGGCTCCCTGCCGACGGTCAGCGCCCGGTTCGAGGACCAGCCCGAGCTCCAGACGATCCTCGGCTATGCCGACGAGGTCCGCCGGATGGGCGTCTGGACGAACGCCGACAAGCCGGAGGAGGCCGCCCTGGCCCGGAGCTATGGCGCCCAGGGGATCGGCCTGTGCCGGACCGAGCACATGTTCCGCGAGGGCGAGCGGCTCGACATCGTCCGCGATGCGATCCTCGTCGCCACCGTCGCGACGAGGGCCAAGGCCCGGCTCGCCGCCGGCGAGACGCTCGACGCCGACGACGCCACGGCGGTCGCCCGGTTCGATGCGGCGATGGGCAAGCTGGAGGCGCTCCAGCAGGGCGATTTCGAGGGGATCTTCCGGGCGATGGACGGCCTGCCCGTGGTCATCCGCCTGATCGACCCGCCGCTCCACGAGTTCCTGCCCAACCACGACGAGCTGCTCGTGGAGGTGACCGAGGCCCGGGTCAAGGGCACGCCCATGGACGATCCGGCGTATGCCCGGGCACGCGAGGTGCTGGCCGTCGTCGAGTCGATGCGCGAGCAGAACCCGATGCTCGGCCTGCGCGGCTGCCGGCTCGGCCTGATGATCCCGGACTTCGTGAAGATCCAGACCCGGGCGATCCTGAACGCCCAGATCGCGGTCAAGAAGGCCGGTGGGAACCCGATCGCCAAGATCATGATCCCGCTCGTCGGGCACGTGAACGAGCTCTCGGCGACGAAGGCGCTCCTCGAGGCCGAGGCGCTCGCCGTGGAGGCCCGGGCGGGCGTCGAGGTCGACTACAAGTTCGGGACGATGATCGAGGTCCCGCGCGGCGCCCTGACGGCCGACGAGATCGCCCGCGACGCGGCGTTCTTCAGCTTCGGCACGAACGACCTCACCCAGATGACGTTCGGCTTCAGCCGGGACGACGCCGAGGGCGGCTTCCTGCTCAAGTACGTCGAGGACAAGATCCTCCCGGACAACCCGTTCCAGACCCTCGACGACGCGGTCGCGGGGCTGATGAAGATCGCCGTCGACAAGGGCCGGGCGACCCGGCCCGACCTCGAGCTCGGGATCTGCGGCGAGCACGGCGGTGACCCCGAGTCGATCTACAAGTGCGAGAAGATCGGCCTCGACTACGTGTCCTGCTCGCCGTTCCGGGTCCCGGTCGCCCGCCTCGCCGCCGCCCAGGCCGCCCTGGTCAACGCCGCCGAACGCGACAAGTAGACCCGTCGGCGTCCCCCCGATGACCGGTCCGTCGGGCACGGGCTCGCGGAGGCGAGTCGTGCGCCGCCTCCTCATCGACGTCTCGCCGCTCCGGGAGCATCGCGACTACCGTCTGCTGTGGGGCGGCCAGGTCGTGACCGGGATGGGCAACCAGATCACCCGGATCGCCCTCCCTTACCAGGTCTTCGTCGTGACCCACTCGGTGGCGGCGGTCGGGGTCCTGACCCTCGTCCAGCTCGTCCCGATCCTCGTCTTCTCGCTCGGGGCGGGCGCGGTCGCGGACGCGGTCGACCGGCGCCGTTTGCTCATCGTCACCCAGCTCGGGATGGCGGTCTCGAGCCTGACCCTGGTCTGGCTCGCCCTCCAGCCGGCACCACCGCTCGGGGCGATCCTGGCGGTCGCCTTCGTGGCGGCCGGGATCGGCTCGGTCGACCAGCCGACGCGATCGTCGGCGATCCCACGTCTCGTGGCGCCGGCCCGGCTCCCGGCGGCCATCGCCCTGAACCAGCTGAACTTCCAGGCGGCGTCGATCGTCGGCCCGGCGATCGGCGGCCTGCTCATCGCGACGGTCGGCCTGCCCGGGGCCTACGCGGTCGATGTCGCGTCGTTCGGCGCGTCGCTCGGCGCCCTCGCCCTCATCGCCCCGATCGCCCCGCTGGCGACGGCGTCCCGGCCCGGTCTGGCCGCGATCCGCGAGGGGCTGGCCTTTGCGATGCGCCGCCGGGTCATCCTGGCGACCTTCGCGATCGACCTCGGGGCGATGATCTTCGGGATGCCGACCGCGCTCTTCCCGGTGCTGGCGATCGACGTCTTCGGGACCGGCGCGGTCGGGGTGGGGCTGATGGCCGCCGCGCCGGGTGCGGGGGCGTTCGTGGGCGCGCTCGTCTCGGGCTGGGTGACGCGGGTCGAGCGTCCCGGTCGGGCGGTGGCCTGGGCGGTCGTCGTGTGGGGGGTGGCGATCGCCGGCTTCGGCCTGGCGACCTTCTCGTTCCCGCTCGCCCTGCTCTTCCTCGCGCTGGCCGGCGCCGCCGACATGCTGTCGGCCGTCTTCCGCTCGACGATCGTCCAGCTCGAGACGCCGGACGAGCTGCGCGGCCGGGTCACCTCGATCAACATGCTCGTCGTGACCAGCGGACCGCGCCTCGGCGACATGGAGGCGGCAGCCGTCGGGGCGCTGGCCGGACCCCAGTTCGCGGTCGTCTCGGGCGGCCTGCTGTGCATCCTCGGCGTCGCCTGGGTCGTCCGCGCCTTCCCGGAGCTGACCGCCCACGTCCTGCCCGGCCGCCGGGACGCGGCCCCGGCCGGCGGTGAGCCCGCTCCGTGAGCGGGCCCGCGGATCGAGCCGGACAGGCGCGGCCGGCGACCGTTCCCGAGCGGGTGGTCTCGTCGCTCGACGGCGCCCTCGGCCCGCTCGGCGACGGGCTGCTGCGGCTGGAGGACGGGCTGCTCGTCGGCCTGGCTGGTCGTCGGCCTGCCGCTGGTGCGCGCGGCCAGCGAAGCGCTGTCGGGGACCGGGAGCGGGTCGAACGCGGGCGACCCGCTCGGGAAGGCGCCCGACCCACTGTCCGGCCTGCTCGGGCTGGCCGCGGTCGTCCTGGCGGTCGTCGTCGTGGCGACCCGCAGCCCGGGCGACCCGGCGATCGGCTTCGACGGGATCGCGACCCCGCGGTCCTACGCCCCGCTGCCGTTCCTGCTGTCGCTGTCGATCGTGGCCGACACCTCGCTCGGCCGGCTCGGCCTCGACAGCGACGTCGTGATCGGGCCGATCTTCCTCATCACCCTGGCCTGCTACGTCGCCTACCCCCACCTGCCGAGCCTGCCCCGGGCGGTCCGCCGGCTGATGATCGTCCCGTTCATCCTCATCGCCGGGACGGTCTTCGGCGGGATGGTCTCCGACCTCGCCGGCCTGTTCGACTACCGGGCCCTGCTCGGCGACCCGGCCGCCACGCCGTCGGCGTTCGCGGGCCTGCTCGGCCTGCAGGTCCTGTTCAGCGGCGTTCTTCTACCTCGCGTTCGTGTTCGCCCCGCGGATGGTCGCCGAGGCGGAGGGCAGCTGGAAGGCGTGGCTCGTCCGCTACGCGCTGTTCCTCGGGCGCCACGATCGTCAGCGTGACGTTCCTCGGCGCGGCCGGCGGCTGACCGGCCTCAGAAGGCGACGACGCTGCGCAGGCCCTCGCCGCGGCGGAGGCGGTCGAAGGCGTCCTCGACGCTCGTCCAGGTCGATCCGCCGGTCGACCAGCCGGTCGACCGGCAGGCGACCCTCGAGGTGGAGCGCCGCATAGCGCGGGAAGTCGAGCGCGGCGACCGCCGAGCCGTAGTTCGAGCCGAGGATCCGCCGGCCCGCCGTCGACGAAGCGGTAGACGTCCAGGCTCGCCCGCTCGCCCTGCGGCGTCATCCCGACGAGGACGGCCGTGCCGCCGGGCGGCAGCGACTCGATCGCCAGCTCGACGGTGGCCGGCCGGCCGATCGCCTCGAACGCGAAGTCCGGGCCGCCGTCGGTCGCGTCGCGGAGCGCCGTCGGCCGTCTTCGTCGTCGTCGGCGCCGGCCAGGATCGACGTCGGTGGCGCCGAGCTCGCGGGCGAGCTCGAGCTTGGCCGGCGACCCGGTCGACGGCGACGATCCGCCCGGCACCGGCCAGCCGGGCGCCCATGACGACCGACAGGCCGACCCCGCCGAGCCCGATGACCGCCACGCTCGCTCCGGCCGGGACGGCCGCGGTCTTGACGACCGCGCCGACGCCGGTCGCGACGCAGCAGCCGATGAGCGCGGCGACCTCCGGCCGGCGTGCCGTCCGGCATCGGGACCGCGGCGGCGGCCGGGACGACCTGCGCCTCGGCCATCGTCCCGATCGACAGGTAGGCGAGGACGTCGCTCCCGTCGGTGCCGGTGGAGGCGGGTCCGGCCGGACGCGTCACGGCCGTGGCGGAACGACGGCGACTCCGGGCACTCCCACGACCGCCCGGCCCGGCACGAGCGGCAGGCCCCGCACGGCACGACCCACGACAGCGCGACGAGCCGGCCCGGGCGCGAGTCCGGTCGCCGCCGGATCGACACCCGCGCCGAGCGCCTCGACGACGCCGGCGCCCTCGTGGCCCATGACGATCGGGCCCGGGCCGCTCCCACTCGCCGTCGCGGACGTGGAGGTCCGAGTGGCAGACCCCGCTGGCCAGCATCCGGATCCGGACCTCGCCAGGTCCGGGCTCGTCGAGCTCGAGCTCCTCGATCGCGACCGGCTCGCCGGGGCGGGGGAGCACGGCAGCGCGCATCGGTCGAGTGTAGGCGCCTCGTCCGCGCCGCTGTCCGACCGGCGACCGACCGCCTGTCGGTGCCTCGATGGACCGCTACCCCAGGCGACCCTACCGTCGACCGCAGATGCAGGCCCACAGACGCGGGCCGGCAAAGAGGGGGATCAGCGATGAGCATCCAGATGCAGGCCAGCCGGGCGCCGGCTGTGGGAGTCCGCTTCGGGATCCAGCTCCTGGCGGGGGTCGTCCTCGCCACGGCTCTCGTCATCGGCCTCGCCGGCCTCGCGGCCGTCGGCGACCGGCCGCTCGACGCGCCCGCCGCCGGGACCGTCAGCCTGGGCGTCCCGTACCCCGGCGGTGTCGCCGGCCCGAGCCAGCTGCCGCAGACCCTGCAGGGCGTCCCGTACCCCGGTGGTGTCGCTGGCCCGAGTCAGCTCACGCGGAACGTCCTCGATCGCGGGGCGGAGCGGTAGCGCCGGGGGGACGCGCCTCGCCACTCATCCGATCGGCCCTCGAGCCCCGGTGCGGTCCGGGGCTCGTCGGCATGTCGGGCCACGGCTACCATAGAGGGGTGCCGCGCTACGTCCCCGAGGACTCGCTCGACCTCGCCCCGCTTCACCGGGCCCTCGACGTTCGCCCGGCTGCCGTACGTCCGGACGCTCGACGAGGTCGACCTCGCCGTCGTCGGCGTCCCGTTCGACACCGGGGTGACGTACCGGGTCGGCGGCCGGTTCGGCCCGAACGGCGTCCGGGCCGCGAGCGTGATGCTCCGGCCGTACAACCCGCACCTCGACGTCAAGCCGTTCGAGATCCTGTCCTGCGTCGACTACGGCGACGTCGCGATCGTGCCGGGCTACACCGAGCGCAGCTACGCCGCGATCGAGGCCGCGGTCGCCCCGATCGTCGAGGCCGGGGTCGTCCCGCTGCTCATCGGCGGGGATCACGCCTGCACGCTGCCGCACCTCCGCGCCACCCGCAGCCGGGGCCCGGTCGCGGTCATCGACTTCGACTCGCACACCGACGCCTGGGACAGCTACTTCGGCGAGAAGTACAACCACGGGACGTGGATGCGGCGGGCGATCGAGGAGGGCCTGGTCGACGTCGACCACTCGATCGAGGTCGGCCTGCGCGGTCCGCTCTACGACGGGGAGGACTGGACGAGACTGCGGGCGGAGCTCGGTCTCGACTACCTGACGACCGAGGACGTCCTGCGGATCGGCCCGGCAGGCGACGGCCGCCACGATCCGGGAGCGCGTCGGCGACCGGCCGGCGTTCATCAGCTTCGACATCGACGTCGTCGACCCGGCGTTCGCGCCGGGGACCGGTACGCCCGAGCCGGGCGGCCTGTCCGCCCACGACGCCCTGGCGATCGTCCGCGCCCTGACCGGGCTCGACTTCGTCGGGTTCGACGTGGTCGAGGTCATCCCGGCCTACGACCCGGCCGGCCAGACCGCCTTCCTGGCCGCCAACCTCGCCTTCGAGATGCTGTCGCTCGTCGCCCTCCGGCGGGCGACGACGCGCGGGTCGTGAGCGAGCCCTGGCGAGCGGTCCTGCCGGCCGGCTTCCGCTGGCCCGACGGCGTCCGGGCGGCGGCCTGCTTCACGTTCGACCTCGACGCCGAGAGCCCGATCCTGTTCGAGCACCCCGAGACCGCCGCCCAGCTCGACGTGATGAGCCACCAGGCGTACGGGCCGCGGACCGCCGTCCCGCGGCTCCTCCGGATCCTGGACCGGCAGGCGGTCCGGGCCACGTTCTTCGTCCCGGGCTACTCGGCCGAGCGCTGGCCGGACGCCGTCCGGAGCATCCGCGACGCCGGCCACGAGATCGCCCACCACGGCTACCTCCACGAGAGCTCCCGGGGCGCCGACCCGGCGACCGAGGAGCGCCGGCTCCTGCGCGGGCTCGAGGCGCTGGACGCCGTCGCCGGGGTCCGCCCGATCGGCTACCGGGCGCCGAACTGGGAGGCGTCCTACGCCCTGCCCGGGCTGCTCGCCCGGCACGGCTTCCGCTACGACTCGGGGTTGATGGACGCCGATCACCCGTACCGCCTGGCCGCCTCGTCCGAGCCGGGCGCGCCGACGATCGTCGAGCTGCCGGCCCATTGGGCGCTCGACGACTGGGAGGCCTACAACTACCTGCCCGGGATCACCGGCTCGGGCGTCATCGCCAGCCCGGCGGATGTCGTCGCCCGCTGGGCGCTCGAGCTCGACGCCCTGGTCGCCGAGGGCGGCCTGTTCATGCTCACCAACCACCCGTTCGTCAGCGGGCGTGCCTCGCGCGCGGCGGCCCTCGAAGGGTTGATCGCGCGGGCCAAGGCGACGGACGGGTTGTGGCTGGCGACCTGCGCCGAGGTCGCCGGCCATGTCGAGACGCTCGACCTGGTGCCGGTCGTCCACGAGCCGCCGGTCCTGCCGTAGTCCGCCCCGAAGCACGTCCGGGGCGGACCCGACCGACGGTTACGCCTCGGAGGCCACGGTCCGACGCCCGGCGACCCAGTAGATCGCGAACGCGACGACGAAGCCGACGAGGTAGGCGAAGTCTGCGTAGTGCAGGTTGTTGGCGGCGATCGTGTTGATCGGCAGGCCGGTCGCCGTCGCGATCTCGCCACCGAACGACGAGGTCTGGAACGGCATCGACACGACGAACCCGACGACGAGCGCGACCAGGGCGACGAGCCCGGACGGCAGTCCGCCGAAGTTCGTCAGGCGGTTCACGTCGGCCCGCCGGCCGCGCAGCCACCAGTCGGCCAGGATGACAGCCGCCCACGGCGCGATCCAGTAGCTGATGAACAGCAGGTAGTTCTCGAACTTCGTGAAGAAGTCGCCCGAGTTCAGGTAGAGCGTGAACAGGAAGCCGAGGACGGCGACCGCGACCGCCGAATAGACCCGCTTGATCCGGATGCCGGCGGCCTGGAGCGACAGCGAGCCGGTGTAGTCGTTCATCGCGTTGACCGCGATCGTGCCCAGGACGATGGCGATCATCGCGATCGCCCCGAACAGGCCGCCGCCGAGGATCGAGTCGATCGTGGCGACCGCCCCGCCATCCTTGGCCTGGTCGGCCACGAGCAGACCAAGGACCTCCACCCAGCCGGCCGACAGGGCCAGCCCGAGGAGGGTGTACCAGAAGACCTTCGAGCCGGAGGTCCCCTCCGGAAGGTAGCGGCTGTAGTCCGAGGCGTAGAGCGCCCAGGCCAGGACGAAGCTGGCGGTGATCGAGCTGAACAGGACGAACGCGCCGAGCTGGTCGAGTCCGTCGAAGCCGTCGACCCTGGCGATGCCCGTCCCGGCCTTCCCGGCGATCGACCACGGTCAGGACCGCGAACATCACCCCGAGGACGATCGCCCCGTACTTCTCGAACAGGTGGATCCCCTCGTAGCCGACGACGCCGAGGGCGCCCTGGGCGAGGACGATGACGACGAGGGCGGCCCAGAACGGGACCCCCGGGACGAGGACCGTGATCGCCGTGGCGCCGAAGATCGAGTTGATCCCGTCCCAGCCGATGCAGCTCAGCCAGTTCAAGGCGCCGGGCAGGGCGATCGACTTGCCGAAGGGAAGCCGCGCCGCAGGCATCTGGGCCATGCCGGTGATCGGACCCATCTGGCTGAGGAGGGCCACGATCAGCGCACCGAGGACGTTGCCGACGACGATGGCCAGGAGTCCGGTCACGAACCCGACCTTCAGGAAGTCGGCGGCGGCCAGCAGGCCGATGGCGAACGCCGGCCGGGACGAGGTTCGGCGTGAACCAGACGGTGAAGACCCGGTTCACCGACCCGTAGCGGGCGCTCGTCGGGATCGGCTCCATGCCGTGGGCCTCGATCGTCAGATCGCCCTCGGCCGTGGGCATCCCCAGCTCATGCGCGGCGGCTGTCATGCCTTGGCTCCCTCTGCCTTCGTGAACGTCACTCGGTGGTCGGTGCCGGCGTGATGGACAACGCTCGTGGCGGGCTGCGTCTCGGCCACGACCCGACCCTGGCGGACGACCCAGCGGGCGGCCGGCCGCAGCCGGATCGCCTCCGCCTCGTCCTCGCAGTCGAACACGACGAAGTTCGCTGGCCGGCCCTCCTCCACCCCATGCTCCACCCCGGCCGCCCTGGCCGGGTTCGTGGTCACCATCTCGTACGCTCGGAAGAGCTCCGAGCGACCGGTCATCTGGGCGACGTGGACGAGCATCGACAGGGCGTCGAGCATCGATCCGCGCCCGAGCGGGTACCACGGGTCCATGATCGAGTCGTGGCCGCAGGCGACGTTCACGCCGGCCGCGTCGAGCTCCTTGACCCGGGTCATCCCGCGCCGCTTCGGGTACGTGTCGAAGCGGCCCTGGAGGACGATGTTGTCGAGCGGGTTGGCGACGATCGTGACGCCGGCGCGGCGGAGGATCTGGAGGAGCTTGAAGGCGTAGGCGTCGTTGTAGGAGCCCATCGCGGTGGTGTGCCCGGCGACCACCCGGCCGCCCATCCCGTCACGGATCGTCCGGGCGGCGACGACCTCCAGGAAGCGCGATTGCTCGTCGTCGGTCTCGTCGCAGTGGAGGTCGATCGGCTTCCCGGTCTCCCGGGCCAGGTCGAACAGGAAGTGGACCTCCTCGACGCCGTCCTCGCGGGTCCACTCGTAGTGGGGGATCCCACCGATCACGTCGCAGCCGAGACGGAGCGCCTCGCGCATCAGCTCCTTGCCGTTCGGGAAGCTGAGGATCCCGTCCTGCGGGAAGGCGATCAGCCGGAGGTCGACGACGTCGCGCATCTCGTCGCGCAGCTCGAGCAGGGCCCGCAGCGCGACGAGGCTCGGATCGCACACGTCGACGTGCGAGCGGATGAGACCCGTCCCCTGGGCGACCTCCCAGAGGATCGCCTGGCGGGCCCTGGACTTCACGTCCTCGTGGGTCAGGGTCGGCTTCCGGTCGGCCCAGGTCAGGATGCCCTCGATGAGCGTGCCGGACTCGTTGTGGCGTGGCTCGCCGACGGTCAGGACCGCGTCGAGGTGGACGTGGGGATCGACCAGCGGCGGGGACAGCAGCCGGCCATCCGCCTGAAGGACCGTGTCGCCGGCTGCGTCGCGCAGCTCCCCGGCCGGCTTGATCGCCGTGATCCGGTCGCTCTCCACGAGGACGTCGACCGGATCCGGCCGGCGGCCGCCGGTCGGGTGGACCCTGGCCTCTCGGACGATCAGAGCCATGGGGCTGGACCGAAGCTCCTGTCGGACGCTCGGACGGGACGCGGATCGGTGCACGAGGGCACCGGTTCCGGACCGAGCGAGTGTAGCGCGCGGCCCGACCCGCGCGCAGGGTCCCCGTCAGCCCGGCAGGAGGTCGAGCGGGTCGACGGGCAGCCCCTCCGGGGCATTCAGGATCTCGGCCAACCGTCCGACCTCGGCGTCAAGACCCGGACCCGGCGTGACCACGACCCTCCGGTCGACCTGCGACAGGAGGAACCCAGGGCGGTCGCCGAGCGCGAAGCGGTCCCGGTCGAGGAACAGCGCCGGCTTCACCGCCGCCGGGTCGCCTTCCTCGGGACAGAAGACCATGCAGTTCCCGCACTGGTTGCAGAGCTCGGCGAAGAAGAGGTACTGCTGGCTGCCGGCGACCTCCAGCCCTTCGGGGGTCGGCAGGCGGAAGAAGGCGTCGTTCGGGCAGACCGTCACGCAGACGTTGCAGGCGACGCACCCCCACCGCTCCAGGACGTGGTCGACCCGGCGTGGCAGCTGGGCCGTCCCGGGCCGGGTGTAGTCGCCGTTCTGTCCGGGATCGTGGACGGCGGCGACATAAGCGGCGATCGGATCGGACTGCCCGGCCGCGACCGCCGCCTCCTTCCGATGTGCCCGCCAGGCAGCGAGATCGGCGCACCCGGCGGCGGTCATGGCGCTGGCCAGGGCGGCGAGCATCGGCCTGAGCCGCCCGTAGCCGCCCGGCTTCAGGAGGTCCGAGCAGACGGTGATCGGCGCCAGGCCCAGCCCGGCCAGGTTCGGGAAGTTCTTCTTCGTGACGCCGGCCGAGAAGCTCACCTCGACCGTGCCGTCCTGGCCGCCGACCGCGAGCCTGCCCGGGAGCGCCCGGTGGAGCTCTCCGAGCAGGGTCGTCGAGATCACGTGGAGGGGCGGGCCGGACAGGTACATCGGGTCGTCCGGGAGGAAGCCCCGGTGGTTCTCGACGACGAGCGTGTTGGTGAGCTTGATCCCGAACCGTCGCCCGTGGTCTCGGGCGAATGCGTCGAGATCGCCGATGAGCTCGAGGGCCCCGGGGAACGACAGGTCGGCCT
This sequence comes from uncultured Chloroflexia bacterium, assembly GCA_963837825.1. Lineage (GTDB taxonomy): Bacteria > Chloroflexota > Limnocylindria > Limnocylindrales > CSP1-4 > Chersky-267. The sequence goes on from CAWIOR010000003.1 coordinate 65,668, forward strand.
CGAAGTCGGAGCGGCGAAGCCGGATCTCCTCGTAGCCGAGCTCGCCCGCACAGGATCTCGGCGACCCGGTCGAAGCCGAGAAGGGTCGGATTCAGCTTCACGACGACGTCGAGCCCGTGGCGGGTCATCAGGTGTCTGGTGATCGCGCCGATCTCGTCCGGCGGGCAGCCGTGGAACGTCGACAGCGTGACCGAGCCGGCGATCCGGGTCGGGAACGGGTGATCCCGCCATGCCCCGAACGGCTCCGGGATCTCCGGGCGGAGGCGCTCGATCGTCGCGCCCGGCATCGATCATCCCGTCGATGTAGGCGGCCACCTTGTCCGACGAGATCCCGGCCAGGTCGTAGCCGACCGACAGGTCGAAGATGTGCGGGCCGGGGTCGGGCCCGATGAACGGGCGGAGCTCGTCCCATCCGCGCAGGATCTCGATGATCATCCACGCCTTGACGTACTCCTCGAGGGATCGGCCGATCGGCAGCTCCTGGCTCCACTCGACGTTGTAGCCCACCGTCTCCATGTCGATGCAGGGTCGGGAGATGTCGAGCTCGTCGAGGACCTGGACGGTCTTGAGCTCGACGATGCGGGCGCCGCCGAGCCAGGCGAGGACGATGTTCTCGGCGAGCTGGGTGTGCGGGCCGGAGGCCGGGCCGAGCGGCGTCGCGGCGGGACGGCCGAGGAACCTGACCGACAGGTCGGGGGCGGCGGAGGCGTCGAAGAAGCGGCTGGCGGGCAGGTCGAAGATCCGGCCCCTGGTCGCCCACTCGTGGGCGATCCGGCCGAGGAGCAGCCCGAGGGAGAACGGGCTGAGCGACGGTGCGCTGCGGGTCATCGTCACCCTCACAGGCGGGCGTGCAGCCGGGCGGCCTGCTCGCGGGCGCGGGCCCGGATCTCGGCGCCGTCGACCCGCGTCGGGCGACCGTCCTCCCAGGCGACCGCGCCGCCGATCTCGACCCGGAGGGGCCGGATCCCGGGAGTGAACGCGACGTGCCACGGATCGATCGGCTCGTAGGACCAGGTGACCCGATCGTCCCGCGCCTCCGGGGCCAGGTCCCAGCCGGTCGCCAACCATCGCCAGGCGACCTCGGGCGAGGCGCTGACGTCGACCGACCGCTGGAGGGCGTAGGCCAGCCGGAACGTCTCGAGCATCTCGGCGCCGATCCCGTCGCTGCCGAGCGCGACCGCGTTCGTGAACCGCACCGGGTTCGCGTAGCCAACCGAGTTGTTGAGGTTCGAGAACGGGTTGTGGACGATCGTCCCGGCCAGGTCGTGCGTCGTCGGCAGGTGGACGCAGTGAGCGAGGAGCCAGTCCGCCGTGGCGTACCGGGCGAGCCGGGTCGGGGCCTCGGCATCGTCGGGTCCCTCGCAGACGTGGACGTGGACGCCGACCCCGAGCTCGCGGGCCAGCCCCGCCGCCGCCTCGAGCGTGGCGTCCCCGCAGGTGAAGGCGGCATGGATCCCGACGAGCCCCCTGCCCCCGCCCGCCAGGAAGCGCCGGTTCTCCTCGAGTCCGCGCTTCGCCCCGTCCGGGCCGTGGCGGTCGGTGACCCCGTAGGCGCACACGACCCGCACCCCGACCTCGGCACACGCGTCGGCGATGACCGACAGGGAGCCCTCGATCGCGTTCGGCGACTCGTGGTGGTCGATGATCGTCGTCGTGCCGGATCCGAGCGCCTCGAGGGCGGCGAGCCTGGCCGACCATCCGATCATCTCGAGATCGAGCGCGCTGTCCAGCCGCCACCAGACCTGTTCGAGGATCTCCCGGAAGGTCGTCGGGGTCCTCGGTGGGGCCGGCATGCCCCGAGCGAGCGCCGAGTAGATGTGGTGGTGGGCGCACACGAGGCCCGGAGTGATCCCCGTGCCGGGGCCGGTCACGGGATCACGACCCGACTCGGGTCGCGCGCGTGGCTGGACGGGCCAGCCTGGGGACCGCGGCCCGAGCGGCCGTCGAGTCGCGCATCGGCAGGCTGGTCCGACGGATCCCGTCGAACCGATGGAGGGCGCCGGCGACCGCCGACGCGGTCGGCACGAGGACGGCCTCGCCCATCCCCTTCGCGCCGTACGGCCCCTCGGGCTGCGGCTCCTCGACGAGGATGCACTCGACCGGTGGCATGCCCGAAGCCGGGATGATCCCCAGCGACTTGAGGGTGACGCTGACCGGGACTCCGCCCTCGACGATGAAGTCCTCGCTGAGCGCCTGGCCCAGGCCCATGTGGACGCCGCCTTCGACCTGGCCCTCCAGGATCGACCGGTTGATCACCTTCCCGACGTCGTGGGCGGCCACGACCTTCTCGATCCTTCCGTCGTCGTCGAGCACGACGACCTGGGTCGCCCAGCCGTACCCGAAGTGGGTGACCGGCTCGTCGGTCGGGACATCGAGCGACGTCGTCCAGTCCACGACGACCTCCCCGTAGAACTCGCGCCCGGCAAGGTCGCCGAGGGTCCGGGGTGGCGGCCCGTCGAGCGCCGCCTGGAGGTCTCGGGCGGCCTTGATCACGGCTCGCCCACCGAGCATCGTCGCCCGCGAGGCGGTGGTCTGGCCGGTGTCGAGCTCGCGCTCGGTGTCGACGACGACCCGGACCCGGTCCGGCGGGAGGCCGAGCTCGGCGCAGGCGATCTGCTGGAAGACGGTGTGGGCGCCCTGGCCCATCTCCGTCCACGAGTGGTAGAGCGTGACGGTCCCGTCGGCCTCGGGTCGGAGGATCGCCCGGCCGTATTCGCGCAGGCCGTTGCCGATCCCGGTGTTCTTCACGGCGCAGGCGATCCCGGCGTACCGGGCGGAGCGATAGGCGTCGCGCACGGCGAGGAGCGTCTGCTTGAGGCCGACGCCCGGGCCGAGCCGCTGCCCGGTCCCGAACCGGTCGCCCTCCTCGAGCGCGTTCCGCCAGCGGATCTCCCAGCCGTCGATCCCGACCCGCTCGGCGAGCATGTCGAGCATCGACTCGATCGCGAAGTTGGTCTGGTTGACCCCGAAGCCGCGCATGGCCCCCGACGGCGGGTTGTTGGTGTAGACGGCTCGTGCCTCGACGTCGACGTTCGGCACGCGATAGGCGCCGCAGGCATGGCCGGCGGCCCGCTCGAGGACCTTCCCGCCGACGCTGGCGTACGCGCCGTTGTCGCCGACGATCCGCGCCCGGACGGCGACCAGGCGGCCGTCGGCGTCGGAGCCGACGGTGTAGTCCATCCAGAACGGGTGACGCTTCACGTGGAATCGGAGGCTCTCCTCACGACTGAGCGCCAGGAGGACCGGTCGGCCGGACCTCAGCGCGAGGAGCGCCGTCTGGGCCTGGACGTCGAGGTCCTCCTTGCCGCCGAACGCGCCGCCGGTCGAGACCTGGGTCACCCGGACGTGCCGGTCCGGGACGCCGAGGAACGAGGCGACCTGGCGGCGGTCCTCCCAGGCGCCCTGGCCCTGCGAGTAGATCCGGACGAGCGCCTCGTCGCCGTCGGTGGCCGAGCCCGCCCCGCCCGGGACCGCGAGGCACGATTCGGGCTCCAGGAAGGCGTGCTCGATCCGCTGGGTCCGGAACGTCTCGGTCACGACGTGGGCGGCAGCGGCGAGCGCGGCCTCGACGTCGCCGCGCTTGACGACCGACGCTCGACAGGAGGTTCCCCGTGTCGTGGACCGCTGGCGCGCCGTCGGCCAGGGCTTCGAACGGGTCGGTCACCGGCTCGAGGACTTCGTACTCGACGTCGACGAGCGTCGCGGCCGCTCGCGCAGCGTCGCGCGTCTCGGCGGCGACGGCCGCCAGCACGTCGCCGACATAGCGGGTCGTCTCACCCTCGGCCACGAACTGCGGCCAGTCATCGACGATCAGGCCCTGCTGCCGCTTGCCGGGGACGTCCCGCCAGGTGGCGACCGCCACGACGCCCGCGACCGCGCCCGCTCGCGTCGTATCGATCCGCCGGACGACCGCCCGCGGATGGTCGGCGAAACGGATGGCCCCGAAGAGCATCCCCGGGACGATCAGGTCGTTCACGAACGGTCGGTCGCCGAGCGCGAGCTCGTGCGCCTCGTAGCGGGCCGCCCGCGATCCGATCCGGCCCGATCGGTCGACCTCGGGAGCCGGACCCCCCGCCCGGGCGGCCGCCGCGAGCTCGATCGCGTCGATGACCTTCAGGTAGCCGGTGCACCGGCACAGGTTCCCGGCGAGCGAGCGGGCGATCTCCGCCCGCGTCGGTGCTGCGTCGCGCCGCAGGAGCGCCTCCGACTTCATGACGATCCCGGGCGAGCAGTACCCGCACTGGGAGGCGCCGGTCGAGGCGAAGGCGTCCGCCCACGACGCCCGGACGCCGGACGCGAGGCCTTCGAGCGTTTCCACGTCGCGGCCCGCGACGCGGCTCGCCGGCTGGGCGCACGACACGACGGCTCGCCCGTCGACGATGACGGTGCACGCGCCGCAGGATCCCTCCGGCGCACAGCCGTCCTTCATCGATCGGAGGCCGAACCGTCCGCGCAGGAGGTCGAGGAGGCTGTCGTCGGGCCCGACCTCGACCGAGACGGGCCGGCCGTTGAGGATGAACTCCACGGACCGTCCTTCCCCGTTGCAGGCGGCCATCCGGCTCTATCGGGGACGCCTGTCGAAGGCAATCGTAGGAGGGCGGTCGCGAACGAGACCCTGCTGTTCGTCCCAAGGACGGCGGCCCGTTCGGACCCGATGACGCCCGTGCCGAGGCGGGCGCCGGGAGGACACGACATGCGACGACCGGGCCTGGAGCGGGAGCTCGTCGACGCCGACGTCTACGAGCGCACGGTCGGCCGCTTCCGGGACGCCGGGATCGTGCTCCCGACGTTCGCCCAGCTCACCGAGCCGGCCACGATCCCGCCCGCGATCGCCGCACGACTGGCCGACATCGACCCCGACGCGGCGCATCCGCTCAACCTGTTCCGGGTCCACTGGTTCAACGGACCCGGCCGGCGGGAACGGGTCGACGTCCCCGGCCACGTCGTGCTGCCGCCCGAGCTGACCGGTGTCGACTGTCGGATCGTGGTCGCCCTCGGCGACCGGTTCCCGATGATCGGCTCGCACAAGGTGATCGCCGCCTACGGCTGCCTCGCCCCGCGCATCGTCACCGGCCAGTTCGATCCGACCAGCCAGCGTGCCGTCTGGCCCTCGACCGGCAACTACTGCCGCGGGGGCGTGGCCATCTCGCGGATCATGGGCTGTCGGGGCGTGGCGGTCCTCCCGGCCGGCATGAGCCGGGAGCGCTTCGCCTGGCTCGAGCGGTGGGTGGTCGACCCGGCCGACATCATCCGGACGCCCGGCACCGAGAGCAACGTCAAGGAGATCTACGACCGCTGCGCGGAGCTCGACCGCGAGCCCGACACGGTGATCTTCAACCAGTTCTCGGAGTTCGGGAACCACCTCGCCCACTATGCGCTCACGGGGCGCGCGATCGAGACCATCGTCGACGCGATGCGGGCCACCGAGCCGGGGCTGCGCCTTCGGGCGTTCGTGTCGGCGACCGGCTCGGCCGGGACGATCGGGGCGGGCGACTACCTCAAGGAGCGCCACGGGTCGCTGACGGTCGCCGTCGAGGCGCTCGAGTGCCCGACGATGCTCCGGAACGGCTTCGGCGAGCACAACATCCAGGGGATCGGCGACAAGCACATCCCGCTCATCCACGACCTGATGGCGACGGACCTCGTCGTCGCCGTGTCCGATCGGGCGACGGACCAGCTCGAGGTCCTGTTCGACTCGGCGGCCGGTCGCGACCACCTCGTCCGCCGGCGCCACGTGCCCGAGGCGATCGTCGCGGCCCTCCCGTCGTTCGGGTTCTCGAGCCTGTGCAACATCGTCGCCGCGATCAAGACCGCCAAGTACGAGGGGTACGGCCCCGACGACGTCATCGCCACGGTCGCGACCGACGGTGCGGCGATGTACGCGACGGAGATCGAGCGGATCCTCGCCCGCGACTTCGACGGCGAGCTCGACCCGGTCGACGCCGGCGAGGTCTTCGGGCGCTACATCCTGGGCGCCGGGACGGACGACCTGCTCGAGCTCAGCCGCGTCGACCGCGAGCGGATCTTCAACCTGGGCTACTTCACCTGGGTCGAGCAGCAGGGCGTCCCGCTCGACGAGTTCGAGGCACGGCGCCGGCCCGGGTTCTGGACGGAGACGCGGGCGCTCCTGCCGGTCTGGGACCGGCTCATCGAGACGTTCAATGCCCGGGTGGGCGCCGGGGTGCCGGTGTGACGACCCCGGCCGCCCCGGTCGGCTCGAGCGCCCGAGCGGCGCTGCCTGCCGCGCTCGTCTGCGCAGGGTGCGGGCAGCGCGTACCGGACGATGTCGCGTTCCTGGCCCGCTGCCCGTCGGCGGTCGACGGCGACGACGTCGACCACGTCCTCCGTCGGGTGCTCGACCCCGGGGCGATCGCATCGCCCCTCGGCGTCGACGCCGCTGGCGGGCTCGAGGACGGCTCCTCGACGTTCATCCGCCACCGACGGCTCCTGCGCGGGTATCACGTCGCCCGAGCCGCCGGCTGGTCCGACGATCGCTTCGTGGACCTCGTCCGTCGCCTCGACGAGGCGGTCGCCGCGGTCGACGGCCATGGGTTCCGCGAGACGCCGTTCGAGCCCAGCCGGGAGCTGGGCCGTCGCCTCGGGATGACCGAGCGCTCGCTCTGGGTGAAGGACGAGACGGGGAACGTCGCCGGGTCGCACAAGGCGCGTCACCTGATGGGCGTGATGCTCGAGCTGCTGGTCGCCGAGGGGATCGCCGCGACGCCCGGCGGGCCTCGACGCCTGGCCATCGCGAGCTGCGGCAACGCGGCCCTCGCGGCAGCCGTCGTCGCCCGCGCGGCTCGCTGGCCGCTCGAGGTCTTCGTCCCGACCTGGGCCGAGGAGCCCGTCGTGGCCCGCCTGCGCGAGCTCGGCGCGAGGGTGGTCGTCTGTCCCCGCTCGCCCGGCGAGACCGGCGACCCGACCTATCGCCGCCTTCGCTCCGCGGTCGCGGCCGGCGCGATCCCGTTCACCTGCCAGGGGAACGAGAACGGGCTGGCCATCGAGGGCGGCGAGACCCTCGGCTACGAGATGGTCGAGCGCCTGGCACGGACGGACGCTCCCGCCCGGGCCGGAACGGGCGACCGGCCGCGCCGCCTCGATGCGGTCGTCGTCCAGGTCGGCGGCGGCGCGCTCGCCTCGGCGGTCGCGGCCGCCTTCGCCGAGGCCCGAGCCTTCGGGGCCATCGAGCGCGAGCCGCGCCTGTATGCCGTCCAGACCGCGGGCTGCGCCCCGCTCGCCGCCGCCTGGGCCGGCTTCCGCGAACGCGCCGCGGCGGAGGGCGCCGAACGGGCGCTCGAGCACGCGCGCCGGCATCGCTCGGCGTACATGCGCCCGTGGGCCGCCGAGCCGGCCAGCGCCGCCCACGGGATCCTCGACGACGAGACCTACGACTGGCTGGCGATCGTCGAGGCGCTGGCCCGGACCGGCGGCGACGTCGTCGTCGTGGACGAGCCGACCGTCCTCGCCGCGAACGAGGTCGGCCGGGCGGCGACGGGGATCGACGCCGACCACACCGGGACGGCCGGGCTCGCCGGCCTCCTTGCCCTGCTGCGGAGCGGCGTCGTCCGTCCGGACGATGCCGTGGCCGTCCTGTTCACCGGCGTCCGGCGCCACCGAGACCGCGCACGCGCGGCCGACGAGGTCACCGCCGCCCCGAGGCGTCCCATGGAGTCGAACGCACGATGAGAAGCTTTCTCGGCCGGGACATCCTGTCCCTCAAGGACTTCAGCCGCGACGAGTTCGAGCGCGTGTTCCAGGTCGCCGACGACCTCAAGCCGATCGCCCGCGACCGACGCAACTCCGACCTGCTGAAGAGCAAGACCCTGCTGACCGCGTTCTATCAGCCGAGCACGCGGACGCGCCTCGCGACCGAGGCCGCCATGCATCGCCTGGGGGGCGCGGTCCTCGGCTTCTCCGACGCCAAGATGACCCGGGCGGGCGACTTCTACCAGGAGTCGCTCAAGGACACCTTCCACATGCTCGAGTACTACGCGGACGTCATCGCCATCCGCCACTTCCAGCAGGGCGCGCCGGCCGAGGCGGCGAGGTGGGCGTCGATCCCGGTCATCAACTGCGGCGACGGCTGGGGCGAGCACCCGACCCAGGTCCTGACCGACCTGTACACGATCAGCCGCGAGAAGGGCGGCCTCGACGGCCTGAAGTTCCTGCTCGTCGGCGACATGCGGATGCGGACGATGCACTCGATCCTCTACGCGATGGCCCAGTTCGACATCGAGGCGTTCGTCGTCAGCCCGCCGGACATGAGCCTGCTGCCCGAGTTCAAGGCGGAGCTCGACGCCCGGCCGACGTCCTACACCGAGGTCCCGTCGGTCGGCGACGTCATCGACCGGGTCGACGTCGTCTACATGGAGCCCGTCGTCCAGGCCGACTACACGAAGTCGCGTGACGAGCGCCCCGGCGAGACAGGCCTCACGCCGGTCGAGTACAAGGTCACCCTCGATCTTCTCCGGTCGCGAGCCAAGCGCGACGCGATCGTCATCCACTCGCTGCCGCGGATGGACGAGCTGACCGAGGACGTCGACGAGACGCGCTATCAGCGCTACTGGGTCGAGGCGTTCAACGGCGTCGTCATGCGGATGGCGCTCCTGGCCCTCGTCCTCGGCGCGGTCGAGTAGGGGCCGGCCATGCAGACCGACCTCCGCGGCCGCGACCTCATCAGCCTCCAGGAGTGGACGAAGGAGGAGATCGACACCGTCCTCGACGTCGCGGTCGAGCTCAAGCGCAAGCGCGCCCTCGGCGAGCCCCACCCGTATCTGCGCGACCGCGTCCTGGCCATGCTGTTCTTCTTCCCGAGCACCCGGACCCGTGCCTCGTTCGAGGCCGGGATGGCCCAGCTGGGGGGCCATGCCCAGTTCATCGAGAGCCGGACCACCCAGATCGCGCACGGCGACACGGCCAGGGAGATCGGCGAGATCCTCGGACGCTACAACGACGGGATCGCCATCCGGAACGTCGAATGGGGCCTCGGCAACGGCTACATCCGCGAGGTCGCGGCGGCGAGCCGGGTGCCCGTCCTCAACATGCAGTGCGACGTGTTCCATCCCCATCAGATCCTGGCCGACCTCCTGACGATCTTCGAGAAGAAGGGCGACCCGCGGGGCCGGACGATCACCGTCAGCTGGGCGTACGCGGCGAGCTACCAGAAGCCGATCAGCGTGCCCCAGGACCTCATCCTCGCCGCGACCCGCTACGGCATGAACGTCCGCCTCGTCCACCCGCCCGAGTTCGAGCTCATGCCCGACATCGTCGAGCAGGCCCGCGAGAACGCGCGGCGGGCCGGCGGGAGCCTGGAGTCGATGGACGACTTCGACGCAGGTTTCCGTGGCTCGGACGTGGTCTACGCCAAGAGCTGGGGCGCCCTGCTGCGCGCGAAGGACGACGCCGAGGGTGCCGAGATCGCCCGCCGCTACACCGACTGGATCACGGACGCGCGTCGGATGGCGACCGCGGCCGAGGATGCGATCTTCATGCACCCCCTGCCGGCCGACCGGAACGTCGAGGTGGCCGACGAGGTGATCGACGGGCCGCAGTCGGTCGTCTACGACGAGGCCGAGAACCGGCTCCACGCCCAGAAGGCGGTCATGGCGCTGACGATGCGCTGACGGTCGGCCGCCCCGCGCCGGCGGGTCGACCGCGAGAGGAGCGGACATGAGCAGGACGCTGGTGGTCGCGATCGGCGGGAACTCGCTGATCAAGGACCCGCAGCACATGACGGTCCCGGACCAGTACCGGGCCCTCGGCGAGACGAGCGGCCACATCGCCACGATCATCAAGGACGGCTGGCGGGTCGCGATCGGCCACGGCAACGGGCCGCAGGTGGGGTTCATCCTCCGGCGCTCCGAGCTGGCGGCGCACGAGCTGCACGAGGTCCCGCTCGACGTGTGCGACGCCGACAGCCAGGGCGCGATCGGCTACGAGCTCCAGCAGAACCTCGCCAACGACTTCCGGCGGATGGGCCTCGACCGTCAGGCGGTCACCGTCGTCACCCAGGTCGAGGTGGCGGCGCGACGATCCGGCCTTCCGCGATCCGACCAAGCCGATCGGGTCGTTCATGGACGAGCCGACGGCGACGGGTCGTCGGGACACCGATGGCTGGACCGTGAGGGAGGACGCCGGTCGGGGATGGCGCCGCGTCGTGCCCTCGCCGAAGCCGGTCCGGATCGTCGAGGAGCAGGCCGTCAAGGCGCTCCTTCACGACGGGTTCGTGGTCATCACGGTCGGCGGCGGCGGGATCCCGGTCGTGCGGGACGCTGCCGGGCTGCTCCACGGCGTCGCCGCCGTCATCGACAAGGACTACGCGTCCTCGCTCCTCGCCACGGCGATCTCGGCGGACCTGTTCGTGATCAGCACCTCGATCGAGCGGGTGGCGCTCGACTGGGGCCGGCCGACCCAGCGCTGGATCGACCGGATGACGCTCGACGAGGCCCGCTCGTACTTCGCCGAGGGCAGCCACTTCGCGCCGGGCTCGATGGCCCCGAAGATCGAGGCCTGCATCGGCTACCTCGAACGGGGCGGCGGGGAGGCCATCATCTCCAGCCCCGAGAACCTCGAGCTGGCCCTGGCCGGGAAGGCCGGGACGCACATCGTCCGGTCGTGAGCCGCGCCTGACCCGCCGCCGAGCGCGGGAGTGGTGCGCCCGCGCACCACCCGCGGTGCGCCGACGCCGCACGCGCCGGACCCCGGACGAGTACGCTCCCGGGCAATGGAGGGACCGCCCCAACGCGGCACGCCGGGATCCGGGAACCGGCGAGCGTCGCCGGGACGTCCCACCGGTCATACGTCCCGGACCCGCACGCTGCATCCATCGTCCCGCGTCCGACGGCGCGGCCGGCGTGCGCGATCCGGACCCCGCGATCGACGCCACCAGGAAGAACCCGGCCGCAGCGGCCGGGAGGGGAGGATCGGGAGATGGGTCATCGTGCCGTGTCGACGAGGCGCGTCGGCGCCCTCTTCCTGGCCGGGTTGTTCGCCCTCGTCCAGGCCCTCCCGGCCACGGCCGCCGGTCCGGCCGCCGGATCCGGCACGGGGGCCGGCTCGGGCTCGGCCCTCGGCGCGACGCCGCCGGAGGCCAAGATCGAGCGTGGGCTGATCAAGGCCCTCGAGACCCGCTCGACCGACCGGTTCATCGTCGAATTCACCGCCCGGGCCGACCTGTCCGCCGCGAGCCGGATCGCCGACCGGACGAGGCGCGGCGCGACCGTCTTCAGCGCGTTGCGCAGGACGGCGGCCAGCGCCCAGACGACCGCCCGCGCCCTGGTCGCCCGGACGAAGGGGTCCCGGGCCGAGAGCTACTGGCTGACCAACGTCCTGCTCGTCCACGGCGATGCCGGCCTGGCCACGAAGCTGGCCGCCCTGCCGACCGTCCGGAAGGTCCGGGCGGAGAAGGTCTACCCGCTCGTCCAGCCGATCGACCCGAAGCTCGTCGTGGCCGCCGATGCCGCCCCTGGCTGGGGCGTCGCGAAGATCCGCGCCGACCAGGTCTGGGCCGAGGGGATCACCGGCCAGGGCGTCGTCGTCGGGACGATCGACACCGGCGTCGAGTACACCCACGAGGCCCTCGTCGAGCACTACCGCGGCAACAACCACGACGGCTCGTTCAGCCACGACTACAACTGGTGGGATCCGACCGGGATCTGCGGCGACGTCCCGTGCGACAACGCCGCCCACGGCACCCACACGATGGGCACCATCCTCGGCGGCGACCTCGGCGGTCCGCTGCCCGACATCGGCGTGGCGCCCGGTGCCGAGTGGATCGCGGCCAAGGGCTGCGAGGACTTCAGCTGCAGCGAGGGCTCGCTCCTCTCGTCGGGCCAGTTCATGCTCGCCCCGACCGACCTCCAGGGAGGCGACCCGAACCCCGCGCTCCGCCCCGACATCGTCAGCAACTCGTGGGGCAACGACGACCCGAACGACACGTTCTACCTGGCCACCGTCCAGGCCTGGCGGGCGGCCGGGATCATCCCGGTCTTCTCGGCCGGTAACGCCGGCCCCGGCTGCAGCACGGCCGGGACGCCCGGCGAGTTCAACGAGGTGATCAGCCTCGGGGGGACCGACCAGAACGACCTGATCGGGGACTTCTCGTCCCGCGGCCCGTCGCCCAGCGACAAGGTCAGCCCGAACCTGTCCGCCCCTGGCGTCGACATCGTGTCGAGCGTCCCGGGCAACGGTTACGAGGCGTTCTCCGGGACGTCGATGGCCGCCCCCCACGCCGCCGGCACGATCGCCCTGATGCTGTCGGCCAAGCCGACGATCGCCGGGGACTTCGACGCCGTGCTGGATGCGCTGGACAAGACGGCGGTCGATCGACCGGACGACCAGTGCGGCTCGCCCGATCCGTCCGACAACGACCCGAACTACGTCTACGGCGAAGGCCGGATCGACGCCAAGGCTGCGGTCGACCTGGTCAAGGCCGGTGGGACGCTGGCCGGGACGGTGACCGACGTGACCACGACCACGCCGATCGCGGGCGCCCGGGTCAGCGCGACCGACGCCAGCCGCGAGTTCACCGCGACGACCGACGCCAACGGCCACTACGAGCTGTTCCTGGCCGCCGGCGACTACGTGGTGACCGCCCGGGCCTTCGGCTACCAGGCCGACACGGCCCCGCTGGTCACGATCGTCGCCGGCCAGACGACGACCCGGGACTTCCACCTGGTCGCCCTGCCCAGGTTCACCGTCAGCGGCCACGTGACGGCCTCGGAGGATGGCAGCCCGATCGAGGGGGCCAACGTGCTCGCCGTCGGTACCCCGGTGGCCCCGGTCAAGACCGACGCGTCCGGGGCGTACAGCCTCGTCCTGCCGATCGGCACGTTCACCCTCCGGGCCTCGTCCGGCGGCTGCACCGAGACGGGCTTCGCCGATATCGAGTCGCTCGGGCCGGACGTCGTCCGGGACTTCTCGCTGTCGCGCAAGCTCGACGACTTCGGTCACGGCTGCAGCGAGATCCCGTTCGCCTGGGTCGATGCCGGGACGCAGAGCGGCCTGTTCGGCGACGAGTTCGCCGGCCGGCTCCGCCTGCCGTTCGCCTTCTCGTTCTACGGCCAGACCTACTCGGCGGTCTACCTGTCCGACAACGGCTACCTGAACTTCCTGGCCGCCGACCAGTACAACCAGTTCCCGGTCGGCATCCCGTCGAAGTCCGTCCCCAATGCGGCGATCTACCTGCTCTGGCAGGACCTGGTCCTCGACACCGACGCCGCGATCGACTACGACACGATCGGGTCCGCGCCCGATCGGACGTTCGTCATCGAGTACGCCGGGATGCGCGCCGGTGGCACGACCCGGCTGAGCTTCGAGGTCCAGCTCCACGAGGACGGCCGGATCGACCTCCTCTATGGCCCGAACCCGGCCAACCCGGGTGACGGCCGGAGCGCGCTGACCGGGATCGAGAACGAGACCGGGACGGACGCCCTCCAGATCTCGCTGTTCGAGGGGCTCATCGACCCGAACAGCGCGATCCGGATCGAGACCGTCGCCAGCGGCCTCGTCCACGGCACGGTCGTCGACAAGAACGACGGCCTGCCGATCGCCGGGGCCATCGTCAAGGCCTCGCCCGGCGGCCGGACGGCCACCACCGGCGTCGATGGCACCTACACCCTCCGGCTGCGGCCCGGTCAGTACAACCTGACGGCCAGCTCACCGGACTACGTCGATGTGAGCGCCGCCCTGACCGTGACCGACGGCTCGGACGACGTCCGCGACTTCAGCCTGCCGGCGCCGATCGCCGCGCCGGACCCGACGACGATCGACGCGAGCGTCGACTTCGGCGGGACGACCAGCGCGCTGGTCCACCTGGCCAACCCGGGCAGCGCCCCGCTCGACTGGGGCGCCCGCGAACGCGACCTCGGGGTCGAGCTGCCGGACCTGCCGCCGATCTCGCCGACGAGCGTCACCTACCGACCCGGCTGGCACAAGCCGGTCATCAACGGCCAGCTCCCGGCCACGACGATCCCGGCCGGCGTCCTGCCGCCCGGCTCGCTGGCGACGATCATCAACGACCCGGCCGGCGACAGCTCGGGACCGGTCGATGCGACGATCGTCCGCGGTGGCTCCGACGGCTCGAGCGTGATGGCGATGTCGATCGACTTCAGCGCGGGCAGCCCGATCGACCAGGCGGTCGGCGAGATCTACGTCGACACCGACCAGGATCCGTCGACCGGCATCCCGCCGTCGGGCCTGTCCGGCCTGCCGACCCAGGACATCGGCGCGGAGTACCTGATCAGCCTGTTCACCGTCCACGATCCCGATCCGGTCGTCCTGGTCATCGACCTGTCGACGTTCGAGATCGTCGGCACCGGGCCGGCGACCGTCGACGGCCAGACGATCTCGTTCGAGGCGCCGCTCGCCGCGTTCGGCGGCGATGACGGCGCGATGGACGTCGACCTCGTCCTGGGCGACGCGTCACGGCCGATGGACTACCTGCCCGACGTCGGGCACGGGACGATCGAGCCGTTCACCGACCTGGCCTGGCTGAGCGAGTCGCCGGTGGCCGGCGAGGTCCCGGCCGGCGGGTCGACCGACGTCACCGTGTCGCTCGGCAGCGGCGACCTTACCCCGGGCGTCTACCACGCCCTCGTCGTGTTCATCACCAACGACCCGAAGCATGAGCAGGTCCCGGTCGAGGTGAACCTGACGGTGAACCTGCCCGACAGGTTCGGCGCCCTCCAGGGGACGGTCAGCGACGCCCACACCGGCGCGCCGATCGCCGGTGCCTCGGTCGTCGTCCACGCGACCTGGAACGGCGCCCCGCTCGACCTCTCGGCCACGACCGATCCAGGCGGTGCCTACCGCATCGTCGGGCCGGCCGGGACCTGGCCGGCCGAGGTCAGCGCCGCCGGCTACGTCAGCGCCAGGCCGGACCTCACGATCGTCGAGGGCAAGACGACCAGCGGGGCCGACGTGGCGCTCCACCTCGACCAGCCCCACGCGGCGATCGACGGCGGCCCGTTCACGTTCGTCCTCACCCCGGGCCGGACCGGCCACGGGACGGTCACCATCGGCAACCCCGAAGGCCACGAGCCGCTGACCTTCACGGTCGGCGAGGTCGACCTCGGGAGCGCCACCGAGACCCAGGTCGACCGCGCACAGGCCGCCGCCCCGTCGGCGCGACGGATCCTCCCGGCCGGGGTCGATCCCAACGCCCGGACGACCAGGGCTCTCGCCTCCAGCCGGCCGAGCGGCCCGATCGCGCCGCGGGCCGCCGGAGACGTGCTCACCTCGTGGCCGACCGGTCTGGCCGGCCCGTGGGGTGTCGGCTTCGACGGGGACGTCTGGCTGAGCAACGTCCTCAACGACGGCTCGATCTGCGGCGACTCGGGTCCCTGCACGGACCATGAGTTCGACATCGCCGGGAACCCGACCGGCGTCTCGTTCGAGACGCCGTGGGCCACGGTGTTCGGCGCCGACATGGCCTGGGACAAGAACCACGGACTGCTCTGGCAGGTCAACGCCGGCGGCGACAACGGGATCTACGGGCTCGACCCGGCCGATGGGACGGTCAGGAAGGTGATCACCGGCTCGCCCTGGACGAACACCAGCCAGCGCGGCCTGGCCTACGACCCGGCCACCGACAGCTTCTACATCGGCGGCTGGAACGAGGGCATCGTCTACCACGTCGCCGGGCTCGACAGCCTGAGCCCGGGCGAGACGCTCGGCCAGTGCGCGACCGACGATCCGAACATCTCCGGGCTCGCCTGGAACGGCTCGTTCGGCCGGCTGTGGGTCGCCACCAACTCGGACAGCGACACGATCTACCAGGTCGACCCGTCGACCTGCGCCACGGTCGACGCGATCGCCCATCCCGAGGGCGGCGGCTTCAACGGGGCCGGCCTCGACATGGATGCCGCCGGCAACCTGTGGGCGGTCGGCCAGGCCAGTGGGACGGCCTACCTCATCGACTCCGGGCTGCCGAACTACTCGAACGCTGCCTGGCTGACCGTGACGCCGACGGGCGGCAGCGTGGCGCCGGATGGGTCGACGGCGCTCGACGTGGCGGTCGATCCGACCGACCTCGCTCCGGGTACCTACCGGGCGATCGTCGTCATCCAGACGAACGACCCCGATCACGCGGTCACCCAGATCCCGGTCACGCTCGTCGTGCCGGCCTACCAGCAGGGGGTCAACGCCGGCGGCAAGGCCTACACGAACGCCAACGGCGACGTCTTCGCCGCCGACCGATCGTACGGCTCGGGGCCGTTCGGCTACGTCGGCTCGAGCACCCGGAAGTCCACCTCCCACTCGATCGCCGGGACCGACGAGGACGGCCTCTACAAGAAGCAGCGGCTCGGGATGAAGTCGTACCGGTTCGACCTCCCGAACGGTCACTACCGGGTCGACCTGTCGTTCGCCGAGCTGGTCGAGCGGAAGGTCGGGGCCCGGATCTTCAACGTGACGATCGAGGGCGTCCCGGTCATCCCGTACCTCGACGTCGTGTCGGAGGCGGGCGGGCGCTACGTGGCCCTCGACCGGTCGTTCGAGGTCGACGTCAGCGACGGCCGGCTGGACATCGACTTCGGCGCCCACATCGGCGACAAGGCGATGATCAACGCGATCCTGGTGACCGAGCTCCCGCCTGGGAGCCCCGGTCAGTAGGCTCGGATCCCGCGCCTGTGACGACCCTCGGCGGCCTGCCCGCCGGGGGTCGTCCGTTGCCCGCCGTCGACCCCTGTGCGAAAACCCCTGTTCCGGGCGGCGCAGCCAGCGTATCCTGCGCGAATAGGGAGCGCCCTCCTGAGCCGGGTGGCTCAGCGAGCCGAGCAGAACGGGAGGTCACCGATGTCCGGTCCTGAGCCTGGGACGACGCCGACACCAGAGGCCCCGCCGCCACAGGCCGCGCCGCCGCCGCCCGCATCGAGCTGGGCGTCCGCCCCGGCGCCCACCCCGGTGCCCGGTCATGCCGGCCTGTTCTATGCGGACGTCCCGAACCGGATCATCGCCATCATCATCGACGCGATCATCGTCGGGATCGTCGGCCTCGTCCTGTCGCTCGTCGTGTACTCGGTCGTCGGCTCACCCACGACGGTCACGACGGTCAACGACCCGAACGCCATCCTGGGCGTGCGCTTCGATACGACCACGAACTGGGTGTCGACGATCATCGGAGCGCTGATCGGGCTGGCCCTGTCGGCCGGGTACTACATCTACACCTGGACCGCGATGCGCGGCACGATCGGCCAGAAGGCGCTCGGGATGCAGGTCGGCAACGCCGCCGACGGCGCGACCCTGACCATGGAGCAGGCGGTCAAGCGCTGGCTCGCCCTGGGCGGCGTGTTCGCCCTCGCCCAGTTCCTCAACCCGCTGCCCGGTCTGGGCATCCTCATCGGGCTGGCCAGCTTGGTGTGGGTCATCGCGTTGCTGTACACGACGGCGTCCAGCCCCACCAAGCAGGGTCTCCACGACCGGTACGCCAGCTCGGTCGTCGTCAAGGCGGCCCGCGCCGTCGGCTGACCCGAGGCGTCCTCGACGCCCCGGACCGACTTCGATCCGACCAGACGGCCCCGGACCACCGGGGCCGTCTTCCTTTCCCCGGGAGGCCGGCTCAGCCGATGACGTGGTGGGTCCGGCAGCGGGCCTCGTAGCGCTCGTCGCCGATCCCGCCGATGACGACCAGCGGGTCGCTCGCGGTCGCCGGCCGGCCGTCGACCAGGCGCTGCGTCCGGGTCGCCTCCTCGCCGCAGACCATGCAGATCGCCGACAGCATCGTGACCGCCTCGGCGATCGCCAGGAGCTGGGGCATCGGCCCGAACGGCCGGCCGAGGAAGTCGCGGTTCAGCCCGTCGACGATGACGACCCGGTCGCGGTCGGCCAGGCGCTCGCAGACGCCGACCAGCCCCATGTCGAAGAACTGGCCCTCCTCGATCGCCACGACGTCCGCCCGGGTCTCGGCGACGACCGGCTCGATGCCCGTCGAATCGGCCACGGGGCGGGCCGGGAAGGCCACCCCGAAGCGGCTCCGGACGGTCTCGGGCTCGGTCCGGTCGTCGAGCGCCGGCCGGATGAGGACGACCTTCCGCCGGGCGATCCGGGCCCGCTCGCACTGGCGGATGAGCTCGGCGGTCTTGCCCGAGAACATCGGGCCGGTGATGACGGTGATCGAGCCGCGCGGATTGAACATCGGGTGGAGCGTAGCGCCTCGCGGATCGTACGGCGAGTCAACGCGCAGACCGGGCATCGTCGTGCCGCGGGGCGGTCTTGACATGCGTTCCTGATACGGACAGTCGTCATGGGTCCATCGTCGATTCGGTGAAACCCGCTCACCATGCGGTCGATCTGACCGCGCCTGGCGTCGGATCGGCGGGCTCAGTGACTTGAGCGCCCGCCCGAACCGCGACGAATGCTCGCCTGGCGAACGCCAGACAAGACCGGCCTCGCCGATCGGGGTCCCGCGGCGGCCACGCGTAGCACGACGGTCTGGGCCGGTCGAGCCCGCCGGGCTCCGTGCAGGCTCGTAGCGCCGGTCCGCTGAACGGACTACCGTCGCGCTGACAGCACGACCACGCGGCAGGGGACCATGGACACCTACGACTTCGTGATCATCGGGGCGGGACCGGCCGGCGAGGCCGCCGCCCACAAGGCCCGTGACCTCGGCGCCAGGGTGGCGATCGCCGACCGGCGCTGGTTCGGTGGGAGCTGCCCGTTCATCGGCTGCGTCCCGTCGAAGGCTCTCCTCGCGGCCGCGGCGCGTCATGCCGCGAACCCGGCCGCCTATGACTGGGCCCGGGCGTCGGCGCGGCGCGACTACATGGTCAACCGCCCGGCCGACGCGGACGAGCCGGACGACGGCGGCCACGTCCGCGCGCTCGAGGGCGCCGGGGCGACGGTCGTCCGTGGCACCGCCAGGATCGTCGGGCGGGGGCAGGTCGAGGTCCGCCAGGACGGCGCGGTCCACGAGCTGCGGGCGAAGAACGTCGTCGTCGCCGTCGGGTCGACGTCGAAGCTGCCGCCGGTCGAGGGGATCGAGCAGGTCCCCGTCTGGACGAACCGCGAGGCGACCCTCAGCCGCGAGCTGCCGGCCAGCCTGCTCGTCCTGGGCGGTGGCCCGACGGGCTGCGAGCTCGCCCAGGTCTACGCCCGGTTCGGGGTCCCGACCACGATCGTCCAGTCGGGTCCGCGGCTCATGCCGACCGACCATCCCCGGAACGCCGAGGCCGTCGCCGAGGCGCTCGCCCGCGACGGCGTGACCGTCCGACTCGGGGTCCGGGCGATCCGGGCGCGTCCCGGCGCGGGGACCGGCGGCGCCCACGTCGTCGACCTCGACGACGGATCGCATGTCGAGGGCACGGCCGTCCTCCTGGCGGTCGGTCGGACGTTCCCGCTCGACGACCTCGGTCTCGAGCACTACGGGCTCGATGCCTCCGGCCGGACCCCGTTCCCGCGCGATGGCCGGCTCAAGGTCGCCGACGGCCTGTGGGTCATCGGGGACCCGGCGGGGCCGGAGCTGCACACGCACCAGGGCCACTACCAGGGCGAGCTCGCCGTCCGGATGGCCCTCGGCGAATGGGTCGTGCCCGACTACCGGGCCCTGCCGCGGGCCACCTACACCGACCCGGAGGCGGCCTCAGTCGGGCTCACCCTCGACCAGGCCCTGGCCGACGGGCGCGACGCGTTCGAGTCGACGACGCCATTCGCGACCACCTCGAAGGGGTACTCCGCCGAGGCCGAGCTGGGCCACGTCACGATCGTCATCGACCGCCGGAGCCGCGAGCTCATCGGCGCGGCGATGGCCTGCCCGGACGCCTCCGCGGCGATCCACGAGTGCGTCCTGGCGATCAAGGCGCGGGTCCCGGTCGACGTCCTGGCCGAGACGATCCACGCGTTCCCGTCGACGTCGCGGATCTTCAACGGCCTGTACGCCGACGCCGCGCACCGCCTGCGGACCGCCTGACTCACGCCGGCCGCCTGCCCGCCGGTACGGCGAACGCCCTAGACGGTGGCCGGCTCGTGCTGGGCCTCGGCCGCGTCGGCGTCGGCCTTCGTCCGGTGGATCGTGCCCGGAGCGTGCTCCGGCGGGGCGTAGATCGTGTACAGCTTCAGGTCGCCCGGGCCGTGGCTGATGAAGTTGTGGCGGGTCCCGGCCGGGACCAGGACGAGCCGACCGGGCGAGACCGGGCTGGGCGTCCCGTTGACGATGGCCTCGCCCTCGCCCTCGACGAACACGAGGACCTGGTCGACGTCCCGATGGGTCTCGGAGCCGATCTCGCCACCCGGCGGGATGCACATCACCACGACCTGGGCGTGCGGCCCGGTCGCGATCACCTCCCGGAAGTAGACGTTCTGCCTGGCTCGCTCGAGGATGTCGTGGTCGTAGCGCATGGCGGCCTCCTTCGCCCCGACTCTGGCAGCCGGGTCCGCCGGCCGGTAGGGCCGGATGCCCCGATCCGGCGCGCCCGTCAGACCCGGCGATGGAAGCGCGGGAGCCGGCTACGGCTGCTCGATGCGGACGTCGTCGACGGCGGCCTCGACCCGGGTGTCGTTCCCGCCGTCCGCGGCCCCGATCACGATCCGGACGGTCTGGCCGGCCCACGGCGTCATCGGGATGCGCAGCGTGGCCCACCGGGCGTCGTCGTCGCGATGGCTGCCGAGCTCCTGCTTGACCAGCGTCCGCGTGCCGTCCTCGGCCTCGACCCAGACCCGGAACCAGTCGGCCGAGGTCGAGTTCGAGCGGTGGGCGAAGTAGTAGCGGAAGCTCAGCGCGCCGACCGGGTCGGTCAGGCTGACGGGGGCCGACCGGATCGTCGTCACGCCGCCGTCGAGGTCGTTGGCGTTCGAGCCGCGGGCGGGCCCCGGGCCGGTCACCAGGTCGTACCGGCCGGACGTGGTCGTGCCGAGCTGCTTCGGGCCCTGGATCGAGACCGCCGCCGGGTTGCCGATCTTCCAGACCCCGGCGGTCGCCGTGTCGGTCCCGTCGGGGTTGCGGACCCAGCCCCGATTGATCTCGAAGTCATCGAACAGCGGCCCGCAGTCGACCCTGGTCCTGCCGAGCGGGGCGTACGGGCAGGCCGCCATGTCGATCGAGTAGAGCAGCGCCGAGCGGTTGCGGGCGACGGCGGCGGCGATCTTCTCGTCGGCCGGGTAGAAGTCGGAGACCCGGTAGTGCTCGGTCGGGTAGAGCTCCCAGGTGAACGAGAAGATCCGGTAGCGTCCGTACATCCAGTCGATCTGGTCGCCGTCGGTGATGTACAGGCTGCTCGACTGCATCGGCTTGTAGCCGTTCCGGAGGGCCATCCGCTTGCCGAGCGCCACGAATGCGGCGTGGTCCAGGCGGCTCATGTCCGCCGGGATGTCGGTCTTCGTGTGGCCGTACGGCCAGAGCACCAGCTGACCGTTGGTGTGGAGGGTGATGTGGAGACGGATCTGCTGGCGCCCGTTCACGACCCGGCTCCGGACGAAGTCGCGGATCGCCTGGGTCTCGGGCGCAGAGAACGGCCGCCGGCCACGATAGGTCAGCGACTTCGGCGATCCCGACGAGCCGCCACAGCACCCCCAGGCGTAGTCGTAGTTCCGGTTGAGGTCCGTCCCGACGCTCGATCCCGAGTTCGGCTGGCGGTTCTTCCGCCAGGCCCGGTACGGGTTCCCGGTCAGGTCGTACTGCATGCCGTCCGGGTTGAGCGCGAAGACGATGTAGATCTCGCGGCTGTCGACCAGGCGCTTGACCGTCTCGTCGGTGGCGTAGTCCTGGGTGAGGACCTCGAGCAGGTAGAGCGCCTGCTCGGTGGTCAGGTGCTCCCGAGCGTGGTGGAGGGCGTCGATCAGGACCTCGGGCTCGGGCTCGTCGTCGGTCACGTTGTCGGACACCTTGGCGGCCCAGATGTCGCGACCCTGGTAGCTCTTGCCGATCGAGAAGACCTGGACCAGGTCCGGGTAGGCGGCCTGGGCGGCCATGATCTCGTCGACCATCTCGGGGTAGTTGTGATAGCGCGAATTGCGGGCCGGGAAGTTCGGCTCGGCGCCCGAAGCCGTGACCGGGGCGAGTCCGAGGAGGAGCAGCCCGACGAGGGCCAGGGCCGGGACGATCGATCTGCGCATGGTGCTAGGGTGGCGGGTCGGGAGCGCACGAGGCAAGTCCGCATCGGTCGTGGCCCGACCGGGACGATGGGGCCACCGGACCGCGGCCGCGCCGCTCATGAGCGTCGGCGACCTGCCACGATGCCCGACCCTGCCACGATGCCCGACCCTGCCACGATGCCCGACCCTGCCACGAGTGCCGTCGCACGGTTTCTTGCACCCGACGCAAGAAGCTGCCCTCCGTTTGCGGCTGGTGCACATAAGCGCGTCGGCAGGCTCCGGACGGGCCCGAATGGGACTGGAATGCTCCGGATCCTTGCACCACCGGCAATATTCGAGCGCCCTCGGGGTCGCCGACCGCCACGTTTGCCCCCGGTGCAAGGATTCGGCCGGATTTCGCGCGCATCGGGGGATCGGGACACGCTTACGTGCACCCGACGCAAGGCCCGCCCGTGGATCGCCGGCTTCTTGCACCCGACGCAAGAAACGGGCGGGCCCCGTTCACGCGCGGCCGGCACGGGGTCCGCGGCCGGCACGGGGTCCGCGGCCGGCACGGGTCCGCGGCCCCGTGTACCCCGGGCCAGGTGACCCCGGGCCAGGTGACCCCGGGCCAGGTGACCCCGGGCCAGGTGACCCCGGGCCATGACGGAGACCCCGGGCGGGGAGACCACCGGACCGCGGCCGGAACACCACCGTCCTAGACTTGACCCATTCAGCCACCGCCCTGGGTCGCGCCGGAGCTCGTCCAGGTCGGCCGGCTGCCGATCCACAGCGTGCCCCACGGCGACCGCCTCGAGCTCGACGGCCGCCGGCGCTTCCAGCTCCTGCGGCGCCCGGACGCCGAGCCGGCCGAGACCTGGAGCGAGATCGCCGTCCCCGGCGCCTGGACGCAGCAGGGCTTCCCCGACCTGCTCCTCGGCGCCGAGCGCCATGAAGCCGCCCTCCGGGGCGACTTCTGGGCCCGCCTGTTCGTGCTCGAGGCGGTCTAGCGGGGCGGCGACGTCCTCAGTCGCCCGGCGTCGGTCCCGCGGTCTCCTCCTCGGCCAGGAGCCGGTAGAGGCTCCGCCGGGCGTCGACGAGGATCGCCTTGGCGGCGGCCACCGTCTCCGGTGAGCCACTTGCCGCGACCTGGCGGAACGCGGCGGCGAAGGCGAAGAACGCCGATCGGAGGTCGGCGGCCTCATCGGCGCCGTCGACCCGCCAGGGCGCCGGCCCGCGCCTGGCCCCTGCGGCAGCGGCCTCGCGGCCGGTGTCGGTCAGGCTGAACACCCGCCGGCCATCCTGCTCGGCGGCCGTGACCAGGCCCTCGTCCTCGAGCTGCTGGAGGGTCGGGTAGATCGAGCCGGCGCTCGGCTGCCAGATCCCGCCGCTCCGCTCGGAGAGCTGCTGCATGACCTGGTAGCCATGCATCGGCGACTCCGCCAGGAGGGTGAGGATGGCCGTCCGGACGTCGCCGCGGCGGATCCCGGTCCGGCGGCCGTGCCGCCCGCCGAAATGCCCGGGCCCGAACCCGAACCCGAAGCCTCGACCGAAGCCGGGGCCGGGTCGCGGCTCGCCGTCGCGGTGGTGGGAGCGGAGGGCTCGGAAGGCGCGTTGGACCGATGGTCGGCCGGGCCGGCGATCGGAGGGGGAGGGATGGTCGTGCATCGGGTTCGACTCCATGTCGTTCGTGTCTGTCGCGATGTCTGTATCGCGTGTCATCACGATATATCGCGATAGGTGGACCTGTCAAGAGACGGCGCGAGCCATGAGGGATGCCGACTGGCGACGTGACCGCCGCGCGCCCGGCACGCACAACGTAGCGCTCCATCGGCTCTCCTCAGCGGCGCTCGAGCCGTCCCGTGCCGGCGCCCTCGCGCCACCACCGGATGTCGAGGTGGTCGCCGGCCGGGTGGACGGTGGACAGATCGGCGATGTCGGCCCGGAAGAGGTGGAACGGCCCGGGCGGCGGGCGGTAGCCGGTCCGTGTCGCGAACGCGTCGTGAAAACGTTCGATCGTCGGCTCGTCGTCGACCGGGATCGCTCGCCCGGACAGCTTCGCGTCGCCGGCCTGGACCTCCTTGTCGATCGTCGCGCTGTGGAGAGCGAAGCGTGGATCGCGGAACAGGTCGACCGCCTTGCGCGAGCCGGGCATCATCCCGAGCCAGAGCTCGCCCAGCGCGAACAGCGGCTCGATCCCGCTGATCCGTGGCGAGCCGTCCTGGCGGAGCGTCGCCAGGAGCGCCAGACCGTGGGCCTCGAAGCGCTCGCGGACCGCCGCGGCCAGGTCCGGCACGACCCGCTCGACGTCCGTCCAGGAAGTCATGACTGGAGTCTGCCCGACCGCGCGCACGGAGTCATCCTGCATGACGGATGCCGGATGACGGACCTTGAGCATCGACAGCCGGCGCCCGCGGCCAGGCCGCTTTGCTACGCTGCACCCATGGCCGACGCACCGACGCCCAGCTGGGAGCGGCGCTACCGGGCACCCACCGTCACCCTGCCGGACTGGTCACCGGAGGCCGCTGGACGGATCGTCTACGTCAGCACCGAGAGCGGCGTGGCGCAGGTCCATTGCCGCGATCTCGCGACCGGGACCGGCCGCCAGGTGACCGACCACCCGGTCGGGATCTCGGATGGCCGCCCCACCCTCGACGGTAGCGGCGTCCTCTGGTTCTCGGACGAGACCGGCGACGAGTCGGGCCGCTGGCAGGTGGCCCCGTTCGACGGCGGCGCGGCCGCCCGTTCCTCCCCGGCCTCCCGAGCGGCTGGAACGAGGGGTTGTCCGAGGCGCCCCGAACCGTCGCCGCGGCGATCAGCAACGCTCCGGGTTCGCCGTCTACGTCTCGCGCGACGGCGGACGGGTCCGGGAGCTCGCTCGGAGCGACCAGAGCCTGCGGCTCAGCCGGCGCGGAGACCGGCGGCTTCAACCGGGCCGGACTGTCGCCGGACGGCTCGCTCCTGTGCCTCGAGCACAGCGAGCACGGCGACCTCATCCACCCCGCGCTCCGGGTGATCGACGAGCCGAACCGGCGCGATCGTCGGTGAGCTGCGCGACGAGGGCATGGCGCTTGGGCGGTCGCCTGGGCGCCCGGCGCCGGGAAGCCTACACTGGCGATCGTCGACGAGCTCGACGGCGATGACCGCCCGGGGCTGTGGGATCCGGTCGGCGAGGGGCGCCAGCGACTGCCGGCGGATCTGCCGGGCGGCCGTCGCGGTCGCCGGACTGGTACCCGGACGGCGGATCGCTCCTCCTCATCAACCTTCACGAGGGACGCCATCGCCTCTACCGGTACGGCTCTCGACCGGCGGCCTGTGGCCCGATCGACCACCCGGTCGGGGACCATCGCCTGGACGGCCCGGGTCCGGCCCGACGGCGAGGTCTGGTACCGGATCTCCCAGGGCCACGCGCGAGCCACGTGTCCTGGCCGATCGCGGCGACGACGGTCATCGCGCCGGCCGGCGAGCCGGCGCCAGGCGGCCGGCCGTTCGTCGTCGTGGCACTTCACCAACGAACACGGCCAGGACGTCCACGGCTTCCACGTCGTCCCGGAGGGGAGTGGTCCGTTCCCGGTCGTGATGCTCGTCCACGGCGGGCCGACCTGGCTCGACATGGATCGCTTCTACCCGGAGGCCCAGGCGTACGTCGATGCCGGCTTCGCGTCGGGATGGTGAACTACCGCGGCTCGACCGGGTATGGGCGCGAGTGGCGCGATGCGCTGACGGGCGACATCGGCGGGCCAGAGCTCGAGGATGTCAACGCCGGTCTGCACGATCTCGTCGCCCGAGGGCTCGCCGATCCGACCCGGGCGGTGATCGCCGGTTGGTCGTGGGGCGGGTACACGACGCTCATGGAGCTCGGCAAGCACCCCGAGCTGTGGCGCTGCGGCGTGGCCGGCGTGCCGATCGGCGACTACGAGATGGCCTACGACGACATGTCGCCGCTCCTTCAGGCGTACGACCGGGCGTTGCTCGGTGGCTCTCCGCCGGGCGATCTGCCCGAGCTGATGCGCGACCGCAATCCGATCAACCACGTCGACGCTCTGCGCGCCCCGGTGCTCCTGCTCATCGGCAAGAACGACAGCCGCTGCCCGTATCGCCAGGCGATGGCCTACGTGGATCGCCTCGCCGCCCGCGATCACCCTCACGAGATCTACGTCTTCAAGACCGGGCACGGCTCGAACGATCTCGACGAGCGGGTCCGCCAACAGCGCCTGATCCTGGAGTTCCTCGCCCGGAACGTCCCGGGGGTGACCGTCCCGACGGCCTAGCCGGACCCCGGAGACGCGGACCCGCCCAGCTCGTTTTCGACCGGGGTCCGGAAGCGGGGAGTGATCCGGACCGGGCCCATCCAGCGTTCGAGCCGATCGGCCTCCGCCTCGATCGCCGCGCGACCGTCGGCGCCGAGGTCCTCGAGCAGCTCGACGGCGATCTCGCCGTCGCGGCGCTGCGCCCAGCCGCCGACGACGCGGCCGTCCCACCAGATCGTCGGTCCCGCGTTGCCGTTCGTGTCGAACAGCATCCGGCGATGCCCGCCGAGGTACCAGTCGCGACCCGCCCAGCCCATGACGGTCGGATCGAGGGCGGGCAGGAGGGCGACCCACGGCGGGGCGGCAGCTCCGTCGGCGGCTGGCTCGACGTCGTCGGCCAGGACGAGACCGGTCCCGCCGTCGAGCTCGACCTCGACGGCCCCGAGCTCGGCCAGGGCCCGCCGGACGACGCCGAGCGTCCAGCCCGTCCACCAACGGATGTCGGCCTCGGTCCCCGGT
This sequence comes from uncultured Chloroflexia bacterium, assembly GCA_963837825.1. Taxonomy (GTDB): domain Bacteria; phylum Chloroflexota; class Limnocylindria; order Limnocylindrales; family CSP1-4; genus Chersky-267. Next base: position 92,439 of record CAWIOR010000003.1, read on the forward strand.
CCGAAGGCGCGCAGCCAGCGCCGGATGAGCTCGACCCGGGCCGGCTCGGTCGGCATCTCGATGAGCCCACCCGGCAGCCACGACTCCATCGCCGTCCAGCGGTACTGGCTGCTGATCCACGTCCCGCGCGGTCGCGCCCGGACGATCCGGCCCTCCGCCGCGAGCACCAGGAGGACCCGGGTCGACATCCCGATCGTGCCACCCCAGGCCTTGCCCTGGCCGAACGGGATCTGCTCGCGCAGCCGGGGCACCGCCGCCGACAGCTCGGTCGCGGTCGCCTCGCCGCGCTCATCGAGCGCCTGGAGCGTCTCGGCCTCGACCTCGGCCAGCCAGCGCGCGGGGTCGTCGGTCGTCCCGGCGCCGGCCAGCATCTGGATCGTGGCCCGGCGCTGCTGGGCGGCGTTCTCCCGCGCGCACGCCGCATGGACGATCGGCACCAGCTCGACCGGCTCGACGAACATCGTCCGGCGCATCCCGAGCATCCGGACGAGGGCGCGCTCGTCGTACAGGGTCCGACCGATCGCCTCGGGCTCGGCGCCCGGATCCCCGTGGGCCATCCGGGCGAAGACGGCCAGGTAGACGGTCGCCGGATCGGTGGCGTGAAGACCGACCATGTCGCGTGCGACCTCGACCGCGCTCGAGGCGCGGGCACCCGCGGTCAGATGGTGTCGCCGGGCCAGGCGTGCCCGTCGCTCGCCGTCGTCGATCCGTCGCACGGCCCGAACGGTACCCGCGATGGCCAACCCGCCGCTCGGGCGGGTCCGCGGACGCGGGTCACCAGAGGAGCAGCTGACCGGTCCGGCGCAACCAGAACAGGGCCACGAACCCGAGCGCCAGGCCGGCGCCCAGGAACAGCCACTGCAGGATCATCGTCTCGGGCATGACGACCAGCTGGACGAGGATCCAGACGATCAGCCCGACCCCGAGCGTCCCCGTCAGCCACGGGGCGACCCAGTGGCGATACACGGTCAGCAGGGCGAGGACGAGCATCCCGAGCCCGTTCATCGCGAACAGGTAGAGACCCGGGACCAGGTAGCTCCCGAAGACCGAGCCGGCGATCCACGACTGGGGCACGCCCATCCCGGCCCCGCTCGGGTCGGTGATGAACGACAGGCCGACCGGGATCGCCAGGACCGCGGTCAGCAGCTCGATGACCACCGCGATCCAGACGTAGACCGGTCGGTCGACCCGGCGCGAGACAGGAACCAGCTGGGCGTGCATCTTCGGACCTCCCCAGGCGCCGTCCGCGGCGCCGGCGTGCTCGGACGCGCTGACATCGTCGGGTCGAACGGATGGCGCGGGTAGGGCCAGAGTCCCACGACGACGGTTCCGGATGGCACCGCCCGACCGGGCCCCTTGGCGCTCGGCCGCTGCCGGCGGCCTGCTGGCCGGTCAGGACTGGTGGCGGCCGGTCTCGATCGTCGCCGCCCACGCACCCTCGACCATCACGCGGAACCGGCCTCGCGCCGGCGCGCCCGCCGCTATCCTCGGAGGGTCGAGCCCTGGACCCGCTGAGGAGGACCATGTACGAGCTGGCGAAGTACATCCACATCCTGTGCGCGATCATCTGGGTCGGTGGCGCGCTCTACGTCCAGGTCCTGGCGATCCGGATCCAGCGCTCGGGCGACCCGTCGGTGATGGGCCGGCTCGGCCCCGAGATCGAGTTCATCGGCACCCGCGTCTTCGTGCCGGCCTCGATCCTCCTGTTCCTTGCCGGCGCGTTCATGACCAGCCAGCGCTGGGCCTTCTCGCAGGCGTGGGTCTCGATCGCGATCGTCCTGTGGCTGGTCTCCGTCCTCGTCGGCTCGTTCTACCTCGGCCCGCAGTCGAAGAAGATCGGCCAGCTCGTGGCGGCCGAGGGACCGGGCTCGCCGGCGGCCGGAGCGCTCCTCGGCCGCGTCTTCCTCATCTCCCGGCTCGAGCTCGTCAGCTTTGCCGTCATCGTCGCCCTGATGGTCTTCAAGCCCGGTGCCGGCTGAGCTCGTCGCCGACGCTCCCTCGGCGGCCCACGCGCCGCCGGATCGACCGCGCCGAGCCCGAGGCGTCCTGAGCATCCCGGCCGCTGGCGTATCGTTCCGCCATGGCCACGACGACACCCACGACGACACCGTTCACCGGCTTCACCCGTGACGCGATCGACTTCCTGGCCGAGCTCGCGGCCAACAACGACCGGGCCTGGTTCCAGCCACGCAAGGGGGAATACGAGCGCCTGCTGAAGCTGCCGATGCAGGCGCTCTGCGTCGCGCTCGCCGAGCGGTTCGAGGCGAGGCGTATCCCGCTCCGCAGCGACCCGGCCCGCTCCCCGTACCGGATCTACCGCGACACCCGCTTCTCGAACGACAAGTCGCCCTACAAGCCGTATGCCAGCGCGAGCTTCCCGTGGGCCGGCGACGGGGGAGGGCCCGGCGGATACTTCCACTTCCAGCCCGGCGAGATGTACATCGGCGGCGGGATGTGGCATCCGGAGCCGGCGCGGTTGGCCGCCTGGCGGGCGAAGGTGGCCGGCGACCCGGTCGCCGTCCATGCGGCCCTGGACGACGCTGCATTCGTGCGGACGTTCGGCGACGTCCACGGCGACAGCCTGAAGCGCGTTCCGCCAGGCTTCCCGTCCGACCACCTCGACGCCGCCCTGCTCAAGCTCAAGGACGTCACCTTCGGCCGGCGCCTGTCCGATGACGAGGCGCTCTCGCCGAAGCTCCCCGACATCCTGGCCGACGCGTTCGCCGACGCCATCCCGGTGATCCGGCTGCTGGCCGGCCTGGAGTACTGAGTCGGTCGGCGCCCGGTCGTACTCTAGGCAGCCATGGACGACCCGACGCGCTCCGGTCCGGCGACGCGGCGTGATCCCCTGACGTGGCCCGGAGCGCGGACCGCCGTCGCCCGGTTCGTCGAGCGCCTGGCGGTCATCGGGGTCGAGCCCGGCGACTCGGATGAGACCCGCGTCCGGAAGGTCATCCTGACCCTGGCCGCGTCGACCGTCACGGTGCTCGCGTTCATCTGGGTGGGGACCTACCTGGCGCTCGGCCTGCCCGTGTCGGCGGCGATCCCGTTCACCTACCAGGTCGCCTCGCTCGTCAGCCTCGCCGTGTTCGCCCGGACGAAGTCCTACAAGCCGCTCCGGTTCAGCCAGATCGTGCTGATGACGATCCTGCCGTTCCTCCTCCAGTGGAGCCTCGGCGGCTATGTCGCGTCGAGCGCCGTCAGCATGTGGGCGCTCATCGCGGTCTTCGGGGCGCTGTTCTTCTACAGCGCCCGCGAGGCGGTGCCGTGGTTCAGCGCCTTCGTCGTCCTGACGGTCGTCTCCGGGCTCGCCGACCCGTACCTGGCGGCGTCCGCGGCGCCCATCCCGAGCACCGTCCGCGAGGCGTTCTTCGTGCTGACGATCCTCGGCGTCTCGCTGACCGCCTACCTCCTCCTCCAGTACTTCGTCCGGGCCCGGGATGCCGCGCTCGCCCTGTCGGAGGGGCTCCTGCTCAACGTGCTGCCGCGATCGATCGCCGAGCGGCTCAAGCGCACGCCCGGCGTGATCGCCGATCGGTTCGAGGACGTGACCGTCCTGTTCGCCGATGTCGCCGACTTCACGCCGTTCGCCGAGCGAACCCCGCCGGAGCAGGTCGTCGGCGTGCTCGACGAGATCTTCAGCGTGTTCGACGGGCTGACCGCTCAGCGCGGCCTCGAGAAGATCAAGACGATCGGAGACGCCTACATGGTCGCCGGCGGGCTGCCCGAGCCACGTCCCGATCACGCCGCTGCGATCGCCGAGCTGGCCCTCGAGATGCAGGCCGAGCTCGCCCGCCTGTGCGAGCAGCTCGGGGTCGGGCTGACGATCCGGATCGGGATCGACAGCGGGCCGGTGGTCGCCGGGGTCATCGGCCGGCACCGGTTGATCTACGACCTGTGGGGCGACACGGTGAACACCGCCAGCCGGATGGAGTCGCACGGGGTGGCCGGCCGGATCCAGGTCGGCCAGGCGACCTATGAACGACTGCGCGACCGGTACCGGTTCGAGGACCGCGGCGAGATCGAGGTCAAGGGCAAGGGCCGCCTCCGGACCTGGCTCCTGATCGGACGGGGCCCCGGGTAGCGACCAGGCCACGGCTCGCGTCGGCGTCAGGCCGCCAGGTCGCGCCGCCGGAAGAGCACCAGCGCGAGGCACCACCCCGCGATGGCGAAGGCCAGGTAGAGGAGGCTCGCGCCGATCGGGTAGACCCCGCTGTCGATGAGCTCCTGCACGTCGAAGTAGTGGAACGCCGAGAGCCTGGCCAGGTCCTTGAAGTCGACCGACAGCTGGGCGATGACGTTGAGCAGGTACATGCCCATGAGGATGCCCGCCGCCAACCCGCCGGCCCGCCCGCGGTCGAGGAAGATGACGGCCAGGAGGGTCGTCACTCCGGAGATCGCGGCCGCGAAGCAGAACGCGTGCACGCCGGTCAGGAGGACGCGGCCGGTGTCGAAGTCCGGCTCGATGAGCAGATCCCCGACCATGACCGCGCCGACCGTGGCCGCGGCCAGCAGGGTCAGCCCGAGCGTCTGGGCACCGATCGTGGCCGCGAGGTAGCGCATCCGCGACAGTCTCGTCGAGAGAGGCAGGTCGATGAACCCGCGATCGGAATCGGCCGCCACGCGTGTGCCCAGGATGATCGCCCCGATCGCCGCGACGACCGGCCACAGGAACTGGTAGACGTAGGTGTTGATGAACGTGCCCGGGTCGGAGAGGCGCCCCTGGATCCCGAATGCCGCCATCAGCTCCTTCGGGTAGGCCTCCATGAGCTTCTCGAAGTCGGCCGCGTTCTCGATGATCGTCGGGTAGAACAGGGTGATGAAGCCGGCGTAGGCGACAGAGATCAGCCCGAGCCAGAACAGGAGCATCCGGTCGCGCCGGAGCTCGAGGCGGAATGCGGGGTTCATCGCTCGACCTCCCGTACCCCGGTCGTCGGCCGGATCCGGCGCGGGACCGCTCACGCGGCCGCCAGCACCCTCGCGCTCCGGGCTGTCGCCCTCCGGCGGCGCGGCCCTGGACCCCTCGTAGTAGCCGAGGAAGACGTCCTCGATCTCCAGGCTGGCGATCGACACGTCGTGGACGTCGATCGTGGCCAGCCGGCGCAGGAGCGGGTTGACGTCGCCGCGGACCATCAGGTGGACGTCGCGTGCCGCGGCGGACACGACCTGGACGTTCGGCAGCTCGAACATGCCGGGCGTCGGCGCCTCGGCCAGGACCAGGTTGACCGAGCGCCAGTGGGATGCCTGGAGGTCGGCGACGGTGGAGATGTCGACCAGGCGGCCCTCGCGGATGATCCCGACCCGATCGCACGCCCGCTCGACCTCGGGCAGGTTGTGCGAGGACAGGAAGATGGTCCGGCCGGCGGCGCGCGTCTCGGCCACGATCGCCAGGAACTCGCGCTGCATGAGTGGATCGAGGCCCGTCGTCGGCTCGTCCGTGACGAGGAGCGGCTCGTTGCCCATGAACGCCTGCACGACGCTGACCTTCTGGCGGTTGCCCCGCGACAGCTTCCGGATCTGGACGCTCGGGTCGAGCTCCAAACGCTCGGCCATCGTCCGCCACGACCCGGTCGGCAGGCGGCGGAGGCGGGCCATGTAGTCGAGCTGGTCGCGGGCGGTGAGCTCGCCGAGGTAGCCCGGCTCGCTGCTCACGTAGGCGACGCCCGTGTGGGCCGCCGGCGCGTCCAGCCAGGCGTCGTGGCCAAGGACGGTCGAGTGACCGGCGCTCGGGCGGAGGAACCCGAGCAGGAGCCGGATCGTGGTCGTCTTGCCGGCGCCGTTCGGACCGAGGAACCCGAACACCTCGCCCTCGCCGACGGTGAAGTCGAGGTCGAGCACGCCGCGGCGCGTGCCGTACCACTTGGTGAGGCCGACGGCCTCGATCGCGTTCGTCATGGGGACCCTCTGGGGCTCCCGCGCCCGTCGTCCGGCGCGCGCGTCGCCGTGTGGTCGTGCCGACCGCACGTGGATCCCGTCCAGTCTCCCCTCGGCCGCCCGACCGGGTCGAGGACCGTTCGGCACGATCGGGCGGGGCGGACCCGGCGGCCCTCGCCGTCGGCTCGCTCTGACCGTCCCGCCGACGGCCGCCACGCTTGCCCGATGACCCGGCGACCCAGGCTCCTGGCCGCCATCGGCGTGGTGATCGCGTCGGTCTTCATCGTCGGCGTCCTGGTCGGCAGCGTCGTCCGGCCGACCGGCTCGAATGGCCCGAGCGGCGGGTCCGATGGGTCCGGCGGCCAGGGCTCGGGTCCGTCGAGCGCGGGCCCGACGCCCCGACCGACCCCGGTCCCGACCCCTGGCCACGAGGTCTACGGCTATCTCCCGTACTGGGAGATGGATGCCTCGATCGCCGGCCACCTGGCCGTGACGGACCTGACGACGCTCGCCCTGTTCTCGGTCACGAACCGGACGAACGGCACCCTCGACACCGCCCAGAACGGGTACAAGCGGATCAGCGGCGCGGTCGGTGCGCAGCTCATCCGCGAGGCCCACGATCGGGGCACCCGGGTCGAGCTGGTGTTCACCAGCTTCGGCACGACCCACAACGAGCGGCTGTTCAGCGGCGCCAGCGCCGCCAAGCGGCAGGCCACGCTGATCGGCGAGCTCGTCGGCCTGGCCGGGCGGCTCGGGGTCGACGGGGTCAACGTCGACGTCGAGCAGATCGACGACCTCCTGATCCCCGCCTACAGCGACTTCGTCGAGCAGCTCCGGACGGCCCTCAGGGCGGCTCGCCCGAAGGCGCAGGTCTCGGTCGCGACGACGGCCAACGAGCGCGGCGCCGCGATGGCCCTGGCGGCCACGACGGCCGGCGCCGACCGGATCTTCATGATGGGCTACGACTACCACTGGTCCGGCTCGGCGCCGGGCGCGTCCGCGCCGATCGAGCGACGCGACGGCGAGGAGAAGAACCTGGCCTGGTCGCTCGACCTGTACCAGGCGCTCGGGGTGCCGGTCCAGAAGACCCTCCTCGGGCTGCCGCTCTACGGGATGACCTGGCCGGTCGTCGGGCCCGAGCTCGGCGCGGCCCAGACGGGCAAGGGGTCGACCTGGGTCCCGTCCGACCACCTCGACTTCCTGGCCGACCCGTCGAACGTGCCCAACCGCGACCCGATCGAGCAGGTCGAGCAGTACACGATCCCGGCGTTCCACCCCGACGTCTCGCCGGCGGGCGCGAGCGGCTCGGCGGGCGCGAGCGCCGGCCCGATCCAATGGACCGCGATCTACGTGGACTCGCCGGCGACGCTGACCCCCAAGCTCGCCCTCGCCGACGAGCGGGGCCTGGCCGGCGCCGGCTTCTGGGCCATCGGCTACGAGCGCGGCCTGCCCGACTACACGGCGCTCATCCGGCGGTTCCACGCCGGGAAGCTCGCGGCGCAGTAGCGGACCGACCGACCAGCCCCTCGCGGCGCTGCCGATCGTCGTCGACCCGACGAACGGGACGATCCGGCTCCGGGCCTGAGCGCCGAAACGGGCGGATCGGCACTCGCCGCCGATGACGCGGACGCGCTAGGGTTCGGCGCGATGGAGGTGCACCCATGCTCAGGAGAGTGATCGTCGGCGCGTCGGTCGCGGCGGCGGGTTGGGCCACGTATGTCTGGGCCCGACGCTGGTACGCGACCTGGGGCGTCCAGCCCGAGGAGCAGACCAAGGCGCTGCCCGGTGACGACATCGTCCCGGACGGCAGCAACCTGCTGACCCGCGGGATCACGATCGACGCCCCGCCCGAGGCGATCTGGCCGTGGCTCGTCCAGATCGGCTACGGACGCGCCGGCTGGTACAGCTACGACCGCCTCGACATGAAGGGCCGCAGCGCGGACGCGATCCTGCCCGAGCACCAGAAGCTCGAGGTGGGCGACGTCCTGCCGACCCATCCGGACGGCGGCTTCACGGTGAAGCTCGTCGAGCCGAACCGCGCCCTGGCCGTCTACGTCGACACGGCCCTCGTCGAGAGCTGGCGGAAGAAGCCGGCCGAGTCGATCTCGGCGCGCGAGACATCCGGTCTGGCGATGTCGGGCGGGATGATGTCCGCCTCGATGCCGCAGGAGTTCAAGCTGAGCTGGACGATCGTCCTCGAGCCGGTCGGCCCGGGTCGGACCCGGCTGATCGAGCGGACCCGCGGCTGGTTCGGGCCCGGCGCGCCCGCCACCCGGCTGCTCCTGCCGATGCTCGGCTTCGGCGTCTTCGTGATGACCCGCCAGCAGATGATCGGCATCCGCCAGCGGGTCGAGCGCGTCGCCAGCCTCGAGCGGGTCGAGCGCGAGGCCGCGGTCGCCGTCCCGATGGCCGCCCACGAAGGGAACGGCAAGGGAGAGACCCCGACCCCGGACACGGTCGTCGCCTCGGCCGGCTAGGCCGGTCGAGCTCGTCCGTCCCAGGCTCCGCGTCCGGATCACCGGCCAGTTCGACTACCCAGCCACCCCGAGCGCCTTCCGGACCGCCGGCGCGACCTCGGTCCCGAACAGCTCGATCGAGCGCATGACCTGGGCGAATGGCATCCCGCCGCCGATCATCTGGAGCAGGAACCGGTCGTGCTGGAAGATCTCGTGCTGGAACAGGATCTTGTCGACGATCTCCTGGGGGCTGCCGACGAAGTTGGCGCCGCGGATCGTCCGCGACACCTCGAACGCCGCCCGGTCCAGCGGCGCGAAGCCGCGTTCCCGGGCGATCCGGTTCATCATCGTCTGGAGCGGCGGGAACGCCTCGTCGGCGGCGCGCTGGGACGTCTCGGCGACGTAGCCGTGGGAGTTGATGCTGAACGCGGGCAGCGGCTCGCGGCCGGCCGCCCGGGCGGAGCGCCGGAACAGCTCGGCGAACGGGGCGAACCGCTCGGGCAGCCCGCCGATGATCGCGAGGGCCATCGGCAGCCCGAGCGTCCCGGCCCGGACGGCCGACTCCGGTGTCCCGCCGACGGCGATCCAGACCGGCAGCGGGTCCTGGATCGGGCGCGGGTAGACGCCGCGATCGTCGATCGCCGCGCGATGGCCGCCGCCCGGCCAGGAGACCCGCTCCGAGGCGCGGATCCGGAGGAGCAGCTCGAGCTTCTCCTCGAACAGCGCGTCGTAGTCCTTGAGGTCGTAGCCGAACAGGGGGAACGACTCGATGAACGAGCCGCGCCCGGCCATGATCTCCGCCCGGCCGCCGGACAGGAGGTCGAGCGTCGCGAACGCCTCGAACACGCGGACCGGGTCGTCCGAGCTGATGACGCTCACCGCGCTGGTCAGCCGGATCCGCCGGGTCCGCTCGGCCGCGGCGGCCAGGACGACCGCCGGAGCCGAGACCGCGAAGTCCGGCCGGTGGTGCTCGCCGACCCCGAACACGTCGAGCCCGACCTGGTCGGCCAGGACGATCTCCTCGATCAGGTCGCGCAGCCGCTGGCCCGGCGTCGTCCGTCCCGTCGTGGGGTCCGGCGTGAGCTCGCCGAACGTGTAGATGCCGATCTCCATGAGCCGACAGTATCGGCCCGGCGTGGATGCCGCGCGATCCCGGGCCGCTGTGGCGGGACGGTGGCCCGCGCGCGGTCGGCGACCCGGATTAGGTGGATTCGAACGGGTGTGCTACGCTTGGCCCTCGCCACAGCTCGTGGCGAGCCTACGCGTGGTCGACCCCCTTCTCGAACGGACCGTGCGACTGCTGTTCCCAGTTCGGGAAGACGTTGGAGGTCACTGTGACCACCGGTACCATCAAGAAGGTCGTCGCCGATCGCGGCTTCGGCTTCATCGCCGCCGAGGATTCGAAGGAATACTTCTTCCATCGCGGCGGCCTCGACTCCTCGCTCGACTTCGACCGCCTGGTCGGCGGCGAGCGCGTCCAGTTCGACATCGAGCAGAGCCCCAAGGGCCCGCGCGCGTCGAACGTGCAGAGCGCGTAACGACCGACCGCCCCCATCGCGGGGGCGACCGGGAGACCCCGTCTTCGGACGGGGTCTCTTGCGTTCTGGCGTCGGTCACAACCACGGGCCCCTCGGCGTCAGTACGGCCGAGAGGGAGGTCCGAAGATGGCCCCAGTCGTTCGATCGTCCCGCTGGGTCGCGGTCGCCGCGGGCGCCACGATCATCCTCGCGAGCTGCGGCTCGCCGTCGCCTCCACCTTCATCCTCGACCGCTGCGATCGCGTCGGTCCCGCCGTCGCCGACCTCCGCGACGCCGTCGCCCGGCTCGACCGAGGCACCGCCCCCGTCCCTCGAACCGTCGCCGACGCCCTCAGCAGCGCCGACCCCGAGCCCGGACCCGGTCGCCAGGACCTGGCCGTTCCGGACCGACTGGACCGTCGCCGATGCCCTGTTCCGGCCTGACGGCGGCGTCATCGTGATGGAGATTCAGCCGGACCCGTCCTACGTTCGCCTCGTCGCCCTCGACGCGTCAGGGCAGCTGCAGTCGGGTTGGCCGTGGCTGGCACCCGCCGTCGAGCCCGTCGTCGGGTACCCGACCGTGGGAGCCGCGCTGGCGTCCGACGGCGCGGTCGTCGTTGTGGTCGGGACCAGGGCCGGCGGCTCGAGCGTCCATCGGCTCGACCGCCAGGGCCACGAGCAGCCGGGCTATCCGATCCAGGTCGCCACCAACGGGTTCTGCCACGACCCGATCGTCGCCGCGTCCGGGACCGCCTACGTGAGCTGTGACCTGGCGGACGCGCCCGGCGGCGATACCGTTCGGGCCATCACCTTCGCGCTCCGACCCGACGGGTCGAGCGTTGCCGGCTGGCCTGTCCGGACCGGGCCGTTGGCCCAGGACGCTCAGCTCGCGGCCAACGGCACGCTCTACCTCGGGACCGTCACGAAGGGCAACACGCGGCTGGTGGCGCTCGGGCCCGACGGTCGCATCCGTGCGGGTTGGCCACGCCTCGTCGCGGGTGGGGCATCGTTCACGGTCGGCACGGCCGGACGGCTGTGGGTCACCTCGCGCGACTTCGGCCCGGACGCCGGCCAATGCGGGCTCCCGGTCCGAACCCGCTATTCGGTCCTCGGGCGTGACGGGCGGACGGTCCGCGGCTGGCCGATCAGCGTGTCCGGCTGGGGCTCGGACCCGACGATCGGCAGTGACGGCACGACGTACGTCGCGACCCAGCGCGGGTTGATGATCGCGTACTCGTCGACCGGGAAGGTCAAGGCGGGCTGGCCGATCAGCATCCCGATCCGCCCGGCGGCCTGCTACGGGGGGTCGAGCCCGCAGCTGGCCGGCTCCGGGACCGTCCTCATCGCCGGGCCGAAGACGAGGTTCGGGACCGGTATCCCGACCGGCGCGGTCGCGCTGGCCACGACGTCCGGGCCGACGGTCGCCGGCTGGCCGGTCCGGGTCGGGTACGAGCTCGCGACCCAATGCCCCTTCTGTGTGCCCGGACCCGGTCCGATCATCCCGCCGGCGATCGGATCGCGCCGGATCTACGTCGGCGCGTACAGCGCTGACCTGCCACGGGTCGTCGTCTTCGATCGGGCCGGCCGGAAGCCGTCGGCGGCGCAACGCCGCCTCGCGACGAGCGGCACGTGGGAGCTCGCATGGATCCGGATCGCCCCGACCGGGCGGGTCTGGACCCTCATCAAGGGCGAGGAAGCCGGTGGGATCCTCCAGCCGATCGCCCAGGACCGGCTTCTGACGACACCCTGACCGCCGACGCGCCGAGGCGGCCGATGGAGGGCGCCGATGGGATCGCCGGCTGACCGGGTTCTCACGACACTGGAGGGGCTGACCCCCGAGCAAGGAGGAATCGGGCGTGGCCTTGCTGCCACGGCAAGAATTGGGCGTGGCGTTGCTGCCTGAGCAACAAAGACCACTGTCCGGCCACAAAGACCGCTGTCCGGCCAGCCACCGGTCGCTCGGGCCGGTCTGGCGGCCCATCAGGGCGTCGTTCATCACCCGATCGACTGGTTCGGACCGGCTCTCTTGCGGCGGCAGCAACAATTCGCTCGGTTCCGGCCCTCAGGCCGCCGGGCGGACATCCTTTGTTGCTCCCGGCGCAAGCCCGGGCCCGGTTCCCTGGCCGGCGGCGCGGGCTCGTCAGCGGGTGACCGACCCACGGCTCAGGGCAGACGTGCGCGCGGCGCTGGCCCACCAACTGGGTCTCGACCTGCGGCCGGACGCCGACGGAGCCGCCTAGCCCGCCGGCCACGGGAGCCTCGGGGTCGCCAGGGGCCGGTTCCCGGCGTCGATCCTCGCTCGGCCTGAGCCGCGTTCCGGACGGCACAGTGAACCGGGGCAGACACGAGCGCCGGTGCGCGCAGACACGCGGTCCGGTGCGCGCAGACACGCGGTCCGTGTGCGCGCAGACACGCGGTCCGTTGCGTCCTGACCCCCGCAAGGACGTATCCTCCGCGGGGTGGAGGCCGCACGACCGCTCCCTGACGAGGAGGTGACCGGGGGACCCGGGTCGAACGCGCCCGCCGGAGCCGCCCCGGTCACCAAGGTGACCCCCGACCCGGCGGCGGCCCCGCTCCTCGAGGTCCGCGGCCTGTCCAAGTCGTTCCGTGGGCTGCAGGCCCTCAAGGACTACGAGCTGGTCCTGCCGCCGCTGTCCATCCATGGCGTCATCGGGCCGAACGGGGCCGGCAAGACGACCCTGTTCCACGTCCTGTCCGGGTTCCTCCGTCCGTCGAGCGGCACGATCACGTTCGACGGCCGGAACGTCACCGGTTCGTCGGCCTATGCGGTCTCGCGCCTGGGCATGGGCCGGACGTTCCAGAACATCCGCCTGTTCGGCGATCTGTCCGCGCTCGACAACGTGAAGGTCGGCCTCGAGCGGCACGCGCGGCCGTCGTTCTTCGGGACGCTCGTCTCCAGCCCGTCGTTCCGGCAGACCGAGCGTGACCTCGACGCCCAGGCGCGCGAACTCCTCGACCTGTTCGGGCTCGGGCGGCAGGCGGACCGGCAGGCCCGCAACCTGTCGTACGGCGATCAGCGCCGGCTCGAGATCGCCCGCGCGGTCGGCACCCGGCCGAAGCTCCTGCTCCTCGACGAGCCGAACGCCGGGATGAACCCGATCGAGACGCAGGAGCTGCTCGAGCTGATCCGCCGGCTCCGCGACCAGCTCGGGATCACCGTGGTCCTGGTCGCCCACGACATCCCGCTGGTGATGAACCTGTGCGACCGGATCCAGGTCCTCAACTACGGCCGGCTGATCGCCGAAGGGGATCCGTCCGCCGTGCGCTCGAACCCGGACGTCATCTCGGCCTACCTCGGGCAGGCCCGCCATGGCTGACGGCGACCCGATGCTGGAGCTCAAGGACCTCCACGTCCGCTACGGCAATATCCGCGCGCTCCACGGCGTCTGGCTGACGGTCGGCCATGGGGAGCTCGTCGCGTTGATCGGCTCGAACGGCGCAGGCAAGACCACGACCCTCCGCGCGATCTCCGGCCTGCTCCGGCCGGCGCAGGGGACGATCGAGTTCGAGGGCACCGACATCTCGCGGGCGCCGACGGATCGCATCGTCGCCCGCGGGGTCTCGCACTGCCCGGAGGGTCGCCGGGTGTTCGGCAGTCTGACCGTCGCCGAGAACCTGCGCCTGGGTGCGGTCGTCCAGTCGGACCGGCGGGCCGTGGCCGAGGAGCTCGAGGCGGTCTTCGCGCTGTTCCCGCTGCTCCAGGAACGGCTCGGTCAGGCCGCCGGGACGCTGTCGGGTGGTGAGCAGCAGATGCTGGCCATCGGTCGAGCGCTGATGAGCCGGCCGCGCCTGCTCCTGCTCGACGAGCCGTCGCTCGGGCTGGCGCCGCTGATGGTCGAGCGCATCTTCGAGACGATCGCCGAGCTGAAGCGCCAGGGCCGGACGATCCTGCTCGTCGAGCAGAACGTCCATCACGCACTCGATATCGCCGATCGGGCGTACGTGATGGAGACCGGCCGGATCACGCTCGACGGATCGGCGGCGATCCTCCGCCACGACCCGAAGGTGGAGCAGTCGTACCTCGGCGTCGGTGGGGTGTCGGGATGACCGACTACGCCATCCAGCAGGTCGTCAACGCGCTCAGCGCGGGCAGCCTCTATGCGCTGATGGCGGTCGGGCTGGCGATGGTCTTCGGCATCCTCCGGCTGATCAACTTCGCCCACGGCGACCTGATGATGGTCGCGGCCTACCTCGCGGCGTTCAGCATCGGGGCCGGGCTGCCGCTCGAGGCGACCGTGCCGGCGATCGTGGTCGGGACGGTGATCGTCGGCCTGCTCATGGAACGGATCGCCTACCGGCCGATCCGCGGCGCGCCCGGCGTGGCGATGCTGCTGACCTCGTTCGCGGTCGGGCAGATCCTCCAGAACGGGACCCTGCTGACGACCCGGCTGGCCGGCAAGCCGACGCTGATCGCGTTTCCCAGCCCGGACGCGCTGAACGGGGTGATCACGCTCGGCGCGTTCACCGTGTCCAGGGTGAACCTGGTCAGCTTCGTGGCCGGCATCGTCCTGCTCGGGCTCCTGACGGTGTTCGTGACCCGGACGACCCTCGGGTTGTCGATGCGCGCGGCCGCCGAGGATCTCAGCGCGGCCCAGCTGATGGGGATCAAGGTCAACCGGGTCGTCGCGACCGCGTTCGCGATCGGCGCCGGATTGGCCGCCATCGCGGGGCTGCTCTACTCGGTCCAGGCCGGCCAGATCAACCCGTACATGGGCTTCACCCCGGTCCTCAAGGCATTCATCGCGGCCGTCATCGGCGGCTTCGGGAGCATCGCCGGGGCGGTCGTCGGCGGATACGTGCTCGGGTTCCTGGAGGTCCTGGTCACGGCCCTGGCCGGGATCGGTGACCTGCTGCCCCAGGGCTCGGTCTCGCCGGAGTTCCGGTCGTTCCTCCAGCACTGGCTGCCGAGCGGGCTGGCGAGCTACCGCGACGCGGTCGTGTTCGTCGTCCTCATCCTCGTCCTGCTCGTCCGGCCGCAGGGGATCCTCGGCAAGCGCGACCAGGAGGACGCCCTGTGAGCGGCCGGCGCGCGCTCGGCCCGCTCGCGGCGATCGCCCTGTCGTCGGTCGCCCTCGCCGTGCTCGACGCGAGCGGCCAGGCGTTCTGGCAGGGCCTCGTGATCAACCTGTTCATCTTCATCGTCCTGACCGTCAGCCTGAACCTGACCAGCGGCTTCACCGGCGTGTTCTCGCTCGGGCAGATCGGGTTCATGGCCCTGGGGGCCTACGGGGCGGCGATCCTGACCCTGCCGCTCCAGGAGAAGAAGCTGTACCTGCCGGACCTGCCGGACTGGCTGGCCGGGGTCCACCTGGACCAGCAGGTCGGGTCGGTGCCGGTCGGCTTCCTCGTCGCGACGGTCATCGCGGCGGTCCTGGTCAGCGCCGTCGCCTGGCTCGTCGGACGGGTCCTGATGCGGCTGTCCGGGCACTTCGTGGCCGTCGCGACGCTCGGGTTCCTGGTCATCGTCCGGGTCATGCTGTTCAACGCCGACTCGTTCACCCGCGGCTCACGGACGTTCTCGAACGTGACCCCCTACACCAACCTGTGGTGGGCCGGGGCGTGGGCCCTGATCGTCGTGTTCGTCGTGTGGCGGATCAAGCGCTCGACCTACGGGCGTGACATGTTCGCCCAGCGCGAGGACCGCATCGCGGCCCAGGCGATCGGCATCCGGGTGATGGACCCGCGGCTGCTGGCGTTCGTCGTCGGGGCGTTCTTCTCGGCCGTCGCCGGGTCGCTGTACGCCCACTTCATCACGTCGTTCTCGCCGACGGTCTTCTACTTCGACCTGACCTTCCGGGTGATCACGATGCTGGTCATCGGCGGGATGGGCTCGGTCAGCGGGTCGATCCTCGGGGCGATGCTCATCGTCGGCCTCGGCGAGGGGCTCCGCCGGGTCGAGGACGTCAGCCTGCTCTACGGCCTGAGCGGGATCGTGCTGGCGCTCATCTTCATCGTCGTGATCATCGTCCGGCCCGAGGGGCTGCTCGGGCAGCGCGAGGTGCCGCTCGACCGGCTGTTCGATCGGAGCTCATGGCGCCGTCGCCGCGCGGACGCCACCGATCGGGGCGGATAGCGACGCCTACAGCCCGTAGACCCGCTCCGAGTTCCGCCACAGGATCCGGTCCGCCCAGTCGAGCGCGATCCGCTCGTCGATCGCCCCATCGGCGATGTGCTCGTCGAGGACCCGGCCGAGCGCCCGGCGACCGATCCGCGCCCCCAGCCAGTACAGCTCCGGCACGAGCGACGCGTCGGTGCTGAACAGGAGCTTGCTGGCCGGCGCGAGGCCGAGCAGCTCGCGGAAGATCCCGGTCGCGTCGCCGGCCGCGAACAGGGCCGCCTCGCCCATGTCGGCGTAGACGTTGGGGTACATCGCGGCCAGGTAGGCCAGCGAACGGACGTACGGGTAGCCGGTGTGGAGGAGGACGATCGGCGCCGCCCGGAAGCGGTCGGCGAAGATCGGCCGGAGGGCCGCCGGATCGACCTTCGTGAGATCGAGGTCCGGATCGCCCAGCCCGGTGTGGAACTGGATCGGGACGCCCTGTCGCGCGGCCTCTTCGACGGCGATGAGCACGAGATGGTCGAGCAGCGGCTTCGACTCGATCCGGAGCTTCCCGTCGTGCTTCGCAGCCTCGTGGACCGAGGCGAACGCCCAGGCCGCGGTCTCCCGGTCGACCGCCTCGAGCTCCAGCCCACTCCGGTAGGCGATGACCGACTTCAGCCCGACGATGCCGCGCGCCCGCAGGTCGGAGATCGCGGCCCGGAACGCGTCGAGGAAGCCGTCGAACCCGCTCGACTCCAGGATGAGCCGTTCGATGAGCGGCTCGATCCGGATGATCTCCTCGATCCGGCACGGCGCCAGCCCGCGCAGCTCGTCGAGCGAGAACGTCGTGTCCGCGCCGTAGCCCGTATCGATCAGCCAGGTCTTGAAGTTCCCGCGCCCGACGATCTCGCGGGTGAGCCAGGCCAGCCCGCGCTCGCGTCGGGCGGCGTGGACCGCCTCGGGCGTCGGCTCGCAGTCGAGCAGACCGGCCAGCTCGCGGAGCATCCACCGGTAGGACAGCGTGTACGGGACGTCGTCCCGGGCGATCTCCGGGTAGTAGGACTCGGTCAGGTGGATCCGGAACGCATCGTCGTCCGCCGGCTGCTGCCGGAGGAGCGAGTGGCAGTGGTCGTCGACGATCGGGATCGCCGACAGGTCGATGGTCATGACGCCGTTGCCCGCCTCGCTACCCGCCCGGCTCAGTACTTGAAGAAGTGCTGCTCGAGCTCGAAGGCGTCGTGTTTGTCGGCGTAGGCGGCCGCCTCGGAGCGTCGGACCTTGAGGTACTCGCCGCCCAGTCCGGCCCCGAGCGCGTCCATGAGGACCGTCGTCCTTCTCGAGCTCGTCGAGCGCCTCGCGAGCGGATCCGGGGAAGCGCCGGATCCCGCGGGCGGCTCGCTCCGCCTCGGTCAGGTTGCCCGGGTCGACGTTGACCGGGTCGCCCGGGTCGAGCCCGCGGTCGACCCCATCGAGCGCCGCCGCGATCACGCCCGCCGAGCGCGATGTACGGGTTGGCGGTCGCGTCGCTCGCCTTGAGCTCCAGGTTGGTCGTGCCCGCCTCGTCGTCCCAGTAGCGGCTCGGGACGCGGACGGCGGCCTCGCGGTTCTCGATGCCCCAGGCGGTGTACGCCGAGCTCCAGAAATGGGGCTGGAGGCGGCGGAACGAGTTCACGCTCGGGGTCGTGAGCCCGAGCAGGCCGGGCAGGTGGGCGACCACGCCGGCGATCACGTTGCGGGCGAGCGGGCTGAGCCCGTCCGGGCCGGTCGCGTCCGCCAGCATGTTCGTCGTGTGGCTCGGATCCCAGATGCTCCAGTGGAGATGGGCCCCGCTGCCGGCCTGGTCCGCGAACGGCTTGGGCGCGAGCGACGCCACGAGACCGTGCCGCGCCGCGACGCCCCGGACCGTCTGGCGGTAGGTGATCTGGTCGTCCGCCGCGCGCAGCGCCGGCGCATGCCGGATCGACAGCTCCTGCTGGCCCCAGCCGAGCTCGGGGTGGGACAGCTCGACGGTCAGGCCCTGGTCGGTCAGCGCCGCGATGATGTCCTGGATGACGTCCTCGGTCGAGTCCATCCCGATCGCGCTGAAGCAGAGGCTCTGGTCGACCGGCCGGTAGCCGTCGTCGGTCTTCGTCGCCAGGTAGAACTCGTTCTCGAAGGCGGCCTCGAACGCCAACCCCCTGTCGGCGGCCCGGGCGATCATCCGCTTGAGGAACGCCCGTGGATCGAGCGCCCAGGGGGTATGGTCGAGCTCGATCATGTCGGCGATCATCTGGCCGCTCCGCGGGGCGTAGGGCAGGACGACGAACGTGTCCGGATCGGGCACCAGCCGGATCTCGCCGACGGGACCGTAGGTCGCGTCCTGGGCGAGGAAGTCGAGGCTGGCGAACGACTGCATCCCCTTGACCAGGCCGATCCCGGTCTGCATCCGGCGGGCGAGCTGGGCCACGTGGGTGCTCTTGCCGCGGATGACTCCGCCGTTGTCGCAGTAGAGGAACCGCACGAGCTGGAGGCCGCGTGCCTGGGCCTCGGCGACGATCTGGTCGGGTGTCATCGGCGTGCCTCGATCGTGGTCGCTTGACGGTCCGCTGGAAGGTCGACCGCCGGTCGCGGGCACGATGCCCGCGGACCGGCGGTCGGGAGCGTCTGCAGGGATGGTTACGGGTTCGGCACCTTCTCGGGGACGACCTCGGCACCCAGGGTCAGCTTGCCGCCCTCGATGTCGATGATCGTCACGCCCTTCTGGGGGACGTGGCTGCCGGCGTTGAAGGTGATCTTCCCGGTGATGCCGGCGAAGTCCTTGGTCGCCTCGATGGCCGCCTTGACCGCCGCCGAGTCGGTGCTGCCCGCCCGCTTGATCGCGTCGACCATCAGGTAGACGGTGTCGTAGCCGAGGGCCGCGAACGCGTTCTCCGGGTCGTTGCCGTACTCGGCCTTGTAGGCGGCGATGAACTTCTTGATCCCGTCGGTGCCGATCGTGGCATCCATCAGGGCGTGGGTCGTGAAGTACACGCTGCTCGTGCTCGGGCCGGCCACCTTGACCAGGTCCGGCGTGTCGTAGCCGTCGCCGCCGACGATCGGGCCGGTGATGCCCGCGTCACGGAACTGCTTGACGATCGGGCCGATGTTGTACGGCATCGCCGCGACGTAGTAGAAGTCCGGCTTCGGGTTGAGCGCCTTGATCTTGGTGATCTGGGCCGAGAAGTCGGTCGCCTTGTCGTCGTACGACTCCTCGATGGCGAGCGTCCCGCCGAGCTCGGTGAAGCGCGCCTTGAAGTAGGCGCCCAGCAGGGTCGTGTACTCGACGCCCTTGTCCCACAGGAGGTAGGCGTTGTGGCCGAACTTCTGGTACGCGTACTCGGCACCGGCCGCGGCCTGGACGTTATCGCCGAAGCAGGCCAGGAACATCATGTCGCCGACCTGGGTCGGGATCTTGGGCGACGTGGCGCCGACGGTGATGAACGGGATCTTGGCCGCCTGGAAGGTCGGGCCGGAGGCCAGGACCGAGTCCGTGTCCGTGTACCCGAGGAACACGGGGACCTTGTCCTGCTCGACGAACTGCTTCGCCGTCTGGGCGGTCACGTCCATCTTGTACTGGCTGTCGTGGACGATGAAGTCGATCTGGCTGCCGAGGACGCCGCCGGCCGCGTTGATCTCCTTGACCGCCAGCTTGGCGCCGTTGGCCGCCGGCAGGTCGAGGGCCGACTCGTCCCCGGTGAGCGCGAAGCCGCCGCCGATCTTGATCGTGCCGCCGGTCCCGCCGCCACCCGACGGGCTGGCGGCCGACGACGGCGGCGCGGCGGTCGGGGCGGTGGTTGGGGCCGTGGTCGCGCCCGTGCCGCTGCACGCGGCGATGAGGACGACGACCGTCGCAAGCGCGGCTCCGCGCGCCAGAGAGATACGGGCCATGACTCCTCCTCCGACCCCGTCGCGGGGTCCTGTCACCGAACCGACGGAGCGTAGCGCAGGTTCGCGGCGGCGAACAGCCCCCGGGCGCGCGAGCGACCCGGCTTGACGCCGCTCCTGATTGCCCAATCGTTGGGATCCAGTGGACGACGGGGGACGCGAGTGACCAGGACAGGAAGCGCTGCAGCTGACGCGGAGCCCAGGACCCGGGCAGGAGATCAGCGAAGCGCGGCTGCCCGAAGGAGGAGGAAGCCTGCAATGAAGGACACGCAGAAGTCCGCCAAGAGCACCACCGCGATCGACAAGACGTCCGAGGGGTGGACGGACGAGGAACGAGCCGCGATGAAGGAGCGCGCCAAAGAGCTGAAGGCGGCCGCGCCCCGCGGCCCGCGCGCGGGCAAGGCGGACGGGGAAAGCGATGTGCTCGCGAAGATCGCCGAGATGCCGGCACCGGATCGCGCCATGGCCGAGCGAATCCATGCGATCGTCAAGGCCAGCGCGCCGGGCCTCACGCCGAAAACCTGGTACGGGATGCCCGCGTATGCCAAGGACGGCAAGGTCGTCTGCTTCTTCCAGAGCGCGCAGAAGTTCAAGTCGAGGTACGCGACGTTCGGCTTCAGCGACGACGCGAACCTCGACGAAGGCGCCATGTGGCCGACCGCCTTCGCTCTGACGGAGTTGACCGCCGCCGACGAGGCAAGGATCGGCGCGCTCGTGAAGAAGGCGGTGAGCTGAGGACTGAGCTCGGCACTGGGCCCCACCCCAGGCGGGACGGCCTGAGCGGTCCGGCCTGGCTTCTAGTGCGACCGCTGGACATTCGCTCAGTCCTTACGGCCGAAGAAGCCGAAGAAGCCGAAGAAGCCGAAGAAGCCGAACAGCCCGAGGTCGTCGAGAGGAATGCCCAGCAAGCCGAGCAGCCCGAGCAATCCGAGCCAGCCAAGATATCTCTTCCTCACACCGTCACCTGCTTCCCGCCGCTCAGGCCTGTAGCTTCCGGAGCACTTCCTCCACCGCCGCCACCTTGTCCTTCCGATCCTTCAGGTCTCTCGCGACGATGACGAGCGAGGCGGTGCGGGCGTCCTCGACCACGAGTACCTTGCCCTTCCTCAGTTTCCACGTGCGTGCCATGGCTCTCACGCCCCTCCACTGGACGCTGTCTGCCTCCGATGCGTCCACGCTAGGTCCCCGGACCGGCCGAAGCGAGAGCCGTCCATCACGTTGTCCTGGTACGTGGCGTCCGTCAGGGCTGTCGCATGCACGGCGCGGAGCTCGGGGATCACCGCGTCCGGGCCTCAGGACGCGGTCGGTTCGTCCTCACCCCTTCAGCTTGACCGGGGAGGCCGGACCGTCTTGTCGGGCCCGTGTCACCCCCACAGCCACGCGGTCGGGCGTTGGCGGGCGAGCCGGCTCCGCTATCCTCAACGCCCTACGGCGCTCGGTACGGGAGACGAGACCGGCGTGATCTGCTCGAACTGCGGCACGGAGAACTTGCCCGGGGCGCGGTTCTGCATGGAGTGCGCGACGCCGTTCGCGGCGGTCTGTCCGAGCTGCGGGGCGGCGAACCTGCCGGCCGCGAAGTTCTGCTCCGAGTGCGCGACCCCGATCGGCGGTGCGCCCCGGGCGACGGCGGCCCCGGTGCCAACGGCGGCCCCGGTCCAAGCCCCTGCCCCGGACGCCATCGCCGAGCGCCGTCTCGTGAGCGTCCTGTTCGCCGACCTGGTCGGGTTCACGTCGTTCTCCGAGGGCCGCGACGCCGAGGAGGTGCGCGAGCTCCAGGACCGCTACTTCGAGACCGTGCGCGAGATCATCGCCCGCTACGGCGGCACCGTCGAGAAGTTCATCGGCGACGCGGTGATGGCGCTCTGGGGCGCCCCGATCGCCCACGAGGATGACGCCGAGCGGGCGGTCCGGGCCGGGCTCGACCTCGTCGACGCCGTGCGCGCCCTGGGCCCGGGGATCGAGGTCCGGGTCGGGATCCTGACCGGCGAGGCGGCGGTCACCCTGGGTGCCACCGACCAGGGGATGGTCGCCGGCGACATGGTCAACACGGCCAGCCGGCTCCAAAGCGTGGCCCCGCCACCACCGTCCTCGTCGGCGAGGCGACCCAGCGCGCCGCCGCCGACTCGATCGCCTTCGAGCCCGCCGCGGACCAGGTCCTCAAGGGCAAGCACAGCCCGGTCCCCGCCTGGCGCGCCGTCCGGGTCGTCGCCCAGCGCGGGGGAGTCGGGCGGACCGAGGCGCTCGAGGCGCCGTTCGTCGGTCGCGACGAGGAGCTCCGCCAGCTCAAGGACCTGTTCCACGCCACCGGTCGCGAGGGCCGGCCGCGGCTCGTCAGCGTGATCGGCCCGGCCGGGATCGGCAAGTCGCGCCTGGCCTGGGAGTTCCTCAAGTACGTCGACGGGCTGGTCGAAAGCGTCTGGTGGCACGACGGCCGAAGCCCGGCCTACGGCGAGGGGATCACGTTCTGGGCGCTCGGCGAGATGTCCGCGGCCGGGCCCACCTCCAGGAGACCGACGACGAGGCGACCACCCGGGCCGCGATCGAGGCGATGCTCGAGGAGCACGTTCCCGACGAGGCCGAGCGGGCGTGGATCGGGCCGGCGCTGCTGTCCCTGCTGGGGCTCGGACGACAAGGCCCTCGTCTTCACCCAGTACCCGGGGTTCGACCGCCTCGTGCCGCACCTGCACGAGCGGCTCGGGCGCGAGATGGGGTACTTCCACGGCGGCCTACCCGCCCGCGCCCGCGACGGGCTGCGTCGCTTCGTTCTCCGATTCCGGCGGCCCGTCGGTCCTCGTGATCTCGATCCGGGCCGGTGGCCGCGGGCTCACCTTTCCGGCGGCAAATCACGTCTTCCGCTTCGACCGGTGGTGGAATCCGGCGGTCGAGCAGCAGGCGACCGACCGCGCGTATCGCTTCGGCCAGCACAAGGACGTCTTCGTTCACAGTCTCATCTGCACGGCGACCCTCGAGGAGCGGATCGACGAGCTGCTCGACTCGAAGCGCGAGCTCGCCGAGAAGGTCGTGGCGGGCCGCGCCGACGACTGGCTCGGGGAGCTCGACCTCGATGCGATCCGCGCCGCCGTGGCGCTTTCCCCTTCGGCGATCGAGGAGGCGGCGTGACGATGCTGAACGACGAGCAGTCCCGTCTTCGTCGGAACGGACGCGGAGCGAATCGGCAGCGGGCCGTGGGCCCGCTGGCTGGCGACGGCGGTGGTACCGGATGAGAGCTCTCCGCGCGCCGAGCGAGGGCGCGTCCTCGCCCGGACCGGCCACGTCCACAGCGTCTCGATCGAGAAGGCGGAGATAACCGCGCGCGTGATCGGAT
Source organism: uncultured Chloroflexia bacterium (assembly GCA_963837825.1). Classification (GTDB taxonomy): domain Bacteria; phylum Chloroflexota; class Limnocylindria; order Limnocylindrales; family CSP1-4; genus Chersky-267. The sequence continues at coordinate 115,574 of CAWIOR010000003.1, forward strand.
CATCGGGCGCAGAGTACGCAGTCGGGCTTGCGGCAGACCCCGTCGCGCCACGCGTATGGGCAGCCATCATCGGAGCGCCGCGCACCCGCGCCCTCTTCGAGCCGGCGGCCGCCGGCCGTCGGGCGTCCCTGCAGCTCGAGCACGTGATGACGGTCGACTGGGATGAGCCTCTGATTCCCCGGGGAAGTCGGTAAGTCGCTCGTGCACGTGCCCTGACTACGAGCGAGGTGGCGGCTGCAAGCATGTGATCGCCCTCGCATACGTCGTCGCGAATGCGATCGACGAGAACCCCGCAGTGCTCCTCGAGTGGCGCGGCTGCACGATGGACGACCCGGCAGTGGAGGAGCCTGGCCCGCGCGCGAGGCCGACCGCGGATGCGTGGGGCGCCGGAGAGCTTCCCGCAATCGGCGAGCCCCGCCCGCTTCCCGTTGGCTCGGTGCTGAAGCGCCTCGGCGCCAGTGGCCTCGTCGTCGACGGTATCGATCTCCGCGACGCACTCGAGCCGGCGTACGCTGCATTCGCTGGTCGAACGGCGTAGAGGACGCCGCACAAACGGCGAAGGGCGCCAAAGCGCCCCTCGCGAATGCCCATCGCCCTGGTCTACGCGAGAGCAAGTGCCGCCGGAGCCGCGCCCGACGACGAGCCTGCCGCCGGCAAGACCACGCCCGGGGGCGGGCCAAAGCCCATCCCGGGTCCACCGTGGCCGCCGTGACCGCCGGGGCCGTGGCCCGGGCCGCCGGCACCGAAGCCCGGGAAGGTCGCAGCGTCGATCTTCGCCTTCATCTCCGTGGCCTGCGCCTCGGTGATCTTGCCGTCCTTCAGCGCCTGATCGACCCGGGCGGTCGCCTGGGCCTCCAGGGCCGAGCCGAACGCGGCGTTCAGCTTGGCGACCGTGGTGTCGAGCTCCTTCGCGACGCCCTCGGCGGTTGCGAGCCGCATTGCGGGAACGGACTCGTCGGCCAATGCGTCGTTCAGCGTCTCGGCCTCGTCGGCCGTGATCTCGTCTGCCGCGAGTGCGGCCGCGATGTTCGCCTTCGCTGCGGCCTTGACCGCAGCATTCAGCTTCGCCTTGGTGGTGCCAAGGTTCTTCGCGACCGCAGTCTCGAAGCTTGCCCGGCCCGAGATCTGGGCAGCCGCTTGCTTGAGATCCTTGCCGCCGCTTCCGTTCGCCGCGATCGCCGATCCGACGCCCACCATCAGGGCGAGTGCCGCTGCCGTCGCGACCACCATTCGTACCTTCGTGCGTCTCATGATGCGTTCTCCTTTCAGGAGATGTCGAGGTACGCACATCGAAGCGCCGCCCGCTGGGAGCACCCTGTGGGCGGGCTAGGGATCCCGTAGGAGTGCGAGTTCGGCTCCTCATGCGTTAGCGTCCCCCAGGTGTCAGCAACGAGCGGGTGCTGGGCACGCCGCTACCGAAGAAGCTCGGCATCGGTGACGGCGGGATCGTGTGCGTGCTGGGCGAGCCCGTCGATCACGTCGGCCTGATCGCGCCAATGCCGGCGGGCGCCACGTTCGGGGACGATGCGCGCCCGGCCGATGTCGTCGTTCTCTTCGTGACTGAGCACAGGGAGTTCGAGAGCAGGGATTCGAGGGCCTCGGCGAGGCGATCTTCCCGGACCGATCACTGTGGATCGCCTGGCCGAAGCGCGCTTCAGGAGTCGTGACGGACATGACCGAAGACGTCGTCCGTGAGGTCGCACTGCCGCGCGGCCTCGTCGACAACAAGGTCTGTGCAATCGACGGCGACGTGGTCGGGACTGCGCCTCGTCTGGCGAAAGGAGCTGCGCGGCTAAGGGCCTACGTCGGTAAAGCACGCCGGATCGGTCTTCTCTACACGAGGCCGCTCCGACATCATCCGCACCGGATTCTCCGTCCCGTAGCGCTCCGTCACGGCATCGTTGAGGCAGGCACCCGTCCTTTGCTTCAGCGAAGGACGTCCAGGGCATGCCGATTGAGCAGCTGAGCGACTGTCGAGCCTGAATCGAAGCCACGGCCTCTTCTCCCTTGCAAGTGGCGTGGATCCACGACTTGTGTGCGTCACCCTGTACGCGCACTGCAAGTCAAGGGACGTCCGAAAGAGCAAGAGCCTTATCGCATCCCTTTGCGGGAGATTTTCCAGGTCGAGCGCAACCTCTAGTAGTAGGATCGATACGTGAGGGAGACGACCGTTGCGAGACGGCGGTGACGAGAGAGGCGGGGCATCCTCGAGTGAGAAAGGCAGCGTAATGGGATTTCTGGACAAGGCGAAAGCGGCGGCCGAGCAGGCAGCAGCGAAGGCCAAGGGGGGCGTCGAGGACGTCCAGGTGAAGCGCGAGCTCGGGCAGGCGTACGGCGAGCTCGGCAGGTCGGCTTTCGACCTGATCGAGAGCGGTGAGATCTCGCATCCGCAGCTCGAGGACATCGTGGCCAAGATCCGCGGCCTCAACGAGAAGGCAGCCGCCGGCGACTCGACGTCCGGCACGGAAAGCACCGAGGACGAGCCGCAGGATTCCGAGGAGCCGCCGGCAGCGCCGGCCTGAGAGCTCGCAGATCAGTAGGTCTTCGCGGTGAGCGCGCCGTCGACGAGCAGCGGTGCGCCGCTCACGAAGGACGCCTCGTCGGAGCAGAGGAAGAGGACCGCGGCCGCGACCTCGCGGGATGGGCGATCCGCCTGCCCGGGTAGGCGCCCTCCATCTCCGCGCGCGCGGCGACTGGGTCGTCCGTGCCGTCGAAGTACTGCTGGATCATCGGCGTCTCCATGTCGCCCGGGCAGACGCAGTTGCAGCGGATCCCGTCGAGCGCGTAGTCGATCGCGATCGCCTTCGTCAGCCCGAGGACGCCGGACTTCATCGCCGTGTAGGCGGCGAGGTAGCCGTCGCCCGTGAAGGAGAGGATCGAGCCGACGTTGACGATCGCGCCGCCGCGCCCGCGCGCATCGCGTCGATCGCGTGCTTGCAGCCCCAGAACGTCCCGGTCAGGTGGATCGCGACGAGCTCGTGCCACTGCTCGTTCGTCGTCTCGTGCAGGCGGCCCTCGCCGAGGATCCCGGCGTTGTTGACGATCAGGTCGAAGGCGCCGAACTCCGCCCGGCAGCGCTCGATCGCGGGGACGATGTCCTCCTCGCGCGTGACGTCGCCCTGCTGGAAGACCGCGTCGCCGCCGGCCGGGTCGCCTCGTCGACGACCGCCGGCCGGCCTCCGCACTCCTCGAGAGAGCGACGACGCTCGCTCCCTCAGCCGTCGCAGAAGCAGGATCTCGCGGCCGAGGCCCCTTGAGGTGCCGGTGACGACCCCGGCCTTGCCGTCGAGCCGCACGCTATCCCTCCGCCTCGATCTCCTTCAGCAGCTCCTCGCCGGAGAGCTCGGTCCGCCAAGTGGTCGTGCATCCAGGCGAGGTGCTCCCAGCGGTTGTCGACGATCCGGTGGATCTCCCAGTTCGGGAGGTCCTGCTGGCGCACGTGCTCGGTCATCAGCGCCGGGTCGACCTCGTAGACGTGCTCGAAGCGGCTGACGACGACGTCGTTGACGCGGTGCGCCTCGGGCGGCTTTGGGCGGAGAGTCGGAAGCCAAGCATCAGTCCTCCTCCTTCGGGTCGCCCTCGTAGGCCTGGTCGAGCAGGTACTTGCCCGGGTTCATGACGTTGTTCGGGTCGAGCGTGCGCTTGATCTTCTTCATCACCTCGAAGCCGCCGCCGAGCTCGAGCGGGACGAGGTCGACCTCGCCCTCGCGGCAGGAGCCGTGGCACGCGGTGATCGAGCCGCCGGGCTCGATCGAGACGCGGGCGATCTCGCGCTTCGCGTCGACCCAGGCGGCCCAGATCTCCTCGTCCCACTGCTGCTCCCAGATGCCGATGTCGATCTCGGCCAGGTAGTCGCCCCACGGCTTGTAGGCGCCGCTCGTGTAGGCGAACATGCCCCAGTCGTCGAAGATGTCGAACCGCTCGCGGAGGTCGTCGGCGATGCGGTGCCACTTCTCGCGCACCTCGGGGAGCTTGGAGTAGGGGATCGCGGCGTCCTCGCAGTGCCAGCTCATCGGCACGACCTGGCCCGTCCTCGTCCGCCCGTGCAGCGGCGTCGCGTAGCGGTCGTGGCGCGACGCCCAGTCGCCATGGGAGATCTCGTCGCCCATGTAGTCCCCGCCGGTCGCCTTGCCGATGCGCATGAGCTGCTTCGCGCCCGCCCGCACCTCGTCGGCGTTGCCGTACATCGCCACCGCGACGACCGTCCGCACCCAGTCGGGCTGCGGGATGTACGCCTCGTCGTCGCGGCGCAGGTAGGCGACCTTCTCCTCGTCGAAGAGGACGACGCCGGCGAGCGTCGCTAGCCCGGAGCGCGCGAGGTCGCCCGTCGCCTTCCAGGCGTCCATGTACGACGGGTAGGCGAAGAACGCCGAGAACTCGGCCTCGGGCCGCTTGACGAGCTCGAGCGTCGCCTCGGTGACGATCCCGAGCGTGCCCTGGTGGCCCATGAACAGGTGCTTGAGCTGGTAGCCGGAGGACGACTTGCGGGTCTTCTTGCCGCCGCCGTCGCCGACGCGGATGATCTCGCCGGTCGGCAGCACGATCTCGAACGAGATCACGAGGTCGCGCGCGTGGCCGAAGCGGCCGCCGATCAGCGACCAGCCGTTCGTGCCGATCCGCCCGCCGACGAGCGAGCACGGGTACGAGGCCGGGTCGTCCGGGTAGATGAAGCCGTACGGCCGCAGCTCCTCGTAGAGCTTCAGCATGTTGATCCCCGGCTGCACCGTGACCGTGCGGTCGTCGACGTCGATCTCGTGGATCTTGTTCATCAGCTTCACGTCGACGAGGATCCCGTGCCGGAGCGGCACGGCGCCGTCGGTCAGCCCGGTGCCCCGGCGCGCGGCACGACCGGGATCCTGTGGCGGTTCGCGAGCTTGACGACCTCGGAGATCTGCTCGGCCCTCGTCGGCAGCACGACCGCCTGCGGGATGTGCTCCTCCCAGCGGTGGGCCGGGAACGGCGCCGGCACGCGGGCGCGGTTGAAGAGCGCCGATGCCCGGTGAAGACGTGGTCCTCGCCGCAGATCGCGACGAGCTCGTCGACGACGGTATCGGGAAGCGTTGCGATCGCCATCTCAGACCTCGAATCCGGCCGCTTCGGCCACCAGCTCGAAGATGTCGTAGACCTCGATCCCCTGCGCCTTGCCCTGCTCCTCGAGCGGGCGCTCCGACCAGGGGCAGGCGGACACGAGCGTGTCCAGACCCGTCGAGCGCCTTCGCCTTCTCGACCCGCCGGCGGCTGATCTCGGCCGTCAGCTCGGGCTTCTCGACCCACAGGTTCGAGCCGGCGCCGGAGCAGTACGACCACTGCGTCACGTGGTCGACGTCGACGAACGTCAGGCCCGGGATCGCGCGCAGGATCTCGCGCGGCGCCTGCCACTTGCCGAGGCGCTTGTTCAGCCGGCAGGGATCGTGGTAGGTGACGGTCCGCTCGACCGGCGTGGTCAGCTCGATCTTGCCGTCCCGGATCAGCTCGGCGATCAGGTCGAGGGCGAGCACGATCTCGAACTCGTCGAAGTTCTCGTCGAGCTCCGGGTAGTGCTCGATGATCGTGATGTAGTCGTGCGGGTCGGGGCAGATGATCCGCTTCGTGCCGGTCTTGCGCCAGTCGATCATGTTGTGCTCGGCCATCTTGTGGGCGACGTCGACGTAGCCCGTCTCCCACATCGGCCCGCCGCAGCACCACTGCTGGTTCATCAGGCCGAACTCGATCCCGCCGGCCTGCAGGAGCAGCGCGACCGCGCGCGGCACCGACGGGCGCTTGAACGCCGCCTCGCAGTCGGCGAACAGCACGGTCTCGCCGCCGGTCGGGATGTCGAGGCCGGCCGCCCAGGCGCGCACCTTGCTCGCGGAGGTCTCGATGTTCCAGCCGAGCACGGGCTCGTTGCCCCAGCGTCGGTGAGCTCGGCCCAGCGCTTCCAGTTCGGCTGGTGGATGCCGTTCTCGACCGCGAGCGCGCGCATCGCCTTGACGACGTCGATCGTGCGCTGGCGGAAGCGGTAGAAGTCGCCGGTGAAGAGCGTGTTCGGGCAGCGCAGCTCGCAGGCGCCGCACATCGTGCAGTTGACGTAGTCCTCGGCGACGTCCTCGATCGAGAGCTGGCCCTTCTCCATCGCGACGACGTTCGCGTGGAACGCCGTCGGCGTGTGCCGCTCGTCGCGGGTGACCTGCATCACCGGGCAGACCTCGCGGCAGAACTTGTGGCCCGAGCTGAAGCAGTTGTAGGCGGCGTTGCGCCACTCCTCGAGGAACTCTGGCTCCGGCGCGCCGTTCGCGTCGCGGGTCGTCGGTGTCGTCTCGGCCCGTGCGCTCCGCCATCGGGCCTCCTTTCCGCGCGGCGGGTGCCGCCGCCGGTGGCGATGCTAGAACAGCTCGGCTATAAATGTCTAGCGTTAGATGTTTTCACACCGGATTCCCCCGAACGGAAAAACCGGCACGAGCCGCTCGCGATCCGCGGCGCGCGCGGTCGTCTTCTCGCCGATCGGCGGCCAGGGGCTCGTCGAGCAGGCCGTGCGCCGGCTCGGCGAGGCGATCGGGCTCGGCCTGCTCGAGGTCGGCGAGCGGCTGCCGCCCGAGGCGGAGCTCGCCGAGCGCTTCGACATCGCGCCGATGACGCTCCGCCAGGCGCTCGCGATCCTGCGCGAGGCCGGCTACGTCGAGACGCGGCGCGGCCGCGGCGGCGGCACGTTCGTGTGCCGGGCGGTCCCGCCGCCGCCCGCGCGAGCGGCGAGCGGCTCCTGCGAGCCTCACGGTCGACGATCTGCGCGACCTCATCGACTTCCGCGGCTCGTCGCGGGCGCGGGCGCCGCGCTCGCGGCCGAGCGGGCGTCCCAGGCGGAGATCGCCGAGCTGCGCGCGCTCGTCGAGCAGATGGCGGCGCCCGCCGCCTTTCCCGGTCTTCCGGCGCGCGGACAGCCGCTTCCACCTCGCCGTCGCCTCGGCCGCACGCTCGCCGCGGCTCACCGCCGCCGAGGCCCCGATCCAGGCCGAGATGGGCGAGCTGCTCGCGCTGATCCCGCACCCGCCGGAGGCGCTGCGCCTCTCGAACCAGCAGCACCGGGCGATCCTCGAGGCGATCGCGCGGCGCGAGCCCGACGCGGCGCGCACGCTGATGGAGGCGCACGTCACGCGGCACCGGCGACTTCCTCGTCGGCCTGCGGCTCGGAAAGGTGGGCAGATGGAGAGCGCAAGCCGGTCATCGGCGTCTCGGTCGGCTACCACGACTTCGGCGACTACCAGGGCGTCGGCTTCCAGCGGCCGATCGCGCTCGCCGGCGGCGTGCCGCTGACCCTTCCCGCGTCGAGGGGACGCTCGACGACCTGCTCGACGTCGTCGACGCCATCGCGATCGGCGGCGGCCGCGACATCGAGCCGCACCGCTACGGCCAGGAGCCGCACGAGCTGCTCGGCCCTCCCGACCCCACCGCGACGAGTTCGAGCTCGAGCTCGTGCAGCGGGCGCTCGAGCGGGGGCTCCCGCTGCTCGGCATGTGCCGGGGGATCCAGGTGATGAACGTCGCGCTCGGCGGCACGCTCGTCCAGGACGTCAGCCTGCGAGGAGTGGGAGCGAGCACCCGACCGACCGCGGCTGGCACCGCTGGAAGGAGGTCGAGCGCGCCTCGCTCGACGGACGAGCGGAGGTGCCCGAGCATCCGCGCCACCCATGGCGGTCGAGCCGGGCTCGCGCCTCCACGCCGCGCTCGGCGTCGACGAGATCGAGGTCAACAGCTTCCACCACCAGGCGATCGAGCGGCTCGGCGCCGGGCCTCGTCGTCACGGGCCGCGCCGGGACGGCGTCATCGAGGTGGTCGAGCTCGAGGCCGAGCCGCTACGTCCTCGCCGCCCAGTTCGAGCTGCAGGAGGAGTGGCGCGTCGATCGCGCGCTTCCTCGAGATCTTCCGCCAGTTCGTCGCCGCCGCGGGCGAGCGCTCCTG
>CAWIOR010000004.1:0-43044 GCA_963837825.1 uncultured Chloroflexia bacterium
CGGTGGCGACGATGGGGATGCTCATGACGACGGCCTACATCCTGGCGATGGACACGTTCGGACCGATCACCGACAACGCCGGCGGCATCGCCGAGTTCAGTCGGGCCGACCCCGGCGCACGCGAGATCACCGACCGGCTCGATGCCGTCGGCAACACGACCAAGGCCCTGACCAAGGGCTACGCCATCGCGTCAGCGTCGCTCGCAGCGTTCCTGCTGTTCAGCGCCTATATCGACAAGATCAACCTCATCCAGGGTCGGCGGATCGAGGCCGGCGTCCCGGGCGCCGAGCTCCTGAACTCGGTCAACCTCGCCAACGTGAACGTGTTCATCGCGGCCTTCCTCGCGGCGACCCTCGTCTACTTCTTCAGCTCGCTCGCGATCCGCGCAGTCGGCAACACGGCCCAGTCGATCATCGTCGAGGTCCGTCGCCAGTTCCGTGAGATGCCCGGGATCATGGACTACAGCCAGCGCCCGGACTATGCCCGCGTCGTCGACATCACCACGGCCGCGGCCCTCCGCCAGATGATCGCGCCGGGCCTGGTGGCAGTCATCACGCCGATCGCGATCGGCGTCATCCTCGGCTTCGAGGCCGTCGCCGGCATGCTCATGGTCGGCACGATCGCCGGAGTGCTCCTGGCGACCGTCCTGAACAACGGCGGCGGGGCGTGGGACAACGCCAAGAAGTACATCGAGTCGGGCCATCTGAAGGACGACCAGGGCAACGTCCTCGGCAAGGGCTCGGAGGCCCACGCGGCGGCGGTCGTGGGCGATACCGTGGGCGATCCGTTCAAGGACACGGCCGGCCCGTCGCTCCACGTCCTCGTCAAGCTGCTGGCGACGATCTCGCTCGTCCTCGCACCGCTCTTCATCCGCTAGGCGTCGAGTCGAGGATCGGCGCCGCCAGGGGCGCCGCCAAGAAGATGGACACGCTCCTCCAGGCCGCGATCATGGGGATCGTCCAGGGACTCACCGAGTTCCTGCCGATCTCCAGCTCCGGTCACCTCGTCATCGTCCCGGCCCTGCTCGGCTGGGACGACCCGTTCATCACGTCGCTGGCGTTCTCGGTGATGCTCCACATCGGGACGCTCGTCGCCCTGCTCGTCTACTTCCGGGAGGACTGGCTGCGGCTCGTCCCGGCGGGCTTCGCGACGATCCGCGACCGCTCGTTCGCCGACGATCCTGACCGACGACTCGCCTGGCTCATCGCGGTCACGACGATCCCGGCCATCGTCGCCGGCATCCTGTTCGGCGATACCTTCGAGACGGCGGTCCGGACCCCCCAGCTCGTCGCGGTCATGCTCCTCATCGGGGCCGCGATCCTGTGGCTCGCCGATCGCCGTCCTGGCGACCGAGGCATGGGCAGCCTCGGGTTCCCGGTCGCGTTCGGCATCGGCCTCGCGCAGGCCGTCGCCCTCATCCCCGGCATCAGCCGATCCGGGATCTCGATCTCGGCCGGCAGGTTCGCCGGTCTCGACCGGACGTCGGCCGCGCGGTTCAGCTTCCTCATGGCCGCGCCGGTGACGGCGCTGGCGGCTGTCTACGAGGGGTCCAAGCTCGTCCGCGGGGACGCGGGGGTGACGGTCGCGGTCGGGCCGCTGGTCGTCGGGATGCTCGCCGCGCTCATCTCGGGCCTGCTGGCGATCCACTTCCTGCTGCGCTGGCTCGCCGGCCATAGCCTCGACATCTTCGTCCTCTACCGCCTCGTCCTCGCGGCCATCGTCCTCATCTGGTTCCTGGCGCAGTAGCGGTCGGTGGTCTCGTCGTGGAGGTGATGAAGCAGGTCCGTCAGCGTGCCATCCGGGACCTCGTCGGGACGCGGACGATCCGCACCCAGCAGGAGCTGGCCGCGGCGCTCCGGGAGAGGGGCTTCCGGACGACCCAGGCGACGATCAGCCGGGACGTCGCCGAGCTCGGCCTGGTCAAGGTGAACCGGGACGGGACCAACGCCTACGCCCTGCCACCACGCCTGCGCGAGGCCGAAATCGACCGGTGAGGAGCGCCTCCGGACGCTGCTCCACGACCTCCCGGTTGAGATCCGCGAGGCCGGCCTGCTGCTCGTGATCCGGACCCTCCCGGGCAGTGCTCACCCGATCGCGGCGGCGCTCGATCGCGCTCGCTGGCCGGATGTCGTCGGCTCGATCGCCGGCGACGACACGGTCTTCGTCGCGACGCCGGATCGCGGAGCGCTCGGCCGGGTGAAGCGACGCATCCTCCATATGGCCGGCTGAGGCGGGCGTGGCGATACATCGGGGTGATGTCCTCCAGCAAAGCGTTTGACGCTGCAACCCGTCGGCGGCTAGGATTCCGCCCCGGTCGAACTCCAGGCGCGCGGGACAACCGGGACGCCTGGAGTCGTTCTATATCCCGGACCCGGATGCCGCGGTCTCGACCATGACGTTCCTCACTGCCACCGAAGCCCATCGGGGGGAATCGACCCGCCGTGAACACCAAACCGACCTATCTCTCGCGCGAAGGCCTCGAAAAGCTTCGGGGGGAGCTCGACGAGATGGTCAACGTCCGTCGTTCCGAGGTCGCCCAACGGATCCACGATGCGAAGGAGCACGGCGATCTCACCGAGAACGCCGAGTACGAGGATGCGAAGAACGAGCAGGCCTTCGTCGAGGGCCGGATCGCGACGCTCGAGGCGCTGATCAAGAACGCGACGATCATCTCCGACAAGCACAGCTCCGACCACGTCGGGATCGGTGCGACCGTCGACTGTCGAGGGGCCGGACGGCAAGGAGAAGTTCACGATCGTCGGGACCGCCGAGGCCCGGCCGGCTGAAGGTCGGATCTCGAACGAGTCGCCCGTCGGACGTGCGCTGCTCGGGCACAAGGTGGGCGAGACCGTCCTCGTCCGCGTCCCCGCCGGCGACTTCAACTACAAGATCGCCAAGATCAGCTGACGGCCGCGCCATGGAGTGGGCCGACGAGCTCGCGGCGCGACTGACCGGACCGCAGGTCGTCAACGACAGCAAGACCCCGTCCGGGTCGGTCCATGTCGGGAGCCTTCGCGGGCCGGTGATCCTCGACGTCATCGCCCGGGCGCTGCGGGCCCGGGAGATCGAGACCCAGCTGCTGTACGGGGTCGACGACCTCGATCCGATGGATGCCCAGGCGCTCCTGACCCCGGACGCGGTCGAGAGCGAGATGGGCAAGCCGCTGGCCCACGTCCCCGATCAGGTCGGCGACGGCCACGCCTCGTATGCCCGCCACCACGCCCAGATCTTCATCGACCTGTTCGCGAAGCTCGGGATCCTTCCGGACCGCTACTACTGGATGAGCGACATCTACCCGACCGGGGCGATGGACCCGTTCATCCGGATCGCGCTCGACAAGGCTGCCCTGGTCCGCGAGATCTATCGCCGCGTCGCGAACGTCCAGCATCCCGACACCTGGCACCCGGTCGGCGTCATCTGCGAGACCTGCGGCAAGGTCGGGACGACGATCGTCACCAGGTGGGACGGCGAGCGGGTCTTCTACGAGTGCCGGGCCGACCTGGTCCAGTGGGCTCATGGCTGCGGGGCGTCGGGCTGGGTCAGCCCATATGGCGGCCGGGCGAAGCTGCCCTGGAACCTCGAGTGGGCTGCCCAATGGAGCCTCTTCGGGGTGACGATCGAGCCGTGCGGCAAGGACCTCTCGACGGCCGGTGGCTCGCGCGACCGCTCTGACGCGATCGCCCGCGAGGTCTTCGAGCGGGAGCCGCCGATCAACGTCCCCTACGAGTTCCTGAACATCCATGGCCGGAAGATGTCGACCTCGAAGGGCCTCGGCGCGACGGCGGCCCGGATGGTCGAGGTCGTCCCGCCCGAGCAGCTCCGGCTGCTCTTTCTCCGACCCCGCCCGAACCAGGCGATCGAGTTCGACCCCGAGGGGACGGACGCCATCCCGCGCCTGTTCGACGAATCGGACCGGCTCGCAGCGGCGACAGCCGGCCGCGACGTCAAGGGCGAGCTGCCCGGCGGGTTCGAGTCGATCTTCCGCTACTCGCTCGTCAGTCCCGAGGCCGACGTGGCCGCCGAGGCGGCGGCGTTCCGGATGCCGTTCTCGCATCTGGCGCTTCTTGCCCAGGTTCCCGGGGTCGACCTCGACGAGGCGGCCGTGAGTCGAGAAGGGCGGTCGCCTGGACGGCCGGGAGCAGGCGATCCTGGCCGAGCGTCGGCATGCCGCCATCGCCTGGCTCGAGACCTATGCCCCCGAGTCCGCAGTCATCCGCGTGCGCGAGGAGCCGCCAGACGAGATCGGCCGACTCGGCGACGACCAACGCGTCTACCTCGGAGCGCTGGCGCTCGCTTCCGAAGCTGCGCCGCCCCGCGGCGGTGAGGGCTGGCAGGCGCTGATCTTCGAGACCGCGAAGACCGGGGCGCTGCCGGCCGGTCGCGCCTTCGGCGCGCTGTACGTCGCGTTCCTCGGTCGGACCAACGGACCACGTGCCGGCTGGCTCCTGGCGAGCCTCGATCCGGCGTTCGTCGATGCGCGGCTGCGCGAAGCCGCTGGCTGGGGCGCCGCCATCGAGGGAGGTGTCGCGTGAGCGTCGGGCTGCAGCGGCTCCGCGAAGAGCCCGAGGTCATCCGCCAGGGGGCGATCGACAAGGGCGAGGACGCGACCCTCGTCGACCGGGCTCTGGAGGTCGACGCCGAGCGCCGCCGGCTCCAGGCCGAGGCCGACGGCCTGCGGGCCGAGCTCAAGCAGAAGAGCACCGCGGTCGGTGCGGCGATGAAGTCCGGCGGGGATGATGCCGAGACGCTGCGTGCCGCGGCGCGCGATCTCGGCGCGACGATCGCCGGGCGCGAGGAGCATCTCGCCGCGCTCGAGGCCGAGCTCGAGGACCTGATGCTGCGGATCCCGAACCCGGCCGACCCGGGCGTCCCGATCGGCGACGCGGACGCGAACGTGACCATCCGGACCTGGGGCGAGCTGCTGCCGAGAGACCAGCCGGTCAGCGGCGAGGTCGGCGCGGACGCGAGCAGCGCGACGTGGGCCCGGCGACCGCACTGGGAGATCGGCGAGGACCTCGACATCATCGACAACGCTCGCGGCGCGAAGGTCAGCGGCTCGGGCTTCCCGGTCTACAAGGGCGGTGGCTCGTCCCTCCAGCGGGCCCTGATCGCGTGGTTCCTCGACGTCCATACGACCGAGCATGGCTTCACCGAGATCTGGCCGCCGGCGGTCGTCAACGCCGACAGCGCCCGCGGGACCGGCCAGATCCCGGACAAGGAAGACCAGATGTACGTCGTCACTCGGGACGAGCTGTACCTGGTCCCCACGGCCGAGGTCCCCGTCACGAACCTCCATCGCGACGAGATCCTCGAGGCGTCCGACCTGCCGGTCAGGTACGCCGCCTACTCGCCGTGCTTCCGGCGCGAGGCCGGGGCGGCCGGCAAGGAAACCCGCGGGATCCTTCGGGTCCATCAGTTCGACAAGGTCGAGATGGTCCTGTTCGAGCGGCCCGAGGACAGCACCGAGGCGCTCGAGTGGATGACGGGTCGGGCGGAGATCCTCCTCCAGCGACTCGGACTCGCGTATCGCGTGCTCCTGATGGCGACCCGGGACATGGGCTTCGTCCAGGCGAAGAAGTACGACCTGGAAGTCTGGGCTCCCGGCGTGGAGCGCTGGCTCGAGGTCAGCTCCTGTTCGAACTTCCGTGACTACCAGGCTCGCCGGATGGCCATCCGGTACCGGCCGGCGGCAGGCGCCAAGCCCGAGCTGGTCCACACGCTCAACGGATCCGGGCTCGCACTGGCCCGGACGGTGGCGGCGATCCTCGAGACGTACTCAGCAGCCCGACGGGAGCGTCGTCGTCCCGGACGTGCTGCGGCCGTACATGCGCCGCGACCGGATCGAGAAGGCGGGCGGGCCCGCCTAGGGCCCCGCTGCGGGGTGCGCGACGCGGCGCGGACCCGATACCATCGACGGCCCAGACGTCCGGAGGAGGATCGATGGACCCGAGCTCGAACGACCCGACACCGCCGCCCCAGCCGGTCGGCCCGCCACCGCCGGCGGAGCCGCTGAGTCCGCCGCAGGCCGAGGCGGCGCCCGTGGTCGCCGCCGAAGTCACCCCGACCGTGACCGAGGCGCCCGCCGCGGAACCCGCGCCCGCCGCGGAACCCGCGCCCGCCGCCGCTGCCGCAGCCCCGGTCGTCGCGGCCGCTGTCGTTCAGCCGCCGGCCCCGCCGCCCAGCACGCCTCCACCGGCATCCTGGCAGCAGCCTCCCGAGGCTCCCGGTCCCGCCCCGGGCTACCGCTTCTCGCCGCACGGTGCGCGGCTCATCTCCCACATCATCGACCTGATCATCATCGGCCTCCTGACGACCGTCCTGGCCTTGATCGCGGTCGTCGTCCTGCTGCCGGGCATCTCCGGGAACGTGAACGAGCCCGAGACGATCACCGTATCCGGCGGCAACGTCGCCGCGGCGCTCCTCGTCCTGATCATCGTGTTGATCGTCGGCCTCGGGTACTTCCCGTGGTTCTGGGTGCGTGGCGGCCAGACGCCCGGGATGAAGCCATTCCGGTTGAAGGTCGTCCGAGACCGTGACGGCGGCCCGGTGAGCGGCGGGGCAGCGATCCTCCGGCTCATCGGCTACTGGATCTCGCAGGCGGTCTTCTATCTTGGGTTCGCCTGGATCCTCATCGACTCGCGTCGACGCGGCTGGGCGGACCTGCTCGCCGGGACGTGCGTCGTGGAGGTCGACCAGTAGGGCCCGTCGCTCCCGACGGCCGCGCGATCGCGGCCCGGCTCGCGCCGGGTCTCGCGGTGCCTGCCGGCCACCGCTTCATCACGCTCGCCGAGGACCCCGGGCTGCGCGGACCGATGGGCGACCACAACGCCGCGGTCTGGCCGGACTTCATGCTCGAGAGCCCGGTCGCCGACGGGCTCTGGGGGACCCTGTTCAGCGACTTCGCGGCGTACCAGCTCTGCCTGCTCGGGCCCGATGGGACGATCCGGGCGGCGCTGAACTCGGCTCCGCTCGCGTGGGACGGCACCGACGATGACCTGCCCGACGGCTGGGAGGACCAGTTCCGACGATCGCATGCCGGGCTCGCCGATCCCGCGGCGTTCGATACCCTCGGAGCACTCCAGATCGTCGTCCGACCGGACCTCCGGGGTGGCGGCCTGTCGGGCCTGATGGTCGGGGCGATGCGATCGATCGCCACGCTGCGTGGCTATCGGGCCCTCATCGCCTGCGTCCGGCCGACCGACAAGGAGCGCTACCCGACGATCCCGATCGAGCGCTACGCGACGTGGACCCGCGCCGACGGCCTGCCGTTCGATGCCTGGATCCGCCTTCACGTCCGGGTCGGCGGCCGGGTGGCCCGACCCTCGCCGCGCTCGATGACGATCCCCGGCACGGTCGCGGACTGGGAGCGCTGGACGGACATGGCGTTCCCCGAGACCGGCGAGTACGTCGTCCCTCGAGCAGCCTCGCTCGTGTCGATCGACCGCGAGGCGGACCGAGGCGTCTACCACGACCCGAATGTCTGGGTGGTGCACGACCTGACCTGAAATGGCCGCGCCTCGGGGTCGCGGTGGGCGGCGCTATCCTGACCCGGCCGCGGAGAGGTGCCGGAGCGGTTGAACGGATCGGTCTTGAAAACCGAAGAGTCGAGAGACTCCGTGGGTTCGAATCCCACCCTCTCCGCCAGCGATCGGCGACGACCACGCCGGCCTCGTGGACCGCCGACCCGAGGCCCGCTTGCCATCGAGCCCGACGGACGGACGGTCCCGGGCAGGAACGTCGCGCGGGCTCATACTCGTCCCCTCGCACTGGGTCGGCGTCCCCCGCATCAAGCCTCCGGCGCGCCACCCGCAGGAGACACATGCCGAAGATCGTGGTCACCGCGTCGGTCAAGGATGTCGAAGCCTGGCTGAAGTTCAAGCCGGACCTTGTCGCCCACCTGTCCGGCGTCGCGTCAGACGGGACCAGCTTCGTCGTGATGGATGGCAGCAACCGCGTCGCCACCACATGGGACGTCCCCGACCTGGAGGCCTTTCAGGCTGCGCAGGCACCAGGCACTCCCGAGATGGCGGCCGCGATGGAGCGCTACGGGATGATCCCGCCGGTGACCATCTACATCGAGAAGTAGCCGATCGCACGCCGGGAGCGCGGGGACCGTGCCCCCCGCTCGCTCCTGAACGCGCCCCGAGGACCGCCACTGCCGAGGTCGCGCCGTCCGGCTCACATGGCGATGGCGTTCGAGGCGCCGCCCACCAACCCGGCGACGATCGCGAGTCCTGCCAGGAAGCCGGCCAATCGGCGACGGTCGCCCAAGCGACCTCTCCGCAGCACGACGACGCTCGAGACGAGGAAGAGGACGAGGACCGCTTTCGCCAGCGCGAGGCCGACGATCCCGGAGCTCGCGTAGCCCGACGCGACGAGCGGGTTGAGCTCAGCGGTCGGGCCGTGGATGCGCATCAGGACGACGAAGGTCGAGAAGTCGAAGAGCTGGGCGATGCAGACCGTCAGGAGCGCGAGGAACACCCCATCAGAATGCACCTGACCGCCCTGGATCACACCCCTCCGGTGCCCGGATGCACCACAGATCGCCGAGAAGCTCAGGGGCGATGATCACGCTCCCTGGACTGTGCGGCGGCTGCCTTCACGCGCAGACGATCCGGACGGGCCGCGGCAGCGTCTTTATCCTGTGCGAGCGATCGAGGACAGATCCGTCGTTCGCTCGATACCCGGCCCTACCGGTGGTCGCCTGCCGGGGCTTCACGCCATCGGACGGCGCGGCCGACCGCCGGGACGCGGCCACCGACCACGACGACGACACGCCGGTCGACGACCCGCCGGTCGACGACCCGCCGGTTGACGAGCCATCGGGCCGCCGATAGAGTCCCACCGACATCGCGAAGATGAGGCTGTGAACGGGACGAGTACCCGTCGCACGTCGGCACAGAGACCCGGCGGCTGGTGGAAGCCGGGGCGACGACGACGGGGGATGGACCCGGGAGCCTCCGGACCGAACGCGGGGTGGCCGCGGCGGCGACGCCGACCGACCACGGACGACAAGTAGGCTCCGGCGCAGCGCCAGCGATACAGGGCGACGCCGATCGGCGGTCCGGCTTGCCGGCTCCGACCCGTCGGTGATGAGTGCGGCACACCAGCCGAAACCAGGGTGGCACCGCGGACGGTCCGACCGTTCGTCCCCGGAGGACGACGGTCGTTCTGATTCTCGGGAAAGGACCACACTGGCGCGATGACCACCAGCGATCCGCTCAGCCTGATGCAGGTCAAGCGTCTCGCGCCGTCCGCCGACACGATCCGGCTCCGGGTCAGCCGGCCGGCGGATCTCGAAACGCCGATCGGGGCATTCCTCCGCCTCGACGATGGCGGGCCCGCCTACCTGCTCGAGTCGGTCGAGGGCGGCGAGCGCCTCGGGCGCTACTCGTTCCTCGGTGTCGGCCCGCGCCAGCTGCTCGAGGTCCGCGGCGGACGAGCCCGCGTCCAGACCCGACCGGTGACGGTCGACCACTACGAGCCCGACCTCCCGACCGTCGAGACCGAGACCACCGATCCGCTGACGGCCCTCCGGCGATTCATGCCCCGTCGGCGCGTCGAGCCGACCGAGGGGATGCCCCGGTTCTCGGGAGGCGCGGTCGGGGCGCTCGCCTACGACGCGGTCACGACCTTCGAGCCGACGGTCCCGCTTCCGACTTCGGACCCGGTCGGCGTGCCGTTGGCCGCGTTCCTCGAGACGGACCTCGTGCTGGTCTTCGACCACCTGACGCACGAGCTGAGCGCGATCGCCTCGCTCCATACCGACGCGGCCGACCTCGAGGGTCGCTATCGGATCGCCGAGCGCGCCGTCAATGAAGCGCTGGAGCGGACCGGCCGGCCGTCCGCGGCCGAGGTCGGATCGGCTACCGCCGTCGCCGCTGAGGCGACAGCATCGACACCGCCCGCCAGCCTCGAGCACGTCGAGGCGTCCCTCGGACACGACGCCTATGTCCGGGCCGTCGAGGCCGCGAAGGACGCGATCGCGGCCGGCGAGGCGATCCAGGTCGTGCTCGGCCGGCGCCAGTCCTTCGAGCTGCCCGACACCGCCGACGGGCGCCCGCTCGACGGGATCAGCCTGTACCGCGCCCTCCGCCGGGTGAACCCGAGCCCGTACCTGTTCTTCGTCCGGATGCCCGGATTCGAGGTCGTCGGTGCGAGTCCCGAGCTCCTCCTCCAGGTCGAGGGCGACCGCCTCACGACCCATCCGATCGCCGGGACGCGGCCGCGCGGCGCGGACGCTCGCGAGGACGCCGTCCTCGCCGAGCAGCTCCAGCGCGACCCGAAGGAGCGGGCAGAGCACGTCATGCTGGTCGACCTCGGACGCAACGACCTGGGCCGGGTCGCGCGAGCGGGGACCGTGGCCGTGACCCGCTACATGGAGGTCGAGCGGTACAGCCACGTCCTCCATCTCGTGTCCCACGTCGAGGGTCGTCTCCGACCCGACGCGGACGCTCTCGACGCGCTCCGGGCGGTGTTCCCGGCCGGGACCCTGTCAGGCGCCCCGAAGGTCCGGGCGATGCAGCTGATCGCGGCGGCCGAGGGCGAGCGCCGCGGTCTCTACGGCGGCGCCGTCGGCTACTACGGCTATGACGGCAACCTCGACACGGCGATCACGATCCGGTCCGCGGTCCTGACCGGGGGTCGGGCCCACATCCATACCGGCGCCGGGATCGTGAAGGGCAGCGTGCCCGAGACCGAGTTCGAGGAGACCGAGCACAAGGCCGCCGCGATGCGTCGGGCGATCGAGCTCGCCGCCGGCCGGGCCGCCTCGACGCGGGGGCCGGAGCCCGACGCCGAGGCTGATGCCCCTGCAGATGCCGCCGCGAGCGCGGCCGGTGCGCCCTCGTGATCCTCGTCATCGACAACTACGACAGCTTCACCTTCAACCTCGTCCAGGCGCTGGAGGCGGCAGGGGCCGACGTCCGGGTCGAACGCAACGACGCGATCGACCGGGAGGGCATCGAGGCCCTCGCGGCCGACCCGGCCAGCGAGCTCCGCGGCATCGTCGTCTCGCCCGGGCCGGGCGACCCCTCGACGGCCGGCGTCTCGATCGACGCGATCAGGGTGGCGGCCGAGCGCCGGATCCCGGTCCTGGGGGTCTGCCTCGGGATGCAGTCGATGGCCGCGGCCTACGGCGCGCGGATCGTCCGTGCTCCGACGCTCGTCCACGGCGAGGCGTCCGAGGTGACCCATGACGGCGCCGGGCTGCTCGAGGGGATGCCGCCATCGTTCATGGCCGCCCGCTACCACTCGCTGGCCGTCGACCCGGCGACCCTCCCGCCGGAGCTCCGGGTCACCGCGATGAGCGAGGTCGATCGGGTCGTGATGGGCATCCGCCACATCGCGTTGCCGATGGAGGGCGTCCAGTTCCACCCGGAGTCCGTCCTCACGCCTGATGGCCCCCATCTCCTCGCGAACTTCCTCCGTGAGGCGGGTGAGGGCGAGGCGAGTCGCCTCGATGCCGCGACCGGGACCTTCGCGACGAGTGGGCTCGGTGACGCCGACCCCGACGGGACAGCGCTGGTCGCCCGATGAGCGAGTTCGTCCGCGATGCGCTGGCGACCGTCGTCGAGGGCGGGACGCTGTCGTCCGACGACGCCCGGGCGGCGATGGGCGCGGTGATGGACGGCGAGGCGACGGCCTCCCAGCTCGCCGCGCTGCTCGTGGCCCTGCGGATGCGCGGCGAGACCGTCGACGAGCTCGTCGGCTTCGCCTCGGCGATGCGCGAGCGGGTCCTGCCGGTCGTGGCGCCGGTCGGTTCGATCGATGTCGTCGGGACGGGCGGCGACAGGAGCGGGACGTTCAACATCTCGACGACCGCGGCGCTCGTCGTCGCGGGGGCCGGGGTCCCGGTGGCGAAGCACGGCAACCGGGCGATGACCTCGCGCGCCGGCGCAGCCGATGTCCTCGAGGCCCTCGGCGTCCGGGTCGATCACGACCCTGAGTCGGCCGCCGCGGCGCTCCGGACGATCGGCTTCGCGTTCCTGTTCGCGCCGGGCTTCCATCCGGCGATGAAGCACGCCGGTCCGACCCGGCGGGAGCTCGGCATCCGGACGTCGTTCAACCTCCTCGGCCCGCTGACGAACCCGGCCGGCGTCCGCCGCCAGGTCCTGGGCGTCGGCGATCCGGCCGCCGCGGCGAAGATCGCCGAGGTCGCTCACCGGCTCGGCACCGAGCGGACCATCGTCGTTCACGGCGCCGGCGTCGACGAGCTGCCACTCGACGGGTCCGGGGTCATCCACGACGTGACCCCGGATGGCATCGTCGCCTCGCGGGTCGATCCGGGGGCGGTCGGTCTCGCGCCCGCGCCTCTGTCCGCGCTCCTCGGCGGGACGCCGGAGGAGAATGCCGCGCTGCTCGAGGCGATCCTCGAGGGAGAGCCCGGTCCGCGGCGCGACGCCGTCCTCCTCAACGCCGCCGCCGGGTTCGTCGCCGCCGGCCGGACCGCGGACCTTGCCGAGGGGGTCGCCCAGGCCCGGGCGAGCCTCGACGGCGGCGGGCCGCGTGACCTCCTGGCCGCCCTCCGCGCCGAGAAGGTGGCGGCCGACGCCGACGCCGTGGCGGCCGCGACCGCCGGGTCGCCGGCATGACCGTCGCCGAGCGACCTCGCAGCCGCAGCCGATCGGCCGGCGTCCTCGACGAGATCGCCGCGCGTCGCCGGCTCGACGTCGCCGACCTGCCGGCGCGACACGATCTTGACGCTGCCCCGGCCCGGGCGGAGATCGCCGAGCGGCTCGCCGCACCCGGGCTGCACGTGATCGCCGAGGTGAAGCGCCGCTCCCCGTCGGCCGGGGCGATCGCCGCCGAGGGTCTCGACGTCGTCGCCCAGGCTCGCGCCTACGAGGCCGGCGGAGCTGCCGCCATCTCGGTCCTCGTCGAGCCGCACTGGTTCGGCGGCTCGATCGACGATCTGCGAGCCGTCCGGGCCGCTGTCCGGATCCCGTCCTGGCGAAGGAGTTCGTCGTCGATCCGCGGCAGCTCGACCAGGTCCGGGCGGCCGGCGCTGACCTCGTCCTGCTCATCGCCGCGATGCACAGCCCGGCGGCGCTGGCACGACTCGTCCGGCGGGCGCGGACGATCGGTCTGGAGCCGCTCGTCGAGGTCCACGCCGAGCGCGAGATCGGGCGGCCGCCGCGTCCGGGGCCCGGCTGATCGGGATCAACAACCGAGACCTGCGGAGCCTCGTCGTCGACCCGGACCGCGCGGTGCGGCTCCGCGATCGGCTGCCCGACGACCGGATCCTCATCGCCGAGTCGGGCGTCCGCGACGTCGACGTCGTCCGCCGCTGGCGCGCTGCCGGGTTCGATGCCGCGCTCGTGGGCGAGGCGCTGATGCGGGCGGCTGACCCGACCGCCGCCGTCGCGGCGTTCGTCGCGGCCGGCGCCGAGCCACCGGACATCACCCGCGCCCATCGGACGCCGCTGGTGAAGATCTGCGGCGTCGTCGATGCCGACGGGGTGGACGCGGCCGTCCGTGCCGGCGCCGACGCGATCGGGCTGAACCTCGTCCCCGGCACGCCGCGCCATCTCGAGCTCGACGAGGCCGCGGAGCTCGCTCGCCACCTTCGCGGCATCTCGCCCGCCGATCGTCGGCCGCGGGTCGTCGCGATCACGGTCGATCGCTCGGTCGCTGATCTCGTGGCGATCGTCGCGGTCCTCGGTGCGGACGTCATCCAGCTCAACGGGACCGAGCCGCGGTCGATCGTCACGGCGCTGGGGCGCCCGGTCTGGAAGGCGCTCCGCGTCGCCGCGACCGACGACGCCAACGTTGTCACCGCCACGGCCCGAGCGTGGCTCGATGCCGGTGTGGAGCGGGTGATGCTCGACGCGGCCGGCGGCCCGCATCCGGGCGGGACGGGGACGCGTGTCGCGGAGTCGCTGGCGGCGCAGGTCGCTCGCCGGGTGCCGGTCACCCTCGCCGGCGGCCTCGATCCGGCGAATGTCGCCGATGCCGTCCGATCGATCCCGGCGGTCGGCGTCGACGTCGCGTCCGGCGTCGAGCGCCCGCGCGTCGCCGGGGCGCGTCCCACCAAGGATCCGCTCCGGGTGGCGCTGTTCGTGAAGCGTGCCCGAGCCGCCCGCGCGGATCGACCGACGCTGACACCGGCTCCGACGACGATCCATCCGGGTCTCCTGGAGGCCGATGGGCGCGGCCACTGGGGGGTCGAGCGCGATCTCGGCGGACGGTTCGTCCCGGAGACGCTGTTCGCGGCGCTCGAGCAGCTCGAGGAGGCCTACGAGGCCGTCCGGCGCGATCCGGTCTTCTGGTCCGAGCTGCGTGAGCTGCTTGCGAGCTTCGCCGGCCGCCCGACGCCGCTCTACCGAGCCGATCGTCTCGCGCTGGCGGTCCTCACGCAGGCCCGGCGGCTCGCCCCGGATGCCCGGATCCCCGATCGCCTGCGCCTCTATCTGAAGCGCGAGGACCTCGCTCACACGGGCGCCCACAAGATCAACAACGCCCTCGGCCAGGCGCTCCTGACACGGCGGCTGGGCAAGACCCGGGTCATCGCCGAGACGGGCGCGGGTCAGCACGGCGTCGCGACCGCGACGGCCTGTGCCCTCCTCGGGCTCCCGTGCGTCGTCTACATGGGCGAGGAGGACATCCGCCGCCAGGCGCCCAACGTCCTCCGGATGCGCGCCCTGGGCGCGGAGGTCCGCTCGGTGACGAGCGGCACTGCCACCCTGAAGGACGCGATCAACGAGGCCATGCGCGACTGGGTGACGAACGTCGAGACCACCCACTACGTCCTCGGGTCGGCGATGGGCCCGCACCCCTACCCGACGATCGTCCGCGACCTCCAGCGTCGGATCGGCGACGAGGCGGCGGCCCAGATCGGGGCGATCGAGGGTCGCCTGCCGGATCTCGTCCTCGCCTGCGTCGGTGGTGGTTCGAACGCGATCGGCGTCCTCACGCGGTTCATCCCCGAGACGGCCGTCCGGCTCGCGGTCGCGGAGGCCGCCGGCGACGGGATCGAGACGGGCCGCCATGCCGCGGCGATCGCCGGTGGGACCCTCGGCATCCTCCACGGTGCGCGCTCGCTGATGCTCCAGGACCGCGACGGCCAGGTGATCGAGGCCCATTCGGCCTCGGCCGGGCTCGACTATCCCGGGGTCGGGCCGCAGATCGCGGCCCTCGCCGAGGCCGGCCGGTTGGAGGTCGCGACCGCGACCGACCGTGAGGCGGTCGCCGCGATGCGCACGGTGACCCGCGCCGAGGGCATCCTCCCGGCGCTCGAGACGTCGCACGCGATCGCGGCCCTGCCGAAGCTCTTCGCCGGGGTCGAGGGGGGTCGGACACCCTGGCCCGCCGAGATCCTCGTCCTCGTGGGGTTCTCCGGTCGTGGCGACAAGGATCTTGCGGCGCTCGAACACTTCGACGACGTCGGTCCCTGGGATCGGCCGTGACGAGCGCGGAGCTCCGCGCTCTGTGCCTGTCGTTCCCGGAGGCGACCGAGAAGCTGACCTGGGGTGACGCGGAGCACGCGGGCGACCTGACCTTCCGGGTCCGCGATCGGATCTTCGTCATCGGCGGCGACGAGACCAGCACCAGGGCGACCGTCCGGACGAGCCGCGAGCAGCAGACGGACCTCCTGTCCGCGTTCCCCGACGCGTTCGCGAGCGCGCCGTACGTCGGTCGGTTCGGGTGGGTGAGCGTCGACCTGACTCGCGCGCCGGACGAAGTCGTGCGGGAGATCGTCGCCGGAGCCTGGGCCCGCACGGCGCCGAAGCGGCTGGCGGCGGAGCATGGCGTGGGTGTTCGGTGAGCGTCGCCACGATCTCGGCCGCCGCGAGGCACGCGGACCCGACCGAGGGTGAACGTCGGATCGCGGTCGCGTTCGGTCGGGCTCGTGACGCCAGCCGGGTGGCGCTCATCGCCTACGTCGTGGCCGGCTACCCCGATCCCGACACGTCGTTCAAGGCGGCGCTCAGCTGCGCCGATGCAGGTGCCGACCTGCTCGAGATCGGGCTGCCGTACTCGGACCCCCTCGCCGACGGCGCCACGCTCCAGCGCGCCTCCTCGGTCGCGTTGGCGCACGGCGCGACCCTCGACGCGTCGCTCGCCCTCATCGCCCGGATCGCCGCAGCCCGGCCATCGCTGCCGCTCGTCGTCATGGGCTACGCGAACCAGCTGATCGGGGGAGGGGACGGTGCCGGGCGTGCGGCATCGCTGGCGGCAGCCGGAGCGTCCGGGGTCATCGTCGCCGACCTGACGCCCGACGAGGGCGCCGGGTTCGAGGCAGCCGCCATGGACGCGGGCCTCGCGGTCATCTATCTCGTCGCCCCGACGACGCCGCCGGCGCGCCGTGCTGCCGTGGCCGCCCGCTCGAGCGGTTTCCTCTACTGCGTGTCGCTCGTCGGCGTCACGGGAGCGCGGACGGCCCTGCCGACGACCGTGCGTCGCCTTGTCCGCGACGTCCGGGCGGTCTCGCCGGTCCCGGTCGCCGTCGGCTTCGGCATCAGCCGCCCCGCGCATGTCCGGGCCATCGCCCGAGCCGGGGCGGACGGAGTCATCGTCGCGTCGGCCCTGGTCGATGCCCTCGGCCCCGACGGACGCGATGTAGGCGCGCTGAGCGTGCTCGTGACCCGGCTCGCCGGCGCCACGGCGCGATGACCGTTCGCCAGACGACGCGGGTCGTCCTCGAGGTCTCGCCGAGGAAGGCCTTCGCCACCGCCGTCGACTGGCCCGGCTGGAGCCGATCGGGGAAGACGCCCGAGGGCGCGATCGAGGCGCTCCGGACGTACGCCGCCCGGTACGCGCCGGTCGCCGAGGCGGCCGGGCTCGCCTTCGGCCGGACCGAGGACCCCGCCTTCGACGTCGTCGCCACGGACGAAGGCGGCGCCGGGACGGAGTTCGGCGTCCCCGGCCGGATCGGCGTGACCGAACACGAACCGCTCGACGCCGCCCAGGCGGCCCGTCGCTCGTCGCTCGTCGCCGCGGCCTGGCAGGTCCTCGAGGTGACCGCCGCAGCGGCCCCGGCGGAGCTGCGGAAGGGTCCCCGCGGCGGCGGCCGCGACACGGCCAAGATCGTCGCCCACGTGATCGAGGCCGAGCACGCCTACGCGAGGGAGATGGGCATCCGCGTCCCGCCTCCGCGCGACGACGCCGACGTCCGGGCGATGCGCGCGGCGATCATCGAGGTGCTCCGCGCGCCATCGGACGGGACGCCATTCGCGGACCGCCGCTGGACGACCCGCTACGCGGCCCAACGGATCGCCTGGCACGCGCTCGACCACGCCTGGGAGATCGAGGACCGCAGCGAGCCGGAGCACGGGTCGACCCGGGGCGCCCGCTAGCCGCAGGGTCGCTGACCCGCTAGCGGCAGGCCGGCGCGTACGGCAGCGGCGAGCCCTCCGAGCCCGCCGCCCCTCCGCCCGTGATGTAGCGGTCCCACTCCTCCTGGTCGAGCGGTCGTCCCGCGATCGCACAAGCCCCCGTCTCCCACTCGGCCGGCGACACGCTCCAGATCGCGCCACTTCCCGATGCCGACCGGGTGATGACGGACAGGTCGGCGCCGGAGCCGGTGAACGTCGCCGTCGCCGCGATTCCTTCCATGCTGGGGAGGCGGGCGCCGAACAGCTGGCGGCTCGAGACGTCGATGAGCTGGATCGTCCCGTCGGCCGAGCCGGCGACGAGCAGGTCGCCGGCCGGATCGAACGACAGTGAGATGATCCCGCCCGATGACGCGGGCACGCGCCGGCCGACCTCGACGCCGGTCGTTGGATCCCAGAACCGGACCTCGCCATCGCCCCCGCCCGTGACGAGCAGTCGTCCGTCGGGGCTGTAAGCGACCGCCGCCGCGCGCCCGAAGTCGCGGCCCAGCTGGACGGCCGTGAAGAGCGGCGACCCCGCGGCGGATCCGCCGGAGTCGGTCAACCGCCAGGCCTGCGCCAGGCCGTCCGACCGGGAGGTGAAGTCGAGCGACGAAAGGTCGAACACCGCCGCGATCGCGGTCGAGTCCGGGCTGAAGGCCAGGCCGAGGACCGCCCCTCCGGATGTATCCAGCTTGGGGACGCGGTACGGCGTGCCGTCGCGGTTCCAGAGGTACACCATGCCGTCGTCGCCTCCCGCCGCCATGAACGAGCCGTCGGGCGAGAACGCCACGGCCCGGATCGTGTTCGGCCAGGACCCCTGTGACGGGTCGGCGTCGTAGGGCGGGATGTTCGTCCTCACGAGTGGCCCTGGCAGGACGTTCCCGTCCGGTGTCCAGGACGCGGGGTCCCATACCCGCACCCCCGTCCGTCCGACGCCGCCCACGAGCACGCGCTTCCCGTCGGGCGAGACCGCCGCGGTCACCGGCGTGTAGTCCTGGCTCACCGCGACGCTGTTCGTCGACTGCTGTCGGGCGGTATCGATCACCGCGATCCGGCCGTCGGCCGTCGGTGCCAGCACGGTGGGCGTCCCGGGGACCGGGACCACCGCAGGAACGAACAGTGTCGATGGCGGCGGGGCACCCTCGACCGGCCCCTCGGCCGGTAGCGGACGTCCGAGACGCCGATCCCCGGTCAGGTCCCAGGCGATGAGCAGACCGTCGTAGCCGACGCTGTAGGCGGTCAGGTGTCCGCCGGCATCGCTGATCGCCACACCGGACACCTCGTCGGCGTGGCCGGCCAGGGTGTCGAGCAACTCGCCCTTCATCCCGTCCCAGACCTTCACCGTGCGATCCGCCGAGGCCGTGACGAGGCGCGTCCCATCAGGGGAGAACGCCAGCGCCCGGATCGCGCCGGTATGTCGCCCAGTGACGGTGCGGTCCTCGCCGGAAGTGAGATCGGTCAGGGTCAGGGTCCCGTCCGCGTGCCCGAGCGCGAGCATCCGTCCACTGGGATCGACGGCGAACGGCGTTACCTGGGCTTCTGCTGGTACCGAGACCGTCGGCGTCGTCGAGCCGGTCGGCCACCAGTCGAACATGACCGGCTGGCCCGACACATCTCCACCCGGAGCCACCGAGCCGACGTGGTCGACCGTCAGGAGGCCGCCGTGCACCTGCCAGACGTCGAGGATCGTCCGATCGGCCGGCGCGGTGAGCTGGCCGACCTTGACGCCGGGCGATCCGGCCAGGGCCTTGCGGCCGTCGTACATCGTCACCGTCCGGTGGTCGTCCTCGAGGACGGTGTAGGTCGTCAGGTCAGGGGCCCAGCTGAACGCCTGCCAGGCGTCCGGGTACCGGATCTGACCTTCCAGGGCGTTCGACGTCGGGTCCTGGAGCTGAAGGCGCAGCGGGCCGAACTCGAGCACGAGTGCGTGACCGTCGGAGCTGAACCCCGCGAACCCGCCATCGATCGGCCGTTGGAGCTGGCGATCGCCGGTCCGGATGATCGCGGTCTGGCCGTCGATCGTCGTCGGAGTCACGTACACGCCGTCTGGGCTGATGTCGACCCAGTTGAGACGTCCGGCGAGCGGATGGCTGACCCCGATCGCCGCCGGGCTGCGGAGCAACGCACCGAGCAGCGTCGCCTCCGTCTCCCTCGAGTCGTCGAGCGCGACCGCCTGGCGGGCCAGGAGCAGTGAGACGTCGAGCTCATCGACGTTCAGGGCCTGGGCACCGACCCGCTGGGCCACCGCGATCCGGGTCGCCGCCTCGGCAGCCTGGCGGTGGCTCTCGGCGTCGGCAGCGGCGCGCTCGGCCTCACCCCGTTGGACGAGAGCAAGCCCGCCGGCGCCGACGGCGAGGATCAGGGCGACCCCGGCAGCGGCGAGCAGGACCCGCAGACGACGGTTGATCCGCCGTTGGCGGTCGGCGTCGCGCTCGCTCGACGCTCGGCTCTCCGCGACGAACGTCCGCTCGAGGCTGTTGAGCTCCGTGCCATGGTCGACGGTCCACTCGAGCGCCGACGCGAGCCGGGCGCCGCGGTACAGCTCGCCTGGATCGCGACCCCGAGCGTCCCACTCGTGGGCGCTGTCGGCGAGATGGTGCCGCAGTCGCCGGCCCTCCTGGTCCTCGTCGAGCCACTCGACGAGCCGAGGCCACTCACGCAGCAGCGCCTCATGGGAGACCTCGACGGTGTCGTCGTCGATGCTGAGGAGGCGGGCGTCTGTCAGGACGGAGATGACCTGGCGGAGGTCCGGGTCGGTCTCGACATCGAACTCCGAGAGCGCCACGCGCCGACGGACGATCTGCTCGTCGTCCGCAGCGAGCCGGAGGAAGACGCTCCGGGCGATCGCTTGCTGTGGCTCGGACAGCCGGGCGTAGGCCGCCTCCGCGAGACGACCGACGGCGCCGCGCACGCCGCCGGTCTCGCCGATAGGCGCGCATCCGGATGACCCGGCCCTCGCGTCGCTGCCAGAGCTCGACGAGGGCGCTCGAGAGGAGGGGCAGGCCGCCCGGCTCATCGACGACCTCGCCGACGAAAGCATCGGTCAGGCCTGGATCGATCCGCAACCCGACTCGTCGCGCTGGGCCCTCGATCGCCCGGCGGTATTCGTCGGCGGTCATCGGACCCACGAGCACATGGCTCGCGCCGAGGGCCTGGCGAGGCCGGGTATGTTCGGCGCAGCGGCCGTAGAAGTCGGCTCGGACGCTCACGATGACGGTGACCCGGCCGGCCCCCGCTGCGTCGAGGAGCGTGTCGATGAACCGGTCCCGCTCTGCGGGGGCCTGGGTCGTCGTGAAGATCTCCTCGAACTGGTCGACGACGAGGACCAGGCGATCCTCGCCGAGAGCCTCCGCCGCCGCGCCGAGGATGTCGCCGTCGCGGGCGAGGCCGGTCCGCTGGCCGTCATCGAGGGCCGCGAAGACGCCCCGGTCGAGCTCCCGCATCGGCTCGGGTCCCGGCCGGATCACGACGACCGTCGGAGACCGCCACGTCCCGGCAGCGCGCCGCGCTTGATGCGCCGGCATGAGGCCAGCCCGGATGGCCGACGACTTGCCGCTCCCGGATGGTCCGACGACGCCGAGGAACGACGTCCCGGCGAGGCGTCCGATGAGCTCGGCGACCAGGCGCTCGCGGCCGAAGAACACGTCGGCGTCGCCCGTCTCGAACGAGGCCAGGCCCTTGAACGGACAGTCCTCGCCGACGCTGCCGCTCCCGAGCGCGCTCTGGAGATACAGGCGGAGGCGCTCGCGGGTCGTCTGGAGGTCGACGACGTTCGAGGCCACCTCGCCCTCGAGCCGTCGGAGGTCGCGACGGCCCACAGCAGCGAGCGACGCCGCAGCGCCGAGGCGGCGTGACGCCTCGCCCTGGGCCCACTCGGCGGCCAGGGCGTGGATCCGCGATGGCAGTCCGCCGGAGGCCTCTGCGATGGCGCGGATCGGAGGTGGGTCTTTCGGGTCGGCGCTGTAGAGCGCGAGGATCGCGGCGACGCCGGCGTCGTCGAGGGCGCCGACGCGGATCTCGGGCGCCCCGGTCGTGAGACGGCGCATCGCCCGGTCGAGCGCACTGGTCCCGTCCGGGGACGGGTCGAGCGTCACGGCGACGAGGAGCAACGGCCTCCGGGACAGGTCGCCGGCAAGCGACTCGAGGGCTGCGCGTCGTCCTCGGTCGCCGACTCGAGGTCATCGAGGACGACGAGCGTCGGCCGAGTCGTCGTGCGGGCGACGTCGATGGCCCGGCCGAGGCCGGATCGGGCTCGGCGGCGCTCGCATACTCGATCAGCGCGCCGTCACGCGACGCGACGATCGCGGCCTCGGCCGCCAGGCGGGTCTTGCCCGTGCCGCGTGGACCGATGAGCAGGATGCCGCGGCCCTCGCCATGACGGGCCTGGCGCCAGGCCCAGCGGACGGCCCGCGCGTCCGCGCCTGGCCGATCGGGGTGTCGCCGGGTCGAGGACCGGCGGTGCATCGGTCCGCGATGGCGCCGGCCCGATGACGCTGCCCGGGCTCGGCAGCCCGGACGTCGAACGCCGGACCGGCTGGTCGATGCCCTTAGCTTCGAGCGGCTGCCCGTTGTGCCAGGTCGGATCCCGTCGAGCGCCTGGGCCAGGTGGACCACCGCCTCGCTGGCGATCGTCTCGCCGCCCGCGGCGGCAGCACAGTCGGGCCGCCAGGTTGAGGGCGGCACCTCGGTAACCGCCCTCGAACGGGACCGCCTCACCAGCATCGAGACCGATGCCGACGCGGAGCGGCAGCGACGGGGTCGCGCGCCGTCTCGTCGGCGAAGACCGCCTGGAGCTCCGTCGCCGCGCGGAGGGCCGGCCGCGACGAGGTGAAGACCGCCATCGCCTCGTCGCCGCGGAGCTCGATGACGTCGCCACCGCGGGCTTCGACGCCCTCGCGGACAAGCTCGGCGAAAACCGCTCGCGAGCCGGGCCGCCGCCTCGTCCCCGGCCGCCCGGGTGTAGGCCGTGTAACCCCGGATGTCGGCGATGAGGAAGGTGAGGATCCGCGGCTCGGAGCGGGCGCCGGCGGGCGTGCGGCTCGGCGGTCACCGCGCGGGATCCACGCTGACGGCGTCGAGGCGGCGATCGGTCACATCCCCTCCGCAGTCGACCGGGGTCTCGCTGTGCGGGCGAGGGTACTCCACCCTTCTAGGGCGTGCGGGTGCCCTCGACGGTTCCCGCCGCGTCGAGCATCGCCCGCGCGGCCGCCCCACGGACGTCCGCGGGAGACCAGCCCGATGCGCGGAGGTCGCGGACGCCCGTGTCGTGATCGGACTTGCTCAGCTTCCGGCCGTCGGGCCGGCGGAGGAGCGGATGATGGAGGAACGTCGGGGGAGCGGGTCGTCCGAGGATCCTGGCAAGCCGGATCTGCATCGGCGTCGCCTCGGCGAGGTCCTCGCCCCGGACGACGAGATCGATGCCGTGGCGCTGGTCATCGACGACGACCGCGAACCCATAGCTCCACTGGCCAAGCCGGTCTTGTACGAGCGGGTCGCCCGCGACCGCGACCCGGCCGCTCCGGTCCCCGAGGCGCAAGTCGTGCCACTCCTCGGTCCCGTCGCCCAGCGCGACGCGAAGCGACGGCCCGCCGAGTGCCCGCCCGCGACAGCGGCCGGGGCAGCCGGGTCCCGACCAGGCCCGACCGTCACGCTCGGCCGCCCGCGTGAACGTCGTTCGCGAACAATCGCAGCCGTACAGGGCCCCTTCGTGGCGGAGCCGGGCGGCCACTGCCTCGTAGGAGACGAAGGCATCGGCATCGGTCTGACGGACCGGGCCGACGTCGGGCTGGAACCCGAGCCAGGCGAGGTCCTCGAGGATCCCGGCATCGAACGCGGCACGAGCGCGGGATCGATCGTGGTCCTCGATCCGGAGCAGGACCGTCCCGCCGGCGACGGCCGCCGTCGCCCAGACGACGATGGCGTCGGCGACATGTCCCAGGTGGAGCCAGCCCGTCGGAGCCGGCGCGAACCGGGTGTGGACTCGGCTCGGGAGGGCGGCCGCGGTCGGCGCCGAGCGCCCCGAGGAGCGCGGACGGGTCGGAGGCGACCGTCTCAGTCCTCGCCGGGCGGGTCGCCGGAGGCTCGGATGCGCTGTCGATCTCGGCGCTCGAGCGCCCGCGTCGCGACGAACAGGCGCTTGTACAACGCCAGCAGGTCCGCCTGCGGGATCGGGCCGTCGTTCGCGATCGTCACCCGGAGGAGGACCTCCGCTCGCGGTCGGCGTCGCGGATCGCGCGGCGGCCCGCGGCGGACTTCGCCCGGCCGGCCTCGACTGCCAGCTCGGCACGCCGGTTGAGGAGCTCGACGAGCCGACGGTCGAGGGCGTCGATCCGGCGTCGCAGTCGACGCAGCTCCGGGTCTCGAACCCGCCGTCCCGCGCCGGTCGATCGCCGCGCCGCGCGTCACCGTCCCGCCTCCACCGAGGCACCGGTCGTGGCATCGGTCATCGCGAGCAGCTCATCGAGGACGATGTCGACGACCGCCATCCGGTACATCCGAGGAGACCATCACGCCGTCGGCGGTCGGGAGGACCCAGCGCAGCCGCCCGCCGACCGTCTTCTTGTCGCGGCCCATCGCCGCACGGACCGTGTCCGGGTCGAGTGTCGGGAGGGCGACCCCGAGCGCCAGCCGATCGAGCAGCGCCTCAGCGCGGAGTGCCCGATCGGGCGGCGTGACGCCGAGCCGGACGCCGATCCGGCAGGCGGCCCGCAGGCCGGCGGCGACCGCCTCGCCGTGGAGCAGCGAGCGCGTACCCGTCGGCCGCCTCGAGCGCGTGCCCGATCGAGTGGCCCAGGTTGAGCGTGATCCGTCCGCCCGTCGCCCGTCTCACGCTCGTCGGCGGAGACGACCTCGACCTTGGCCCAGGCCGCCCGCTCCACGAGCTCCGCGACCCAGCCCTCGTCCCATGCCGTGTCGTCGCCCCGGGCGATCGCCTCGCCTCGCGTCTCGAGGAGCTCCAGCAGTCGCTCGTCGCCGAGGAGGCCCATCTTGACGGCCTCGCCGAGGGCGGCCCGTCGCTGGCGCTCGGGCAGGCTGCGAAGGACGCGCGATGTCGATGACGATCGCCACCGGCTGATGGAACGCGCCGAGGAGGTTCTTGCCCTCGGGCAGGTCGACGGCGGTCTTGCCGCCGATCGCGCTGTCGATCTGGGCGACGAGCGTCGTCGGGACATGGATGACCGGCACACCGCGGAGCCAGAGAGCGGCGAGGAACCCCGCAGCGTCGCCGAGCGCACCGCCACCGACCGCCACCAGGGGCTCGCGCCGCTCGACCCGGAGGCGCGCCAGCTCGCGAGCCGCGTCCTCGATGACCGCCAGCCGCTTCGCCGCCTCGCCTTCGCGGCAGGACGACTCGTCGACCTCGCGCCCGGCCCGACGCAGCGCGGCGATGAGCGGCCCGCCGACGAACCGCCGGGCGGTCGGCTCGGTGACGACGATCGCCCGTCGGGCCTCGAGCCGTCGAGGGCCTCGCCGACGGCCGTCGGAGCGATGCCTTCGCCGATCACGATCCGCCCGATCCGCGTCCGGGCGTCGAGGAGGCGCGTGCCGCCGACGTCGGGTCCGCTCGCGTGACCTCGTCGATCGGGCCTCGACGGCCGAGATCACCGACACCGGCTCTGCGACCGCGCTCACGCGCCGCGCCGCGCCGTAGTACGACTCGCGAGCGGCCGCGAGGTTCCGCAGCGCGGCGACGGGGTCGGGGCTCAGGCGACCAGCGGCCGGACCGTCGGGCTCCGCCGCAGCCGCTGGGCCAGGACCTCCGGCCGCGTGTCGAGCCAGATCGGGAGCCGGCCGCGGTACAGCCGCCAGCGGTTCCGCGGATCGACCACGGCTCCGCCGCCGGTCGCGATCACCCGCCGGACGCTGGCGTCGCGGTCGGCCGGCCCGAGCGCCTCGACGGCCAGCCGCTCGCGCGCGCGGAACGCGGCCTCGCCCTCGGTCGCGAAGATCTCGGGGATCCGTGCGCCGGCCTCGGTCTCGATCGCCTCGTCGAGGTCGACGAAGGTCGCGTCGTGACGGCGGGCAAGGCGTCGCCCGACGGAGCTCTTGCCGCTGCCCTGGCAGTCCGACGAGGACGACGTCCATCGTCGCCGCTCAGTCGTCGCCGCCGGAGCCGACCTCGGCCTCGACCGCCGCTCCGGCCGGCGCCGACGCGGCGTCCGCCGCGGGACGCGTCGATCCGGGCACGGTAGCGGGCGAGGTTGTCGAGGGTCTCGGTCATCGAGTCGCCGCCGAACTTGTCGAGCATCGCGTCGGCCAGGACCAGCGCGACCATCGCCTCGCCGATGACGCCGGCGGCGGGCACGACGCTGATGTCGCTGCGCTCGTAGTGCGCCTGGTCGACCGGGTGGCCGGTCGCGAGGTCGGCCGACGGGAGCGGCCGAGCCAGGGTCGAGATCGGCTTCACGGCGCCGCGGACCACGAGCGGCTCGCCGTTCGTCACCCCGCCGGTCAGGCCGCCGGCGTTGTTCGTCCGATGGATCCAGCGGCCGGCGTCGTCGCGACCCTCGATCACGTCGTGGACAGCCGAGCCGAAGCGCCGGGTCTGCTCGAACCCAAGGCCGAACTCGACCCCCTTGACGATGTTGATGCTCATGACCGCGCCGGCCAGCGCCGCGTCGAGCCGGCGGTCCCAGTGGACGTAGCTGCCGAGCCCGATCGGCAGGCCATGGGCGACGACCTCGAACACGCCGCCGACCGTGTCGCCGCCAGAGCGTGCCTCGTCGATCCGGGCGATCATCGCCGCCTCGGCGTCCGGATCCGGACAGCGCAGCGGTGACGCGTCCGCCTCGTCGCGGCTGCGCGTCGCCCGAGCCGGGTCGACGGCCACGCCGCCGACCTCGGCCGTGAACGACCAGATGTCGACGCCGAGGCCGGCAGGAGCAGCCGGGCGACTCCTCCGGCCGCGACCCGCGCGGCCGTCTCGCGCGCGGACGCGCGCTCGAGGACGTTCCGGACGTCGTCGAAGCCGTACTTCAGGGCGCCGGCGAGGTCGGCGTGCCCCGGCCGGACCCGGGTGACCGGGGTCGCGCGTTTGTTGCCCGCCGTCGACGGCGGCGGCGAGCGCCGCGGCCGCCTCCGTCGTCAAGCGCCTCGACAGCCATGACCCGCGTCCAGTTCTCCCAGTCGCGGTTGCGGATCGTCAGGAGGATCGGCGAGCCGAGCGTCCGGCCGTGCCGGACGCCGGAGACGATCTCGGCCCGATCCTGCTCGATCGTCTGGCGGGCGCCCCGACCATAGCCGCGCTGGCGCCGCGCCAAGGTCGACCGCGAGGGCATCCGCCGACACCTCGAGGCCGGCCGGCACGCCCTCGACGATGACGCCGAGGCGCCTGGCCGTGGGACTCGCCGGCGGTCAGGAACCGGAGACGGCCCATCGTCGCGCTCGCCGGCGCGCGGCGAGTCAGTCGCCGTCCGGGCCGCGGCGGTCGCCTCGAGGGCGGCCTCGGGTCGCCGGTCGGCTCACCCTCGGCCGAGCGGACACCGCCCGCCCGCGCCCCGCGGAGCTGCATCTGCCATCAGCTCGAGCGGCGCCGGCTGGCCGGTCCACAGCGTGAACGCCGCGGCGCCCTGGTGGAGGAGCATCAGCTCGCCGTCGGCGACCGTGCAGCCCGCCGCGGTGGCGTCGCGGAGCAGGCGCGGTCCGGTTGTAGATCAGGTCCAGGACGAGCAGGTCCGGCGGCAGGATCTCGCCCGGGACGGGACTGTCGCGGGGTCGAGTCCGATCGAGGTCGCGTTGACGAGGACCCTGGTCTTCGCGAGCTCGGCCTCGATGATCGACTCGTGCCAGGGCATCGCCCGGAGCTCCATGTGCGAGGCGCTGCGGCCGAAGTGCTTGACCAGGCCCTCGGCCCGATGGAGATGGCGGTTGAAGACGACGATCCGTCCGAAGCCCTCGCGGATCAGTCCGTAGACGACCGCTCGCGCGCCGCCGCCGGCGCCGAGGACGACCGCCTGCCTTGGGCATCTTCTGCCGCCCGACCAGCGCATCGAGGGCGACCTTGAAGCCGGGCACGTCGGTGTTGTGGCCGATCGAGCCGCTTGCCCTCGCGCGTGAGCGTGTTGACCGCGCCGGTCGCCTGGGCCTCCTCGGTCAGCCGGTCGATGAGCGGGACGACCCGCTCCTTGTGGGGGATCGTGACGTTCGCCCCGAGGAAGTCATCGCCCCGGACCTCGGCGATCGCGTCGGCCAGGTCGATCGGCGGCGCGGTCCCACAGCTCGTAGCGGGCGTCGATGCCAAGGGCGTCGAAGGCCGCCTGCTGCATCGCCCCGCTGAGCGAATGGGCGACCGGGTGGCCGATGAGAACGACGCGCTTGGTCATGCTCGGACCCTTCGAGGTCGTCGAAGAAGCCCGGGATATGAGATCGCGGCGCTGGCAGGGCGGCCGACGGTCGTCTCGGCGATCGGCGAGCAGACCGGCGATGGCGAACGTCATCGCCAGGCGATGGTCGTCGAGGCTGTCGATCGTCGCGCCGCGGAGCCGCGACGGGCCGCGCGATCCGGATGTCGTCGCCGTCGACGTCGACGTCGCGCGCCGAGCGCCCGGAGGCCGGCGGCGATGCCGGCGATCCGGTCGGATTCCTTGTCGCGCAGCTCGCCGGCGCCGCGGATCCAGGTCGTCCCGTCGGCCTGCTGGCCGCGCAGACAGAGGACCGGGATCTCGTCGATCGCGGCCGCGACATCGGCTGGCCCGAGGTCGATCGCCCGCAGCTCGGAGGAGCGGACGACGCAGGTCGGCGATCGGCTCGCCGACGCCGTCGTCGGCGGCGTCCGCGGCCGCCGGTCGGCCGCTCGTCGATCGACGCGCCCATCGCCGCAGCAGGTCGATGATCGCCCGCCGGGTCGGGTTGACGCCCGACGTCGCGGAGCGTCAGCTCGGCGTCCGGGTGGATGGCGCCCGCGACGAGCCAGAAGGCGGCCGCGGACACGTCGCCCGGGACCTGCTCGTCGACCGCTCGCACCGTTCGCCACTCCCTCGACACTCCAGGCGACGGCCCGCGCGGCCGTCGCTCGCCCGCCGCCCGTCGCTCGACCGGCACGCCTCGCGCGCGCAGCATCCGCTCGGTGTGGTCGCGCGTCGCCGACCGCCTCGCGGACCGTCGTCCGCCCGTCGGCTCGCAGGGCCGCCAGCAGGATCGCCGACTTCACCTGGGCGCTCGGGACGGGGGTCGTGCAGCTCGATCGGGCCGAGCGGCGTGCGGCCGACCACCGTCAGCGGTGGCAGCGAATCGCCGTCGCGGGCGTGGAGCTCGGCGCCCATCGCGCGCAGTGGCTCGATGATACGGGCCACCGGACGGCGTCGCAACGACGCGTCGCCGTCCAGGACGGCGGTCACCGGGCAGCACCGGCGAGCAGCCGGCGAGGAGTCGCAGGCTCGTCCCGGAGTTGCCGCAATCGAGCGGCGCCGCCGGCTGGCCGCAGACCGTCACGCCCGGTGCCCGACGACCCGGTAGTCGACGGTCCGGCCGTCCTCGCACGGTCCGCTCGACGGCGACGCCGAGTCGCCGCAGATGGCGGCCGTGGAGCGGACGTCCGCCCCGTCGCCGGCGCCGCGGATCCGGCCTCGCCGTCCGCGAGGGCCGCGAGCATCAGGGCCCGGTGGCTGATCGACTTGTCGCCGGGCAGGCGCAGGTCGCCGCGGAGCCGCCGGGCTCTCTCGATCGACCGCGGAGTCGGCCGTCTGGGGCCAGCGGTCACGTCGCGCTGCCCCCGAGTGCCGCCGCCTCGGTCGGCCCGGTCGCGCCCGGCCGCACCGGCCGCCCGATCGGCAGGGTCGCCATGGAGCGCGCGGACACCGCGCGTGGATCGGGACGATGGCCATCATCAGCTCCGCGAACTGGTCGAGGGTCAGCTGCTGCTCGGCGTCGGAGAGCGCCTCGTCCGGGCGCGGGTGGACCTCGACCATGACCCCGTCGGCCCCGACCGCGACGCCGCCGAGCGCCAGCGGCGTGACGAGCCAGCGCTTGCCCGTCGCGTGGCGACGGATCGACGATGACCGGCAGGTGGGTCAGGTGGTGGAGGAGCGGGACCGCGGCCAGGTCCATCGTGTTGCGCGTGTACGTCTCGAACGTCCGGATGCCGCGCTCGCACAGGATGACGTTCGGGTTGCCGCTGCTGACGATGTATTCGGCCGCCATCAGCCACTCCTCGATGGTGGCGCCGTAGCCGCGCTTGAGCATCACCGGCCGGGCGACCCGCCCGACGGCCGTCGAGGAGCGAGTAGTTCTGCATGTTCCGCGTGCCGATCTGCAGGATGTCGGCGTACTCGGCGACGATGTCGACCTGGTTGGGCTCCATCACCTCGGTGATGACCGGCAGGCCCGGTCCGCTCGCGCGCCTCGGCGAGATAGCGGAGGGCCTCCACGCCGAGGCCCTGGAAGGAGTACGGGCTCGTCCGCGGCTTGAACGCGCCGCCGCGCAGGATCGTCGCACCGGCCGCGGCGACCGCGTCGGCGGTCTCGAACAGCTGGTCGCGGCTCTCGACCGAGCACGGCCCGGCCATCATCGTCAGCGACCCGTCGCCGATCACCGCGTCGGCGACCCGGATGACCGTGTCCTCGGGATGGAACTCGCGCGACGTGAGCTTGAACGGCCGCGCTGATCGGGGTGACGCGCTCGACGCCGGGCAGGGCCGCGAACGCCTCGAGGAGGACGGCGTCGGCGATCGCCGATCTCGCCGACGACGGCGATGACCGATCCGCTCCGGCCCGGTGTGGTCGTACGGCGTGAGCCCCTCGGCGAGGATGTGGCTCTTCACGCCGAGGATCTCCGCCTCGGACGCCGTCGCCGCCATCACCACGAACATCGCTGGTCCTTCCTCGAGGGGTCGCCCGGTCCAACAAAAAAGCAGAGGCGTCGACCTCTGCTGCTTCCCGGCACGACCCGTGTCCCGGGTCTTACGAACCGGGGTCGATCATGCCGGGCCGGGAAAATAGAAGAGCGTCGTCATCTCGTGTGCGGCGGAACATAGCGGACGCTCATGATCGACCGTCAACGAGGATGGCCGTGGTAGCATGCCGCGCCGCGGCTCGGGAGAGGTCGCATAGAGGTCTAGTGCAGCGGTTTGCTAAACCGCCGAGTGGGGTAACCTGCTCCGAGGGTTCGAATCCCTCCCTCTCCGCCACCGCCGTCGCAGGCGCCCGTAGCTCAGTGGATAGAGCGTCAGGTTGCGGACCTGAAGGTCGTGGGTTCGAGTCCCGCCGGGCGCGCCAGACCGTCTCTTGTCCCGCGCCGACGCGTGGCCCGGCGGGTCTCCATCCGACCGAAACGTCTGAGTTCCTTCCACGGCGCCTCGAAGACCCCTCCGACCGACGTTCCGACCCCGACCTTGACATCCGCGCTGATTTAGTACTAAATAGCGGCATACGTCCGGCGATGCTCGACGGACCTTCCACCCGAGCTGAACGAAGAAGGGGATCCGATGTCCTCCCTACGACTGCTCCTGGCGGCGGCTCTGCCGCTTACGATCGCACTGGCTGCCTGTGGCAGCGCCGCGACCCCGACACCATCGACCGCGACCGCCGCGGCCTCGCCGAGCCCGGCGGCCAGTGCCGCCGCATCGCCGAGCCCCGCCCGGAGCCCGGCGACATCGCCGAGCGCAGCGGCCGGCGACATCGTCGCGACGGCCAAGTCCGCCGGGACGTTCTCCACCCTGCTGAAGGCGGCGACGGCAGCCGGACTCGTCGACACGCTCGAGGGGGCCGGGCCGCTCACGGTCTTCGCCCCGACCGATAACGCCTTCGCCGCACTGCCTGCCGGAACCCTCGAGGGCCTGCTCAAGGACCCGGCGGCGCTCAAGAAGGTCCTCCTGTACCACGTCGTGTCCGGAGCCGTGACGTCGGACGCGGTCGTCGGTCTGACCTCGACGCCGACGGTCGAGGGCGACGCGATCACGATCGCCGTGAAGGACGGCACGGTCGTTCTCAACGGCGATACGAAGGTTATCGCCACCGACGTTGCCGCCTCGAACGGCGTCATCCACGTCATCGATCACGTCCTCCTCCCGCCGTCCATGTGATCGCGGGCGCTCCTCCCTCCTCCGGCCAGGGACGGCATCCGGGTTCCGGATGCCGTCCCGGCTCTTCCGGTCGGTCGAGCGTCGCGGCGACCTGGAGGCGGATCAGAGACGTGGCAGGATGCGGTGATGGGCACGAGACGATGAGCGACGTGACGGAGGGCCCCACGGAGGGTCTCCTGACCCTGCATGACGCGGCAGCGCGGCTGGGTGTCCACTACATGACCGTCTATCGCTATCTCCGCCTCGGGATCCTGCCGGCACGCAAGGTCGGGGGCACCTGGCGCGTCGACCCCGCAGACCTCGCCGCCGTGCGGCGGGTCACACCGACACCGGCGGGCGGGTCGCGCGCCGCGGCGGCCTGGGCGCGCCGCGGGTCGGGGGCGTGTCGCCTGGTCGGACCGGCTTGCGGCCCGGATGCTCGAGGGCGACAACGCCGGCAGCTGGCGGACGATCGAGGCGGCCCTCGCGGCCGGGTACGAGCCCGACCGGATCTACGTCGAGGTCCTCGCACCGGCCCTGCACGCGATCGGCGATGGCTGGCGCCAGGGTGCCATCCCGATCGAGCGGGAGCATCTCGCGTCGGGCGTGGCGACCTCGATCATCGGTCGCCTGGGACCCCGCTTCCGACGCCGCGGTCGGCATCTCGGCAGTGTCGCGGTCGCGATGCCGGCGGGTGAGCGTCACGGCCTCGGCGTCGCGATGCTCGGTGACATCCTGACCGGGGCGGGCTACGACGTCCTGAACCTCGGACCGGATACGCCGCCACGGTCCCTCGCTGCGGCGATCCTGTCGCGCGACGATCTGCGGGCGGTGATCATCAGCGTCGTCGACGATCGCTGGCTCGACGCCGCGACCGAGCTCGTCGCCGCGGCACGCGAGTCCGACCCCGATGTGCCGATCATCGTCGGCGGCTATGCGATCACGGACGAGGCGCACGCGCGTCGGCTCGGCGCAGACGCCTGGAGCGAAGACCCGCGCGGCATCCCGGTCCTCATCTCGACCCGCGCGGCGGGACCGCTCTCGAGACGCCTCAGGCGTCAGACGCCGAGGAGCAGAAGCGGCTCACCGAGCCGACCGTCGTAGCGCGGTCGGAAGCGCTCGACGTTGTACATGTCGGCGACGTCCACCCGACGCGGGCCCAGGCTCGGGTCGGGCAGCGGCGAGTCGACGTACTTGCCCTGTCGGACGGCGGTCATCCGGCCGCTTTCGCCGTCCGCCATCAGGTCCATCGCGATGTTCGCGAAGGTGATCGCGACCATCGAGTCGAGCATGTCCGGCTCGCCGCTCCGAAGGTCGTAGGTCAGCTCCGAGGCGACCGTCTCGATCCCCGTCCGGGCCTTCAGCTCCGCGGCCAGCGCCTCGCCGATGTTCGCTTTGTGTCGATGTCCGAACGCGTCAGCGTCCCCCACGTCGACCATCGCCGCGCCCTGCCAGATCGCACCCTCGGCGGTGATGACGATCGCGTAATGGCTCGGATTGTTCCGATGATCCTCCGCCAGCAGCGCGGCGAGCTTGTCGAGCTCGTAGGGCGCCTCGGGGATCAGGCAGCGCGACGAGGTGGTGTAGGCCGCGTAGAGGGCCGAGAACCCGGCGTCCCGGCCGAAGATCCGGAACACGCCGATCCGTTCGTGGCTGCCGAGGGTCGTTCGCTGGCGATTGATCAGCTCGCGCGCGCGAGTGATCGCCGAGCTGAAGCCGATGCAGTACTCGGTGCCCTGGACGTCGTTGTCCATCGTCTTGGGGATCGCCAGGACCGGGAACCCGGCGTCGTGGAGGACCCGCGAGAACGACAGCGTGTCGTCGCCGCCGATCGTCACCAGCCGCTCGGCGCCGAGCGCTTCGAGGTTCTCGAGGACGATCGGGTGAGGTCGTAGACGTCGTCCGCGACCTCCAGCGCGGCTCGCCGCTCGGCCGACAGCTGCGCCGGCAGGCTGGCGCCGCGGATCTTCACCGGGTTCATCCGGGACGTGTGGAGGATCGTGCCGCCGGTCCGGTCGATCGCCCGGGTGTTGATCCGATCGAGGGTCCGGACGTACTCGGGATCCGGCTCTCGGCCCGGCCGCATGTGCGTAAGGCCCTCCCAGCCACGGCGGATGCCGAGGACCTCGGTCCCCATCTCGGCCGCCCGGTAGACGACGCTCTTGATGACGGCGTTGAGCCCGGGGACGTCGCCCCCACCGGTGAGGATCGCGATGCGGCGCGGTGCGGACATCAGCCTTCGTGACTCCTCGACGGATCGGCCG
The DNA here is from genome assembly GCA_963837825.1 of uncultured Chloroflexia bacterium. Taxonomy (GTDB): domain Bacteria; phylum Chloroflexota; class Limnocylindria; order Limnocylindrales; family CSP1-4; genus Chersky-267. Next base: position 33,578 of record CAWIOR010000004.1, read on the forward strand.
GGCAGGAATGGGGCGGCTCGCCCGACGACGCGGAATCTAGCCCGACCGGTGGTCGAACGCGCGGACCGGGCGGGTATCATCGACGGCGTGAACTATGAACTGTTCATGGGCGAGGCCCTCGCCGAGGCGAGTCTCGCTCGATCGCGCGGCGAACGCCCCAGCGCCGCGGTCGCGGTGGTCGACGAGGCGATGGTCGCCCGTGCCCACGATCGTGTGCAGGAGGCGAACGACCCGACGGCCCACGCCGTCGTCGTCGCGCTGCGCGAGGCCGCCCGCAAGCTGGGCGTCGGTCGGCTCGGCGAGGCGACGATCTTCGCGACCCATGAGCCGTGTCCGATGTGCGTCGGCGCGCTGCTGGCGAGCGACGTCGAGACGCTCGTGTTCGCCGTCCCGGACCCGATCGACGGAGCGGCCGGCTCGGTCCTCCAGCTCGCTCAGTACGCCGGCCTGCGCGCGCCGCCTCAACGTCATCAGCGGCATCCGGAGAGACGAGGCGGAGGAGCTGCTCGGGACGGTCGTCGTCCGCCAGGCCTGACCTTCGGGCCGGCCGGATCCGACGGTGGAACCTCTGGTATCCTCTCGCGCGGAGAGGTGTCCGAGTGGTTGATGGTGCCGCTCTCGAAAAGCGGTGTGCGAAAGCACCGCGGGTTCGAATCCCGCCCTCTCCGCCACTCGCTCCCCACGAGCCGGCACGCCGGCCTCGCCCCTGCGACGCGATCCGCGTGCCCGCTACCCATCGGGCGGAGAGGTCGCCTAGAGGCCTAGGGCGCCGCACTGGAAATGCGGTATGGGGCAACCCATCGCGGGTTCGAATCCCGCCCTCCCGCCAGTGTCCTCTCTCAGGACATCGTGGACACCTGTCTCACGTCATCGTGGACGGAGTGTAGGCGCGGCTGGTAGTCGCGGTCGGGGTCGAGCACGAGTTCCCGGATCAGCAGTCCGTCGGCCCGGACGACCCGGACATGGTCGTCGGCGATGAGGATCTTCACCCGCTCACCGGTGTAGGCCCGGCCGACCCCGATGTGGCGCAGCCGGCTCAGGTACCGGACGGTCACGTTGCCGCCCTTGCTGACCTTGTCCTCGCGGACCCGGAAGTGGCGGAGGCCGCGTTCGACCACGGGTCCCGCCTTGATCCGTTGATCGAACGCCGCGAGCGGCGGCCGGCCCCCCAGCGCTCGATGCGGCCGCTCGGCGTTGTAGTAGCGCCGGAAGCTGTCGAGCTGGGCCTGGAGAACGGCCAGCGACGCGGCCGTCGGCTGGCGGGCCAGGTACCGCTTGAGGGTCTGGTGGAAGCGCTCGACCTTGCCGCACGTCTGGGGGTGGTTGGGGGTCGAGTGCTTGGCCACGATGCCGAGCCGGTCGAGCTCCGCCTGGAGCAGCACCCGGCCCCGTCTCGGGCCACCGTTGAAGACCGCCCCGTTGTCGGTCAGCAGGGCGGCCGGCAGGCCATGACGGTCGGCCGCGGCGTGGAAGGTGCGCACGACATCGAGCGCCTTGACCGTCCGGAAGGCATCGGCCGCGAGGCACAGCCGGGAGTGATCGTCGATGAAGTCGAGGATCTCGACATCGGTGCCGTCGGCCAGACGCCAGTGGGTCGTGTCGGCCTGCCACAGCTCGTTGGGGCCCACCCTCCGCCAGCCTCGACATCCCTGCGCCTGTCCCCGCCACGCGAACCGGTGGCGCAAGTGAACGATGACAGCGCCGCGCTGCACGCATGGAATGCGAGCCACGGCGCGGTGCGGCCGTCGCCGGATTCTTGTGAGAGAGGGGATGGCCAGATGGATCGGATCGTCTCGACGTCGACGACAACGCGGCGGACCGGCGCGGCAGCCGCCGTGGTCCTCGCGGTGGCGAGCCTACTCCTTGCGCCGACCGCAGCGCTGGCCGTGACCCCGATCGATGCAGTCCCGGTCACGCTCTTCCCGGTCGCCATCGACACCGCCGCCGGCGACCAGTACGACCCCCACGTCAGCGGCGACCTCGTCTCGTACACATCGGACACGACCGTCCGCTCCTACGACTTCTTCAGTGGCTCGGACGACGTCGGTCCCGACGTCGTCGGACAGCAAGGATCGATCTCAGCGACACGAGCAACGGCAAGGTCACCTTCGCGCGGCTCGACGTGACCACCTTGAACCGGGACCCGGTCCAGGTCTTCGACGAGGCGAGCCAAACGGTCGGCGAGGTCGACCCCCAGTCGGTGCCATATCGCAGCGAGCCAGCGATCGGCTCGCGACACGGTCGCATTCATCGACGCTGCAGGCGGGACTGGTGAGCTCGTTCGCCACGCGGCTCGGCGGCGTCACCCAGCATGTGACGAGTGACACGCGCATCGACCAGCGACCAGCCGTCGCGCCGTCCGGCGACCTTGTCGTCTACGAGAGTTGTGCCCAGTCTCCGTCGAACTGTGACATCCGACAGGCCGCGTGGAATGGAACGGCGTCGTGGGTCGTCACCAGCCTCAGGCGAGCAACGAGGACCCGAGCGCGAACCCCGACACCGACGGTTCGATCGTCGTCTACGACGCCGTTCCGGGGCGTGCAGAAGCGACATCTGCTGGCAGCCCGCGGCGGCGGTATCAGAGCAGTGCCTCGTGCTTTCGGGCGAGCAGCGCGGGATCCCTCGATCCCGGCGGTGTGATCATCGGTACGAGGACGCCCGCGACCGATGGGAATGCCGATCTCTTCGCACTATCAGATCGCAAGCGAACCGACGAGTTCCGGATCACCAGTCGACGCCGGGGCTCGATGAGACCCTGAACGACATCACCAGCCTCACCGACGGGCGCTTGCATCTCGTATGGTCCAGCGGGTCGGCCGCCCGACCGCAACGTCTACGGCGCGACGATCGAGCTTCCGCCGACCGGCCCCACGTACCACTTCGGCGGGTTCCGGCAACCCGTCGAGCCCGCCCGATGCTCAACCAGATGAAGGCCGGTGCCGCCGTGCCGGTGAAGTTCAGCCTCGGCGGGAACCAGGGGCTGTCGATCTTCGCTGCCGGCTACCCGAAGTCGCAGGTCATCGCTTGTGGCGCGACCGCCGACGTCGATGGCATCGAGCAGACGGTCAACGCGGGCGGGAGCTCGATGACGTACGACCCATCGACCGACGCGTACGACTACGTCTGGAAGACCGACAAGGCCTGGGTCGGCACCTGTCGCCAGCTCGTCCTTGCCTTCGCCGACGGCAGCGTCCAGCGAGCCGATTTCAAGTTCAAGTGAGCGATGTCGCGGCGCGCGGGCCCCGCTTCGAACCCTCGGCGCATCGCCGCCGCGGACGGGGGCGACCGCCGGCCGACGCCCTCGCCTGGGCCCGTCCGGGGTATCCTCTGCGGGCCGTGCTAGGCGGGGAACTAGCGGTGCCCTGTACCTGCAATCCGCTCCAGCAGGGCTGAATTCCCTCCCGAGGTCTCCGTTCTCGAAAGCCGCCGTCGCGAGCGACGTTGAGGGCCGGGTCCCGCGCAGCGGCGACTCGTGAACCGTGTCAGGTCCGGAAGGAAGCAGCACTAAGCGATCTTCGTCGGGTGCCGCGGAACAGGCCTGGTCCGAGCCGCTCCGAACGGTGGGCCCGGGGGCGTCGGATCGACGGAGGGTGCACGGCGATCACTTCGTCCGGCCGCGCTGGCCTCGAACCCGGAGCATCGTGGATCCGACCAGTCCGCTCACCAGGCCCTCTATCGCCGCTGGCGCGCCCAGACGTTCGGCCAGATCGTCGGCCAGGAGGCGGTCGTCGAGACGCTCCGCAACGCCGTCCGGGCCGGCCAGGTCGCGCCACGCGCTGCTGTTCGTCGGTCCGCGCGGGACCGGCAAGACCTCGATGGCCCGGATCGTCGCCAAGGCCCTCAACTGCACCGACCTCCGGGACGGCGAGCCGTGCGACACCTGCCCGTCGTGCGTCGGCGATCCGCGAGGGCCGCGCGCTCGACGTCGATCGAGCTGGACGCCGCGTCGAACAACCAGGTCGACGACATGCGCGAGCTCGCTGCCGCGGGTCTACACCGCGCCGTCCGACCTGCGCCGCAAGGTCTTCATCATCGACGAGGTCCAGCGCATCAAGGAGGGCTGGGACGTCCTCCTCAAGACGCTCGAGGAGCCGCCCGACCACGTCGCGTTCATCTTCTGCACGACCGACCCAGCCAGGATCCGGCCGGCGGTCCTGTCGCGCGTCCAGCGGTTCGACTTCCGGCCGCTGACGATCGGCCCAGATCGAGGGCAAGCTCGCGGACGCATCCTCGAGGCCGAGGGCCGCGCCGCCGACGCCGAGGCGATCGCGCTCGTCGCCCGCCTGGCCGCCGGCGGCATGCGCGACGCGGAGTCGATGCTCGACCAGCTCCTGTCGTCGGGCGCCGACGCGCTCACGGCGACGCGCGTCCGCGACCTGCTGGGCCTGGTCGAGCGCGAGGCCGTCGACGGCTTCGTCGATGCGCTCGTCGGCGGCGACGCGCTGGCCGGCATCGGCATCCTCGACGACCTCGAGGACGCGGCCGCGACCTGCGGCGCGTTCCTCGACCAGGTCGTCGTCGCGCTGCGCGACGGCTCGTCGGCGCGCCCTGAGCGACCCGGCGCCGCCGCGCCGGGCTCGCCGCCGGCTCGCCGCCGGCCGCGCGCGCCTCGCGGCGATCGACGCGAGCCGCGCGGGCTCGGCGGCCTGCGGCTTCCAGCTCGAGCTGGCGCTGCTGGCGCGTCGGCCGCGGCGCTCGCGATCGCCGGCGGCCGCCACCGGCCGCCGCGGTCGCCCGATCGCCGTCCCGGCACCGGCGCCGGCCGCGCGCCCGCCGACGACCGAGCCCGCGGCCGCGGCCGCCGCCGACCGCGCCAGAGCCGCCCGGCCGGTCGATCGGTCGCCCGAGCCGGCCGCGGCCGAGCCGGCCGCCGTCGCATCGCCGGCGTCCCGCGCAGCCGCGCCCGAGCCGCCGCCGTCGCACCCGGCTCGCACCGACGCCGCGACCGCCCGCGCCGACGCCGCCACGGCCGACGCCGCGACCGAGCCGACCGCCGGTCGAGCGGTGACGCCGCGCGCTCGCGGCACTTCGCGACCAGTGGCCGGAGATCGTCGGCCGTAGATCAGCAAGCATCCCGCCGATCAAGCCGCTCATCTCGGCCTGCCGCCCGATCGCGGTCGACGGCGCGTCGTGACCCTCGGCTTCCCGGAGGGCCAGGCGTTCCTCAAGGACATCGCCGAGCGCGCCGAGCGACCCTCGAGGAGGGCATCGGCCAGGCCCTCGGCCGGCCGGTCGCGGTCCGCTGCGTGGCGACGAACCTCGAGCTCGCTGCGCCGCCGCCGGCCGACGAGCGACGCCGAGCGGCTGGTCGACGAGGCCCGCCGGATCTTCGCCGACGACCTGGTCGACGTCGGCGAGGTCGGCTGACGCACGGTCGCGCAGCGCGACGCCGCATCGGCCAGACTGACGGACCGACCGCGCCGACGCGGGCCAAGGAGGACGATCCCGATGAGCATGGCCAACCTGCAGCGGATGGCGCAGCAGATGCAGCAGGAGATGGCTCCGCGTCCAGGCGGAGCTCGAGGCCGCGACCGTCGACGGCTCGGCCGGCGGCGGCGTCGTCAAGGCGACCGTCACCGGCAAGCAGGAGCTCGTCAGCGTCACGATCGACCCGAGCGCGGTCGACCCGGCCGACGTCGAGATGCTCCAGGACCTCGTCGTCGCCGCCGTCAACGACGCGCTGCGCGCGTCGCGCGAGCTGGCCGAGACGAAGATGGCCGCGGTCACCGGCGGCCTGCGCCTGCCCGGGATGTAGGTCCGAGCGTCGTGTCGACCGCCCTCATCGAGCCGGTCGCCCGGCTCATCGAGGCCTTCTCGCGGCTGCCCGGCATCGGCCCGAAGACCGCCCAGCGGCTGACCTACCACCTGCTCCGCGCGCCGGACGCCGAGGCCGCGTCGCTGGCCGCGGCGCTCATCGCGGTCCGCGACCAGGTCGTGTTCTGCGAGCGCTGCTTCAACATCAGCGACGCGCCGCTGTGCCCGATCTGCCGCGACCCGGCCCGCGACCAGCGTCGGCTGTGCGTCGTCGAGGAGCCGCTCGACGTCCTCGCGCTCGAGCGCACCGGCGAGTTCAAGGGCCGCTACCACGTCCTCCACGGGGCGATCTCGCCGATCGACGGCATCGGCCCGGACCGGCTGCGGATCCGCGAGCTGCTCGCCCGGGTCGACGAGGCCGAGGCGCGACGGCGAGCCGTTCGAGGAGGTCATCCTGGCGACCAACCCGACCCTCGAGGGCGAGGCGACCGCGATGTACCTCGCCGAGCGGCTCGACGGCAGCGTCGGGGTCGTCAGCCGGATCGCCCGGGGCATCCCGGTCGGCGGCGACCTCGAGTACGCCGACGAGGTGACCCTGATCCGGGCGCTCCAGGGCCGGCGGCCGATCCCGGGCGATGAGCAACCTCGTCTGTCGAGATCGCTGCTGCGCCTGCTCAAGGCGCTGCGCCGCGCTGGTCCTCGGCGCGTCGTCTACGTGGCTCGCGATCGGCCCGCTCGGCGCGACCGCGAGCGTCGAGCTGGCGCTGCTCTGCTGGCTCAGCGGCGCCGCCTTCATCCTGCTCGTGGAGACCAGCCCGATCTGACCGCCGGTCGCCGCGGTCGTCCGACGGCCGTTTGACGCCTCGAGCCGCCCCTACCATTCGCCGCTCGTGCCTCCCGACCGGAGGCCCGCGACGACCGGCTGACGCCGGTCCGGGGCCGGTGCGTCGCACGTTTGACACGCCCGACCGCGCATGCCTCACAATGAGAAGTCGCGCCGGGTGCCCGCGTGCGCTCGGAGGCTGCACCTTAACAATTGAAGAGTGGCAGGAAATCCGGGTAAGGATGTGCGAGCGGTCAAACCCTCGAACGAAGTCCCGACCGCAAGGTCGGGCTTCTTTTGGAGAGTTTGATCCTGGCTCAGGATAAACGCTGGCGGCGTGCATGAGACATGCAAGTCGAACGGACGATCAGGGCTTGCTCTGATCGTTAGTGGCGGACGGCTGAGTAACGCGTAGGTGACCTGCCCCGAAGTGGGGAATAACTGCCCGAAAGGGTGGCTAATACCGCATGTGGTGGTGCGTTCGATCGCACCAGTAAAGCCGCAAGGCGCTTCGGGAGGGGCCTGCGTCCGATTAGCTCGTTGGTGGGGTAACGGCTCACCAAGGCGACGATCGGTAGGTGGTCTGAGAGGACGATCACCCAGACTGGGACTGAGACACGGCCCAGACTCCTACGGGAGGCAGCAGTCGGGAATTTTGCGCAATGGGCGAAAGCCTGACGCAGCAACGCCGCGTGAGGGATGAAGGCCTTCGGGTTGTAAACCTCTTTTCTCAGGGACGATAATGACGGTACCTGAGGAATAAGTCACGGCTAACTACGTGCCAGCAGCCGCGGTAATACGTAGGTGACAAGCGTTGTCCGGATTTACTGGGCGTAAAGAGCGCGCAGGCGGTCGTTCAAGTCGAGTGTGAAAGCCCCCGGCTCAACTGGGGAGGGTCACTCGATACTGATCGACTCGAAGGCAGGAGAGGGAAGCGGAATTCCCGGTGTAGTGGTGAAATGCGTAGATATCGGGAGGAACACCAGTGGCGAAGGCGGCTTCCTGGCCTGTTCTTGACGCTGAGGCGCGAAAGCTAGGGGAGCAAACGGGATTAGATACCCCGGTAGTCCTAGCCGTAAACGATGGACACTAGGTGTTGGTGGTATCAACCCCGCCAGTGCCGAAGCTAACGCATTAAGTGTCCCGCCTGGGGAGTACGGCCGCAAGGCTAAAACTCAAAGGAATTGACGGGGGCCCGCACAAGCAGCGGAGCGTGGGGTTTAATTCGACGCAACGCGAAGAACCTTACCAGGGCTTGACATGACCAGGATCGCGGCGGAAACGTCGCTTCCCCGCAAGGGGCCTGGCCACAGGTGTTGCATGGCTGTCGTCAGCTCGTGTCGTGAGATGTTGGGTTAAGTCCCGCAACGAGCGCAACCCCTACTGTGTGTTGTATCACTCACACGGGACTGCCGAGAGAAACTCGGAGGAAGGTGGGGATGACGTCAAGTCAGCATGGCCCTTACGTCCTGGGCTACACCCACGCTACAATGGCCGGTACAACGGGCTGCGAAACCGCGAGGTGGAGCAAATCCCTTAAAGCCGGTCTCAGTTCGGATTGTAGGCTGCAACTCGCCTACATGAAGCCGGAGTTGCTAGTAACCGCCGGTCAGCATACGGCGGTGAATATGTTCCCGGGCCTTGTACACACCGCCCGTCACGTCATGAAAGCTGGCAACACCCGAAGCCGGTGGGCCAACCGCAAGGAGGCAGCCGTCGAAGGTGGGGTCGGTGATTGGGACGAAGTCGTAACAAGGTAGCCGTACCGGAAGGTGCGGCTGGATCACCTCCTTTCTAGGGAGATCCGAGTCGATGGCCTTCGGTGGGTCGTCGGCGTTGATGGCTCCTAGGGTTGATCGCACGATCGGTTCGCGCACCTCCGCCAGGTGGGGCGCGCCGAGTGGTCTTCGGATCGCTCGGACGATCGACCGCGAACCTGGCGAGAACACCGAATCCGTTCGCACACCGAACCCTGAGTTCCTGTCACTCTTCAATCGTTAAGGGTGCAGCCGCCGGCCCGCGACCTCGTGTCGACTCGGATCGTCGGCACGGCCCCGGCGGGCGTTTAGCTCAGCTGGTTAGAGCACTGCCCTGATAAGGCAGAGGTCTCTGGTTCGAGTCCAGAAACGCCCACCATCCTCTCCTCGGCAAGGGGACGTAGCTCAGTTGGCAGAGCATCTCCTTTGCAAGGAGAGGGTCAGGAGTTCGAGTCTCCTCGTCTCCACCACCTCCGCCGGTCGAGTGGGTCGCCGGTCACCTGCAGCGCAATCGAATAGCAGTCGATATCCGGGCGGTCCTCCGAGGAGGACGACCGCGACTGTCCACTGGCCTCGAGCAGAAACGTCCACGAAGAACCATCGATCCCCTGCCCGTGTCCTCGTCGCGTGAGGCCACCGACCAGCGGATCGCTGGCCGCCGGTCTCGAGCCGCTCGAGGCCGCGGAGACCCGCCTCGCGCGGGTCGCACCTTAACAACTGGATATGTTGTTCGGCAGTAAATCGAACTTCGATTTCGCCGAGTTGATTCAAGGTGTATCCCGGACCCCGAACCGGCCACTGATCGCTTGATCAGATGCTGGAGGGGGTCAAGCTACAAAGGGCACGGGGTGGATGCCTTGGCGCCAAGAGCCGATGAAGGACGTGGCAGGCTGCGAAAAGCTTCGGGGAGTCGCGAGCAGACGTTGATCCGGAGATGTCCGAATGGGGAAACCCGGCTGGGGTCATGCCCAGTCACCCCTGGTTGAACCAAATAGACCAGGTGGAGGTAAGCCAGCGAACTGAAACATCTCAGTAGCTGGAGGAAAAGAGAACATTCCCTGAGTAGTGGCGAGCGAAACGGGAAGAGCCCAAACCCACTCAGCATTCGGACCGGGCCATCGGGTTCATCCGCG
>CAWIOR010000005.1:0-16592 GCA_963837825.1 uncultured Chloroflexia bacterium
GAGCGCCGCCGCAAGATCCTCGGCGGCTGATCCCGCGCGGCGCCCGGCCTCGACGACGCGATCGGCTGGGGCGAGCCGCCGATCGTTCCGCCGCCCGGGACGCGCCGGTTCCGCGCGAAGCCGGCAGGCGACCATCGGCCCGTATGGACCTGACCCTCAGCGCCGCCGAGCTCGAGCTCCAGGCGCGCGCGCGCGCCTACGTCCGGGACGTCCTCCAGCCGCTCGAGGTCGAGTTCGAGCGGGCCGGCGGGCATCTGCCGCCCGAGCAGGGTCGCGAGCTGCGTCGGGCGGCCATCGCGGCGAACCTCCACGGTGGCTCGCTGCCCCGGGCGCTCGGCGGGCAGGGCTGGACGGCGATGGAGGGCGTGGTCGTCCACGAGCAGCTCGGCCAGGTCACCGGCGGTCTCTGGTCGTACATCCCGGGCGCCTACAACGCGCTCATCCAGTGTGACGCCGATCAGCGCCGGCGCTACCTCGACCCGTCGCTGCGCGGCGAGCGCTCCGGCTCCTACGCGATCACCGAGGACCTGGCCGGGTCCGACCCGCGGACGCTGGCCGCCACGGCCGTCCGCGACCCGGCGACCGGCGACTACCTGCTCAACGGCGAGAAGTGGTTCGTGACCGGGCCGGACGACACCGACTTCATGATCTTCCACTGCAACGTCGTCGATGGCGAGCGCCGCCTGCCGACCCTCTTCCTGGTCGACTACGACGCCCCGGGCCTCCGGCTCAAGCACGACCCCGACTACACCCACACGTTCGCCGACCGGCATCCCCAGTTCGTCCTCGAGGACGTCCGCGTCCCGGCCTCGGCGATCCTCGGGCCGATCGGCGCCGCCGACGAGCTGACCAACGAGTGGTTCGTCGAGGAGCGGATCCACATCGGGGCCCGCTGCAGCGGGGCGATGGAGCGGCTGCTCACGATGGCCGTCGAGTGGGCCACCGAGCGGGTCCAGTTCGGCCAGCGGATCTACGACTTCCAGGGGGTGAGCTTCCCGCTCGCCGACTCGGCGGCCGACGCGAGCGCCGCCCGGCTCCTGACCCGTGAGTGCGCCTGGCTGGCCGACGGCAGGGCCGACCCGAAGGTCGTCCACGCCAAGGCGTCGCTGGCCAAGCTGTTCGCGTCCGAGGCGGCATTCCGCTGCGCCGACCGGGTCGTCCAGGTCTTCGGCGGGCGGGGCTACATGCGCGAGAACGCCGCCGAGCGGTTCTTCCGGGAGCTCCGGGTCGACCGGATCTGGGAAGGGACCAGCGAGATCCAGCGCCTGGTCATCGCCCGGGCGCTCGAGAAGCGCGGCGTTGACCGGGTGGTCGGCGGCGCCGGGTGACCGGCGTTCCCGGACCGGTGGCGGCCCGCCCGGACATCGACCTCCGGCCGCTCTTCGCTCCGCGCTCGATCGCCGTCGTCGGGGCGTCGCCCCGGAGCGACCTGGCGAAGACCGTCCGGGACAATCTGATCGTCCTCGGCAGCGCGACCCGCTGCCATTTCGTCAACCCCAAGTACGACGAGGCCTGGGGCCAGCCGTGCTACCCGGAGCTGACCGCGCTGCCGGAGGTGCCCGACGCCGTCCTGATCGCGCTCAACCCGCTCCGGGCGACGGCGCTCACCCAGCAGGCGGCCGACGTCGGGGCGAAGGCCGTGCTCATCCCCGGCGGCGGCGTCGTCGAGGGCGGCGAGGCGGCCGCCCGGATGCAGCGCGAGGTCCGCGACATCGCCGTGCGCCACGGCCTGGCGGTCATCGGCCCGAACTGCATGGGCATGGTCGACCTGACGACGAACTCGGCCCTCTACATCGGCGACGTCAACCCGTGGCTGCCCCGCGGCGGTGTGGCCGGGATCGCCCAGAGCGGCAGCGTCACCGACGCGTTCATCCATTCCGGGACCCGGATCGGCTTCAGCCGGATCGTCGGCAGCGGGGCCGAGGTCGTCCTCGACGTGTGCGACTACGTCGCCCACTCGCTCGAGGACCCCGAGACCCACACGATCATCCTGTTCGTCGAGGGGTTCAAGCGCCCCGAGCGGTTCCTCGCCCTGGCCGACCGGGCGCTCGAGCTGGGCAAGCCGATCCTGGCGGTCAAGGTCGGGCGGTCCCCGCAGGCCCAGGAGGCGGCGGTCGCCCACAGCGGCTCGATCGCCGGCGAGGATCGGGTGACCGACGCGGCGCTCGCCGCGGCGGGCGTCGTCCGCTGCGCCGACCTCGACGAGCTGCTCGAGGCGGCCGAGCTCCATGCCGGCTGCCGGCGCCTCGGCCGGTCGGTCGGGCGGGGCCGGACGGGGATGGTCACCGTGTCGACCGGCGAGGCATCGCTCATCGCCGACCTCGCCGCGGAGACCGGGCTGGACCTGCCGCCGGTGCCCGAGGCGGCCCGCCTGGCGATCCTGCGCGACCTCCCGACGATGGGCTACATCGGCAATCCGATCGATCCGTGGGGTGCCGCCGACGAGGCGATCTGCTACCCGGCGGTGATGCGCGGCTTCGCCGAGTCGGGCGCCTACGACGTCCTGGCGATCGTCCACGATTTCCCCTACCGCTCCCTGCCCGGCGAGGTCGGAGTCGCCCGGACGGTCACCCGCGCCCTGATCGACGCGACCCGCGACCGCCCGGAGATCCTGCCCGTCTACGTCTCGCTGACCAGCGGCGAGCCGACCCCCGAGGTCCAGGTCCTGCTCGACGCCGCGGGCGGGGTCCCGCTCCTGCGCGGGTCGCGCGAGGCCGAGCTCGCGATCGCCCGGCGTGCCTGGTGGGAGCTCCGCCACGCCGAGCGCCTGGCGGACGGACCGGCCCGGCCGACCTGGCCGGCGCTGGCCGCGGACCGGACCCCGTACGGCCACGACGATGGACCGCTCGATCCGGGCGATCGGCCACCGGCCACCCGCCGGATCCTGTCCGAGGTCGACGGCCTGGCGCTCCTCCGCGCCGCGGGCGTCCCGGTCGTCGAGGCGGTCCGGGCGGTCGACCCCGCCTCGGCGGTCGAGGCCGCCGCGGGCCTCGGCGACCGCCCGCTCGCCGTCAAGCTCGACGCCGTCGGGGTCGCCCACAAGAGCGACGTCGGCGGGGTCCGCCTCGGCGTCGTCGGAGCCGACGCCACCCGGGCGGCCACCGAGGAGCTGCTCGAGCTGGGCCAGGCCCGCGGGCTCGAGGTCCGTGGCGTCATCGTCGAGCCGATGGCCGAGCCCGGGACCGAGCTGATCGTGGGGATGACCCGCGATCCGCTGTTCGGCCCGGCGGTCCTGGTCGGGTTCGGCGGCGTCTTCGCCGAGGTCCTCGACGATGCCGCCATCCGGCTCGCCCCGCTCGGGCGGGCGGTCGCGCTGGCGATGCTCGAGACGCTCCGCGGGGCGCCCCTGCTGAGCGGTGCACGGGGCCGGCCGCCGGTCGACCGTGGGGCCGTCGCCGACCTCATCGTGGCCGTCGCCCGACTGGCCTGGCAACGCCCCGACATCGTCGCCGTCGATCTCAACCCGGTCGTCGCCTCGCCGGGCGGCGCGCTGGCCGTCGACGCCCTGGTCGTCCTCGAGGCCGGTGGCGATGCCTGACGACGAGGTCCTGCGGGTCGTCCGGACTCGCTGGGGCGTCCGTCTCGTCCTTGACCGGCCGAAGGTCCTCAACGCGTTGAGCCACGGCCTGGTCGACGCGCTCGACCGGGCGTTCTCGGAGGCCGCCGACGACCCGACGGTCCGGGTCGTCGTCGTCGAGGGCGCCGGTCGTGCCTTCAGCGCCGGCTACGACCTCACCGAGGAGGTCGACGAGGTGATCGAGGGCCCGCTCCGGTGGCGTGACCTGCTGGCCCGGGACATCGCCCTGACGATGAAGGTGTGGGACTGCCCCAAGCCGGTCATCGCCCAGGTCCACGGCTACTGCCTGGCCGGCGCCCTCGAGCTGGCGATGGCCTGCGACCTCATCGTCGCGGCCGAGGGGACGAAGCTCGGCGAGCCCGAGATCCGCTACGGCTCGGCGCCGGTGACCCTGCTGATGCCGGCGCTGGTCGGCCAGAAGAAGACCCGTGAGCTGCTCCTGACCGGCGACCTCATCGATGCGGCCGAGGCGGAACGGATCGGGTTGGTCAACCGGGTCGTCCCGGCCGACCGGCTGGCCGACGAGGTCGACGCGCTCGCCGACCGGATCGCCCGGACACCGCCGGAGGTGCTCCGCCTGACCAAGCAGATGCTCAACCGGGCGATGGAGGCCGCCGGTCTGCGCGAGGCGATCGCAAGCGGCCTCGACCTCGGCGCGATCATCAACTCGGCGGACACGCCGGAGCAGCGCGAATGGGACGAGATCGTCCGACGGGACGGCCTCAAGGCTGCCCTCGCCTGGCGTGACCGGCGTTACGAGGTCGATCGGCCGAACGAAGGTACCGCGCCGGGTGGGGCTCCCGGTCCATGGCGGAGCGTGGCGCCCGACGACTGAGATAGGCCTGTCGCGGCCATGGCCGTGGACGACCCTTGCCATGGACACCCTCAACCGCCCGATCGTCCTCGCCCGTCGCGTCACCGACGCGGCGATCGTCACGCTCGTCCTGGTCGTCCTCATCGGCCTGTTCCTCGGGCGGGGCGTGGCTCTCACCGGGCGCGACACGCTGATCGTCGGCGGACGCTCGATGGAGCCGACGATCCCGGTCGGCGCGGCCGTGATCGTCGAACCGGTCACGGCAGCCCAGCTGCGGATCGGCGACATCGTGACGATCCGGGTCGACGGCGGGCCGTCGTTCGTCACCCATCGGATCGTGGGGCTGTCGAGCCGCGACGGCCAGCCGTACGTCGAGACGAGGGGCGATGCGGAGTCGACGCCGGACCCGGCGACGAGCCCGGCCTCGTCGATCGTCGGACGGGTCGGCTGGTCGATCCCGTTGGCGGGCTACCTGCTCGCCCTCCTGTCGCTGCCGATGGGCATCGTCTTCGCGATCGGCCTCGGAGTCACCATCGTCCTCCTCGCAGTCCTCCTCGACGACCTCGAGGACCTTCGGCCGGCCACCGCCGAGCGGCCCTGGACGAGCGCGGATCCGGCGCTCGCACCGGCCTTCCTGGGACCGCCGCTCGAGGGTCGGGTCGCCCGTCACCTCGACGCCCGACGCCGGCTCCGGCCGCAGCCTCGCCCATGGGGTCGTGCGGGCTGACCGACCCTCGACCCGGCCCCTCCGTAGCGGCCATGTCCACGGGGTACACTCCGCGCCATGCCCGTTCACCCGCGGCCGCGACGGACCGCCGCCGACCTCCTCGTGGAGTGCCTCGAGACCGAGGGCTGCGACTACGTCTTCTCCGTCCCGGGCGAGGAGACGATGGACGTCCTCGACGCGCTCAGCCGGTCGACCCGGATCCGCCACGTGACGACCCGCCACGAGCAGGGCGCCGCGTTCATGGCCGACGTCCATGGGCGTCTCACGGGCCAGGTGGCGGTCGCGATGTCGACCCTCGGCCCGGGTGCGACGAACCTCCTGACCGGGGTCGCCGACGCCTTCCTGGACCGGGCCCCGATGGTCGCGATCACCGGCCAGACGGGCTCGGACAAGCTCCACAAGGAGGCCCACCAGCTGGTCGACATCGTCCGGATGTTCGAGCCGGTGACGAAGTGGAACACCCGGGTCGAGCGGATCGACGCGATCCCCGAGATCGTCCGCAAGGCGTTCCGGGTGGCCGAGCTCGAGAAGCCCGGACCGACCCACCTGGAGCTGCCCGAGAACCTGGCCGCGATGGCCCCGGAGTCGGGCGACGCCACCCGCCCGCTGGAACCGACCCGGGCCTACCTGCCCGAGCCGACCGACGAGGCCATCGCCCATGCCGCCCGGCTCATCGCGTCGTCCCACCGACCGATCGTCCTGGCCGGCAACGGCGTCCTCCGGCGACGGGCGGCGGCCGCCCTGCGGGGGTTCGCCCGCGGGCTCCACGTGCCGGTCGCGGTCACGTTCATGGGCAAGGGCGCGATCGACGATCGCTCCCACCTGTCGCTGATGGCGGTCGGCCTCCAGGCACGGGACCATGTCCTGACCGGCTTCGACCGGGCCGACCTGGTCGTGGCCGTCGGCTACGACCTGGTCGAGTACGCCCCGAGCCACTGGAACCCCGACGGGTCCAAGCCGATCGTCCACATCGACACCCAGCCGGCCGAGGTCGACGCCGACTACCGCCCCGCGGTCGAGCTGATCGGGGACATCGAGGGGACGCTCGAGCGCCTCCTCGAGGCACTCCTCCCGCTCGGGATCGGTGGGCGGAACGCGACCGAGCGCCACGCATCGAAGGAGATCCTGGTCAACGCCGACCTGCGGCTCGCCCTGCTCCGCGACCTGGAGGCGTACGAGGCCGACGACGGCTACCCGGTCCGGCCGCAGAAGGCGATCGCCGACCTGCGTCGGGCGCTCGAGCCCGAGGACATCGTCGTCTCGGACGTCGGCGCCCACAAGGTCTGGGTCGCCCGCCTCTACCAGGCCTACGAGCCGAACACGGTGATCATCTCGAACGGCTTCGCCGCGATGGGGATCTCGCTCCCGGGGGCGATCGCGGCCAAGCTCGTCCACCCGGAGCGCAAGGTGGTCGCGCTGTGCGGCGACGGCGGGTTCCTGATGAACAGCCAGGAGCTCGAGACGGCGACCCGGGTCGGGGCGGCCGTGACGGTGGTCGTGTGGCGTGACGATGGCTATGGGCTGATCGACTGGAAGCAGCGCAACGAGTTCGGGCGCCCGTTCGGGGTCGACTTCGGCAACCCCGACTTCGTGGCCTTCGCCCAGAGCTTCGGGATCGCCGGGTTCCGGGTCGCCTCGGCGGCCGACCTCTACCCGACCCTCATGCGCGCGCTCGACGTCCCCGGGCCGTCGCTCGTCGAGGTCCCGATCGACTACCGGGAGAACCTCCGCCTGACCGAGCGGCTGGGCGGCCTGACGGTGGGGGCGTCCTGACGGCGGACGCTTCGCGTTGCGAGGGGACACCGAAATCCACGCTCCGCCGGGACCATCGTCCGGCCACCTCGGGTACCATCGGCCCATCGTCCGATGCGCGCGCCACGCGCGCCCCTTCAGTGCCGCAGGGGGAACCTTGATGCCGCCCATCGCCCAACGCGTCCACCGCTCGCGACCCCGCCTGCGGGCCATCGTCGCGTCGCTCGTCGCGATCCTGACGATCGGCCTCGTGGCGGTCGGCCCGATCGCCGCCGCGCCGGCCGCGCCCGGTCCCGGATACCAGGACTTCGTCTACAAGCCGCTGGCGGACGGTACCGGCGCCAACGACGTCACCTCGTTCCGCAACCAGAGCAAGGTCTGGTTCAACGACGGCCGCTGGTGGGGCATCCTGTTCGACAAGGGCTCCACGGCCAATGGCACGTACCGGATCCAGAGCCTCAACATGGCCTCCCAGACCTGGACGAGCAGCGCCACGGCGACCCAGGTCGACAACCGGAACCGGTCGCACGCCGACGCGCTGTGGGACGGCACCAACCTGTGGGTCGCCTCGTCGCATGTCCGGGGCGCCAACGTCTCACCGAACGGCGACCTGCGGGTCTACAAGTTCAGCTACAACAGCGCCTCCAAGACCTACGCCCTCGTGAGCGGCTTCCCGAAGACCGTGGCCGGCGGCGTTGCCGGGAACGGAACCTTCGCCGCGACGATCGCCAAGGCGCCCAACGGCCAGCTATGGGTCGCCTACACTCAGGGCACCGCGGTGATGGTCACCCACTCGTCCACCAGCGCCGGGACGATCTGGGCCACGCCGTTCGCGATCCCCGGGCAGGGCAACCCGGTCGTCACCAACAACGACCAGGCCGCGATCGTCAACCTGTCCAACGGGATCGGCGTCCTGTGGAGCAACCAGACCCTCGGCGACGAGGCGTTCTACTTTGCCGGCCACAAGGACGGCGACCCGGACGGGACGTGGGGCGCCCGCGAGACCGCCTACGGCGGGACCGGCACGCTCGGCGCCGACGGCCACATCAGCCTGAAGGCGGATGGGACCGGTCGGATCGTCGCGGCGGTCAAGACCAACGTGGTCTCGAGCGCCGCCGCGCTCATCGTCGTCCTCGCCCGGACCGGCGCGGCCGATGCGGCTCCCGGGACCTGGACGAACCACACCGTCTCGAGCCACGCGACCGGCGGGACCCGGCCGGTCCTCGTCCTCGACTCCGAGAACAGCCAGGCGAATGTCTTCCTCACGGACGACACCGCCGGGGCCGGCACCTACCTCATCACCCGCCGGACCGCGTCGCTGAGCACGCTGAACTTCGGCACCGCCTCGATCGGCACGCCGTTCATCAGCAGCGCCGCGAACGGCAGCCTCAACAACGGGACCTCGACCAAGCAGGTCACCTCGGTCAGCTCGGGCGTCATCCTGCTGGGCGAGGACATCCCCACCCGGACCTACCTCCACGGCTGCACCGGCGGCCCGTGCCCGACCGTCCCGGTCGCCGACTTCAGCGCCACGCCGACCAGCGGCACGGGCCCGCTGTCGGTCCAGTTCACCGACGCCACGACCGGCACCCCGGCCACCTGGGCCTGGGCGTTCGGCGACGGCGCGACCTCGACGGTCCAGAACCCGAGCCACACATACAACCCAGGGACCTACACGGTCTCCCTGACCGTCACGAACGCTGCCGGCACCGACAGCGTCACGAAGACCGACTACGTCACCGTGGCTGTCCCGCCCGGGGCGACCTATACCGCGATCACCCCGACGCGGGTCCTCGATACCCGGAACGGGACCGGTCTGTCCGGCGCGTTCCACGCCAATGTCGCCCGCGACTTCCAGGTCACCAACGGTGGGACGATCCCGAGCAACGCCGTCGCCGTCACCGGCAACCTGACCGTGACCAAGCAGACGAAGCCCGGCTACGTCATCCTCGCCCCGACCGGCGGGTCGTCGACCTCGACGATCAACTTCCCGGCCGGTGACAACCGGGCCAACGGCGTGACTGTCGCCCTGAGCGGCAGCGGCACGCTCAACGCCATCTACCGCGCGGCGGCCGGGGCGACCACCCACCTCCTGTTCGACGTGACCGGTTACTTCGTCGATGGCGGGGGCGGGGCCTCGTACTTCCCGCTGACCCCGACCCGGGTCCTCGATACGCGGAACGGGACCGGCCTGTCCGGCGCGTTCCACGCCAATGTCGCCCGCGACTTCCAGGTCACCAACGGTGGGTCGATCCCGAGCAACGCCGTCGCCGTCACCGGCAACCTGACCGTGACCAAGCAGACGAAGCCCGGCTACGTCATCCTCGCCCCGACCGGCGGGTCGTCGACCTCGACGCTCAACTTCCCGGCCGGTGACAACCGGGCCAACGGCGTGACCGTCGCCCTGAGCGGCAGCGGCACGCTCAACGCCATCTACCGCGCGGTAGCCGGGGCGACCACCCACCTCCTGTTCGACGTGACCGGCTACTTCGTGGCCGGGACGTCGGGCGCGTCGTGGTTCCCGCTCGCCCCGACCCGGGTCCTCGATACCCGGAACGGGACCGGCCTGTCCGGCGCGTTCCACGCCAACGCCGGCCGCGACCTCCAGGTCACCAACGGTGGGTCGATCCCGAACGACGCGACCGCCATCACCGGCAACCTGACCGTGACCCAGCAGACGAAGGCCGGCTACATCATCCTCGCCCCGGTGGCCGGGACGTCGACCTCCACGATCAACTTCCCGGTCAACGACAACCGGGCCAACGGCGTGACCGTCGCCCTGAGCGGCAGCGGCAAGCTGAACGCCATCTACCGCGCGGCGGCCGGGGCGACCACCCACCTCCTGCTCGACGTGACCGGCTACTTCAAGTAGACCGGACCCACCAGCGCGCCATCCGACGGCGCGGCCCACCCCCTCGCGGGGCACGGGCCGCGCCGTTCGATTCCCGGGAGCGTCGGTCGCTCGGCCGTCCGCTGGTCGCAGTGGTCAGCGGGGCGAGGCGTCGACCCACCGGCCGGCCACCTCTTCGGTCGGCTCGGGCTCGCGCAGGGCGATCAGGGCGGCCGCCCCGGCCAGCGCCATGATCAGCCAGAAGTAGCGCGCATAGGACAGGTGCAGGAAGATCCCGGTCGTCATGTAGGTGACGACCGACAGGCTGAACGCGGTCGCCATGTTGGCCAGCTCGGGCCGCCGCCCGATCCACCTCCGGCGAGCCTTGGCGAGCTGCCAGAGCGTCGTCAGGAGCACCGCCACGAAGCAGACCAGGCCGAGGATCCCGGTCTCCGCGGCGGTCCCGAGGTAGAGGTTGTGGGCCTCCCGGTCCTGGGCCTTGCTCAGCAACCCGATGTCGTCGGCGTACTGCCGGTAGTAGGAGCTGAACTGGCCCGGTCCGACCCCGATGATCGGATGGTCGGCGAACACGTTGAGCGCGGCGAGGTTCTCGGTCGCCCGGCTGAGGATCGAGGTGTCGGCCGTCGTCGGGTCGCCGGCTCCGGTGACCGCATCGACGATCGCGCTCAGGCTGGTCAGCCGGTCGGCGTACTGGGGGACGGCGATGAGGAGCGAGACGGCCAGCAGGCCGACCGCCAGGAGCTGGACCGGCTTGATGTAGCGGAGCACGGTCATCAGCACGATGACCAGCGCGAAGCCGACCGCCGCCCCCCGGGAGAAGGTCAGGATCACCGCACCCGAGGCCAGGATCGCGACGGCGTAGGCCGCCAGGCGGAGGAGGCGTCGTCGCTCGGTCCACGCCTGGAACAGGGCCAGGGGAACGAGCATGAGCATGATCTGGGCGTACCGGTTCTTCTCGCCGATCGGGCCCGCCAGGCGGGCCAGCCCCTTGACCGTGATGCCCAGGTCGTTCGTGGCGTCCGACTGGGCGAACCCGAGGTAGTCGTTGGCGTACGTCCCGGTCACCGCCTGGAAGATCGACAGGCCGCCCAGGAAGGCCCCGACCGCGAGGAGCGTCCAGATCACGTTCCGCATCGCCGATGGCGTGCGGACCACGTTGACGACCAGGAGGTACAGGCCGAGCCCCTCGAGGATGAAGGTCACGAGCTCGCCCGTGGCCGCCGGCATGTCCCGGGCGAACAGGGTCCCCAGGATCTGGACGAGGAAGAACCCGACGATCCACGGGAAGGCCGGGGTGATGATGACCGTCTGCCGCCGGATCAGCAGCTCGTAGCCGAGCGGGACGACGAGGATCATCGGCACGAGCGCGCCGAGGAAGACCGGCATCCCGAACTGGGTCACCGCGACCACCGCGGCGTTGCTGTAGACCAGGAAGACGAAGGTGAGGGTGGCCACCTCCGGTCGGATGGTCGAGGCGAGCGCCAGGAGGAGGCCGACCAGCCCGGCGATCACGATGATCGGCCGGTCCGCCGCCGTCGCCCCGACGGCGGCACAGGCGGCGATCGCCAGGCCGGTCAGGATGACCGGCGGCCAGCGGAACCGCGGCGCGACCGGGACGGCCGACGACGTGGTCGGGGCGGTCGGGCGCCCGGCGATCGTCTCGCCGCTCATCGGGGTGCGCCGATCTCGACGGCCTCGGCCCCCACCGCTGGCTGATCGGCGGTCGCCGGGCTGCCGTCAGCGGCCGACCGGCGCGGTTCCCAGCGGTCGATACGCCGGCCGGAGAGGAGGTTCCAGGCGGCCTCGAGCGAGGCCACGTTGACCAGCAGGAAGAAGGCCGGCAGGGCGGCAGCCCGGTGGCGCCCGAGCCGGGAGCGCGGCGCCGCCAGGCCGATCGTCCCGAGGCCGGCGACGGCGCCCGCTCCGAGCGCGGTCAACTGGTAGAAGGGGCCATCGCCCCACAGGAGCGGTGCGCCGAGCGCGACCACCAGGAGTGGCAGCGCCATCATCCGGCGGAGGATCTTGTGCGAGGCGAGCTGGACCGCATAGAAGCCCGTCCGGCGCGGGTCGAGGAGAGCCCTCCGGGCGGCGACCCCGCGCAGGCCGCGGGTCATGATCCTGACCTTCCGTCCGTATTCGAGTCGGTTCGACGCGGCGACCGGCTCCCAGGCGACGGCGTCGGGCACGAAGACCAGGCGTCGACCTCGGGCGATGACCGCGGTCGAGGTGATGAAGTCGTCGGTCACCCCCGGGATGACCGGCTCGAACAGCTCGCGCCGGACGGCGTAGATGGCCCCGGTCGCGGCGACCGTGCTGCCGGCCCGGCTCTCGGCCAGCTTGACCCGTCGGTCGAAGTCCCAGTAGCTCCGTTCGCCCTGCGCGTCGGCGCTCCCGCCGGCGGCCGGCAGATAGCGCTGGTCTCCGGCGACGCCCCCGACCTCGGGGTCGGCGAACGGAGCGACGAGCGCCCGCAACGCGCCCGGCTCGAACATCGTGTTGGCGTCGGTGAACACGATGATCTCGCCGCGCGCGGCCGCGACCGCGGCATTCAGGGCGTCGGCCTTGCCCACCCGCTCGAGGGCCAGCACCGTCACCCCCCGCCCGGCATAGCGGCCGGCGATGTCGACCGTCGCGTCGTCCGACCCGTCCGACGCGACGATCGTCTCGAGACGCTCGGCCGGGTAGTCGAGCGCGACCAGGTTGTCGAGCCGGGGGCCGATCGCCGCCTCCTCGTTCCGCGCCGCGAGCACGACGCTGACCGACGGCTCGATCGGGGCCGAGCGTGGCGGCCTCGGACGGAGCGCCGCCCGGGCCAGGACGAGCAGGGGGAAGGCGACGTAGGTGTAGGCGATCGTCGCCAGCGCCAGCCAGAACGCGAACCGGATCATCGAGCGGGCTCCGGCGCGGCCGCCCGGGTGGGCGCCTCCGCCGCGACGACCGCCGCGATCCGCTCGATCAGCCGGGCGGCGTTCCGGTCGACATCGAACTCGGCCACCACCCGCTCGCGGGCCGCCGCACCGAGGCGCGACCGGAGGTGTGGATCGTCGTGGAGCCGGCGCAGCGCCGCGGCGATCGCTGCCGGGTCGCCGGGCGGGACGGTCAGCCCCGACGACCCGTCGACGACGAGCTCCGGGATCCCGGACAGGGCGCTGGCCACGACCGGCAGGCCGGCGCTCATCGCCTCCATCAGGACGACCGGGATCCCCTCGCGCTTGCCGCTCCGGGTCGGGACGCTGGGGGCGACGAGGACGTCGCTCGAGCCGAGGAGACCGGCGATCTCGTCACGGGTCCGGCGCCCCAGGAACTCGACCCGGTCGGTCAGCCCGGCCTCGGAGACCTGGCGCTCGAGGGCCGCCCGATCGGGGCCCTCGCCGACGAACCGGCAGGTGAACGGGACGCCGGCGGCGGCGAGCCGCCGGCAGGCCTCGACCAGGTGGGTCTGGCCCTTGACCTCGTGGAGCGTCCCGATCGACAGGATCGCCAGCGGACCGCGGGTCTCGGTCGTCCGCGGGACCGGACGGAAGACGTCCGTGTCGACCCCGCAGTGGATCACCTCGAGGTTGCCGATCGGGCCCCCGCACTCGCGCTCGAAGACGGCCCGGTTGTCGTCCGAGATCGTGACCGTGAACGCGGACTCGGCCACCTTGCGGCAGAGCATCGTCCGGTCGACGTGGAGGTCGGAGCCATGAGCCGTGAACGAGTAGGGGATGCCGACCAGGCGATGGATGATGAAGCCGGCCAGGGCCGGATGGGTCGCGAAGTGGCAGTGCACGTGGCGGACCCCGTCGAGCTCCATCAACCGGGCGGCGTGGACGACCTTCGGGAAGATCCCGATCCCGCCGAACAGGAAGTTGGCGCTCCGCCAGGTGCCGCCGAGCATCGCCCCGAGCGTCCCGAGGTAGCGGCGCGGCGAGCGACGCAGGAAGTGCCACTGGCTGGCCAGGATCGGCACCGACAGGAACGGCAGGTAGGTCGCCCGGGCGACGTACGGCGCCGCCTCCGGATGCATCGCCGCCTCGCGCTCACGGAGGAGCGGGAAGAGCCGGATCTCGGCGCCCTGCCGCTCGACCGCCGCCATCTCGAACAGGATGAACGTCTCGGTCAGTTTCGGGAAGCGCGACATCACGTAGGCCACCCTGAGGGGCGCCCCGGCGGCGACCGCACGATCGTCGGCTTCGGGCACGGTCGCCATCGCCAGGGCGGTCATGCCGGCGCCGCGAGGTCGACCGGCGGGGCGGCGCTCGGCTCCGGGCCGTAGCCGTCGAGGTGGGTCGAGTGCCAGCGCCAGGCGGTCCTGACGATCGTGTCGAGGTCGTGACGTGCCCGCCAGGCGAGGACGTCCGCGGCCCGGCTGGCGTCGGCCCAGATGGCGGCCGGGTCGCCGGCTCTGCGCGGGGCATCCACCGTCGGGACGGGGCGCCCGCCGATCCGGGCCACCGTATCGACGACCTCGCGGACCGATGATCCACGCCCGGTCCCGAGGTTGAGGACCGTGCTCCCGAGCCCACCGGCCAGCGCCTCGACGGCCAGGACGTGGGCCTCGGCGAGGTCGGCCACATGGATGTAGTCGCGGATCGCGGTCCCGTCCGGGGTGGGGTAGTCGGAACCGAGGATCCGGACCGCCGGCCCGCGACCGAGGGCCGCCTTGATGACGACCGGGACGAGGTTCGGGGCATCCGTCCAGTCCTCGCCGTGACGGCCGTCCAGGGCGGCCCCGGCCGCGTTGAAGTAGCGCAGGCTGACCGATCGGATCGCGGGGCCGCCGAACCAGCGCAGGGCTCGCTCGACGAGGAGCTTGGTCTCGCCGTACGGGTTCTCCGGCCGCAGCTCGCTCGTCTCGCGGACGGGCAGGTCGGACGGCGTGCCGTAGACCGCGCACGAGGACGAGTAGACGAGCTCCTTGAGGCCGGTCCTGGCCATCGCCCCGAGCAGGGCGAACGAGCCGCCCACGTTCGTGGTGAAGTACCCCGCCGGGTCGCTGAACGACGCCTCGACCGACTTGAGTGCCGCGAAGTGGACCACGCCCTCGATCGCCTGCTCGCGGATGACCCGCTCGACGAGACCACCGTCCGTCACCGACCCGACGATCAGCGGGGCGGTCTCAACCGCCGCCCGATGGCCGTGCTCGAGCGTGTCGAGGACGACCGGTTCGTGTCCCCGCGCGGCGAGGAGTCGGACGGTCTCGGACCCGATGTAGCCCGCTCCGCCCGTGACGAGGACCCGCACCCCCAGGCGCCTCAGGGCGTGTCGGTCGGGTCGGTCCGGGACGCCGTCGATCGACTCGAACGCGGCCTGGCCGAGGCCGACCGGCTGCCGATCGACCGGGTCGGACCGGCGGTCGGAGGATCGGCCGGCCCAGGCGACTCGGACGTCACCGGCGACTCGGACGTCAGCGGCGTCACCGGCGTCGCCGGCGCACTCGCCCGGATGATCGTCGGGCGGGCCGATGACGGTGTCAGGGCGCCCGCCGTGGAGGGCGGACCGGGCCGGTACGGGGCGGGCGCCGGCGTGGCCGCGACCGCCGACATCGGCGTCGCCATCGGGCTCGCCATCGGTGGGACCGAAACCGTCCGCGAGGAGCCCGAACGACCCCGGCCGATCAGGCCGGCCAGCGGGGCCGGTCGCTCGGCGAGGATGGTGCCGATGAGGTTGCCACCGACCTGGACGAGGGTCTCGGCGGCCGCCTCGACGTCCTCGCGTCGGGCGTGGTCGCGGCGGGCGACCAGGACGGTCCGGTCGAGAGCCCGGGCCCATGACAGGGCCCCGGGACCGGCGTCGACGGGTGGCGCCGCGACGATGACCACGTCGGCCGAGGCGAGGAGCTCGTGGACCACGGCTCGAGCCCGCTCGGGGTCGACCAGGTCGCTGCCCTCGAAGCCGGTCGGGATGAGGGCGAGCCGCTCGCCGATGATCCGGATCGCCGACCGCGGCTGGACCTCGCGGGCGAGCACGTCCCGGATGCCCGGGACCGGCTCGACCCCGTACAGACCGGCCAGGCTCCCACGGATCCCGCCGTCGATGACGACGACCCGCCGCCCGAGACGGGCGAGGGCCCGGCCGAGGTTGGTCGCGACGATCGCCGACCCCGTCTCCGACTCCGTGTCGACGACGGCCAGGCTGTGGATCACCTCCTCGGGATCGCCGTACACGATCCGCCCGGCGATCACCCGGTAGACGGTCGCCGCGGACGAGCCATCGTCGACCAGGTCGCGCGGGTCGGGGTTCCCCCTGACCGGAGCGGGGACCGAGCCGAGGACGGGCGCGCCGGCCAGCCGGGCGAGCTCCTCGCGGGTCCGGATGCTCCGGCTGAGATACTCGATGAGGAGGACGAGGACGATCGCGGCGACGATGCCGGCGGTCGTCGCGAGGAGGACGATGAGCGAGATCTGCGGCGCCACCGGGTTCGGGTCCGGCACCGCCTCCTGGAGATAGGACAGGGCGCCCTCCGGACGATTGACCCCGCTCTTCGAGATCAGGATCATCTGGTCGGCCATCCCGTTGGCCAGGTCGGACGCCCGCTCGAATTCGGTGTCCTGGACCTGGATCGCCAGGACGCGGTTGACGTCGTTGGCGGTGACCCGGGTATTCGCCGCCAGCAGATCGGATGAGATCTCGTCGGTCAGGCCGAGCTCGCGGAGGGTCGGTTCGAGGATCGATCCCGTCGTCACCAGCTGGGCGTAGGTCTGGACCAGCTGGCCGGATGCCCGCAACGTATCCGCGTCGGTGTTGATCGGCCCGACCAGCAGCTTGGCCTGCGCCTCGTAGGTCGGTGGGATCCGGCTGGCGACGTAGAACCCGGCGAGCCCGGCGACCCAGGCGGCCACGAGCAACGTCCACCACCAGCGTCGCGCGACCGCGAAATAGCCCGACA
>CAWIOR010000006.1:0-311324 GCA_963837825.1 uncultured Chloroflexia bacterium
GGGTCCTGGTCCACGACGAGCTCCACGAGTTCTTCAACGAGGAGGCCCGCGCGATGAGCGGCTTCCTGTACGGGCGGCGGATGTACGAGCTGATGACCGGCTACTGGCCGACGGCCGAGGCCGACCCGGCGACGACGCCGGTCATGCGCCGGTTCGCCGCGATCTGGAGGGACACGCCGAAGATCGTGTTCTCGAGGACGCTCGACCATGTCGAGTGGAACAGCCGCCTCGTTCGCGACGACGCGGTGGCGGAGGTCGCCCGGCTCAAGGCGGAGCCCGGGTTCGACATGGACGTCGGCGGTCCGACGATCGCCTCGGCGCTGATGCGGGCCGGGCTCATCGACGAGTACCGCCTGTGCCTCCAGCCCGTCGTCCTGGGGGCCGGCACGCGCTTCTTCCCGGCACACGAGGACCGCGTCGGGCTGCGGCTCCTCGAGACGCGGACCTTCGGCTCCGGCGTCGTCTACGTCCGCTCCGAGGCCGCCTGACCGCCGCGGGCCGTCCGCCGTCCGCCACGATCTTCCGCTGCGACCCTAGGACGAGGCTGCGGGCACCTCGACGAGCCGGCCCTGCTCCCAGGCGAACGCCCAGGCGTCGATCTCCGGGGGCTCGATCCCGAGCGCCGTCAGGGCGGTGCAGACCTGGCTGCGATGGTCGGTCCCGTGGTGGATCGCCTGGGCGAGCCGGACGCCCAGCGGGGCCTGGCTCTCGGACCCGTCGTCGCGGTGGCGGACGACGACCGCGGCCGGGTCGAGATCCCCGGCCAGGAGCGCCGTCCACGCCTGTCCGTCCCGCTCCATGACGGCGCGCAGCTCCGGGAGGCCCATCGTCGCCTCCTCGATCTCGCCGACCCGCCCGTCGGACAGGACGAACAGGTACGAGGCGTCGGCGCCGACGATGTGGCGCATCGTGTCGATGATCGAGCCGTACGTCCCGGGGACGCCCGACTCGAGCTGCTCCGGGGTCAGGACGAGGCACGCGTCGATGAGCCGCAGCGTCGCCCAGACGTGGTGCCCGAACGCGTCCGAGAGCAGGGATCCGTTCATCGGCTCACCGTACCACGCGGTCTCCCGAGAACCGTCATGTTCCGCGCGGGCGGTCAGCCGGCGGCGAGACGGGCCTTGTAGCGGACGATCGGCTCGATCAGGCTCGGGTCGACACCCCGCAGCATCGCGAGGTGGTAGCTGACCCAGTCGCCGAGAACGACCCCGGCGAACGCCTCGGCCAGCCGGGTGTCGGGCTCGATCGACAGCGTCGTGTGGGCGGTCCCGCTCGCCTCGAGCTCGTCCTCGACGGCTCGCCGGCGGGCGGTCGCGTCGGGCGCCTCGGTGCCGTGCAGGACGATGACGTGGACGGCATGGCGAAGGACCGGGGCGGCATCCAGCCCGACGAGCGTGTTGTGGGCCAGCTCGGGCAGCTCGTCCCAGGCCGCCCAGGTCTTGGCGTTCTCGTTGAGCTGGGTCTTCCAGCGCCGGGCGACGGGGGCCAGGTGCCCTCCGCCGACGACGATGGCGATCCGGCTCTCGAGCCAGCGGGCCACCTGCCTGGCCGGGTTCCCGGCCGCGCGGACCGCCGGCCCGAAACGCGCCGTGCCCCCGTCGCACGCCGCGGCCGCGGCGAGCAGCTCGGCCCGGGCGACGTCCCGGTCGACGACGCCGGCCGCGGCCAGCACGCCCAGGACGAGCCCCGCAGACGAGCCGAGGGCCGCCCGCGGCTGGCCGCCCGGCGGGATCGCGACCCGCGTCCCGTGCGCGTCGCCGAGGGCCGCCATCTCGCCGCCCGAGGTGACCGCGACGATCGACGCCCCGCGCTCGATCGCGGTCCGCGTTGCGGCCAGTGTCTCGGCGGTGCCGCCAGAGTGCGACGAGGCGATGACGAGCGTCGACGGGCCGACCCAGGCCGGCAGCTCGGGCTCGCGGCTGACGGCGATCGGCAGCCGGGCCCGGTCGGAGAACGCGCCCCGGAGCAGGTCGGCGCCCATCGCCGATCCACCCATCCCGAGGACGGCCACGCCCCGCCACGGCTCCCGGGAGCGCGGGACCTCGATCGTCGCGAGCCGATCGGCCGCTGAGCGGAGCTGGTCTCCGAGCGTCGCGATCGCTCCGGCCATGTCGCCGGGGTCGAGCTCCGCGCGGCGAGCGTCGTCGTCGAGCGGGTCCGGCTCCGGGAGGCCGCGATCCGCGGGTGCCTCGTCGGTCATGCGCCGCGCACGAGTCGCTCGCCGGCCCGGACCATCGCCTCGCGCGCCTCCGCCGAGGTCGCCTCCGTGTAGACCCGGACGAGCGGCTCGGTGCCGCTGAACCGGACGAGCAGCCACGAGCCGTCGGCGACGAAGAACTTGAACCCGTCGTTCGTGTCGAGCGTCTCGGTCCGGGTGACCGGCGCGCCGTCGAGAGATGTCGGCGCGTTGGTCCGGAGCTCGACGAGGAGCCGGTCCTTGAGCGCCGGGTAGGCGTCCTTGTCGACGTGGACGTCGACGCGGCGGTAGAACGACGGACCGGCCAGCTCGTGGAACGCGGCGAGGGCCGCCGAGACGGGCCACCGGCCGGCCGCCTTCTCGCGCAGGAACAGGTCGAGCAGGAGGAGGTCGGCGTAGACCCCGTCGCGCTCCGGGAGGTGCATCCCGAATCCGAAGCCGCCCGACTCCTCGGCGCCCATCATCGCCCCGGTCTCGGTCATCTTCGGACCGATGAACTTGAAGCCGACCGACGTCTCGTAGGTGGCGATGCCGTAGTGCTCGCCGAGCCGCCGGGCCATCGACGTGTTGTTGACGCTGATCACGACCGGGTCGCGCAGCCCGCGGTACTCGGCCAGGTAGTACATCAGCAGGCCGGTCACCTCGAGCTGGTGGATGAATTCCCCCTTCTCGTCCGCGGCACCGGCCCGATCGGCGTCGCCGTCGAGCAGGAGGCCGAGGTCGTAGCCGCCACGCGAGAGCATCCCGAGCGCCTCGTCGACGTTCGGCCGGATCGGCTCCGGGTTCACCCCACCGAAGTACGGATTGCGCTCCTGGTGGATCTCGGTCACCCGGATCCGTCCGCCGTCCAGGAGCCGCGAGATCCAGCCGGCGCCGGCGCCCCACATCGGCTCGACCAGGACCGACACGTCGGCCGCCCGGAGCGCGTCGAGGTCGACCGTCCGGCGGACGAAGCGCTCGTACCCCTCGAACGGGTCGAACCAGTGGACGAGCCCCGCCGCCTCGGCGTCGGCGAACGGGCGGCGCTCGATCGCCGTGCCGCCGTTGGCGGCGATCGCCGCCTCGAGGACGGCCAGGATCTCCGGGCCGGCGGGCGAGCCGGTCGGGGCCTTCACCTTGAACCCGTTGTCGGTCCACGGGTTGTGGCTGGCGGTGATGACGATCCCGGCGGCGGCCGAGCGCTCGAGCACCTCGAAGCTCGACATCTGGGTCGGCACGGCATGGCTGGCGAAGGCGACCGGGATGTCGCGGGCGAGGAGGACCTCGGCGGCTGCGGTGGCGAAGTGCTCGCTGGCGAACCGGCGGTCGTAGGCGATCACGACGCCCTTCGCCTGCTCGCCCCGGTCGACGACGTAGCGGGCGACACCGTCGGCGCAGCGGCGGACGCTGTCGAACGTGTACTCGTCGGCGATCCGCGCCCGCCAGCCGTCCGTGCCGAAGACGATCTTCGTGGGTGCCGGCGCCTCGGCGATGTTGGTCACGGTCACGCCTCCTGTCGAGCGACCCTCTCGAGCAGCGCCTCGACGACGTCGCGGGCCGGGCGGGCTCCCGCGAGCAACGCGACCGGCGCCTGGGCGAGGATACCCCCGGGGCCGTCGCGCAGGACGAGTCGCCCGTCGACCCGCTCGACGACGAGGTCGTCCGGGGCGGCCTCCGCTGTCTCGCCCGGCTGGACGACCCGACCGACGCCGACCCCGCCGAGCGTCTCGAGGAGCACGGTCCAGCTGCCCAGGTCGCTCCAGCCGACGTCCATCGCGCCCATCACGACCAGTCCGGCGGCCGCGGCCGGCTCCATCACCGCGTAGTCGATCGAGCTCGACCGGACCGCCGCGTAGGCCTGGGCCAGGTCGCCGTGCGCCAGCCCGCCCTCGATGCCCGCGAGGATGTCGGGCGCGAAGGCGCTCAGGGCCGTCCGGATCGAGCGGCGTCTCCAGAGGAACATCCCCGCATTCCAGGCGACACCCTCCTGGCGGCGCAGCTGCTCCGCCCGCTTGGCGGTGGGCTTCTCCTCGAACCGCTCGAGGTGGTGAGCGCGCAGGCCGTGGACCTCGAGGCCAGGGCCGGGCTTCGGGATCAGGTAGCCGTATTCCGTCGCGGCTCGGGAGGTCTGGACTCCGAGCGTCACCAGGGGCGCGTCGAGCCCGAAGGCCCCCCGGGCGATGCCGGCCTCCGCGTCGGCGATCACCGCCCTGAACAGCCCCTCCTTCTCGATCACCTGGTCGGCCGGGAGGACAACCATCACCTCGTCCTCGGGACGGTCGATCGCCACGGCTGCGAGGGCGATCGCGGCCGCAGTGTTCCGCCCCTCCGGCTCTTCGAGGCTGGCCACGCCCGGGACCTGCGCCCGGACGAGGTGGGCGAAGCTCGCCGCGGCGACGACCGTGACGTCCGACGGCTGGACGCCCAGCTCGTCGCCGGCGAGGAGCCGGTCGACGGTCAGCTGAAGAAGCGAGCGCTCCCCGAGGAGCGGCAGGAACGGCTTCGGGCGTTCGGGCGTCGACAACGGCCACAGGCGGGTCCCGCCGCCGCCCGCCATGATCACGACGTACATCGCCGGTCATTCTAGGGACCGCCATCGCGCCCCGGCATGCGAAACGTCTTTGACGCTCGCCCCACGGGCCCGTACCATGCGCCCCACCTGTACTCGGGGGATGCAGGGTCCCGGAGTCGTCTGACGCCAAGCCCCGAGGCCGTCGTTGACCGCACCCCTGACCGGCAGCGATCCATCCGCCGATCCCCCGGCTACGCCCGCGCTGGCGACCATCGCCGGCGCGGTCCCGGGCGCCAGCGGAGCCCCCGCTGGGATGGCCGCCGCCGTGGCGGGCAGTCCGCCCGATGTCGAGATCCTCGATGTGACGAAGCGGTTCGGCGAGGTCACGGCCGTCGACCAGATGACCCTCCGGATCGCCCGCGGCGAGTTCTACAGCTTCCTCGGCCCGTCCGGCTGCGGCAAGACGACGACCCTCCGGATGATCGCCGGCTTCGAGCAGCCGACCGCCGGCGAGATCCTCCTCGAGGGGCGGCCGATCGCCGGGGTCCCGCCCTACCGGCGCAACGTCAATACCGTCTTCCAGCACTACGCCCTGTTCCCGCACATGGACGTGGCCCAGAACGTCGGCTACGGCCTCCGCCAGAAGGGGATCAAGGGCGTCGACGAGAAGCGCCGGGTGAGCGAGGCGCTCGACCTGGTCCGACTCGCCGGATACGAGCGGCGGCGGACGTGGGAGATGTCCGGTGGCCAGCAGCAGCGGGTCGCGCTCGCCCGGGCCCTGGTCAACCACCCGACCGTGCTCCTCCTCGACGAACCCCTCGGCGCGCTCGACCGGCAGCTCCGCCACCAGATGCAGCTCGAGCTCAAGTCGCTCCAGCAGCAGGTCGGGATCACCTTCGTCTACGTGACCCACGACCAGGAAGAGGCGCTCACGATGAGCGACGTGATCGTGGTCATGAAGGATGGCCGGATCCAGCAGCAGGGACGGCCGGAGGAGCTCTATCGGCACCCGGTCAACCGCTTCGTCGCCGGCTTCATCGGGAGCTCGAACTTCCTCGAGGCGAGCCTCGTCGACCACGATCCCTCGAGCGGGCGAGCGACCGTCGAGACGACGGGCGGTCTGCGCCTGGGCGGGATCGTCACCGACGCGAGCGCCCGACCGGCGGCCGGCGACCGGGTCACCGTGGCGATCCGGCCGGAACGGTTCCGCCTCGCCCCAGCCGACGCGGGCGAGACCGAGCCGGACACCGGCTGGGCGAGAGTCGGCGGTCGGGTGACCCAGGGGACGTACCTCGGGGACCAGTCGGAGTACCGGGTCGACGCGGCGGGACTCGGCGAGCTCGTCATCCGCCGCCAGAACGAGACCCAGGCGGGCGCGCGATCGGAGCGCACGTTCGGTCCCGGAGAAGCCGTGACGGTGACCTGGCACGAGACGGCAGATCTGATCCTCGCGTCCTGATCCGCGAGATCGAGGAGGAGCAACCGTGGACGAGGCACTTCGGCAGTACCAGCAGGACATCCTGAGGGCCAGGATGTCCCGACGCGGCTTCCTGGCAGCCATGGGCGCCGCGGGCGCCGGTGCGTTCCTGGCGGCCTGCTCGAACAGCTCTGCCAGCCAGACGCCGAGCGCCGCCGCGACGACCGCGCCGCCGTCGACGGCCCCGAGCGAAGCCCCGAGCGCGACGGCCACGGCGGCCCCGAGCTACGCGATCGAGTCCGACTTCTTCCTGTTCAACTGGTCGGACTACTTCAACCCGGACAACAAGAAGGCGTTCGACGAGAAGTTCGGGACGAAGACGACCGAGGACTACTACCCGTCGAACGAGGAGCTGCTCGCCAAGCTCCAGGCCGGTGGCAAGGGCCAGTACGACGTCGCCGTCCCGACGGCCGAGTTCTCGAAGACTCTGGCCGACGGCGGTTTCCTCCAGAAGATCGACAAGGGTCGCCTGCCGAACCTGGCGAACGTCGACAAGCGCTTCCTGACCATGCCGTTCGACCCGAACGACGACTACATCGTCCCGAAGGACTGGGGCACGACCGGGATCATCTACCGCGGCTCGGTCAAGGACCCGATCACCTCGTGGAAGGACTTCTTCGACCTGGCGACGACGAAGTACTCGGGCAAGACGCTCGTCGTGAACTCGCCCGGCGACGTCTTCGTCGCCCCGCTCCGGCTCCACGGGTTCGACGTCAACACGACGAGCACCGACGAGCTCGAGACCGCCCGCACCGAGCTCATGCGGCTGCGGCCACACCTCCAGTCGATCGACTCCGACAACTACCCGGACACGCTCCGCTCGGGTGACGCGGTCCTGGCCCTGGCCTGGAACGGGACCGCCTACCTGATGCAGCAGGAGGACAAGTACAAGGACACGGGCTACGTCATCCCGTCGGAGGGCACGATCCAGTGGGTCGACACCTGGGTCCTGCTGGCCGAGGCGCCCCACCCGAACGCGGCCTACGCCTTCCTCGACTGGATCCAGGACCCCACCGTCCAGGTCGCGGAGAGCCTGTACGCGGGGTACGCGAGCTGCAACGACGCCGCGAAGTCGCTCCTGCCGCCCGCGTTCGTGAACAACGCGGCCGTCTACGTGCCGGACAGCCAGCTGCCGCTCCTGTCGATCGCGACCGACCAGAGCGGCAACCAGCAGCGGGCCGATATCTGGGCTGAGTTCCTGGCCGGATGACCGCGGGGGCGGGGACGCGCCAGGAGGGCGGCGATCGGCCTCGGGGCCGCGGCGCCCTCCTGACCGGCGTGCTGATGCTGCCGGCCAGCTTCTGGTACCTGGCGCTCCTCGTCCTGCCGTTGGCCATCGTCTTCGTCTACAGCTTCGGGGAGCGGGGCGCCCTTGGCGGCTTCGTCCCGACCTTCAACCTCGACAACTACCGGATCGTCTTCGACCGGCCGGCCCCGTTCCTGACCAGCCTCTTCCTGGCCATCAGCGGCACGGCGTTGTGCGCGCTGGTCGCGTTCCCCCTGGCCTACTTCATCGCCACCCGGGCGACCCGGCGGAAGACCCTGCTCATCATCCTGCTCATCGTGCCGTTCTGGACGAGCTTCCTCATCCGGACGATCGCCTGGCTGATCATCCTCGGGCCGCAGGGCGTGGCGGGGTTCATCTCGGACCGGACCGGCCAGGACGTCCAGATCCTGGGGACCGCCTGGGCGGTCCTCCTCGGGATCGTCTACAACTACCTGCCGCTGATGGTCTTCCCGCTCTACGTCACGCTCGAGCGGCTCGACCGGACGCTGCTCGAGGCGTCGAAGGACCTCGGGGCGGGCCGCTGGGCCACGTTCCGCCAGATCACCTTCCCGATCGTGCTGCCCGGTGTGATCACCGGCAGCATCCTCGTGTTCATCCCGCTGATGGGCGAGTACGTCATCCCGGCCATCCTCGGGCGGGGCAAGGTCTTCCTGATCGGCAACGTCCTCCAGCTCGACTTCCTGTCCTCGCGCGACTGGCCGGCCGGAGCCGCCAAGGCGGTCGTCCTGATCGCGATCATGCTCATCACCGTGACGTTCTACCTGTGGTTCAGCCAGCGCGGCCGGCGGACCCGCGACGTGAGCGTCCTGTGAGGATCCGGTGACCGCGCCGTCGATCGCCGCGCCGTCCGCGACGACCGCGGACGACCCGCGGGCCGGCGGTCGGCCGGGCGCGCCTGGGCGGGCTCGTGGAGGCCTGGTTCCGGGCCCATGCGGTGCTCGTCTACGGGTTCCTGTACCTGCCGATCCTGGTCGTGGTCGTGTTCGCGTTCAACGGCACGAACCGCAACGTCACGGACTGGCAGGGCTTCAGCCTGAAGTGGTTCGAGGCGGCGCTCGACAACGCCAACGTCCAGCGCGCCCTCGGCAACAGCTTCGTCATCGGGTTCATCAACGCGATCCTGGCGACGACGTTCGGGACGATGGCCGCCCTCGGGCTCCAGCGTGTCCGGCCACGCATCCGCGGCGCATTCGAGGCGCTGACCTACGTCAGCGTCATCATCCCCGAGATCGTCATCGCCCTGGCCACCCTGATCCTGTTCTCGCAGCCTGCGCGACATCGTCAACCCGGTCCTGACCCAGCTCCAGCAGGGCTCGGCGCACCCGGCCCAGCTCCAGCTCGGCTACTGGTCGATCATCGCCGCCCACGTCCTGTTCAACCTGAGCCTGGTCTTCCTGCTCGTCCGGGCCCGGCTGTCGAGCATGGATCGGACCCACGTCGAGGCGAGCTACGACCTGTACGCGACACCCTGGCGGACGTTCCGCCAGATCACCTTCCCGCAGCTCCTGCCGGCGATCGTCGCGGGGTTCCTGCTGAGCTTCACGTTCAGCTTCGACGACTACGTGATCACCCAGTTCGTGTCCGGACCCGGATCGCAGACGCTGCCGCTGTACATCTTCGGCCAGACCCGTCAGGGCGTGACCCCGCTGACGAACGCGATCGCCGCGATGATGCTGCTCGTCACGCTGACCGTCTTGATCGCCGGCCAGTGGTTCTTCAACCGCCAGGCGCGACGGACCGGCGGGGCGGCCGCCGAGCCGATGGGGGTGCTCACCGGGGCCGAGTAAGGCCGCCCGGTCCTGCCTCGGCACTTCGTCCGTGCACGCGGCCCTCACCCGAGCCTTCGGCCGGGCGTGCGGCCCGGGTCCATGGCCGCGGACGCGCTCTTGCGCCTCCTCCCGGGCGTTCACCCGGCCGATCTTGACAGGCGTTCCTCACGCGAGCATTCGTCCCCAGACGCGGCCCGGCCACCGTCCCCGCCTGGTCGGTTCCTGGTCAGGTGTTCCCCAGGCGAGCAGGTGTCGAGGACCAGCTCGGTGGCCCCTCGCCCAACGCGCCTGTCAGGCGTTCACTCGGTGACGTGTGTCCGCCTGGGTGACGCCTGACAAGAACGGAGCCCCGACCTTGGATGCGGACGCCCGGCCGGCTCGGGGCGGAGGCGGGCGGCCCGGCGTGGTCGCCGGCCGGCTCGGAGCCGAGGCTGGCGGGACCGGCCGGACTCGGAGCCGAGGCGGGCGCCCGGCAACTGCGCCTCCCGGTCAGGGCCGGATGCAGGCGAACAGGGCGGTCGGCAGACCCTCGTGGGTGGACACGTCGAAGCGGTAGACGCCGTCCGGCCAGGGACCGCCGCCCGGCAGGGCGAACATCCGGACCGGCTCGCCGCCCGTCCCGACACCGGCGGCCGCGCCGCCACCAGCACTCCCCCCGTCACCGGTCGCGGCTCCCTCGTCGACCGTGGTCCCGGCCTGCGGGCCGGGCGGTGACGCGATCGGCAGCTCGGCCAGGCTCGCGCCGACCCCCGGGATCCGTCCGAGCTCGACCGGCAAGGCCGCCACCGCCTGGCCGAGCCGGGCGATCCGGCGGACGGCGACCGACTCCTCGGGCGGGAAGGCGATGCCGAGATAGCGGACCTCGCGGGTCGGCAGGTCGGCGGCGGCCCGGTGGAGGAACGTGCCCTCCTGGTCGCAGATCGCGTCCGTCAGGCCGACCGTGTCGGGTTGGCCGTAGAGCACGGCCACCTGCTGCTGGCGAAGGTTGAGCGGGTCGCGCGAGACGGGATCCGCCCGCAGGAACGCGACGATGCTCCACTCCCCAGTGACCCGGCCGGACCACGGCCCCGTCGTCGGGCCGCCGAACAGGTCCGGGTCGGTCGAGGCGTCGGGGCCGATCGGGCCGGGCGGGATGACGAGCGCCGGCAGCGCACTGGCCGACGCGTCCGGCGCGGCAGGCCCACCCCACGGGTGCCAGGCGAGCAGCCCGACGACGACCAGAGCCGCCAGGCCGACGGCCATGGCCCCGTGACCTCCGCGTGGGCGGACGGGCTGGACCGGGGTCGTCAGGCCCGGATCGCTCATCGATCGGTCAGACGGCGGCTCATCTGGTCGCTCCGGCCCGCTCGCTCATCGCCCCACCGCGCCGCCTACGGCACCGGCAGGAGGCTGTCGTCGACGATCCCGTCGGTAGTGACCGGGTTCGGGACGAGACCACCGGGCAGGCCCTTCATGAACGCGATCGACTTCGTCCAGCCGTCCTTGTCGATCGTGCCCAGCCCCTGGGCGTCGGTCAGGGCGTTGTGCCACATGTCGATCGTCGCCTGGAGGACGGCCAGCTGGCCGGCCCGGTCGGTCGCCAGCTCCGGCACGGCCTTGATCGCGGCGTCGAGCCCCTTCTGGGGGTCGGCGCTGATCTCGGTCATCGCTCGGAGGGTGGCCGAGATGAACAGGGCCAGGGCGTCGCGCTTCGCCGCGATCGTCTTCGTCCCGGCGATCAGGCCGTTGCCCGGGAGCGGGACGATCCCGTCGATCGGCAGGACGACCGGGGTCGCGCCGGTCGCCGCCAGCTGGATCGGCTCGTTGTTGGCGAAGCCGGTCGCCGCGTCGACCTGACCCTGCTCCACTGCGACCAGCTGCCCGTAGGTCGGGTAGGTGCTCACCTTGACGTCGTCGACGGTCAGGTTCGCCGAGCCGAGCAGGCCCTGGAGCATGATCCAGCTCGAGCCGTCCTTGCGCGGCGTGCCGATCGCGCGGCCCTTCAGGTCGGCCGCGGTCTTGATCCCGGATGACGCCTTGGCGAACACGACGTTCGGGAACTTGGCGTAGATCGTGGCCAGGTAGCGGACCGGGATCCCCTGGCTGACCGCCGGGATCAGGCTGGTCCCGTCGGCGATCGCGATGTCGATCTGACCCTGGGCGGCGAGCAGGATGAGGTCGGAGTCCCGCCCGTTCTGGAACGTCACGTCGAGCCCGGCCTCGCGGTAGTAGCCGGCCTGGTCGGCGAGGTAGAACTGGGCGAACTGGACGCTCGGGATGTAGCCCAGGCCCACGTTCAGCTTGACCGGCGCCTCCGACGGCGACACGGCCGCGGTCGATGGCCCACCGCTGGTGCTGGCGCCGGCCGATGGCGAGGTCGCGGTCGGCGCGGTCGACGGACCGCCATTGGCGCAGGCTGCCGCGACGAGCGTGACGACGAGCGACAGCCCGGCCAGGGATCGGATCGGGTTCGGGTTCACGGGTTCCTCCACGCCGGATGACATCCATACGGCATCGGGGCGCCCGGAGATGGGACCGCCGCGCGGCCGCGCGCGGACCCGGCCTCCTTCCATCCGGACTGTCACCGTCGGCTCCGGTGGGGCGACGGGCTCTCGCGCTCGTCACCGTCGGATCTGCTGACACCCGGTCGGCGCCATCGCGTCGTCCGGGCCGCTCGTGGGCTCACCCCGCTCGCGCGTCGCGTCCGCGAGGCCCTACCACCGGTCGGGAATCGCACCCTGCCCCGAAGGCCGCCCCGATCGTAGCACGGGATGCAGGGACAGCCGGCGCGACCTCGTTCGACCCCGGTTTCGTGGGCGAGCGTGTCGTCTCGAGCAGGGCGGCCCCGAGCTCGCGAAAGGCTCCAATCGCCGGGTCCGACGACCGATCGGTTCGGACCTGGATGCAGACGTGGTCGGCCCCGGCATCGAGGTGCGAGCGGACGCGGTCCACGATCGCGTCGGTGTCGCCCCCAGGCGATGACCGCGTCGATCAGCCGGTCGCTGCCGTCACCCGCCAGGTCGGCGTCGGCCCAGCCCAGGCGGCGCAGGTTGTTCGCGTAGTTGGGGAGCGCCAGGTAGCCCTTGGCGAAGGCCCGCCCGATCCGGCGCCCCTCGGTGGCGTCCGTCGTCAGCACGGCGGTCTGCTCGACGGCGAGGAACGGCTCGGGACCGAGGTGCTGC
Organism: uncultured Chloroflexia bacterium; assembly: GCA_963837825.1. GTDB lineage: Bacteria > Chloroflexota > Limnocylindria > Limnocylindrales > CSP1-4 > Chersky-267. Next base: position 12,384 of record CAWIOR010000006.1, read on the forward strand.
CGCGCGAAGGCGGTGTGCTCGGCCGGGACGAAGTAGGGGTGCGCGCCGTCGGCCCGCTCGGCGGCCAGCTCGAGCATTCGTGGCCCCAGGGCGGCGAGCACGAGCGGGACCGGCGGGTCGGCTCCGGCCCGCCGTAGGGCGCCGCGTCCATCGCGTCGAGGTAGGCGCGCATCGTCTCGATCGGCCGGCCGTACGTCCCGCCGCGGGTCGCAACCGAGGGTGCGTGGCTGACCCCGATGCCGAGGACGAACCGGCCCGGGTAGGCCTCGCCGAGGGCCCTCGCGCCGTTGGCCATGGCCATCGGATCACGGGCGTGGATGTTGGCGATCCCCGATGCCACCGCCAGCCGGGTCGTCGCGCCGAGCAGGATCGCGGCGTGGCTGAAGACCTCCTTGTTGCCCAGGGTCTCGGGGATCCAGACGACCGGATAGCCGATCGCCTCGAGCTCGCGCGCGGCCGCTCCCCATCGGCCGCCGACAGACGCTGGAGGGCCCAGCTCCACACGCCGCCCGGCCCCAGCGCCGTCCGCCAGCCGTCGCCCGCCGAAGCCCACCTATCCCGCTCATCGTGGCCGACCGCAAGCTCTCACGAGGGCCGGGGTCCTATGGCGTGATCGCCTCAGGCTCGTGTCGCGGCACGGCGCCGAGATGCCGATGCTGCCAGCCACCTCGACCGTGGCCCGAGGCCGGGCAATCAGATCGCATCGCAAGACGCTGTGACATTCATCGCTCCTGAACCGGTCTCACCGAATTCCTTCGATCTGGCGCCGGATCGAGCTTCTCGTCAAGTCGACTCCCACCAACGTTCGCGTAGAAGATGGTCCAAGGAGAGCGTCGTCTTCGTGCATCGATCGTGAGCCGCTTTCGCGAACATCATCGCCTCGCTCGATACTGCGCCAGCCCGCACACGGTCAGAGCGCACACGAGGACCAGGCAAAGGAAGGCAGCGAGCGCGATCAGTCCGTCCGGTCCCGTGACGGCCTTGATGACCTGCATGGCGGTTCACGTTCATGGTGTTGGCTGCTGATCCCGGCGACCCATCCGTATCGAGCACCGGTCCGGACAGAGGTCCAGCGACGTCCGTCGCGTCGCCCTGACCGGGCCTCTGTGTCTGTTCCCGTCCTGGCTCGGACCGGACGGTCGCGGGCCCGGTCGCCGGCACGATGATCGTGGCGTCGGGCGTCGACTTGAAATCGACGCTGACGGTGTCAATGGTCTGACACGATGCCGCATCGAGGATCTCGTACGTCACCGTTGGCGTTGATGAACGAGTGCGGCAACCCGGTTGGAGGACGACGGATCGACACCGAGGCCGACCGTGCCACTTCCCGAGTCAAGGCGCACGACGATCGCCTGCCTGAGTCGTTGCGATACCGAGATCGTCGGGCCCGAGCATCGACACCCCATAGTCGCAACTCGCACGAGGACCGCCACGAGCAGATCGCGGACCGCACTTCGGCGGCCACGATCGGCGACCGCACCTTCTGTCCGGACAGACCGCGTTCAGTCCCGCTCCCCAACCAGGCGCCGCTCCACGATCACCGTCAGCCCGTACAGGGCTACCCCGATGAGGCCGATCGTGAGCAGCGTCGCGAACATCAGCGGGATGTCGAACAGGCTGCCCCGGGCGAGGTTGATGAGGACCCCGAGGCCGGTGTCGGCGGCGGTCCACTCGCCGATGATCGCGCCGACGACCGCCAGGGTCACCCCGACCCGGATCCCGCCCATGATCGTGGGCAGCGCGGCCGGGATCTCCAGGGTCGTCAGGACCTGGCGACGCGATGCGCGCAGGCTCTGCCCGAGCTCGAGCAGCCCGCGGTCCACCGAGCCCAACCCGACGAGGGTCGAGACGGCCACCGGGAAGAAGACGATCAGCCCGCAGACGATGACCTTGCTGAGGAGCCCCACTCCGAACCACAGGACGAGCAGCGGGGCGAGGGCCAGGATCGGGGTCGACTGGGCGGCCACCAGGTACGGCGACAGGACGAGATTGGCCATCCGCGATCGGGCCAGGAGGTAGCCGACGGCCAGGCCGACCGCCGAGCCGGCCAGGAAGCCGAGGACGATCTCCTGGACGGTCACCAGCGCGTGAGGCGCCATCGTCCCGTCAGTCCAGGCGGTGACGAACCGCCGGAAGACCGTCGCCGGGTCGGGCAGGATGTACGGCGGGTAGCCCCCGACGGCGACGATGAGCTGCCACAGCGCGAGGAACAGAGCGGCCCCGATGACGACCGGGCCGACCGCCCCGACCAGGCCGCGTCGAGCCGTCACGGAGCGGCCCCTCGTCGGCCGACCAGCCGGTCCGGCTCGGGATCGGGATCGCCCGGCTGGCCGAGCGCGGCCCGGACCTCGGCGGCGGCCTGAGCCAGGGCGGGGCTGGCCAGGTCCTCGAGTCGGCGCGGGCGGCCGAGCGGCGATGGGACGATCGTCGCGACCCGCCCCGGGCGATGGGTCAGGACCACCGTCCGGTCGGCCAGCAGGACGGCCTCGGAGATGCTGTGGGTGACGACGACGACGGTCGTCGAGGTCTTCTCCCAGAGGCGCAGGAGCTCGATGTCGAACCGCTCGCGGGTCAGCGCGTCGAGCGCGCTGAACGGCTCGTCGAGGAGGAGGACCGACGGTCCGAGGGCGAGCGCCCGGGCGAGGGCGACCCGCTGGCGCATCCCGCCCGACAGGTGATGGGGCCGCGCCGCGGCGAAGCGCTCGAGGCCGACGAGGCGGAGCATCTCGTGGCCGCGCGCCTCGCGATCGGCGCGTGGCGCGCCGGCGATCTCGAGCGGATAGACGACGTTGGCCAGGGCATCGCGCCAGGGCAGCAGGCGCGGCTCCTGGAACACGAAGCCGACCGCGCGATCCGGCCCGGCCACCGGACGGCCCTCGACCTCGACCGTGCCGGCGTCCGGCGCGAGCAGGCCGCCGACGATCCGGAGGAGCGTGCTCTTGCCGCTCCCGTTCGGGCCGATGATCGTGACGACCTCGTTGGGGGCGACCTCGAGATCGAGCCCGTCGAGGGCGACGAGGGTCGTCCCATCGGACGCGGCGAACGTTCGCCGGACCCCTGCCAGGCGGACGGCCGGGGGGCTCACCGCCGGCCGGCCGGCGAGGCGGTCAAACCGCCGAGGCGAGCGGCTCCGGCGCGGGCAGCCCGGCCTCGTCCGCCAGCAGCGCGGCCTTGTCGGTCCGCTCCCACGGCAGGTCGAGGTCCGGCCGGCCGAAGTGGCCGTAGGCCGCGGTCTGGCGGTAGATCGGGCGGCGCAGGTCGAGGGCCGCGATGATGCTCGCCGGGCGCAGGTCGAAGTGGCGCTCGACGATCGCCTAGGATCGCCTCGTCCGGGATCCGGCCGGTGCCGAACGACTCGACCGACAGGCTGATCGGGTGGGCGATGCCGATGCCGTAGGCGACCTCGAGCTCGAACCGGTCGGCCAGGCCGGCCGCGACGACGTTCTTGGCGACCCAGCGCGCGGCGTAGGCGGCCGAGCGGTCGACCTTGGTCGGGTCCTTGCCGCTGAACGCGCCGCCGCCGTGGCGGGCCATCCCGCCGTACGTGTCGACGATGATCTTGCGCCCGGTCAGGCCGGCGTCGCCCATCGGCCCGCCGGTCACGAACCGCCCGGTCGGGTTGACGTGCATGATCGGGTCGATCGACGCGGAGCTCGTGCGGGATGACGGCATGATGACCGTCTCGGCGATGTCGGCCGCGGAGGCGCTCGGTGGCGCACGTCCGGGTCGTGCTGGGCGGCGACGACGACGGTCCGCACCCGCGACCGGCACGCCGTGGTCGTACTCGACCGTGACCTGGGTCTTGCCGTCCGGCCGGAGGTAGCGGCAGCTGGCCGCTCTTGCGCACCTCGGCCAGGCGGCGCGCCATCCGGTGGGCGAGCGCGATCGGCAGCGGCATCAGCTCGGGCGTCTCGCGGCAGGCGAAGCCGAACATCATCCCCTGGTCGCCCGCGCCCGAGCTCGTAGGCGGGCGCCGCGTCGGTCGCGCACCTCGAGCGCGGCGTCGACGCCCATGGCGATGTCGGGCGACTGCTCCTTGACGCTGACCAGCGTGCCGCAGGTCAGGTAGTCGAAGCCGTAGTCGGCCTGGGTGTAGCCGATGTCGCGGACGGTGTCGCGGACGACCGCCTGGAAGTCGACGTAGGTGGTCGTGCGTGATCTCGCCGAGGACGATCACCAGGCCGGTCGTGGTCGCCGTCTCGCAGGCCACCCGGGCGTCCGGGTCCTCGCGGATGATCGCGTCCAGGATCGCGTCGCAGATCTGGTCGCACATCTTGTCCGGGTGGCCCTCGGTCACCGACTCGGACGTGAAGAGGTAGCTGCGCGGCGTCGACGATGCTCATCGCCCGGAAGCCTAGCACGACCTCCCGCGCCGACTCCGTGGGCTGCCTACGTCCCGTGCTGCCAGGAGGCGACGTAGGCGGCCTGCTCGGGGGTCATCGGGTCGAGCTCGATGCCGAGGGCGGCGAGCTTGAGCCGGGCGACCTCGCGGTCGATCTCCTCGGGCACGACGTAGACCCGGGCCTCGAGCTCGGCGTGGTGGTCGGCGACGTACTCGGCCGACGAGCGCCTGGTTGGCGAAGCTCATGTCCATGACCGCCGCCGGGTGGCCCTCGGCCGCGCCGAGGTTGACCAGCCGGCCCTCGGCGATGACGTTCAGCCGCTTCGCCGCCGAGGTCGTACTCCTGGACGTTGTCGCGGACCTCGCGGACGTGGCCCTCGGCCATCTCGCGCAGCGCGGCCAGGTCCAGCTCGGCGTCGAAGTGGCCGCTGTTGGCCATGATCGCGCCGTCGCGCATCGCCGCGAAGTGCTCGCGCCGGAAGACGTTGAGGTTGCCGGTGGCGGTGACGAACAGCTCGCCCCAGGCCGCGGCCTCGGTGCGGGTCATGACCTGGAAGCCGTCCATCAGCGCCTCGATGGCGCGGATCGGATCGACCTCGACGATGGCGACCTGGGCGCCCATGCCGCGCCATCCGCGAGGCGATGCCCTTGCCCACCCAGCCGTAGCCGGCGACGACGACGTGGCGCCCGGCGATGCAGGATGTTCGTCGCCCGCAGGATGCCGTCGACGGTCGACTGGCCGGTGCCGTAGCGGTTGTCGAAGAGGTGCTTGGTCTGGGCCTCGTTGACCGCCACGACCGGGAAGCGGAGGGCGCCGTCGGCGGCCATCGCCCTGAGGCGGATGACGCCGGTCGTCGTCTCCTCGGTCCCGGCCAGGACCTCGGCGACCTGGGCCGGCCGCTCCGCGTGGAGGAGCGAGACGAGGTCGCAGCCGTCGTCCATGCGTCAGCTGCGGGTGGGTGTCGGCGACCGCGTTGAGGTGGGCGTAGTAGCGTGTCGCGGTCCTCGCCGCGCCGGGCGTAGCAGGCGATCCCGTAGCTCGGCCACGAGCGCGGCCGCCACGTCGTCCTTCGTCGACAGCGGGTTCGAGGCCGCCAGGACGACCTCGGCGCCGCCGGCCTTGAGCGTCCGCATCAGGTTGGCCGTCTCGGTGGTGACGTGGAGGCAGGCGCCGATGCGCAGCCCCTCGAGCGGGCGCTCGCGCTCGAAGCGCTCGCGGATGAGGCGCAGGACGGGCATCTCCCGCTCGGCCCATTCGATGCGGCGGACGCCCTCGGCGGCGAGGCCCAGGTCGGTCACGTCGTGCGGCGGGCAGGTCTGCGTCGGTCGGCGGTCATCGTGGGCGGGTTCTCCTTGGTGGCTGCGACAGGAAGCGCACGGAGCGGGCCGGGGATGCTCGGGCCAGGGCGAGCCGCGGCGATGGACGAGCCGCTCCTCGAAGCGGACGTGCTCCTGGTAGCCGAGCCGGCGGTAGGCCTGGAGCGCCGGCGGGTTGTCCGACGCGGACGTTGAGCACGACCTGGTCGCACGTCCGGAGCAGCTCCTGCGGTCACCGCGCCGGTCGTCGCCTTGGCGAAGCCCGCGGCCGCGGTAGTCGCCGTGGGTCAGGACGTTGCCGACGACGGCCAGCCGGGCCTCCGTGGCTGATGACGTGGGTCCCCGCCGCGGCCACCAGCCGGCCGCCGACGCGCATCCCGTAGTAGACGCCCGTCGGCGATCGACGTCGGCCGGCAGCCACGACGGCGAAGCCGAGGTCGTAGAGCCGGTTGAGGTCGCCGATCTCGACCGGCAGCAGCCGCCGGACGTCGGCCGGGTACGGCCGGAACGTCGTCCGGTCGACCCACATCCGGACCATCTGCGGGCCGGGGTCGATCCGGTACTGAGCCGGCGACCGCCGGCGAGGCGCCTCGGCAGCGCGGCGACGTAGGCGGCGCGCGGCCGGATGACGTCGCGCAGGATCGCCGCGATGCCCGTCGTGTCGCCCATCACGAACAGCGGCTGGGGCGACAGGCCGGCGTACTCGAGGGCGACCGCGACGAGCTCGTCGCCCTCGAACGCCACGCCCCAGCGGGTCCGCGCGAACTCGCGCTCGTCGAGGTCGCAGATCGCGTAGGCGGCGAACAGCCGGTCCCGCTCGAGGAAGTCGCGCAGGAGGGCTCGATCGGTCGTCGTCCGGGCGACGACCGCGTCGCGCTGGCCCTGGAGCGCGACGGTCGCCATCAGCCGGCCAGCGCCTCGCTCGACGGGGCGGCCGGCGGCTCGTCGGCGGCGGCCGGGCCCTCGGCCGCGATCGACCGGGCGCGCTTCGCCTCGACCGCCGCGGCGAGCGCCGGCCCGAACGGGGCCACGAGCGCGCCCTCCTCGGTGACGATCGCCGAGATGAGCGCCGGCCGGGGTGACGTCGAAGGCCGGGTTCCAGACCGTCGCGCCGGGCGGCGCCACCCGGACGCCGCCGAACTCGAGGACCTCGGTCGCCGCCCGCTCCTCGATCGGGATCGCGGCGCCGTCGGGGGTCTCGAGGTCGACCGAGCTGAGCGGCGCGCAGACGTAGAACGGGACGCGGTGGCGGGCCGCCAGCGCGGCCAGCGGGTACGTCCCGATCTTGTTGGCCGTGTCGCCGTTGGCGGCGACCCGGTCGGCCCCGACGAGGACCGCGTCGATCGCTGCCCGAGGCCAGCAGCGCGCCGGCCGCGGCGTCGGCGATGAGGGTGTACGGGACCCCGGCCTGCTCGAGCTCCCAGGCGGTCAGCCGGGCGCCCTGGAGGTACGGCCGGGTCTCGTCGACGTGGACGTGGATCGCGCGCCCGGCGTGGACGGCGGCCTGGACGACCCCGAGGGCGGTCCCGAACTGGCCGCACGCCAGCGGCCCGGTGTTGCAGTGGGTGAGGACGCGGAGCGGGCGGTCGGCCGGCGCCGGCAAGCGGGCCAGGCCGTGCTCGGCGAGCAGCCCGTGGTCGCGGGTCGCCTCGGCGCAGATCGCGTCCGCCTCGGCCCACATCGCGTCGGCGATGAGCGTCCCGTCATCCTCGAGCGAGCCGACCGCCTCCAGCCGGGCGAGCATCCGGTCGATCGCCCAGCCGAGGTTGACCGCCGTCGGGCGGGCGGCCGCGGATGTGGCTCGCGGCGGCGCGGATCGTCGCCCGCCGGGCGAACGGCTTGAGCTCGACCGCCCGACCGCAGGTCATCGCCAGCCCGTAGGCGGCGGCCTGGCCGATCGCCGGGGCGCCCCGGACGACCATCTCGCGGATGGCCCAGGCGACGTCCGCGCCGGTCCGGCACTCGATCTCGGCGAGTCGGCCCGGGAGCTGGCGCTGGTCGACCAGGATGAGCCGGTCGCCCTCGAGCCGGAAGGCGGTCCGGAAGCCGCGCGGCAGCCTGGTCGCCGGGACGGGCGCCATCGGTCATCGCGGTCAGCGGCGGCCGCTTCCGGATCGAGGATCGCGCTGGCGGCCTGGATCGACGACTGCTGGAGCGCGTTGGCCGCGCCGACGACCGTCGCGGTGGCCTGGAACACGTCGGCGGCCAGCTGGCGGAAGAACCGGCGCCGACCGACGTCGACCTCGGCCTGCGGCTGCGGGCCGCGGCGGGCGCGTCGGGTGCGCTCGGTGCCAGGCGGTCCCGATCGGTCCGTGCGATCGTCCTGAACGCCCTCGGCCATCGTCGGGCTCAGTACCGGATGACGCTCTCGACGCGATGGCCCTGGAGCCGGTCGCGGCCCTTCAGGAAGTCGAGCTCGACGAGGAAGCCCAGGCCGACGACCTCGCCCTGGAGCCGCTCGACCAGCTCGATCGTCCCGTGGACCGTGCCGCCCGTCGCCAGCAGGTCGTCGATGACCAGGACGCGCTGGCCGGGCTCGATCGCGTCGCGGTGGATCTCGAGGGTGTTCGAGCCGTACTCGAGGGCGTACTCGACGGTGATCGTCTCGGCCGGCAGCTTGCCGAGCTTGCGGACCGGCACCAGGCCGGCGCCGAGCTGGTAGGCCATCGGGGCGCTGAAGATGAACCCGCGCGACTCCATCCCGACGACGAGGTCGATCGTCTCGTCGCGGTACGGCTCGAGCATCAGGTCGATCGACGCGCGGTACGCGGCGGCGTCCTTGAGCAGCGTCGTGATGTCGTAGAACAGGATGCCGGGCTTCGGGAAGTCCGGGATCTCGCGGATCTTGCGCGCGCAGGTCCTCGGCGGTCAAGGTCATGCGGGAAGGGCTCCTTGGAGGACGGCCTCGTGGCAGCCGACAGTCTACCCCAGCGACGAGGCCGCCCCGACGGGAAACGGCGACGGGCGGGCGTAGAATCCGCCATCCCGACCCATCCCGTCGGGCGGTTCCACCCGATGATGGGCCGAGAGGCAGCTGGAGGGTGCCGATGAACGCGTTCATCGTGGACCTCGAGGATCGGCCCGGGAGCATCGCGGCGGTGGCGGAGGCGCTCGCGATCAAGGGGATCAGCATCACCTCGCTGGCCGGGATCGCCTCGCGCGGGGCGGGCAGCACGGCGATCCTCACCAACGACGAGGCCGGCACCCGCAAGGCGCTGGCCGACGGGCGCTTCAGCGTCCGCGAGGTCGAGGTCGTCCCGCACACGATCGAGGACCGACCGGGTTCGTTCGCCGAGGTGGCCCGCAAGCTGGCCGACGCGGGGATCAACCTCGATGCCGTCCTGCCGACCGGGATGTCGCGGCGGCAAGGTCTCGATCGCCTTCGCCACCAAGGACGCGGCCAAGGCCCGCGAGGCCCTCGGCGTCATGGCGGCGGCCGGCCACTGAGCCAGGCGCGGGCGGCGGCGCGGAGCCTCGCGCTCCCGGTCGCCACCCGCCGGTCCTGCCCCGGCTGTCCCTGGCGCGTCAGGGCAGCCGGGCGGGCTCCGGACGGGACAACCGCCGGGCAAGCGTCGCGCCCAGCGTCCCGGCGATCCCGCCGGCCGCGAACGCGCCGAGCAGCCCGACCCACGGCTCGAGACCGGCGCCGTGGCCGAACGCGATGAGCGCCCCGCCGACACCCGTCCCGAGCGCCGTCCCGAGCACGTCGCTGAGCTGGAGGCCCGACGTCGCGGCCCCCTCCCCGCCCGGTGGGGCCTCGCGCAGGACGGTCAGCGAGAGGGGAGCGTAGCCGAGGCCCATCCCGAACCCGGCGACCGTCCAGGCGGCGACCCCCACCGCGACCGGCACCGATGGCGACAGGACCAGCGCGAACGCCGCGATCCCGACGACCACCGTCACGAAGCCGGTCCGGACGAGGCGCCCGGCCCCCCAGACCGCGATCCGGCGCGCCTGGACCCAGGCCCCGGCCGTCCACGACAGGGTGGCCCCGGTGAGGGCCAGGCCGGCGACCGCCGGGCTCAGCCCGCGCCAGTCCTGGAGGGCGAGCGGGACATAGGCGTCGGCGCAGAAGAAGGCGAAGGTCAGGACGCCGCGCAGGAGGACCGCCGCCGGCAGGCCGCGCTCGGCCCGGAGCGTGCCCGGCGGGGTCAGGCGATGGAACGCCGGCAGGATGAGGGCGAGCCCGAGCACCGACCAGCGGCAGACCGGGGACGAGCGTCCCGCTGGTCAGCCCGGCGACCAGCAGACCGGCCCCGAGGACCAGGACGAGCGCGAACGGCAGGCGTCGCCGCGTGCCGGCGGCCGCCGCGGCCTCCCGCTCCTCGACGCGACCGGTCCGGGGCGGGCGGGACACCGGCCCGCAGGGCCGGCAGGGTGATCGCCCCGGCCAGGACGATGAGCGGGAGCAGGCCGAGGAAGACGACCCGCCAGCTGGTCGCCACGGCGATCGCCCCGGCCAGGGCCGGCCCGATCACCCCGGGCAGGACCCAGGCCGTCGACAGCGTCGCGAACATCCGCGGCCGGAGCTCGTCGGGCAGCGCCCGGCCGATGGCGACATAGGCGATCGGCGGGATCGCGCCGGCACCGAGCCCCTGGAGGACCCGGCCGCCGACGAGGACCGGCATCGACGGGGCGAGCCCACCGACGATCAGCCCGACCGAGAACAGCCCCAGGCCCGCGGCCAGCGGACGGACCAGTCCGCCCCGGTCGATCAGGCCGCCGACCACGACGATCCCGACGATGCTGGCCAGGAAGAACGCCGAGAAGACCCAGCCGTAGAGGGCCAGGTCGCCGAGCTCCCTGGCGACCCGCGGCATGACCGTCGACACGGCCAGCGCCTCGAAGGCGACCAGGGTGACGGTCATGACCAGCCCCGCGGTGAGCGCGCGTCGGCCGGGCGTGAACAGACCGCCGATCGCCTCGAGGTCGGTCTCCGGCTCGTCGCCGGGGCCCTCCATCGGGACCTCGCCGGCCCGGAGCTCGGCGGAGGTCTGGGTCGGCTCGAGGAGGGCGTCGCTCACGGGCACAGGATGACCGAAACGGCCCGACCATCGGGCAGGCGGTCGGGGCGGGCTCAGCTCCCGGCCAGGCGCTCGACGACGGGGGCCAGCTCGTCGATCTCGCCGGTCATGATCGAGCTGATCCCGAGGCGCTCGCGAAGGGCGACGAACTTGGCGACCAGGCCGTCGATCGAGCCGATGAAGACCTGGGGCGAGTCGAGGATGTCGTCTTCCGTGACCTCGATCCCGGTGCGCTGGCGGAAGCGATCGACGACCTTGCGAGCCTCGGCCCGGGCGTGGTCGGTGACGGTGACCGGGAAGCCGGTCGGGTAGACGTTCAGCTCGAGGCGCTCGAACCGGTCGGCGGCGGCCTCGCGGACCCAGGCGATCTTCTCGGCGGTCGCCTCGAACGTGATGCTCCGCGGATCGGCCCTGGGCTCGGTCTGGTCGCCTGGCATGAGCCGCGGAGCGAGCCCGACGATGTCGGCCTCCCGCGCGGCCAGGGAAGCAGCGCCGCCGCCGCCGCCGATGAGGAACGGCGGGTGCGGCCGCTGGACCGGCTTCGGCTGGCCGTCGAGGTCGGCGATCGTGTAGTGCTCGCCGCTGAAGCTGAACGGGCCGTCGCCGAAGCAGCCCTTGAGGACGGCGACCGCCTCCTCGAGCCGGGAGACCCGTCGCCGACCGGCTCGAACGACAGGCCGATCCGGTCGTACTCGGGCCGGTTCCAGCCGCCGCCGATGCCGATCTCGAGCCGCCCGCCGCTGAGGAGGTCGAGGGTCGCCAGGTCCTGGGCCAGGACCGCCGGGTGACGGAGGTCGTTGTTGAGGACGAACGTCCCGACCCGGAGCCGCTCGGTCGCCGCGGCCATCGTCGCCATCGCCGGGATCGGCGCCAGGTTCTCGATGAGGTGGTCCGGCAGGACCAGGACGCTGTAGCCCATCGCCTCGGCCCGACGGGCGTCGGCGGCCAGGGTCGCCCCGTCGACCGGGGAGGCGACGGCGGCCAGGAACGGAACGGCGCACGGGGCGCAGGGTACCGTGCGCCGGGCCGTGCAGGTGGCCTCCGGTCGGTCCGGGTCCGCCGCTCAGGCGATGAGCCGAAGCACCTCGCCGGCCAGCCCGATGACCTCCGGCGTGGACAGGATCGGGTTGGTGAACGTGAACCCGGTGAAGCCAGCGTCGAGGTACGGTCGGAGCGCCTCGGCGCCCTGCTCCGGGGTGCGTCGCCACGGCCGCGCGGCGTTCCGGCGGCAGGCGGGCCAGGAGCGCGGCGCCGTCGGCCTCGTCGGTCGCCAGGAGGACGGGCGTCGCCATCGTCCGCTCGATCGTCGGCGGGATCGCGGCCGATCGCCTCGCAGTGGCGGACGAGCACCTCGTTCTTGTGCCTGAGGGCTTCGAGGCCGAGCGGGAACCAGTGGGTCATGTCGGCGTGCTTCGCGGCGATCTTCAGTGTCCGCTGCTCGCCGCCCCCGCCGACCAGGATCGGCGGCCCGCCGGGCTGGATCGGCCGCGGCACGTTCAGCGCCTGCTCGATCCGGTAGTGGTCGCCCTGCGAAGCTCGGCCGCTCCTCGGCGAACATCGCCCGGCAGATCGTGAGCGCCTCGTCGAGCCGGTCCATCCGCTCGCGGACCGGCGGGAAGTCGACCCCGTAGCCGCGATGCTCGTCCTCGTTCCAGGCTGCCCCGAACCCAGGACCGCCCGACCGCCCGACAGGACGTCGAGGGTCGTCACGGTCTTGGCCAGGATCGCCGGGTTGCGATAGGTCACGCCGGTGACCATCGCGCCGAGCCGGACGCGTGCTCGTCCGCTGGGCGAGGGCCGCCAGGGTCGAGTACGACTCGAGCATCGGGTCGGTCTCCGGCCCGACCCCGCGGATCTGGTAGAAGTGGTCCATCACCGTGACCAGCGCGAAGCCGGCGCGCCTCGGCGCGCCTGGACCAGCTCGACCACCCGGTCGAACAGCCGCTCGCGCGGCAGGTCGGGGAACGTGTAGTTCGGAAGGTGGATGCCGAACCAAGGCGCCATCGGGATCTCCAGAACCGGTTCGCGGGACGTCGCGCGCGACGATGCGAGACGGCGTCACCGTACCCCGTTCCGGGAGGACCCGCCGTCGGCGCGACGGGGCGTGCGACTTCGGAGCCGGAGGCGCAGACAGCAACCCCCGTAGTGCGGGGCGACGCCGCGCCCCCGGGCAGCATCCCGGTTGCTGGGCGGCGGCCAGGCGGGCGGCACCCGTGCGTGGGAGCTGCCGCCGGTCGAGGCTCGCCCTCTGCCCCGGACCACAGGGGTCGCTAGATGGCAGCGCCCATGCGCTCGCCACCGACTTGGGCCAGCACGTGGTGATAGGCGTAGTCGTTGTCGTGCCACGGACCCTCGCCGTCGTCGACGACGACAAAGCCGGCGGCGGCCAGCCAGCCTCGGACGCGGTCCATCGACGGGTAGAGGTGGTAGTACGGGAACGGGTCGTCCCAGATGACCTCGCCCTCGACGACCGGTAGCCCCGACCGCCGGGCCGCCTCGGTGGCTGCCGCGGCCGCCTCCGCCGGGACACGCTCCACGGTCAGGTAGAGCCAGCCACCCGGGTGGAGCGCCCGGCGGAAGCGGGCCAGGACGACCGGCCAGTCCTCGGGCGCGATGAACTCCATCGCGTCGACGCAGAGCACGCCGTCGAACGTGTCCCGGTAGGCCAGGTCCTGGAGATCGAACCGCTCGGTCGGGACCTCGGGGTGCTTTGTGGCCGCCCGGGCCAGGTAGCCGGCGGAGTGGTCGACGCCCAGGAGCTGGCGACCGCTCGCCAGGACCATCGCGAAGTACTTCCCAGTGCCGCACGGGGCGTCGAGGACCCGGCCGCCCGGTGGCAGCTCGGCCAGGAACCGCTCGATGAACGCCCGATGGTCGTCCTCGATCTCGCCCCACTCGGCGTCGTAGTCCGGGGCCAGGGCGTCCTCCTGCTGCGCGTTGTCCCGGCGGAGCTCCAGCAGCCAGGCCGCCCGATCGCAGGGCTGAGACGCCGGGCTCGTCTCCGCGTCGCTCATCCCCGGACGATACCAAGAGCCGTCTCCAGGACCCAGCTCCGTCACGGTCTCGAGCAGCCGATCCCGGGGCCTACGAATAGAGCAGCGAGCCAGGCGTCGTGAGCGACTCGCCGGTCTCCAGCAGCGTCTTCAGGCCGGACAGGATCTGCGGCCAGCCGCCGTAGATCTCCTCGTTGGCGCCCTCGCGCAGCTGGTCGTGGGTGACGGTCAGGCGGCATGAATCGCCGACCGGCTCGATCTCCCAGGTGACCCTCGAGGTCCCCTCGCGCTTCGCGTCCTCGCTCCACAGGGCCGTGAAGCTCTGGACGAGCCGGCGCGGCGGATCGACCTCCAGGTTCTCGCCCTCGTGGATCGCGACGGGTGACAGCGGGTGGCCGGCCTGGTAGCGGGAGCCGGGCGTCCAGTCCGAGGTGACGCCGACCCCGAACCAGTACCGCCGCCGCATCTCGCTGTCGGTGATCGCCTCCCAGAGACGCTCCGGGGTCGTCTTGATGTAGATCTCGAACACCTTCTCCACGACGTCCTCCTCGAGTCTCTTCTCGAGCCCGCTGAGACGGGTCAGCGAGCGCCCGGAACACCGCGTCCATCCCGCTGACCATACGTGACCATTTGGTCACCTGTCAACCCGGCTTCTAGGCGTCCGGCGACGGGAGAGCGTGTCGGCGAGCGTGCGGCGATGTCACTTGAGCCCCGCCGACAGGGTCAGGGGGTGCGTGGGACCTCGACGAGCCGGCCGTCGTGCTCGGCGAAGTCCCAGACGTCGATCGCCGGTGGCTCGATGCCGAGCGTCGTGAGGGCCGTGCAGATCTGACTTCGATGGTCGGTCCCGTGGTGCGAGCGCCTGCGCGAGCCGGATGCCCATCGGCGCGTGGCTCTCGGTCCCGTCGTCGCGGTGCCGCACGACGACGGAGTCTGGGTCGAGGTCCTGTGCGAGGAGCGACGCCCATGCGGCTCCGTTGCCCTCCATCGCCGCCCGAAGCTCCGGGAGGTCCATCCGGTCCTCGTCGATCTCGGGGGTGCGTCCGCCGGTCAGCACGAACAGGTACGAGGCGTCGCCGCCGATCAGGTGGCGCATGGTCTGAAGGATCGAGCCGTAGGTCCCCGGGACGGCCGTATCCAGCTGCTCCGGGGTGAGCGGGAGACACGCATCGAGCAATCGAAGCGTCGGCCCAAACGTGGTGCGCGAATGCGTCCGCGAGCAACGGTCTACTCATCCGCTCACCCTAGCATCCCGCATCGCACGCTCCTAGGAACAGGAGGGCGTGTTCACTCAGGGTTCAGGAATGTCGCTTGAAGGCGCGTGCTGAGCCGCGACCCGCGGTCTTCCGGGATGCCTCAAGGAAGACCTCCCAACCGGCATCGCTCAGGCAGGCATGAGCGGAACCGGGCATGACGTCCTGCTGCTGGCGTTGAGTCCGTTGTGCCCGCTGAGCCGGAGGCATCCGTCGATCCGCGGGTCAGCGAGAAGGTCAGCGCCGGGCGACGCTGACCTTCTCGACCGTGGTGCCGTTCTACGCTGCTGACCCCGACGCAGTGCTCGCAGCGGCCCGCCACCGCGACGTCTCACCGGCAGACTCGGCAGCGATGGCAGATGGGTTGAAGCCCTTGGCGATCAGCCAGACCGCCAAGACCATCTCCTGCAGGAAGATGGGAAGAGCCAGGACGACCTGGGTCGTCGACATCGGCTCGGTAAGACCGGAGCATGACGAGGAGGCCGGACACCATGACCAACGCGATGGCCACAAGACCCCAGGCTGACAGCCATCGAGGGACGAGTCGCGATTGATAGAACACCCAGTAGTACATGAGCGCCCCGAGGCCAAAGGCCAGCACCGCCACTTCGCCCAGCGAATCACGTGCTGCCATCAACAGCGCAGCCGGGACCTCGTAGGCCGATGAAGCCGGAGCTCCAGCGTTCGCAGATTCCTGGCTCAAGGTCACCAGCAACAGCAGGCAGACAACGATGCCGATATAGAGCGCTCCCTCGATGAGCCTGAAGCCAACCGATCCAAGGGCCAGACCTTCGTTGTGCTTCCTCAAGACCGGGTACAGCGCAATGGCAATTCCAGCAGCCGCAGCAGCCCCGATGAACAGAAAGAGCGCTCCCAGGAGGACCTGGTTTTCGTTAGCCGAGATCTTGGTGAGGTCAACCGGAGCGCTCAGAATTGGTTGCACGAACACCACGCGCGAGATCAGGTCTGCAACCGTCGCAATGATGAACAGCACTCCCGCGACGACGGCGATCCTTCGGTTCGTATTCATCTTCTTCTCTCCTGTCCTTGGGGCAGGCCCACCTGCCGTGTGCGTCTGACTGCGATCGGCCGAGGCCCAGGATCACGACCGCCGTGTCGGAGGACCGCAATGGCGCGTAGGCGTCGACGTCGTCCCCGACGTCGCGCCACCAGATCGACGATCGCGTCGGGGCGTGCCTGGAGGTTGAGCCACCAGGCCGGCTCCCCCTCCCCGCGCTGTCACCGAGCATCGCCGCGACCCGGGTCCTGCCAAGTGCCGTAGGTCATCAAGCGACGGCGAGGTCACGCCAGCCTCCAATGGCGTGCGCCAATGACACCAGAGCGGTCATGCAGACCGGGCGTTCATGGAGCGGGTGGACCCAGGCAGAACGGAGCACGCCGAGCGCCAACTCTATCGCCAGGAGGATCAGACCACCGACAAGAGCGGCGACCAACCCGCTCACAACGGAGTCCCGCCGTTTCGATCCCACCAGGTGCGACGCGACGAGGATGGGTATGGGTACAACGTGCCATGACTGGTCAGGCCGGAGCCGGACGGCGACGGTCAAGGAAGCGATGCCGAGTGCGATCAGGAGGATCATGACCGTGAGGCTCTGGACGCGATCGAGCCCTAGGAACCCTGCGGTGACGAGCCGAGACTCTCGACAGCCCATGGCAGGAACGCGACGACTGGGACGACGAGGATGATCTGGTGCGAGAGCCGCCGGGACGCGCCGGCATGAGGATCTCTCGGGCCGTTGGGCGATGCCGAGCAGCTCGACGTCCTGATCGTCGCTCACCCATATCTGAACGTACCTCGGTGGATGTTTGAATGGTCACGGACGCGTGGCCGCCGTACCCGCCGCCGAGGCCGCTACCCCTGATGGAGAAGGCATGGAGGGGTTTCTGGCCCAAGTCCGCCAAGCTGGCTACATCGGGAAGCTGGTATCTCACCGCGGAGAGATCCACTTTCCTAAACCGAGCGGTAAACAGGTCATGGAGGGATTGGGACCACGTCGTCCTGGTAGATCGCCAGGGAGTCGGGGCAGGTGATCCTACCGCCAGCTACACTCTTTCGCTTGAGCGGCTTGCTCGCCATCAAAGCCTCGGAGTTCCAGCGATCACGGATTGTCCCTGATAAGCCCGGGATAAGTGGTGGCCGTCATGCTTGAGGACACGGTCCCGCAACGCACCACGCCCAGGACCAGGAGCGGGTGAGCCGGGGCAGCAGGACCGGATGCCCTCGACAGTCAAATCGGAACGCTCCGTTGCAGCCGGGATCCCCAGCGGTGTCTACGCGGCGTCGAGGCCGAGAACCAACATCAGAGCCTGGTCGATCTCCTCCATGATCTCGGGGGCGGGCAACGCTTCCGATTGGGTCCCGCAGGCGCTCGCCGATATCGATCGTTCGCAAGTGATTGACCTGGGCCTTCGAGTCGGCCGGGACCCCGCCGCGACCCGCCGGGAAAAAGACCTTGGGAATCGGTCTGACCCGGTCAAGCTTCTGTGTCGTGGTCGGAATTACCATTCAGGATCCCGGCGGCGGACATCATGGTCGCGGACACGACGACCGCCGGACGGAGTCCCTCGCTGCTCGTGGCCGAGCGTCGGGTTGAAGATCGACCCAGTAGGTGCTCCCCCGCGCCACGAGGGATGGCTGAGTGTCGATGAACGGAATAACTCCTGTCTACTCCCGCCCTGGTGTTCGTCCGGGACTGGCGGGGCACGCCGAAGACCTTCTCTGGGGATGTGGCGAAGCCATAGCTCATATTCGTTGGCAGCGTGCAACACAATATGCCCGCGCCCAGACTTTGGTATTGTCGATGTGCGAAAGTTGTCGAATCACGATCTAGAACAAAAGCCTTGTGTCGCGAGTGGATGTGCACTAGTGGCACTCATGTACAGAGACGTCTCCTCCTTGAGGGGTAGGGGTGAGTGCGTCCGACCGGCACTCATGGAGGTACAAGGTTTCTAATGGCAATGGTTAGGGAGCGATTGTCCCTAGAGAGAAGGAGTCGAGCAGAGAGGATGAGCATCAGCCTCGCGCCAGAAGCTTGTTCAGCTTCGTGAAGAGCCAGGCGGAGGAGCGCAACGAACCTCAGAGCACGATCATCGCGGAGGCCGTGCGCCGCATGCTGCTTGAGGAGCGGAACCGGTTGATCATCAACGCACTAATCGAGGACGCTTCCTGGCACCAGGAACTCGCGCGAGAAGGTATGGCAAGCGCCCCGCCCGTACCGGACTGATGCTGTTGGGTTGTCCGGTTAACGGCAGCCGGTCCTCAAGGGCCGCCTCGCGCGAGCGATAGCGAGCGGTCTTGGAGACGCGGCGGAACGCAGGCCCACGGACCCTTGACAGGGCGATAGAGTCTTGGCACCCACGGTTCGCAGGTTGGGCGCTGTGGGCGCCCGATAACCAGAAGGATATCCCGTTGCAGGGTCGTGCGCGACGATGGTAGGGTATGGGCCTGCGATTCCGTCGGCCCGACGAGAGTGATTAGCGTAGACGGCAGAGTGTGTGGGTAGGAGCGAGGCCAGAACCGGGCGAAGCGGCCCGTAAGTCCGCCGGAGTATGAGAGCCCGACCTGAGATGAGAGACAGAGCCAAGCGGCCTGCGTTTTTTCGTTTGCAGGGGCGCTCTGTTTGGCCACACGTTCGTCCGTCGCTTCTTCACTATGAATATGGGACGAAACTCGACAGGCCCAGGAAATGGGCCGCTGGGGGTTCTCCCTCTATCCCTGACGCGGCCGAGGGCGGTGGGGTCCTTCCGCTCCGCGGCCGGCTCCTCGAAAGGGCCTGGGCCAGAACCGCCCGGGGACAGCCAGCCGGACGCGCTCCGCCAGGGCGCGGGGGCAAGGCTTCGGCGGGTACTGCGCGGCGAACCGCCTCGAATCGTCTCGGCACCCTGGCCGTACGCCGGGGCCGGCTGTCACGATCCGGACCGGCTCCGCGCGATGTCGGCCAGCATTCGGTGTCTTTCTGCCGCCTCCGAGCCTCGGCCGGCGAGCGGTTCCCGTACCTCGTGGGTGCCCGAGTGGCACGCCGGCGGGCACGGGCTACCACGTCCACTTCGCGGTCGGGCGGCTACGTCCCGCACGGCGCGATCAAGGCGGCCTGGGGACGCGGCTAATCGTCCACGTCAAGCTCCTGGGCGATCTGCCGGTCGGTTCGGGGACCCGCGGGGAGGCGCGCTTAGGCGCGCCAGGTACCTCTCGAAGTACGTCGGCAAGGACCTCGGCGCCGGCAGATAGCTGAGGGGCTCCATCGAGTACGAAGGTCGGCGCAGGGCTTCCAGCCGCGGAAGATCGACCTCGACGGCCAGACCCCGGATGAGGTCCTCGGCTGGGCCGAGTCGGTCATGGACGGGCCGACCGGAGTACGTGTGGCAATCGCGCGATAGCGAGGATTGGACCGGTCCCCCGGCGGTGTGGGCGTCGTGGCCGTGAGGCTTCCGACGGCGGCCGAGGCTCGGGGCGTGGGCCGAGGTGACGTGCGCGGCGCAGGGGCTGCGCGGTGAAGGTCACGGATCCGGCGATGATCCGGACGGCGGTGACGCTCCTCGGTCAGACCCGCCAGAGGGGCTCGACGCTGGGCAGTGGTCGAAGGCCGTCCGCCGCGCGGACGGCTCGCCGGACGACGGCCCGGTCGAGGACGGCGGCGACGATCGCGCGCTGACGGGTCAACGGCAGGTCGCTCCAGGCCGCCCGCAGGGCGCCGAGGGAGCGACCGACCGTAGCCTTCGAGCGCCGCGGTCCCGGTGGCCCGGGCGAGCGTTCGCCGGGCGCGCTCGATGCGGGCCTCGATCGGCTTCCGGGCGGCGAGGTACTCACGGAAGGTGACGGCTCGCTCGCCGTACGCGGTCGCGAGTTCTTCGAGCTGGGCCTGGTCGCGGGCGAGGTCGGCCCGCTCGGCGGTGTCGTCGGGCAGGGCGGCCCCGGCGAGGGCGGCCGCGAGTTCGGGGTGTCGAGGCGGTAGAGGACGGCCTCCGAGATCAACGCCTCGAAGCCGGCTCGGAGAGGATCGCGATCGCGCCGCAGCCGGGCAGCCCCGGACCCTTGGCGCAGACGTAGCGGCGGGTGCCGTCCCTGACGCGGGCGGGCGACGAGGACGGCACCGCAGACCCCACAGCGCAGCAGTCCACCCGAGAGGAGGTAGCGCCGGACGGTCCGCCGGGTGAGGCGGGCCGGATCGGTCAGGAGCGCCCGGAGACGGTCCGTCTCGTCGGGGGTCAGGATCGGCTCCCAATCGCCGGTCGCGACGATCTCGTCGTGGTATCGAGCGCTGGCCCGACAGGCGGGCCGAGACGAGCATCCGGCGGAGGACCTGGATCGTCGACCAATCTTCGGCCGCGGACGCTGTTCGATCCCGCGGGCGTTGAGGATCGGCTGCGATCGAGCGGAGGCTGTCGCCCGCGAGGACCCGGGCGGCCGCCTCGCGGATGACCGTCGCGGGCCTCGGCGGGCTTCGGGGGTCGCGGAAGTCGTCGCGGTAGCCGTACGGCCGGGTCCCGCCGTTGATCGCCCGGCCGGCCTGGGCGATCTCGAGGTGCTTGCGGGTGATCCGCCGGCTCTTGTCGTCGGACTCCTTGCGGGCCACGGCGCCCAAGATACGCGCCAGGAAGCGCCCGTCGTGGGTCGCGAGGTCGGTGTCCCCGGTGACCGAGGCGAGCGCGCGGCAGTCCGGCGGTGTCGCAGACCTCGAAGAACTCTTCGAGCTCGCGCGGGTGGCGATGGAGCCGGTCGAGGTGCCAGACGACGACGGCATCGAATGGACGCCCGCCGCCAATGTCCTCGATCATCCGGCGGTACTCCGGGCGCTCCTTCCCCCGGTAGGCGCTGACGTCGTCGTCGACGTACACCTCGCTGACCGGCCACGCGCGCCGCTCGGCGAGGGCGCGGCAATCCTCGACCTGGCGGGAGACCCCCGAGGAGGTCGCCGTTGGGGTCCGAGCTGATGCGGGCGTAGATCGCGGCGGCAGACGGCACCAAGGAACATTAGCACACGCCTTTGTCCAATGGCGTGACCTCACTCGCTGGCTGATGCGGTGAGGCGCGCCACGACGGCCTGGGTGAGCTGCCACGACCTGGCGCGGGTCGCGCGGGAGGCGGATCCGGACCTGGTTGCGTGGCGAAGGTCAGGTCGCCGGGGCGGACGCCGGGCAGGCCGAGCGCCGCCGCGCGCTCGCCGCCGCCGAGCGGGGCGAGCAGGCGCATCGCGGTCGCCCGTGACAGGCCCGCGCCGAAGCGGACGACGAGCTGGCCCTCCTCGCGCGAGATCGACGAGACGCCGGCCGACTCGGCCGCCAGCCGGAGCTCGGCGACCTCGACCAGCCGCTGGACCGGCGCGCGGCATCGGCCCGAACCGGTCGGTCGCCTCCTGGCGGAAGGCGGCGATGTCGCCGGGCGTCCGGGCCCGGGCGAGCCGCCGGTAGAGCTCGAGCTTCTGGGCCTCGTCGGGGACGTACTCGTCGGGCAGGTGGGCGTCGACCGGCAGGTCGAGCACCGCGCCGGGCTTCTCGAGGACCGGCTGGCGACCCTCGCGCCGGGCCTTGCTCTCCTCGACCGCGTCGGCCAGCAGGCGCGAGTAGAGGTCGAACCCGACCGCGGCCATGTGCCCCGACTGCTCGCCGCCGAGGATGTTCCCGGCGCCCCGGATCTCGAGGTCGGACAGGGCGATCTGGAAGCCGGCTCCGAGCTCCGACGCGTTGAAGATCGCCTGGAGCCGCTTGCGCGCCTCGTCGCTCAGCCGCTCGCGGCGGCGGTAGAGGAGGTAGGCGTAGGCCCGGCGGCTCGACCGCCCGACCCGGCCGCGGAGCTGGTAGAGCTGGGCCAGCCCGAGCGTATCGGCCCGGTCGATGACGATCGTGTTGGCGTTCGGGATGTCCAGCCCGGACTCGATGATCGTGGTGCACACGAGGACGTCCGCGGCGCCGTCCGAGAACGCGATCATCACCTTCTCGAGCGCGCCCTCGGGCATCTGCCCGTGCCCGACGACGAACCGGGCCCCGGGCAGCATCCGGCGGAGCTGCTCGGCCTGGGCCTCGATCGTCTCGACCCGGTTGTGGACGTAGAAGACCTGGCCGCCGCGGTCGAGCTCGCGCAGGATCGCGTCGCGGACGAGCCCGGCCGACGCCTCGGCGACCCGGGTCTGGATCGGCAGGCGGTCCTCGGGCGGCGTCTCGATGACGCTCAGGTCGCGGATCCCGGCCAGGGCCAGGTTGAGCGTCCGCGGGATCGGCGTGGCGGACAGGGTCAGCACGTCGACCTCGTTGCGCAGCCGCTTCAGGCGCTCCTTGGCGGCCACCCCGAAGCGCTGCTCCTCGTCGACGACGACCAGCCCGAGGTCCCGGAACCGGACGTCCTTCGAGAGCAGCCGGTGGGTCCCGATGACGACGTCGACCGAGCCGCCGGCCAGCCCCTCGACCGTCGCGCCCTGCTCGCGCTCGGAGACGAACCGGGACAGCAGCCGGACGGTCATCGGGAACGCGGCGTAGCGCTGCCCGAACGTCTGGAAGTGCTGGGCGGCGAGGACGGTCGTCGGGACGAGGACCGCGACCTGCTTGCCGTCCTGGACCGCCTTGAACGCGGCCCGGATCGCGACCTCGGTCTTGCCGTAGCCGACGTCGCCGACGACCAGCCGGTCCATCGGCCGACCGGCCTCCATGTCGACCTTCGTCTCGGCGACGGCGCGGAGCTGGTCGACCGTCTCCTCGTACGGGAAGCTCGCCTCCATCTCGGCCTGCCACGGGGTGTCGGGGGCGTAGGCGTGGCCGCGGGCCGAGGTCCGCGCCGCGTACAGGGCCAGGAGCTCCTCGGCCAGGTCGTCGACGGCCCGCTTGACCCGCTGCTTGGTCCGCAGCCAGTCCGTCCCGCCGAGCCGGCTGAGCTGGGGCGCTCGCCGCCGGAGTAGCGGCTGACCCGCTGGATCTGCTCGACCGGGACGAAGATCCGGTCGCCGCCGGCGAAGCTCAGCTCCAGGTAGTCGCGCTCCTCGCCCGCTCCGCCGCGCCGGAGCATCTGCTCGTAGCGGGCGATCCCGTGGTCGATGTGGACGACGAGGTCGCCCGGGGTCAGCCGCTCGAGGATGTCGCGTGGGACGACCCGCCGCATCGCCTTGGGTCGGCGGACGCGGACCGTGCCGAACAGCTCGCGGTCGGTCACGAAGGCGAACCCGTCGGGGCCGCCGATGAAGCCGCCGTTCAGGCTCCGCTCGATCAGGGCGACCGCGCCGGCCGGCGGCGGGACGTCGACCCGATTCACGGCGGCGACCGGCCGGCCGGCCTCCCCGAGGAGCTCCGACAGCCGCGCGGCCTGGTCCGACGCGAGGACGATCCGCTGACCCTCGGCGGCCCAGCCCTCGACGGCCTCGACCAGCCGACCGGAGCGCAGCCCGGGCACGCTCGGCTCCTGCCAGCCGAACAGGTCGCCGGAGCTCAGGCCACCGCCGGCGATCGCCTCGCCCGGCTCCGACTCCCAGGTCAGCTCGAGCGTGCGCGCGCCGAGCAGGCGCGCCTTCCAGTCCCGCGGCGGGAGGTAGGTCAGCGGCCAGTCCTTCGGCAGGTCCCCGGCCGCGACGAGGTCCGCCCGGCGCTCGTCCGCCTGGCGCCACAGGAACGCGCCGGCATCGGCGAGGTCGCCCGGCTCGTCGAGGACCAGGAGCGTCCCGGGCTCGATGTGGTCGAGACCGGTGGCCGGGCAGACGATCCCGGCCCAGACCTCGGCGGCGTCGCCGGTGTCGAGGGCACGGGTCGGTGCCACGGCCGTCAGCGGTCGTCCCGCCGTGCGAAGCGACCCCCGTGTGCACGGTCCCGGTATGGGCCTCCGCTCCCTCGAACCGGGTGAGGTCCGCGGCCAGTCGCTCCGGCAGCCTGGCCGCCGCCCGGCCGAGCCGCGCCCGGAGCTCCCCCACCCCGCCGGCCGGGACGAGGAACTCGCTCGCCGGCAGGAGGGTCGCCTCCGCGGCCGGGCCGACGGTCCGCTGGTCGGTCGGGTCGAACCGCCGGAGCGTGTCGATCTCGTCGCCGAAGAAGTCGATCCGGACCGGCAGCGATCTCGGCCGGCGGGAAGACGTCGACGATCCCGCCGCGGCGGGCGAACTCGCCCCGGCCGGCGACCTCGAGGGTCGGCTGGTAGCCGAGGTCGAGCAGCTCGCGCAGGAGGGTGTCGAGGGCGATCCGCACGCCCGGCTTCAGGACCCTCGGGCTGCTCGGCAGGTCGGCCGGATCGAGCGTCCGCTGGAGGAGCGCCTGGACGCTCGCGACGAGGATCCGGGCGCGGCCCGTCTTCCAGGCGGCGAGCGCGGCGACCCGGGCGGCCGTCTCGTCGGCGACCAGCTCGCTCCGCTCGTAGGCCAGCGAGCTGCGCGGCTCGAGGACGGCGACCGCGTCGGGGTCGCCGAGCCAGGCCCCGAGCTCCTCGGCGACCCGGTCGCCGATCTCGGCGTCGCGGGCCACCCAGACGAGCCGTTCGGGCGGTGTCGCGAGGGCGAGCGTGGCGGCCAGGTACGTCTTCGCACCGTGGGGGACCGAGGTCAGGCCGGCATGTCTGCCGTGCTTCGTCGGTGGCGCGTCGGCCGAGCCCAGGCGCTCGCGCAGGGCGCCGAAGGAGCCGCTCGCGGCCAGCAGCGGCGGGAGCGCCGACAGGTCGGGCAGGCGCCGGCCACCCTTGGGCAGCGGCGCGGCGCCGACGCTCGGGCGACCCGCCTCCTCGGCGCGCGCGAGGTCCTCGACCTCGCGGTCGACCTCGGCGACGTCGAAGTCGACCGCCTCCTCCGTCGTTCGCGCGGTGCCGGGCGACGAACTCCTCGGCGACCCGCTCGCCGAGACGGCGCTCGGCCCCGCGCTTGCCTCGGAGCGGCGGAGTGGTCACGCCTCGTCCCCGGGCCCCGGAGGCCGGAGTCGGCGCCAGCCGGTCCGGGTCCGGCGGATCCCGTCGGGTCCGGGTGGTCCGTCGATCTCGCCGGGTGGCGCGACACGCTCGGCGTCGGCCGGTCGGAGCTGGAAGGCGTTGAACCGATTGGCCGCCTTGTTCGTCCCGTCACGCGCCCACGCCTCGACCGCGTCGGCGGTGGCGTCGAGGAGCTCGTCGAGGCGCTGCCGCTCGTCCGGCCCGAACGTGCTCAGGACGTGGTCGACCGCGTTCCGGTCCGGCTCGCCGATCCCGACCCGGAGGCGGCTGAACTTCTCCGTCCCGAGCTCGTCGATGATCGAGCCGAGCCCGTTGTGGCCGCCCGGCCCACCGCCCTCGCGGAAGCGGAGCTTGCCGAACGGCAGGGCGAAGTCGTCGGCCACCACGAGGAGGTCGCCCAGTGGGGCGTGCTCCCGGGCGATCACCTTGCGGACCGCCAGCCCCGACTCGTTCATGAACGTGAGCGGCTTGACGACGGTCAGGTCGAGGCCCCGGAACCGGCCCTGGACGATCCGCGAGGCGTCGCGCTCACGGCCCTTGCCCACCCAGCCGGCGCGATCGGCCAGGCGATCGGCGACCATCCAGCCGATGTTGTGGCGCGTCTTCGCGTAGCGCTCCCCCGGGTTCCCGAGTCCGACGACGATCTTCACCCTGTCTCCGTCTCGCCTGGACCGTGGCGTCGCTGCCGGCCCCTTGGACACACGCCGAACGGGCCCGATCCCGTCCGGGAGGGCCCGGCTCGGATGGTACCAGCCGGGTCGTCGTCCGGCCCGGCTCGGAGCCCCCGGGTGGACTAAGGGCCTGTGTATGAAAGTTCACGCTCGACCGGGACCGTTTCGTGCCAGATAAGCTGTCGCGCCCCGACCGGCAGGCTGTCGGCATGGGCTTCGCCATCGAGCTGACGGACGAGCAATGGCGCCGCGTCGCGGATCTGTTCGATCCGCCCGGTCGGCGGGGCGTGCCGGCCCGCATCCCGCGCCGCCAGATGGTCAACGCGATGCTCTTCCTGGCCCGCACCGGCTCCCAGTGGCGCTACCTGCCTGAGCGCTTCGGCCCGTGGGGCGCTGTCTGGCAGCAATGGCGCCGCTGGCGGGCGAACGGGGTCTGGGAGCGGGCGATGGTCCGGCTCGCCGCGCAGGTTCGCGTCCGCCACGAGCGCGAGCCGATCCCCTCGATGGTCATGATCGACGCCCAGACGGTGAAGGGCGGCCGCTATGATCACCCCCGCTCGGCTCGGCCGGCGACCTCCCGTTCGGATGGATCCGACCGATCGATCGGCCAGGCCTCAAGTCATCTGCCGTCCGGATCGGCACCGGGGCCGTCGACGTTGACGTTCTGCGGGCCGGTCCCAACGCGGATGACGAAGAACTCTGCCGGCTCGTCGGGGGCGGTGATCTCGCGATGCACCATCCGGGCGGGATTGAAGATGAAGTCCCCGGCCACCGCCGTCACCTGCTCGCGCCCGGTGGGACCGTATTCGATCGTGACCCTGCCGCGGAGCACGTAGATGTAGGAGTCGCGCGCTCCATGGTGGTGCCAGCCGCCCGCGAGTCCGGCGTCGGTCCGCACCCAGCCGACCCAGCGATCCTCATGGTCGAAGAGCTGTCGGCGGTCCATTCCGGGCGTGGCTGGCCCGGGTGGCGGGGCCCCCTCATCTGGCCGGACCACGATCGGTCGAGCTTGCTCCATTGGTGCTCTCCTCGCAGGTTGGCCTGGGCACCCTGCCCGACGCTCTGCCAGACGTCAAGACCGCGGACCTGTGCTGGTCCGGAACGCTACACCGTTCGCCCGACCGCTCTCGGGTTTCATACACAGGCCCTAAGTCTCAGGTGAGACCCGACCGTCAGGCTGAAGTGCCGTCGAGCGACGAACGACCCCGCCGGAACCCCTCGCGCTGCGCACGATCCGCCAGCTCTGTCATACAGCGCTGTAATTCAGAACTGGAGGATCTCGCGCAGCGATGTCGTGTTCGGCGAGCTTCGCGACGAACGCCAGCTCGAGCACGAATCGGGCCAAGGAGTCACAGGATGGCTGATCCTCCCACGGAGCGCTCCCTGATCTCATCGTTCCTGGTCGGGCACCTGGAGCTTGCGCGCCTCCTCGAAGACCGGATCGAGGAGACCGGCCTGAGTGCGCTCGAAGCTGTCGTCATCCGCGCCGTCCTGATCAACCGTGCCGCCACGCCGGGGACGATCAGGAAGGCGCTCGCGCTTCCGGCCGCGACGGCGGGCTACGTCGTCGGGCGGCTGGTGGAGCGGGGCTACGCCATCCGTGGATCCGACCCAAGCGACGGCCGGGTCACCGTGGTCCGACTCACCGGACCCGGTTCGACCGTCGCGAGGCTGGTCTCGACGGCGGTCGGCGAGCTGGACACGGAGATCGCCTCGGTCGCCGACGTCAACCCCTACTCGGTCACCCAGGTCGTCGACGCGATCGAGCTGCTGGCCTGGCGGGAGCGCCGGATGCGGCTCAGACACTGGTGACGAAACGGCCCGGAGGCGGTCAGGCGGACGGAACCGGACGCCCGATCAGGTCGGCCTCGAGGCGTCGCATCGCGGCGCGCTCGATCGGAGCGACATGGTCCCAGCCGCAGACGTGGAGCACGCCGTGGATCACGAGCAACCGCAGCTCGTCGGCCGGCGCCCACCGGAGAGAGCCCGTCCAGCCACCGCGGCCGCCCTCCGCCTGGTCGATCGCCCGCTCGACGGACACGACGATATCGCCGAGGTGGGTGCGGACGCCCGGGGGCAGTGGGAACTCGGTCGCGCCACGCGCACGAGCCACCGCAGCCGCGGCCTGGCCGGGATGCCGCGGGTAGGCCGGTGACGGGAGGAGCGGGAACGACAGCACGTCGGTCGGTCCCTCGACCCCCATGTGCCGGGCGTTGAGCTCGGCGAGCTCTCGGTCGTCGGCTAGGATCAGCCCGATCGAGGCCGGCCGCGGGGCGCCGGCGGCCTCCAGGGCCTGGGCGGCCGAGTGGGCCAGCTCGGTCGCCGGCACGAGCCGCGGGACGCCAGGGCGGACGGTCAGGTCGACCCGCCACGGCGGCAGATAGATCGACCGGTCAGCCAGCGTCGGGGCCCGCCGGACCGCCGCCACCACCCCCGGCGGCGGAGCCACCGCCCCCGCCGGCCACGGCCGCCCGGCGCGACTCCAGCTCGACGATCTTGCTCTGCGGGTAGGCGATCCGCTGGTGGTACATCCCGAGGAGCTGGGTGACGAACGCCTCGCGGATCCGCTCGACGTCGCGCAGGGTGAGATCGCACTCGTCGAACTGGCCGTCGTTGAGCCGCTCGTCGATGATCCGGCTGACCATCGCCCGGATGGCCGGCTCGTCGCGCGACGAGAGCGAGCGGACCGACGCCTCGACGCCGTCGGCCAGCATGATCAGGGCGGCCTCGCGGCTCTGTGGCTTGGGCCCGGCATGGCGATAGCGGGCGGCGTCGACGGCGCTGGCCGCCTTCTCGCCCTCGGGGGTCGACAGCCCGCCATACGGGGCGGCCGCCAGCTCCCGCGCCTTGGCATGGAAGTAGCTGATCGAGACCGTCCCGTGGTGTTGGGGGATGAACGCGATGAGCGGCTTGGGCAGCCGTGCCCGGTAGGCGATGTCGATGCCGTCGGCGACGTGGGCCTTGAGGACCTGGGCGGAGGTCTCCGGGTCGAGGTCGTCGTGGATGTTGTCGCCCCCGGCCTGGTTCTCGATGAACGCGAGCGGGTTGGCCAGCTTCCCGACGTCGTGGTAGAAGGCCGCCACGCGGGTCAGGAGGGGGTCGGCCCCGATCGCCTCGGCGGCCCGCTCGGCGAGGTTGGCCACCATGATCGAGTGGTGGTACGTGCCCGGTGTCTCCATCAGCAGCCGGCGGAGGAGCGGCTGGGACGGGTTCGCCAGCTCGAGCAGCTGGAACACGGTCAGGATGCCGAACACGTTGCCCAGGACGGCGAACGTCCCGACCGCCACGACCGCGGCCCCGCCGCCGGCCGCCGCCGACGCGCCCCACAGCTGGAGAACCCCGGTCAGGTCGCGCTGACCGAGCAGGCCGTACATCGTCACGACGAGCGCGTTGACCAGCGCGATCGCGATCCCGGCCTGGATGAAGACGTTGAGCCGGTCGCCGCGGCGGATCGCGACGATCCCGGCGGCGGCGCCGAAGAAGGTGTAGGCGGTCATCTCGGGCGCGTTGACGTTCACGGCCCCGGCGACGACCGCGATGATCGCCATGAGGACCATCGCCGTCCCGGCGTCGAGCAGCAGGGCGACGAGCATCCCGATCGCCGCCGTCGGCACGATGAACGGCAGGGCCGACCGGCCGGCGGTCAGCTCCAGGGCGAACGTGGCGAAGACGAGCAGCAGCCCGACCAGCGTCAGCACGTTGGTCCGGTGCCACAGCTCCGGCCGGAACCGCCAGACCCAGGCCAGCAGCAGCCCGACGAGCAGGGTCGAGAAGAGGGCCCAGCCGGCCAGGCGGACGAAGTCCCAGCGGGCGGTCGGCAGCCCGAACGCCTCGATCTGCTCGAGCGTCTGGGCGGTCACCTTGTCGCCCTTGCGGACGACCGCCTGGCCCTGGCTGACCGAGACGAGCGTCGGGGACACGAGCGAGGCGGCCCGGGTCCGGGCCGCATCCGTCTCGGCCTGGTCGTAGTCGGAGTTGGCGACGAGGAGCGGCCCGACGATCTCGGCCGCCAGCGTCCGCTCGGCCTCGTTGAGGCCACCGAGGATCCGGCCGGTGAGTCGATCCCGGACGTCGGCCAGGTCGGCGTCGCGCAGCTCGGTCGTCTCGAGCTGGTCGAGGATCCGGGCGCACTCCGCCTTGATGACCGACCAGCGCGTCATCGGGAGGGCCATCAGGTTCGCCCGCGACTCGTCGGTCAGCCCGGGCAGGGCCGTCTCGAGGAGCGCGATCCGGTCCGCCTCGGAGGTCGCCGGGTCGAACGCGCTGTCGACCGGCGAGACGACCCGCTGGAAGGCGATCGCCTGCTGGCGGGCCACCGCCGAGGCCTTGTCGTTGGTGAAGTCGTACTGGGGCGGGACGGCGGCGCTCGCCGCCGCACGCACCTGGGCGGTGAGGATGTCGCTGGTGTAGGTGATCGCCCGCGGGGCCAGGATGTCGGCGGTGGCCACGTCGCCGACCTTGACGTCGGCCCGCTTCGGGACGACGTCGACCGCGAAGATCGCGGTCAGGGCCAGGATGAGCAGGCCCGACGCGACGAGCAGGCGGGTGAGGTCCCGTTGCGAGAACCTCGGCGGACGGTCGGCGCGGTCGTGCCGCTGGGCGAGCACGACGGTCAGTGGCTCCCGGCCGCGTCGTGGGTGGCGAGGTCGGCCGCGGCCAGCGCTCGGGCCACCAGCTCGCTGACCCGCTTCCCGTCGGCCCGGCCGCGGGTCCGGGGGGCGAGCCAGCCCATGACCTTGCCGAGGTCGCGGGCCGAGGCCGCCCCGGTCGCGCCGATCGCCTCGCCGACGAGGGCCGTCAGCTCGTCGTCGGTCAGGGCCTGGGGGAGGAACCCGGACAGGATCGCGATCTCGGCCTGCTCCTTGTCGGCCAGGTCGTCCCGGCCGGCCGAGCGGAACGCGTCGACCGACTCGCGCCGGGTCTTCACCTCGCGGCTGAGGACCTGGAGCTCCTGGTCGTCGGTCAGCGCCTCGCCCTGCTTCTTCTCGACGAGGTACAGGGCGTTGCTGGCCATCCGCAGGACGTCGCGACGCAGCGAGTCACCCGACCGCATCGCGGCGGTCGTCTCGGAGTGGAGGCGTTCCTTCAGGGTCACCGGATCTGGCACCTCGGGCGGGGCTCGATCGAGCCGCCCTGCCGAGCTGTCGCCCCTGGCGGGCGCCTAGCCCTGCTGCGTGCGGGCGGCCTTCTTGCGCTTGGCTTCCTTGCGCTTGCGCTTCACGCTCGGCTTCTCGTAGTGCTCGCGGCGGCGGGCCTCGGCGAGGATCCCACTCTGCTGGATCTTCTTGTTGAAACGGCGGAGCGCGCTCTCGAAGGTCTCGTTCTCACCCACTCGGACTTCTGCCAATCCCGGTTCACCTCCCACGGCCTGGTCTCGCTGGTCGTTCGCAGCTCGTGGGCCGATCGGCTCGAACGGCCTCGACGAGGCGCGGATGAGCGCTCGCCGACAGGCTGGCGGAGTGTAGACGAGGGTCCCGGCGCGGTCAAACCCTCGCGACGCCCCGCCCGTCGGCCCGGACCGCCTCCGCCGCGAAGCGGGCGAGGGCCGCGCTGTAGGCCGACGGCCGGTCGAGATTCACGAGGTGGCTGGCCCGCCGGAGGACGACCACCCGGGGGTCCCGCGCCGCCCGGCGGAAGGCGCCTTGCCCAAGCCGGAACGGGAAGTCGAGCTGGCCGTTGAGGATGAGCGTCGGGCCCGGGTAGGCGGCGAAGCTCGCCCGCGCGTCACGCCCGATGAGCGCCCGGAGGGCGGTCGCGCCCGCGCGGAAGCCGAACCCTCCGGCGAGGATCGCGTTCGCGGTCGGGGCCGGGTAGCGGCCCCGGAACCAGGCCCGGTTGATCCGCTCCAGCCGGGGCGAGGACGTCCGCTCGAGGACCATCGCCAGCCAGCGGATCCCGACCGGGAAGAGGAGGCCCCGCGGCTGGGCCGACGCGCCGGAGATCACCAGGCCGGCCACTCGCTCCGGGTGCCGGGCGGCCAGGTCGATCGCCAGGTAGCCCCCGAGCGACAGCCCGCACAGGACGGCCCGGCCGCCGGCGGCCTCGTCGATGACCCGGGCGATCTCCTCGACCGCCTCGTCCCAGTCGAACGGCCGGTCGCGCAGCGCGCCGTGGCCCGGCAGGTCGAGGGCGACCACCCGGAACCCGCCCGACAGCGCGGCGAGCTGAGGATGCCACTGCCCGCGTGACAGCCGCGTGCCGTGGACGAGCACGATCGCCGGAGCGTCCGGCGAGCCGACGGCGGTGTACGAGGAGGAGGACGAGGGCGAGGGCATCCCGTCCAGCCTAGCGCGTCGGGACCGCCCGTTTCGCCGCCACGCCCGGGCGTACGCTGTGAGGATGGAGATCCTGGTCGACATCCTCGACGAGACCGTTGCGGCCTTCGGCGATCGGCCGGCCCTGTCGCTCCGGCGCGACGACGGCTCGAGCGAGACGTGGTCGTTCCGCGAGCTCGACCGGCGCAGTCGGGCCGTCGCCTGGCGGTTGCGCGCCGAGGGTCTGGCGGCGGGCGATCGGATGCTCACCTGGTCGCCGTCGACCCCGGCCCTGCCGGCGGTCTACTTCGGGGCGATGCGGGCGGGCGTGATCGTCGTCCCGCTCGACCTGCGGATGTCGCCCGACGCGATCGAGCGGATCGCCGAGAAGGCGGAGGCGACCCGCCTCGCGATCGGGACCGGCCGCGACGCACCCGACCCGCGCGAGGCTCGCCTCGAGCACTTCCCGACCTCGACCGTCGAGGACCTCGCCGCCGAGCCCGATCCGGGCTGGCCGGCCGACTGGGCGGAACAGGTCGAGGCCTGGTCGCGCCCGCGACCGGAGGACCTGTTCGAGATCATCTTCACCAGCGGCACGACCGGGACGCCGAAGGGCGTGATGCTCACCCACGCCAACGTGGTCGCGACCATCGCGACCGCCCACAACGCGATCCCGCCCCAGGAGCACCGGCTCGTGTCGCTGCTGCCCCTGTCGCATCTCATGGAGCAGGCGATCACCCTGTTCTACGCCCTGACCGTCGGGGCCGACATCCTGTACGTCCGGAGCCGCAACCCGCGGGTGATCTTCGAGGCGATCCGCGACCACCGGGTGACGACGATGCTCGTCGTCCCGCAGGTCCTCGACCTGTTCTGGGGCGTGATCGAGCGCGAGGTCGAGAAGTCCGGCCGGAAGGCCGCCTTCGATCGCCTGCGGCGGATCGCCCGGCACCTGCCCTACGGTGCCCGGCGCTTCCTGTTCCGGCAGGTCCACGCCCAGCTGGGCGGCGGGCTCAACCTGTTCGTGACCGCCGCGGCGTTCCTGCCACCCGCCCTCCAGCAGGCCTGGGAGGACGTCGGCGTCGTGGTCATGCAGGGCTACGGCGCGACCGAGTGCGGCCCGGCCAGCGTGACCTCGAAGACGGACCATGGCCTGGGCACCGTCGGTCGGACGATCCCGCCGGTCGAGATCCGCCTGGCCGACGACGGCGAGATCCAGGTCAAGGGCCCGACCGTGTTCAGCGGCTACTGGCGCGACCCCGACGCGACGGCCGCCTCGTTCACCCCTGACGGCTGGTACAAGACCGGCGACATCGGCCGCCACGACCCGGCCGGCCACCTCATCCTGATGGGCCGGATGAGGGACATCATCGTCCTGCCCAACGGCCTGAACGTGTACCCGGAGGACGTCGAGAACGCGCTCCGGACGGCGGGCATCCGGGACTCGGTCGTCGTCGAGACGCGGCCCGGCCGGATCGAGGCGATCGTCCTGGCCCCGGGGGCCGCGGTCCTGCCGCGTGGCGGGGACATGCCGGGCCAGGGCGTCGAGTCGTTCCACCGCGACCCGGACGAGCTGCGGGCCGAGATCGATGCCCAGGTCAAGGCGGCCAACGCGACCCTGGCGGCCAATCAGCGGGTGGTCGCCTGGCGGCTCTGGCCGGATGCCGACTTCCCGCGGACCCATACCCTCAAGGTGAAGCGCGACCGGATCCGCGCCTGGGCCGCGGTCGAGCAGCCCCTCCCGGTCAGCGAGGACACGGACGCGGCCCCGGTCTCCGGCTAGCGGACGATCGGGATCCCGAGCCCGAGCGTACCGAGCGCGGTCGCGACGTCGGTGGCCGCCTGCTCCGGCGAGTTCGCCTTCGACCAGCTGTAGAAGACGAGGGTCGAGCCGAGCTGGCGGATGACGTGCTCGGCGTCGGGCGGGAACTGGATCCGCCCGGGCCCGGAGGCGAGGTAGGCGGCCATCTCGGTCCCGGCCGCGTAGGCCAGCGGCGCCGTCGGGTAGTCGTACAGGACGATGAAGCCGTGCGCGTCGTCGTCGGGCAGGACGGCCTTGAGGACGAGCCGGGGGGCGGCGGCCAGGGCCGGAGATTCGCCCGGCCGGAACGGCACCGCCGCGACGGCCGCCGTCAGGCCGACGGCGCGGAGCGCGTCCTGGACCTGGACTGCCGCGACCGAGACCGCGTTCGAGAGGACCGGCGCCGGGCTCGGGGCGGTCGTGGGGATCGGGACGGTCGATGCGGCGATCCCGCAGCCGGCCAGGACGAGACCCAGGCCGAGTGACAGCGCCGGGCCGGCGAGTCGGGCGCGCCCGGGCCGGCTCATCCGGGCGGCCGGGCTCATCCGGGCGGCCAGGTCATCGACCGGCCGCCGAGCAGGTGGAGGTGGAGGTGGTCGACGGTCTGGCCACCCCAGGCGCCGACGTTGATCACGATCCGGTAGCCGTTCTCGGCGATCCCCTCGCGCCGGGCGAACGCGGCCGCGGCGCCGTACAGCCGGCCGAGCAGCGGGCCGTCGGCGTCGGTCAGGTCGGCGGCCGATCGGATGTGCGTTCGGGGCATGAACAGGACGTGGGTCGGGGCGCGTGGCGCGACATCCCGGATCCCGATCACCAGCTCGTCCTCGTGGACCCGGACGGACGGGATCTCGCCGGCCACGATCCGGCAGAACAGGCAGTCCGGGTCGCGGGTCGGCTCGGTGACACCGGTCGGTTTGGCGCTCATCCCCGTCACCTCCAGCTCACAGCTCCGGCTTCGCGCTCATCAGGTAGCCGATGACGCCGATCAGGCCGGCCATCGCATACGACACGTAGCGCTGGCGCCGGGCGGCGGCCTGCCAGAGCCGATCGTCCCACGCCGCCCGCAGGCCGACCAGCGCCCGCAGGTTCGGTCGCTGGATGAAGAACGCGAGGACCAGGTTGAGCGCGTAGACCGCCAGGGCCAGGAGCAGCCACGGCTGCTCGAGGAGCGTCGGCCCGAGGCTCCCGACGAGGAGCGCCCCGGTCGCCGCGACGCCGAGGCCGATGAACACGCTCCCGCTGCCCTGGATCAGCAGGAGCGCGCGGACCAGGCCGCTCTTCGACTCCGTCGCCGGCCGGTTCGTGCGCAGCGCGAAGGGCAGCAGCAGGGACGGCAGGAAGAGGGCGATCGCGAGGGCGATGTGGATCGGCAGGACGATCGCGAACAGGGGCACGGGCCGGATTGTACGGGCGGACGCCGGGTCAGGCGGGTCGGGCGGCCTCGAGCGCGACCCAGTCGCCCTCGGCCGAGCGACCGACGACCGCGAGCCCCGCCGCTTCGAATGCCGACCGGACCTCCGCCTCCCGGTCGACGAAGATGCCCGAGGCCAGCAGCCGACCGCCCGGCCGGAGCTCGGCCGCGAGCGGCTCCGCAAGGGCGATCAGGAGCGAGGCGATGAGGTTGGCGAGGACGAGGTCGAACGGGGGCTGGCCGCTCGGCAGGCTCCCCTGGCGGGCCGTCAGCCGGCGGCCGAGCCGGTTGCGTCGGGCGTTCGCCTGGCTCGCCTCGACGGCGATCGGGTCGGTGTCGAGGCCGACCAGCTCCTCGGCCCCGAACAGGCCGGCGGCGATCGCCAGGATCCCCGAGCCGCAGCCGACGTCGAGCAGGCGGGGCCCACCGTGGTGCGCCGACCCCGCCGCGAACCGCCCGGCGTCGGCCCAGGCCTCGATCCCGGCCAGGCACAGCCGGGTCGTCGGGTGGAGCCCGGTCCCGAAGGCCATCCCGGGATCGAGCGCCAGGACGACGTCGCCGGGCGCCCTGCGGTGGCGCCGCCAGGTCGGCCGGACGACGAGCCGCCGGCCGACCCGGAGGACCGGGAAGTGGGCCTTCCAGGCGTGGGCCCAGTCCTCCTCGTGGACGACCCGGGTCTCGAGCGGGCCGATCGGCCGCAGCCCGAACGCCGCGAGGTGACCGAGCGCCTCCTCCGCGCCCGCGACGGCCGACCGGGCCGCCGCCGCATCGCGAGCCGGGAGGTAGGCCCGGACGACCGCCGGCCGGCCGACGTCGACCCGCGCGCCGAGGCCCTCATCAACCAGCTCGTAGGCCGGCTCGACGGTCGTCCCCCCGGGGGCGTACCGCGACAGGATCTCGCTGACCGCCTCGACCGCCTCGTGGTCGGCCGCGACCGACAGCTCCAGCCAGGCGCCCTCGGCCGAGGCGCCCTCGTCGGGCGCGCCGGCCGGGCTCAAGACAGGGCGTCCTTGACCCGGTCGAGGATGCCCGCGCCCGTCCCGACGCTCTCACCGGCCTCGGCCGCGTAGGCCTCGAGCTGCTCGCGCTGCTTCTTCGACAGCCTGGTCGGAACGGCCACCCGGACGAACACGTGGAGGTCGCCGCGCTGGTTCGTCCGGCGGATGTGCGGGACGCCCTTGCCACGCAGGCGGATCTCCGCCCCCGGCTGGGTCCCGGGCTTGATCTCGAGCGACTCCTCGCCCTCGACGGTCGGGATCGTCACGGTCGTCCCGAGGGCGGCCTGGGCGATCGAGATCTCCTGCTCGAGGAACAGCTCGGTCCCGTCGCGCTTGAGGACCGGGTGGGGCTGGATGTGGACGGCGACGTACAGGCTGCCGGCCGGGCCGCCGCGGGGTCCGGCCTCGCCCTCGCCCGACAGGCGGATCTGGTGGCCCTCGTCGATACCGGCCGGGATCGCCACCCGGAGGCTCCGTTTCCGCTCGGTCCGGCCCTCGCCACGACAGGTATCGCAGGGGTGCTCGACGAGCTTGCCCTCACCGTGGCAGCGCGGGCAGGTCGAGACGTTGACCATCTGGCCGAGCATCGTGTTCCGGACGGTCCGGATCTCGCCCCGCCCGTCGCACTGGGGGCAGGTGGTCGTCGAGGTGCCGGGCTTCGCCCCGGAGCCCTGGCAGGTCTTGCACCGGTCGAGAGCCGTGAACTCGATCTCCTTGTCGGTCCCCTTGATCGCCTCGACGAAGCTGATCCGGAGGTCGTAGCGGAGGTCGGCCCCGGGCGGCGGCCCGGTCCGGCGGGCCCTGCCGCCGGCGGCCGCGCCGCCGAAGAACGCGTCGAAGATGTCGCCGAAGCCGGCGAAGTCACCCGCCCCGGGCGCGCCCCCGGCACCGCTCACGCCGGCCCGGCCGAACAGGTCGTAGGCCTGCCGCTTCTGCGGATCGGACAGGACCTGGTAGGCCTCGTTGAGCTCCTTGAACCGCTCGGCGGCACCCGCGTCCGTGTTCACGTCGGGGTGCCACTTCTGGGCCAGCCGCCGGAACGATCGCTTGATCTCGGCGTCGCTCGCCCCGCGCCGGAGCTCCAGGACCTCGTAGTAGTCGCGCTCGGTGACCATCGCACCTGAGGATACGGGAGGCGCCGCCTGAGGGTCATCGGCAGGACCCACGCCCGCCTTCGAGGACGCCCCGGCGTACCACCACGGGCCGCTGCCCGATCCTGTTATGGCCGGAGCTCAAGTGCCTCCACATGCGCTGGCCGCACCGCTCGAAAGTGCCGCTGGTCGAGCGTCGCCACCTTCGACTCGCCCAGGCGCTCGGCGAGCGCCACGACGCTGGCATCGACGAGCCCGAGCGCGAGATCCGCGTAGCGAGCCTGCAGCTCGCGGCAGCGGGCAAGATCGACGCCCGTCGGCGTCTCGACGCGGTAGACGCCCGCGAGCAGGTCGTCGAGGAAGATGAGCCAGGCCTCGGGTGACAGCCGGCGACCGCACCAGTAGTCGAGCTCGGCGAGGACGAGGGTCGGCACGACCAGGTCCTCGTCCGCGTTCGTCAGTAGCCAGGCGCAGCGCGCGTGATCGGGATCGGCGGCGTCGAGCGCGGCAAGCAGGGGGCCCGTGTCGCAGATGAGCGCCACCGTCAGCGCGGCTCTTCGGCGACCGGCTCCGCCGTGAGGTCGGCCGCGCTGCGGCCGTCGGTGGAACGTGCCACCCCGACCCGCGGACGCCGTCCCCCGCGCAGCGCTTGTGCCTTCTCCTCCACTGCTTCGCGGAGGAGGGTCGCGAGGGGAACCCTTCGTCGTTGCGCCTCGGCCTCGAGCGTGCGGATCGTGGCTTGCGGGGCGCTGACGGTCGTCCGGCGGAGCTCACTCATGATGCGCGATGCTAGCATCGTGATGTGAGATGCGCAAGACGGCGTTGACGATCGCCAGAGGATGAGGCACGTCCCGCAGCGGCGATGCCAGACGCGATGGCGAACATGGAGAGCAGCAGGACGGCGCGACGGATCACGGATGGGTCAATGCTCACGACTCGAGGCCGGCCAGGGCCCGCGCCCGAGCCACGATCTCGCCCAGCATCGCCGCGGTCAGCCGGCCGGTGAACGTGTTCTGCTGGCTCGGGTGGAACGAGCCGAGGAGCACGTACGGCCCGACCC
This sequence comes from uncultured Chloroflexia bacterium, assembly GCA_963837825.1. Taxonomy (GTDB): domain Bacteria; phylum Chloroflexota; class Limnocylindria; order Limnocylindrales; family CSP1-4; genus Chersky-267. The sequence continues at coordinate 50,497 of CAWIOR010000006.1, forward strand.
GCGCCTCCGCGCCGTGGCCGAACCTGGGGCGTGGCCGCGGGACCTGCATGCCCCGACCCGGCCAGCGCCCGCAGGACCCCGTCCCAGGCGAACGCGCCGAGGGCGAGGATCACCCGGACGTCGGGCAGCAGCGCGACCTCCCGCCCGAGGAATGGGAGACACGCGTCGCGCTCGTCGACGGTCGGCTTGTTGGCCGGCGGCGCGCAGTGGACGACCGCGCTGACGCGGACTCCGGTCAGGACCAGGCCGTCGTCGCGACGGACGGAGGTCGGCGAGCTCGACAGGCCGGCCTCGAACAGCGCCCGGTAGAGGAAGTCGCCCGATCGGTCGCCGGTGAAGATCCGCCCGGTCCGGTTGCCGCCGTGGGCCGCCGGGGCGAGACCGACGACCAGGATCCGCGCCGCCGGGTCGCCGAAGCCGGGCACCGGCCGGCCCCAGTACGGCTCGTCGCGGAAGCGGGCGACCTTCTCGCGGGCCATCCGCTCGCGCCACTCGACCAGCCGCGGGCAGCGCCGGCAGGCGACGACCTCGGCCTCGAGCGCGTCGAGTCCGGCGAGCGCGTCGACCGACGCCGCGCCGTCGAGCGACGCCGTGCCGCCCGGCGCCTCGCCCACGACTACTTGAGCAGCAGCCGGTCGAGCCGGCGCGCGACGACCGCCAGCCCGGCCAGCCCCATCGACCGCGAGGTAGGCGATGTGGACGAAGATCGACCCGGTCGATCGCCCCGGTCGCCAGCTGGCGGAGCATCGCGACGCCCTGGTAGAGCGGGGTGACCTCGACGATCGTCCGGAGCGGCTCCGGGTAGGCGGTGATCGGGTAGAACGTGGCCGAGAAGAGGAACAGCGGCAGGGTCACCACGATGATCACGTCGAAGTCCTGCCAGGTCCGGATCCAGGTCGTGGCCGCCATCCCGACCGCGGCGAAGGCGAACCCGACGAGGAGCGCGGCGGGCAGGCAGAGCAGGACGAGCGGCGAGCCGGCGAGCCCGAGCAGGACGACCACCACGAGGAACCCGGTCGGCGTAGAGCGCGCCCCGGATGAGCGACCAGCCGACCTCGCCGACCGCCACGTCGTCGATGCCCATCGGGGTCGACAGGATCGCGTCGTACGTCTTCGCGTAGCGCAGCTTGAAGAAGACGTTGAAGGTCGACTCGTAGACCGCCCCGTTCATCGCCGAGGTCGCCAGGAGCCCGGGTGCCACGAACACCCCGTACGGGATCGGCTGGCCGTCGGGCCCGGTGACGGCGCCGACCAGCGCACCCAGCCCGAAGCCGATCCCGAGCAGGTAGAACAGCGGCTCGAAGAAGCCGGACACGATGACCAGCCAGGTCCGCCGGTAGACCATCAGGTTGCGCTCGATGAGCCGGTCGGCCCGCGGCGCCGAAGGCGATCGGCGGCAGGATCCGGGTCGGCAGGTCGGACAGGCTCGTCATCGCATGACCTACTTCACCAGGGCCCGGCGGAACGTCACCAACGCGACGGCGGTGCCGCCGACGACGAACGCGGCGAGGACCGCCAGGTGGACGACCGCCAGCACCGGGTCGACCCGCCCGAGGGTCAACCCGCGGGTGAGGTCGACGCCGTGCCACAGGGGCGTGAGCCAGGCGATCGGCCGGATGAGCGCCGGCAGCTGCTCGATCGGGAAGAACGTGCCCGAGAACAGGAACAGCGGGGTCATGCCGAACCGGAAGATCGCGTTGAAGCCCTGGTCGTTCCGCTGGGTCGCCGCGAAGGCCATGATCGGCGCCGCGAACGCGAGGCCGGTCAGGACGGCGACCGGGATGGCCAGGACGCCGAGCGGCGACAGGACCAGCCCGAACGACCGTCATGACCCCGAGGAAGACGGTGCTCGCGACAGGCCAGCCGGGCGGCGACCCAGGCCGAGCTCGCCGAGGACGATGCCCGCGGATCGTGATCGGCGTCGCCAGCATCCCGTGGTAGATCCGGTCCCAGACGATCCGGCCCATGATCGGGTAGGTCGACTCGAACCCGCCGGTCTGCATCGCCTGCGCGGCGAGCAGCCCCGGCGCCAGCCAGGCCGCGTAGGCCACGCCGCCGAGGGCGGCCGACGGCGCGCCCGACTGCGTCGACGAACGCGGCCGAGCCCGAAGCCCATCGAGGCCAGGAACAGGATCGGCGACAGGAAGGTCGTGACCAGGCCGCCCGCGCCAGACGCGGCGATAGACCTGGAGCGTTGAACTCGAGGACGCGGGCGGTCGCGGTCAGCGACGGTCATCGTGCCGGTCGCCTACTCGATCAGCGAGCGGCCGGTCAGCCGGAGGAAGACGTCCTCGAGGGTCGAGCGGCGGACGAGGACCGTCTCGGGCCGGAGGCCGCGCTCGTGGGCGGCGACCACCGCCGCCTCGCCGTCGTCGGAGTACAGCAGGACCCGGTCGGGCAGCCGCTCGATCCGCTCGGCCAGGCCCGTCGAGCTGGCCGTCGAGCGTCTCCTGGACGCCCGGCGCGAAGCGCAGCTCGAGGACCTCGCGGGTCGAGTAGCGCTCGATGAGCTCGCGCGGCGAGCCCTCGGCGACGATCTTGGCCTTGTCCATGACCACCAGCCGGTCGCACAGCTGCTCGGCCTCGTCCATGTAGTGGGTCGTCAGGACGAGGGTCACCCCGCGCTGCTTGAGCCGGTACAGCCGGTCCCACAGGAGGTGGCGGGCCTGGGGGTCGAGGCCGGTCGTCGGCTCGTCGAGGAGCATCAGGTCGGGCTCGTTGATGAGCGAGCCGGGCGATCGTCAGGCGCCGCTTCATCCCGCCCGACAGCGGCTCGACCCGGCTGTCGGCGCGGTCGAGGAGCTGGACGAAGTCGAGCAGCTCGTCGGCCCGGCGGCCGGGCCTCCCGCCGCGACAGGTCGAAGTAGCGCCCGTAGATGATGAGGTTCTCCCGGACGGTCAGCTCCATGTCCAGCGTGTCCTGCTGCGGGACGACGCCGATCCGCGCCTTGATCCGCGGCGCGTCCACGGGCGGGTCCATCCCGAGGACCTCGAGCGTCCCGCTCGGTCACGGGCGAGACGCAGCCGATCATCCGCATCGTGGAGGTCTTGCCCGGCGCCGTTCGGACCGAGGAAGCCGAACGACTCGCCGGGCGCCACATCGAAGTCGATCGCGTCGACCGCGGTGAACGCGCCGAACCGCTTGGTCAGGTCCGCGGGCACGGATGAGGGACGGCTGGGCGGGCGGCGTCATCGGACGGCCCATCGTACCCGGGCGGCCGGGGCTGTGCGTCGCTATGGGCGGCCGAGCGCCGTCTCCCCCGCTCCCGCCCCGATGTCGCCCGCCAGCAGCACGACGTGGCTGCCGGGCTCGAATGCCTCGAACGACTGGCGCCAGGCGAACCCGGGCCAGCGGTAGTCGACGACGCCCTCGGTCGGGCGGAAGACGGCCGTGTAGAGCGTCCCGAAATGGCCGACGCCGGCCGAGTCGAGCAGCGGCGGGACGAGGAAGGCAGCCGCGAAGCCTTCGGCGGTCAGCGTCGGGTCGTCGAGCAGGGCCGCGATGATCGCCTCGCGCTCGTGCGACCGGGTGACCGCCGCGTACTCCGGCCAGTCGACGACGTGCTGGTGGTTCGTCGCCACCGGCGTCCGGACGATGACCGGCGCCCGGTCGGGCGCGAGGTAGGCCGTGGCGAACCGCCCGCTCCGATCGACCATCGTGAGGTTGTGGGCCAGGTGGACCGGTAGCCGAGCCAGGGTGGCCACCGCCTCGGGGACCGTCGAGCAGGTCTCGAGCAGATAGCGCACGACGAGCGGGATCCCGAACCCCCGACCGACCAGCCGCCGGCCACCGAACGTGAGCGACACCGCCAGGCCGTCCTCGTTGAGGCCATCGAGCAGGCCCCACAGGCTGTCGCCCGTCCCGATCACCCGCCGACCGGTCCAGGCGGTCGACCAGATCAGGCCGTCGAGACGACTCGCCAGGTAGTCGTAGTTGCGGACGAGGACCGGCTCGTCGCGGGTCCAGACGCCCTGCGAGCAGGCGCCGAGATAGGCCGGCGGATCGACCAGCGAGAGCGCCCGGGCGACCAGGTCGCCGCCGCCCGCCAGCTCGACCAGCCGCTCGTAGGTCGGGCCGAGCTCGGGCATGTGCCGTCGGAGCAGCCGGGCCGCCTGGAGGTAGCTCGGTCGGGCGGCCTCGCCGTCCCGCAGATACCACTCGCGGTAGACCGGCCAGCGGGCCGCGAACTCGGCCGCCCAGCGCGGTCCCGGCTCGAGCTCCTCGATCGCGTCGAACCGGACCGGGACCCGGCGCAAGTCGGACGACCCGCGGTCAGCCGTCGCTCGAGACCGTCGGCGCGAGGTCAGGACGCGCCCGGCGAGTCGGTCGGCTCGGGCGAGTCGGTCGCCGCCCGGGTGAGTCGGTCGCCCCGGGTGAGTCGGTCGGACTCGTGGCCGCCGGCTTGCGGCGTGGCCGTCGCCTGCGCTTCGCCGCCGTCGTCGGCTCGGCGGCTGCCGCGGCGTCCGGCGCGAGCCCCGCAACGGGCTCGGCCGGTGATCCGGAGACGTCCGCCGTCTCCCCTTCGGACGCCTTGGCTCCGGCGGGCTTGCGTCGCGGCCGGCGCCGCTTCGGCGCGACGGGTGGCTCCGCGGTGGCGCCGGACTCCGCCTCCCTGGACGACACCGGCGCAGCCGCCGCGCCTGCCTCCGCCGATCCGGCCGCCGGCGTCGCGAGAAGCGGCGGGGCCGGCTCGAGCGGCAGGACGTCGTCTCGGTGGCCACGCCGGCGCCGCACCGCCAGCCCGATCGCCGCCGCGAGGCCCGTGACGAGGGCCATCGCCCCGATGATCAGTCGTCGCATCGCTGCCTCCGGTCGTATCGCTGTCCGGCGAGCCTACCACCCGGCCCGGCCACCCGACACTGCCCTCCGCCGTCCACGGCCACGACCTTCGGCCCGGATACGGCTCCGGCCCACCTCCGCTGCCGGCCGGGCCACCCGACACTGCCCACCGCCGTCCATCGCCGCGACCGTCGGCCCTGGCCACGCTCCGACCCACCGCCGCCGCCCGGCCGATGGCCGGGATCAGGTTCCTGTCAGGCGTTCCCCAGGTGAACGCACGTCACCGGGTTGCCGCCAGGAACGGACATCGAACGACTCACCGCGCGCCGGGTTCCTGACACCTGCTCGCTTGGGGAACGCCTGACAAGCGAGTCGGCCCGTTTGGGCACGCCACGTCGCGCCCGGCCGGCTGTCCTCCTCGTCCGGCCGACGAATGCTCACCTGAGGAACGCCTGTCAAGACCGGCCGGTGTCAGGGACCGGGATCCCCGGTGTCGCCGGGACGCGGCGGGACGTGTTCGCGGCGGGACGTGTTCGCGCCGGGACGGTTCGCGGCGGGACGTGTTCGCGCCGGGACGGCCGCCGGCCGAGGCAGGCGGCTGCCGGCCGAGGCGACCGGCCGGTCCCGTGCCGGGATCCCGGGTCGCGCCGGGACGGGGCCACCCGGATCGCAAACCGGCCCCCGGCGTCAGACCTCCTTGAACTCGCCCTCGACGGTCTCCTCGCCCTCGGGGGTCTCGGTCGGTCCGGCGCCTTCCTCGGACGGACCGTGGCCGTCCCCGGACTCACCGCCGCCCGCGCCCGCGCCCGCGGCCGAACCCGCGGCCTGGTAGGCGGCGGTGCCGACCTTCTGGAGGGCCTCGGCGAGCTCCGTCGCCGAGCGCTTGACGGCGTCGAGATCGCTCCCCTTGAGCGCCTCGCGGAGGGCCTCGACGGCCCGCTCGGTGGCGGCCCGATCGTCGGGCGAGACCTTGTCGCCGAGCTCCTTGAGGGTCCGCTCGGCCTGGTAGGTCAGCTGCTCCGCCTGGTTGCGGGTCTCGACCTCCTCGCGCCGGCGGCGATCCTCGTCGGCATGGTCCGAGGCGTCGCGGACCATCTTGTCGACGTCGTCCTTCGACAGCATCGACGAGGCCGTGATCCGGACCTGCTGCTCCTTCGAGGTCGCCCGGTCCTTGGCCTTGACGTCGAGGATCCCGTTCGCGTCGATGTCGAAGGTCACCTCGATCTGGGGGATGCCGCGCGGCGCCGGCGGGATGCCGTCGAGGATGAACCGGCCGAGGGTCTTGTTGTCCTGGGCGAAGTCGCGCTCGCCCTGGAGGACGTGGATCTCGACCTGGCTCTGGCTGTCCGACGCCGTCGAGAAGATCTGCGACTTGGAGGTCGGGATCGTGGTGTTCCGGTCGATCAGCTTGGTCATCACCCCGCCGAGCGTCTCGATGCCGAGCGACAGCGGCGTGACGTCGAGGAGCAGGACGTCCTTGACGTCGCCGGCCAGTACGCCGGCCTGGATCGCGGCGCCGATCGCCACGACCTCGTCCGGGTTGACGCTCCGGTTCGGCTCCTTGCCGTCGAAGAAGCCCTTGACCGCCTCGATGACGGCCGGCATCCGGGTCATCCCGCCGACGAGGACGACCTCGTCGATGTCGGCCGGCTTCAGCCCGGAGTCCTTGAGCGCCTTGGCGACCGGGTCCTTCGTCTTCTCGATCAGGTCGCGGACGAGCTCCTCGAGCTTGGCCCGGGTGAGGGTCACGACGAGATGCTTGGGGCCGGTCGCGTCGGCCGTGATGTAGGGCAGGTTGATCTCGGTCGAGATCGTCGAGGACAGCTCGATCTTGGCCTTCTCGGCGGCCTCCTTGAGGCGCTGGAGGGCCTGCTGGTCCTTCGACAGGTCCATGCCCTGGTCGCGCTTGAACTCGCCCAGCAGCCAGTCGATGACCCGCTGGTCGAAGTCGTCGCCGCCGAGGTGGGTGTCGCCGTTGGTGGCCTTCACCTCGAACACGCCGTCGCCGAGCTCGAGGATCGAGATGTCGAACGTCCCGCCGCCCAGGTCGTAGACGGCGATCTTCTCGTCGTGCTTCTTGTCCAGGCCGTAGGCCAGGGCCGAGGCGGTCGGCTCGTTGATGATCCGCTTGACGTCGAGACCGGCGATCCGCCCGGCGTCCTTGGTCGCCTGGCGCTGGGTGTCGTCGAAGTAGGCCGGGACGGTGATGACCGCCTCGGTGATCTTCTCGCCGAGATACGCCTCCGCGTCCGCCTTGAGCTTCTGGAGGATCATCGCGCTGATCTCGGGCGGGGTGTACGCCTTGTCGCCGATGGTGACCCGGATCCCGTCGCTCTTGGGATCCTTCTCGACCTTGTACGGGACGAGCTCGCGTGACCGCTTGACCTCGGGGTCGTCCCAGCGGCGGCCCATGAACCGCTTGATCGAGAAGACGGTGTTGGCGGGGTTGGTGACGGCCTGGCGCTTCGCCAGCTGGCCGACGAGGCGCTCGCCGGTCTTGGTGAAGGCGACGACCGACGGGACGGTCCGTCCACCCTCGGCCGAGGCGATGACGGTCGGCTCACCGCCCTCCATCACCGCGACGACGGAGTTCGTCGTGCCGAGGTCGATGCCGATGATCTTGCCCATGGTTGCGGGGTCTCCTGATCGGTTTTGGTGGTCTTGTGGGGTGCTCTGGAGATCAGTTGATGGCGCCGGCGTCGCCGCCCGCGGCGGCGCTGTCGATGTGCGCAGCCACGGCGACCATCGCCGGACGCAGGACGCGATCGCGGACCCGGTAGCCACGCTGGAGCTCGGCCACGACCGAGCCCTCGGGGTGGCCCGAGCCGGGCACGGTCACCAGGGCCTCGTGCTCGCGTGGGTCGAACGGCGCCCCGGGGACGACCTCGATCGGCGTCACGCCCTCGCTCTCGAGGAGCTGGCGGAGCTTGCGGTCGATCGCGGCGACGCCCTCGACCCAGGGGTCTGCGGCGAGAGCCTCCGGCCGGGCCTCGATCGCCCGGTCGAAGTCGTCGGCCAGGGCCACGACCTTGCGCAGCAGGCCGTCGGCGGCCAGGCCGGCGTCGCGCTCGCGCTCGTCGGCCGTCCGGCGCCGGAAGTTCGGTGAACTCGGCGCGTTCGCGCTGGAGCCCGGCGAGGTACTCGGCCGCCTGTGCGCCGACGGTCTCGAGCTCGTGCTTGAGCTGGTCGATCTGGGCGAGGAGCTTGGTCGGCGAGATGTCGATCTCGTCGACGCGCTCCTGGGCTCGGGTGCGGTGGGGCATGGCAGGACGTCTCTCAGCTGGCATGGTGGTCAGGCGTACAGGTGGTCGACGAGCTCGTTCATCAGCCCGGACACGAACCCGACCGTGCCGATCGCATGGGGGTACGCCATCCGGGTCGGTCCGAGGACGCCGACCACGCCCACGGCGCGACCGGGGCGGCCGTACGGCGCGATGACGAGCGATACATCGCCCATCTCGACCGGCGCGTTCTCGTGGCCGATGAAGACGTGGATCCGGCCGCTCCCGGCGATGAGCCCGACGAGCTCACCGAGGTACGACCGGTTCTCGAGGGCCGAGAAGACCCGCCGGAGCTTCTCGCTCTGGGCGAACTCGGGCGCCTCCATGACGTTGAGCAGGCCGTCGCTGTAGACCTCCTCGACGGTGGCCGCGTCCGACTCGCGCATCGTCCGGGCGATCCGCTCGGCGACCCGATGGACGAGCGCGGCGTCTCGCGCCTCCGGCCGGCCGGAATCGTCCTCGGCCCGAGCGGCGGCCTCCGCGTAGCCAGCCAGGCGGCCCTCGATGCTCGACCGCGGTGAGATCGGCCAGGTCGGCGTTCAGCCGGTTGGCGACCCGGGTCAGGGTGTCCTGGTCGGACGGTGGGTCGAATGTCAGCTGGCCCTGCTTGATGGTGCCCTCGCGGAGGACGAGGATGATGCTGGCGACACGGTCCCCGAGGGCGACCAGGTCGATCCGGCGGACGCGGGCGGCCGCCGGCTTGGCCGCCGTGGCGAGACCGGCCTCGCCGGTGACGCTGGCGAGCGTCGTCGCGGCGAGGCGGAACCAGTGCTCGCTGGCGAACTGGACCTGCCCGAACTGGTGCCGGATCATCAGCTGCTCGACCGCGGGGAGCACGGCGGCGTCGGCCAGCGACTCGACGTAGAGACGGTAGCCGCGATCGGTCGGGATCCGGCCCGCGCTCGTGTGCGGGTGCGTCAGCAGGCCGGCCGCCTCGAGGTCGGCCAGGACCGAGCGGACCGTGGCCGAGCTCACGCCGAGGCGGTAGCGCTCGACCAGGGCGTGCGACCCGACCGGCGTGGCCGAGACGACGTACTCCTCGATGACGGCCCGCAGGATCGCCTGGGATCGGGCGTCCAGGGGGCCGGTGGTGGGGCGACTGCGTCGCGCCAAGGGCTGTGGCTCCTTCCTGTTAGCACTCTGACAGTGAGAGTGCTAACGTCGTGACCGGCATCGTAGCAGTCGACCGTGCCGAGTGTCAACGGAGCCCCTGGTCAGATGAGGCGGGCGAACAGCTCGTTCGACAGGAGCCGACCGCTGGTCGTCAGGCGGACCCGACCGTCGGGCGTCTGCTCGACCAGGCCGGCCTCGTCCGCCCAGGCCAGGCGTCGCGTCGTACGGCGGCTCGAGGAAGGCCATCAGCGGGACGCCGCTGTCGAGCCGCAGGCCGAGGATGATCGCCTCGGCGGCGGCCGCGTCCCGGATCGAGCGGCGGCGACTCGCCGCCGGGCGGCAGGCTCGGCGCCGCGCCGGTGCCGGGCAGGAGCGCCGAGACGTAGCCGTCGAGTCGGGCGGCGTTCCAGCGCCGGACCGCGCCGTCGAAGGCGTGCGCGCCGGGCCCGACCGCCTCGACCGGGCGGCGTTCCCAGTAGGCCAGGTTGTGCCGGCTCTCGTGTCCGGGTCGGGCCCAGTTCGACAGCTCGTAGCCGCGGAACCGGGCCTCGGCCAGCCGGTGGCTGGCGTAGTGGTACATCGCCGGCGGCACGGTCGTCGTCCTGGCCGCCGCGCGCCCGCTCGCGCCAGCGCCGGGCGCCGGCGGTCGTCGGCAGGTGGTCGCCCCCGGGGCCGGTCAGCCCCTCGGCGTCCGGGTCGTCGAGGATGAGGGCGTAGAGCGAGAGGTGGTCGGGGCTCAGGCCGATCGCCCGCTCCAGGCTGTCGGTCCAGGTCGCCAGGACCTGGCCCGGGATGTCGTACAGCAGGTCGATGTTGATCGAGCCGATACCGGCCGCCCGGGCGGCGGCCACCGCCTCGACGATGTCGGCCGGGCGAGTGCCGTCGGCCGAGCTGGCTGAGCTCCCCGCCGTTGAAGCTCTGGGCCCCGATCGACATCCGGGTCACCCCGACCTCCTGCTGGGCGTCGGGGTCGCCCCGCTCGTCGGGGCCGGGGTTCGCCTCGAGGGTGACCTCGGACCCGTCGGCCAGGCCGAACCGGCGGCGGACCCGGTCGAGGATCGCCGCCAGGAGCTCGGGCGCCAGGAGCGACGGCGTGCCGCCGCCGAGGTAGACCGAGCCGAGTGGCGGCCGCCGCCCGGCCGCCCGACCCGGCTCGCCCGAACCGCTCGTCGAGCGCGTCGGCCCGGAGGTCGAGCTCGGCGAGGAGCGCCGCGACGAAGACGGCGATCCGGTTCCGCGGGCCGCGCGTCTCCGAGCCGGCCACGACCACGAAGTCGCAGTACGGGCAGATCGAGACGCAGAACGGGACGTGGACGTACAGCCCGACCGGCGGCGCTGGGGCGGCCACGGTCGAGACGGTCACGCCCGGATGATGCGCCGCCGACGGGGACGGTCCAGCCTCCGGCCGGCGCCCGGCAGGGCCCTCGGCTCAGCGCTTGCCGGTCGATCGATTCGCGCGACGTCCCGACCGTCGCCCAGCCGTCCGGGATGCGGCGCCTCTTCTCGATCTCCTCGACCTCGCGCCCGACCGGCGCGGGCTGACCGGCGTGACCGGTGGCGACGAACGTCGCGAACCGGGTGATCGCATGACCCAGGAACGCCGCTCCGATCCCGCCGGTCCGGAGGGTCACGTAGCCCGAGCCGAGCCCGATGACGAGCGACAGGACGAGCATGTAGCGGTCCCGGCCGGGCGCTCCCAGCCGGGTCGCCAGGCCGTACAGCAGGGCCTGGAGGATGATCGCCTTGCCCGGCTCGACGCCGATGAGGATGAGGAAGCCGAGGACCGCGCCGCGGAACGCCGCCTCGTCGATGAACGCGGTGCCGACCGAGTTGAGCAGGGCGACCGGGTAGGAGGCGACCGCCGGGAGCCGCAGGTGCCGGTAGCGGAGCAACGCGAAGGCGGCCGCCTGGGCGACCCCGATCCCGCCGTAGATGAGCCCGCCGACGACCGCCGCCGAGCGGTCTCCGAGGGTCGAGGTAGAGCTGCGACGTCGGATCCGGGATGCGTCGAACCAGGTCGCGACGACCAGCCCGAGCCCGACGATGTACCAGGCCGAGCCGACGCCGAAGCGGCGCCCGGCCCCGTAGCGGTCGACCTCGGCGTACTCGGCCGCGCCGAACCGGTCCGCCTCGAGACGGAGCATGACCAGCAGCCCGGTGAACCCGAGCCGCGGCGAGGATCCGGATCTGCTCGAAGAGGTCCTCCATCGTCTCCCTCAGACGCCGCGCGGCGGTCCGGCGTTGCGGCTCAGCCCTCGTCCATCCGGAGCACGGCCAGGAAGGCCTCCTGGGGGATCTCGACGGAGCCGATCCGCTTCATCCGCTGCTTGCCCTCCTTCTGCTTCTCGAGCAGCTTCCGCTTACGGGTGATGTCGCCACCGTAGCACTTGGCGAGCACGTTCTTGCGCATCGCCCGGACGGTCTCCCGGGCGATGACGTTCGAGCCGACGGCGGCCTGGATCGGGACCTCGAACATCTGGCGCGGGATGAGCTCCTTGAGCGTCTCGGTCAGGCGCCGGCCGATCGACTGGGCCGACTCGCGGTGGACGATCAGGCTGAGCGCGTCGACCGGCTCGCCGGCGACGAGGACGTCGAGCTTGACCAGGTTGGCCGGCCGGTAGCCGGCCTCCTCGTAGTCCATCGAGGCGTAGCCCTGGCTGCGGCTCTTGAGCTGGTCGTAGTAGTCGACGATGAGCTCGGCGAGCGGCATCTCGAACGTCATGAGGACGCGCTGCGGGTCGAGGTACTCCATCCCGACGAACGTCCCGCGGTGGCTCGTCGACAGCTCCATGAGCGGCGCCGATGTAGCCGCTCGGGCTGACGACCTGCGACGCTGACCCAGGGCTCCTCGATCGCCTCGATGTCGCCGGCGGTCGGCATCAGCGCCGGGTTGTCGACGCTGACGGTGCCCCGGCCGGTGGTCAGGACGACCCGGTACTCGACCGACGGCGCGCTGGCGATGAGCTCGAGGGCGAACTCGCGCTCGAGCCGCTCCTGGACGATCTCCATGTGGAGCAGGCCGAGGAAGCCGCAGCGGAAGCCGAAGCCGAGGGCGATCGAGCTCTCCGGCTGGTAGGTGAAGCTGGCGTCGTTGAGGTGGAGCTTCTCGAGGGCGTCGCGCAGGAGCGGGTAGTCCTCGCCGCTGATCGGGTAGATCCCGGCGAAGACGAGGCTCTTGGCCTCCTGGTAGCCGGGCAGCGGGCTCGGGCGGCCGGCGCCCGGCGCGTTCGTGACCGTGTCGCCGACCTGGGCGTCGCGGACGCTCTTGAGGCCGGTCGCCACGTAGCCGACCTCGCCCGCCCGGAGCTCCTTGACCGGGACGAGCTGGGGCCGGAAGACGCCCAGCTCGAGCAGCTCGGACTCCACGCCCGAGGCCATCAGCCGGATCGTGTCGTGGGCATGGAGCGTGCCGGCGGCCAGCCGGACGTAGACGACGACGCCCTTGTACGGGTCGTAGTGCGAGTCGAAGATCAGGCCCTGGAGCGGGCGCGGCCGGGTCGCCCTTCGGCGGCGGGATCCGGGCCACGATCGCCTCGAGGATCTCCTCGATCCCGATCCCCTCCTTGGCGCTGGCCAGGATGACCTCCTCGCGCGGGATCGCCAGGACGTTCTCGAGCTCCTCGATGACCACCTCCGGCTGGGCGGACGGCAGGTCGATCTTGTTGAGGACGGGCACGATCGTCAGGTTCTCGCGCAGCGCGAGGTGGACGTTGGCCAGGGTCTGGGCCTCGATCCCCTGGGCGGCGTCGACGACGAGGATCGCCCCCTCGCAGGCCTGCAGGCTGCGGCTGACCTCGTAGGCGAAGTCGACGTGGCCGGGCGTGTCGATCAGGTTGAGCCCGTAGGTCCGGCCGTCCTTGGCCGGGTAGTCGAGCCGGACGGCCCGGGCCTTGATCGTGATCCCCTTCTCGCGCTCGAGGTCCATCGAGTCGAGGACCTGGCTGTGCATCTGCCGCGCGTCGATGGTGTGGGTGAACTCGAGCAGGCGGTCCGCCAGGGTCGACTTGCCGTGGTCGATGTGGGCGATGATGGTGAAGTTGCGCAGGCGACTGACTGTATAATGCGATTATCAGGTGTCGGCGCTCACACCGATGAGGATGACGCGAAAGGACCGCAGCCATGGGCCGACCGTTCGCCTACATGCGGAAGTCATCCGTCCGCGACCTCGCCAAGCGACATCAGCGCCCGAGACCCAGGAGCGCGAGGTCCGCGCCCTGGCCGCGCGCGCCACGGGGACGACGGCGACGCGCTCGTGATGCTCAGCCGACTGGGACGTGTCCGGCCGCGCGAAGTACGACGGGCCAAGCGAGCCGGCTACCTGCGCCTGGTCGAGGCGGTCGAGTCGGGCGAGTGCTCGGCGGTCTACTCGTACAAGCCTGTCGCGCCTCGGTCGATCGGTCGCCGAGCTCGTCGAGGTTCTTCGACCTGTGCAACGCAGCACGAGATGCCCGTCCGGCTGGTCGTCGGACGCGGTGGACACGTCCACGGCGTAACGGCAGGCTGCCTGTCGCGAACGTCCTCGGCTCGGTCGCCCAGTTCGAGGCCGATGTCGCGTCCGAGCGGGTCCTCGCGATGTACGAGACCGAGCGAGCCAAGGCGCACGAGCAGGGGGACTCGACCCGCGTGGACGCGGTCCGCACCGCCCGCCGGCTGACGGCGAGGCCGAGGGCGAGGACGGTGACCTGGTCCTTCGCGTGTTCCGCGAGAACGGCTCGTACTCGCGGGCGGCGCGCCGGCTGAACGAGATGGGCGTCAGGCCGCGCGGTCTTCCGCGAAGTGGTGGGGCTCGAGCGTCGGCGTGGTGGTCGAGCGTCTGGATCCCGAGGTCGCGGCCAGGCCGAAGGGCCGCGGCCACCCGGAAGGGCGGGCCCGAGCTTCGCCCTGGCCAAGCTCCTGCGGTGCCCGATAGGACGGCGCGACGCTCACGGGCTCCCGCCTGCCGCTGCCCAAGGGCGGGACGGTGGACGCGCTACGCCTGCCGCCACGCCGAGGCCATCGACCACATCCGCGGGTCTGCGTCGCCGAGCACCTGATCCTGCCCGCGATCGAGGCCGAGGCCGCGCGCTACCGGGACCCGGAAGAGAGCGCCGGCGGGCCAGGACCGCGCCAGGGCTCGGCGCCGGACGCTCTGGCCGAGCGGCGCCGGCGCATCGTCGAGGCGAGGCTCGACGGGCTGATCGACGGGCCAGGAAGCCGCGCGGCAGGGCGGCCGCGATCGACGCCGAGCTCAACAGGCTCGCTGGCGCCGAGGCACGCGCGACCTGCGAGCCGGTCGCTCGGGCTGGAGGCCGAAGCGTAGAGAACGTCGGCGCTCCGGCCAGCTCTTCGAGAGGGTCGACCTGGGCCCCGGCGACGTTCCGGCCGCGGCCCGACGGCTTCGCGTGGCGCGTCCCGGAGTGGAGTCAGCCCGATCGGACCAAGGCTGACCAGGTGCGCGGGGGCTAGGCGTTCGGGCTCCCGCGGCCGACCGGCGCCACTCGGTGGCCCGGCGGGCGCGTGGGGCGTCCAGGACGAGCAAACGCGCGCGCCTGTCGCTCCGGGCGCGAGCGAAGAGCGCGACATGGTGAGCAGGACCGCGGCGCCGCCGGCACCGCGAACTTCGTCGAAACGACCACGCCGCCTTAACGACGGCGTCGACGCTAGCAGGCTCCTGTTCAACGGGAGCGATGCTGATGCGCCCTCTAGGACGAGGACGCTCATCAACCTCCCAACGATGCCGTGTTTCCGCCGTCTTGTACGTCGTCGCCGGAGTCCAGTCTGAGGCCTCGCGCGGCCAGCGCGTGCCGTCTGAACGCGGCGGCCATCGCCCCATCGGCCCGCCCCTCGAACCGCTCCCCGCAGGCGCAGGCGACGAACCGGCCGCGGCCGAACGCGAGGTCGGCCACGACGTGGACCAGGCCGGCGGCGACGCGCGCGTCGCGGGCCCTGGCCGCGGGCGAGGGGCGCTGGAGGGCCGGGAGACGAGCGGGGGGCCGAGTTGAGCGCTTGCTCTCGCGGGCCTTCTCATAGGCGTGCAGTAGGCGCGGAAGCGCCCCGCGTCTGGCGGCGAGGGCGGGCCCGGCAGCGCGGGCAGGGCGGGCCCGGCTGATCGCTCACGCGGCTCCCTCCTGAGCCAGCGGCCCATGCACGGACCGCACGTCAGGCCCTTCTCGGTCCAGTACCAACGGCCCCTGAGGCCGCTCCCGAAGGGCCGGCCGCACGGGGCGCAGGCAAGGCCGACGGCGTAAGATGTCGCCGAACGTCTGGACGAGGCCGTACGAGGGCAGAGCAGCGCCGGACGTGTGGGTTGTCGGCCGCCGCGACCAGGAGCAGGGCGACCCTCGTGAAGTAGCGCGCCTGCCTGCGCTGGCCCGGGATGGCGTGGGCTGTGGCGGCCGAGGTGGTCGCGTGGCGGACCGCCGAGATCGGGTCGTGCTCGAAGTCCCAGGCGGGGTCGGCCGCCATCGCGGCGGCCGTCTCCTCCGGCGTCGCGCCCGACGCGACGATATGGGTCCAGTCGTAGGCGCTCACTTCGGCTACGGCAGGCGCGCGCCGTCGGGCACGGCCTGCAGGTCGTCGGGCCGCCCGGAAGCGATGACGACAGGCTCCTGGTAGACGCCATCGCCGAACGCCTGCGCCCCGGCGTAGGCCTCCATCTTCGCGCTGATCGAGAACTCGGCCGCCTCCTTGCGCGCCGCGATCTCGCCGGCGCCGTCGCCGATCGCCCTGGCCAGCCGGGCGCTGTCCTGCAGCGCGTGGGAGGTTGCCGCGAGGACGTCGCGGTCGAAGGCGGCCACGACGACCCCGACGTCCTGGCGGTCGCGGAGGGCCTTGGCACCTTGCCGGTCGGCGAGGTCGCGGTCGGCCTGGACGCTGGCGATGATCTCCGGGACCAGGACATGGGTCGAGCCCAGCTCGGCCGCGGCGCGGGCGAGGACCATGGCCTCGTAGTGGTCGCCGGACGCGAACGCGCGGTCGGCGCGCTCGGCCAGGTCGGCGGTCTGGCCCTTCGGGTTGCCGCTGGAGCGCGCCGCCTCGACCATGCGGCCGATGCGGAGCTCCTCGGCGACCTTGCGGCTCTCCTCGGCGGCGGTGCCGATCGACGACGCGCCGTAGCGCCTGTCGGCGTCGGCCACTGCGGCCTTCGCGCAGTCGGCGAGCGCCGCGCGCCCCTCGGACCTGGCCCGCCGAAGCTCGGCCGTCTGCTCGGCCCGGACGCGCGCGCGGTGCTCGTTCGGGTACTGGTCCCGGACCAGGACATCAGGTCCATCGTGACGCCGGCGCGGGCGAGGTCCTCGCGGACCTTCTGCGTGATGGCCCGCCCGTCGAGCCCCTTGTACTTGCTCATGCTGCTCCCGTAGCGCCAGCAGCAGCGGGTTGCGGTCGGCGCCTCCATCACTGCGCTCGGCCGGCGCTTGGTGGGGACGCCATTCCGCCGTCCGCGGCCTGGTGCAGCCGCTGGGCCGCGGGTGCCCGGCCTCGTGCCCCTGCCGAAGGTCGATCAGCAGGTCCTCGGCCAGCGGCCGCCGAGGACCTCGGCGGCCTTCTCGGCCAGCGAGTCCTCGTCGGTGGAGAAGGGCCGAACTGGACCAGCAGCGCGTTCCGCTCGTCGCGCGGCAGGCTCTCGACCCACTCGTGCGCCTCCCACGACGGGCAGCCGTCGTCGGGCAGCGCGCGCGGCGCGGGGCTGACGTGGCCGCGGAGCCTGTGCCTGGAGACCGACTGCCGCGGCAGGCCGGTCTCGCGCGCGACGGCCGACACGCACGGGCCTGCCCGCCCGCAGGAGCGCGTCGGCGAGGCGGAGCCTGTCGGAGTTGCACGTCGCGCACGCGGCCGTCCAGCGGCCGTCCTGGTAGAACTGGGGCCTTCTGCTCGTCATCGGTCTCCTTGGTCTCGTCTCGCCCAGGCGGAGGCTGAGGTCGCTCGTCCTGGTCACGGGTCCCGGGCTGGTCACATCTGCGGGTGGGCCGGCCTCTGCGCCTGCCCCGCCCGAAAGGGTGAAGTACCCCCTAGCGGCCACGGCGCGCCTCCTCGCGCATCCACACCCAGTCGCGCAGCCGCGCGACCTCGGCCCTCGCCTCCTCGACGGCGCCGAGGTCGCCCGGCCTGTGCTCTAGCCTCCAGGCGAGCCGCCTCTCGGCCCGCTCGACGCGTCGCGTGTGCGCGTCGTGCTTCATGCCGCTCACCTCTTGCCCCTTCCACTCCCTGCCCCTCGCCGGAGGGGCATCCGCGCGGGCGGGCGTCGCGCGCGAGGGTCCTGTAGAGTCGTCCATCTCTGCTCTTCTCTGCTCTTCTCTGTCCATCTCTGCGGGCTCGCCCGTCCACTCTGGGGCCGAAAGGCCAGAGTTGGGCAGAGTGGGAGCGAGATCATGTTAGGCCCTATACCGCGGCGGCAGCTTCCACTCCCACCCTCCGCCGAAGCCGTCCGGCGCCTTCTCCACGCCCATTCGGCGCGAGGCGCGCTTCACGGCGCCGCCCACGACAGGCCGGCCTCCGCGCAGGCCTTCTCCAGGGCCTTGGCCGGGACGGGCCCGCCGGCGAGCTCGGCTTCCAGGAAGCGGATCGCGTCGTCGCTCCGCTCGCCGCCGGCCATCAGGTCGTCGGCCGCCAGTTGACCTCGCCGTCCCAGCGGACGACGGGCACGGCGACCGCGCCGTCCGGCGTGTCGACGTAGACCTCCTCGACGTGGTAGCCCAGGCTCGGCGGCTCGGGGCCGAGGTTGTTCTTGATCGAGGCCAGGACGTACCGGACGGCGCCGTCGGGGTCCCCGGCGGGAAGCAGGGTACGACCGCGGCGCGACGCCGATCGCCGCCGAGCCGGCGCCGCCGTCCTGGGCCGCGCCGGCCTGGGCCTGGGGCTTCTTCGTGTGGCGCAGGCCGACGACCGCGCACTTGGTCCGCCTCGCCGTCTCGGCGAGCGGGCGAAGCGCGAGCCGGCTCTGCTGGTCGTGGTCGAGGTTGTACCTGCCCTGGACGAAGGCGACGAGCGGGTCCACGACGACGAGCCGCGCCCCGACCTCCCGGATCCGCGCCTCAAGGGCGGCCGCCTCGCTGGGCAGCACCAGGTCGGTCCAAAGTGGACGCGCGAGAGGTCGGCGCCGGCGCTCATCAGGCGCGGGACGATCGTGTCCTCGGGGTCGTCCTCGCCCAAGACGATGACGTCCGCCGGCCCGAGGTCGGGCTGGGTGAAGCCGGGCATAGCGCCGCCCGTCGTCACGCGCGCGGCCAGGTCGAAGCACATGCCGCTCTTGAAGATGCCCGGGCGGCCGTCGAGGATCGTCAGCTTGCCCAGGGCGAAAATGTACCCGGTTTCAGCGAGAGCCAGCGGACCCTGCGCGGCGTGACGCCGTCGGCCCTCGGCCCTCGGCTCGGGCGCCTCGTCGGCGCGGAGTGCTCGAAGGGCCGGGGCCGAGGCGGGCTTGGCGGCCCTGGGCGCGCGGGCTGGCTCGGCCTTTGCGCCGCCCTTGGCCTCCTGCTCAGCCTGCCACTTCGCCGCGAACGCGGCCTCCTCCTCCGGCGTGGGCGGTGGCAGGTTGGGCGGCCTGAACAGCTTCGGCGCCCCGGCCATCAGGCGGCCCCCGCGCGACCAGTCACGCGCCCGGCCACGCCAGGATGGCAGCCCCAGCAGCTAGCAGGAGTGCACATGCCCGTCTCAGTGAGCATCCGCCTCGTCGACCTCCTCGCGATCCTCGCCGAGGAGGGCGGGCCCGTCGCGGACGAGCTCGCGCGGCGGCTGCGGCGCCCGCATCCCGCGGTTGGCGCACGAGCCGCACTTGACCACCCCCGCGTAGACTGCCACGAAGGGCGGCCGGTCTCGGCGTCCGCATAGGTCGCAGGTCAGCAGCGCCGCCGCTCGGCGGCGGCCAGCCTGCGCCTGAGGAGCGCGGCCTCGGCGGCCGAGACCTTGGCCGAGAGGACCAGCGCGCCGCAGTCCTCGCACCGCTCGTGGAGCGTGCTCCAGTCGGTGACCTCGACGACGATCGACCCGGCCGGGTGCACGCACTCGGTGTAAGGGTCTGGCCTCGGCAGCCGGCTCATCGCGGGGCCTTCCGCCCGGCAAGCGCCTCGAACTCGGCCAGACCCTCGGCCGCGAGCCTGGCGCGGTCAGCCGCGATGGCGTCGACCGCGTCGAGGATATCGAGGATGGTCTTCTCCTGGATGGCCGCCTCATTCGTCCTCTCGACCATCGAGACGTACGCCTGGCTCATGTGGATGCGGGCGACGACGTCGGTCTGGATGACCCCGAGGGCCTTCCTGTACGGGATGACCGCGGCGAGCGAGTAGATCTTCCTGCCGCGGGTCTCGCCGATCGCCCCCGGCCGTGCCTTCGTGATGCTCATGCTGACTGTTATAGGTCATCGGGCCGCGAACGGGCGCATTAAACTTCTAAGCTCGATCCAAGTCCGCCCCCGCGGCCCATGCCTGCCGGTACTACCGGCGGCGCCCCGGCGCCGTGAGGTCTCTGCGATCTTCCTGTGTTTCCAGGGGAGGCCGAGCCGCAGGAGGGCGAGCTGAGTGTCCCGGGTCGAGCTCCGCTCCGACGAAGTGGAGCCCCATCGACCTCGCCGCCGCCGCGGTCATTGCGGCCCCGAGGAACGGATCGCAGACCAGCTGGCCGGGCTTGGCCCGCATGACCGCGAGTAGCTCAACGAACCCAGCCTCCGACTGCTGCCAAGTAGTGAAGCCCCTTCTCCCTGGTCCTCACGTTGATGACATCGTCCATCCAGTCGCCCGGGGCCGAGCCGATCTGCTGGAACACGAACACCGGCTTCCACCTGGACGCCGACTTCCGCTGGTACTGCTTGGTCTCCACGCTGCGGGTCATCAGCCATGCGATCGTCCAGCGGTACTCCAGCCGCGCGGACAGCGCCTCGATGTACTGGGGCATGAGCATCGGCGCCCCCATGGCCACAAGATGCCCCCACGGCTTGAGCACCATGGACGCCCACCTGGACGAATCGCCCCACATCGGTAGGTAGTCACCCGAGTACGGCGGGTCGGTCACGACCAGGTCGACCGAGTGGAGCAGCTCGTCGGCGGGCAGCACCTCGCGGAAGTCGCCCTGCCTGAGGTCCATCCTGGTCTCGTCCGACCGGGCGGACTTCGGCCGGTCGACCGCCTGAGCCTGGCAGATAGGCCGAGAAGCACGCGCGAACGGCTGCGCGGGAGCCTGCTGACACACGAGGCCGCGGTACTGGGCCATCAGGCGGAACTCGTGGCGCCTCGTCCTAGATAGCGTCCCGTGCATGTGACGGTTCCCGCGCCCGCCGACCTCGGGCTCGTCCAGTTCTCCGATGCGGGCCTCCAGCAGCCGCGCGGCCGTCTGCGCCGGGCCCTCGGCCTTTCGCGGGGACAGGAGCTTCTCAACGGCGAGCGTCCATCGCAGGGCCTCGACCACCTGCTCGGGATCCTGTGCGCCATCCGCCCACGTCACGACCTCGGCCAGCACCTCGTGGGCGCAGCCGATGGCGATCGCGGTGGGGTCCGGGAGCGAGAGTGACGTGATGCACGGTCGGATCCATCGCCGATCACGTTCCCGCAGGCCTGGCCCGATGGTCAGCCGCCCTAAGGTCCTGGAGGCCGGCGGATGGTCCTGCGCCTCGAGCGGGAGGAAGGGCCGTGTTTCGGGGGGTCCCCGGAACCCAAGTTCCACGCCATAACTGCCTCAGCGAGCCGCCCAGACCAGGCGGCAAGAGAACAAGACGCCGAATGACCCCGACCCTGGCCCGACGGGTCCTCCGCTCCATGAGGGAGAACGGGCCCTCGTCACAGACCTTCTCAAGCTCACCTGCCAACTGGCCGTCGAGCTCCGACGGACGGTGACCGAGGACGAGGCCCGCGCCATCGCCCGCGGTCTCGGCGTCGACTTCGACGCAGAAGGATGGATCTCATGACCGCGACCGCGAAGAAGCTCGCCGCCTCCGACGTGGCGGTCCCTGCCCTTCACGCTGCGCCCGAGGACCTCGAGGCCCTCAAGGCCGCCGCCATCGCCCCGCGCCCGCGGGGGAACGTGACCCGATCGGCGCAGCCGCGAAGCGCAAGGCCGCGAAGCCGAAGCCGAGGGCCAAGCGCGAGCGCGTGCCGGCCGAGCGGGTGGAGGCCCTGCTGAAGGAGCTCGGCATGACGAAGACCCAGCTCGCCCAGGCGACGAAAGAAGAGCGCCTCCCTCGTCAGCGAGTGGGTCGGCAAGGGCCGCGGCCAGCTGATGGCGGAGAACGGCTGGAAGGCCGTCGAGAAGGCCGCCCGTGCGTTCGCGAAGGGGACGAAGAGACGACTCCGCGAGCCGATCGAGGCTCTCGACGGCCTCGACACGGACACCGAGGTCTGGCTGATGGAGCCGCACCCTTGGCTCTTCGAGTATGAGGTCTCGGCGCATCGGGTCGCCTGAGCCGCCCGAGTGCCGCGAGTTCGAGGACGTCTGGTTCGACGAGATGCCCGCAGCTGTGAGTCGGTCGACGACAAACCTGAAGGGCTTCACGCCGGCCGGCGCCGGCGGCGGTCAGGCCGTGTACCTCGTCGAGGGCGAGCAGCTCGCCCGCGGAACGAAGGTCGCGTGGCAGTCATGAACAGTTCGCTAATAGCGCGCCCAACGACATCGCGTTCCTGAGCGAGGCATGCGCCCATCGCAATTCCAAAGGTGCGGTCAAGTGCAGCTTGACCCATCCGGCCATACTCTGCCCCGAAGGGCGAATGCATTAGAGCGGGGGACCGTTGCGGTGGAGGACGAGGGGCAAGTCGGGCCAACTGGCTGGAAGGCAATTGGCCCGCGCGTTTCTGAGCACTACAAGCTCGGGTTGCACCAGGATCGACTCGATTTCGTTGACGTCGATCTCCTAGGCGACGACCCGCTTTTCGTCGACGCATTCCTCCTGCGAACGAGTCGACGACGTACCTGCTGGTCGCGCGGCGTCCAGCTGCTGCAGGACTACTTCAGGGAGCTCCTGACGACGCCGAAGGTCGGGCCAAGGCAACGCGTAGTCGACCTCCTCGCCGGATTGCACGAGCCGAATGAGACGCACCTGGGCTATTCGCGGCGCCTAGCTCGTGGCCATGCCATCGGCGACGAGCTGGGCAACCAGGTCGGAGATGCGCTCCTTCAGAGCCGCGCCCTCGAAACGGGGCTCCTTCGAGTCGAAGACACGGTCCTGATGGTCCCAGGCGTGGGCAAGGACCTCATCTCGGACCTTACGACGAACATCGTCCGAGGGCCCCTGGTCGACTACACGCACGACATCGCAGGCGCCTTCGACCTCGAGATGAGCGCAGTCGTGGTCCGTATATGGGACCGCAAGGGGCACAGATGGGAGTCGGTGAGGACGGAACTTCCTTGCCCGGATGTGGGACGCGGCCAGAGACCTCTCCTCTTGGTGCCGAAGTCGATCGTCCGGGTGGAGCTGACATTCAAGGCGCGCGAGTACTTCCGTCACTACATGCTCCCGCACCTGCAACAAATCGAGTT
Source organism: uncultured Chloroflexia bacterium (assembly GCA_963837825.1). Classification (GTDB taxonomy): domain Bacteria; phylum Chloroflexota; class Limnocylindria; order Limnocylindrales; family CSP1-4; genus Chersky-267. The sequence goes on from CAWIOR010000006.1 coordinate 73,108, forward strand.
GAACGCTAACAGCGAGATGGTCCGCCTCCTGAAAGATGGCACCCGCTGGGTCGCCAAGAAGGACCTGATCAGCAATACGGCCAGGGCAAGCAGGTCGTCTCCAGCCTCACTGCCCGCTTCCCACAGGTCTTGGATCTGTACAGGCAGCACAAGCGGGATGTCCCGGTCCGCCCGCGACTCCGAATGAGGTGGCAGACGCTCTCGGGCTCGCCGGTCCCGACTTCGACCGACTACTCGGGGAAGTCTGGCAATCGAGCCGGGCCCAAAGGGTGCTACCGCCTACCACAGGTCGATCGCGGCTTTGCTGAAGGCGCTGTTCCATCGGCGCTGGTGCTTCCTGCGATCGGGCAGGAGATCAATCAGCGGCGGAAGCGGATCGACCTTGCATATACCAACGTGGCCAGTGAGGGGTTCTTCCACTGGCTGATCTTCCACCACGGCGTGTTTGCGCCCAGGGTCTTCGCCGAATGCAAGAACTACACGCGCGAGGTGGGTAACACGGAAGTCGACCAGCTCGCAGGCCGCCTCACGCGCGATCGCGGGCAGTTCGGCATGCTCGTGTGCCGAAGGATCGATGACCGATCGACCTTCAACTTGAGGTGCCGCGACGCAGTCCGCCAAGGACACTACATGATCGGGGTCGACGATGACGATTTGAGGCGGCTCGTCAGGGCGCGGAAGTCGGCCGACCCATTGGACTTCTTCCGGGCAGTCAAGGATCTGTTCGACCCCTTGGTGATGTGATCGCCGAGACGAAGCACCCGAGGCTTAGAGTCGGACATGGGCCCCGGCTCCGCGCGCCGGCCGAGTCGTGATAGCCGGACCGTAGGCGACCGGGGCATCTGCCGACCTAGCGAGCCTGGCACGGCCTCGACGACCAGGCTGCGAAGCGCTACCCGAATGCCGAAAACGCACTCCAAACGCGCTCGTGGATCGGCGTGTTCGCGAGACCGCCTGGCAGTGCGGCGAGCGCGCCCGCGCGTCGAGGTCCGACCAGTCCAGCTTGATGTTCTCCAGGTCCTGGTCGGGAAGACGGGTCGTCGGATGCTTCATGGATCGCCCCGCCGGCCGGTACGAAAGCCTGGGAGGTCGCGACCACTGCCGGAGCGACCGGAGGTGCGACGGACGAAGGTCGTCGAGCAGGTCCATAAACGGTGCCGTTCGACCTCGTCGCCCCTATCCGTCGAGGCTGCGCTCGTGAGCGCGGCCAGGTAGTGAGCCCGCTTGCTGCGGTTCCGCTCTTGGGCCAAGGCATCCGCCACGCGCATCACGTCGCTCTCCCAATCGGGAGTCTCGAAGTACGAGACGTCGAGCTTGTCGCTCTCCAGGCTCAGGATGCGCTGGCTCGCCTCGCGGGCGAATTCGCCCAGGTCGCATGGACGTCACGCGGGACGAGCTCGCAGGAGTGGGACGCCGATCACCGGGCCGACATGCGGGACCACGATGCTGATGCCGTCTGCCGTGATCCCCATCACTCGGTCGAACGCGGTGTCGTCCCGAGGTCCGACGCGATCGCTTCGAGGTCCGCCTTCTTCTTGCGCCCGTCAGCCGCAGGGTACCTCGTGCGCATTGTCCGGCCCGAAGGAGAGGCTCGCTCTCGCCAAGCTCACCTGCCGACGGCGATGATGATGATCACCGTATACAGAGTCGCAGCCGATCCTGGGGGATCAGCGGGAGACCTCGGGGCGGGGCGAACCGTGCGTGACGGGCGTGGCGGCACGGGGCGCTGCCGGTCCGTGGACGGGCCGGAGTCTAGCACGCGCCCGGCGCCCGGCTCGACCCCGGCATCGCGGACAGCGGGCGACCCGATCGGGCTCAGCTCTGGAGCACCCCGAGCACGATGACCCCACTGGCGACGAGACCGATCCCCACGACCTCGCGCCTGCCGAGGCGCTCCCGGAACAGGACGAACGCGGCCAGCGTGGCGAACGGCGCGAACATCGAGGTCAGGACCGAGGCGACGGCGATCCCGTCGCGGGCGCCGACGACGTAGGCGACGTAGCCGACGATCTCGGCGAGGCCCGTCGCGGCGACATACGGCGCGGCCGCCCGCGAGATCCGGACCCGGCCGGTGACGGCCAGCGGGATCGCCACGATCAGGACCCCGGCCACCCGGGCCGGGAGGATCGCCCAGGCGACCGGCAGGAGCCCGCTGATCCGTCCCGAGGCGTAGAGGCCCAGACCGAACGACAGCGCCGCTGCGATCGACAGGGCGGCCGCCCGGATCGACCGCGCGCGCGGGATCTCGACGCCCTCCTCCTCCTCGCGGCCTCCGGCGGCCGCGAGGGCGACCCCGAGAGCGACGACCCCGAGGACCGGCCCGCTGCCGGGCTGCAGGACCTCGCCGGCGAGGACCGACAGGACGGCCGAGATCGCGCCCTCGGTCGAGGCGATCGTCGAGATGATCCCGACCGCTCCGATCCGGTAGGCGGTGTAGATCAGGAGCAGCCCGACGACGTTGCCGACCCCGCTGACGCGCCGACCAGGCGAGTGCCTCGAGCGTCGAGCTCCGGCGCGGGCGCGATGACGATCGCCGCCGGCAGGGTGATCGCCAGGCCGAGGGCCATCGCCCCGGCCAGGGTCGACGCGCGCGCCGGTCAGCCGGCTGGCCCGGGCGGAGACGAGGACCGACACGGTGAACGCCAGCGCGGCGCAGAGGCCGCCCAGGATGGGGATCATCGGGCGAAGTGTGCCCGAGCGGACCGCGCGCCGCGGGACCTCGACGCGCTGGTCGTCGGCCGGGCCTTCTGCTACCCTTGGCGTCCCGCGTCGGGCGCGCCTCGGCCGCGCGCCCATCTCGTCGCACACCTGAGGTTCCGACTTGGCCACCAAGCCCCGAGGCTGGACCGGCGCCAGGACGCCGTCCGCCCTGAAGCGGGTCCGCACCGCCGAGCGTCGTGCGGAGATCAACCAGCCCCGTCGGAGCGCCGCGAAGACCCTGACCACGAAGGCCGTCAGGGTCGCCGCCGGCTCGCTCGACGGTGACCCGGTCGCCGCCCTCGCGGCCGCGCTCAGCGCGCTCGACCGGGCCGCCAAGTCCGGGGCCATCCACCCCAACGCGGCCGCGCGGCGGAAGTCGCGCCTGACGCTGCAAGGTGAACGCCGCCCTCGGCGGGGCCCAGGTCCAGACCGAGCGCCAAGGTCACCAAGACGACCGGCAAGGCCGCCGCGGCGAAGGCCGCCAAGACCCGCATCGCGCTGGGCAAGGCCGGCAAGGCCAAGGGCGCCCAGACCGCCGCCGGCAAGGCGCGCGCCGCGCTCAGCAAGACCGCTCGGGCCGAGGCGGCGGCCACCGCCGCCGCGACCGAGGCCAGACGGCCGCCGCCGCCGCGGCGCGAAGCCGAAGGCCCGGGCGAAGGCCGACCGGCCGCGGCCGAAGGCCGCCGCCGCCAAGGCCGGCCGCCAAGGCCGACCGCCAAGCGCCAAGACGCCGGCCGCGAAGAAGCCGGCCGCCAAGAAGGCCGACGCCTAAGGCGCGTCGGTCGCGCCGAGACCACGCCGGACGCCCCGGCGACCGCCGGGGCGCTCCGATCCCGGGCGTTCCGGCGTCCCGCCGGCCTACGAGGCCGGCTTCGGGCGGGTGAGCGCCGTAGACGGCGCCGCCGACGGCCGCGGAGCCGACCGACACGGCCAGGAGCAGCCCGGCGGTCGTCAGCTGCTGGCTCCAGTAGAGCGCCGTGAACGTGCCGACGTCGGTCACGCCGGCGTCCTCCAGGGCCGGGCCGCGGCCGGCCGCCAGGTAGCGGGCATAGACGCACTCGGCGCCCGACTGGCAGTAGGGCGGGATCGGCTGGCCGCTGTGGATCGAGGCGGTTGAAGTCGGGGTAGCCGGTGTCGGCGTAGAAGAACAGCGCCTTGACCGCCAGCAGCAGGAGCGCCAGGGTGACCCCGGTGACCAGCCCGGCGTACAGCGCGTCGGCAGCGATCCGGCGCCACGCGCCGCGCGGGCGTGAGCGAGCGCTGGTTCGCGTAGTAGCCGATGAGCAGGCCGGCGAACGGCGCAAGGAGCCAGTAGATCGGCTCGATCGGGATGACCAGCAGGAAGCTGACCCCGATCGTCGACCGCCATCCCGAGGCCGACCCAGCCGGCCACGATCGCGCCGTGGTCGACGAACCGCCGAGGTCCGGAGCCGGAGTCCGACTGCGGCCGCTCCCCGGGGCCGCCGTCACGCGCCCCCCGCCAGGGCCGCCCGGCCGAGGTAGCGGGCGGTCTCGCCGAGCTCGCCCTCGATCCGCAGGAGCCGGTTGTACTTGGCCACCCGCTCCGAGCGCGACGGCGCGCCGGTCTTGATCTGGGCGGTGCCCATCGCGACGACGAAGTCGGCGATCGTGGTGTCCTCGGTCTCGCCCGAGCGATGGCTGACCATGGCGGTCCAGCCGGCCCGCCGGGCGAGGTCGATCGCCGTCGATCGTCTCGGTCAGCGTCCCGATCTGGTTGAGCTTGATGAGGACGGAGTTCATCGCGCGCTCCGTCGATGCCGCGGGCGATGAACGACGGGTTCGTCACGAGGATGTCGTCGCCGACGAGCTGGACCTTCGAGCCGAGGCGGGCGGTCAGCTCGCGCCAGCCGGCCCAGTCGTCCTCGGCCAGGCCGTCCTCGAGCGACACGATCGGGTACTTGTCGACCCAGCTCGCCCACAGGTCGACCAGCTCGCCGGAGTCGAGCGTCCGGCCCTCGCGCTCGAGCCGGTACTGCCCGGGGACGCCCTCGGTCCCGGTCCCCTCGACCAGGATCGAGCTGGTCGCGGGATCGAGGGCCAGGGCGATCGTCCTCGCCCGGCCGGTAGCCGGCCTTCTCGATCGCCCGGAGGATGACCTCGACGGCCGCCTCGTTCGTCGGCAGCGACGGGGCGAACCCGCCCTCGTCGCCCTGGCCGACCGAGAAGCCGCCGTCGTGGAGGATCCCCTTGAGAGCGTGGAACACCTCCGCCCCGGCCCGGACCGCCTCGCCGAACGTGTCGACCCCGATCGGGGCGACCATGAACTCCTGGAAGTCGGTCGAGTCGACGGCGTGCTTGCCGCCGTTGAGGATGTTGAAGAACGGGACCGGCAGGATCCGGCGCGCCGACCCCGCCGAGATAGCGGTACAGCGGCAGGTCGTACGACGCCGAGGCGGCGTGGGCGCAGGCGAGCGACACGCCGAGGATCGCGTTCGCGCCGAGGTTGGCCTTGTTCGGCGTCCCGTCGAGGGCGATCAGCGCGGCGTCGATCGCCGGCTGGTCCGCCGCGTCCTCGCCCTCGAGCGCGGGGGCGATCGTCTCGATGACGTTGTCGACCGCCTTGAGGACGCCCTTGCCGCCGAAGCGGGCCTTGTCGCCGTCGCGCAGCTCGACCGCCTCGTGGGCACCGGTCGAGGCGCCCGACGGCACGGCGGCCCGGCCGACCGACCCGTCCTCGAGGACGACGTCGACCTCGACGGTCGGGTTGCCGCGCGAGTCGAGGATCTCGCGGGCGTCGACGTAGGCGATGAAGCTGTTGCTCACGAAGCCTCCGAAGCTGCCGCGGCCACCGGACGGTCCAGGAGCACGGCGATACCGGGCAGCTCGCGCCCCTCGAGGAACTCGAGCGAGGCGCCGCCGCCGGTGCTGATGTGGGTCATCTTGTCGGCCAGGCCCTGCTGCTGGACCGCGGCGACCGAATCGCCGCCGCCGACGACGACGGTCGCCCCGGATTCGGCCTTGGCGGCCAGGAAGCGAGCCAGGGCCTTCGTCCCGTGGGCGAACGACGGGATCTCGAACACCCCGAGCGGGCCGTTCCAGAAGACCGTCCGGGCCGGCTCGAGGGCCTCCTCCATCAGGGCAAGGCTCTGCTTGCCGATGTCCACGATGTGCCACGAGGCCGGGATCTTCTCGGCCGGCAGCGTCTTGTACTCGGTCCCCTGGGTGACCTCCTTGGCCACGACGACGTCGACCGGCAGGACGATCCGGACGCCCTTCTGCTCGGCCATCGCCAGGATCCGCCGTGCGTCCTCGACCCGGTCGGCCTCGGCCAGGCTCTTGCCGATCGACTTGCCCTGGGCGAGGAGGAACGTGTTGGCCATCCCGCCGCCGACGACGAACAGGTCGACCTTGCTCATGAGGTTCGTCAGGACCTCGATCTTGCCCGACACCTTCGCCCCGCCGACGACCGCCGCGAACGGCCGCTCGGGATGCTCGAGCAGGCCCGACAGGGCCTTGATCTCGGCCTCCATGAGCAGCCCGGCGTAGGCCGGCAGGACCTTGGCGATGCCGACCGTCGAGGCGTGGGCGCGGTGGGCCGTCCCGAACGCGTCGTTGACGTACAGGTCGGCGTACGAGGCGAGCGCGCGGGCGAACTCGGGGTCGTTCTTCTCCTCCTCGGCGTGGAAGCGGAGGTTCTCGAGGAGGAGCGCCTCGCCCGGCCGGAGCCGCTTGATGGCGTCCTCGGTGCCCAGGCCGAGAGCGTCACCGGTGCACGGCACGTGGAGCCGCAGGAGCTGGCTCAGGCGCTGGGCGACCGGTCGGAGCCGGAGACCGTCCTGGACCTTGCCGTCCGGCCGGCCGAGATGGCTGGCCAGGACGACCCGGGCGCCCTGGCCGAGGAGCGCCCGGATGGTCGGGATCGACGCCCGGATCCGCGAGTCGTCGGTGACCTTGCCGTCCTGGAGCGGGACGTTGAAGTCGACCCGGACGAAGACGCGCTTGCCCGTCGCGTCGACGTCGCGGATGGTCAGCTTGTCCATGCTGGTCTGCACATCGCCGTCAGGCGACGGCGGCCGGGATCCGCTCGGCGACGTAGCGGATCAGGTCGGCGACCCGGCAGCTGTAGCCCCACTCGTTGTCGTACCAGGCGATGACCTTGACCATCGTCCCGCCGATGACCATCGTCGAGGCGGCGTCGATGATCGAGCTCCGGGCGTCGCCCCGGAAGTCGGTCGACACGAGCGGCTCGTCGGACACCCCGAGGATCCCCTTGAGCGGTCCCGCGGCGGCCTCCCGGAAGGCGGCATTGATCTCCTCGGCGGTCGTCGGGCGAGCCAGCTGGGCGGTGAAGTCGACGACGCTCACGGTCGGCGTCGGGACGCGCAGGCTGAACCCGTCGAACTTGCCCTTGAGATCGGGGATGACCAGGGCGAGGGCCTTCGCCGCGCCGGTCGTCGTCGGGATGATGTTCAGGCCGGCGGCGCGCGCGCGGCGCGGGTCCTTGTGGGCGACGTCGAGGATCCGCTGGTCGTTGGTGTACGAGTGGATCGTGTTCATCAGGCCGTGCTCGATCGTCCAGCCGTCGTGGACGACCTTGGCCGCCGGGGCGAGGCAGTTCGTCGTGCAGCTGGCGTTGCTGATGATGTGGTGGGCGGCCGGGTCGTAGCGGTCCTCGTTGACCCCGAGGACGATCGTGATGTCCTCGTTCTTGGCCGGGGCGCTGATGATGACCTTCTTGGCGCCGGCGTCGAGGTGGGCCTTCGCCTTCGTCGCGTCGGTGAAGAGCCCGGTCGACTCGAGGACGACGTCGACCCCCAGGGCGGCCCACGGCAACGCGGCCGGGTCCTTCTCCTTGAGGACCTTGATCTCGCGCCCGTCGACGATCAGCGCGTCCTCGGTGTGGTCGACGGTCCCGGGGTACGCGCCGTAGGTCGAGTCGTGCTTGAACAGCAGGGCGTTGAGCTCCGTGTCGACCAGGTCGTTGACCGCGACGACCTCGATCTCCGGGGCGCGCTCGATGAGCGCCTTGAGCGACTGGCGGCCGATCCGGCCGAAGCCGTTGATCCCGACTCGAACGGTCATCGTGGGTTCCTCCCTGGCCCGGGCGCTCCGCTCAGGCGGGCCCGTGATCGCATGACATGCAGTGGGGCGCGGCCGCGGCCAGCGGGGCGGGCGAGGTCCCCGCATCGGCCGGTCCGCTCCGACGGCGCAATCGTACGACGGGAGCCCCAGGTTCGGCCACGTGCCATCCGCCAACCGCGGACCGGGCCGGGCGGCTCCCGATCAGCGGTCCAGCCGACCCGCGACGAGGGGGACCGCCCCGACCAGGCCGACGTCGTCGCCGAGGGCGGCCTCGACGATCCGGACCCGACCGGCCGCGATGGTGAACGCCAGCGCCCGGACCGCCGCTCGGGCCGGGTCGAGCCAGCGCTCCCCCTGACCGCGAGCCAGGCTTCCGCCGACGACGATGAGCTCGGGCGCGAACATGTCGACCAGGCTCACGGCGGCGGCCGCGAACCCGCGCCGGGCACGGTCCATGATCCTCGCGGCATCGGCGTCGCCGGCATCCTCGGCGGCCGCGACGTCCCGGGCGGTGAGCGGCGCCGGAGCGTGGCGGTCGCGGATCGCCGCGAGGCCCGGCGCGCCGCCGCCCGCGATCGCTTCATCGGCGGCCCGGGCGATCCCGCTCCCCGATGAGATCGCCTCGAGATGGCCGCGGGCGCCGCAGCCGCACGGCGGGCCGTCCAGCTCGAGCGTGATGTGGCCGAGCTCGCCGCCGACCCCGTCCGGCCCGGCCACCAGCCGTCCGTCCGAGACGATCGCCCCGCCGATCCCCGTCGACACGGTCAGGTAGAGGAAGTCGCGGACCCCCCGCGCGGCCCCGAACGCGAGCTCGCCGAGCGCGGCCACGTGGGTGTCGCGGTCGATCGCCCAGGGCAGGCCGAGCGCGCTCCCGATGGGCTCGGCGAACGGGACATCGTCGAACGTGCGCGGCAGGTTCGGTGGTCGGCGGATCCGCCCGGTCGCGAGCTCGAGCGGGCCGAGCGCGCTGATCCCGAGCGCCGCGATCGCCGCGCGGATCTCGGGCGGCGCCGCCGCCCGGACGCGCCGGAGCAGCTCGATCGCGTCGGCCGTGACCGCATCGGGGCCGTCGGCGGCCCGGGTCGCCGCATCGGCGCGGACGACCACCGAGCCGTCGGGCCGGACGACCCCGGCTCGGACCCGGCTGGCGCCGAGATCCAGGGCGAGGACGGGGGCGGAGCCTGACACGTCGCGATCGTAGCAAGGGGCGGCCGGCGGTCGCGCCGCCGGGCCCCCGCGAATCGACGACCCCCGCCGTCGCCGGCGGGGGTCGGACGTCACGTCAGCGACGGGTCGTCAGCCGCCGATCCTGAAGACCTTGCCACCGCACTTCGGGCAGGTGCCCTGGATGGCCGGCTTGCCGTTCTTCATGGTGATGCGCTGCGGATTCTGGACTTCGACCTTCATCTTGTCCTTGACGCAATAGGCCTCGGCCATGGGTGGGTGACCTCCTCACTCAGCGTGGCGTCGCGGGACGAGCGCCCCGCATCCGCGTGCTCACGATCCGTTCCAGAGTGACGGCCGCCAGCGGTCCGCCTGGGCCTCGCGCTTCTGGCGCTCCATCGCGGCGAGGATCCGGAGCCCTTCGAGGCCGGTCTCGACGCAGGCCGCCTCGGCACGGTCCTTGGCCTCCCCGACCACGAAGTCGCCGCTCGTGCGCTGCGCGTAGACCGCGCAGACGACGCCCGCTCGACAACCGGCCAGATGAGCCAGGACGAGTAACGCCGATGCCTCCATCTCGAAGTTGAGGACGCGCTGGCGCGCCATCTCCTCGGCGAGGTCAGGGTAGCGGATGGGGAGCTGCGGGATGGGGCGCCCTTGCGCCCCGAAGAATCCCGGCGCCGTGGCCGTCACCCCGACGTGCGCCCGGTGTCCGAGCCCCGCCGCGGCCTCGACGAGCGCGACGATCGCCTCATAGTCGGCGATCGCCGGGTACCCGTCGTGGACGAAGAAGCTCGTGGTCGCCTCGAGACGGACCGCTCCGCTCGAGATGATCAGGTCCCCGAGGCCGATCTCCGGCTGGAGCGTGCCGCAGGAACCGACCCGGATGAAGGTCGGACGTTCCGTGATCGCCAGGATCTCCGCCACCACGATCTCGACGTTGTCCGTGCCGATCCCGGTCGACACGACGGATACCCGCTCGCCGCGATACGTGCCGGTGACCGTGGCGAACTCCCGGTTGCGCCGCTCGAGCTCGATGGAGTCGAGACGCGCGGCGATCCGGGCCGTCCGATCTGGGTCACCGGGGAGGAGGATGTACTCGGCCAACTCGCCGGGGCCGAGTGAGATGTGGTACTGCCGTTCTCCGACCGGGAGTGCGACGCGGGGATCCGCGTTCGGCAAGACCGTCCCTCGCTCCTCTGAAGCGCTTCGCTGGCGCGAAACTCGGGCGAGCATAGTCGGGCGTTCTCACGAGCGTCAAGTTCGGCTGAGCGTGGGCCACGCTCACGGGACAGCCCCCGGACCGGCCACCCGGGCGAGCCTGGCGGCGATCCGGGCGGCCACGGCACGCCTCGTCCGACGCCGGCGGACCAGGGTGACGACGACCGACAGGACCCCGACACCGGCCAGCCAGCCCGCTCCAGCGACGGTCGGGTCCGGGAAGTCGCCGCCCAGGGCGGCCGAGCGGGCGATGGTGCCGGGCGGGTCACCGGCGCCCGGTCCGAGCGCCCCGGACGCCTCCGCCGGGCTCGGGTCGGCCGTCGCCTGGGGGTCGCCCGGATCGCCGACGCGGACGAGGTCGGCCGCGTGGTCGACGATCAGGCGCGGCCCGTCCGGGGCCTCTGCGTCGACCCGGCCGGTCGCCTCGAGGGCGTCGCCAGGCTCGATCAGGCCGAGGTAGGCCGCGGCGTCGCCGGTCAGCACGATCCGAGCCGTGGCGCTGCCGTCGTCGAGCGTGAAGCCGTCGGCGACGAGCTCGACGACGAGGCCGCCGACCCGGACGCGATCGTCGGCGTGTCCCGCGAGGCTGCTCAGCTCGACGCTCGGTGCCGCTGACGGTCCGTCGGCGCTGCCGGATCCGTCCGCTCCCACGGGGCCGGGCTCCCCGGCGGGGCCCGCTGGCGGCGCCCCCGCGGGCCGGCACCCGTCGCCGGGCGCGCCGCCGAGGGCGATGTCGGCCGGCGAGCGCGGAACGACGGCGAAGCGCCGGTCGGCGGCGCCCGGGTAGGGGCGACGGACGATCCCGACGATCGTGGCCCGACGGCCCTCGACCAGGGCGGTCGAAGGGATCCGGGCGCCGGCCTGGCCCTGGACCGGGACGCGGGCGGACCCGACCCGGAGCTCGGCCCGCCAGCGATCGCCGAGCTTGCGAACGTCGACGACCGTCCCGACGATCCGGACGAGCCGCCACTCCAGGACGACGGTCGGGGCGCCGCTCACGACGCGCGGCGCCGGCATCGCCGCCGCTCCCGAGGTCGGCGACGCTCGTCGCCCGGATCCGCGGCGCGTCGTAGGCGCGGCCGACCTCGCCGACCACCCGGACGCGGTGACCCGCGGACGGGACGGCGACACCGCTCGGGACGCGGACCTCGATCGCCGCGGTCGCGTCCTGGATGACGATCCGGCGGCCGGTCGAGTCGAGCAGGCTGGCCGGAACGGTGACGACCCCGTCGACCGAGACCGTCCGGCCCTGGAGACCGAGCGCGCGGGCGATCGTGACGTCGGCTGGAGCCCCGTCGCCCGACGACGGCGATGGGCTGGGGCTCGGCGATGGCGACGGGCCTGCGAGATGGACGATGTCGCCCCGATCGCGGAGCCACAGCCGGTAGCCGTCGAGGGCACCCTTGCGCGAGGCACGCTGGCCGACGATCCCGGTCAGCCGGTAGCGATGCCGTGCTACGAGGTCGGCGGGACCGATCCCGCTCGCCTCCGGCGACCAGGACCCGGGCTCGGTCGCCGGCGTCGTCGACGAGCCAGACGGCCAGGCCGCCACCGGCCGTCTTCGACGGGCTGCGCTCGACGATCCCGGTCAGGGTCGCGAGCCGGCCCTCGGTCGCCTCGCCGAGCTCGGAAGCTCGGACGACGACCGGCGCCGGCGTCGGCCCGACGCCCGCGGCCGGGACGATCCCACCGACGGCCGGCCGGATCTCGAGCTGGCCGTAGGGGTCGGCGAGCCTGCCGGTGACGATGACGTGGGACGCCCGAGCAGGGCGAAGCCACCCCGTCCGGCAGCCGGACGAAGATCCCGGCCCGACGCGTCGCCCAGCGCAAGCAGGCCGGCACTGCCGAGCCGGGCGGGCGTCGGCGGTGACGACACCGTCGACGGTGACGCTGATCCCGATCGGCAGCGCTCGGACGGACGCGATGGGCGGTGCCGTGGGCGCCGGGGTCGGGGTCGGCGTGGGGCTCGGGGTCGGCGTGGGGCTCGGGGTCGGCGTGGGGCTGGCGGTCGGCGTCGCCGTGGGGCTCGGGGTCGGCGTCGAGGTCGGCCGATGGCGTGGGAGCGGGCGATGGCGTCGGCGTCGGCGTCGGGATCGCGATCGGCGTGAATTCGCCGGCGTTCGTGACGAACAGGCGGTAGCCTTCGGCTCCGGTCCCCGACGAGTCGCGCTGCCCGACCGGACCGACCACGCTCACGACGTCGCCGCGGCCTGGGGCGACCGGCCCCAGCGCGGGAGCGGCCACGATCGCGCGGAACGGGCCCGACCCGTCGTCGACGAGCAGGCCGAGGCCATCGGCATAGGCGGTCGGCGCCTCGACCACCGTCCCGAGGAGTGCGATCCGGACACCCTCGACCGACTCGCCGATCCCTCCGGTCGGCAGGTCCAACGGCGTCGGCAGCGGCGCCGAACCGACGATCGACGACGTCCGCTGCAGCGACGCGGAGCGTGCGCTGGGCGTAGCGATCGTCGACGGTGCCGGCGAGCCGGACCGCGGTCCCCGCCGGCAGCACCGTCGGCGCGGACGTATCGAGGTAGATGGCGATCCCGCCCGTCGCGTCCTGGACGAAGCCGGCCCTGACCCGCCTCGAGCGCCCCGAGGCCGACGGTGACGACGCCCTCGACGCTGCGCTGCCGAGCCGTCGGTGAGGCCGCGGGCGACCGCGATCGAGATGGGAGTCGGCGTCGGGTCGGGGTCGGCGTCGGGCTGGGGTCGGCGTCGGGCGTGGGCGTCGGCGTCGGGGTCGGGCGTCGGCGTCGGGGTCGGGTCGGCGTGGGCGTCGGCGTCGGGCTGGGCGTCGGCGTCGGGCTGGGCGTCGGCGTCGGGCTGGGCGTCGGAGTCGGAGACGCGACGCCGGGCCCGGCGACGGGCGGCGACGGCGAGGTTCTGCGGCACGGGTGCGGCGGCGACCGTCCAGTCGGCCGCGTTGTCGTTCGTGTCGCTCGACGTTGCCAGCGGACCCGCCCGGTCGCCGCTCGAGGCTGGAGCCCGGCCGGCGGCGCCGGCGCCGCGGACCCCTCGACGAACGCGTTCGAGGCGTCGCCCCAGCCGACCGCGTCGATCGCGGTCCCGCCGACCGGCCGGATCGCGAGCGCGCCGCCGGTCGCCGCGAGCCCGCCGCTGTAGGTCGGCGTCGGCGGTCCCGGCGAACGCCCCGCTCGCATTGGCCACCAGGAGGTGTCGCCCGGGCTCGAGCGGCCGCGGGCTCGACCAGGTCGCCTTGCGGGTCACGGTCGAACCGCTCGACGTCACGTAGACGAGCTCCAGGCCGGCCAGGTCGACGGTCGTCGGACGAGGCGTTCGTCAGCTCGACGTACTCGTCGGAGGCGGAGCTCCGCCGGTCACGACCTCGGCCAGGAGGAGAGCCCCGGACGGCGGCCACGGCGACGGCCGCGAGCGGCCGCGCGGGCACCGACGACTGCGGTCGACCGGGACGCCGGTCGGGACCCGCTGCGACGACGATCGTCCCGAGCGACAGGATGAGGACGAGGGCAGCAGCCGCTGCCCGCCGGGCGCGAGCCATCGACGACCTCCCGGCGGGACGGGTGGCTGGCGGGGCGTCGGTTGTAGCAGCCGCCGCTCACCGGCTGATCACCGGCGGCTTATCTCGCGCTTATCCGGGCCGTTCGTCTACGATGTCGACCGGCGGCGCAGTGCCCGAGCCGGAACGCCCCGGTCAGGCCGCCGCCCAGCGCCCCGCCGACGCGATCCGAGACCCAGGAGGCACCGTGGCCCGCGCCAAGAAGACCGACCGCGCCGAGGCGCGCCGACGCGCCCGGGCTGACCGCCGCCGCGGCCGACGAACCCGACGAGGGACTGAGCGAGCACCGCCGGGATCGGCCGCGCCCGAAGCCGTGCCGCACGCCGGGCGCCGGGCGGCCGACCGAGCATCCTGGGCGCCTTCCGCGACGCGTCCCGGCCGGTCGACCTCCGCGGGGACATCCGTCAGATCCCGTGGCTGGTCACCAGGACGCACGCGGTCTGGCTGCCGAGCGTGCTCGTCGTGGCCGCCGCCGTCTGGTTCGCGCTCGAGCGGCGGGAGCGCTGGCGGGCATCCCGAGCATGGCCTTCAACCTGTTCGTCTTTCCGCCGCCGCTCGCGGCGCGCGTTCCTGGCCGGCGTCCTGACCGACCGGATGAGCTACCTGGCGGGCGGGCTCGTCGGGCTCGTCTCCGCGGATCGTGTTCAGCGCTGTACATGCTGGTCGGGCCGATCCCGGGGACCGCGCTGTCCGGTCGACCAGCGCGCAGGCTTACATGCTGTATGGGATCGGTGATCTCGCCGCTGGCGGGCCTGGCGATCGGCGGCGTTCGCCGGGTTCTACCGGCGGTTCCTGCGCCGGGCGAACCCGAACGCCGGGGCACGCCAGCAGCCGCGGGGCAAGCGGCCAAGGCCCCGGCTCGCCGCTGACGGTCGCGCCGCTCGCCGCTAGCCCATCCGGCGCATCCCGGCGAAGCCGAGCTGGCGGACGCCCGGGGGCCTGGCCGGGCCCGCCGACCTCGGCCGTGGCCTCGGGCAGCGGCCGGACCTCCCGGGCGATCACGTTGACCACCTCGCCCTCGCGCTGGAGGGTCCCGTCGACGAGCAGCAGCGCATGCCGCCGGACCACCCCGCGCAGCCGCGCCCAGGCGTCCGGCCAGAGGGTGACGTTGACCATCCCGGTCTCGTCCTCGAGGGCCAGGAAGACCGTCCCCTTGCGCGGTCATCGGGTGCTGCCGGGTGACGACGAGCCCGCCGATCCGGACCGGCCCGGGCCGGTGCTCGTTGAGGGCCGAGTTCGGCGACCGCCCCGAGCCGCTCGAGCGCCTCCCGGAACAGGCCGATGACCTGGCGCCGGGCGTCGAGCGAGATGACCGCGTAGGCGTCGCCGAGCCGCTCGATCTCGCCGATCGGCGGCAGCTCGGGGGCCGGGGTCGCCGGCAGGCGGAGGTCGATCGGCCGGCCGGCGGCGCGCTTCGAGGCCCGCGCGGCGGTCCGGGTCGTCCGTCCGTCGA
Source organism: uncultured Chloroflexia bacterium (assembly GCA_963837825.1). Taxonomy (GTDB): domain Bacteria; phylum Chloroflexota; class Limnocylindria; order Limnocylindrales; family CSP1-4; genus Chersky-267. Next base: position 88,227 of record CAWIOR010000006.1, read on the forward strand.
TCCGCCCGCCGCTGGCGCCCATGACCTCGCGGAGCTGCCACAGGAGCTCGCGCCGCGGGCGTCCGAGCGCGTCGAGCCCGCCGGCCCGGATGAGCCGCTCGATGACCTCCTCCGGCAGCGCCGGTCCGCTCGACGACGTCGGCCAGGCTCCGATACGGGCCGCCGGCGAGCTCCGCGTCGAGCCGCTCGGCGTGCTCCTCGCCGATCCCCTTGACCAGGCCGAGCCCGAGCCGGACGCCCCAGCCGATGGCGCTCTCGGCCGCCCAGCGACCACGGGCGTCCGTCCGACGGGATGACGCAGGCCGGTGAGCGGACGGGCGTCGGGCGGCGGTCGATCCCGGCATCGGGCGGGAGCGGCTCCGGGTCGAGCCCGACCCATTCGGTGGTCGTCAGGTAGGCGCTGGCGTTGACGTCGACCGGCAGGACGGCGACGCCGTGGCGCTTCGCGTCGTTGACCAGGACCTCGACCGGGTAGAAGCCCATCGGCTGGGCGTTGATCAGCCCGACCAGGAACTGGGCCGGGTAGAACAGCTTGAGGAACGACGACTCGTAGGCGGTCCGGGCGAACGCCGCGGCGTGGCTCTTGGCGAAGCCGAAGCTGGCGAACGCGGCGACCTGGCGGAAGAGCTCCTCGGCGGTCGCCTCGTCCATCCCGGCTGGCGGAGGCAGCCGTCGACGAACCGGCGATGGAGCTTCTCCATCTCGCGGGTCGAGCGCCACGTCCCCATCGCCCGACGGAACCCGTCCGACTCGGCCGGGCGTGAACCCGGCGACCTCGATCGCCACCCGCATGACCTGCTCCTGGTAGAGGATCACCCCGAGGCTGTCGCGGAGGACCGGCTCGAGGCTCGGGTGGAGGTAGGTCACCGGCTCGAGACCCTGCTTCCGGCGCAGGTACGGATGGACGGCGTTGCCCTGGATCGGGCCGGGCCGGATGATCGCGACCTCCACGACGAGGTCGTCGAGGCTGGCCGGGCGGCTCTTCGGCAGCGTCTGCATCTGGGCCCGGCTCTCGACCTGGAAGACGCCCACGGTGTCGGCCGCCTGGAGCATCGCGAAGACCTCGGGGATCTCCTCGGGCAGCCGGTCGAGGTCGACGCAGGTCGCGCAGTCGCGCTCGATCCGCTGGAGGGTCTCGTCGATCGCGGCGAGCATCCCCAGGCCGAGCAGGTCGAGCTTGATCAGCTTGAGCGTCTCGACGTCGCGCTTGTCGTACTGGACGACGACCCGGTCCTTCATCGTCGCCCGCTCGAGCGGGGCGATGTCGATGAGCGGGGCGGCGGTGATGAGCATCCCGCCGCTGTGGATGCTGAGGTGGCGCGGGAAGCCGTCCATCCGGGCGCACAGCTCGAGCCAGCGCTCCCAGTCCGACAGGCCGACGACGCTCCCGCCGCGCGGCTGCGGCGGGGGCTGCGGCTCGACCCGGGCCACGCTCGAGTGGCGCGGCGTCGATCCCGGGCCGTCGGCGTTCGGCCGTGCGTTCCGGCGTCGCTCGCGTTCCGGGCCGGCTCGGTCCGGGCCGCTCCGTTCCGGGCCAGCTCGGCGTTCCGGGTCGCGGCGCCCGGGCGCCCGGTATCCCAGTGGAGCGGCCGCCCGAGCCGGTCGGTCCGCCGCTCCGGCGGCAGGAGCACGCCCGACTCGGGGTCGATCGTCCGGCCGTCGATCGTGCCGGGCGGCCCGTCGTTCCGCCGCGGTCGTCCCGCGCCCGGCCCGAAGGCCGTCGCGCGTCCGGCGGCCGGCTGGCGATGGGCAGCCCCGTCCCGCGGCCCGACGTCGGGGAGTAGCCCGTCCCTCGGCCGGACCGGAGCCAGGCCACGCTGGCCGGCGAGTCGCCCGGGCCCGCCTTCGTCGTCGCCCGGCCCGCCGGCCCGGATCGACGGCTTCGAGCCGGCGGCCGTCGGCCAGGTGCCGGAGCCGGGTCGACCGTCGGGTCGTCGGCGCCGGACCGACGCGGCCGCGTCGGTCCGCCAGGTCAGCACATGGGGGTGCTCGATATGTGACGGCAGATGACCGGTGCTCGGTGGACCCGGGCGCGCCCGCGAGCGCCTGGACGCCACGCTCGAGCTCGTCGCCGACGGATCGCGAGGCCCGACGGAGGTCGAGAGCCGCTCGGATCTGCAGTCCTGCACTGCGGGCGGTCTGACTGATCGGGTCGAAGACCGGGCTCTGGGACGCCGGTGGCGGCGACGCCGGTGCCGGGCGCCGGTGGCGGACGGCCGGCGCGGGGACGCCGGCACCGGGCCCGTCCCGGGCCCGATCCGGCGCGGCATCCTCGGGCCGGGGCAGCCGCCGTCGCCGCGTTCGCCCGTGCCGCCGGTCCGGATCCGACCGCCGCGGGCGTGGTTGAGCTGGCCCATCCGGTCGGTCAGCCCGCGGGCCGGGTGAGGCGGGATCGCGGACCGGTCCGGGCCGCGGCAGGTCGCCCGCCGTCCGCCGCGTCGCCCGCCCCGCCGACCCGGCCTCGCCGCCCGGCCGCCGGAAGAACTCGGCGAAGCCGCCGTCCGCCTCGAGGTCCCGGCGGACCATGACCGAGTCGTACGTCTCGAGCGCCTTCGCCACCCGGTCGACCAGCGGTCGCGGGAAGCCGAGCGCGACCCCGACCTCGCGCACGACCGAGCGCGCCCGGTAGGTCACGACGTTGCAGACCATCCCGGTGTGCTCGGGGCCGTACTGCCCGTAGACGTACTGGATGACCTCCTCCCGCCGCTCCGAGCGAGAAGTCGATGTCGACGTCGGGATAGGTCGTCCGGCCCTCGTTGATGAACCGCTCGAACAGGAGGTTGTGGCGGATCGGGTCCACCCGGGTGATCCCGAGGACGTAGGCGACGATCGAGTCGGCCGCGCTGCCCCGACCCTGGGCGGGGATCCCGCGCGACTTGGCGAAGCGCATCAGGTCCCAGCAGATGAGGAAGAACTCGGCCAGGCCGGTCCGCTCGATGACCTCGAGCTCGTGGGCGAGCTGGCGGACGACCGCCGGCGTCATCGGGTGGTAGCGCCGCCGGGCACCCTCGTGGCACAGCTCGGCGAGGTACGAGAACGGCGTCTCGCCGCCGGGCACCGCGAAGCCCGGGAAGCGATACGCCTCGAACCCGAGGTCGACCTCGCAGGCCGCCGCCAGCTCCACGGCGTTGGCGATCCCCTCGGCCCAGGCCCGGGCCGTCCGCGGATCGTCGGCGGCCGTCGCCGGCGTCGCCCGGGCGGCAGCGCGCAGCAGCTCCTCGCCGGACTTCAGGTACGACTCGCCGTCCGGCCGGCGCAGGTCGGCCAGCGTCCCGACCGTCCGGCCGTGGCGGATGGCGGTGACCACGTCCTGGAGCTCGCGGCCCTCGGGCAGCGCGTGGTGGACGTCGTTGGTGACGACGACCGGCAGGCCGAGCTCCTCGGCCAGGCGGGCCGTCTCGGCCACGAGCCAGTCGTCGTCGGGCAGCAGGTGGTGCTCGAGCTCGAGGACGAAGCCGGCCGCCGCGACCCCGGTCGCCCGCCGCCCAGCCGGCCGCTCGCCGGCCGGACCGACCGCCCGAGCGCGCCTCGGACCGACGGCCGGGCCGACCCGAACAGCCGGGCATAGCCCTCGGCGACCGCCCGCGCCCCCTCGCGGTCGCCGACCCGGAGCCGCCGGGCGATCTCCCCGTCGCGGCAGCCCGACAGCGCGACCAGGCCCTCGGTGTGCTCGGCGAGGAGCGCCTGGCTGAACCGTGGCACGCCCTTCGTCCCGGCCAGGTTCGCCCGGCTGACGAGCCGGCACAGGCTGCGATAGCCGATCTGGTCGCGGGCGAGCAGGACGAGGTGCGGGCCACGCTGGCCCTCGCCGACGCCGCGCAGGTCCTCTCGGACGGGGTCCCGATGACCGGGCAGCCGGGTCCGCTCCGGACGCGGCCGGACCGGCGAGCCGCTCGACCGGCAGCGCGGTCCGGCGGACCCGCGTCCGGGACGGCGCCCCAGGTCGCCGGCGACGGCCGCCGGCCGTCCGCGGCGGACCGGCCGCCGACCGGGCACCACGATCCGGTCCGGGTCCGGACCGAACGCGTCGAGCAGCTCGAGCTCCAGCCCGATGACCGGGTGCAGCCCGGCCTCGCGGGCCGCGGTCGAGAACCGGACGACCCCGTAGAGACCCTGGTGATCGGTGACCGCGAGCGCCGACAGCCCGAGCTCGACCGCCCGCTCGACGAGCTCATCGGCGGCCGAGGCGCCATCCAGGAACGAGAAGTTCGTGTGGCAGTGGAGCTCGGCGTAGGGGCGCGGGACGGACGGTCGGCCGGACATCTCGGGTTCCCGCTGGACAACGGATCGGGGGCCGTCCGATGATAGAACATCTGTTCTGTTCATGGGAACCCGGGCCGATGCGTTCGCGCACGCGGCGAAGACCGCTGGCCCATGGGTCCCGGCCGCTGGCCCCAAGGTACGGCTGGTCAAGCGTGGTAGGGTGGGGTTGAGTACCACCATGCACGACCTCCTCCGCTGCAGAGGTCGCGACCGCAACGGCCGAGCCTCCGGCCTCGTCGCCGCCGTGATCGCGGTCGCGCTCCTCGTCACTCGCTCCGCTGGCCCCCGGCCCCCTCGCCGCGCCGGTCGCGCGCGCCGCGGACCCGGGCATCCAGCCGCGGGTCAACGGGATCGCGCCGCTCGAGCACCAGGTCTACGGCTACCTGCCGTACTGGCGCCTCGACAGCGGGACCGTCGACCGGCTGGACTACAGCCTCGTCTCGACGATCGCCTTCTTCGGCCTCGGGATCAAGAAGGACGGCAACATCGACACGGCCTGGCGGGGCTACACCGCCTACATGTCGGACAACGCCGCGGCGGTCACCAACGCCGCCCACGCCAAGGGCGTCCGGGTCGTCCCGACCTTCCAGCTGTTCGACTCCGGCACGCTGGCCGAAGATGTCGCGCGCTTCCTCCACAGCAAGGCCGCCCAGACGCCGCTTCATCAAGCAGGCCCTGGCGCTCATGGTCCGGCGTTCGGCCGACGGCGCCAACTTCGACTTCGAGCCGATGCCCCAGTCGTTGTCGCTCGACTACGCCAAGTTCCTGGCCAAGTTCAAGACCGCGATGCTCAAGCAGTTCCCGACGGCCAAGCTCGTCGTGGCGACCTCCGCCGGCGCGCCGTACACCCTGATCGACGGGATCGAGCCGATCGTCGACCAGATGCTGGTGATGACCTACAACTACCGCTGGTCCGGCTCGACGATGACCGGCGCGATCGCGCCGCTCGACAACACGACCCGGACGGTCAAGCTCCACATCGCCCGCTACCTCAAGCACGTCCCGCCGTCGAAGGTGATCATGGGCGTCCCGTACTACGGCTACGACTGGCCGGTCACGAGCGACGACCCGAACGCGACGGTCAACAAGCCGGTCGTCCAAGTGGGGCGGCGTCTGGAGCGTGTCCTACAGCTCGGCCCGCAAGTTCCTGGCCGCGCACCCCGACGTCGTCCGCCACGAGGACACGGCCGAGGGCAGCGCCTACTTCACCTACTGGGACAGCCACCACCAGACCTTCCGCCAGGTCTACTTCGAGGACGAGTTCAGCGCCGCCGCCAAGTACGACTACGCGATCGCGACCGGGCTGGCCGGGGTCGGCATCTGGACCCTCGACAACGACCGCGGCTACCCGGAGATGAACGACGTCCTGCGGGCGAAGTTCTACGACCCGATCCACCGGGTGACCGTCGGGCGCGAGGTCACCAGGGTCACCCTGTCGGTCGGGCACGGTCAGGGTCAGCCACGTCGAGCGGGTCGAAGAACACGGCAACGTGCCCGAGCGAGGCACGCTCGTCTGGCGGATCTACGACCCGACGGGCCGGCTGATCAAGAAGGGCTCGACGGCGTTCACGCTCTACCCCGGCCGGACGCGGACGCGTCACGACGACGACGGTCCTCGGGACGCGCGGCCGGCCTGCCGCGCCGGGACCTATCAAGCTCAAGGTCCAGTTCATCTCGAGGGCGGGCGTCTGGAAGGCGCCGGTCGACGCGTTCCGCCAGCCGTACTGAGCTGACCCGCGATCCGCCGGCCGATGAAACACGGAGCGCCTCGGCGGCGTCTCAGCGATGTCACACCGATGGTCGCATGCCTGGGGGCGCGCACCACGGTAACGGCGTCGGTCGACCGGAGTGGTCGACCCGACGACCCGGTCGTCCGCCTGGTGAGCGGGCGGGCGACCCAAGGGGCCCCGTCGCATCGCGGCGGGGCCCCGGCACGTCCTCGACACCGACGCCCGAGCCGCACGCGATCGGAGGACCCGCCGTGTGACACCGCATCCCGTCCGGCCTCGGCTCGCGCCGCGGTCGCGAAGACGGCTGCGTCCGTGGCGCCTCGTCGTCGCCGGCTGGCACGGCGCCGGGCACGAGCGGTTCGAGTCGGGGCCGCACGCCACGACGGCCTCGCCCTCGGCACCGCTCCCGCGCCGCGACGGCCGCCGCCCGGCGGCTCGTCGCCGGGCGCCACGCCGTCGCCTGCCGACGACGACCGAGACCGCGTGGGGCCGGATCTGGGATGAGCTCCCCGACGACGTTCCCGATGTACCCGGGCGCCGAACCGGCGGACACCGGCGACGGCCCGGCCTCGGCGATCCTCGACATCCCGGCCCGGGTCGCGATCATCGTCGACTGGTACCGCTCAGGCCTGTCCGGGGCCGGCTACCACATCGAGGCCGTGGCCGGCCCGCTCGAGGACGGGAGCACCGTCATCGACGCGGTCGGCAAGGACCCGACCTGTCGCGTCCAGGCCGCGATCGTGCCCCACGGCAGCCGGTCGATCGCCACGATCCTGTTCGCCGCCGGCTGCCCGTTCCGCTGAGCCGGGGGCGTCGGGCTCAGTCGTAGACCCGCTCGAGGTGCCAGGTCCCGTCGAGCCGGTCGAGGTAGACGAGGGCCAGCCAGCGCGATCCGACGACCTTGAAGTAGTCCCGGGCGATCGGCTCGCGCCACCAGCCCTCGTCGATCCGCCAGCGGTTGCAGACCTCGACCGGCTCCCGCCGACCGGCCCAGCGGATGGCCACGACCCGACCGTCGGCGTCCAGCTCGACGTCGATCGGCGGGTGCTCGCGGAGCAGCCGGGTCACCGGGCCGCCCGGCAGGATCGGCCGGAAGCCACCCTCGGAGCCGGAGCCGATCGGGAGCCGACGCCAGCGGGCCTCGGGCAACAGGCGCCTCCGGGTCGGCCAGCTCGACCCGACCGATCCGGTCCTCCCCGAAGGCGAGCGCGAGCCGGGCGAGCTGCCAGCCGAGCCGGGCGGCCCGCGCCGCCTGGGGCACGAACAGGGCGAGCTGCTGGCCGGTCGCCGGGGCGACCTCGGCCAGCTCCAGCTCGAGCCGGGCGACGGCCGCCGGCGGTGGCTCCCGCTCGAGCCGGGCGAGGAGGAGCCGCTCGATCGCCTCCCCCTCGGCGGTCGGCTCGGGGAAGCGCTGGTCGATCGCCAGCGCGGTCGGCGTCCCGCGCCGGGCGAAGGCCGGATCGAGGGCGAGCCGGAGCTCGACCCGGCCGGCCGCCGCGCCGCGGGCCAGGAGCTGATCGGCGAGCGCGCCGGCCAGCCGGTGGAGGACGAACCGGAGCGGCTCGAGATCCTCGATCGGCGGCTCGAGGCCCAGCCCGAGGACGAGCCGCTCGGGGGCGCGGTGCGGCCGGAACGCGACGATCTCCTGTCCGTTCGCCCGGGCGTGGACCCGCTCGCCCTCGGCCCCGAACCGGGCGACGAGCGCCGAGCGGGGCAGCTCGGCGACCGCCTCGATCCGGCGCAACCCGAACCGGGCCAGCCGGGCGCGGACGTCCGGGTCGGGGGTGAGGAGGGCAGCCGGGAGCGGGCGAGGAACGCCGCCTCGCCGCCCGGCTCGACGATCCACGGCCGGCCGGGCGCCTCCGCCGCGCCGGCCGCGGTCGTCGCCGCGAAGCGCGTCCCGGCGATCCCGATCCGGGGCGCGCCCGGGAGGACCGGGCCGAGCGCGTCGACGATCCGCTCGACGAGGACCGGCTCGGGGCCCCACAACCGCTCGAGCCCGTCGACCTGGACCTCGAGCAGGCCGAACGCCGGGATCGGCGGGGTCGGTCGCGCCGGCGACCCCGGGGCTGAACGCGGCGAGCGCCTCGAGCGCCCGCTCGACCGCCGCCGCGTCCGCCGCGGGGTCCGGGTCGAGGAACGTCGCCTCAGGGGCGAGCCGGTGGGCGGATCCCAGGGGCATCCCCCGCCGGACGCCGAGCTCGCGAGCCGCCGGGCTCGCGTCGAGGACGGTCCCGTCCGTCCACGGCTGCCCGCCGAGGACGAGCGGGCCGGTCGGGAAGGAGCCGGAGCCCGGGTCGGCCGTCGCGCGCGCCCGGGCGAGGCGGAGGGGGAGATGCGGCCAGAGGAGATGGAGGAGTCGCACGATCGTCGGTCCGTGGCTGGAGGATGGTGGGGGCGTCGGTGAGGAGCGGCTCGCGGAGGAGGCAGGCGTCGCGGCCGCCGCCCTCCGCGTAGAGGATCCGGAGCTCCGCCCGCCTCCCCGGCGGGCCGGCCCGGTTCCGGGCGACGACCACCTCCGTCCACTGGCCGACGACGTCCCGGCCGAGCCGGATCCACGTCCGCCGGGCGAGCTCGAGCCGGAGGCCGGCCGACTCCGCGATCGCGCTCGAGACCGGTCCCGGCAGGCCGGACGGCTCGAGGACGACGAGGAGGACGTCCGCCCGTCGGGCGAGTGCGGCGAGCCGGCCGAGCCGGTCCGCGACCGAGGGCGGTCGTCGTCCGGAGCGGTCCCGCCGTGGCGATGGTCGTCCCGTCCCGCGGTCGGGCTCCCCCGTCCGGGCGGCAGGTCGACGATGAGGAGGTCCACCGAGCGTCCCGCGACGAGCGCCCCGGCCATCGCCAGGGCCTCGTCCAGGGAGGCCGGCTCGAGGACGACCAGCCACTCGAGGCGGACCCCACGGGCGACCGCCTCGACCGGGTCGAGGCTCCGGGCGAGGTCCACGTAGGCGACGATCGAGCCGGCGGCCTGGGCCTCCGCCGCGAGCCGGAGGGCGAGGGTGGTCTTGCCGCTCGAGGCGTCTCCCCGGACGGCCAGGGCGGTCGAGCGCGGGATCCCGCCCGAGCCGAGGATCGCGTCCAGCGCGGCGAACCCGGTCCGGACGACCCGATCGTCGTCCGGGAGGCGGGTCCGGGACGGCGCTCCGGGTCCCCGGGCTCATCCGGGAGCGGGGTCGTGGCGAGCGCCCCGACGACCGCCCCGGATCCCCCGGGGCCCCCGAGCGCCTCCCGGCCGACCCGTGGCGCGGCTTCCCCCCAGCGCGTCCGGAGGGACGCCAGAGCCGCCGTCACGTCCGAGGAAAGGGTCGCCATCGGACGTCTCACGATAGAACAGATGTTCTATCGCGTCAAGGGGCGGACGAACGAGCGGGCTCATGGCGAGGCCCGGATCCTGGCTCGGACCGCGGTGATGAGTGGGGCTCATGCCGAGGCTCGGATCCGTGTGCATCTGCCCTTCGACGGACGCACGTCGCGAGGCAGTCGAGCGTGGTTCGGCCAGCCGGCATGAGCGGCACTCATCGATGCGCCCCGGACGGCATCGATGCGCCTGGCAGGTCTACCTCGGCAGGGCGATCAGGACCAAACCCAGGGCGATCGAGAGCAGGCCCAGCCACTGGATCGAGCGGAGACGCTCGCCGAGGAAGGCGACCGCCACGACCACCGCCACGGCCGGACCGAACGAGCTCGCCAGCCCGACGATCCAGGCGAGCGACACCTCGAGACCGATGGCGAACGCGATGAACCCGGTCACGTCCAGGATGCCCACCACCACCACGATCCAGATCGCCCACCGGCTCGACTCGGCCGACCGGTCCGGATGCCCGAGCAGCACGTGCCAGCCCCGCGGACGGAACCGGCGGACGACGAGCAGGAGCGTCGAGACCACGAGCGTGTTGGCGATCCGGCTGACGAAGATCACGTCGAGCCAGCCGGCCTGGCGGATCGGTCCGACCATCCCGACGGTCACGCTGGCGAACAGGATGAGCGCCACGACGGCGAGGACGACCCCCCGACTGACCGGCCGCGGTCCGCGAGTCGGACCGTCGAACCGGAGCGCCGTCAGCGCCACTCCGAGCGTGCCGACGGCTGCCCCGACCCACTGCAGCGGGGCGACCGTCTCGCCAAGCACGATGACCGACAGGACGACGGTCAGGCCGCCGTACGCCGCGACCGACGGGCTCACCACCGACAGCGGCCCGATCGCCAGGCCGGTGAACATCGTGATGTAGGCCACGGACGCCAGCAGTCCCAACGTCGCCGCCTGTGGCGCGACGGAGGGTGTGATCGGGAGGCGGCCCTCGGTGACCAGCCCGAGCGCCAGCAGGAGGACCAGGCTCGTCGCCTGGGCGATGGCCAGGGTCGGCAGGCTCCCGAAACGGCGCCCTGCCAGGGCCGCCGCCGCGTCGGTCAGGCCCCAGCACAGCGCCGCCGCCAGCCCGAGGAGCAGACCGCTGGTCATCGCCGGATGGTAGGGGTGCGCCGGAGCGTCCGGGCCGGGGAGCCGGAGGGTGGGACAGCGGGGCGAGGTGCTACACTCGCGGCCGGTCCCGGGTGCGCCTCGCGAAGCCGCTCCGGTCGACCCGCGTGGGGATGTAGCTCAGCTGGGAGAGCGCCGCGTTCGCATCGCGGAGGCCAGGGGTTCGAGTCCCCTCATCTCCACCACCTCCCCCACCGGCGAGCTCCCTCGATCGTGTTCGCCGACGCGCGACCATCCTTTGCCCGCCCACCGGGCGCTGCCACAATGCGCGGGCAGGCGCCTCGTCCCGGTGCCGCATCGAGGAGTCGACACGATGGGCCCGCTCCTGCTGACCGGCCTGATCTGCTTCGCGGCGGCCGTGGCGCTCGGCCTGCTCACGTCGAGCGTCCGACCGCTCGACGGCAAGGAGCACGGCGCCCAGGTCCGGGGGCTGTTCATCGTCCAGGCCGCGTTCGTGGTGGGGATCGCAATCTGGGGCGTGGTGGTCGGCGTCCTGGCGGTCACCGCAGGCCACCCGACGGGCGCGCTTCTCGCAGCGGGGCCGGCTGTGGCCGGGGCCGTGTTCGGCGTCGCGATGGCCCTCCGCAGTGCCGACGGCGGCGCTCGCCGAACATCGTCCGTCGGCGTGTGGCTCATCGTCTGGGTGGGGAGTCTGGGCGTGGTCGTCGGGCTGCTCGCGACCTTCATCGCCGAGTACGCGACCCGATCGCTGAGCGACTGGCCGTTCGTCGTCCTGGGTGTGGCCGGCTCAGTCGCCGTGCTCGGCGTCGGGTGGACCGGCAGCGCCGCGCTTCGGGCGATCGACGGCGCCGACGCGGCGGGCGTCGAGACGATCCGGGCGGCCCAGCTGACCCGCTGCCTGTGGCTGGAGATCGCCGGGCTCGCCGCGATCGGGATCGCGATCGCGATCGTCCTTCTCGGTTAGGGGCCAGCCGCGATCTCAGCCCGGCGGGCCGTCGGCGAGGGCGGCGTGGAGCTCGACCGAGTGCTCGCGCAGCCAGCGCCGCCAGGCCAGGTGATCGGGGACCCGCGAGGCGACCAGGGACCAGAACGCCGGGCCGTGGCCGAAGACCTTGAGATGGGCGAGCTCGTGGACGACCACCGTGTCGAGCGCCTCGGGCGGAGCGAGCACGAGACGCCACGAGAAGGCGAGTCGGCCGGTGCGCGATGCGCTCCCCCAGCGGGACCGGGGATCGCGGATCGAGACGCGCACCGGCGAGACCCCGAGGACAGGGCCATGACGCTCGATCGCACCCTCGATGTCGGCCGTCGCCCGCTCACGGAGCCACGTCTCGAGGACCGTCGCGAGGTCCCGCCGATCGGTCGGCGCGACCCGGACGACGATCTCGCGGACGCCCCAGTCGGCGCGTCCCGCCGCCGGGCGGGACCAGCGCGGTCCAGCCGGTGACCACGCCCGAGCGGCGGACACCGGGTCCGGCCGCCTCCACGCGCAACGTGTGGAACGTGCCGCGGAAGCGGATCCTGGCGCCGTCGACGAGGGCATCGGGGTCCGATCCGGCGACGGCCGACCGCGCCCGATGCTGGTCGGCGAGGTGGTGGCGGATCCAGGCTTCGCGTTCGCGCAGGAACGGCTCGACGTGGGCGGCGGCGTCACGGGCGCCGGGCCGGCCGGCCGGGATGGTCACCACGACACCCCGGAGCGGGTCGACGACCATCCGCAGGCGGCGGGCGCGGCGCGATCGGCGGAGCGTATAGGCGAGCGACCCGCCCGGCAGCTCCGCCCGCTCGGTGGTCTCGCTGGCGACCGGCGGGCTGGCCCGGGCGGCCGAGCCAGGCGGGCGGCTCATCCGCCCCGACGCAGGAGCCGACCGGCCGGCCGGCCGGTCTCGACACCGGCGAGGATCGCCGGGACGCCATTGACGATGACGTGCTCGATCCCCGTCGGGTAGCGGTGGGGATCGAGCTCGGTCGCTTCGTCCCGGACCGTCGCCGGGTCGAACACGACGAGGTCGGCGAACGCCTTCGGCCGGATCGCTCCCCGACCGGCCAGCCCGAGCCGTTCGGCCGGCACGGAGGTCAGCTTGGCGATCGCCGTTTCGAGCGACAGGACCCCACGTTCGCGGACGTACCGCCCGAGGACCCGCGGCGCGCTCCCGTAGGCTCGCGGGTGGGGGACGCCGCCGCCCAGGAGCGGGTGGCCCGGCCGATGGCCGCTCGCGTCGGTGCACAGCGCGACCCACGGCACGGCCATGATCGCCTCGACGTCGGCCTCGCTCATGCACTCGATGACGATCGACGTGTCGAGCCGGTCGTCGGCCAGCAGGTCGAACGCGACGTCGGCCGGATGGCGCTCGAGCTCGGTCGCCAGCTCGGCCAGGGTGTGCCCGGCCCAGTCGGCGTGGGTCCGCGAATCGGCGATCCGCAGGCCGCCCCAGCCCGGATCGGCCGCCGCGTTCTCCCAGCCGGGTAGACCCGTCCGGATCTGCGCACTGAGCCTCTCGCGCGTGTCCGGGTCGCCGAGGGCCGCGACGATCGCGTCGATCGGCAGGGCCAGCATCGCCGGCGGGAGGACGATCTCGAGCGTCGTCGCCGCCGCGGTGTACGGGTACTGGTCGGCGGCGACATCGAGACCGTCCGCCCGCGCCCGCTCCAGCCGCTCGATCGCATCCGGGCCGCGTCCCCAGGTGGAGATGGAGCCGGCCTTGAGGTGCGAGACCTGGAGCCGTCCCCGGCTTCCGGCGGCCCGGATCGTCCCGATCGCCTCGTCGAGCGCCTCGAACAACCCGTCGGATTCGTTCCGGATGTGGGTCGCGTACAGCCCGCCGCGCTTGGCGGTCACGGTCGCGAGGCGGATGAGCTCGTCGGTCGGGGCGTGGATCCCGGGCGGGTAGATGAGGCCGCTGGACAGCCCCAGCGCGCCGGCGTCGAGCGCCTCCTTGAGGTGGCGGACCATCGCCTTGAGCTCGGCGTCGGTCGCCGACGCGGTCGGCCGGCCCGAGGACCGCGCCGCGGATCGTCCCGTGCCCGACCAGGAAGGCGTGGTTCGGGCCGAGCGGGAGCCGCTCGACGGCCGCCAGGTACTCGGCGAAGGTCCGCCAGGTCGGCTCGAGCCCCGTCCCGGCCATCGCCAGCTCGACCATCTCGCGGCCGGGTCCGGCCAGCGGCGCGAGCGTGTCGCCGCAGTTCCCGGACAGCTGGCTGGTGAAGCCCTGGTGGAGGTGGCTGGCGACGGCCGGGTCGACGAGGACCGACCCGTCGGAGTGCCCGTGCGGGTCGACGAAGCCCGGGCAGACCACGCGGTCGGTCGCGTCGATGACCAGCGGCGTGCCCCTGGCCTCGAGCGCCGCCGTCAGGTCCCCGACCGCCCGGATCCGGTCGCCGGTCACGCCGACGTCCGCGCGGATCCCCGGCGTCCCGGTCCCGTCGATCACCGTTCCGCCGCGGATGAGCAGGTCGAACGCGGTCACCCGGCGATGGTGACACATGATCCCGCTGGCGACCGGCCGACGCGACCGAACCGCGCGCCGATCCGGGCCGTGATCCCGGGGGCCGCTGGTATACTGCCCGTCCCGTGGGGCTATAGCTCAGCTGGAAGAGCGCCTGCATGGCATGCAGGAGGTCCGGGGTTCGAGTCCCCGTAGCTCCACCACCTACGGCCGCCGCCAGCGGACCGCGAACGACGTCCCCGACGCACCGGTCGTCGTGACCTCTGCGCGGATCGAGCCGGCCGAGTTCACCATCGTCTCGATCGAGTGGGTGAACCGGTCCGCGTCGAGCTGGCGCCGGACGCTGCCGATGGTGGTCCAGGCCCCGCTGAAGCGGAAGGTCCCGAAGTCGGGCATCTTGAGGGTGTGGCAGCGGCTCGGGCAGCCGCCGGTCGGCGCCTCGACGATCCACTCCGCCGATGTCCGCTTGAGGGTCTTGTTGACGACCTCGACGGCGAAGCGGCGCCGGTTCGTGAGGTCGGCCAGCGAGATCCGGTAGCGCGAGCCGCCGATCCAGCGGACCTGCCCCCAGATCCGGTCGCCGACGGAGATCGGCAGGCCGGTCCGGATCGAGAAGCGCTCGCGCGGGAGCGACTCGTGCCAGGCGGACATCGTGACGACGCCGTGATCGCAGACCGACTCGGTCCCGACCTGGACCAGCGCGCGCTGGTCGAACCCGCCCAACCCGACCCAGTAGACGGCGGACTGGATGCTGGTGCCCCGGCAGCGGACCTTCGGCTGGACCCAGGTCGCCTCGATGCAGCTGAACCCGCTCACGCCGGTGGCCACGTAACCGGACCAGTTCCGGCTCTGGCCGGCGACCGACCGACCGATGCGATGCGTCGTCGGCACCGTCCCGGGGCAGGGCGCGACCAGCCCCCCGGTCGCACTCGGGCTGGCGGTCGGGGCGGGTGTCGGCGTGGGACTCGGGGACGGTGTCGGGCTGGGCGTCGGCGTGGGACTCGGGGACGGCGTCGGGCTGGGCGCGGGGCTCGGGCTGGCCACCGCGACCTCGCTCGCGGTGGGGCTCGGCGTCGGGGCGACCGACGAGTCGCAGGCCGCCACCGCGAGGAGCGCGATCACGAGGGCGGCGGCCGCACGACCGAGGCTCAAGAGGCCGCGCCGCGCGGAAGCTCGGTCCATGGCTCGACTGTACCCCGGCCGGACCGGGGTCGCCGGCGAACGTGTCGATTACACTGGGTCGCCCAGGAGGACGAGGCGACCGCGTGACCACGACCAAGCCGACCGATCGCCCGGATGGGCGGGGCGACCGCCACCGGACCGAGCGCTACGACCCGGCCTCGATCGAGCCGCGCTGGCAGGCTCGCTGGGCCGAGCTCGGCCTGTACGAGGCGGACCTCGAGGATGCGACCCGGCCGAAGTACTACCTGCTGACCATGTACGACTACCCGTCGGGCGACCTCCATATCGGCCACTGGTACGTCAAGACTCCGACCGACGCGATCGCCCGCTATCGCCGGATGCACGGCGACAACGTGTTCTTCCCCATCGGCTTCGATGCCTTCGGCCTGCCGGCCGAGGGTGCGGCGATCAAGAACCGGATCCACCCGGCGACCTGGACGATGGAGAACATCGACAACATGCGCCGCCAGCTCCGGTCGATGGGGGCGACGTTCCAGTGGTCGTCCGAGCTCGTCACCGCCTCGCCCGAGTACTACCGCTGGAACCAGTGGATCTTCCTGAGGCTCCTCGAGGCGGGGCTGGCCTACCGGGCGATGGCCCCGGTCGACTGGTGCCCCAACGACGGGACGCTGGCCCGGGAACAGGTCGAGGGGCTCGACCGGCACTGCTGGCGGTGCGGCGCGCTGGTCGAGAAGCGCGACCTGGAGCAGTGGTTCTTCCGGATCACGAAGTACGCCGACGAGCTGCTCGACTTCAGCGGGATCGACTGGCCCGAGCCGGTCCGGATCCAGCAGACGAACTGGATCGGCCGCTCGGAGGGCGCCGAGATCGTGTTCACGACCGCCCCGGACGACCACCAGCCGGGTGGCCACGAGCTCCGCGTCTTCACGACCCGGCCGGACACGCTGTTCGGCGCCACGTTCATGGTCCTGGCTCCGGAGCACCCCCTGGTCGAGACGCTGACCTCGCCCGCGCGGCGCGAGACCGTCGCGGCCTACGTGGCCCAGGCTCGTCGCGAGACCGAGATCGAGCGCCTGGCGACGGACCGGCCGAAGACGGGCGTCCCGATCGGCGCCGACGCGATCAACCCCGTCAACGGCGAGCGGATCCCGATCTGGGTCGCCGACTACGTCCTGGCCGGCTACGGGACCGGCGCGATCATGGCCGTCCCGGCCCACGACGAGCGCGACTTCGAGTTCGCCCGTCAGTTCGGACTCGAGATCCGCGAGGTCGATCCGACCCGGCGACGCCTCGGCCGACGCCGGACCGCTCGAGGAAGCGTACGTCAGCAAGGCGCCGACCGACGTGATGGTCAACTCGGGGCGGTTCGACGGGATGCGCCCGATCCCGGACGGCTTCCGGGCGATCACCGAGTCGCTCGAGAAGGCCGGCCAGGGCCGGTTCGCCGTGTCATACCGGATCCGCGACTGGCTGGTCAGCCGCCAGCGCTACTGGGGCACACCGATCCCGGTCATCTACTGCGAGACTGACGGGATCGTCCCGGTCCCGGACGAGGACCTGCCGGTGCGACTGCCCGAGGAGGTCGACTTCAAGGGCAGCGGCGAAAGCCCGCTCAAGACCGACCGTGCCTTCCTCGACGTCCCGTGCCCGCGCTGCGGCCGGCCCGCCCGGCGCGAGACCGACACGATGGACACGTTCGTCGACTCCTCGTGGTACTGGTTCCGCTACCTCTCGCCGCACGCCGACCACGGCCCGGTCGAGCGCGGGCTGGTCGACCGCTGGACGCCCGTCGACCAGTACACCGGCGGTGCCGAGCACGCGGTCATGCACCTCCTCTACAGCCGCTTCTTCACCAAGGCCCTGGCCGACGTCGGGGTCGTGAACCAACGCGAGCCGTTCACCCGGCTGTTCAACCAGGGCCAGATCCTGGGCGCCGACGGCGAGCGGATGTCGAAGTCGCGGGGCAACGTCCAGGACCCCGACGAGCTGGTGGCCCACTACGGCGCGGACACCGTCCGGCTGTTCCTGATGTTCATGGGCCCGTGGGACCAGGGCGGCGCCTGGAGCCCGACCGGGATCGGCGGCGTCCACCGCTTCCTCAACCGTGTCTGGACGCTGGCGATCGACCCGCACGGGACCGAGCCGGGCGACCCCGACGCGGGCCGACTGCCGGCGGGCGAGGACGCCGCGGCCGCCGAGCGGGCGATCCGGATGGCCGCCCATCGGACCCTCCGGGTCGTGACCGAGGAGTACGA
This sequence comes from uncultured Chloroflexia bacterium, assembly GCA_963837825.1. GTDB lineage: Bacteria > Chloroflexota > Limnocylindria > Limnocylindrales > CSP1-4 > Chersky-267. The sequence continues at coordinate 105,502 of CAWIOR010000006.1, forward strand.
GGGCTTCCGGTTCAACACGATGGTCGCCCACCTGATGGAGCTGGCGAACGCCCTGTTCCGCTACCGCGGGACGGAGGTCGCCGGCGGCAGGGCGTGGGACGAGGCGATCCGGCTCCTGCTCCTGATGCTCGCCCCGGCCGCGCCGCACGTCGCCGAGGAGCTGTGGTCGCGGCGGTTGGCTGCCGGCGGCGCCGCCGGGACGTCGATCCACAGCGAGACGTGGCCAGCGGTCGACCCGTCGGCGATCGCCGACGAGACCCGCGAGATCCCGGTCCAGATCAACGGCAAGGTCCGCGACCGGGTGATCGTGCCGGTCGGGATCGACCAGGCCGAGCTCGAGCGGATCGTCCTCGCCCGCGACCGCGTCCGCGAGCTCCTGGCCGGGCGGACGCCCGATCGGGTGATCCACGCCGGCGGCCGGCTGGTGAACATCGTCGTCCGGGACTGAGCCTCAGCTCGCCCGAGGTTCGCTCCTGGCGCGCGCCCGGTGGCGGGCCGCCTTGGCCCGGTTGCCGCAGGTGGCCATGTCGCACCAGCGCCGGCGGCCGGTCCGCGAGTCGTCGTAGAAGACCCAGCGGCAGGTGTCGTCGGCACAGGCCCGGATCCGCTCCGGACGACCGGCGGCGATCTCGCGGACGATCGGCTCGACCAGGCTCGCCAGGGCATCGTCGATCGGGTCGCCGACGTGCCGGTGGTCGAGCCGCAGGCCATCCGGGCTCATGACGAGCTGGACCACCTCGCGGTCGCGGAGCGCCCGGTTGACCTCGTCGATCGCGCGCTGTTCGGGCCGGCGGCGCTCGAACGCCGCGTCGGCCAGCTCGCGCAGGGCGGCCCGGGTCTTCCGGATACGGCGCAGGGTCGCGCCGTCGCGGGCCTCGGCCTCGGCCGCCTCGTGATGGATGAGCCCGTGGCCGTGCAACCAACCGAGCGCCTCCGCGGTTGAACCGATGTGGTCGACCGGCTCGCCGTGTTCGAGCTGGAGGGTGTTGATGAAGTCGATCGCCGTGTCGAGGTCGACAGCGTGATCGTGAGGGGTGGTCTCCATTGCGATAACCACTCTAAACCCCTTGACAGGTTACGCGCAAGAGGCCATACTTCGGTAACCGATCTGAAGGCAGAAGAAGGTTAGCAAGGGAGGTCGCGGTGGACGTGATCGCCGTTCTCATCACCGTCGTCGCGGGTCTCCTCGCGCTCGACCTCGCCGCCATGGCCTGGGGTGTCGACTCCCGGCCGACCGTCGGCGACGACCATCGCCGGCTGGTCTGAACAGGAGGTCCATCCATGTGGCTCGTCTACTACGACCGCGCCCTCGAGATCGCTCGCGAGCGCACCGCTGAGGCCGCGCGCGAACGGCTCGCCCGCGGCAGCCGCCCAGCCGGCTGCGTCGCAGCCCCGGTTCGCCGCTCTCCGACGCAACGGCGCCGTGATCGCGGCCGGGATCGCCCGCCGTCTCGACGAGTGCGTCGCCCGCGAGGAGCTCCGTCCGCGGTCCGTCGACGACCGGCTCCGCCTCCCCGGCTGAGCCCGTGCCGGACTCACGACCGGCCCCGACATCCCGAATATCACCCCGGCTCGAGGCCGGTCCGGATCCTCCCAACCGGACCGGCCTCGCCGTGTCCCCGTCGCGGGTCACGGCAGCCGGAACGCCTGCCATGAACGCGGGGAGTTCAAACGGTCGGCCGGAGCCTCGACACTCGTCCGGTTGGCACTCGGGCAGTTCAGAGGCGACAGGTTCCGGTGCCTGGGGGCCGATCTCGAACGCCAGGCGTTCAGAAGCCGACCTCGCGAGGGGCCGAACCGACGGTTGGAACGCCCGGAGTTCGACGGAGCGGTAGTCGTAGGTCCCGTGCCCCCGGTCGACCGCGCCCGTGAGGAAGGTCGCTCATCCTGTGCGGGCCGCCAGCAGCAGGCGCAGTGGCCACCAGCCCAAGACGATGATCACCACGACCGCGATGGGCCACTGGCCCCGAGCGAAGAGGAGCGTCGCGAGGCCGACCATCACGCCGAGGGTCAGGAGTGCGAACCCGATCCGCGAGAGGCGGAGTCCCAGCGGAGATCGTCGCTGACCGATGGCCGCACGGAAGACGAGGCCTTGCCCGACGATCCAGACGACGAGGCCGGGAACTCCCCACACGAGAACGCCGGGCAACTCCGGAGGCATGAATCGACTCTCTACTCGCACGCTGGGTCCGGCGACGATCTGCCGATCGTCCCGGCCTGCGTCTTCAACCATAGGCTCTTAGAGTGCTTCTATGAACGAGATCAAATTCGGCGCCCTGTGCTGGAACCAGTACACCGACTGGCCGACCCTCCTCGAGGCCGGGGTCCGGGCGGACCGCGTCGGCTTCGACACCCTCTGGACGTGAGGTCGCGGCTACGCGACTGAAGCTGCCTGGACGTACAGAGAGGAGAGCACCATGAGCAACGAACAGGTGGCACCTGAGACGAAAGGTGTCGCGGTGGAGGTACTTGCAACGGTTGACCTTGCCCGCGAGATCGAGGGCATGGCAGGGCGCCAACTTCGAATGCGCATGGTGACCATCGAGCCTGGAGGCGTCTTCGGCCCGATTCACGACCATGAAGGCAGACCAGGCACCGTCTACATCTTGCAGGGAACGATCACCGACCATCGAAACGGGGTCGCTACGGACTATGGGCCGGGAGTGGGCTGGCCCGAGGATCGGAACACGACCCACTGGCTCGAGAACAGGGGAACGACTCCGGCGGTGGAGATCTCGGTCGATATCGTCAGGCGAGAGTGAATCGCGCCCGCGCGTGGCCACCTTGCCTTTCCATCACGGTCGACCTTCCTGATCAAATGGAGCGTGAGTTGAGCGAAGTCAAGATCGGCGCCCTGTGCTGGAACCAGTACACCGACTGGCCGACCCTCCTCGAGGCCGGGATCCGGGCGGACCGCGTCGGCTTCGACACGCTCTGGACCTGGGACCACCTCTACCCGATCGTCGGCGACTCGCGTGGCCCGATCTTCGAGGGCTGGCTGGTCCTGACCGCCTGGGCCCAGGCGACCGAGCGGATCCGGATCGGGCTGATGGTCGGGGCGAACACGTTCCGCGAGCCGACGCTGGTGGCGAAGATGGCGACGACCCTCGACCACATCAGCAACGGCCGGGCGATCCTCGGGATCGGGGCGGCCTGGTTCGGCGAGGAGCATGAGGGCTTCGGCCTCCGCTTCGGCGACGGGCCGCCGGAGCGGCTGCGCTGGCTGGGCGAGGCGTTGCCGCTGATCCGCGGGATGCTCGACGGGACCGAGCCGTCGGCGACCGGCCCGCGCTACGCGGCCCGCAAGGTCCGCAACCTGCCGCCACCGGTCCAGCCGCACCTCCCGCTGCTGGTGGGCGGCGGCGGCGAGCGGGTCACCCTCCGGCTCGTCGCCCGGTACGCCGACGCGAACAACGTCGGCGGCGGGCTCGCGACCGTCCGGCGCAAGGAGGCGATCCTGCGCGAGCACTGCGAGGCGGTCGGGCGCGACCACCGCGAGATCGAGCGGACGACCGGGATCGGGACGGTCTTCATCCGCGACGACCGGGCCGAGGCCGAGCGCCTCTTCCGCGAGGCGTTCCAGCGCAACCGGATCGCCAACCCCTGGACCGACCAGCCGGTCGGGACCCCGGAGGACGTGGCCGAACGGCTGGCGCCCTACCTCGAGCTCGGCTACCGTCACTTCGTGGCCGGGATGCCGGCGACCTATGACGAGGAATCGATGACCCGGCTGATCAGCGACGTGAAGCCGCTCCTCGAGCGCGGAGGCTGACGTGGGCGACACGGTGGGGGCGCTGGTCGGCGGTGGGGTCGCCGCGGTCTCGTGGGGCCAGGACCGGGTCGACCTGTTCGAGCGAGGGTCGGACGGGCGCCTCTCGCACCGGTGGTTCGATGGCGACCGCTGGTCGGTCGCCGAGGACCTCGGCGGGTCGCTGGCCTCCGGGCCGGCCGTGACCGCCTGGGAGGTCGACCGGATGGAGGTCTTCGCGGTCTTCGCCGACGGCGAGCTGTGGGACCGCTACTGGGACGGCGAGAGCTGGCACCCCTGGGAGTCGCTCGGCGGCGAGCTCGACCCCGCCGGCGGCTGCGCGGCCTCGTCGTGGGGTCCCGACCGGCTCGACGTGTTCGCCCGCGGCCGCGACGGCCGCACCTGGCACCGCTGGTGGGACGGCGCCAGGTGGGTCGATTGGGAGCGACGCTGACCCAGAACGCGACGTCGGGCCTGCGGCTCAGCCCACCGCGAGAGGTATGCTTCGGCTGCGTCGTCATCGGGTGTGCCGTCCGTCTGACCGGGCAGGGGGATCCGAGATGGGAAACGATCAGCCGCACCTTCCGGCAGGAACCGAGCTCCAGCGCTGGGTCCGGATGCGCCGGCGCCTCGACGCCCCGCCGGATCGGGTGTACCGGACCTGGGCCGATCCCGAGGAGCTGGCCCGCTGGTTCCCGGAACGGCTCGAGGGCGGGCTCGCGGTCGGGGCGCGCTGCGTGCTCGTGTGGTCGGATCGCCGGGTGTGGTGGGAGGTGACCCAGGCACGGCCGAACCGGGACTTCGGCTTCCGCTGGCCCTGGCTCCCGGACGATGGACTCATCACCGACGTCCGGGTCACGATCGAGCCGGCCGGCTACGGCAGCTGGCTCGAGCTCGAGGACGGGCCCTTCCCGCTCGACCTGCCGGGCGGGATCGACGCCTGGGCGAACGCCATCGAGATCTGGGGCGACGCCCTGGCGAAGCTCCGCGCCCACCTCGACTTCAGCGTCGACATCCGACCGCGCGGGTAGCGGAAGCCGAGGCACGTCCCGGCGGGCAAGGTGCTGCAGTACGAGGGCCTGGACCGGACCGGCGGCCGCCGGGGGTCGCCCGCCGCCGACACCGGCCGAGACCGGCTCAGGGCACGGATCCCGCTCGGGGCGGCGCGTTAGGCCGCCTGACCCGCCTCCGGGCAAGCGGGTCAGGGCAGTCTCAGACCGTCGCGGTGCTCACACGGGCTGCGGGACCTTCACCTCCATCGGCGCAGGCTCCATCTGGCCGGTCGCAGGGTCGAAGTGGCGGACTTCGTGGATGGCCTCGTAGGGGATCTCGTACTTCTTGAAGATCTCGACGAGGGTCTCCTTGGTGGGCGCCTCCCAGTGGCAGTAGCTCTTGTTCTCGGCGACGGCACAGTAGGTGCCGTGCCAAGTGACGCCTTCGGGCAGCTGCTCCTTGGCGAGCGGTTTCAGCTGCTCTTCCGTGAACGCCAGCGGGTGCACGGCGATGAAGCGCGGCATGGCAACGACCTCCCTGGCCCTGGCAGGGCCACTCCGTGATCTCCAGCGGCACCCCACCGACCGTAGCCCGGCGATCGGGAGGGTGTCTCGCCCACTCCCCTTTGCGCGGGTCGGTCTCGCCAGTGGCTCGGCGCGGTCCCGGCGGCACGTATCTGGGCCGCGTGTCCAAGCCTCCCGTGCGACCGTCGACGGTAGGCCGGTCGTCGTCCGGTGCGCCAGAGGCGAACGGCCCCCGGTCGCCTGGCACATCGGTGTCAGTGAGCGGATCCGGTCCGGGCTCCCGACTCCTCTCCTCACGCGGTCGATCCCGCTGCGATAAGTCGCAGCTAAGGGCCCCACGGTAGGGTCCGATCGACGCCCGTCGCGCCGGATGTGCCCCCGACGCGACGGGCGGCATCTCGACCGTTCACCCGCCCCGAGACCCGCCGGGGAGTTGTTCGCGTGGATCGCAGCGCCGCGCCCTGGCGCGTGCTCGAGACTCCGGCCACCTCGGATCTCGCTGCGGACGACCGCGGGACCGACCCGGGACCCGTCGATGACGGCATCGCGGGGATCCCCGTGCCCTGGCTCGTCACGGGCGCCGTGGCAGTCATGATCGCGCTGGGGCTCGTCGGGACGATCCTGGCCAGTGGCGGCGCTCCGGTCGTCGACCTGCCGAATGGCGCGGACCTGGCCTCGGGCGACCCGGGCTCGTCCGCGGGCCGGCCGACGTCCGGGCTGTTCCGGCGTCGAGCTCGTGGTCGAGGTCGCGGGTGCGGTCGCGCATCCGGGTCTCTATCGCCTCGCCTCGGGCCAGCGGGTCGCCGACGCGATCACCGCCGCGGGTGGCTACGGACCGCGGGTCGACCCGGCCAGGGCGACCGCCGAGCTGAACCTCGCGGCCCGGCTGTCCGACGGCGATCGGGTCGTCGTGCCGTCGCGGGACGACCCGAGCCAGCCGCCGGCCGGACCGGCGGCGGGGCTCCGGCTCGGGCGGTTCCGCGGCCGGATCGGGAGCCTCCGGGGCCAGGACGCCCGTGGACCTCAACCGCGCGACCGCGGCCGAGCTGGAGGCACTGCCGGGGATCGGGCCGGTCACGGCGGCGAAGATCGTCGCCGCACGCGAGGAGCAGCCGTTCGCCTCCGTCGACGACCTGCGGACGCGGAAGCTCGTCGGTCCGTCGACGTTCGAGAAGCTCCGCGACCTCGTCATCGTCCGCTGAAGCCGGGCGGAGGACGACGGCGTGCCCAGGAGCGGCTGGCTCGCGATCGGCTCGGTCCTCGCGGCGCTGGCCGGGCCGGCGGCGGTCGAGCGGCTCGGGGTCGGCGGCGGGTCGGCGCCTGGTCGCCGGCTCGCGTTGGTCGTGGCCACGATCGGCCTGGCCGGCTCACGATCGCGCGCGACCCGGCTCCAGGCCCGGCCGGCGCCTGCTCGCCGCTCGCGGCGGGCGCGCTCGCGATCGCGCTCCGGCTGCTGCTCGAGCGGCCCGCCCGTCGCCGAGCCCTCCATCCCGCTCGGCGATGGGCCGTGGACCGCGGACGTCGTCGGAGTCGGCTCGCCGCGCGACGGCCAGCAGTCGGCCACCCTGCGCGCTCGACGCCCGGGGGACACGCGGGTCGCGGCCACGCTTCCCCGCTACCCGGAGATCGCCCCGGGCGAGCGCGTCGCGACCTCGGGTCGGCTCGAGCCGCTGCCGGCCGACGACGGCGGCTACGGCACGTACCTGCGCCGGATCGGCGTGGCGGCCACCCTGCGCGGCGCGGTCGCTCGACCGGCTCGCGAGCGACGGGTCGGCCGCCGGCGCCGTCGAGAGCCTGCGGCGGTCGTCCGGCGAGGCACTGACCCGCGCCCTGCCCGAGCCGGAGGCGGGCCTGGCTGCCGGGATCCTCATCGGTCTCCGCGACCGGGTCGATCGCGACCTCGCCGGCGCGTTCACGACCGCCGGGGTCAGCCACGTCGTCGCGATCTCCGGCTGGAACATCGCGATCGTCGCGGCCCTGGTCGGCGGGTCTCCTCCGTGGCCGGCTCGGCCGACGCGGCCGGTCGGTCGTGACGCTCGTCGCGATCGTCGCCTACACGGTCGCCGCCGGGGCATCTCCGTCGGTCGTCCGGGCGGCGGTCATGGCCGCGGTCGTCCTGCTCGCCCGGGAATCGGGCCGGGCCGGGGCGGCCGCGACCGCGCTCGGCTGGGCGGTCGTCCTGCTCCTGCTCGCCGATCCGGGCACCGTCGCCGATCCGGGCTTCCAGCTGTCGGTCCTGGCGACCGCGGGCCTCATCGCCTGGGCGACCCGGATCACCGAGCGGCTCCGATCGTGGCGCGCCGGCCTGCTGCCCGGCTGGCTGGCCGAGAGCCTCGGCGTCTCGTTCGCCGCCGAGGCCGCCACGTTGCCGGTCGTCCTGGCCGGGTTCGGGCGGTTCGCGGTCCTCGCCCCGGCGGTGAACCTGCTCGTCGTCCCACTCGTGCCGCCGGCGATGGCCGCCGGCACGCTCGCCCTCATCGGTGGCTGGCTCAGCCAGGCCGGCGCACCCGCGATCGTGGCGACCATCCTCGGGCTGCCGGGCTGGCTCGTGCTGGCGGCGCTCGTGGCGGTCGTCCGCGGGGCGGCGTCGCTCCCCTTCGCCAGCGTGGACGCTGCCCCCGCCATGGGGCATCTTGGCCGGGCTCGGTGCGGCCGCAGCGGTCGCCGTCGTCGCGTCCGGGGGCCTCGGTCCTCTCAGGACGCAGTTGGGTCGCCTCGCGGCGCGGCACGCTCGGCACCCTCGACGCGTCTCCGTCAGACCGCTGCCACGCTCCGCCGAACCGACGACCGGCCACCGACCATCGCAGCGTCGTGACCGCCCGTCTCGGGGCGCCCGGGTCCTGGCGGTCGTCGTCGCCCTGTGTCTCGTCGCCGTCGTCGTCGTCGCGGCGAACCGGCCGGACGGGCGGGTCCGGGTGACGGTCCTCGACGTCGGCCAGGGCGACGCGATCCTCGTCGAGGGCGGCCGCGGCGGTCGGCTGCTGGTCGACGGCGGGCCGGATCCCGACCGGCTCCTCGTGGCCCTCGACGCGCGGCTCCCGCCGTGGGACCGGCGGATCGACCTGCTCGTCCTGACCCACCCGCACGAGGATCACGTCGCGGGGCTGGCCCTGCTCCTCAGCCGCTACCGGGTCGGCCGCACGTTCGAGCCCGGGATGATCGGCCCGGGACCGGGTTATCGGGCCTGGGAGGCGGCGCTCGACCGGCTCGCGCCTGCGACCCGACCGGCTGGCGACCGGCGACCGGTTCGGCCTCGACGAGGTCCGCTTCCGGGTCCTCTGGCCGGACCCCGGCGCCGTCCCACGCCAGCCGGCGGACGGCGGCACGGCGATCAACAACGTCTCGATCGTCCTGCTCGGCGAGGTCGGCCGCGAGCGGTTCCTGCTGGCCGGCGACATCGAGGAGGGGATCGACCCGATCCTCGTCGCCCGTGGCCTGCCCGGGTCGACCTGCTCAAGATCGCCCACCACGGCAGTCGGACGTCGTCGACCGGGCCGTTCCTCGACGCCGTCCGGCCGCGGGTCGCGGTCGCCTCGGCGGGCAAGGGCAACCCGTACGGCCACCCGACGAAGGCGACCCTCGACCGGGTGGCCGCACGCGGAGCCGAGGTGCTGCGGACCGACCGGAACGGGAGCGTCGAGGTCACCTTCGACGGCGCGACCGAGCTCGACGTCCGACCCGAGCGGAGCGACCCAGCCGCGAGCGCGGCCGACGATCCTCCGACGGTCGCGCTGCCGCTGACCGCGGGTCGACTCCACCGTCCTCGCCCGACCGCGCCTCGGCTTCACCTGCGCGATCCCGGTCTCGAGCGGCTGACGGCGTCCGGCTGGCCCGACGAGGCCGGTCGGCCGAGCCCTTCGGGCGGGTCGCCCGTATCATCGGAGCGATGTCCGTTCCCGACCGGCTGGCCGCCGCCGCGCTCCTCCTCGAGCTCGATCCGCCGCCGTGGGCGCTCCGCCACGCCCGGGCCGTGGCCGAGATCGCCGCCTGGCTGGCCGCGCGGATCGACGCACCGCGGGACACCCGTCGACCGGCGGCTGGTCGAGGCGGCCGCCCTCCTCCACGACGTCGACAAGCTCCTGCCCGCCGGCCGATCCGGCGCGCGCCCTCCCCCACGGCGACGGCTCGGCCGCCTGGCTGACGGCGCGCGGCCACCCCGAGCTCGCGCGGGCCGTCGCCGGACACCCGGTGACCCGGCTGGGCGACGAGCGCCGCTACCGGACATGGGTCGCCGTTCGCCAGCCGCGAGGAGCGGATCGTCGCCTACGCCGACAAGCGGGCCGGGCAGCGCCTCGAGTCGATGGACGCCCGGTTCGCGTCGTGGGCGCGGCGCTACCCGGTCGCCGCTCGGACGACGGCGACGGCCCGGCGGGTCCGCGCCCGGGCCGAGCGCCTCGAGGCCGACGTCTGTCGCGCCGCCGGGGTGCGCGCCGGACGAGCTCCGGCGACTGCGCTGGACCGGCCCGGCACTGCGGGCCGCGCGGACGCTCGAAGCGGGCAGAGCAGCCCGTCCGACAGCGCGCATCGGGCGGCCGCCGGATGACGCCTTCGCGGAAGGCGTCCGACCCGGCGGCCCCGCTCGCCTACTACTTCGGCGACGACGCCTGGTCGCTCGAGCGCGCCGCCGAGGCCCTCGCCCGACGGGTCGCCGGTGACGGGCGGGCCCGCCGCTCGAACGCTGGCGGGCGACCGGGGCGGCGACCAGCGCCGCCGTGATCGGCGAGCGGGTCGCGACCGGCGCGCTGTTCGGCGGCGGGACGGTCGCGGTCGTCGCCGACCCCGGCCCGCTCATCCGCTCGAAGGCCGCCCGCGAGGAGCTGACCGCGATGCTCGCGACCGTCGCCCCGGGCAATGCCCTCGTCTTCCTCGACCCGCTCGACCGGTTCCCCAAGGACGGACGGCTGACCGGGGATCGGGCGGCCCTGGCCGGCGCGATCGAGACGGCCGGGGGCGAGGTCCGCGGCTTCGCGGCGCCGACCGCGGGCGGGATGGCCCGCTGGATCGAGGATCGGGCCGCCGAGCGCGGGATGCGCCTCGACCGGGGCGCCGCCCAGGCGCTGGCCGAGCGGGTCGGCGCGTTCGTCCGCGAGGGCGACGTCGATCGCCGTCGCCAGGGCCAGCTGGCCGTCCAGGAGCTCGACAAGCTCGCCCTCTACCGGCTCGATCAGGCGGTCACGACCGACGACGTCCGCGCCCTGGTCGCCGAGGCGGTGCCCGCGTCCACGTGGGGGCTGCTCGACGCGATCGCCTGGCGCCGGACGCCGCGACGCAGCCGACCTCCTCGAGCGGGTCCTCGACGTGACCCCCGAGCCGGTCGTCCTCGTCCAGCTCCACCGTCGCCTGCGCGAGCTCATCGAGGTCGCCGATCTCGTCGCGAGCGGGACGCCGATCCGCGACCTGCCGCGGGTCCTCAAGCTCCACCCGTTCCGGGCCGAGACCCTGGCCAAGCAGGCCGCGGGCTGGACGCTCGGCGAGCTCGAGGGCGCCCTCGACGGCCTCCTCGAGCTCGACGCGAAGGTGAAGGGCGCCGGTCGGGCGATGGGCACCGAGCGCACCCGCCGGCTCGACTTCACCCTGTGGCTGGCGACCTCGGTGGCGCCCGGCGGCGCGACACCGCGCGCGGATGCGGAGGGGTCGGCAGCGCCTCGCCGACGAGGCGGGCTACGGGCCTAGCGGCCCGACGACCAGGCCTGTTCCTGGACGACGAGGTCGCTCTCGATCGCGAACGTGCAGACGGCGCGGTCGAGGTCGAGCAGGTCGAGCAGGTCCGGGTCCACGAACAGCTGGACGCAGCCCTGGCAGAGGCTGCCCGGGATGCCGAAGCACAGGCGCTCGGAGCTGTCGTCGAGTCGGAAGGCCGTGTCGAAGCGGCTGACGACGAGCTTGCTGCTGCAGCGGGGACAGCGCTCGCGAGTGCGCGACATCCGGTCCTGACCTCTGGAAGTGGCGCCCCACGGCGCCCTCGGACCGGATTCAACGTGGCGCCGGCCAGTCCCGACATGACCCGACGGTACTACCCCGATCCGGCGGTCGGACGGGAGCCGCGGCAGCGGCCCGCCCGCCGGCGGCTACTGGACGCGGAGGATCGTCTTCGCCTCGGACCAGTACTTCTCGAGCTGGTAGTAGTCGCGCTCGGGCGGGGTGAAGATGTGGACGATCACCCCGCCGAAGTCGAGCAGGACCCAGTGCGAGGCGGCGACCCCTTCCCGCCCGATCGGGCGGACCCCTTCGTCCCGCAGCCCGGACAGGACCCCGTCGGCGATCGCCTCGAGCTGGCGCTCGGAGCCACCGGAGCAGATGACGAACGCGTCGGCCAGGGTGGTCAGCTCGGCGACGTCGAGGAGGACGATGTCGGCCGCCTTCTTGTCCTCGGCCAGCTCGACGACCCGCCGGGCGACGTCGAGCGAGGCGCGCCCGTCGAGCGGCGCCGGCGTCTCCCGGGCGGGCAGGCCGAGCCTGGCCTTGGCACGGGAGGGCCTGGCTCGGGTCGGCTTCGCTGGCGAGCTGGCGGGATCGGTCACGGTCGGGCGGTCCTCACTGCTGGCTGGGTCTGGGGGCGGCGTACAGGCCATGGTCGCCGATGTAGGCGATGACCGCATCGGGCACGAGGTAGCGGATCGAGCGTCCGGCCGCGACCCGGTCCCGGATCGACGAGCCCGAGATGGCGAGCCGCGGTCCGTCGAGGACGATCGTCCGCCGGTCCGCGCCCGGGACGAGCCGGGCCATCGCCGCGAGGTCTGCCGGCGCCGCGCCGGGACGCGGCACGACGGCCATCCGGCACAGCTCGAGGATCCGTTCCGGCCGGTGCCAGGTCGACAGCCCGGCATAGGCCTCGGCCGACAGGATGAACGTGAGATCCGCCGCCCGACCGGCGGTGCGGGCCTCCGCGGCCAGGCCCTCGAGCGTGTCGACCGCGTACGACGGACCGTCCCGGTCGACCTCGACCCGGCTGAGCGCGAAGGCCGGGTTGTCGGCGATGGCCAGCGCGACCATCGCGACCCGGTCCTCGGCCGGGCTGACCGGACGCCCCGGCTTGTGGACGGGCAGCCGGGCCGGCACGAAGAGGATCCGCTCGAGCCCGAGCGCCTCGCGGACCTCCTCGGCGATCGCCAGGTGCCCGAGGTGGATCGGGTCGAACGTGCCGCCGAGGACGCCGATCGAGCCCGGGACGAGGGTGGTGACGCTCACCCGACCTCCCACGCCTCGCGGTCCCACTCGAGCTCGACGGCGCCGATCCGGACCGTGTCGCCCGTCGCGACCCCGGCCCGGCGCAGCTCCGCCTCGACCCCGAGCCGGGCGAGATCGCGCTGGAAGCGGTCGGCCGACTCGTCGACCTCGAAGTCGGTCTGGGCGGCGATCCGCTCGATCCGCCGGCCCCTGACCCGGAACGCACCGTCCGGCTCGCGCTCGACGACGAAGCCGTCCCCGAGCGACTCGATCCGGTGGACGACGACTCCGGCCGGCTCGACCGGGCGGCCGAGCTCGGCCGCGTCGGGCAGCAGCTCCGCGAGGACCGCCCGCAGCTCGGGGATCCCCTCGCCGGTCGCCGCCGAGATCGCCACGCAGGTCATGCCCTCGCCGCGACGGGCGTCGCGGAAGGCGGCCCAGGCGACCTTGGCGGTGGACCGGTCGATCTTGTTGAAGGCGACGAGCATCGGCTTCGCGAGGAGCGCCGGGTCGTGGGCCGCGAGCTCGTCGCGGATGACGCCATACGCCCATTCGGGGTCCCGGTCGGACCCGTCGACGACGTGGACGAGGACCCGCGTCCGCTCGACGTGGCGGAGGAAGGCATGGCCGAGGCCGGCCCCCTGGCTGGCGCCCTCGATCAGCCCGGGGACGTCGGCGATGGTCGGACGGCGCTCGTCGCCGTCGCCCAGGTCGAGCACGCCGAGGTTCGGCTCGAGGGTCGTGAACGGGTAGTCGGCGATCTTCGGACGGGCTGCGGTGAGGGCCGCGAGGAGGGTCGACTTGCCGGCGTTCGGCAGCCCGACCAGGCCGACGTCGGCGATGAGCCGGAGCTCGAGCCGGATCCAGCGCTCCTCGCCGGGCTCGCCCTTCTGAGCGTGCTTCGGGGTCCGGTGGGTCGCCGTCGCGAAGTGGACGTTGCCGAGGCCGCCGCGGCCGCCCGCGGGCGATCATCGCCAGCTGCTCGCTCGAGACCAGGTCGGCGATCAGCTCGCCCGTCGCGTCGTCGTGGACCGCGGTCCCCGGGGGGACGGCCAGGACGAGGTCGCCGCCGGCCTTGCCGTGCTTCTTCGAGCCCGTCCCGCGGCCACCCGACTCGGCCTTGAAGTGGCGATGCTGGCGGTAGTCCCGGAGGGTCGTCTGGCCCGGATCGACCCGGAGGTGGATCGAACCGCCCCGCCCGCCGTCGCCGCCATCCGGGCCGCCGCGCGGCACGTGGGCCTCACGCCGGAACGTCGCCGCCCCGTCCCCGCCGTCACCGGCGCGGACGTGGATCTTCACCTGGTCGAGGAACATCGACCAGATCGTCGCACAGTCGGGCTGGGATCGCGGTCGCTGCGCAGGACGGGGGCCCGCGGCGGATCCGCGCGGGTCAGCCGGCCCGACCGCGACCTACAGGTAGGCGAGCGGGTTGACCCGGTACGACGAGTTGTCCCAGGGATGACCGCGCCAGACCTCGAAGTGGCAGTGCGGACCGGTCGCCCAGCCGGACTGACCGACCCGACCGACCTGTCCGCCGCGGCCGACGTGTTCGCCGACCCCGACCGTGATCGCCGACATGTGGTTGTACGTCGTGTACAGCCCGGAGCCGTGAGCGATCCAGACCTGGTAGCCGCCGCCGTTCCCCTTCCAGCCGGCGAAGATGACCGTGCCGCTGGCCGCGGCGACGATCCGGCTGCCGTACGGGGCGGCGATGTCGAGGGCCGGGTGCCCGTAATGGAAGTACTGGCTGATGTACCCGCCGGGAACGGGCCAGGCGAACTGACCGCCGCCGTACGAGGCGGGTGTCGTGTAGTGGCCGCCACCGCCGCTGGCCGGACGGGCCTTCGGCTTCGGGGCGGCGGGGATCGGCTTGCCGTGACCGCCCGGCAGGATGAGCGTCTGGCCGACGCTGACCTTGTCGCTGGCGAGGCCGTTGAACGACAGGATGTCCGCTTCCGGGATGTCCGCGGCGGCGGCGATCTTGGCCAGCGTCTCGCCCGCCTTGACGACGTGGACGGTGCCGTCGACCGGCGGGATCAGGAGCTTCTGCCCGACCTTGAGGTCGTCCTTGGACTTGAGGTGGTTCGCCCACCACAGCGTCATCATCGAGACACCGAAGTGGCGGGCGATCCCGGTCAGCGTGTCACCGGATCGGACGCGGTAGGTCCGGATCGCCTCGGAGGCGTCGGCGATCGAGGTGTCGACGGCGATCGGCTTGAGCAGCGTGCCGTCGGCCAGGTACGGACCCTCGGGCCGCGGCGTCAGGCTGCGCGTCGGCCGACAGGTCGAGCCTGGCGAGCCCGGCAGGGTCGAGACCGCCGTCGACGCCGACGCCCGAGTCGACCGCTTCCCCGCCGTTCTCGAGCCCGGCCACCGCGAGCCGCGGGGCCTGGCCGCCGCTGGTCGTACCACCCACCGCGCCGGTCGGGGCGGGGGTGGCGATCGAGCTCAACGAGCCGAACAGGACGAGGAGGGCGACCCCGATCGGGAGGAGCCGCTCGCGGCCGGCGAGCCGCGCTCGGATCGCCGCCGCTCGTCCGGGCTTGATCCCCAACCTCGCGGCAAGCCGCTCCTGGCGGCTCAGGCGGTGGGCGCCGTGGGCGATCACCGGGCGCACCGGCGCGGCACCGATGGCCGCGAACCGGGCGACGACCGCTCGTACCAGCGCCGAGCTCCGATCGCGGAGGGCGCCGGCCGAGGAAAGCGGCGACGTGGTGCGGTCAGGCCGGAGACGCCGAAGGGCGTCGCGGCCCCTGACCGTCGCGTTCTGCAATACGGTCTCCTGAAGGAGGTGGACGGGCTTCGCGAGGAAGTGGCGCCTGGGGGTCGCCGTCCGAGTCGGGGCGCGGTATCGAGCTGGGGGTCTCTTTCGCGCGGGGGATCCGGCGGGGCGCCGGCTGTCCCGATGACGGTCGAACGGTAGCAGACCAGGGTCCCGGCTGGCAAACCCAGGGGTCGACCGGAACCGGGCTACTGGTCGAGGCTCTTCGTCAGGCCGGCCAGGAACTGGGCGTTGTTGTCCGTCTTCGACAGCCGGTTGAGGAGCAGCTCGATGCCTTCGTTGGTGCCGACCGCCGACAGCATCCGGCGCATCGTCCAGACCATCTTCAGGGTGCCCTCTTCGAGGAGGAGCTCCTCGCGCCGGGTACCCGAGCGCTGGACGTCGATCGCCGGGAAGATCCGCTTCTCGGCCAGCTTCCGGTCGAGGATGAGCTCCGAGTTGCCGGTGCCCTTGAACTCCTCGTAGATGACGTCGTCCATCCGCGAGCCGGTGTCGACCAGGCAGGTCCCGATGATCGTCAGGCTGCCGCCTTCCTCGATGTTCCGGGCCGCCCCGAAGAACCGCTTCGGGGGGTAAAGGGCGATCGGGTCGAGGCCGCCCGACAGGGTCCGGCCGCTGGGCGGCAGGGCCAGGTTGTAGGCCCGGGCGAGGCGGGTGATCGAGTCGAGCAGGATGACCACGTCGCGACCCGTCTCGACCTGGCGCTTGGCGATCTCGAGGGCCATCTCGGCGACGTGGGTGTGGTTCTCGGTCGGCTCGTCGAAGGTCGAGCTGATGACCTCGCCCTTGACGCTCCGGCGCATGTCGGTGACCTCCTCCGGCCGCTCGCCGATGAGGGCGACCATGAGCAGGATCTCCGGGTAGTTCGTCGTGATCCCGTTGGCGATGTGCTTGAGGAGCATCGTCTTGCCGGCCTTGGGCGGGCTGACGATGAGCGCGCGCTGGCCCTTGCCGATCGGGTTGACCAGGTTGATCAGGCGCTGGCTGAGGTTCTTGGGGTCCGACTCGAGGTTGAGCAGCTCGTCCGGGTGGATCGGGGTCTGGTCGCCGAAGTGCGGTCGGCGGGCCGCCGTCCCGGGATCGACGCCGTTGACCGAGTCGACCCGCAGGAGCCCCCAGTACTTCTCGGCCTCGCGCGGGGCGCGGACGGCGCCGGACACCCGGTCGCCGATCCGGAGCCCGGACCGACGGACCTGGCTGGACGACACGTACACGTCGTCCGGGCTGGGGAGCAGGCCGTGCCGGCGCATGAACCCGAAGCCCTCGTCGACGACGTCGAGGATGCCGGTGGCGTAGGCGTGGCCGGCTCGCTCGGTCTGGCGGCGCAGGATGTGGTCGACGAGCTCCTCGCGGCGGACGCCGGCGGGGGCTTCGACATCGAGGTCCTCGCCGACCGCGCGGAGCTCCTTCTCGGACATCGCGCCGAGGTCGGAGATGTTCAGGTCGTTCCGCTCGCGGGCGGCTTCGATCTCCTGCAGCTCGTCGAACTCGCTGACGGGTGGGCGCGTGGCGCCCTGGGGTCGACGCCGCGGACGTCGGTTGCGGGCACGCTGATCGCGCTGGTCGGGACCGATGGAAGGCATATGGGCGGAACTCACGAGTGGGTAGGGAGAGGCCGTTGGCTCGCGCGGAATCGCTCCGCTGCGCAGGCCTCGGTGGGAACAGGGTCAGGATAGAGGGGCGGTGCCCCCTCGTCAATGGGGGTCGCTGGGCGCCAGGTCACGCATGAGGGCGGGCCGCCAGCGGGTCGCGATGCCTGCGGCCGGCTCGGGGCGCCTGCAGCCCCGCTCGCGTCGCCGTACAGCAACCGCCGTGGTCGTAAGTGACGGATCCGGCCTGCAGCGCCCCGGTCGGTTCGATCCCCACGCTCGCTCTCGATCGAGGAGGTCGCCAGCGACCCACGAACGCCACCTAAGAGCACGCCGGTCACTATCCGGGGATCCTCAGGCGGCGGGCCGCCGGACGGGGCCGTCGCCGCGGACAGGGCGCCGGCGTTCCGGTCGGTTCGCCCGGAGCGGTGCTGGGCAGCCATGGAACCCGATCGGCGGCCCGTGTGCGTGCAGCTGAAGGTCAAGACGGCACGTTCGCCGACAACCCCGGCCGGAGCCGTAGCCCCAAGTGGCCCCTCAGCCCTTCGCCGCGGAGGCGGCCCGGGCCTTCTGCCAGTCGGCCTTGAACTGGGCGATCCCCTTGTCGGTCAGCGGGTGATGGACCATCTGCTGGAGGACCTTGAACGGGATCGTCGCGATGTGGGCCCCCGCCAGCGCCGACTGGGTCACGTGGAGCGGGTGGCGGATGGAGGCCGACAGGATCTCCGCCTCGATCTCGTGGATGGCGAAGATCTCGGCCAGCTCGCGGATGACGATCATCCCGTCCTGGTTGATGTCGTCGAGTCGGCCCACGAACGGCGAGATGAGGCTGGCTCCCGCCTTTGCCGCAAGGAGGCCCTGGTTGGCGCTGAAGATCAGCGTGCAGTTCGTCCGGATCCCCTCGTCGGCGAGCCGGCTGATCGCCTCGAGGCCGTTCTCGCTCATCGCCACCTTGACCACGATGTTCGGGGCGATCTTGGCGAAGTGGCGGGCCTCCGTGAGCATCTCCTCGACATCGTCGCTGACGACCTCGGCTGAGACCGGCCCCGAGGTGATCCGGCAGACCTCGGCGAGGATCTCGTCGTACGAGCCACCGACCTTGGCGTACAGGGTCGGGTTGGTGGTGACCCCGTCGAGGACGCCCCAGCGGGCGGCCGTCCGGATCTCATCGATCTCGGCGGTGTCGAGGAAGATCTTCATCGGGACACTCTCCAGCGGTCGCGCGGGGTGGGTCAGGCTTCGGTCGCCGCGATCTCCGTCGGCCCGGCCATCGAGACCGGCACCTCGGCGGGCCGCGCGGCGATCCGAGGATGGAGCTCGGGCGTCCGGCCGTCGGCCACCGCGATCGCGCTGGCGATGAAGCCGTCGAACAGTGGATGCGGCCGGTCCGGGCGGCTCTTGAACTCGGGGTGGAACTGGCTGGCCACGAACCAGGGGTGGTCGCGCAGCTCGACGATCTCGACGAGGCGGCTGTCGGGGGACTGGCCGGACAGGACCATGCCGGCCGCCTCGAGCATCTGCCGGTAGCGGTTGTTCACCTCGAACCGGTGCCGATGACGCTCGTAGATGAGCTCCTGGCCGTACACGGCGGCGGCCTTCGAGCCGGGCGTCAGGCGAGCCGGGTAGAGACCCAGGCGCATCGTCCCGCCCTTGTCCTCGAGCTCGCGCTGGTCGGGCATGAAGTCGATGACCTTGTTCTCGGTGAACTGGTCGAACTCGGTCGAGTTGGCGTCCGACGTCTCGAGCACGTCGCGGGCCAGCTCGATGACCGCGCACTGGAGCCCGAGGCAGAGCCCGAGGTACGGGATCCCGCGCTCACGGGCGAACCGGGCGGCGAGCACCTTGCCCTCGATCCCGCGATGGCCGAACCCGCCCGGGACGAGGACCGCGGCGACGCCGTCGAGCGCGGCGGCGGTGTTCTCCGGGGTCAACGTCTCGGAGTTCACCCAGCGGATCTTCGCGTCGACCCCGTTCGCCCAGGCGGCGTGGCGGACCGCCTCGGTCACGCTCAGGTAGGCATCGGGCAGCTCGATGTACTTGCCGACCAGGCCGACCTCGACCGTCGGCTTGGGCCGCTTGATCAGCTCGACCAGGGCCGACCAGGCGGCGAGGTCCGGGGCGGTGGTCGAATCAGCCAGGCCGAGATCGCGGACGACCAGGTCGCCGAGACCGGCCGCCTCGAACTGGAGCGGGACCTCGTAGATCGTGTCGGCGGTGACCGCCGGGATGACCGCCTCGGACGGGACGTCGGTGAACAGGGCGATCTTCTCGCGGACCTCGTCGCTGACCGGGTGGTCCGAGCGGAGGACGATGACGTCCGGCTGGATGCCGATCCCACGCAGCTCCTTGACCGAGTGCTGGGTCGGCTTCGTCTTGAGCTCGCCGGTCGCGGCGAGCGCCGGCAGGAGCGTGACGTGGACGTACAGGACGTTGCTCCGCCCGACGTCCTTGCGCATCTGGCGGATCGCCTCGAGGAACGGCAGGCTCTCGATGTCGCCGACCGTCCCGCCGACCTCGACGATGACCACGTCCGCCCGACCGTCACGGGTCAGCCGCTGGATCCGCTCCTTGATCTCGTTGGTGATGTGCGGGATGACCTGGACCGTGCCGCCGAGGTAGTCGCCGCGGCGCTCCTTGGCGATGACCGCCTGGTAGATCCGGCCGGTCGTGACGTTGCTCGACTGGCTCAGGTTCTCGTCGATGAACCGCTCGTAGTGCCCGAGGTCGAGGTCGGTCTCCGCCCCGTCGTCGGTCACGAAGACCTCGCCGTGCTGGTACGGCGACATCGTCCCCGGGTCGACGTTGATGTACGGATCGAGCTTGAGGATCGAGACGTGGAGGCCGCGGGCCTTGAGGAGCCGACCGATGCTGGCGGCGGTGATGCCTTTGCCGAGTGAGGAGGTCACGCCTCCGGTCACAAAGACATACTTCGCCATGGGTCGGGTCCTCCGGGGGTTTTACTGATGCTATCGGAAGACCGGTCCGGAGGCAACCGGTCAGGGGGGTCGGAGGTCTCTAGCGGACGACGATCCCGTCCCCGGCTCGCTCCACCGAGGTCACCCGGTCGAGGTCGCCGAACACGGCGAAGGCGACCTCGGCCTCGAGCGCCTCACCTGGCTCAAGTGACCGCGCCCGACCGGCCGCGATCGCCTCCTCGAGCTGCATCGGATGGCTCGTCCACGGCTCGAGCGCGACGTGATGGTGGCCACGCCAGCCGCCGTAGACCTGCCACAGCCAGGCGTGGCGGAAGACCTCGGTCGGGAAGACGATGGCGACACCTCGACGGGCCTGCTGTGTCGGTCAGGGCGAGCCACCCGTCGGGCAGGTCGAGCGCCCAATGGCCGCCGAAGACGGCATCGGTCCGCGGTCGGACGATCCGGCGTGTCCCGCCAGCCGCCCGGCGCCGATGGATCGGGCAGCCTGGCCACTCGTAGGTCTGACCGACCGTGCCGATCGACGGGTCGGACGAGACCCCGACGAGCATCGTCCGTCCGGGGTGGTCGATCCGATGCCCGGGGCCGACCGCGAAGACCGGGTGGATCCCCCAGATGAACGGCAGCGGCCGCACGTCGAGGTTGACGATCCGATAGCTGGCCCGGACCACCGGCTCGTCGTCCCGGACCGACAGCCGGCGCTCCAGCCTGGCCGGGGCCATCGTCGCGTGGCCGATCGGTGATCACGGCCACCTCGTCCGGATCGGCCTCGACGGTCGCGGTCCACGGCACCGACCACATCTCGCCCATGTAGGGCAGGAGCTCACCGTGAAGGCGGGCGCGATCGCCGGTCGGGAAGATCTCGTCCCAGCCGCCGCACCACCAGTCGTCGAAGTGGGCGCCGTACGGGGCTCGGCGGGGTGGCGTCCGCGGGTTGTGCCAGAACACGTCGCGATCGGCCTTCCGATCGATGAGCTCGACGACCTTGGCGCCCAGCTCCGGGAGGACCGTCACGCGGATCGCCTCGTTCTCGAGGCTGACCGCCTCCAGCCCATCGTCACGCACGGCCCGCTCGACCCGGGGGCTCATGCCAGGATCACGTCGATGCCCGCCTCCCGGAGCGGCTCGACCTGGTCGGGGTCGGCGCCGTCGTCGGTGATCAGGACGTCGACGGCGCGCGAGTGGTGACGATCGGCGTGAAGCCCTGGCGGCCGAGCTTGCTCGAATCGGCCACCGCGACCACCCGCCGGGCGCGCGCCGCCATGGTCGCCCCGACCTCCGCGACGAGCATGTGCGGGCGTCGTCAGGCCGGTCTCGATCGTGAGCCCGTCGCAACCGAGGAAGACGATGTCGGCCGACAGGTCGCGCAGCGCCGTCGACCGCTCTGCGGGCCGACGACCGCCTGGTAGTCCGGAAGGTAGAGGCCGCCCAGGAAGATGAGGTGGGGCGACTCCCAGTCGCCGATCTCGTCGACGACCGGCAGCGAGTGGGTCACCGCCGTGATCGCGTTCGCCCTGCGGAGCGGCCGGCGATGTGGGCCGCGACCTGGGCGACCGTCGTTCCGGAGTCGAAGAAGACGACGTCGCCCGGCTGCACGAGGCGCGGCCGCTGCCGCCCCGATCCGGGCCTTCTGCTCGCGGTGCTCGCGGAGCTTCGTGGCGTAGACGCCGTGGGTCCGCACGCCCCGGTGCGGCACCGCCCCGCCGTGGATCCGGCGGAGGCGTCCGGCATCCTCGAGGATCATCAGGTCGCGTCGGATCGAGGCGTCGGTCACCTTGAAGCGGGTCGGTCAGGTCGGCGACCGAGACGCGCTCCTCCTCATCGACCAGCCGGGCGATCTCCTCGCGTCGGTCGTGGGCCGTCGTCATGCTCGGCACCTGCCGTGGCGAACGCCCGCCGGGGCTCACTTGCTCACCCCCATCGTCAGGCCGGCGATCAGGTGCCGCTGGAAGATCAGGTAGACGATGATCGCCGGCAGGGCGCTCACGATCGACCCGGCCATGAGCGCCGGGACGTGGACGATCGCGCGAGCTCTGGAGCGTCGCCAGGCCGACCGTGATCGTCCGGACGTCGGGTGTCTGGAGGAACAGCAGGCCGATCAGGAGGTCGCCCCAGATCTGGATGAACTGGAGGACGGCCACGGTGACGATCGCCGGGATCGCCAGCGGCAGCATGATCGTCCGGAAGATCTGCCAGTAGGACGGCGCCGTCCATCAGCGAGGCCTCGATGAGCTCGTTCGGGACGCCCCGGAAGTAGGTCGTCATCAGGTAGGTCGCGAACGGGGCCCCGAGGGCCGCGTAGACGAGGATCGCGCCCGGGGTACTGGTTGATCAGCCCGACGCTGGCGATGTTCACGAACTCCGGGATGATGATCGACTGGACCGGGATCATCATCCCGGCCAGGATCGCCGAGCAGGACGCAGCGGCGAGCCGCGGAAGCCGAGCTTCGCGAACGCGAAGCCGGCCGTCGTGCTGACGATCACGATGAGGGCCACCGGCGCCGGCGGTCACGATCGTCGAGTTGACCAGCTGCTGCACGACCGGGCAGCTGGTCGAACAGGGCCTCCCAGCTGTCCAGCGAGAAGCCCTCGCCCGACGAGGTACTGGTCGTGCGAGCGGAACGCGGTGAGCACCATGAAGACGAACGGGAACAGCATCACGACGACGACGACCGACAGGATCGACGAAGATCAGGGCCGCTGGCGATGCGTCGACGGAGTCGGGGCACGGCGGCTCCTCAGTCCAGCCGGCTCGCGGAGGAGCCGCAGCTGGACGAGGCTGATCGCGAACACGATCGACGAACAGGACGACCCCGACGGCGGCGCGCATACCCGAACTCGCCCTGCGCGAAGCCGTCTGGTAGACGAAGAACTCGAGCGTCGTCGTGCCGTAGCCGGGGCCGCCGCCGGTCATCACGAAGATGAGGCTGAACAGGGCCGTGAAGCGCGGTGATGAGGGTCAGGATGAACGCGAACTGGATGAACCGCATCAGCAGCGGGATGGTGATGTGGCGGAACGTCGCGAGCGCCGCTCGCCCCGTCGCACGCGGGCCGCCTCGTAGACGTCGCGGTCGAGCGTCGCCATCCCGGTGATGAAGATGATCGTGTTCGTCCCGAAGACGGACCAGATGAACGTGATGATGACGGCGATCATCGCCGTCAGCTCGCCGCCGAGCATGTTCAGTCTGGATCGGATCCCCAGCCCGACGCCTCGAGGAGGCTGTTGAGGATCCCCCGCTGGGCGAAGAAGCGGACCGCCACGATCCCGATGACGACCCACGAGATGGCCGTCGGCAGGAAGTAGACGGACCGGAAGAACCGCCAGCCGAACACGTGCTCGTTGAGCAGGAAGGCCACGCGCGAGCGGGATGAGGATGCGCGAACGGGATCGACGCCAGGAGCAGGAACAGGTTGTTGAGGACGACCCGCCAGAACGTCGGGTCGCGTGAACAGCCGCTCGTAGTTGGCGAGCCCGATGCAGGTCGACGTTGATGCCGTTCCAGCGGGTCAGGCTGTAGTAGAACGGTCTGGACGATCGGCAGCGCCAGGAGCAGCGCGTAGAGGACGACGGCCGGGATGACGAACAGCGACGCCCGGCCCGTCGCTCGGAGCGCCGGAGCCGGCCCGTCGCGGCGGGGCGGCGTGTGCTCCGCGGCGGCCAGGGCGCTCGTCGAAGGCAGCGGCGTCGCTCACGCCGGGCGGCGTCCAGGCTGCAGCGGAGTCGGGGCGCACGGTCCGACGGCCCCGACTCCCGCGGCGGTCCTACTTGAGCTAGGTTCGCCGCGACTCGGCCGGCAGGCCCTCGAGCGTCTGCTGCATGCTCTTCAGCGCGTCTGGCCATCGACTGCGAGCCGCCGAACGCCGCGTTGAGCACCTTGGTGCGCGACGTCGCTGACCTCGGGCTGGATCACGTTGTCGATCATCGGGTAGCGCGTGAAGCCCTGCTTCGCCGCGAAGTCGAGGAGGTCCTATGGCCATCCGCTGGTCGCTGGTGAAGCCCTCACTTGGTCGGGATGAGCCCGCCGTCGGCGATGATCTTCTGGCCCTCGTCGGACGCCATCGACGGCGAGGAACGTCGGCCGCCTGCGGCCTTGTGCTGGGAGTAGGTGGTCATGCCGAAGCCGTTGCCGGCGAACTCGACGACGCCCTTGATCGGCTGTGTCGGCGAACGGCGGGACGAAGACCCCGACCTTGTCGCCCATCTTCTCCTGGAACTCGGCGATGTCCCAGGTCCCCTCCAGGGTCATGGCGGCCTTGCCGGTCTCGAACTGGGCGACGGAGTCGTGGTTGGTGAGGACGTCCGTCGTTCGTGCAGCCCTTGGTCTGAGGGCGAGCCCACTTGTCGAACTGGGCCTGACGATGGCCGGGTCGGTCCACGGGATCTCGCCCGTTGTAGAGCTTCTTCCAGTCGTCGACCGGGTAGGTACATCATCAGGTAGCTGAGGTCGTAGTACGGGTAGAAGCCGGCGCCGAGCGCCTGGCCGCCGGTGCCGTAGGTGAACGGCAGTGATGCCGGCCGCCTTGAGCTTGTCGCACGCGGCGAACAGCTCGTCCCAGGTCGTCGGGAACGACGTGATCGCCGGCCTCGTCGAACAGCTCCTTGTTGTAGAAGCCGTTGTAGAACTGGAGGTCGAGCGGCACGAGAGGACGCCGTCGTCCAGCGTTGAGGTCCTTCGAGCACGCAGTCGATGCCCTTGAACTTCTTGAGCTCGTCCATCGGGATGTAGTCGTTGAGCGGCTCGAGGTAGTCCTGGTTCTTGAGGGCGAACAGGCCGGTCCACATGCGTCGGCGAGGTCGGGCCCGGTCTTCGAGATCGCGGCCGCCTTGAGCAGGGCGAAGTAGTTGTCGGCCGGCTGGGTGACGATCTTGATCGTGACGTTCGGGTTCTTGGCCTCGAACGCCGTCGACGAGCGCCTCGGTCGACCGTGGCGTTGGCCTCGGTGCCGTAGTTGTGCCAGAGGGTGAGCGTGACGGGCGCGGCGGGCGTCGCGCTCGCCGGAGCAGATGCGGCGGGCGGAGGCACCTCCGGCCGCACTGGCACTCGGCGACGGGGTGCGCGGTCGTCCCGCTGCACGCCTCCGGCGACGAGCGCGACGACCATCAGGGCGGTCGCCAGCGCGAGCAGCTTACGGTTCAAAGCCCATGACTCCTTTCCGGCGATCGCGCCGCGTGACCTGACGCGACGCGATCCGCGATCCGCGACGGCGCGGCCGGCCGACTCTCCGGTCGCGCGGCACCGGTACTGGCAGCGATCCTACGCCGGAACGCAAGTCAATCGCAACATCGTCATGCATCAACCCGAAGGATCGGCGTCCACGGTCGACGCGCATGGCACGCTCACGGCGAGGCTGAGCCGCGCTCGGTTCGCTTGACAATCGAACACGATCCGCTAGCATTGTGTGCAGTATTCCGAACACGATCCGGACATCCGCTCGACGACCTCGAGGCGTCCGTCCGGGTGTCTCGGCGGAGCGGAGGCGTGCTGGTGTCGACGGGCGAGGAGATCCGTCTGGCGCGGCTGTTCGACGGTGGGCCGAACGCCGTGGTCGCCGCGATCGACCACGGCCTGTACAACGGCCCGCGGCCGGGGTTCGAGGACCTCGCCGCCGATCGTCGACCGGCTCGCGGGCGCCGACGCGATCCTCATCAGCCCCGGCATGGCCGGCCACGTCGCGCTCGGCCTTCAGCGCCGCGGCGCGCCGGCGATGATCGTCCGCCTCAACTGGGGCACCCAGTACGCGACCCAGTGGGGCTACCACGAGAGCCGGAGCGTGCCGATGATCTCGGCCGCCGAAGCCGTCGCCCTCGGCGCCGACATCGTCCTCGTCGGGATGTCGATCAAGACCGGCTCCGAGGCCGTCGACGCCGAGAACGTCGCGGTGGTCGCGCGCTGCGTCGGCCGAGAAGCGCGCGGCCGGCGTGCCCGATCGTCGGCGAGGTCTACCCGGCCGGCCACGAGGACATCGCGCCGGAGGAGCGCCACGAGGTCATCTCGATCGGCTGCCGGATCGTCGCCGAGCTGGGCGTGGACCTGGTCAAGACCTTCCACACCGGCGAGCGCTTCGCCGAGATCGTGCGCTCGACCCCCGTGCCCGATCCTGGCCCTCGGGGCGAAGAAGCTGCCCCACGAGACGCGACGCGCTCGAGCTCGCGGCGACGGCGCGTCGCGGTACGGAGCCCGCGGCGTCGTCTTCGGCCGCAACCTGATCCAGGCCCGGAGCCCGGAACGGTTCCTCGACGCGCTCCAGGACGTCGTCAAGCGCGGCGTCGACCCGGCCGAGGCGGCCGCGAAGCACGGCATCGAGCTGACGCCGGCCGGCGATCGGCACGTGACGCTCCTCGTCGGCCTCGACATCGGGACGACCTCGGTCAAGGCGGGCGTGTTCGACGACGACGGGCGGCTGCTGGCCGTCGCCGGCGAGGAGTACCGCGCTCGACCACCCGGCGCCCGACCGCGCCGAGCTCGACCCCGAGACGCTACTGGGCGGCGCCTCGTCGCGGCGCGTCCGGCGCGCGCTCTGAGCGCGGCCGGCGCGGCCCCGGCCGACGTCGCCGCGATCGCCGTCTCCAGCCAGGGCGAGACCGTCATCCCCGTGGACGCTCGACGGCCGCCCGCTCGGGCCGGCCATCGTCTGGCTCGACAACCGGGCGCGGACCGAGGCGCGCGAGCTGGCCGGGCGCTTCGACGACGCCGCTCGGTCTACGACCGGACCGGCGTCCCGGCCGTCAACCCGACCTGGACCGCCTGCAAGCTCCTGTGGTGGCGGCGCCACGAGCCCGGCCCTGTTCGCGCGCGGCCGCCCGGTTCCTGCTGGTCGAGGACTTCCTCCTCCATCGGCTGACCGGCCGGTTCGTGACCGAGGGCGGCGTCCAGTGCACGATCGCTCCTGTACGACATCCGGGCCGACGCCTGGTGGGCCGCCGATGCTCGACGCCGTCGGCGATCGACGCCGAGCGGCTGCCGGAGCTCGTCCGGCCCGGGCGCCGTGGTCGGGCAGCCTGACCGGCGGCGGCCGCGACGGCGCTCGGCCTGCCCGCGAGCGTGCACGGTCGTCGCCGGCGGCATGGACCAGGGCGCCGGCGCGGTCGGCGTCGGCAACCTCGGCCCGGGCATCGTCTCGGAGAGCACCGGCGGCGCGCTGACGCTCCAGGCGTCGGTCGACCGACACGGCGGCGACCCGACCGGCCAGACGCCGGTCTACGTCCACTCCGCGCCCGGGCCGCTACCTCTACTGCCCGGTCTGCCCGACCGGCGGCATGGCCCTGACCTGGTTCCGCGACCGGTTCGGCGCGCGAGGAGGTCGCGCGCGCGGCCGCGCGAGGGCCGCGACGCCTACGACCTGCTGACGGAGCTCGCCGCGGCCGTGCCCGCCGGGCTCCGACGGGCTGACCATGCTGCCCCACCTCGACGGGCGCCTTCAGCCCCGAGTACGAGCCGGAGCGCCCGCGGCGTCTTCTACGGCTTCACCCTCGCACCACGGCAAGGGCCCACTTCGTCCGGGCGGTGCTCGAGGCGGTGGCGTTCATGCTCCGGCGCAACCTGGAGCTGCTCGCGGGCGCGGGCGCCACGGCGGCCGAGATCCGCTCGCACGGCGGCGGCGCCCGGAGCGCCGCTGTGGAACCAGATCAAGGCCGACGTCTGCGGCCTGCCGGTCGTCACCCTCGAGGGCGAGGACGCGGCCGTCCGCGGCGACGCGATGCTGGCCGGCGTCGCGCCGCGGGCGTCTTCCGCGACCTCGACGAGGCCGGGCGGGCGATGGTCGCCCGTCGAGGCGCGCTATCGAGCCCGACCCGGCCGACCCGCGCCGCCTACGACGGCGGCCTACGGCCGCTACGTCGCAGCTGTTCGAGGCGCTCCGACCGCTGTTCGCGCGACCGGGCATCCACGGCGATCGCGACCCCGATGAGACCAGGCAGGCGAGCCCAGGAGGCATCCAGGTGACGGTGAAGGCGAAGATCGGCGTCCTGGTGATGGCGCTGCTCGAGGACGACTACAACAAGACCGCGCCACATGCGGCCGGCGGCGACCGCGGCGGCCCAGGAGATCGCCGACGCTCCTCGCCGCGTACGGCGAGGTCGTCCACGCCGGCCTCGTCGAGGAGGAGCACCAGGCGGCCGCGGCGGCCCGGATGTTCAACGCCGAGGACGTCGACATCATCGTGGCCATGGAGCTGGCCTACACGAAGGGCGTCGTCCCGGCCCGCGCGCTTCTCGACACGACGGCGCCGGTCCTCGTCTGGAACGCCCAGAAGATCAGCCGGCTCGGCGAGAGCGACGGCTTCGACGTCGTGATGCTCAACTCCGGCATGGCCGGGCATGCCCGAGCTGACCGCGCGTCCTGCTCCGGACCGGGCGCGAGTTCGCGATGGTCACCTCGCGGCTTCGACGACCCGGACGGGCCGGCGCAAGGTGGCCAGGAGGTCGATCGCGGCCGCGGCCGTCCGGCGCCGCCTCGCGGACGCCCGGGTCGCCCTCGTCGGCCACCACTTCGAGGGCATGACCGACCTGATGTTCGACGGGCTCTCGCTGCGCCAGGACATCGGCCCGGTGGTCTGGCCGCTGGAGCCCGAGAAGGTCGCCGTCCGCTTCGGCGAGATCCCCCAGGCCGACGTCGATGCGACCGATCGCCGAGCGAGCGGGCGAAGTACACGGTCGAGATGGAGCCCGAGCTGTTCGAGCGCTCCGTCCGGCTCGCGCTGGCCCTCGAGTCGGTCGTCAAGGAGCACGGCTTCGACGCCTTCACCGCGTTCGACCAGGTCTGGCTGACCGACCCGCGGGTCGGGATCATCCCGTCCTACGGCACCGGCCGCCTGTGCGAGATCGGGATCCCCGCCTCGCCCGAGGGCGACGTCAACATGCGCCGTCGCCCAGCTGATCCTCCAGGAGCTGGCCGGCCAGGCGACGACCGTCGAGAACTACGTCATCGACTTCGACAACAACGCGGTGATGTTCTCCCACGACGGCCACGGCAACCCGGCCCTCGGCGACGCCGGGCGAGGTCAAGGTCAAGCACTCCATCTACTACCAGGGCGTCCACGGCTTCGGGGCCGGCTTCGAGTTCGCCTACGAGCCCGGGCCGATCACCAACCTGGCCCTGGTGACGATGGGCGAGGGCCAGTGGCGGTTCGTCATCTCCGAGGGCGAGTTCATGCCCGTTCCCGCCGCGCCCGATCTCCGCGCCGCAGACGCTCTTCCGGCACGACACGCCTGCCCATCGCCGAGTGGTGCGACGAGTGGTGCGCAGGCCGGCGCACCCACCACATGGGCGCCGCCCAGGGCCGCTGGACCGACCAGCTCCTGTCCTCGCCCAGATGCTCGGGCATCGAGGCGGTGGTGGTCTGATGATGGGCACCCGCCCCGGCCTCCGGGCGCCGGTCTTCGAGATCGGCCTCAAGGGCTACGCCTGGGGCGCCGAGGCCGTCGCGCCTGGCGAAGGCGGCCGATCGGGTGGCCGAGGAGCTCGGCGTGAGCGTCATCTTCGACCCCCAGGCCGTCGACATCCCGGCCGTCGCCCGCGCGACCCGGCACCTCCACGTCTTCGCCCAGCACATGGATCCGGTCACGCCCGGCCGCGGGGTGGGGGGCGTCCTGGCCGAGGCGCTCCGGGAGGCCGGGGCGGTCGGCACCATGCTCAACCACTCGGAGCGGCGGATGACCCTCGGCGACATCGACCGGGCCATCGGCGGGCGCGGGAGGTCGGCCTCGGCGACGATGGTCTTCGCCGACTCGCCGGAGGAGGCCGCGGCCGTCGCGCAGCTCGGCCCGGACATCGTGCTGGCCGAGCCGCCCGAGCTGATCGCGACCGGCCGCTCGGCCGCCACGGAGATGCGCGGGTTCGTCGAGCGGGCGGTCGAGCTGGTCGGGCGGATCGACCCGGGCATCATCGTCATGTGTGGCGCCGGGGTCCAGACGCCCGAGGACGTGGCACGGATGATCGGCCTCGGGGTCGGCGGGACCGGGTCCTCCAGCGGCATCCTCAAGGCGGACGACCCGGTCGCCATGATGGAGGCGATGCTCGCGGCGATGCACCGGGCCTGGCTGACGACGCACCCGGTCGCCGCGCCGGTCGAGGGCCGGTCAGCCCGGACGGATCAACGGAGAGGATCGATCAGATGACCGTCCACCACGCAGACCGTCGAGGTCCACAGCCCGCTCCACAAGCCGATGTTCCACGACGTCACGGCCAGCCGCGGAGGAGGCCGTCGCGCGATCCGGGATCCGGATGGGCACGATCACGGTCTACTCCGCAGCACACGACGTGCAGCGTGATCATCCAGGAGGAGTCGCACGACCGGCTGTACGACGGCACCGAGCACCTCCTCCAGGACATGCTCGACCGGCTCGAGGCGATGGTCCCGACCTGCCGGCACGAGGGCCAGTACCTGCATCCCGGGACCGCTGCACATCCAGCACGCCGTGGACGACCTCGGCGAGGAGGCGGGCTGGAGCCTGAACACGGACGCCCACATCCGCTCGGGGCTGATCGGGCGCTCGGAGACGATCCCGATCGTCGACGGACGGATGGAGCTCGGCGAGTTCGGGCGGATCTACTTCGTCGACTTCGACGGGGTGCGCGCCCGCGATCGCCGGGTCCATCTGCAGCTGCTGGGCGAGTGACCGCGGCGATGACCGCTCCGTCGTCCCTGCCGCTCACCTTCGTCGTCGACTACGACGGGACGATCTGCGCCACCCAGGTGACCGACGTGCTCATGGAGGTCTACGCCGAGACCGACGCATGGCGAGTCCTCGACGAGCTGTACATGCGCAACGAGATCGGCTCGCGCGAGGAGCTGGCCCAGCTGGTCGCCTGGCTGCCGCACGAACGCGGACCGGTGGTGGCGACCGCGGCCGCCCAGCCCCACGACGGGACCTTCGTCGACTTCGTCGCCCTGGCCCGGCGACTGGAGGTCGAGGTCGAGATCGTGAGCGATGGGTACGGCTTCTACGTCGAGCCTGCCCTCGAGGCCCTCGGTGTGACCGGCGTCCCGATCGTCACGGCTCGGACGACCTGGGAGAGCGGACGCCCCGAGATCTCCTTCCCGGCCGGCCACCCCGACTGCCTCGTGTGCGGGACGTGCAAGCGGGAGCGCGTCCGGGTCCACCAGGACCGCGGTCGCCACGTCGTCCTGGTCGGCGACGGGCCGAGTGACCGGTTCGCCGCCGCCCACGCCGACACGGTGTTCGCCAAGCCACCCCTCGACGGCTTGTGCGCCGCGGCCGGCTGGCCATACGAGGCCTGGTCGACGTTCGATGACGTGTCGGGCTGGCTCGAGCGGATCGCCCGTGCCCCGGGCGAGCTCCACCCGCGGCCGGCGCGCGAGTGGATCTGCGGCCCCGAGGTATGGGGGCCCGGGCGCACCCGACCTCCGAGCCGCGACGAGGACCAGGATCGTCACTGACCAGCCATCGGGACGCGGCGCCGGATCGGCCGCCACTCCCGACGGGCGACCAGGACGCCGACGACGATGACCGCCCCGCCGACCACCTGGGTCGGCAGGATCGGCTCCCCGAGGAAGACGGCGGCCATCAGGATCGCCAGGGCCGGCGGCAGGAACTGGAGGTTCGTGATCCGGGTCGGACCGAGGAGCTTGATCCCGCGGAAGACGATGACGTTCCCCAGCGCCCCGGCCAGCAGGCCCGAGTACGCCACCGCCGCCAGCTGGGCCGGCCCGACCGACGACAGGTCGGCCGTCGAGAGCTGCCAGATCCCTACCGGCCCGAGCACGACCGTGCCGGCCAGGATCGCCCAGGCGGAGGTCCGCAGCGGCGAGTGGCGGCGCAGCACGCCGGCCCCGAAGCTGACGTAGACGGCCCAGCAGATCGCCGCGCCGATCGTCAGGACGTCGCCGAGGGCGGCCCGGTCGAGCGTGAAGCCGTGGCTGGCCGCGACGATCGCGACACCGGCGAAGGCGACCGTTGCGCCGATCGCCCGGGTCGGCCCGAGCCGGTCCGCCCCGATCCCGGCCGAGATGAGCATCGTGAAGATCGGCGTGGAGGCGATGAGCAGCGCCGAGTTGCCGACGCTCGTCGTCGACAGGGCGGTCGGCCACAGGAGCTGGTATCCGCCGAATCCGACGAACCCGAGGAGGACGATCCGGACGGCATCGCGGCGCGGGATCGCGACCGAACCCTCCCGCCAGCGGCAGATCGCCAGGAGCACCCCGCCGGCCAGCAGGAACCGCAGGAACGAGTAGCCGACCGGGGTGAGGATCGGGATCGTCGACTTGACGACGATGAAGTTGCCGGCCCAGATCGCCATCACCCCGACGGCGGCGACCTCGGCGAGACGGCGCTCGGCGGAGCCAGCGGCCGGCAGCGCCTCGACGGGCGGCGACGCGCCCGACGCGACCGGCATGGCGTTCGCTGCGGCGCGCGGTGTCGCCCGAGGCTCACTCATGGCCGATCGATGATGCGGGTCCGACCGACGCGATCCGCCGTGGCGAGCGGGTCGGACCGGCCGGCGCGTTCGATCGGGTCGGACCGGCAGGAGGCTCCGATATCGACGCCACCAGTAGCCGGCCCACGTGTGCGCCTGGAACCAACCGCGAACATCCGTCCGGACGCCATCGAACCCGGATGAGGAGCGTCGGCTCGAGGGTTCCGCCTCCATCCACGCTGGGCTTGATCCGTCGCCGGCCCCTGGACCCTTCGCATCGCGGCCCGGCGGTCACGGCTGAGCGCCTCGTACTGCTGGGGTCGATATCCCGGGTCCGATGAGGCGCGACGCGAGGCACGGCTCGGTCAGGGCCGCCGGGCGCGACCCCGGGGGCCGCCGGACACGAGTGACGCCCGGCGCGGCGGTCGCGTCGGGCGTCGGTGGTCGGCGTCGGGCATCGGCGGCCGTCGATCGGCCGCCGGGCGGGTCAGACGCCTTCCTGGTCGAGCTCGAGCGCTTCCTCGTCGTCCTCCTCGGTGACCTTCAGCCAGACGAACAGCCCGGCCAGGACGAGGAGCGGGATGACGATCAGCGCGCCGAGGGTGATCCCGAGGGCGACCGCCACGGTCTTCATCGCCTTCATCGTGCTTCCTCCTTCTCGATCGCGCGACCCCCGCGCGACGGGGCTAGGCGTCGGCCGAGGCCGCCGGGCCAGGCCCGTGCTCTCGATCGCGCAGGTTGGGGCCCTGGGCGACCATCGCGTCGATGTCCTCGCGGGTGAACTCCGCCAGGACGTGTCGGCTGCCCGTGGGACTCGGCATCAGGAGCCGGACGACGAAGGCGCCGTCCTGCTCGAAGAAGAACGTGTCCCGCGGCTTCTGCTCGTCCATGTATCGGCCGAGCACCCGGAACGCCTTCTCATAGTAGCCCGCCTTCGACCAGTCGTCGGCGGCGCTGGGCCGGTTCGCGTCGGGCGACCGCCTCGTCCATGAACCGGGCGATGTCGTCGTCGAGGAAGGTCAGCGTCTCCTTCGTCTGGGCTCCGACCGCCTCGGACCAGGCGCCCTCGTCGACCTGCGGTCGACACCAGGCCCTGGACGATGAACCCGTCGGGCGCCTCGGCCAGGAGGACCTCCTTCATCGCCCGCTGATCGAGGAACGCCCCGATCGAGCGGAAGACCTCCTCGAAGTCCTGGCGCGGCGAGCCCTCGTAGATCCGCACGAATCCGGTCCTCCTCGTGGCGCCCCGGCCGTCGGACGACGGCCGCCGGTCAGGATCCTGTCGTCTGGTCGATGAGCCCGCGGTCCTTGGCTCGTCGCTCGCTCCAACGGAACACGACGGCCGCTCCGAGTGTAGCGACGGCCCCGGTCACGAGCAAGGCGAGGACGATCGTCGGGGCGTCCGGGGCGAGCCGCCCGGTGAGCTCGGCGAAGAGGGAGCCGGGCCCGCCGATCGACGTCGCCCCCTTCGGGAACAGGGCGTGGCGGCAGCCTTCCAGCCACCAGGCCAGCGGGTTCGCCAGGCCGATCGCCTGGATCGGCATCGGCAGGACCGACAGCGGGAAGACGGCCCCCGAGATCAGGAACAGGGCGCCGGCGACGGCCTCCGGGTAGGACCATGCCTCCTGGCGGGTCTGGAGGCAGATCGCGGCCAGGATCAGCCCGACGAGGACGATCGTGTGCAGACCGAGGGCCATGACGACCGCCAGCAGCGGCCAGCTCACGGCCAGCGGGTCGAACGGCACGCCGAGGACGAGCACCCCGATCGCCAGGGTGATCGCCGCGCCCATCGCGCCGACGGCGATCCGGGCGGTCCCGCGGCCGAGCAGGACGACCACGAAGTCGCTCGGGCTGACGTAGACGTACTTGAGCATCCGGTAGCGCTCGCGGTCGTCGAGGACCGACCAGGCCAGGCCGGCGATCCCGGAGATGACGAACGACCAGAGCGCGCTGCCGACGACGACGAAGCCGCGGTAGTCGCGGCTCGACGGCCCCGGCGATGACCTCGAGCATCGCCACGAGGATGAGCGCCGCGCTGACCGGCTTGGCCACCGAGTAGATGAAGAACAGGACCGGGTCGGTCCAGTTCGCCTCCATCTTCCAGCCCAGCACGGCCGCGGTCCGGAAGCTGCGGACGAGGTCGGCCGTCCGCCCGCCGCCGGGTCCGACCCGGGTCGAACAGGGTCCCGGCCGTCGGCTCGAGCGCGGTCGCCGGCGCGGTCATCGCCAGCGCATCGTGAGGCGGCCCTCGCGCCGGGCCCGCTCCTCGAGCGTCCGGAGCATGAACCGGGCGAGCAGCGACGAAGAACGACGGTCATCAGCGACGAGGATCCCCGCCTCGGCCTCCGGGGGCAGGAAGACCGGGCCGGCCGCTGCCCGCGAAGGCGAGCTGGCGCATCGCGTCGAGCCCGGTGGCCAGCGGGATCGTGGCCAGCGCCAGCGCGCCGAGCCGCCCGAGCGCGGCGACCGGGAAGTTCAGCCCCGACACGAAGTAGACCGGCTCGGCCAGGAGCTGGGTGAGGTGCCACGCCTCGCGGCCCCACATCAGGAACAGGCTGGCCAGGACCATCCCGAGGCCGTACAGCGCGGCCAGGGTCAGGAAGAAGACGAACAGGAGCAGACCCCACTGCTCGACCGAGAACCGGACCCGTAGACGAGCGACGCGACGACCAGGACGACGGCCGCCCGGGTGGCGCTCATCACCAGCCCGCCGACGGCCATCCCGAACAGGACGCTCATGACGCCCATCGGGGCGGCGAAGTAGAGCTCGAGGTTGCCCTGGTCCTTCTCCCAGTAGAGCTGGGCGGCCATCATCCACACGACGTTCAGCCAGAACGCGGTCATCGCCCCGCCGAGGACGACGAACCCGATGTACTCGGGCGGCGCCTTCAGCGCGCGGTAGACGAACACGAACGCCGACGTCGTCAGGAACGGCAGGAGGATCTCGAAGAACAGCCACGACGGCTCGCGGGCCATCCCCGGACCCGCGGGTACGCCCGCCCGACGACGCTCCGGAGGTCGTTCGACAGATCCTGCGCCGGCTCCAGTCGGCCGCCTCGACGCGGCCCGGCGGTGGGACGGCCGACCGACACGCCCGGCCGGCTCATCCGACCTCCTCCGGGCCTCGGGCTCGCCGGGCCTCGTGCGGTCGTCGCCGGCCGCGAGCCGGCGTGCCGTCGGGCCGACCCCCGTCGGCGCCGTCGGCCGTCGGCGTCGTCGAAGCCGCGCCCGACGAGCTCGACGAAGACCTCCTCGAGGGTCGGCTCGGACTTGCGCAGGGCGAGGATCCGCGAGCCGAGCGCCGCCGAGCGCGCCGACGACCCCGCCGAGGGCGCCGTCGTCGTCGAGGACGAGGTTGACCTCGACGGTCTGGCGCGGATCGGCGCCGGCCGTCGGCGCCGTCGCCGGTCGTGGCCGCGGTCGCGCTGACGACGCCCGGCAGCCGGGCGAGCGCGGTCGGACCGCCGTCGAGCCGGTCGAGCTCGATCCGGAAGATCGACTCGCGCTGGACGCGCTGCTTGAGCTCGGCCGGGCGTGCCGATGGCGAGGACCCGGCCGCGGTCGACGATCGCGATCCGCTCGCACAGCTCGTCGGCCTCGGCCATGTAGTGGGTCGTCAGGAGGACCGTCCGGCCGGGTACCGCCGCCTGCCAGCCGGTGACGAGCTCGCGGACCGGCGCGCGCCGCGGAGACGTCGAGACCGAGCGTCGGCTCGTCGAGGAACAGGATCCACGGGTCGTTGAGCAGGCCGCGGGCGAAGTTCATCTTCTGGCGCTGGCCGGTCGACAGGGTGCTCACCCGCTGCTGGCGCTGCTCCTCGAGGCCGACCGCCTCGATCAGCTCGTCGACCCGGCTCCAGCCCTCGCGGCTGCCCAGGCCGTAGAACTGGCTGAACATCCAGAGCTGCTCGCGGACGGTCAGGATCCCGTAGCCCGACTGCTCCCCGCCGGCGACCATGTTCATGATCCGGCGGATCTTCTTGGTCTCGCTCTCGATGTC
Source organism: uncultured Chloroflexia bacterium (assembly GCA_963837825.1). Lineage (GTDB taxonomy): Bacteria > Chloroflexota > Limnocylindria > Limnocylindrales > CSP1-4 > Chersky-267. The sequence continues at coordinate 141,614 of CAWIOR010000006.1, forward strand.
GAAGCCGAACACGCGGGCCGTCCCGGCGCTCGGCAGGAGGAGCGTGGTGAGGATCTTGATCAGCGTCGTCTTGCCGGCGCCGTTCGGTCCGAGCAGGCCGAAGAACTCGCCCGGCTGGACCTCGAGGTCGACGCCGTCGAGGGCGGTGACCGGCTCTGGCTTGGCGGCTGTAGACGCGGCGGATGCCGCGCGCGTCGATGGCCGGCGCCATGATCTGGGCGGACATGGGACTCCCGGCGAGCGGACGTTCGGTGCGGGGCCGGAGTCTACCACCGAGGCCGTGCCCGGGGAAGCCTCCGGTCGTACCGATGGCAGTACATCCGTCGAACACGGCGGCCGATGGCCGGCAGCTCGTCGCGGGCCGGTGGGGCCCGGCGGCAGCGGTGGGTCGGGCCGTCGCGCGCCGGTGCCGCGCTCCGCCTCGGGCGCCGCTTCCCGGGGCGCGCGGCGCGTCCCGCTCGCGCCCGGATCCTGTCAGGCGTACCTCAGGCGAGCGTACGTCCGCGGCCGCGGCGCTCGGCCGGGCCACCGCCCGACCGGCATTGCATCCCGCGCTGAGCGTGGGCCGGTGAGGGATCCCTGCAGCTGGATCGCTGACGCGGCTGCGCGTCGGCCCTGACGAGTGCTCGCCTGAGGAGCATGCTGTCAAGAACCGCGGCCCGGGTCCGCGACCACCGGCGACGTGGACCGCAGGCGTGCCGGGGCCGTACCGGGCGGACGCCCGCAGAGACGCGAGCGTCTTCGGGCCGACGACCCGGGCGTCGAGCGCGGCCGTCAGCCGCCGCCGCCCCCCGCGAGCACGGTCAGCGCCATGGCGAGGCGACCGGCGACCCGGGCGTCGTTCTCGATGAGCGCCGTGTTCGCCCGGAGGCTCGCGCCGTCGGTCAGCTCGGCGATCCGGGCCAGCAGCCACGGCGTGAGGGCCGGGCCGTGGACCCCGGCCGCCGTCGGCCTCGGCGGTCGCCCGCTCGACCGCGGCCCGGGCGCGCCTCGAGCGGCAGCGCGGCCTCGGCCGGGACCGGGACGCAGACGAGGATCCCCGAGCCGAGGCCCGAGCCCGAGGTGGGCCTCGACCAGCCGGGCGGCCGCGGCCTCGTCCGGGACGGACAGCGGCGCCGGCACCCCGCTCCCCCGGCGAGTAGAAGCCGGGCACCTCGTCCTGGCCGACCGCGACGACCGGCACGCCGCGGGTCTCGAGGTACTCGAGCGTGAGCGGCAGGTCGAGGATCGCCTTCGGCCCGGCGCACACGACCGCGACCGGCGTCCGGGCCAGCTCCTCGAGGTCGGCCGAGATGTCGAGCGATCCGGGGCGGCCATGCGCCGCCGAGCGCGCCGCGATGGACCCCGCCGATCCCGCCGGTCGCGAAGACCCGGATCCCGGCGGCGGCCGCGGCGATCATCGTCGCCGACACGGTCGTGGCCGCCCAGCCGTCCCGGGCCAGCGCCGCGGCCAGGCTCGGGCGGGCGGCCTTCAGGACGGAGCCGGCCGGGGCCGTCGCGAGCGCCTCGAGGTCGGCGTCGGTCAGGCCGACGAGCAGCCGTCCGTCGCGGATCGCCACCGTGGCCGGGACGGCGCCCGGCCTCCCGGACCGCCGCCTCCGACGCCCGCGCCACCGCGACGTTCTGCGGGGTACGGCAGGCCGTGGCTGATGAGGGTCGACTCGAGGGCGACGACCGGGCCGCCCGGCGGCGAGGGCGGCCGGCCACCTCCGGGCTCGGGCGCGAGGCGATCGGCGATCGACATGGCCGGAGCGTAGCGCACGCGTCGGGCGGGACGCGTCGCGCCGTCAGCCGAGCTGGAGCTCCGGCGCGCGGCCGACGACCTGGCGGGCGGCGACCCGGTTGCCGGCCACGGCCGCGCGCCGCAGGGCGACGTCGGCGACCGGCCGGCCGCGCGGGACGCCAGCCACTCGGCGAGGAAGCCGGCATCGAACGCGTCGCCGGCGCCGGTCGTGTCGGCGGCCGCGATCGGCCGGGTCGCGACGTCGAAGCCGCGGCGCGGCCGCTCGCCGCGGGCGAGGACGGTGACCCCGGCCGCGCCGCGCTTGACGACCACGACCGGGGCGAGCGCGAGCGCCCGGCGTCCGTCCGGCCGCCCAGCCGCCGAGCAGGCCGTCGGAGCTCGCCCGCGGTCGCGAACAGCACGTCCGGCGCCACCTCCCGGACGAGCGCTCCGGGCGGCTGCCTGACCCGTCGGCCAGGAGCGGCCCGATCGAGGCGAGGTCGAGGCTGATCAGCGGCGCCGGCGTCGCGGGCCAGCCGGACCGCCTCGCGGCCGGCCAGCCCGAGCGGCTCGCCGAGGAGCGAGTAGGCGGGCAGGTGGAGGAGCGTCCGACGCCGCGCGAACCAGGCGGCCCGCAGGTCGCCCGGCGCGAGCGCGTCGGCGGCGCCCCGGTCGGCCACGAACGACCGCTCGCCGTCGGGTGCCGACCATGACACGCCGATCCGGCCGGTCCGGCGCGCCCCGTCCGGACGGCCCGGGCGATCACGCCGTCGCGACCGGAGCGCCGCGACGAGCGCCCGGCCGGCCGGCGTCGCGCCCGACCGACGCAGACGAGCTGGGTCCGCGACCCCGAGCCGGGCCAGCCAGCGGGCGGTGTTCGCGGCCGAGCCGCCCTGGTGGATCGAGACCCGGCCCGGGACGTCCGTCCCGTGCTCGAGCGGTCCGCGCCGGCGCCAGCACGACATCGAGCATGAGGTCGCCGAGGACGACCGACCCGCGCGCTCCGGCGTCGTGGCTGCGCGGGCGACGCGGCGGCGCGGCGGGTGGACCCGGGGGATCCGGCGGAGGGTCGGCACGAGACGAGGATAGCCGTGCCGGACCTACAATGGCCGCCCCGGATCGAGCCCACGACGGAGGCAGCGCCGAGACCACCCATGACGATCGCCACGGACCGGCTCGACCGGCTGGCCATCGACACGATCCGGACCCTCGCGATCGACGGCGTCCAGCAGGCGAACTCCGGCCACCCCGGCGCCCCGATGGGGATGGCCCCGATGGCCTACACGCTGTGGACCCGCTTCCTCCGCCACGCCCCGACCCGGCCCGACTGGCCCGACCGCGACCGGTTCGTCCTGAGCGCCGGGCATGCCTCGATGCTCCTCTACGCGCTCCTCCACCTGACCGGCTACGACCTGCCCGCTGAGCGAGCTCGAGCGCTTCCGCCAGTGGGGCTCGCGGACGCCGGGCCACCCCGAGTACGGCCTCACGCCGGGTGTCGAGGCGACGACCGGCCCGCTCGGCCAGGGCGTCGCCAACGCGGTCGGGATGGCGATCGCCGAGCGCCGCCTGGCGGCCGAGTTCAACCGGCCCGGCCACACCGTCGTCGACCACCGGACGTTCGGCGATCTGCTCCGACGGCGACCTCCAGGAGGGGATCGCGTCGGAGGCCGCCTCGCTCGCCGGCCACCTCCGGCTGGGCAAGCTGACGATGCTCTACGACGACAACCACATCCAGCTCGACGGACCGACCGCGATGGCCTTCAGCGAGGACGTCCCGGCCCGCTTCGACGCCTACGGCTGGCACACCCAGCGGGTCGACGACGGCAACGACATCGAGGCGATCGCCGCGGCGATCGCGGCGGCGATCGAGCGACGCGCGGCCGAGCCTGATCGCCGTCCGGACCCACATCGGCTACGGCTCGCCGAACAAGCAGGACAGCCAGAAGGCCCACGGCGCGCCGCTCGGCCCGGACGAGGTCCGGCTGACCAAGGAGGCCTACGGCTGGGACCCGGACCGGACGTTCTACGTCCCGGACGAGGTCGGCGGCGATGTTCTCGCGGGCGATCCCGCGCGGCGAGTCGCTGGCCGAGGAGTGGGAGGCCCGGCTGGCCCATTACCGCGAGGCGTTCCCGGCCGAGGCCGCCGAGCTGCTGCCGCCGGCTCGACGGGGACGCTCCGGCCCGGCGCGACCGACGGCCTGAAGACGTACGCCGTCGGCGAGGACTTCGCCACCCGCCAGGCGAGCCAGGCCGCGATCCAGGCCCTGGCCGGGGCGGTCCCGGAGCTGTTCGGCGGCGCGGCCGACCTGTCCGAGATCGAACCTGACCGACGTCAAGGGCGGCGGCGACTTCGAGGCCGAGGAGCCGGGCCGGAACCTCCGCTTCGGCGTCCGCGAGCACGCGATGGGCGGGATCGCCAACGGGATCGCCTACCACGGCGGGTTCATCCCGTACGCGGCGACGTTCCTGACCTTCAGCGACTACATGCGCGGCTCGGTCCGGCTGGCGGCCCTGGCCGGGCTCCACGTCGTCTACGTCTGGACCCACGACTCGGTCGGGCTCGGCGAGGACGGCCCGACCCACCAGCCGGTCGAGCACTACGCCGCCCTCCGGGCGATCCCGAACCTGTGGTTCATCCGGCCCGGGCGACGCCAACGAGACGTCGGCGGCCTGGGCGGTCGCCGTCGCGCGGCGCGACGGACCGGTCGCCCTGGCCCTCACCCGCCAGAAGCTGACGACGCTGCCCGAGACGGCCGAGCGGGCGCGGGACGGGCGTCGCCCGGGGCGGCTACGTCGTGCGCGAGTCGAGCGGCGGTCCGGGCGCGATCGACCTCATCCTCATCGCGACCGGCTCGGAGCTGCCGCCTCGCCGTGGCGGCGGCCGACGCGCTCGACGGCCGAGGGGATCCGGACCCGGGTCGTGTCGCTCCCCTGCTGGGAGCTGTTCGAGCGCAGCCGGCCGCCTACCGCGCACGAGGTCCTGCCGCCCGGCCGTCCGGCAAGCGGGTCAGCGTCGAGGCCGGCGTCTCGCTGGGCTGGGAGCGCTACGCCGGCGACGAGGGGGCGATCGTCGGGATCGACCACTTCGGCGCGCAGCGCCCCGGCGGCGACGATCTTCGAGCACTTCGGCTTCACGCCCGAGCGGGTCGCCGAGGTCGGCCGGCGGGTCGTCCGGGACGGCCTGCGCGGCCGGATCCCGACCGTCGACCACGGCCACCAGCCGGCCGGCCTGGGGCTCGCCGGGCCGAAGCTCGGCCACGGCGGCGACGCCGAGCCGGCTCGCTGACGTGCTTGCGCGACGCGATCAGCCGAAGAGCTAAGCTTTACTCATGGACGAGACGAGTAAAGCAGAGACGGCGACCGGGGCTTCACCCGAGTCAGTCCGAAGCACCAGGTCGACGATCCCGGCCGAGGCGCTGGCCAAGGCCGGCGTCAAGGTCGGTGACTCGCTCAAGGTCGAGGCTCGGGCGAACGGCGAGATCATCCTGACTCTCGAGGAGGACCCGACTCGACGAGTACGCGGGCACCCTCACCGGGCTGTATCCGCCCGGCGAGCTCGAGCAAGCTGCGCGGCGAATGGGAATGACCATCCTGGATTCGGGCGTCCTCATCGCCATCCTCGACCGGGATGACGTCCATCACGCTGCGGCGCTCGCCGCCGTTTCGACTGCCCGCGAGCGTTGGGACGAGCTCGTGGTCCCCGTGTCGGCGTATGCGGAGGCTCACGTCACCCCATCGCGGAGCGGTGCCAGGGCGATCCAGGTTTACGATGCCCTGATCGATCGACTGCCCTCGCGGATCGAACCCGCGACACGACCGATCGGCGCCGCGGCAGCCGACCTCCGAGCACGATTCGGTCCAGCCTTGAAACTCCCCGATGCCCTCGTCATCGCGACCGCCGACGTCCTTCGAGGCTGACCGCATCATCACCACCGATCAGGGCTGGCCCACCACCGGGATCCCGGTCGAGATCGTCGGCCGGAGCCTGAGCACGATGCGCGTCGCGTTCGCCGCCGACCATGCCGGAGCCGAGCTCAAGGACGAGCTGATCGCGCCGGCTGGCCGCCGCCGGCCTGGGCCACGAGCTGATCGACCTGGGCGGCGACGGCTCCGACCCGACCGACGACTACCCCGACTTCGCCCAGCGGCTCGGCCTGGCCGTCCGCGACGGCGACGGCCGACCGGGGCATCCTCATCTGCGGCTCGGGCGTCGGCGCGTCGGTGGCGGCCAACAAGATCCGCGGCATCCGGGCCGCCGTCTGCCACGACACGTACTCGGCCCACCAGGGCGTCGAGCACGACGACATGAACGTCCTGACCCTCGGCTCGCGGGTCATCGGCCCCGAGCCGGCGTTCGAATGCGCCCTGGCCTTCCTGGCGTGCCGCGTTCTCCGGCGAGCCGCGCCACCGCCGCCGCCTGGCCAAGGTCCTGGCGATCGAGGCCGGCGAGAGATGGGGGGCTCACAGCCTCCGGATCAACGCGCCCTGGGGTAATCAGGTGACAGGTGTCACGATCACCCGAGCCGGCGGACGGAAGGGGAAGAGGCCTCGAGAGCGACACGCCTCACGCGCGGCCCGGGAGCCTGTCCAGGCATGGGTGGCAGTCTTCGACACAGCGGGCCCAGACACTCTCGAGCGAGTGACGCCCAACGGTGTCGAGACTTGGCCCCTCCCGGATACGGATTACAACGGGTACATCGGTCAGGTGAAGATCGCACCCGATGGAGGCGTATGGGTGACCGAACCGTACGCGCTAGTTCGATTCGATCCCACGGCGCACGCGGCGTCCGTGCTGCCCTTCGACCGCGACGTCACGGGTGCCTTCCCAGATGCGTGGAACCCCGACAGCCCTGTGATAGGCACCTGGATCTCCTCGGTCTGTTCTCATCGGACGGGTGGATGCTCGTCGCCCGGACCAACGTTCCGTTCGTGTCCATCGTGTCGGCGGCCGGACCGATGCTAGGCTCGATCCCGGTGCCGGCTGAATACGCAGGTGCACTCGATCTCGCCGAGGCTCCCGACGGGAGCGTTTACGTTGCCGGCGGCTACGCAACTTCCGACGCACCGGTCGCTCGGGTTTCGAAGACCGGTGCAGTGGTTGGAACGCTTGCGGGGCCAGCTTCGCGGTTCAGCCCAGGCTCGGACGGGCTCCTCATATCGGGGTCCGGCTCCACGGGCGTCTGGGGTCGATCCCTCGAATGGGGACGAGGCCGCGCTGGCCTCAGGCCTGTCGACGAACCCCGACTCTCTTGCTGTCCCCGACCCGAGAGGCGGCGCAATCGCGTACGACGCGAGCACTGGGACAATAAGCCGCCTCGTTAATGGCGAAATCGTGGATTTGATCACCATGGGCAAGACACGCGGTTTCGTCACGACTCCTCTCGGCGGCAGCGTCGCGGTGACTGGCAGTGCGAGAGTGACAGACCTCGCCACGGCCAGTGACGGTACGACCTACTTCCTCGACGGGAACTCCCAAAGGCTTCTCGCCGTCAAACTCTGAGTGACGAGTATCCGATCGGATCGGGGTCGAGATGCGTCTGGCGTTTCTCGCTCTTGCAATTACCTTCTCCCTCTCAGGTTGCATCAACGCGGTGGCCACCAAGCCGGTCGCCACAACAACATCGCCGACAGCCACGCCACCGCCAAGCCCCGCTGTGGTCTGTGGCGATCTCAGCCCGAAGGACTGTCGCGCCGGAGCATCGGCAGCCCTATCAGCGGCGCAAGGCCGGGGCGGATCACCGATCAGGGTCGAGCTCGGTCGCGGCGTCTGGTGCCCAACCCCTGGGCTGCTCTTCGTGGACACCACCTGCCCCGGAGGAGGCCTCCCTCCTGCCGGGGGTGGGCAGTGGATCGGGCACGCGCTCATCACGTTCGGCGGTTCGCAGGCGCAGGCCTACATCAACCTCGCCAAGAACGGTGAGGCGATCACTGGCGCGTTCGTAGCCCTCGCGACGCCCCCGGTCGCCACATCGTCGCCATACTGACCGAGGTCGGGCGGGCGTGGCGGACTTCGACGGCTGACTGCGGATCAAGCCGAAGGTCTGGGACGGACTCTGGCAGCCTTGTCTGGGGGCCCGCCCGCGCAGCCGACGCTACGTGATCACGTACTCCCAGATGTACCAGCCGTCCTGAAGGTGCCGGTCGGCGCTTTCGCCTTCGTGGAGCCGAGTCACCAGAAAGCTCGAGTCGATGTCGGGCCCGGGGGGCGGACCGTTCGGGCTAAGTGCGAAGCCCCAGATCACGCTCACGCCGTACGCGACACCGAGGCGATAACCGTAACCCGTCGTCTCATAACAGCACATCGCGTACATCCCGGCCGGTGTGCGCAGATCGTACGGTGGAGGGTTATCGGCAAGGTCTTCGAAAGCCGACCGGCTCATCGAGAAGCGCAGCAGGAGCGGAAGACCACTCCAGATGGCTGCGACGGCGACGGAGCGGTCGCAACGACACACGGCAACGACTGGAGTGGTTGCTCGTCCCTGTCCTGGCGTGTGGGGCGGGGGATCGGCATGGGCGAACACCTCGGCTCGTCCCTCCGAAGCAACGTACGGGCGGACACCGGATACCATCTCGGAGACCGACGCAACCATGAAGGGAGAGGCCCGACGGTGACCGACCAGGCCGCGCTCGACCGTCTCAACGCCCGGGCCCGCGAGGAGCGCTGGGCGGAGCGGCTGTTCGCCCGTGACGCGAGCCTCTGGTCGGACGACCCGGCCGTCCAGGCGGCGATCGCCGAGCGGCTCGGCTGGCTCGATGCGCCCGGTCATTTCGCCGAGGAGACCGGACCGCTCGAGGCGTTCGGCGAGGCGATCCGCGACGCCGGATTCACGACCGCGATCGTCGCCGGGATGGGCGGCAGCAGCCTGGCCCCGGAGGTGCTCAGGAAGACGTTCGGCGACGGCGGCGACTGGCTCGAGCTGCGCGTCCTCGACTCGACCGACCCGGCGGCCGTGGCCGCGGCGCGTCGACGACCTCTACCCGCTCGAGACGCTGTTCATCGTCGCCTCGCAAGTCCGGCACGACCGCCGAGCCGCTGGCCTTCCAGGCCGACGCCTGGGAGCGGATCCGGGCGGCGCTCCACGCCCGCCACCTGCACGACGAGTCACCGGGCGACTTCATGGTCGCGATCACCGATCCGGGCCACAGCCTGGAGGCGATCCCCCACCACGACGACCTGCGCGAGGTCTTCCTCAACCCGCCGGACGTCGGCGGGCGCTACTCCGCCCTGACCTACGTCGGGCTGGTCCCGGCGCAGCCTCATCGGGCTGGACCTCGACCCGTTCCTCGACAGCGCCCGGGCGATGCTCGACGCCTGCCGGGCGGCCGACCCGGCGACGAACCCCGGCCTGGGCCTTGGCCTGGTCCTCGGTGCGAACGCCGTGGCCGGGCGGGACAAGCTGACGTTCGTGGTCGACCCGGAGATCGCCGGCTTCGGCGCCTGGGCGGAGCAGCTCATCGCCGAGAGCACCGGCAAGCAGGGCGTGGGGATCGTCCCGGTCGACCTCGAGCCGCTCGGCGCGGCGGACGCCTACGGCCCGGACCGCGTCTTCGTGCGGATCAGCCTGGCCGACTCGGCCGGTCCGGCGAAGGCCTCGGACGGCAGTCGGCCGACGAGCTGCTGAATGCCCTCGAGGCCGCCGGCCACCCGGTGGTCCGGATCGCCCTCGACGACCCGATCGACCTGGCCGGCGAGTTCGTCCGCTGGGAGGTCGCCACGGCGATCGCCGGGATCGTCCTGGGGATCGACCCGTTCGACCAGCCGAACGTCGAGGAGGCCAAGGAGCACACCCGGCGGGCGCTGGCGGCGATCGAGACCGGCGACACCGGCCACGATGCCGGCCACGGCAGCGCGGCGGGCTCGGACGTCCCGTCGTACGTCCTGGCGACCGACCCGAACCTCGGCGGCGGAGCTCCGGACCCACCTCCGGAACCTCAAGCCGAACGGCTATGCCGCCCTCCAGGCCTACGTCGCCGCCGACGCCCGGGCGGGACGAGGCGCTCGCCCGGATCCGCGCCCTCCTCCGCGACCGGACCCGTCGGGCGACGACGGCCGGGTACGGGCCGCGCTTCCTCCATTCGACCGGCCAGCTCCACAAGGGCGGCGCGCCGATCGGCTGGTTCCTCCAGCTGACCGCCGACCATCCGGCCGACCGGCCGATCCCGGGCAAGCCGTACACGCTTCGGCCAGCTCATCGACGCCCAGGCGGCCGGCGACCTGAGCGTGCTCCATGCGCACGGCCTGCCGGTCCTGCGCGTCCATCTCGGCCCCGACCCCGACGCCGGCCTGGCCGCGCTCGAGCGGGCCCTCGAAGCGGCACTCCAGGAGGCCTGACCGTCATGCGCATCGGGTTCATCGGCCTCGGCCGGATGGGGGCGAACATGGTCCGCCGGCTCCTCCGCGACGGCCACGAGATCGTCGCCTACAACCGGACCGCCGAGAAGACCCGCGAGATCGCCGGCGAGGGGGCGACCCCGTCGTTCAGCCTCGAGGAGCTCGTCGTCGAAGCTGGACAAGCCGCGCGCGGTCTGGGTGATGGTCCCGGCCGGCGACGCGACCGAGGCCCAGATCGACGAGCTGATGGACCTGCTCGAGCCGGGCGACACGATCGTCGACGGCGGCAACACGAACTTCCACGACGACGTCCGCCGCCACGCCAAGCTGGCCGACGAAGGGCCTCCGCTACGTCGACGCGGGCGTATCGGGCGGGATCTGGGGCCTGGCCAACGGCTTCTGCCTGATGGTCGGCGGCGAGGCCGACGCGGTCAGCCCGCTCGAGCCGATCTTCCGCTCGCTCGCCCCGGCCGACGGCTACCTCCACGTCGGCGGCCCCGGCTCCGGGCACTACGTGAAGATGGTCCACAACGGGATCGAGTACGGCCTGATGCAGGCCTACGCCGAGGGCTTCGAGATCATGCACGCGAGCGACTACACGCTCGACCTGGCGGCGATCTCGGGGCTGTGGAACCACGGCTCGGTCGTCCGCTCGTGGCTGCTCGAGCTGGCCGAGCGGGCGTTCAGCGCGAACGGCCAGGAGCTCGACCACCTCAAGGGCTGGGTGGCCGACTCGGGCGAGGGCCGCTGGACGGTCCAGGAGGCGATCGACCACGACGTCCCGGCGCCGGTCATCACCCTGTCCCTGCTCACCCGGTTCCGCTCCCGCCAGGACGACTCCTACGGGGCCAAGGTCCTGGCCGCCCTGCGCAACGAGTTCGGCGGCCACGCCGTGAAGACCGAGTAGCCGAGCCCGATGACCACGACCGCCGACCCGAAGCCGGGCACGGCGGCGCCCGCCGCGCCGACCGGCCCGGGACGCCCCGCGGACGATCCGCGAGCTGCGGCTCGCCCGCGACGGGAAGCGGCGCGCGCGCAGCCCCCAAGCTCGACAACCCGCTCCGCGAGGGGCTCCGCCTCGAGCGCGATGCCCGACCCGGCCTGCCTCGTCCTGTTCGGGGCGACCGGCGACCTCGCCCACCGCAAGGTCATCCCGGCCCTCTACCAGCTGTGGCGGACGAACCTCCTGCCCCACGAGTTCATGCTCGTCGCGGTCGGCCGCCGGCCGTACGACGACGAGTCCTTCCGGGCCGAGATCGGAGCGTCCCTCGAGGCGTACTCGCGGGTCCCGGTCGAGGAGCGGCCCGAACGGCGAGTTCCTGGCCCGGATCGTCTACCACCAGGGCGACTTCGCCGACCCGGCCGCGTTCGACCGGCTGGCGGCCCGCCTCGAGAGCGATCGACGAGGAGCACGGGCACGCGGGGCAACCGGCTCTACTACCTGGCCACCCAGCCGTCGGCCTTCACCGAGGTCATCGCCCAGCTCGGGCGGGTCGGGCTCGACCACGAGACCCACGGCGGGGGCTGGCGGCGGATCGTCATCGAGAAGCCGTTCGGGCGGGACCTCGACTCGGCCGTCCGGCTCAACCGCGAGGTCCTCAAGGTCTTCCGCGAGAAGCAGGTCTACCGGATCGACCACTACCTGGGCAAGGAGACCGTCCGCAACCTCCTCGTCTTCCGGTTCGGCAACGGGATCTTCGAGCCGCTCTGGAACCGGCGCTACGTCGACCATGTCCAGATCACCGTGGCCGAGTCGCTCGGGGTCGAGAGCCGCGGCGCGTTCTACGAGGAGACCGGGGCGAGCCGGGACGTCCTCCAGAACCACCTGATGCAGCTGCTGAGCCTGGTCGCCATGGAGCCGCCGGCGACGTTCGAGGCGGACGCCCTGCGCGACGAGAAGGTCAAGGTCCTCCGGGCGATCGCTCCGCTGACGTCCCGACCAGGTCAGGACCGACGTCGTCCGCGGCCAGTACGGCCCGGGCTGGGTGGCCGCCCAGGCAGGTCCCGGGCTACCGCGCCGAGCCGGAGGTCGACCCCGAGTCGGAGACCGAGACGTTCGTGGCCGCCCGGTTCGAGATCGACGACTGGCGCTGGGCCGGCGTCCCGTTCTACGTCCGGACCGGCAAGCGCCTGCCCGAAGCGCTCGAGCGAGATCGCGATCCAGTTCCGGCCGGTCCCCCATCGCCTGTTCAAGGACAGCTCGCGTCGACCCCGAGCCGAACCTCCTCGCGCTGCGGATCCAGCCCGACGAGGGGATCCTCCTCCGCTTCGGGGCCAAGGTCCCCGGGCTGGGCCTCGACGTCCGGGCGGTGAACATGGACTTCACCTACGGCTCGGCGTTCAACGTCGACTCGCCCGACGCCTACGAGACGCTCATCCTCGACGCCCTCCTCGGCGACGCCTCGCTGTTCACCCGGGCCGACGAGGTCGAGGAGGCGTGGGGCATCGTCACCCCGATCATCGACGCCTGGGTCGACATGCCGGCCCCCGACTTCCCGAACTACGAGGCGGGCTCGTGGGGACCGGCCGCGGCCGACGAGCTGATGGCCCGCGACGGACGGCGATGGCGACGGATCTGAGCCTCGCGGCCGCCGCCGGGGGAGCCGACCCTGCGCTGGACGTCGCGCGCGACGACGATCGACGGGATCGAGCGCGAGCTGGCCAGGATCTGGGCCGTCCCCGAGCTGACCACCGACCGTCGACGGCGTGGAGGCTCGCCACGTCGCCGCCCGGACGAGCGTGATGAACCTGGTCGTCATCGCCCGGCGGCCCGAGCTCGGCGAGCGCTGCGCGGCGATCATCTCGCAGCTCACCGGCCGCCATCCCTCGCGGACCCTGATCTGCTCGCCGACCGATCCGGACGGTCCGGGCTGGCTCGACGCCCGGATCACCGCCCAGTGCATGCTCCCGCGCGAGGGCGCGGCCGAGACCTGCGCCGAGACGATCTACGTGACCGCCGGCGGCGACACCGGCCGGCACATCGCCGCGATCGTCGAGCCGCTCCTCGTCCACGACCTGCCGGTCACCGTCTGGTGGCCGGGCGAGCCGCCGCTCGGGACCGAGCAGGCGAACGACCTGCTCGAGGACGCCGACCGGCTCGTCGTCGACGGCTCCGGCTGGAGCGGCGACGGGCTCGAACGGCTGCGCGAGCTGGCCCGCCTGGTCGAGGCCGGCCACCTGGCGGTGTTCGACTTCGCGCTCGTGCGCCAGTCGCGCTGGCGCGAGGCGATCGCCTCGACGTTCGACATGCCCGAGTTCCTGCCCTACCTCCGCTCGATCCGGCGGATCGCCGTGACCTACGGGACCCACGACGAGCTCGGGCGGCCGGGCGGCACGAACATGGTCAAGCCGCTCTATCACGTCGTCGTGGATCGCGTCCCGGCTCGGGATGTCGGTCAGCCGCTCGCTTGCGCCGCTGACCGGGGCGGCGGGTGGACCCGCCCAGGCGGCCCCCGCGGCCCATGCCGCCCACGCCGCGCACGCGGCCCACGCGGCCCATGCCGCCGGGAAGCACGTCGGGGCGAAGCCGCTCGCCGGCCGCGGCTACGCGGCGACGCTCCGGAGCGGCTCGAACGAGGTCGCCGTCGTCATGCGCCCGGTCCTGTCCGGGATGCCCTCGGGCACGACGCTCCGGGTCGAGCTCCTCGCCGAGCGGCGCGGCTCGGAGCTCCGGGTCGACGTCACCGCCGAGGCCGAGACGGTCGCGGTCCACGCCTGGCAGGACGGCGTCGAGGTCCTCGATCGGCGCTTCCTCGCGGCGCGCCGGACGGAGATGGACCTGCTCGCGGAGGCGATCGAGACCCCCCAGCGCGACCTCGTGTCCGACGGCTCGATCCGGATGGCCGCCCGGATCGCCCAGGCGCGCGAGACCGGTTCGGGCGGTTGACGGACCCGCTCGGCCCGCGGGGAGGGCGTCCCGTCCAGGCGACGCTCGAGGACTTCGCCCGCGCCGGCGAGCCGAGGCTCATCGTGGCCGCCGACCCCGACGCCCTCGCCGAGGCTTCGGCGGTCCGGCTGGCCCACGGCCTGGCCGCGGCGATCGAGACCCGGGGGCGGGCCGACGTCGCCCTGACCGGTGGGTCGACGCCCGGGGCGATGTACCGCCGTCTCGTCGAGCCGGACCTGCGCGACGGCGTCGACTGGGAGCGAGTCCACCTGTGGTGGGGCGACGACCGGTTCGTGCCCCGGACCGACCCGCTGTCGAACCTCGTCCTGGCCGACGAGTCGCTGCTCGCGCCCGACGGCGTCCCGATCCCGGCGGCCAACGTCCACCCGTTCCCGACGGATCGGGCCATCGAGGACGGGCTCGGCCCGGGCTGGTGCGCCGCGACCTACGCGACCGAGCTCGCCGGTGCGCTCGGGTCGGTCGCCGGCTGGCCATCCTTCGACCTCGTCCTCGTCGGGATCGGCGCCGACGGGCACCTCCTGTCGGTCTTCCCGGGGAGCCCGGCGCTGGGCAGCGACCGGGTCGGGCTGGCGATCCCGGCGCCGACCCACATCGAACCGATGGTCGAGCGGGTCACCCTCAACCCGGCGATCCTCGGCGCGGCCGGGCACGTCCTGGCGATGGCCGCCGGGTCGGGCAAGGCCGGCGTGATCGCCCGGATCCTGACCGGGCCGCGCGACCCGGTCGCCCTTCCGGCGACGCTCGCCCGGCGGGCGAGCGCGACCTGGCTGCTCGATCCGGCCGCGGCCGCTGGGCTGGTCGAGCGCGACCGGAGTCAGGCGAGCCCCAGGACGAGCGGCTCGGCGCCCTGATCGTCCGCCCCGCCCGGCCCGGACGCCTCGACGGCCGGCCCGCCGAAGTGGGCCGTCCGGAAGACGGACAACCGGGTCCGCCGGTCGCGCCAGGCGTCGGCCGGGAGACCGGCCTTCCGACAGGCCGCCTCGATCATCTCGCGACCGCCCCACTGGAAGTGGTCGGCGACCTCGGGCAGGAGCAGCGCCACGGCCGGGCCGCGCTCGACGATCACGCCGTCGATCCCGGGCCGGAGGTCCGCCGGGGCGCTCGAGCGGGACCGGCGGCCCGAGCACGGAGATCTCGATCCGGACGGCCGGCAGCTCCCGAGCCGAGAGTGGGACGAAGCGCGGGTCGCGGAGGGCCGCCGTGCAGGCCGCAGCGGCGACCGCCTCGGAGATCGGCCGCTCGGCGACCAGGCCGCCCATGCAGCCGCGCAGCTCGCCGTCCTCGGTCAGGGTGACGAAGACGGCGGCCGGCTCGTCGAGCGTGGCGGTCGCGCGCAGCGCGTCCTCGAGCGGCTCCATCGACGTCCGCCCGGTCACGGCCGCGAGCGCCGTCCGGGCCAGCCGCAGGAGGCCCTCCTGCTCGTCGAGCGGGATCGTCACCGGGCCGGGCACGCCCGGCGGCGGGGCGGGTCCAGTCTTCGGAGCGAGGCGAGTGGTCATCCCGAACGGCTCCTGAAGCACCGTCCGGATGGTGGCCTCGGAGCGCGCCGCCGGCCAGTGCGGAACGGGCCGGCGATCGGGGCCGGCCGGCACTGGGCGGGAACGCCGGCCGGGCCCACACTCACCCGAGGAGACTGCCGATGGCCGCCTCGACTGTATCCACGCGCCCGTCCGCCGGGACCGTCCCGACGATCCTCGCCGAGGAGCTGGCCGACGGCAGCGTCCGCTGCGGCGTGTGCGCCCATCGCTGCCTCGTCCGCCCGGGGCGGACCGGGATCTGCGGGGTCCGCCGGAACGAGGGCGGGCACCTCGTCTGCCACGCCTACGGGGCGGTCGTGGCGATCGGGATCGACCCGATCGAGAAGAAGCCGCTCTTCCACGTCGCACCCGGCACGCTCGCCTACTCGATCGCCACGGCCGGCTGCCCGTTCCACTGCCGGTTCTGCCAGAACTGGGAGATCGCCCAGGGGCCGCGGCTGGGGCTGGAGCTGCCGACCACGTCCGCTCCCACCGGCGCGGGTGGTCGAGGAGGCGCTCGCCCACCGGGCGGACGCGGTCGCCTACACCTACGTCGAGCCGACCGTCTTCCTCGAGTACGCCCTCGACACCGGTCGGCTCGCCCGCGAGGCGGGCCTGCGCAACCTGTTCATCACCGACGGCTACGCGACGCCCGAGGCGATCGGCCTCCTGGCCAGCGTCCTCGACGCCGCCAACGTCGATCTCAAGGCCTTCGACGACGCCTTCTACCGCCGGCTGTGCGGCGCCCGACTCGCCCACGTCCTCGAGGCGATCGTCGGGCTGCGCCGGGCGGGCATCTGGCTCGAGCTGACGACCCTGATCGTGCCCGGTCAGAACGACGATCCCGCCGAGCTCCGCGCCCTGACCCGCTGGATCGTCGAGACGCTCGGCGTCGAGACGCCGTGGCACGTCAGCCGGTTCTTCCCCGCCTACCGGATGCTCGACACGCCGCCGACGCCGCTCGAGGCGCTCCGCCGGGCGGCCGACCTCGGGCGCGAGGCGGGGCTCGTCCACGTCTACGTCGGGAACGCCCCCGAGCTCGACCTCGAGGACACCCACTGCGCCGGGTGCGGCCGGCGCCTGATCGAGCGGCACGGCTACCGGGTCCGCGACCACCTGGCGGCCGACGGGAGCTGTCCGGGCTGTGGTCGGCCGCTGGCCGGCGTCGGGCTCGGACGGACCGCCGCGACCCGGGCCGCGGCGCTGTGCGGATGACGGAGGCGATGGCGATGGGCAGCGCGACGATCTCGGCGCCGATCCGCCGACCGGCGGTCGCCGGCGGCTTCTATCCGGCCGAACGCGATGAGCTGATCGAGCTCGTCGCCGGTCTCCTGGCCGAGGCCGCGCACGCGAGACGGGCGCCGACCCCGGGGGCCGGGGCGCTCGTCGGGATCCTCGTCCCGCACGCCGGCCTGAGCTACTCGGGCCTGGTCGCGGCCGCCGGCTGGCGGCGCCTCGAGCGCCCCGACCAGCCCGTGCCGACGATCGTCCTGCTCGGGACGAACCACGTCGCGGGCTGGCTCGACGGGGTCGGGGCGTGGGACGCCGGAGCCTGGCGGACGCCGCTCGGCGACGTCGCCATCGACGTCGACCTCGCCGGGGCGATCGTCGGCCTCGGACGGCCGTTCGTCGTCGATCTCGCGGCCCACGGCGGCGAGCACTCGATCGAGGTCCAGCTGCCGTTCGTCCAGACCGTCGCGCCGGCGGCCCGGATCGTGCCGCTGGCCGTGGCGAGCGGGACCGGTCCCGATGCCGTCGACGCCGGCCGCCGTCTCGGCGAGCTCCTCGCCGAGCGACGCCGGGCCGGCGAGTCGATCGTCGTCGCGATCAGCTCGGACATGGCTCACTACCCACCGGCCGGAGCCTGCTCCGCGGCCACGGAGGCGCTCCTGCCGTCGATCGTCGCCCTGGACGCGATGGGCCTGGCCCGGACCGAGGCCGGCCTCCGCCAGGCCGGGATCCACGGCCTGGCCTGCGGGATGTGCGGGATCGAGCCGACGGTGCTCGGGCTCGCCGCGCTCGAGGCGATGGGCGTCCGCGGCGGGACCCGCCTCGCCGCCGCGACCTCCGCCGACGCCGGCGGACCCGCGGATCGGACGGTCGGCTACCTGGCGGTGGAGTTCGACGCCTGACCGGGCGGATCCGCTCGAGCCGTCAGAACGACAGGGTCAGCTTCGCCCGGTCGGCCACGTCCAGGAAGTACGCGAAGCCGGCCGGCATGTCCACCTCGGCGGCGAGTCGATCGGTCGAGATGTCGCACGCCTTCATCGCCCGGGTGCAGGCGTAGACGTGGACGGTCCCATCCTCCTTCAGCTCCCGGAGGCGGCGGGCGACCTCCTCCCTGACCTCGTCCGCACCGGGCACGGTCGGGCCGAGGGGACCGGGACGGCCGACCCACGCCGACGGCGTCGCCGGTGAAGTAGACGTGTGCCTCCATCTCCATGGCGACGGCCGCCTCCAGGAGGTTCAGCGCGGTCTGGACGGCCTGCGGCCGCTCGGAGGAGATGACGACGGCGATCGACTCAGCCATCCGGGGTCCGCTCGAGCAGGATGCGGGTCTCCTTCCCCTCGGTCTGGTCCTCGAGGATCGGCTTGCCCGTCTTCCTGGCCCACGCCCGCACGACGTACGCGTGCTCGGCCACCGTGGCCTTGACCTCGAGGATGTCGCCCGGAACGAGCTCCTTCAGGGCTCGCCGAACCATCTGGAGCGCGGAATCCCCGCACTCCTCCTCGGCTCTCGTGAGGTCGATCGTGCGCGCGATCGTGTGTGCCATGAGCGACGGGCCTCGACCCTAGGGCTTCTCGATCGGGGCGCCGACCATGTTGCCGAACTCGCTCCACGACCCGTCGTAGTTGACCACCACCGGGTAGCCCAGCAGGTACTTCAGGACGAACCAGGTGTGCGACGAGCGCTCGCCGATCCGGCAGTAGGTGATGACCGACTTGTCGGGGGTGATCCCCTTCTCCGCGTACAGGGCGGCGAGGTCGCCGGCCGACTTGAAGGTGTCGTCATCCTCGATCGCCTTGGCCCACGGGATGTTCGCCGCACCGGGGATGTGGCCGCCACGCTGGGCGGCCTCGTTGGCGTACTCCGGCGGGGCGGTGATCTCGCCCGTGTACTCCGCCGGGGACCGCACGTCCACGTAGGCCACGTCGCTCCGGCCGAGCGACGAGAGGACTCCGGGCAGAAGGGCCCGCAGGCCGAGGTCGGCGCCGCCGGCCGAGTAGGTCGTCCGAGTGAAGCTCGGCACGTCCTCGGTCATCTCCCGGCCCTCGTCGATCCACTTCCGACGGCCGCCGTTCATCAGGCGGACGTCGGCGTGCCGGTAGATCTTGAACGTCCAGAAGGCGAACGCGGCGAACCAGTTGCGCATGTCGCCGTACAGGACCAGGGTGGTCTCGGGTGTCACCCCGACGCGGCCCATCAGCTCCTCGAACTGGCTCTTCGAGAGGATGTCGCGTCGGACCTGGTCGTTGATGTCCTTCTTCCAGTCGACCAGCGCCGCGTTGCGCAGGTGGCCGAGCTCGTAGGCGCTCTCGGGATCGTAGTCGACCTCCAGGAGGCGGACGCCGGGGTCGTCCTGATGCTCCTTGACCCACTCGGTGCTCACCAGAACCTTGGGATCCGCGTAATCCATCGTTCGCCTCCTGGCGTCTTGGCCTGGCTACGCTTGGTTGACCGGTCGCGACCGTGCGTGGATTCTAGCGCGCGGCTACCCCGTCGTTGGCCCATGCTGCGCGGCCCGGGTCGGGCCCCGGCACGCACGTCGGGGGTCCGAGGGCGCACCATGTGGGTCGCCGTGCCACGTGGCGGGGTCGACCCTCGACCAGCGACTCGAGGCGGAGTGAGCGTCCGTGAGCGACACGCGTGGGACAACGCTCTCCCGGGACGGGACACCGATCGCCTGGTTCCGCTCGGGGACCGGACCGCCGATCGTCCTCGTCCACGGGGCGACCGCCGACCACACCGCCTGGCGGACGGTCGGGCCGCTGCTCGCCCCGTCCCACACGCTCTACGCGCTCGACCGCCGCGGGCGCGGCGCCAGCGGGGACACGCCGCCGTACGCGATCGCCCGCGAGTACGAGGACGCGGCCGCGGTCGTCGACGCGGTCGCCGCGGACGAGGGCCGCCCGGTCGACCTCGTGGGCCACTCGTACGGCGGCCGGATCGGACTCGGCGCGGCGCTGCTCAGCCCGAACCTGCGGCGCCTGGTCGTCTACGAGGGGGCGCCCGCGCCGGAGGGTCGGTCGTTCCACGGCGAGGCGGTGATGGCCCGCCTCGAGGCGCTCGCCGCGGCGGACGATCGGGCCGGTCTCCTGGCCGACTTCCTGGGGACGGTCGTCGGGATGACGGCCGGCGAGCTCGACGCCTACCGCGCCTCGCCGTCCTGGCCGGCCCGGGTGGCGGCCGCGCCCACGGTCATCCGCGAGATGTGGGCCGAGGCCGGCGAGGAAGCCGGCCCGGAGCGCTACGCCGGGATCCGGATCCCGGTCCTCCAGATCGTCGGCGGGGAGAGCGGCTCCCTGTTCACCGACGGGACCTGGGCACTCGACCGGCTCCTGCCGAACGGCCGGGTCGTGGTCATCCCGGGCGCCAGGCACGCCGCCCACCACACCCACCCGGAGCGGTTCGCGGCCGAGCTCCGTGCCTTCCTCGAGTCGCCCGGGTGAGCGTCCGGAGACGGCCCGCAGCCCGGGCCACTACCATCCGACCATGACCGAACGCACGATCCCGATCGCCGACCCGGCCCCGTCGGGGGCGACCGACTCCGACGCCCGACCGTACTCACCGGGACTGGCCGGCGTGGTCGCCGGCGAGACCGCCCTCGCCCTCGTCGACGGGGAGAACGGCCGGCTCCTCTACCGCGGCTACCCGATCGGCCAGCTCGTCGAGCACGGGACGTTCGCGGCCGTGGCCGAGCTGCTCTGGACGGGCGAGTGGCATCCGGCCGCCCGGTTGGCCGCCGCGCCGCTGCCGTCTGCCGTCGAGGCCGTCCTGCGGGCCCTGCCGCGGGAGACGCTCCCGATGGACGCCCTCCGGACGGCGATCAGCGCCTGGGGTGCTGCCGAGCGCCCCCCGGCGCCACCGACCGTCGAGCAGGCCCGGGCGATCACCACCGTCGCCCCGACCGCGCTCGCCGCCTGGGGCCGGATCCGCGAGGGTCTCGAACCGGTCGCGCCGGACCCCGACCTGTCGCTCGCCGGCGCCTTCCTCCAGATGCTCACCGGGGAGCGCCCGGACGAGGCCCGCGCCCGCGCGCTCGACGCCTACTTCATCGTCGCCGCGGAGCACGGCTTCAACGCCTCGACCTTCGCCGCCCGGGTGATCACCTCGACCCGGTCCGACCTGGCCTCGGCGGTCTGCGGCGCGATCGGGGCGCTCAAGGGCCCGATCCACGGCGGGGCGCCGACCGAGGTCGTCAGCCAGCTCCACGAGATCGGCTCGGCCGACCGGGCCGAGGCCTGGATCCGGGCCGCGCTCGATCGCCGCGAGCGGTTGATGGGCTTCGGGCACCGGGTCTACCGGGCCTACGACCCTCGGGCGGCCGCGCTCCGCAAGGTCGCCGAGTCGATGGGCGGGATGGCCGACTGGCTCGACCTCGCGGTCAAGGTCGAGGACATCGCCCTGCGCCTGCTGGCCGAGCGCCATCCCGAGCGGCCGCTCAAGACGAACGTCGAGTACTACACGGCCGCCGTCCTCCAGGGCATCCAGCTCCAGCCCGAGTTCTATCCGGCGACCTTCGCCCTCGCCCGGAACGCCGGCTGGACCGCCCACTGCATCGAGCAGGCCGCGGCCGACCGGATCATCCGGCCCGACGTCCGCTACACGGGCCCGGCCGAGCGCGACCTGCCCGTCTGAGCACCGCCCCGGCCGAGCTCCGCAGCCAGGCGAGCGTTACAGCCAGCCGCGGCGGCGGAAGACGAGGACCAGGACGACCAGCAGCACCGCCATCGCGGCGAGGATGGCCCAGAAGGCGCTGATGTCGCCCTCGCCGGGGACCTTGACGTTCATCCCGAAGATGCTCGCGACGAGGGTCAGCGGGAGGAGGACGACGCTGGCCGCGGTCAGGATCCGGAACGAGTCGTTGAGGCGGTGGGAGAGGACCGACTCGTTGGTCGACTCCAGTCCCTCGACGACCTCCTTGTAGTTCTCGAGGATGTCCCAGATCCGCTCGGCGGCGTCGCTGATGTCGTCGAAGTAGATCTCGAGCTCCTCGGCCAGGTAGCGCTGCTTGGCCTTCTCGAGATCGGCCAGCACGGCCTGCTGGGGGCGGACGATCTTGCGGAAGTTGATGATCTCCTGCTTGACGTCCGAGATGTCCCGGACGACCTGGTCGGAGCGACCCTCGAAGATGTCGTCCTCGATCCGCTCGAGCTTCAGCCCGACCTTGCGGAGCATCGGGAACGACGCGTCGACACTCCCATCGACCAGCTTGTAGAGGAGGTACCCGGAACCCTTCGAGAACGTCTCCTCACGGAGGTCTTCGCGCGCCTCGTACCGCTCGAAGATCGCCCGCAGCGGGGGGAACGGCTCGTTCGGCAGGGTGATCAGGAAGTCCGGCCCGACGAACAGGTCGACCTCGGCCGGGAGCAGCCGACGGGTCGTCTTGTCGAAGCTCGGGAACTGGAGAACGATGAACAGGTACTCGTCGTAGGCGTCGAGCTTCGGGCGCTGGTTGCGCGAGAAGAGGTCCTCGAAGTCGAGCGGGTGGAAGCCGTAGTCCGATTCGAGCCACGCCTGATCGCTCGGGTTCGGTCGCTCGACGTTCACCCAGCGCAGGCCGGCCGCCTCGATGACCTCGATCCGGGGCGTGCTCGGCAGCGTCTCGAGGACCGTCCGCTCGGCATGCGAGCGGCGCCGGAGCGTCGGGCGGGGCAGGTTGGGCATCGGGCACCTCGACGGGACCCCAGCATTCTACGAGCGGGCGGGCACGTTTCTGGGGCCTACATGCGGCCCGTGGCGCGCGCGAGCGGCCCGACGGCGGCGCCCAGGGTCGAGCCGCCGCGCGCCGGACTTCGTCGTTCAGCAGTGGGTGTGGTGCGGGACCGCCGCGCCGGCGGCCGCCAGGCCGTCAGGCCGCCGCGGCCGGCACTCGTCGGCCCCGGACAGCGTTCCCGCTGCTAGGCGGTGACGTGCGACTGACGATCGGCTGTCCCGGACCACGGGCGTTGCTGAGTGACGGGGAGCGGTCCGCGGATCGGGCAGGCGGCGCGGCGCGGCGGCCGTGCCGGACCACGTTCTCAGCCCGCGGCGCGCGCCGGCGGCCGGGTGCGGGCGGAGCGCCAGACGACCAGCGCCCCCATGAGGTAGATCGCGGCGCCGACCCAGAAGGGCGCCCACAACCCGAAGCCGACGACGAGCGCTCCGATCGTCGGGCCGACGATCCCCGCCGCATAGAGCGGCAGGTAGACGAGGTTCAGGGTCGCCGACCGCCGCTCGGCCGGGACCTCCATCGCGAGCAGCCCGAAGACCATCGCGCTGATCGCGGCCCCGAAGGCGGCCAGGGCGACCGCCACCAGGGCCAGGAGCGGGATCGACCCGACGACCGGCATCGCCAGCAAGGCGACACCCGCCCCCGCGAGCGCCGCGACGAGGACCGGCCGGAAGCCGATCCGGTCGCCGATCCAGCCGCCGACCGGGGAGACGAGCGCACCGACCAGGGCCGCCGTCCCCGTCACCAGGGCGATCGCGCTGGCCAACCCGGCGGCGTCGGTCGACACCCGCTCGACCACGACCGGGATGTACGACCGGCTCAGCTGGGTGCCGAGGAAGGCGACCCCGAAGATGGCGAAGATCCGGCGGACGGCGGGATCGGCCAGCACCCCGCGGACCGCCCCGAACGCCAGGTGCAGCACTCGCCCCTCGGGCACGACCTCCGGCCGGACCTCGCGCGAGCCCACGGCGACCAGCAGCGCCGTCGCGACCGACAGCCCCGCCGAGACCCAGAAGACCACGGCCAGGGGCAGGCCCAGACCGTCGACGATGAGCCCGCCGAGGACCGGCCCGACCGCGAAGCCGATCGGCCCGCTGGCCCCGAAGATCGCGATCAGCGTGCCGAGGCGCCACCGCGGGACGACGTCCCGGATCGCGGCGAGCATGACCCCGGTGTTGCCGAGCTGGAGCCCGACGAGGAGCATGCTCCCGGCGAGCTGCCACGGCTCGCGGCTGAGGGCGACGCAGGCGAAGACGACGGCCTCGACCACGGCGCTCCGGATGATCACCGCCTTGCGGCTGTACTTGTCGGCCCAGACGCCCCACAGCGGGACGAGCGGCGCACCGACGATGAAGATGAGCGAGCCGAAGATCCCCACGAACCGGAGCCGGTCGGGCTCGGCCACCCCCATCTCCCGCAGGTAGAGCGGCGCGAAGGCGAAGATCTGGCTGACCCCGAGGCCCTCGACCATCGAGGTGACCCAGAAGACCAGGAGGATGACCCGCCAGTCCGCGGCCGGGCGCTGGTCGGTGGCCGGAGGCTGGACGGGGCCCGACGAGGCGGGGGCCGGAGTCGTCGGCGCTGCGGGTGCGGGTGGCGTCGGGGTCGGGTCGGGAACGGTCGCGGCCACCGCGACAGGCTAGCGGACGCGGGCCGTCCGGTGCGGTCGACCGCCGGCCGGGCCCTGGCCATCGACCCAGGGTTCACGCGGCGACGACCTTCGGACGTGCATGATGGCGGCGATGGATCGGATCGCCCTGCCGTCCGGCGCCCTCGTCGTCCTCGTCGGCGTGTCGGGCGCGGGGAAGTCGACGTTCGCCGCGCGGCACTTCCGCCCGACCGAGGTGCTGTCGTCGGATGCCTTCCGGGCCATCGTGGCCGACGACGCCGCCGACCAGCGGGCCAGCAGCGCGGCGTTCGAGCTCCTCTACCTGGCCGCCCGGCGGCGCCTCGAGCGCGGCCGGCTGACCGTGATCGACGCCACGAACGTGACGCGCTCCGCCCGGGTCGAGCTCGTCGCGCTCGCGCTCGCGGCCCGCCGGCCGGCCGTCGCGATCGTCCTCGATCCGCCGCTCGAGGTGTGCCTCGACCGGAACGCCGGCCGCGCGGGCCGGATCGTCGGAGTGGGGGTCGTCGGTCGCCAGGCGGACGAGCTGCAGCGCTCGCTCGGCGATCCGGACGGACTGGCGAGCGAAGGGTTCGCCGCGGTCCACCGGCTGCCGGATCCGGGCGTCGTCACCGAGGTGACCATCGTCCGCGCCGCCCGCCGAGGCGCGGAGGGTGCCGGGCCGGGTACGATTCCCGCCACGTGGGCCCGCTCGCCCGACGACAGGAGGACCGCCCGATGACCGAGGCCCAGTGGCGCACCGTCGCGATCGTCCTGGCCGTCGTCCTGGCGGGCCTGGTCGGCGTCATCTTCGTGACCGGCCTGCCGGGCGGTTCGTCCGGGCCGACCGCGTCGCCGTCGATCGCGAACGCCTCCCCGTCGGCGGGAGCCGCGTCCGGATCCCCGGCCGGCTCGGCGGTGCCATCGGTCGCGCCGAGCGCCATCGGGTCGACCGCCCCGAGCGCCTCCGCCTCGACCGGGCCGAGCGCCAGCCCGACCGTCGCGCCGACGGCCGGCCTGGCCCAGATCACGTTCACCGACTTCCGCCTCGACGCCGCCGCCGATGCCGGGGGCAAGGCCCGCACGTTCACGTTCAAGACCGACGGACCCGGCACGGTGACCGCCAAGCTGACCGCCAAGAGCCCGCAGGGGACGACCAGGTTCTGCCTCCGCGTCGGCGCCTCGACGCCGCTCTGCCGGAACTGGTCGGGCGGGACGCTGAAGGGGATCACGTCGGCGAAGGGCCAGACCACGTTCGTGGTCACGCTGCGAGGCGTCGGGATCGCCACCCCGACGGTGAACCTCGGCCTGACCTTCCGGACCAAGACACCGTCGGTGACGGTGACGAACGCCCGATTCGATGGCACGGCCAGCGAGGCCAAGGGCTACAACGGATTGAACGGCCGGGCCAAGATCCGGTCGGGCGGCGTGATCTCGGTCCGGGCCGACTGGGGTGGCAAGCCGTTCGACTACACCTACTCGCTGGTCGACCTGGTCGAGCCGTCGGCCGGCGGCGTCTTCCCCGGCAACTCGACCGGGATCGACCGGACCGACCCGGCGACGCCGACCCACAACTACGGGTTCAGCCTGGTCAACGCGGAGTCCGGCTTCGGGCGGACTCCGATGACGATGACCGTCGCCTGGAAGTAGGACGGCTCAGCCGAGGCGGACAAGGACGATCGCCACGAGCGCCGCGGCGACGCCGATAGCGTGGACGCCGACGACCCGCTCCTTGAGGACGATCGCCGCCAGGATGAGGGTGGTCACCGGGTAGAGCGAGGACAGGATCGCCGCGATGTCGAGGCGGCCGGCCTGGGCGGCGAGGATGAAGAAGCCGTTGCCGGCCATGTCCAACCCGCCGACGAGCACGGCCAGCGGCCAGACCGGCCGCGGCACGCGCCAGGCCCGTCGGGCGGTCACGATGACCGTTCCGATCAGCGCGGCTTCGGTCAGCCGGACGAAGACGAGCGGGGCGAACACCGAGCCCGGCGTCAGCCGGCTGATGATCAGGTTGAGCAACCCGAGCGAGACGCCGGCCAGCAGGCCGATCGCGACGTCGGCCGGGATCCCCGCGACCCGGTCGATCCGGCCGGTCGCCGAGCCACCCCCACCCGGGCTGGCCGAGACGAGCACGACGGCGACGAGCGCCAGCGCGATCCCGGCCAGGGCCGCCGGGCCGGGCAGGCCCTGGAGGACGATCCCGGCGCTGACCGGGACGACCGCCGAGAGGACCCCGCTGATCGGGGCGACGACCCCCATCCGCCCCGTCGACAGGCCGCGGTAGAGGGCCCAGATCCCGGTCCCGCCGACGACGCCCCCGGCGACCGCGATCGCCAGGTCGCGCGGCGCGGGCGCCGGCTCGCCGCGGACGACGGCCAGCCCGAGGGCCAGGCCGCAGCCGATGAGCTGGGTGAACAGGATCACCCCGAACAGGGGCGCCCGGCGGCCGGCGATCCCGCCGCCGAAGTCGGCCGAGCCCCACGCCGCGGCCGAGGCGAGCCCGAGGACGACGACAGCGGTCTGGGGATCCATCGCGCCGAGCGGGCGGCCGGGTCAGGCGGACGCCGGGAGGCTCGCTCCGTCCAGGGCGAGGTCGACGGCGGTCGGGCCGGGCAGCTCGACGACCGCGTCGGCGGCAGGGTCGTAGCGGTCCGTCGCGGTGAGGTAGATGACCTGGTGGTCGAGGGTCAGCTCGCGCAACAGGCCGAAGGCACGGGCCGCGTGCTCGTCGTCGAAGCTGACGAACGGGTCGTCGAGGACGAGCGGCGGCCGCCCGGCCCCGGTGGCGTAGCGGACGAGCCCGAGTCGAGCGGCCAGGTAGACCTGCCCGAGGGTCCCGTCGGACAGCTCGCGAACGTCGACCCAGTCGCCCTTCTCGGGCGCGACGACCGAGATGGCGAGCGTCGCGTCGTCGATCCGGACCCGCCGGTATCGCCCATCGGTGATCCGGGCGATCGCGCCGGCCATCCGCTTCTCCAGGTAGCGGGTGGCGCGCGCCAGCGTCGATGTGGTCGCCCGCTCGAGCCCATCGAGGGTCGTCTGGTACACCCTGGCCCGGCGCTGGAGCGAGGCGAGCTGCTCGCGCCAGACGGCGAGCCGTTCGGTCTCGCCGGCGACCCGCTCGGCGTCGACCGGGTTCGCCTCGACCTGGGCGCGCGCCTGGGCCTCCGCGACCCTCGCCCCGTCGAGCGCGGCCTGGGCGGTCTTCACGTCGGCCTCGAAGCGCTCGCGAGCCCCGAGCTCGCGGACCTCGGCCGGCAGGTCTGCCAGCTTGGCCGTCGTCTCGGCAGCCTCGCGGGCCGCCGCGTCCCGGCTGGGGGCGAGCGATTCGACCGGCTCACGACCGACCAGGCCTTCGAGCCGGGCATCGAGCTGGTCGATCGCCGCGACGTGCTCCTCCTCGCGCCGGAGGAGCTCCTCGGCCGCGGCGAGGTCGGGCAGGCCGAGCCCCTGGAGCTGGGCGGCGCTGTCCTCCTCGGCCTGGCGCAGCTCGGCCTCCATCTGCGATCGACCGCGGAGACGGCGCTCGACCTCGTTCTCGGCGAGCTCCTTCTGCTTCCGGAAGTCCTGGGCGGCCTTGCGCCCCCGATAGGCGAGCAGCCCGAGGACGAGACCGAGGACGCCGGCGCCGAGACCGACGAGGGTCAGGACGCTCATCCCGGCGACCACCTGACCGTCGACCACCTGACCGGCGACCACCTGACCGGCGACGGCCAGGCCGATCCCGACCAGGACGGTCACCAGCGCGGCGATCGCGATCGGCCGCCAGGTGGTCCGCGGCGTGGTCAGCTCGTAGTCGACCTTGACCTCGCCCGAGAGCAGCGCCCGCAGCTCGACCATCTTCGTGTCGAGGGTCCGGAGACGGTCGACCGTCTGGCGGACGACCGGGAGCGGGTTCGGCGATGGGTGGGAGTCGTGGAGCCTGGCCAGCTCGGCGGCCGCGCTGACCGCCTCCGCGTAACGCGCCTGGCGCTCGGTCGCGGCGGCGTGCTCGGTGACCATCTGCTCGGCGCCCCGGGCCTGGTCGAGGAGCGCCCGCCGGTCGTCGAGGGTCCCCGCGGCCGCCCGGCTGGCGTCCTCGGCGCGCGCCAGCGCCTGGCGATCCGCGACCAGCCTGGCCAGGGCCGCCTCGCCGGCATCCGCGGCGGCCTCGGATCGGCTCACCGCCTCCTCGGCGATCCGCAGCCGCCCGGGATCCCGCTCACCGCGAGCGTTGAGGTCGGCCAGGACGCGCCTGAGCTCGCCGATCGCGGCGGTCGTGCTCCGATCCGCCGCGCTGATCGAGGCTGCCAGCCGCTCGCGGAGGGTCGCCTCGTCGCGGTCCAGGTCCTCCAGCTCGCCGTGGCCGACGAAGGCGGTCGACCGGAAGAAGGCGGCCGTCGGCACCCCGGTCAGGTCGGCCAGCTCGGCCTGGACCTCGGCCGGGTCGGTGACCGTCCGGTCATCGATCGTCAGCGTCGCCGAGCCGTCCGGACCGAACGTCTTCTCGATCGACCCGCTCCGGGCGGCGACGCCCGGCTCCGTCCCATCGAGCGTGAAGTCGAGCACGACCGTCGGTCGCGCGGTCGGCTCGGCGTCCCATGAGCGGAGGCCGGCGAGCCCGGCCGCGCCGGCCTCCCCGTCGACGGGCGAGCCGGTCAACCCGAGCTCGACGGCCCGAGCGATCGTCGATTTCCCGGACTCGTTCGGGCCACGGATGATCGTCAGGCCCGGAGCCAGGTCGATCTGGAGGTCGCGGTAGCGCTTGACGTCGCGGAGCTGGAGCCGGGAGATCCTCATCCGCCGATCCCCCGACCGGCCAGCAGGCGACGGCCGAGTCGAAGGGCCTCGCGCAGCTCGCCCGCGGTCTCGCCACCCCCGACCGACTCGACCTCGGCGATCCGGGCCTCGAGATCGCGCAGGAAGGCGCCGGCGATCGTGTCCGGCGGCGGAAGCGGCCCGGACGTGAGCGCCGGCCGGCCGGCGTTGCGGACGCGCGATCGGAGGAACCGATCCGCCAGGTCGGTCTCGGCCGCCTCCGGGTCCAGCTCGAGATCGTCCCGCTGATCCCCGGTCAGTCGGACGTCGAGGACGAGGTCGGGGTCCGCTCGCGCCGCCAGCAGCTTGACCAGCCCGGCCTGGTCGGCCAGGCCGGCGAGGTCGAGCTCGAGCCGCTCGAAGCGGGTCCGACCGACCCGCTGCCGTTCCACCGTCGGGCGGGCGGCCGCCTCGTCAAGGGTCACGAGGAGCACCTCGCCGAGGCCGTCGCGTTCCACGTCGACGAGCTCCGGGGCCCCGCTGGCGCCCCAGCTGACGTTGGCCGCGCGGCCGGTCGCCGCCGCGATCGGCCCGCCGATCGCCAGGTAGTCGACGCCGGCGGCCGCGATCTCGTCATCCCGGGGTCGGGCCTCGCGGTGGATGACGCCGATCCGCCAGCCCTCCTCCGGCAGGTCGCTGGCCGGGAAGCGGCTGGTCACCCGGGCGCGGAGGGTCGGGATGTCGACCTCCGAGGCGTCGTCGGCCAGGACGATCAGCGTGCCGGCTCCCGGCCCTTCCCCGACCAGGCCGGCCAGGTCGTGGGCGTGGTAGATCGAGGCACGACCGGGCGCGTCGCGGGCGCCCGGGACCAGGACGATCGGGATGCCTGCCTTGACCAGCTTGTGGAGCGAGCCCGCGACCCGCTCGACCGCGGCGCGCGGCATGACGCTCGAGTCGAACAGGTCGCCGGCGACGACGAACAGCTCGGCCGGGGTCGTCAGGGCCAGCTCGACGGTTCGATCGAACGCCTCGAACTGGCGCTCGCGCTGGTCGCTCGCCCGCTCGCCGAGGAAGGGATGACGGGCGCCGAGTCGGACGTCTGACGTCTGGACGAGACGGAGCATCGCCGGTTCGGGACCTCCTGCTCGGCTCGTGGGCAAGCGCACCGATACCGGGTCGTGGGCCCCGTCGACCGGCCGTCCAGGTCGCCGGCCTGGGCCGCCTCGGCGCGGATCCGGTGCGAGCGAGGAGCCCCCTTGACCCTCGCTCGCCGACCCGAGTCTCGGGCCGCATTGTGACAGGTTCGCTGGCACGTCGGCGCTCGGTCCGGGCGGCGCCCGGCGGGCCTCCACGGGGCGTCCACGGCCCGTTCTGCGAGTCGGTGCTATCCTGCCCAGCACATCACCGGTGCGCCCGAAACAGGCACCTCGAAGAATCGACACCTGGGTCGCGCGGCGCCCGGCCTCTCCCGCCACCCGCCCTCCCGTCCGTCGTTCGGCCTGCCCAGGACGCACCTCGAGAGCTGCAAGTCCCGGGAGGACTGGGTTGACCTACACCGATCGGACCCTCACCTGCGTCGACTGCGGCGTCGAGTTCATCCACTCGGCCGCCGACCAGGAGTTCTACGTCGAGAAGGGGTTCGTCTCCGACCCCAAGCGCTGCACGAGCTGCCGGGCCAGCCGTCGAGCCGCCCGCGACAGCGGCGAGAGCGACCTTCGCGACATCGGCGGCCCGCGCGGCTACGAGCGCGGGGATCGGCCGGCCCGCGAGTACTTCGCGGTCCTCTGCTCATCGTGCGGCAACCAGGCCCAGGTCCCGTTCAAGCCGCGGATGGACCGCCCCGTCTACTGCTCGGACTGCTTCCGCTCCCACTCGGCCGGCTGACCCACGCCGGACCGACGGACCGACGCCGGCGCCCCCGTGGGGAGCCGGCCTGTTCGATCCGCCACCCGAGAGACGCGATGGCCGGTCGGTTCGGAGTCGCTCACCGGTGAACGACCGACGATCCGCCCGGCCCTCGCCAACGAGCCGACCCGGTGCCGGCCGTCCCGACTCGTTGCCCCTTGATACCGTCATCGCGCCGCCGGGGTTCAACCGGCGACTCGGCCGTGGGCCGGATGTCGGGACCCGATGCGACCTCTGCCGTGATGCGAGTCGACGCATCGTCGGGAGCGCTCAACGGGCGGCCGCGGTCCCTGGATCCGCGGGCCATCCCGTCCTTGATGCGAGTCGACGCATCGTCGGGAGCGCTCACGGAACCTTCGTGATCACCCACGACCGAAGCGGCGGATCGCCGAGACGATGAGTCGCGCGCTCGCATCGCCTGACGGGCTGCGGCGTGATGCGGCGACTCGCATCACAGACAGGACCCCGCGCCGGTCGGCGCGAGACGGACCGGACGCGGCGAGACCCCGACGCAGCATCGGGGTCTCGCAGAGGTCCGATCCGGGAGGAGGCCGGATCGGCCGAGTGGAGTCGCATCCGCTGACGAGTCTCGTCGGCTGGCGTTTCCGGGTCATCATCGACGGGTAAACCCTGCCGGTCGACCGGCTGGCGATCAGAGGCGGAAGGCGTCGCCGTCGCGGAAGCGCTCCCGGTGGCGCCCCCGCCAGACGGTCACCCGGCCACGGCCGCGGACTGACCAACCGCCGTCGCGCCCGATCGCCGCGGTCCCGTCATCGAGCCCGAGCACGACCGTCCCGCGCGGCGCCCGCAGGATCATCAGCGCCGCCAGCGGCTCCGGGATCTTGTCGTAGTGGGGGAACGCGGCGACCCCGGGCACGACCCCGAGCGCCGCGCTCGTAGCGCAGCGGCAGGTGCGGTGGCCGGCGGACGAGCGCCTGACAGGCGCACAGGACCATCGCCCCGGCCGAGCAGCCGGCCAGGACGCCGCCCCGCTCGTGGACGGCCTGGGCGGCGGACCAGACCGCGCTGCCCGACAGCGGTCCGGAGGAGGTGGCCAGGGTCGCCGCCGGACAGGTAGACGAGGTCGGCCTCGGCGACCGCCTGGACGCTGGCCGGGTCGTCGGCATCGGCGCGGTCGCGGACGAGGACCGCCTCGACCTCCGCGCCGAGAGCCTCGAAGTGCTCGATGCCCATCGCCGCCCAGCGCCGGAAGACGTCCTCGCCGTCCGGGGCGGAGGCGGTCGGCAGGATGGCCACCCTGCGGTCGGGCCCGACCGGTCGCCGCGAGCAGCTCGGCGTCGAGCGCGGCGACCGCCGGCAGGAATTCGTCGGCTCCGAGAAGCGCCACGGGTCCGCTCATCGGGCGGAGTCTAGCGACGATCGGTCGATCGAGCCGTGGACCCTCCGCGACCGGGCGGTCGGGTCGGCGCTGGCGAGCGTCTTGCCTCGCTTCGCCGGCGGCGGCAGACTGCCCCGATGACGGTCCGCCAGCGCTGGACGATGCTCGCCGCGATCCTCGGCTCGTCGGTCGTCTTCCTCGACGGCACGATCGTCAACATCGCCCTGCCGAAGATCGGCCAGGAGCTGCCGGCCGACCTCCTCGGCGTCCTCGAGGGCCAGACCTACGTCAACACTGGCTACCTTGCCGTCCTCGCCGCCCTGCTGATCCTCGGCGGCGCGATCTCGGATCGCTACGGCCGCAAGCGCGTGTTCACGATCGGCCTGCTCGGCTTCGGGGCCACCAGCGTCATGTGCGGCCTGGCCCCGACCCTCGAGGCGCTCGTCGTCTTCCGGCTGCTCCAGGGGGCCGCGGCGGCGCTGCTCGTCCCCGGATCGCTCGCCCTGATCACCGCGACGTTCGAAGGGCAGGCCCTCGCCGAGGCGTTCGGGCTGTGGGCGGCGGCCACCTCGGCGGCGACCCTGCTCGGTCCGGTCGTCGGCGGGGTCCTCGTCCAGGATCTGACCTGGCGGTTGGCCTTCCTGGTCAACGTCCCGCTGGTCGCCGTGGCCCTGCTCGGGCTCGCCCGCGGTGTCGGGGAGACGGTCGTCGAGGCCGCCGGCGGACGGTTCGACTGGCTCGGCTCGCTCGACGTCGTCCTCGCTGATCGGTGGCCTGTCGTTCGGGCTGATCCGCGGCCAGCAGCAGGCCTGGGCGGACCCGGTCGCCTGGATCGCGATCGGCGTCGGGCTGGTCGCGGCGGCGCTCTTCCCGATCCTGATGTCGCGCCGGAGCGACCCGCTGGTGCCGCTCGGCCTGTTCCGGAACCGCCGCTTCGCGGTCATCAACCTGTCGACGTTCCTGATCTACGGCGCGCTCTACGTCTACCTCGGCTACCAGGCGATCTTCCTCCAGGGGACCCTCGGCTACAGCGCCCTGGCGGCGTCGGTCGCCGGCCTGCCGGTGGGCATCCTGCTGACGGTCCTGTCGACCCGGGTCGGCTCGATCGCCGGGCGGAGCGGGCCGCGCCGGTTCCTGGTCGTCGGCCCCCTGGTCATGGCCGGCGGCCTGCTCTGGTACGCCCGGGTCCCGGCGACCAGCGCGGCCTGGCGAGCGGAGCTGGCCCAGCCGTCGACGCTCGTCCCGCCGGTCTCGACGCTGATCGACATCCTGCCGGCGATGGTCGCCTTCGGGATCGGGATCTCGCTCGTCGTGGCTCCCCTGACGAGCACCCTGATGAGCTCGATCCCGGTCGCCCGGGCCGGGCTCGGGTCGGCCATCAACAACGCGATCTCGCGGGTCGGCTATCCGCTCCTCGGCGCGCTCGTGTTCATCGCCATCACCGTCAGCTTCTACGGCGGCCTCGCCGACGCGGACCGGGCGTCGACCCGAACGATCCGCAGGTCCGCGCCTCGATCGCCCCGCTCAATCCTCCGCCAGCCGGCTCATCGGCGGCCGTGATCGAGGCGACGAAGGCGGCGTCGACCGACGCCTTCCGGCTGGCCCTCCTGGTCAGCGCCGTCCTGCTGGCCGTGGGCGCCGCCGTGAACCGGGTCGGTCTGGGCGAGGCCGACGCCACCGCCACCGACGAGCTGCCAGCCACGGAGTCGCCGCCGGAGCCGGCCGAATGACCTGGACGAGCGGCGGGCCGACCCGGGAGTGGGACGCCGCCACCTGAGGGCCGGGCGCCCGCGGGTGCGCCATCCGTCGCCCGAAACCGCGGACGGGAGCGCGGCGTACCCGTTGTGCGGCGCGCTCGCTCGGGTGGAGCGCGGGCCGTGTGCAACGGAGGGACACGGATGACCCGGCTCCGAGCGATCCTGGCCGGTGGTCTCATCGGCTTCGTGGTCGCTGCCTGCACCGGGAGCGGGGCCGGTGGCTACGGCTACGGCGGCGGCGGGGCCGCGGTGGGGACGGCCACGCCGGCACCGACGATCGCCCCGACCCCGGCTCCGACCGCCGCCGGCTCAGCGAGCGGCGGTCGGAGCGACTACGGCTACGGCGGCGGCGACGGAGGCGGCGACGGCGCGGCCGGGTCGCCGATCGGATCGGCCGCTCCCGGCACGGTCCACCTGACCGGCTTCGCCTTCCAGCCGGGCAGCCTGACCGTGGCCGCCGGCACGACCGTCAGCTTCGTCAACGACGACCCGGCCGAGCACCGGCTGGTCGAGGGGGAGAACGGATCGCCCGCCGCCGGGTCCGCGATCGAGCGCAGCCGGCGCCCCGGGCGCGACGGCGACGGTCGTCCTGTCGACGGCCGCCGCGGTCCGGATCACCTGCACGATCCACCCCTCGATGAACCTGACCGTGACGGTCACGCCCTAGCCCGGTCGGTCCGCCGCCGGTCAGACCGGACGCCGGGCCGGACCCGGACCCCAGCCGACGATCGGTCCGCCGTCGCCGCGCAGCCGGGCCCCGCGGAGATCGCCGGCGATGAGCGCATAGAGCAACGCCAGCCCGGTGTGGAGCTGGTTCTCGGCCTGGTCCCAGACGCGAGATGCCCGGCCGTCGATGACCGCGTCGACGACCTCCTCGCCACGGCGGGCCGGCAGGCAGTGGAGGAAGATCGCGCCCGGCGCGGCGAGCGCCATCAAGGCCTCGTCGACCCGGTACGGCTCGAACATCCCGGCCCGCAGGTCGTGCTCCCCGTCGACGCCCATCGACGCCCAGACGTCGGTGTAGACCGCGTCCGCTCCGGCGACCGCGACGCGCGGGTCGGCGGTCAGCTCGATCGAGCCGCCGGTCGTCGCGGCGATCCGGCGGGCGTCCTCGACGATCGTCGGCTCGGGCTCGTAGCCCGGCGGGCAGCCGACCCGCACCCGGAACCCGCCGAGCGCCGCTCCCTCGATCAGCGAGTGGCAGACGTTGTCGCCGTCGCCGACGTAAGCCACGGTCAGTCCGGCGAGCGAGCCGAACGCCTCCTCGAGCGTCATCAGGTCGGCCAGCGCCTGGCAGGGATGGTGCTCGTCGGTCAGGGCGTTGACGACCGGGATCGACGAGGCCGCGGCGATCTCGCGGAGCCGGGCCTGGCTGGCCGTCCGGACCGTGATCGCGTCGAGATAGCGGGCGAACACGCCGGCGGTGTCGGCGATCGTCTCGCCCCGACTCAGCTGGAGCTCGTCGGGCCGCAGCTCGACCGGCAGCATGCCGAGCTCCCAGACGGCCGAATTCGAGGCTGACCCGGCTCCGGGTCGAGGGCCGGTCGAAGATCATCCCGACCTTGCCGCCGGCCAGCGCCCCGCGGAACGTCCACGGCTCCCGCTTGGCACGGTGGGCGAGGTCGAGCAATCCGCGCAGGCCGGTCGAGCTCGATCGAGGCCAGGGTGAGGAAGTGGTGGACGCCCGGCCCGGAGAGCACCGAGCCGGGCCTCCGTAGCCGCGTCAGCATCGGCTCAGGCCGACGTGGCCGCCAGCGCCGCCTTGGCCTCGCCGAGGATCGGACCGAGGAGCTCGACGAGCGGCGGGCCGCTCACCTCTTCGAGCTCATAGCGGACACGGACGATCGGCTTGTTGAGGGTGAGCACTCTCGTGAGGTCGATCGGGGTCGCCGCGAGGACGACGTCGACCGGCATCGCGTTCAGCGTCGCCGCGAGGTCGGCCACCTGGCCCTCGCCGTAGCCCATCGCCGGAACGAGGGGCTCGTGCATCGGATAGGCGGCGATGATGTCGGCGATCGAGCCGACGGCGTACGGCGTCGGGTCGACGATGAGGCCCGCTCCGAAGCGTCGTGCCGCCACGATCCCGGCCCCGTAGACCATCCCGCCGTGGGTCAGCGTCGGGCCATCCTCGACGACCGCCACGCGGAGGCCGCGGATGTCGGCCGCGGTCGTCACGGCGGACCGGGCGAGGACGACCTTCGCCTTCGGGTTGGCCGCCGCGATGTTGCGCAGGACGAGGTCGACCGCCCCCTGGTCGGCCGAGTCGATCTTGTTGAGGACGACCACGTCGGCCATCCGCAGGTTCGTCTCGCCCGGGTGGTAGGTCAGCTCGTGGCCGGGCCGGAGCGGATCAGCGACCACGACGAAGAGGTCGGGGCGGTAGAAGGGCAGGTCGTTGTTGCCACCGTCCCACAGGACGACGTCGGCCTCGGTCTCTGCCGCGCGCAGGATCGCCTCGTAGTCGACACCGGCGAAGACGACCCGACCGGCGTCGAGGTGCGGCTCGTACTCCTCGCGCTCCTCGATCGTCGTGTGGTGGAGGTCGAGGTCGGCGTAGGTCGCGAAGCGCTGGACCTTCTGGGCGGCCAGGTCGCCGTACGGCATCGGGTGACGGACGACCACGACCTTCAGACCCTGCGCCTCGAGGAGGGCGGCCAGGTAGCGACCGGTCTGGCTCTTGCCCGCGCCCGTGCGGACCGCACCGACGGCCAGGACCGGGCGATGGCTCCGGAGCATCGTCCGGGCAGGGCCCAGGAGCCGGAAGTCGGCGCCGGCGGCCATCGCCCGCGACGCCGCGTGCATGACGGTCTCGTGGCTGACGTCGCTGTAGGCGAAGACGACCTCGTCGACCGCCTCGTCGCGGATCAGCCGCTCGAGCTCGGCCTCGGGGAAGATCGGGATGCCCTCGGGATAGTGCGGTCCGGCCAGCTCGGCGGGATAACGCCGTCCGGCGATGCCGGGGATCTGGGTCGCCGTGAAGGCGACGACCCGGACCGCGGGATCGTCCCGGTAGACGACGTTGAAATCATGGAAGTCGCGCCCGGCGGCGCCCATGATCAGGACTCGACGCTCCGACACCACGCACCCAACCCTTTCCGGGACGCCGGCCGACGAGCAGGACCCGCGCGACGTCGGGTCAGTGGCGTCGCGGTCCGCTCAGCAGGGCCAGTGTCGAGCCCGGTCGGTGACGGGAGTAGGGCCGGACGGCCTTGCCGGGTCGGGACGTTGGGCGGCCGACGCCGGCGCCCCGAACCCCTATGTCAGCGGGCCGCGTACTCGAGTCCTTCGTTCGCCTCGTACCGACGTTCGTACCAGCGGGGCCAGTGCTTGGGGTTCAGGTGTGAGGACCGGTGGAGTCCTACCACATTTGACTGCAACGAAGGTCTGGATTGACGCCACGGGATGCGGAGCTGCACCATGCAGTCAACCACAACTTCTCGCTGGGGAGGGCCGGTGAGTCGGCGATTGGGCTGATGCTCCACGCCGGGTAGGGCGCCCGACGTAGCCGACGTCCATGAGGAGGGCGACCGCCATGCGACGTAGATTTACGTCTGTGGGGCTCGGCGCGATTCTTGGCTTAGCGTTTGCTGGCCTCGCCTTGGGCACGAACGACTTGGGCACTCAGATTGGGGAACGAACACCATTCTGACGATCCGGCAGTAACTACGTAGAGGTCCAGACTGCCAGCGCCGTTACGTACAACAACAGCCATAACATCGATCCCACGGACCTCTCAACCCAAACCTGCACGCAGAACGCAAACGTCGATTGCTCGACCAAGGAAGTCGGACACCAGCTCCTGCATGGTCGTGGTTGGGTGGCCGGTGTACCTCCAAGCGCACGACAAGGGCATCATCAACGGGAAGTACTAGTGCCAGATGACGGCTCAACACTGGAGCCGTTGCTGCTTCCGAACCTGTCCCGATGCCGTGCTGATCCTGCGTCTGTAAACGGCCAGCAGGTTCCGAGCGTCTTAGGGTTGATGATGGCTGAACTTCGCACACTGGATCTCGGCGGTCGAACCGTGGATGGCCTGTGGGACGGAACCGTCGAACAGACCTACGCACGGCGAGCTCGCCACCTTTGGGAATATGCTCGACGGTTGGGTCTTGACGCCTCATTTTCAGAGGACGTCGCGCACGAAGCGTTTGTGCGATTGCTTGCATTGAGTCCTGCGAATCGTCCGCGAAATGCCGATGCATGGCTCTTTCGAACCGTCCACAACCTGGTCATTGACCAACATCGACGCCTCGGTCGTCTGCATGGGATCAGCCTGGTCGAACAAGCTGTCGCGCCGGACGAAAGGCTGGCCGTTTGGGAGCAGGTCGACCAGCTTCCTGAGCGGCAACGCGCCGCGATCTACCTTCGCTATCGGGCAGATTTCGAGTACTCCGCGATAGCAGACGTCCTTGGCATCTCCGAATCTGGCGCTCGCGCCGATGTGTTTCGCGCCCTCACGCGATTGAGAGAATGGATGGTGGATCGATGAACGACCCCGAGACAACCCTCGAACGACACCTGCGGCAGGGACACCCCGAGGTAGACGGATATCAGCCTGCAGGGTTTGCCTCCGTGCGGAGCCGCGCTGCGGCAGCGCCATCGGGCTCGAAAAGCGTTCTACGACCTAAGTGGCTCGGGACCGCCGGTCTCGGAGCCGGCGCCTTCGCCGTCGTAATCATTGTTGTTGGGGCAGCATCGACCCTTTGGTCCGTGCGTGACAGCCAGGACATCCATCGGCCCGGTTCGGGCTCAGTTTCGGGGGAGGCGGCTGGTAGCCTTCCTCCCAAGGATGGTCCTTCTTCGGGTGGCGCCGCCCGCGAAGTGTTCAACTTCGCTTCGGTTGGTGAGATGGTGGCAACTTCCGACGCTGTCGTCGAAGGAACTGTCATCGCGGTGCGCCCCGGCCGCGTCCTGGAGTCGGAGGGCGGAAGCTCCTGGCAGTTCACGGATATCGAGGTATCGATCAACCAGGTCTTGGCGGGCAAGGAGGACCAATCGAACATCGTCCTCGAGATCGACCAGGGCCTATTCCCCCAACTCGGGACAAGTGACGTCTGGCCCAAGTTGAGAGGCACCTACATCCTCTTCCTCCATAGGAAGCTTGACAACGGGCTTTATCGGCCGACAAGTTCGAACGGCGTGCTCCTCGTCGACGGTGCGGCGGTGAGGTCCGAGCAGAAGGACAATCCGCTCGGAGCTAGTCTCGACGGCGCATCAGTGGACAGCATCCGCGCCGCGATCCAGGACGCAGTCCGCGAAATTGACGCTGGCACGCTTGGACCCGCGCAGCCCGGCCTGTCGACCTCACCACCCACAAAGTAAGAGCCGCAGTTTCCCTGCCTTCCCCTTCGAGGGTCGGCGAGGCCTGCCCCAAGAGGCGCGGAGTGGCACCTGCTCGGAACTCCTTGAGCTCCGCCGGTGCTCCGAATCGCCTCCACGCGCGGGCGGTGATTCCAAGGAACGACTGGTCAGCCGTTCCGACGGCTCAAACGTGTTCGATCCATCGGCCGGGAGCTTGGTGGTCGCAAGGACGGACCGGGCTTCGCACCTCCGCGGCGTCGTCGACTAGTTGGGCAAGATCTCGAGCGCCATGTCAGAGAAGCATCGCGTTCCACGTGACCGAATCGTGCTAAGTGCCGGCGACCGACCTTTGAGGAATCCCTTGAGCAGGTCGAGATACAACTCTTGCGCGCGGATTGTGCACGTCAACGGGCACATCCGAGCCGGGCGAGCCCTGGAAGTGCGTCTCGCCCAGGGCTACCTGCTCGGCCGTCCGGCCCCGATCGCCGCTCAGCGGGTCACCCGGAACGACGCCCCGTGGCCCGGGATGACGACGTCGACCGCCGCCAGGACCCGAGCCCGGCCGCGCTCGATCGCCGCCTGGTCGGCCCCGAGCGGGTCGACCTCCGGGGTCCGGTCGGTGTGCCACCACAGGTGGGTCAGCGCGTACACGCCGTCGTCGGCCGAGACGATCAGCGAGGCGTCCTCCTCGCTGTGACCGGGTGTCAGCCAGAGCCGGGCGTTCGGGCTGAGGGCGTATCCGTCGCCGTCGTGGTCGAGCCACAGGTCGTCCTTGTAGCGCGCCCAGAAGTCGACCACCTCGGCGTTCGGGAACAACGCGATGTTGACCGTGTGGTCCGGGTGGTGATGGCTCAGGAAGACGTGGGTCACCGCCTCAGCGGCGACGCCGAGGGCGGTCAGCGGGTCGAGGATGAGCGAGCGCCGGGCGACCATCCCCGGGTCCGCGACGATCAGCGCGTCGCCGTCGCGGACGAGGACGACGCTGCTGCCGACCCGCTCGCCCGTGTAGCCGGCATGGAGGAGATGCACGCTTGCCATGGCGCGGATGGTACGCGGCCGATCGCTGTGGCATCCTGCCGCTAGCCCCGCCGCCTGGAGGAGTCGCTCCGTGCCGCACGCGCCAGCCGCCGACCTCGTCCTGCGTGGCGGCGCCGTCCACACCGTCGACGACGCCCGACCGCAGGCCGAGGCGCTGGCCGTCCGCGGCGGCCGGATCGTGGCCGTCGGGTCGGACGGGGACGTCGCCGGGCACATCGGGCCGCGGACCCGCGTCGTCGAGCTCCACGGCCGGACGGTCCTGCCGGGCTTCCAGGACGCCCATTGCCACCCGCCGTCGTCGGGCCTCGACGAGCTGCGCTGCGACGTCCGCGACGCCCGCGGGCGGAAGGCGGTCGTCAAACGGATCCGGGAGTACGCCGGCGCGCACCGGGAGGACCCGTGGGTCCTCGGCAGCGGCTGGTACATGGCCGACTTCCCGGGCGGGACGCCGCACCGGCGGGATCTCGACGCCGCGGTCGGCGCGCGGCCCGCCTTCCTGCCGAACCGTGACGGCCACACTGCCTGGGTCAGCTCGAAGGCGCTCGAGCTGGCCGGGGTCAGCGGGTCCACGCCGGACCCGGACGGTGGCCGGATCGAGCGCGACCCGGACGGCTCACCGAGCGGCGCGCTCCACGAGACGGCGATGCGGCTCGTCGAGCGGCTCATCCCGACCGACACCCAGGCCGAGGTCGAAGCGGGGCTGCTCCATGCCCAGGCCGAGCTCCACGCGCTCGGGATCACGTCGTGGCAGGACGCGATCGTCCGACCGGTCGACCAGGCCGCCTACCTGGCGCTCGCCGGGCGCGGCCAGCTGACGGCGCGGGTCGTCGGAGCGTTGTGGTGGGAGCGCGACTGGGACGAGCGCGGCGTCGAGGAGCTCGTCGAGCGTCGGGCGCACGGCCGATCTGGGCGCTATGGCGGCACCTCGGTCAAGATCATGGTCGACGGCGTCCTCGAGACGTTCACCGGGGCGTTGCTGGAACCCTACCTGCCGGTCGACGGTGGGCCGGCCGATCGGACCGGGATCCTGTTCCTGGACCCTGGCCTGCTCCGGCGGGTCGTCCCGCTCCTGGACGCGGTCGGCTTCCAGGTCCACTTCCATGCGATCGGGGACCGCGCGGTCCGCGAGGCCCTCGACGGCGTCGAGCGGGCCCGGGCGGCGAATGGCCGGACCGACGGCCGCCATCACATCTCGCACATCCAGCTGATCCATCCCGCGGACATCCCCCGCTTCGCGAAGCTCGACGTCGTGGCCAACGCCCAGCCGTACTGGGCCTGCCACGAGCCCCAGATGGACGAGCTCACGATCCCGTTCCTCGGACCCGAGCGAAGCGCCTGGCAGTACCCCTTCAAGTCACTGCTCCGGGCCGGGGCCCGCCTGGCGATGGGCTCGGACTGGAGCGTGTCGACGGCGAACCCGCTGCTCGAGATGGAGGTCGCGGTCAATCGGGTCGCCGACGTCTCGCGCGGCGAGAAGCCGCCGTTCCTGCCCGCCGAGCGGCTGACGCTCGAGGAGGCGATCCACGCCTTCACCCTGGGTTCGGCCCACGTCAACCACCAGGACGACACGACCGGGTCGCTGACGGTCGGCAAGCTCGCCGATCTGATCGTCCTCGACCGCGACCTGTTCGACCGGGCCGCCGGTGAGATCGGCGAGGCTCGGGTCGTCGCGACGTTCGTCGAAGGCGAGCCGGTCTACGAGGACGCCGCGCTCGGAGGCTAGGACCCTGGGGGCTCCCAGCGGGACCGCGACCGGGCCGCCGTGCGTGCTGCGCACCAACGGGAGGGTGGCGGGCTCCGCGGCCGGGCCGCCGTGCGTGCTGCGCACGATACCGAGACGCGCGCTCCGGCTGCTCCGCTCGTTGGTGCGTCCCACGCACGAACAGGTGCCGTGGGCCGGGCTCCTCCGCTCGTTGGTGCGTCCCACGCACGAACAGAGGCGCGGGCTCGGGCTCCTCCGCTCGTTGGCGCGTCCGACGCACGACCCGAGGGCTGGGTCCGCGCGCGGGCTCGGGGCCGGCCCTCGGGACCGACCCTCAGCGGACGACGGTCAGCCGGGACCGGCGGCCGCGACCGGTCGGCGAGGGCAGGCGGACCCCGAGCCGCTCGGCCGCCTCGACCAGCGCCGGGTGGTCCAGGGTCAGTGGCGTCGCCTCGAGGACCGGCGGCAGCCGATCCAGCCGCTCGGCGAACAGCGTGACGTTCGTCCACGAGGCTCAAGGGTCGACCACCAGGACAGACCGGCAGCGCCCGACCTCGAACGCGTCTCGGGCGATCCGCTGCGTGATGGTCCGCCGGCCGGTCGCAACGCCGGATGGCCGGAGGTCGCGCGCTACGAGGACCGAGGGATCGTCGAGGTCGACGAGGGGCGGGAGGCCGGCGTCGTCGATCGCGGCCAGCGAGCGCCGGGCGCCATCCGGCCGGACGAGCGCGCCGGCGGTCAGCTCCTGGCCGCGGAACGCCTGGATCGCCTCGGCCACGGCGCCGACCGCCTCGCGGGCGAGGTACAGCGCGGTGTACCGGTCCGGGTCGTCGTGGCGGCCGCCGCCCTGCCGG
The DNA here is from genome assembly GCA_963837825.1 of uncultured Chloroflexia bacterium. GTDB lineage: Bacteria > Chloroflexota > Limnocylindria > Limnocylindrales > CSP1-4 > Chersky-267. Next base: position 184,267 of record CAWIOR010000006.1, read on the forward strand.
TCGCGCGGCACCCGGAGCGGCTCCGGCGGGGCGTCGGGCAGCCAGCCGAAGACCCGGAACAGCACGTCAGGCGAACGCCCCGGTCTCGTCCGCGTCGATCGCGTCGAGGACCTCGCTCAGCCGGCCGCGGGCGAGCAGGTCGATCGGCCGCCGGCCACCGAGCTGGGCGTTGAACCCCTCCAGCCAGCGCAGCGCCGACTCGCGGTCATAGAGACGGAGCAGACGGGCGAGGGCGAGCTCGACCCCCTCGACCTTGCGCAGGTTCTCGGGCCCCGGGTCCTGGCCGCGGTCGAGCCAGCGGGTCACCTGCGAGCGGTCCACGTGGAGCGCCCGGGCGACCTCGGCGCGGCTGCCAAGGTCGGTGACAAGGGACTCGATCCGCTCCCTGGCCGCGATCGGCATCGTTGTGGGTCCTCCGTTCGAGCCCAGCATAGCGCAACCATTCCTGTTGCATCAACGGAGGTCGACCGGCATCCCCCGGAAGGTCGACGTCCTGAGTCCAGCCGGCGTCCGGATCGAGCGGGCGCCAGGCCGCCTCCGGGATCTCCCGGGCGTCGAGCGCGGCGAGCACGGCGCGCAGGCTTCGCTCGCCGGCGGTCAGCAGCCGGGTCGCGACCGACAGGGCCAGCGGCCGGTCGAGGGCGCACGGCAGCGGCCGGGTCACGCCAGCCGGATCGACGAGCGCGGCGGCTCCGACGATCTCGGGCCCGCTCCTCGCGGCGAGCGCCTCGGCCATCGCCGCGAGGAGCGCGGGCCGGAGACCGGGCTGGTCGCCGGCGACGACGATGACGCGGGCGGCCTGCGTCGCCGCCAGGCCGGAACGCAGCCCGACGAGCGGACCACCGAACGGCTCGGGGTCGCGGGCGAAGCGGACGATCGAGCCGAGCTCCCGCGGGACCGCCGGTTCGGGCGTTTCCGGGCCGATCACGACCACGATCTCCGGACAGCCGGCCCCGCCGAGCGCGCGGAGGGGCCGCCACAGGAGCGGCTCGCCGGCGAACTCGGCCAGGAGCTTGTCGCGCCCGAACCGGCTCGAGCGCCCACCGGCCAGGACGATGCCGGCCGGCAGTGATCCACCTAGGCTCGATCCGTGGCCGGTCATCGCGAGGCCCTCGGCCCGCGGACATGACCGTCCGGCGTCCGGCGCAGGACGCCCCGCCGATCGAGGTCCTGGAGGAGGGCCATGACGTACTTCCGGCTCGTCCCGGTCGCGTCGCGCAGGGCGGCCGGCGTGAGCGGGCTCCGGTCGGCCAGCCGGAGGGCGAGCGCCTCGAGCTCGCGGTAGGTCGTACCGGCCCAGGCGAGGTCGGGCTCGACCCGGACGATCCTCCCGGCAGCTTCCAGCGCGCGCACCCCCTCGGCCGGGCAGCGCGCGAGTCGCGCGGCCTCGCCGAACGCCGGCGGGGCGACGACGGCGAGCGTCGCCTCGAGGCGGTCCATCGCGGCCAGGACATCGGGCGGCAGCGTGCCGGTCGACCGGCGCGGATCCCGGAGGAGGTCCCCGGTCCGGGCCAGCCGGCCGTCGGCGACCAGGGTGTCGACGAGCGCGTCGGCGACGGACGCCGCGGTCCGCTCGTCGGCCGTCACCCGCCGGCGGAGCGACCGCGCCAGCGCTCGGCGCACGCCCGCCAGGGGCGCGCCCGCGGCCAGCGGCTCGGTGTCGTGATGTGTGCCCACGAGCGTGAGCGCCTCCACTTCGAGCGTGGCGGCGGACGCGTCGGTCAGGAGCCAGGGGCCGACGGCCCGGATCCCCGGCGGCGGGTCCTCGTCGCCGGCACTCGGGAGGAGCCCATGGAGGCGGACCCGGGCGGCCAGCTCCTCGGCGGCGTCCCCCGCGGTCCACGCAGCGGCGAGCGCGAGGAGCGCTTCCGCGGATGCGCCCCGCCGGGAAGCGCCGACCGGTGGCGCGGCGTCGAGGACGAGGCCGCCGGCGGCGGTCGCGGCCGGGGAGGGCACCCGGAGGACGAACGGGTCGCCGACCGCGGCCGCTATCGGCCGGGACAGGCGGAGCGTCGCGACGCGCCGGCCGTCGGGCAGGCCGGCCGCGTCACGCCGGCCGCGGCGGAGGGTCGCATCGACCGACTCGGTCCCGAGGTGGAGCCGGAACGTCGCCCCGGGGGCGAGCGGCCAGGCCGGCGCCGCCGCCCGGTCGTCGAGCCGCGCCGCCGGCTGGAGGATCGCCACCAGGCGGTCGGTCGCGCGGACGGCCGGGTCGGTCGTCAGGACGGCGCCCCGGGCCAGGCTGGCGGCATCGACCCCGGCCAGGTTGAGCGCGACCCGCCCGCCACCCTCGACCGCATCGACGGCGCCGCCGTGGACCTGGAGCTCGCGGGCGCGGGCGGTGCCGCCGCCGGGCTCGAGGCGAAGGGTCGCGCCGCGCTCGAGCCGGTCCCCGCGGAGCGAGCCCGTCACGACGACCCCGCGGCCCCTGACCGAGAAGACGCGGTCGATCGCCAGCCGGACAACGCTCGGCGCGCGACGCCGGCGCGGCTCATCGGCCAGGACGCGGTCGCGGAGCCCGACGAGGGCGGCTCGGAGCTCGTCGAGGCCGTCGCCACGGGACGACGAGACGGGCAGGACCGGGGAGCCGGCAAGGGTCGTCCGTCCGAGGAGGCGCTCGACAGCCGTCATGACCGCCGCGGTCCGCGCCTCGCCCGCGAGGTCCCGCTTCGTGACCACGGCGAGCCCGTGCCGGATCCCGAGCGCGTCGAGCAGCTCGAGGTGCTCGAGGGTCTGCGCCCGCGGCCCGTCGTCCGCGGCGACGACCAGCAGCGCCGCGTCCACCTCCCCGGCCCCGACGAGCATGTTCCCGACGAGCCGGTCGTGGCCCGGCACGTCCACGAAGTCGAGCTCGGAGCCGTCCGGGAGCGCCAGGTGGGCGTACCCGACGTCGATCGTCATCCCGCGCCGGCGCTCCTCGGGCAGCCGGTCGGCGTCGATCCCGGTCAGCGCCCGGAGCAACGTCGTCTTGCCGTGGTCGATGTGGCCGGCCGTCCCGACGACGACGGTCATCGTCCGGGCGTGCCCCGGGTCGCCGCCGCGATCGCGCGGGCGAGGTCGTCGTCGCGGGCCGGGTCGACGGTCCGCAGGTCGAGCACGACCCGACCGTCCTCGATCCGGCCGATGACCGCCGGTTCGCCGCGCCGAAGGCGGGCCAGGAGCGCGTCCGAGCCCGGCACGGCGATCCCCCACGACGGGAGGGTCTCGCCGGGGAGCGAGCCGCCCCCGACGGTCGACGCCAGCGAGGTGGGGCGGACCGCCGCGGCCGGGTCGTCGAGCCGGGCGACGAGGGCCTCGGCCCGGGCGCGCAGGTCGTCGGTCCGGGTCGCGATCATCCGCCAGACCGGGATCTCGCGGACAGCCAGCCCGGCGCGGTAGAGACCGAGGGTCGCCGCCACGGCGGCCAGCGTCGTCTTGTCGGGCCGGGTCGCCCGCGCCAGCGGGTCCTTCCTCAGCCGGGCGATGAGGTCGGCCCGCCCGACGACCAGGCCGGCCTGCGGCCCGCCGACGAGCTTGTCGCCGCTGAACGTCACGACGTCGGCGCCGGCGGCCAGCCGCTCGGTCGGGGTCGGCTCGTGGGCGAGTCCGAAGGCCGCACTGTCGCAGCAGCGCACCGCTCCCGAGGTCGTCGACGACGATCGCCCCGTGACGGTGGGCCAGCTCGGCCAGGGCCGCCGGATCGGGGCCCTCGACGAACCCCTCCTGGCGGAAGTTCGACGGATGGACCCGCAGGACGAGCCGTGCCCCCGCCTCGAGCGGCGCCGCGAAGTCGTCCACGCGCGTCCGGTTCGTCGTCCCGACCTCGACCAGCCGGGCGCCGGCCCGCCGGACGATCTCCGGGATCCGGACGCCGCCGCCGATCTCGACCAGCTCGCCGCGCGACACGACGACCCGCCCGCCGCGCCCAGCCAGCCCGACCGCGAGCGCCAGCGCCGCGGCGTTGTTGTTCGTGACCAGGGCGTCCTCGGCTCCGGTCAGGGCGACCAGGTGGTCCTCGGCCGCCCGGAACCTCGCCCCGCGACGACCGGTGGCGCGGTCCAGCTCGAGGAGCAGCGGGTCGGCGGCGGCGGCGCGGGCCGCGTCGATCGCCGCGCTCGGCCAGGGCGCCCGACCGAGGTTCGTGTGGACGATCACCCCGGTCGCGTTGATGACGGTGGCGAGCCCTGCCCCGACTGGCCGGCCGAACCCGTCGAGCCGGGCGACGAGCTCCGCGGCCAGGTCCTTCAGGGCGCGGGCCGGCTCGCCACCGGCGAGCCTCGCCCGCTCCTCGTCGATCAACGCCCTCGCCGCCTCGACGACCGCTCCGTGCTCCCTCGCACCCAGCGCCGGCCGAGCCGCAGCGAGCAGGCGCTCGACGCTCGGCGGACGGGCGGGGTGATGCGGGACGTCGGCCATCGGCCAATCCTCGCACGCTCACCCCGCCGCGGCGAGTCGTGGGCCGTGCCCTGGATCAGGTGGCGGGAGCGCATGGGAGTCGAACCCACCGCGTCACGCCGAGCGTGGCGCCACCGGTTTTGAAGACCGGGGGACCCACCGGGACCCCTCCGCTCCCGGCCGATGGTAGCGCCGCCGCCGCAGGGGAGCATCTGTCGGTGATGCGAGTCGCCGCATCAGCGGCGGGCTGAGGTGGCGGCGCGAGATACGCAGACCCCGCGGAGAAGTCCACGAACTGCCGAGCAGGCGAGGTGCGAGAATCAGCCCGGGGATCGCCCGAGGTCACGGTGACGTGCAGGGGGATCGATGGATCGCTTCGACAAGTTCACGGACCGCGCTCGCAAGGTCCTCACCCTGGCGCAGGACGAGGCCCAGCGGTTCGACCACAACTACATCGGGACGGAGCATCTCCTGCTGGGCCTGCTGCGGGTCGAGGACGGGGTCGCCGCCCAGGTCCTCGCGAACATGAACGTCGAGCTCCCGAAGGTCCGGATGGGGGTCGAGTTCATCATCGGGCGAGGGGATCGCCCGGTCGTCCGGGAGGTCGGTCTGACGCCGCGGGCCAAGCGGGTCATCGAGCTGGCGATCGACGAGGCCCGCCGGCTCGGCCACGACTACATCGGCACCGAGCACCTCCTGCTCGGCCTCGTCCGCGAGGGCGAGGGGATCGCCGCCGGCGTCCTCGAGTCGCTCGGGGTGAACCTGGACAAGGTCCGCCACGAGGTCATCCGCGTCCTGGTCATGTCGTCGGCCCACCCGCCCGGCTCGAGTTGGGCGCCGATGACGGTCGTGCCGAGCCCCGCTTCGGTCGAGGAGGCCTCCCTCGCGCTCGAGGTCTCGAGGCAGTATCTCGACATCCAGACGAGCCCACTCCTGCGCGTGATCGGGATCGGCCAGGTCGCGACCGACGCGGGCATCACGGTGGAGTTGCTCGCCCTCGAGATCCGCACGGCCGGTTGCGTCCTCTACTGGAAGGCGCACGGTGAGCGGATCGGACCGCTCGGCGAACCGCGGCTCGAGGTGACTGACGACGCCGAGACCGACTACCTCGTCCTGCCCGCTGGGATGACCGGCAACGCCCGTGGCATGAAAGGCGAGGTCCTTGTCGCGCCCGGGCCGCCCGACGGCGCATCGGTGATGCGTGTCGATCTCAGCGGCTTCGCTGCCGGGCCGGTGCCGACCTCGACGACGACCGAGGACGGAGGATCGGGCTGGCACTTCGAGATCCCGATCAAGCTGCCGAGATCCAAACGCTGAGCCGGAGTCGGCGCCCTCACGCGTGATGCGTCGACTGGCATCACGGACGGAAGGCTGTACGGTCGACGGCGGTCGGTCCGGGACGAGCCATGAGCACCCCGACCCGTATCATCCGGGGATGGCCACGATCGCGTCCCCATCGCCGTTGCCGCTGACCGGGCTGACGACGTGCGGCGGCTGCGCGGCGAAGCTCGGGGCGGACCTGCTGGCCCAGGCGCTGGCCGGGCTCGGCGCGGAGGCGGCACCGGCGGAGCTGATCGCCGGCCTGGCGCCGCCGGACGACGCGGCGGCCTGGCTGGTGTCGCCCGACCTGGCGATCATCGGCACGCTCGACTTCTTCCCGCCGATCGTCGACGACCCGTTCACGTTCGGCGAGATCGCCGCGGCGAACGCGCTGTCGGACGTCTTCGCGATGGGCGGCCGGGTGCTGTTCGCCCTGTCGATCGCCGCCTTCCCGGAGGAGCTCCCGACGGAGACACTCGGGGCGATCTTCGCCGGCGCGTCGGCCAAGGTCCGTGAGGCCGGCGGCGTCCTCGCCGGCGGCCATACGATCCGCGACCCGGAGCCGAAATACGGCCTGGCGGTCACGGGCGCCGCTCACCCCGACCGACTCCTGCGCAAGGGCGGCGCGCAACCGGGCGACGTCCTGATCCTGACCAAGCGCCTCGGGACCGGGCTCCTCGTCAGCGGCCGCCGCCAGGGCCGGGCGTCCGAGCCCGACTTCGCGGCGGCCGTCGACCAGATGCGGACCCTCAACCGTGCGGCCTCGGAGGTCCTGGTCGCCGCCGGTGTCCGGGCCGCCACGGACGTGACCGGCTTCGGGCTGCTCGGTCACGGTCTCGAGATGGCCCGCGGTTCCGGCACCCGGTTCGTCTTCGACGCGGCCGCCCTGCCCCTCCTCGACGGTGCCCTCGACCTCGCCCGGGCCGGCGTCGAGACCGACGGCGCCACCCACAACCGCCGCTTCGTGGCCCCGGCGCTGACGGTGGGCGATGGCGTCCCGCCCGAGGCCGTCACCCTCGCCCACGACCCGCAGACGAGCGGCGGCCTTCTTGCCGCCGTCGCGCCGGAGCTCGTCGCCTCGGTCGAGTCCGCCCTCGACGCGGCCGCCGTCCCCCACTGGCGCATCGGCCTGGTCGAGCCCGGGCCACCGGCCGTCACCATCACCTGATCTCTCCGAGGTAGCGCCTGCGGCTAGCTGAACGTGAGCGCGCGGGGTCGCGCGTCACGGGACTCCGCTGCCGGGGGTTCCTCGGTCGGGGGGTTAGCTCGAAGATCTGCCCTGGACGTGGATGGCAAGTACTTGTCAGGTGTTCCTGACACGGACATTGGACGGGGACGAGCGGGTGTCAGGCGCCGCTGGCTCCCGGATTCGTACCGGTCTGAGCGTGCGGCGGGATGAAACGCATGACGGGGAGGGCCCGGAGAGCGGGCCGGGCTCGTCGAATGTTCGCCTGAGGAACATCTGGCAAGGATCCGGCGCACGGGCGCCGCGCGTGGGGGCCGGGTCGGGGGCCGGCAACATGGCGGGGCCGGCCGCGGAGGACCGTGGAACCGCCGCCGCGCCTAACCGAACTTGAACGCGAAGGGGTCGCGCTTCGGGACGACGGCCTCGGCCTTCGTGACCGGGGTGCCGGCGTACTGGGCGCGGATGCCGGCGATCCACTGGCGACTGCGCTCGGTCAGGGTGAAGTCGTCGGTCTGCATCCGCGACTTCGAGACGATGATCCCCATGTCGGCGCCCTTGTAGCGGTAGTCGCCGGGCGCCAGGACGCGCAGGAAGAACGCCTCGTCCTCGTCGATGATCGAGTGCCAGTCGTTGGCCCACCGGCCGAAGTGGATCTGGCCCGTCCTGGGGTCGAGCCGCCAGACCCCCGTCCGCGGGGCCGCGGTGAGCAGCTCGACCCGATCCTCCGGCTCCTTGACGATGAGCTGGCTCCAGACGTCGACCGTCTCGGCCTGCGCCCAGCGGTGGTTGATGTCGTCGACGTCGATCTCGTAGTCGACGTCCATGTACTCGAGCAGGTGGAAGCCGAACAGCGGCAGGTCGGCGTAGGCCCCGGCGGTCGCGTTGGTCATCGAGGTCACCCCGCTGATCCGGGGGTTGATCTCGCCGAGGTACAGCTCGCCGCTGTCGATGTCGGCCAGGACGTCGACCTCGAAGTAGCCGCGGTAGCCCTCCTGGGCCAGCCGGTCGCCGAGCCGCTGGACGTACTTGCGGGCCCTTCGCCGGTGATGCTCGGACAGGACGCCGGGCCACATGTCGTTGCCGCACCAGCCGCCCTTGTACGGCGTGAGCTCCTTGTGCCCGATCAGCTCGGTCATCAGCGGGCCGACGATCGTGCCGTGGCGGGTGATCGTCGCCTCGATCGCGGTCGACCGGCAGTTGAGCCGGCGCATGACCTTCACCTCGTCCTCGGCCGCGATCGTCCTGGCCGCCTTGTCCCAGTCACGCCTGGTCTTGATGAAGAAGGTGGTCCGGCCGGAGTCGCCGTACGGGGCCTGGACGACCAGGTCCTCGCCGAGCCCACCGCCCCGGGCCAGATCGAGCAGCTCGCGATAGGTCGTCACCCGGCCAAGCACGTTCGGGGCGCTCGGGATGCCGGCCTCGTTGCCGAGCCGGGTCGTGACGGTCTTCGAGTCGACCCGATGACGGAGCGCCGCCGAGGGATGGATGATCCGCAGCCCGAGCTCGGGCGCCAGCTTCTCGACCTCCTCGTCGAACATCAGGAAGACGGCCAGGCCGCCCGGCCCCTTCGAGCGGATGAAGTCGCCGACCTCCTTGTGCCCCAGGAGGTAGGCGTTGATCTCCTCGATCGACTTGAACTCGCGGTACGGCCGCTCGTGCGGGACGAACACCCGCGGGTGGCTGCCCTCGAAGCAGTCGTAGTAGTCGATGAAGAAGAAGTCGCGGACCCAGCGGTCGATGCCGAGCAGGTTGAACGGCGTCGGGCTGATGAAGTGGATCGGGGTCTGGTTCGTCCGCAGGAACGCCCGGATCTCGGAGATCCCGTTGAGGCGGGGCCGCTTCGGTCCGTGCCGGTCGCGGGCGCGCTTCTTGCCACGGTGGTCGGACCTGCCGTCGCGCTTCCGGTCGCGCTTCTTCGACATCCGGCCCCTCCGGGGGGTGCTCGACCTCAGGCCGTCGGCGGCTCCGGCGGCCAGGACCGCCATCCTACGACGCGCTCGATCGTCTCGGAAGCCGCCAGGACCGCGCCGTCGTGACCGGGCAGCGCCTGGACCTGGAGGCCTACCGGAAGCCGATCGTCGCCGAATCCGATGGGCAGCGACAGTGCCGGAAAGCCCCCGAGATTGGCGTCGTAGAGGAACGGCGCCCAGTCCATCCAGAGCGGGTGGATCGGCTCGCCGCCGATCGTCGCCGGGTGGTTCATCCCGTGCCCGAACGCCTCGCAGCCGAGGGTCGGGGTGAGCAGGACCGTCGCGCCGGTCCGCTCGAACAGGGCGGCGTAGGCGTGCCGGATCCGCTCGCGCTCGGCCTGGGCCTCGGCGTACTCGTGGGGGCCGATCCGGCCGCCGAACTCGAGGAAGTGGGCGGCCCGCTGGGTCAGCTCGGCGCGATGGTGCTCGTAGACCTCGTTCTCCTCCCAGCGCGCCTCGGCGGAGGCGATCGTGGCCCACGGACGGATGCTCGAACCGAGGCCGGGGCCGTCGTGGACGAGCTGGACGCCGGCCGCCTCGAGCGCGGCGATCGCGTGGCGGAACGCCCGCCGGACGTCGTCGTCGACGCCGAACGAGCCGAAGTCCTCGCTGACGACCGCCCGGAGATGGGTCGGCTCGGGGGAGGGCTGGTCGATCCCGCTCACGTGGATGCTGAAGTGGTCGCGGGGGTCGGGGCCGATCAGCGCGCCGAGCATCAGCCGGGCGTCGGCCACGGTCCGAGCCATCGGCCCGACCGAGACCAGGGTGCGCCAGGCGTCGTTGCACGGGGCGCGCGGGATGGCACCGAACGTCGGCTTGAAGCCGACCACGCCGCAGAACGCCGAGGGGATGCGGATCGAGCCGCCACCGTCCCCGCCCAGCGACAGCGGCCCGAGGCCCGCGGCGACCGCCGCCCCCGCCCCGCCGCTCGAGCCGCCCGGGGTTCGCGTCAGGTCCCACGGGTTGGATGTCCGCCCATGGACCGGGCTCTCGCAGATCCCGCTGTAGCAGAACTCCGGCACCGCGGTCTTGGCGAAGATGACGGCCCCGGCGGCGTCGAGCCGCTCGAGGGCGACCGCGGTCTCCCTGGGCACGAACCCGCGCATCGTCAGGCTGCCGACGGCGCTCTCGACGCCCGCCAACCACTGCAAATCCTTGGCCGTCAGCGGGACTCCGGTCAGCGGCCCGCCCTCGCCTCGGGCCAGGAGACCGTCGGCGTACGCCGCCGCCGTGCGCGCCCGCTCGTCGAGCCGGACCGAGAACGGGTTGAGCGCGGGAGCGATCCGCTCGACCCTGGCCAGGATCGCCTCGAGCGCCTCGGTCGCGCTTAGCTCCCGCCGGTGGAGGAGGCCCGCCAGCTCGACGGCCGTCAACCGCGCGATCGGGTCCGGGGTCGTCGCGGTCGGGGCTGGCTCAGCGGTCGGGGCGGCGTCCGCGAGGCTTCCGCGCTCCATCACCGCCGAGTGTATCGACACGGGCCGAGGGCCGCGCGCGACCCGCCGGAGAAGTGCCCGCCCCGCCGGCCATGCTCCAGTGCCGTACTACAGCGCTGTATTACAGAGCTGGACGATCGCGCGCTGGCGGGCGGCCCCGCGCCGAGTCCGAACGGCCTGGCGCGGTGCGAGGGGCCCTGCGCAAGAAGGTTCGTTCCTGAAGTTCGCCCGCGAACCGTTGACGACATTCAGCGACGAACTTCCTCGCGCAGCAGAGGGCGTTCGGACCGCGGGTCGCCGCTGAACACCCGGCGCAGGAGCGGGCACGAGCCCTCGACCCGAGCGCTACACTCGGGCGACCGGTCGGCCGGGCGGTACGGCCGACGAGACGGAGGCAGCCAGCCCATGCCACGGGACTACGTCCGACTGACCCAGCCGCTCGTCCGGGACGGGGGCCGCGGCGACGCGGGCACGCTCCGGCCGGCGACCTGGGACGAGGCGCTCGAGCGGACCGCGGCCGGCCTGACGGCCGTCGGCGCGAAGCACGGCCCCACGACGTTCGGGACGTTCAGCTGCTCGAAGGCGACGAACGAGGTGAACTTCGCCGCGCAGAAGTTCTCCCGGATCGTCCTCGGCAGCAACAACATCGACAGCTGCAACCGCACCTGACACGCTCCGAGCGTCGCCGGTCTGGCGACCGTCTTCGGTGCCGGGGGCGGCACAAGCTCATACCGTGAGATCGAGGAGACGGATCTCGTCCTCCTCTGGGGCAGCAACGCCCGCGAGACCCACCCGATCTTCTTCCACCACCTCCTGCGCGGGGTGAACCGGGGCGCCCGGCTCATCGCGGTCGACCCGCGTCGGACGTCCTCCGCCGAGTGGGCCGACCTGTGGCTCGGGCTCGACGTCGGCAGCGACATCGCGCTGGCCAACGCCATGGCCCGTGAGATCATCCACGCCGACCTCCACCACCGGGCCTTCATCGACCACGCCACGACCGGCTTCGACGCCTACCGGGCGACCGTCGAGCCCTACACCCTGGAGTACGCCGAGCGCGAGACCGGCGTCCCGGCCGAGGCGATCCGCGAGGCGGCCCACGCCTTCGCCAAGGCCGACCGGGCGATGATCTGCTGGACCCTCGGGATCACCGAGCACCACAACGCGGTCGACAACGTCCTGGCCCTCATCAGCCTGGCCCTCCTGACCGGCCACGTCGGGCGCTACGGCAGCGGCCTCAACCCGCTCCGTGGCCAGAACAACGTCCAGGGCGGCGGCGACATGGGCGCCCTGCCGGATCGGCTGCCGGGCTTCCAGCACGTCGAGAACGACGAGCTCCGCGCGAGGTTCGACGCCGCCTGGGGCGTGAAGGTGCCGCCGAAGCGCGGCTGGCACCTGTCGGGCATGTTCGACGCGATGGAGCGCGGCGAGCTCCAGGCGGTCTACGTCATCGGCGAGAACCCGGTCCAGTCGGAGGCCGACCAGCACCGCGCAAAGCACCTCCTCGAGACCCGCGAGTTCATGGTCGTCCAGGACATCTTCCTGACCGCGACCGCCGAGCTGGCCGACGTCGTCCTGCCGGCAGCCGCGGCCTGGGCCGAGAGCGAGGGCACGGTCACGAACTCGGAGCGACGGGTCCAGCGCGTCCGCAAGGCGCTCGACCCGCCGGGCGAGGCGCGCGACGACCTGGCGATCATCTTCGAGCTCGCCAGGCGGCTCGGCCACGACTGGGGCGAGCCGTCCGCCGAGGCCGTCTGGAACGAGCTCCGGGGCCTGTCGCCGGTCCATGCCGGGATGAGCTACGCGCGGCTCGAGGCCGAAGGCGGCCTCCAGTGGCCGTGCTACGACGAGACCCACCCGGGCGAGCTGTTCCTCCACTCCCGGCTCTGGGAGGACCCGGTGCCCGGCAACCGCGTCCCGTTCGTCCCGGTCGAGCACGACCCACCGGTCGACAAGCTCAGCCCGGATTTCCCGATCCGGCTGACGACCGGCCGCCGGCTCGACTCGTACAACACCGGTGTCCAGACCGGCGGCTACACCTCACCCCTCCGGCGGGGCGAGTCGCTCGACATCTCGCCGGAGGACGCCGAGGCCTACGGGCTGTCGGACGGCGAGCGGGTCCGGGTCGTCTCGCGGCGGGGCCAGGTCGTGGCGCCGATCCGGATCGACCCGTCGCTCCGGCCCGGTCTCACCTTCATGACCCTCCACTTCCAGGACGACGTCGCGGTCAACCTGCTGACGATCGACGCGACCGACCCGAAGTCCGGCACCGCCGAGTTCAAGGCCACCGCGATCCGGATCGAGAAGCTCGAGGCGAGGGTCTCGGCCTAGCGTAGGGCTTGCGGCCGGCCCCGCCGCTGGCTGCACGCCGGCGCGATGGCGACCGACGTCGTCCGCGCGGATCCGGCCCCGGCCGATGCCACCTCTCCGGCTGAGCGGCCCTATGCCCGAGCTGCTCAACCTCGCTGATCGACTGGATCGAGCACGCACCGGGACCGTCGTGGGCCGCCTACCTCGTGCTGGGACTCCTCATGGTCGTCCTGTCGGTCGGCCAGGGTTGGCTGGCCGGGATCGCGAAGCGTCGGAGAGGTCTCGCTCGGCCAGGTCGGCTGAGGCGTCGTGACGACCGGGTTCGTCGCCGCGGTCCGACCTCTTCGAGCGAGTCCGCCGCAGTGGGCCTTCGATACGGTCCGGCCCCTGACATCGCTCGACCGACGAGGAAGCGACGCGCCTCCGCTACCAGCTCGCGGTGTTCCCGGCGTTGCCCGGCGCCGTCGTCCTGGTCGCGGCGGTCCCGCTCACGCTCGTCGGCTACGTGACCGACCCGGCTGCCTCGGGGATCGTCGGCTATCCCCCTCTGGCGCTGGCGCTGCGCGGCGCCTACGAGGCGTTCTTCACGGCCGTCCTGCTCGTCATGGTCTGCCAGGGCTTTCGCCCAGCTCAGGCTCGTCGGCCGGATCCTCGACCGCGTCACGCAAGATACGACCTGTTCCATCCCCGGCCGCTGTACGCGGTTCTCGCGGCTTGACGGGCGGGATCGGGATCGCGCTCATCCTGGTCGTCGTCCTCGGCATCCATCCTCGCCCCCTCGCCAACCCAGGCGACGAACCTGTACTACGCCCTCTGGTACGTGGGGTTCGTCGGCGTCCGGGGTGATCGTCTTCGTGGTCCCATTGCTCGGACTTCATGGGCGGCTCGTCGACGAGAAGGAGCGCCTCCAGGGCGAGGCCGACGATCGGCTCACGGGGATCCTGGCCGAGCTCAACCGCGATGCCGGGGCGCTCGAGCTCGTGACGGGCCGATGCGCTCGAACAAGACGCTCGCAAGCCTCGTCCAGGAGCGAGAGCTGCTCGCCCGGCTACCGACCTGGCCGTGGTCCACGACGACTCTCCGCGCGTTCGTCTCGGCCATCCTCGCTGCCGCTCGGCCTGTTCGTCCTCCAGCGGGTCCTCGGCCGAGCTGGTCTGACCCTCCGCTCGGCCGCGGCCGCCCCGGGCCTCCCGTCGCTACACTGGCCGCGATGGACCTCCACGTCGTCGCGCCGCTGGCGTCCCCGGCCGAGCGAGAGGCGGTCGAGGCCGTCCTGGGCCCGGTCATCGGGCCGCCGGCCTCCGGCTGGCGAGGCGGCGAGCGATCGGCCGCGGACGGCCACATCGCCCGGGGCGGCCACGAGGCGCGGGCGCATCGCGACCTCCTCCTGCCGGCGCTCCACGCGATCCAGTCGCGGATCGGGTACATCAGCCAGCCGGCGCTCGGCTACGTCTGTCGGCGGTTGACGATCCCGCCGGCGGAGGCCTACGGGGTGGCTTCGTTCTACGCCCTTCTCGCCACCTCGCCACGGCCGCCGGTCGTCGCCCACGTCTGCGACGACATCGCCTGCCGGCTGGCCGGGGCGGACGAGCTGTGCAGCGACCTCGAGCGCGGGCTCGGACCCGCCGGCGAGCCGACCCTCGACGGTCGGGCGACCTGGCTCCGGAGCCCATGCCTGGGCCAGTGCGAGCGGGCGCCCGCGGCGCTGTTCACGATCGCCGGCGAGGCGCCGGAGGCATTCGCGGTCGCACCCATCGACGCGGCCGGGATCGTCGCCCGGCTCGACGCGGCCGCATCGGGTGGGCCCGCGGCGCTGCCCGGCCGGTCGACCGCCCCCTCGCACCAGCGCCTCGACGCCCTGCGCGCCTCGGTCCCGCAGGCCGGCGACGACGGCCTGCGCCTCCTCGCCCGGGTCGGCCGGGTCGACCCGACCAGCCTCGACGACTACCGGGCCCACGGTGGCTATCGGGCGCTCGCCCGCGCCCTCGAGCTCGGGCCGGAACGGGTCATCGAGGAGGTGACCGCGTCGAAGCTCGTCGGCCGGGGCGGGGCGGCCTTCCCGACCGGCCGGAAATGGGCCGGCGTCCTGGCCCAGCGGATCGAGCCGCACTACCTCGTCTGCAACGCCGACGAGTCGGAGCCCGGGACGTTCAAGGACCGGGCGCTCCTCGAGGAGGACCCGTTCGCCCTGGTCGAGGCGATGACGATCGCCGGCTTCGCCTCCGGAGCGGAGACGGGCTACCTCTACGTCCGGGGCGAGTACCCGCTCGCCGAGGCGCGCCTGGCGAACGCGATCGCCCGGGCGCGGGGGGCCGGCCTCCTCGGCCGGGACGTCCTCGGCTCGGGGGTCGCCTTCGACATCGCACTCCGGCGCGGGGCCGGCGCCTACATCTGCGGCGAGGAGACCGCCCTGTTCGAGTCGATCGAGGGCAGGCGCGGCGAGCCGCGCAACAAGCCGCCCTTCCCGGTCGAGGTCGGCCTGTTCGGCAAGCCGACCACGGTCAACAACGTCGAGACGCTGGCCAACATCCCGGCGATCGTCCTCGACGGCGGGGCGGCGTTCGCGGCGATCGGGACGGAGGGCTCGACCGGGCCGAAGCTGTTCTGCCTGTCCGGCCACGTCACCCGGCCGGGGGTCTACGAGGTCCCGTTCGGGGCGACCCTGCGCGAGCTCGTCGACTTCGCCGGCGGCGTCCCCGGGGGGCGGGCGATCCAGGCCATCCTGCTCGGCGGGGCGGCCGGCGTGTTCGTCGGACCGGACGCGCTCGACACGCCGCTCACGTTCGAGGGGACCCGGGCGATCGGGGCGACCCTGGGTTCGGGCGTCGTGATGGTGTTCGACGAGACCGCCGACCTGGTCGGGGCCCTGCGCCGGATCGCCGCCTTCTTCCGCGACGAGTCGTGCGGCCAGTGCGTCCCCTGCCGGGTCGGCTCGGTCCGCCAGGAGGAGATCCTCGCCCGGCTGGTCGCGGGCCGGCCGAACGGCTCGCCCGCCGACGAGCTCGCCCTGCTGCGCGACGTCGGCCGGGCGATGCGCGACGCCTCGATCTGCGGCCTCGGCCAGACCGCCAGCAGCGCGATCGAGAGCGCCTTCCGCCAGCCCGGGATGATGAGCCTGTGAGCGTCGATCCGATCCTGTTCAGTCCGCCGGCCCGCCCGAGCCGCCCGCCCGAGGCGCCACCCGAGCCCGAGGTCGAGGCGGTCGAGCTGACGATCGACGGCCGCGCGGTCAGCGTCCCGGCCGGTTCGACCATCCTCGAGGCCTGTCGCGCCGAGGGGATCGACACGCCGACGCTGTGCTATCTGGAGAACCTGACCCCGGTCAACGTCTGCCGGGTGTGCGTCGTCGAGGTCGCGGGCTCGCGCGTGCTGGCGCCGGCGTGCTCACGCAAGGTCGAGCCGGGCATGGAGGTCCAGACCGATTCGGAGCGGGTCCGCCATTCGCGCCGGCTCGTCCTCGAGCTGCTTGGCTCGTCGGTCGACCTGGGGCTCGCGGGCCCGGCCGCACCCGACGGCTCGCTGGCCGCTTACGCCGAGCGCTACGGCGCGGATCCTTCGCGGTTCGGTCCACCCGCGCTCGCGGCCCGCGCCGATGAGCGCGACGGCCGCGAGGTCGGCCACCACCACGCCGCGTCGGGTGAGCCGACGGCGGCGACCGTCGGCCAGCCGGTCAAGGTCGACAACGAGCTGTACGTCCGTGACTACTCGCGCTGCATCCTCTGCTACAAGTGCGTCGAGGCGTGCGGGGTGGACGCCCAGAACACGTTCGCGATCGCCGTCGCGGGACGCGGCTTCGACGCCCGGATCTCGACCGAGTGGAACGTCGGGCTGCCCGACTCGGCGTGCGTCTACTGCGGCAACTGCATCGGCGTCTGCCCGACCGGAGCGCTGATGTTCCGGTCCGAGCACGAGATGCGCCAGGCTGGCACCTGGGACGAGTCGGCCCAGACGGTGACCGACACGATCTGCCCGTACTGCGGGGTCGGCTGCACCCTGTCCCTCCACGTCCAGGACAACGAGATCGTCCGGGTCACCTCGCCGCTGGACTCGTCGGTGACGGACGGGCACCTGTGCATCAAGGGCCGCTTCGGCTTCCAGTTCGTCCAGAACCGGGGCCCCGGCGGAGGCTGACCATGACGGGTCCGCTGCCGACCCACTTCCGCTGGCTGTGGTACCTGGTGGGCCTGGCCGGGATGGCCCTGGCGATCGTCGGTCTCCTGGCGATGATCGGCTCGATCATCAACGACGGCCTGATCCTGCCGGCCCTTGGGGTCGTCGGGGTGGGCCTTGGCTACGTCCTCGTTCGCCATCGGCGGCGGCCGCGGTCCGCCGACACGGCGGGGGTCACGGCGAGCAGCCCGGTGACAGCCGCCGCCGTGGACGATGGATCGGTGGATCCGACCGCCGGGACGACAGCTCCCCTGAGTCCAGCCGCCACACCGGCGAAGTCGCGCAGGTCGGACTCAGGCAGGACCAGCCGGCGCTGACGGGTCCCGAGCTCATCCCGAACGGATCGTCGAGGTTAGACTTCGAGGCCCCACGAGCGGGCTCAAGCGCGGCTGCGAGCGGAGGAGGTCTGATGGAGACGGAGGAGCTGGTCCGCACCTACTTCGAAGCCGTCGCGCACAACGACTTCGACACGATGAAGACGCTGCGCCATCCAGACTGGCACGAGGACTGGCCGCAGTCGGGCGAGCGGGTCCCCAGCCACGAGGCCTACCGAAAGATCCACGAAGACTTCCCAGCGGGCATGCCGCGGATCGACCTTCAGGAGCTCTCGGGTGCCGAGGACCGCTGGGTGATGACCCCGAGCATGACGATCCAGCGGATCGCCGGCAGCGGCGACGTCTGGCTCGCCGAGGGCGTGAACACGTACTCGAATGGCGACGTGTACTACATCGCCCAGCATCTTCGGCTTCGCGATGGGCGCGTCTGGCGGTCGACCACGTACTTCGCCGCACCCTTCGAAGCCCCAGCCTGGCGCGCGGCTCTCGTCGAGCCGATCGAATGAGTCCGGCCGATGCGAGTCTGCTGCACGCGACTGGCGCCCCTAAAGCCGCACCCGCTCCGGGCCGGCGTAGACGTTGAAGCCGTCGTCGCGGAGGAAGCCGATCAGGGTCTGGCCGAAACGTCCGGCGGCCTCGACCGCCAGGTCCGAGGGAGCGGACACGGCGCAGACCACGGGGATCCCCGCGACGGCCGCCTTCTGGACGATCTCTAGGCTGACCCGGCCGCTGACGAGGAGGACCTGGTCGTTGAGCGCCATCCGGCCGGCCAGGACCGCCCAGCCGACGAGCTTGTCGAGGGCGTTGTGGCGGCCGACGTCCTCGCGGACGGCGACCAGCCGGCCATCCGGCTCGAACAGGCCGGCGGCGTGCAGACCACCGGTCTCGGCGAAGACCGGCTGAGCCTCGTGGAGGGTCGCCGGGAGGCCGAGGATCACGCCCCGGTCGACGACGGGACGGCCGGCCGGGATCGGGTCGCACCGGACGGCGATCTCGTCGAGGGATGCCTTGCCGCAGATCCCGCAGCTCGCCGTCGCGACGAAGTGCCGCTCGGCGACGACCGACGAGTCGAACGGGCGGCGGAGCCGGACGAGCACCGTGTCGTCCGGTCGCGCGAGGCGGCCGGCATCACCGAATTCGACCGCCTCGACGTCGTCGTCCCCGATCAGGCCCTCGGTCCGCAGGAAGCCGACCGCGAGCTCCGCCTCGGAGCCGGGGGTGCGCATCGTGACGGCCACCGCGACCGGCTCCTGGCCTGGCCCGGCCGCCCGGATCTCGAGCGGCTCCTCGCCGACGAGGATGTCCTCGCGCGTCTCCGTGGCGGCCCCGCGCACGGCCAGCAGCCGGGTCGTCGAGACGTGGCGGGCGGGCAGGTCGGGCCCGGGTGGAGGGACGCTCACCCGGCGAGTGTAGCCATGCTCCGGTTCACGCCCTGGCTTCCTATCGTCAAGGCCCCGGCGCAGGTCAGACGGACAGCAGGACCCCGAGCGCACCGGCAGCCGCCACCCACGAGGGAACGCTCGGCGCAGTCAGCCCCGCGTGCGCTCCAGGAACAGGGCCCTGGCCATCGGCCGGAGGCAGTGGGTGGTGCTCATCGCCTGCTTGTAGCCGCCGGCATTGAGGAGGGCCACGATGTCGCCCTCAGCGACCGCCGGCAGTGGGTAGTCCTCGGCGAACACGTCGCCCGCCTCGTTGATATGGCCGGCGATCGTGACCCGCTGGATCCGCTCGGCGTCGGCGGAGCGGCAGACGACCGCCTCCTGGGCGAAGCGATAGATGAAGTACGAGCAGTCGACGTTCCAGCCGAGGTCGAGCCCGACGAACCGGCGCCCGGCGCGGTCCTCGATCGTGACGATCTCGCCGAGCAGGATCGCCGCGTCCTTGACCAGGTAGTCGCCGGGCTCGACCGCCACGGCGAACCCACGCGGCCCGATGTGCCGGGCCAGGACCGCCGCATAGGCGTCGAGGTCGATCGGCCGCTCCTCCTCGCGGGCCGGCGCGCCGAGCCCGCCCCCGACGTTGACCTCGTCGATCGGGCAGCCCAGCTCGACCAGTCGATCGGCCATCCGGACGGCCGAGGCGAGCGCGACCTCGAAGGCCGGCAGGCCGTCGGCCAGCCAGCCCGAACCGGCGTGGAAGTGGACCGTGTCGATCGCCAGGTCGTGCCGGCGGGCGGCCTCGACGGCCTCGGCCAGGCGATCGTCGTAGATCCCGAACTTCGTCGGGCGGTCGCCGCTGTAGGCGAGGCCCTCGTGGTAGCCGGCCCCGGCGCCCGGGTTCACCCGCAGCCCGATCGTCCGGCCGGGAGCCCGCCGGCCGACCCGCTCGACCTGGCTGACCGCGTCGACGTTGAGATGGACGCCGCTGGGCAGCAGCACGTCGAGGTCGCGCTCCGACAGGTTCGTGCCGGTGAAGCTGATCTCCTCCGGGCGCCAGCCGTTGGCCAGCGCGTGCTCGACCTCGCCCGGCGAGCAGGCGTCGATCCCGACCGCCGTCGGTGAGCCCGGCGCGCCGAGCCCGCGAAGGACCGCCAGGACCTCGGGCTCGCGATTGGCCTTGATCGCGAACCGGACGCGATGATGGACGCCGCTCCGTCCGAGCGCGCCGATGACCGCCCGGGCGTTCTCGGCCACCCGTTCCAGGTCGTAGACGAAGAGCGGGGTCCCGTGCTCGCGAGCGAGCGCCTCGGCGTCCCGGCCGGCGATCTCCAGGCGGCCGTCGCGGGCCTCGAGCCCGGGCCGGACCCACCAGCCTGGCGCGGCGAGCGGCACGTCGAGGGCGATCCCGGGACCGTGCGCGGGTCCCGCCGCGGAGCCGGTCCCGGGACCGGTCGCGGTCATCGACCGGTCGCGAGGGTGTCGAGGAGCCGGCGGGAGGCGGTCGCGACCTCGCCGACCGCCAGGTCGAACGCCTCCCGGTTCCGCTGGGACGGAACGCGGTAGCCGCTCACCTTGCGGACGAACTGGAGCGCCGCGGCGGCGACCTCCTCGTCGGTCGCCGGCTCATCCACCCGGCGCAGCGTCTTGATGCTTCGGCACATGCCGGCAAGGGTAGCCCAACGGTGGCTCCGGCCCCACGTCCGGCCGCGCTCCGGGCTCCCCCGCTCAGGCCCGGGCCGCCCGGACCTGCTCGAGGGTCCGGCGGGCCTGCTCGACGTGGACCCGGTCATGCCCGGCGATCAGCGCGAACGTGAGCTCGTAGCTCTCCGGCCCCCGCTCGAGGTGGAGCCCGACCCGAGCCCGGTCCTCGACCGGCAGCCGTCGCCAGAGCGAGATGTTGAGCGCCCGCAGACCCTCGAAGGCGGTCAGCATCTCGTCCGCGTCGCCCTCGCCGTGCCGGAGACGGCTCGTCCACAGATCCTGGTCGTAGCCGGGCAGGTCCGGGCGATCGTGGGCCACGATCCAGCGATACCGGACGGACGAGGTCAGCTCGCCGTCGAGGATGTGACCGACGAGCTCGAGCACGGACCATTCACCGGGCGCCGGCCGCGTCCGGAGGTCGGAGCCCGCCTCTGCGACCAGGGCCCGCAGGATCGCCGGCGTCTCGGTCTGGGCCTGGGCCGGGTCGTCGGCCCCGAGGTAGGACAGGAGCAGGGACTGGTATCCGAAGCCCGGCTTCGTCGGGTCCAGGATGATCGCCATCGGGGTTCCTCGCGTGGTCAGGGTCCCCCGAACCATAGGCCAGCCGCGGGTCGCTCCGCCCGGCGCGACCGAACGTTACCAGGGGGAGTGCCGCCGTTCCCCGGCAGTCGCTGCATCCGGCGCAACGGAGTGCCGTTGGAACGGATGAAACGGCGGCCGCGAGCGCGATCGCTGCACACGGTGCAACAGACTGCGGGCGTGACGTCGTCCTGGACGCCGATGAGCCCCGTCTGCTGCGCCCGGTGCAACAGTCCGGTGGCGGGAGGCGGCCCGGCTCCACGTTGAGCGCCCGTTGCTGCGCCCGGCGCAACAGAAGGGCCAAGGAAGAGCGCCGCAACGGGTGGAAGGATGCGCCGCGAGCAACCCCGCGTCGGCCATCCGGGGCTATCCTCGACCGAGATGCCCGAGACCTTCCGCACGATCATCGAGCCGTTCCGGATCCACTCGGTCGAGCCGATCCGGATCACGACCGCCGACGAGCGCCGGGCCGCGGTCCGGGCCGCCGGCTACAACCTGTTCGCCCTCCACGCCGACGACGTCCTGATCGACCTGCTGACCGACTCCGGCACCGGCGCGATGTCGCGCGACCAGTGGGCCGGCATCCAGCGCGGCGACGAGTCGTACGCCGGGTCGCCGTCGTGGTTCGCGTTCCTCGAGTCGGTCCAGGCGCTGTTCCCGTTCCGGCACGTCATCCCGACCCACCAGGGCCGGGCGGCCGAGAAGATCCTGTTCTCGTCGATCGCCGGGCCGGGCCTGGCCGTCCCGAACAACACCCACTTCGACACGACCCGGGCGAACGTCGAGTACACCGGCGCCGAGGCCGTCGACCTGGTCATCCCCGAAGGACGAACGCCGTCGCTGGAGCACCCGTTCAAGGGCAACATGGACCTCGCCGCCCTCGAGCGGTTCATCGAGGATCGCGGCCCGGACGCCATCCCGGTGGTCTTCGTCACGATCACCAACAACAGCGGTGGCGGGCAGCCGGTCAGCCTGGACAACCTGCGCGGCGTCCGGGCGATCTGCGACCGGTTCGGGCTGCCGCTCTTCCTCGACGCCTGCCGGTTCGCCGAGAACGCCTGGTTCATCCACGAGCGCGAGCCGGGCCAGGCCGACCGGCCGATCCCGGACATCGTCCGGGAGATCGCCTCGCTGGCCGACGGGATGACCATGTCGGCCAAGAAGGACGGGCTCAGCAACATCGGCGGCTGGCTGGCGCTGAACGACGACGCGCTGGCCGAGCGCTGCCGCAACCTGCTCATCCTGACCGAGGGCTTCCCGACCTACGGCGGGCTCGCCGGCCGGGACCTCGAGGCGATCGCCCAGGGCCTCCGCGAGGTCGTCGACGAGGATTACCTGCGCTACCGGATCCGCTCGACGGCGTACCTCGGTGACGCCCTCCACCGCGACGGGGTCCCGGTCGTCCGGCCGATCGGCGGCCACGCCGTCTACATCGACGCGCGGGCGCTCTTGCCCCACATCCCGCCGCTCGAGTACCCGGGCCAGGCGCTCGCGGTCGCCCTCTATGAGACCGGCGGGATCCGCGGCTGCGAGATCGGGACGGTGATGTTCGGGCGTCACCCGGACGGGACGGAGACACCCGCCGCGATGGACCTCGTCCGGCTCGCGATCCCGCGCCGGACCTACACCCAGAGCCACGTCGACTACGCGATCGAGGTCGTCCGCGCGGTGGCCGCCCGGGCCGGCGAGCTGCGCGGCTACCGGATCGTCGACGAGCCGCCGACGCTCCGCCACTTCACGGCGACGTTCGCCCCGCTCGGGGCGTGAGCATGGCGCGACGGGTCGGCCGAGGAGGCTCGGCGACCGCGACCGGCGCCGGGGCGCTCATCGCCGCCCTGGGGATGAGCCCGCATCCGGAGGGCGGCCACTACGTGGAGACCTGGCGGGACGCCCCCGCCGACGGCTCGCGTGGCGCCGGCAGCGCGATCCTGTTCCTCCTCCGGCGTCGCGAGACCTCGCACTGGCACCGGATCGACGCGGCCGAGGTCTGGCACCACTACGGCGGCGCGCCGCTCGAGCTGGCCGTCTCGACCGACGGCCGGGCGATCGTCCGGCAGCGACTCGGCGACGACGTCCTGGCCGGAGACCACCCGCAGATCGTCGTCCCGCCCGGTGCCTGGCAGTCGGCCCGCAGCCTCGGCGCGTGGACCCTCGTCGGTTGCACCGTCTCGCCGGCATTCCAGTTCGACGGCTTCGAGCTCGGGCCGGACGGCTGGGAGCCGGGCGGGGCGTGATCCTCGGCGCCGGACCCGACCTCGAGGTCCGCCTCCCGCGGCCGGCGCGGTACGAGCTCGTCCGGACCCTGTCGCCGCTCCGCCACGGTGCCGGCGACCCGACGATCCGGCTGGAGACGGGGCGGGTCCGCCGGGCGACGCGGACGCCCGACGGCCCGGCCAGCGTCGAAGTCGTCGAGACCGACCGTGAGCTCGTCGTCCGCGCCTGGGGTCGCGGCGCCGGCTGGGCCGTCGAGCGGGCACCCGACCTGCTCGGGCTGAACGACGACCCGGCGGCGCTCGACGCCCTCCAGCCGCCGCACCGCCTGGTCGCCGAGCTGGCCCGCCGGTTCGCCGGGGTCCGGATCCCGCGCACGAACCGGGTCGTCGAGGCGCTCGTCCCGGCCGTCCTCGAGCAGAAGATCACCGGCGAGGAGGCGCGCCGGATCTACCGCGCCCTCATCCGGGCCCACGGCGAGCCGGCGCCGGGCCCGTTCGGGCTGCGTCTCCAGCCGACGCCAGAGCGGCTGGCCGGGCTGGCGTACCACGCCTACCACCCGCTCGGGCTGGAGCGGCGGCGGGCCGACACGCTCCGCCGGATCGGCGCGCTGGCCGACCGCCTCGAGGCGGTCGTGACGTTGCCGATCGGGGAGGCCCACCGGCGACTCGGCGCGGTCGTCGGGATCGGGCCGTGGACGGTCAACGAGGTCGCCCGCGATGCCCTCGGCGACCCGGACGCGGTCAGCGTCGGCGACTTCCACCTGCCCAGCCTCGTCGCCTTCGCCCTGGCCGGCGAGCCGCGCGCCGACGACGCCCGGATGCTCGAGCTGCTCGAGCCGTATCGCGGCCAGCGTGGCCGGGTCGTCCGCCTGCTCGAGACGAGCGGGATCGAGGCGCCCCGACGCGGCCCCAGGATGGCTCCACGCTCGATCGCCGGGATCTGACCTCAGGCCGTCGCGGCTAGTCAGGTCCGCCTGGGCCGGACCGCCCCGCTCAGCCCCGGCCGGTCTCCACGGCGGCCAGGGTCGGCGGTCCGACCGGGTCGGCGTCGGCGTCCCGCAGCCAGCTGGCCAGCTCGCGGTTGATGATCAGGGTCGGGCAGTCACGGACCTCGAGGATCCCGGCGATGAGGTAGGCGATCGTCGCGTCGGTCAGCGGGACCATGACCTCGCGCTCTCCGATCGACGGGATCGCCTCGGCGCCGGGCGGCGCGTGGAGCCGACCGAGGACCGTGTACGGGCCGAGCTGGGCCTGCAGCCGGTGCTCCTCGGTGGCCGTCCAGAGCCGGCGCGAGCCGCGCGGCGGGCCGGCCTTGACCGCGCACAGCTCGGACCGGCTGATCGCGAACGTCGGGGTCGTGACCTGCCGGCCGTCCAGGAGCCCCTCGAGCAGGACGTCGACGAGGTGGATCTCCGGGGTGGCGTTGAGCTGGTCGGTCAGGCGCTCGGCCCGGAGGTCGAGCCGCCCGCTGATCAGGCAGTCTCCGGCGAAGCCGGTGAAGTCGACGAGCATCGGGTCCCTCGGCGGTCGGATGACACGGCCATCGTCCGCGCCACCCTCCGTACGGCGGAACGCCCCGAAGGTCAGGCGGGCGACGCCGTTGGTCCGCGCGGAAGGCCCGGGTCCGGAGGGGACGGGTACGGTCGGAGTGCGTCCGGGCCGTTGACAGGTGTCGACCTCAGTGGCGCGCCGAGGCGCCGGCCGGCTCGTTCCCGCGCGCGCTCGGTTCGGCCGCCGGGTCGTACGGTGCTAGCTCGGCTCGTGGCTGCCCGGTGCATCGCGGGCGCTCAGGAGCGACGAGGCGAGGAACAGGTCGGCTCCGGCCACGTTGCTGGCGAGCGGGACGTTGTGGACGTTGCAGACGCGGAGCAGGGTCCGGATGTCGGGGTCGTGGGGATGGGCGCTCAGCGGGTCGACGAAGAAGAAGACGGCCCGGATCCGTCCCTCGGCCACCAGCGCCGCGATCTGGGCGTCGCCGCCAAGCGGGCCGGACAGCATGATCCGGACCTTGAGGCCCACCTTGTCGCGCAGGAGCGCCCCGGTCGTGGCGGTCGCCACGAGGTCGAACTCGGCGAGCCGGTCGCGGTTATAGGTGGCCCACGCGACGAGATCCGCCTTGCGGCCGTCGTGGGCGATCACCGCCAGCGTGCCGCGCTCAGTCATCGACCGTCGCTCCATCCGCCCCGGCTTCGGCCGTCGCCGGGGCGGCGTAGCCGAGCAGCACGGCATCGACGATCCGCCCGGCGAACTCGGCGTCGAGCTGACCGCCGAACATCAGCCGGAAGTAGACCGGGCCGACGAGCAGCTCGGTGGCGAGATCGACCGGCGCGTCCGTGCGGAGGTCGCCGCGGGCCATCCCCCGCTCGACGACCCGGGCGATCTCCTCGCGCCGGCCCTGGACCACGGTCGCCCGGAACGGATCGCCGAGCCCAGGGTTGATCGCGATCTGGGACAGGAGCGCCCGGATGACCGGACCGAACGGGGTCTCAGTGATGGCCCGCAACGCGTTCATCGTCGCGGCCAGGAGCTCCTCCCTGGTGTCGCCGGTGTCCGCGATCGCGATGTGGGGCGAGGCCAGCTCCATGACCAGCTCGAGGGCGAGAGCCTCCTTGGTCGCCCAGCGTCGGTAGATCGTCGCCTTGCCCACGCCGGCTCGAGCGGCGACGTGCTCGAGTCGGAGCTTCGTGTACCCGTCGGCGATCAGCATCTCGCGCGCCGCATCCAGGATCGCCCGATGGACCCGATCGGAGCGCGGCCGCCCGCGGGACTTCCGAGACGGACCGTCTTGCATCGTCATCGTCACCAGGATATGATACGGGACGGACCGTATCTTTCAAGAGCGGCGAAGCGGAGAGGCACGTTCAAGATCGTGGAGAACTATCAGGCCGTCCAGCGGATCGAAGACGCGATGCGAACAACCCCGTTCTGCGCGTGCGGATCGTGGACCGTCGTCGTCGCCGACGGCGACCGGATCCGGCTCGAGTGCAGCACGCTCCAGGAGCCGAAGGGCACCCTCCGTCGACTGGTCAGCCTCGACTTCGGCGGCCACGTCTCGTGGACGATCATCGACCAGCTCCCGACCCGGGCAGCCGCGTAGCCGCCCGACCGGCCAGCCACCCCGCCACCCGGGGCCCGGCGCGCCGCCCGCGCCTACCGGTTCGTCCGGTCGTCCATCCCCCACGGCGAGCCGTAGGCCGTCAGCAGGTCGAGGAACGGCACGGCGTCGAACGCCTCGGGCCCGAGGACGCCGCTGCCCTTCCAGGTCCCGGCGGCCAGCAGCTCGAACGCGATCACGGGGTTGATCGCCGTCTGCCAGACGACCGCCTGGGAGCCGTCGAGACGCATCGTCTCCTCGTTGTCGACGACGTGGTAGAGGTAGACCTTCCTCGGCGCGCCGTCCTTGCCACGACCGGTCACGAACGTGCCGGCGCAGGTCTTGCCGGTCATCCGGTCGCCGATCGTCGCCGGATCCGGCAGGCAGGCCGCCACGACGTCCCGTGGCGAGACCTCGACGGCCCCGACGCGGACCTTCGCGGTCCGGTCCAGGCCGACCTGGTGGAGGACCTTGAGGACGTTGATGAACTCGTCGCCGAGGCCGTACTTGAACGTCGCCCGCCTGGCCTTCAGCCAGCGCGGCATGAGGAGGACCTCCTCGTGCTCGACGTTGACGCACTCGACCGGGCCGATCCCCTCGGGGAACGTGAACGTCTCGGGCTCACTGAACGGCGGGGTCGTGTACCAGCCCCGGCCGTCCTCCCAGATGACCGGCGGATTGAGGCACTCCTCGATCGTCGTCCAGATGCTGAACGACGGGGCGAAGTCGTAGCCGGCCACGACCAGGTTCGCGCCGTCGCGGACGCCGAGCTCGTCGATCTCGCTGAACAGGTGGTCCGCGGCGTAGCGGGCGAACACGTCCGACAGCCCCGGCTCGACACCCATCCCGACGAGGGCCAGCCGACCGGCCGACTCCCATGCGCTCGCCCTGGCGAACTGGGCGTCGCCGAGCTTCTCGCCGGTGAGCTCGTACGGCCTGTCCGGATGGGGATGGCTGAGCGACATCGCCATGTCCATGTAGTCCGCGCCGGCCGCGAACGCCCCGTCGAAGATCGACATGACGAAGCGCGGGTCGACGGCGTTCAGGACGTGGCTGATCGCGTGCTCCCGGCACAGGGCGGTGACCGCCTCGGGCTGTGAGGCGTCCACCCGGGCCGCCACGAAGCGCGGATCCCCGACCCGCGCCACGACGCGCTCGGCCCGGGCCGGATCGTAGTCGGCGACGACCATCGTCTCGAAGAAGGACCGGCGCGCCGCGATCGGCACGACCGCGCTTCCGACGCCACCGGCGCCGATCACCAGGATCCGCATGTCAGGACTCCTTGCTCCGCAGGCCACCGCCGTCCGCGAGCGGACGGCGGTGGTCCGAGTTCAGAAGACGGTCGTCCGCCGACGTCTCGTCTCAGTGGCCGACCGGTCCGTGCCCCGCTGCCGGCCGGAGGGTCGGCGCGGGCGTCGACGGGATGTCGCGATGGTAGGTCTCGGGGCGGCGCCGGAAGAACGTCGGGTCGCGGATCCACCAGGCCACCATGAGGACCAGCCCGATGACGAACGACACCAGCGTGATCGCGAGCGGGACGCTGACCCCGAGCCAGTCGACCCCGGAGTACGAGTTGGCCGGGTCGGACAGGTCGATGACCGACTGGACGAAGGCCCAGGTCAGGGCGATCCCGCCGAGGACCGGCAGGATCCCGATGAGCAGCAGGTCCTTGGCGCTCCGCAGGAGCTGGTGGCGGTAGTAGATGGCGCAGGCGTAGCCCGTCAGGCCGTAGTAGAAGGCGATCATCAGCCCCAGCGCGGCGAGCGCGTCGTAGTAGATGTTCTCCGAGACGACCTTCAGGCCGATGTAGAAGGCGACCGACAGGATGCCCATCCAGATCGTCGCGTTGGTCGGCGTCTGGAAGCGCGGGTGGATGTTCGCCCACATCTTCGGCAGGGCGCCCTTGGCGCCCATCGACAGCGCGGTCCGCGCGGTCGGCAGGATCGTCGTCTGGGTCGAGGCGGCAGCGGACGTCAGGACGGCCAGGATCAGGAGCTTGTCCAGCGGCGAGCCGAGGACCTCGTTGGCCATGATCGCGAAGATGTCGCTCTCGCCCGCCTCGGCCAGGCGACCCACGCCGGCCCACGCCTGGGCGGCGATGGTCACGATGACGTAGGTCGCGACGAGGACGAACACGCTGACGACCGTCGCCCGGCCGGGCTGCTCGTTCGGGTCGGCACTCTCCTCGTTGACCGTCGCGGTCGTGTCCCAGCCCCAGTAGATGAACAGGGCGATGACCAGGCCGGCCGCGAGGGCGCTCGGGCTGAATGCCCCGTCCTCACCGACGATCGCGAACGGGTTCAGCCATTCGAGACTCGGCAGGATCGCGCCCGCCGGCGGGTCGGTGTAGACGCGGAACAGGGCGACCGAGGCGAAGACGGCCAGCGCGACCAGCTCGATCGTGAGCAGGACCACCTGCGTCCGGGCCGACACCTCGATCCCGACGTAGCAGATCCAGGTCAGGACCGCAACGAACAGGACGCCCAGGGCGATGACCCCGAAGTCGACCGTCTGGTCACCGATCGCGACCGGGAGCACCGGGTTCGCGAACACGTCCCAGCCGAACAGGCTGAACGTGTACTGGGCGGCGATCTCGGCCAGGCTGGCCATGACGATGACGTCGGCCACGATGATCGCCCAGCCGGTCATCCAGCCGAGATGGGGCCCCATCGCCCGGGTCACCCAGGTGAAGCTCGTCCCGCAGTCGGGGTCGGCCCGGTTCATGTAGTAGTACGAGATCGCGATGAACAGCATCGGGACGAATGCGAGCCACATGATCGCGGGCGAGGCGAGCCCGACGGCCGCGACGACCAGGCCGAGCGAGACGGCCAGGCTGTAGGCCGGGGCGGTCGATGCCACCCCGATGACGACGTTGGCGACGAAGCCGAGCGCGCCGGTCTTCAGACCCTTCTGACCGGGAGCGCCGACCTCGTCAGCCGCTCGATGCAACTCCGACGCCATGGCCCACCTCCCGTCGGGCACGGGACGCAGCGGATGCGCGCGGACTCGGTTGCGACAGGCTCGATTCCACATCCCGGCGGTCCGGACCGGACAGGGCCGACCGGCACGAACTGGCAGGACGACACGACGGAGGCGGCGCTACGCTCGCGCCATGCATCCGGTCGCCCGCCGAACCAGCCGGCCCCTCAAGGTCGGCGTCCAGCTGCCCGAGGTCGAGCGCGAGGTCCGCTGGCCGGAGTACCTCGCCCTCGCCCGTCGGGCGGAGTCCCTCGGCTACGACTCGATCTGGTACGGCGACCACCTGCTGTACCGGCGATCCGGCGACCCCGAGCCCCGCGGCCCGTGGGAGTGCTGGACGATGCTGGCCGCCCTGGCGGCGGTCACCGAGCGGGTGGAGCTCGGGCCACTCGTCGCCTCGACCAGCTTCCATGCCCCGGCGATGCTGGCCAAGAAGGCGGCGACCGTCGACGAGATCAGCGGCGGGCGGCTCATCCTGGGCCTCGGCGCCGGCTGGAACGAGACCGAGTACACGGCCTTCGGCTTCCCGTTCGACCATCGGATCGGCCGGTTCGAGGAGGCGTTCACGATCATCCGGACGCTCCTGCGCCAGGGCGAGATCGACTTCCAGGGCCGCTACTACACCGTCCGCGACTGCGAGCTCCGGCCGCGCGGCCCGCGCCCCGGCGGGCCGCCGCTCCTGCTCGGCTCGTCGGGTGACCGGATGCTCGCGATCGGCGCCCCGCACATCGACAGCTGGAACGCCTGGTTCGCCGACACCGGCAACCGCCCGGAGGGGGTCGCCCCGCTCCGGGCCAGGGTCGACGCCGCCGCCCGCGCCGCCGGGCGCGATCCGGCCGCGATCGAGCGGACGGTGGCGGTCCTGGTCCGCCTGACCGGTGGGCGCGGACGGGTCCAGGGCGACTTCGCCCAGCGCGACAGCCCACCGCTCGAGGGCGACCCGGGTTCGCTGGCCGAGGCGCTCCGGGCCTACGCCCGCGAGGGGATCGGCCACGTCCAGCTGGTGCTCGACCCGATCACCCTGGCCTCGCTCGAGGAGTTCGCCCCGGTGCTCGAGCTCCTCGACCGCGGCGGAGCCGAAGGAGGATCGTGATGCCCGACAGGCCCACGACGCCCGGGTTCGACAAGGCCCCGGCCGAGCTGGTCGAGCGGTTCGCGGCGGTCCTGGCGACCCGCCCGACGGGCAGCGTCCGCAAGATGTTCGGCTATCCCGCCGCGTTCGTGAACGGGAACATGGCGACCGGCCTGCACGGGTCGAACTGGTTCGTCCGGCTCTCCGAGGCCGACACGCGCGAGCTCGTCGCGGCCGGCGGCGGTCCGTTCGAGCCGATGCCGGGCCGCCCGATGCGCGGCTACGCCGTCCTGCCGGCGGCCGTGGCGGCCGATGCCGATGCCGCCGCAGCGTGGGTGGACCGCGCGCTCGAGCACGTCGCGGGCCTCCCGCCCAAGGGGTGACGGCGACCGCCGGGGCTGCCCGACCCGGCGGTCCTCAGGTCGCCCGGCCCCCCGCGATCCGAGCGCTCGGGCGATCGTCGAGCAACCTGGGCGGCGCCACGACCGTCGTCGGGTTCGACATCGGGATCATGCAGTCGAAGAAGCCACCGACCTGGACCTGGTAGCCCGTCGCCGTCACCGACAGGACCGACGGACCGGCGGTGGCGGTGGCGGTGGCGGTCGACGGTCCCGGCATCGCGCCCCCGTCGAGGGCGATGTCGTCCGCCGTCAGGTCGACCGCCGAACCGGCCGTCGCTCCGAGCCGGAGCCGGTCGGCCGAGGTCGTCCAGGTCCCGGTCGCGAGGGAGGCGAACGGGCTCCCGAAGGCCGTCCCGGACGGCGCGAGGAACGCCTCGAGCAGGCCGTTCGACCCGGTCCCGCGTCGCTGGTGGAGACCCACCCGGTAGACCGTGCCGGCCACGAGCGGCGTCGAGTCCGACCCGACCGTCGTGGACCCGGAGCGGAGTCGGAGGGAGCCCGTCGAGAGCAGCTGGATGTTGCCGACGGTGGTTCCCTGGTCGGACAGGAACACGATCCGGACGGTGCCCGTCGGCCGGGCCGCCAGCCGGAGATCGAACGCCACGTAGGCGTCCGCCGCCGCGGTGAACGTCTCCTGGAGGTAGCCGCTCGACAGGTTCGGGACCCGGACGGAGCCGGCACCGAGGATCGGGCTGGCGGTCTCGCGCACGAGGGCACCCGTGATCGAGTCCGCGCCGGTGACCGGATCCGTGAGCGAGGCGTTCTCGAAGGTCATCGTCTTGATCGGGTTCCCACCGGGTGGTGGCGGGGGTGGCGGGGGCGGCGGAGCACTGCTCACGGTGATCGTCCGCGAGACCGGGGCCGACGCGCCCGACGCATTCGAGGCGACCAGCGTGACGACGTACGTGCCGGCGGCCGTGAACGTGTGGCTCGGCGACTGGGCGGACGATCCGGTCAGGTCGCCGAACGTCCACGTCCAGGCGTTGGGGGAGCCCGTCGAGGTGTCGGTGAAGGCGACGTTCAGGGGCGCCTGCCCGCTGGTCGTCGAGGCGTTGAACGAGGCGATCGGCGGGTTCGAAGGCGGGCCGGCGTCGCTCAACGACAGGTCGAGCTCCGGGCTGTTCGCGCCCTCCCGGCTGCTGTAGTAGGCGCTGTTGGTGCTCTGACCCACGACCGCCAGCGTGTAGCTGCCTTCACCGGGGATGGTGCCGGCGGGCAGGTTGACCGCCCCCCAGGCATTCGTCGTGACGGAGCCGAACGCGCCAAGCTGGGCGCCCGTCGGCGGCGGGGCGTTGTTCCAGGTGATCCCCGTCTCTGTCCAACCGTTCCCGGCAGCGTAGACGTGGCCGCCGTCGGGGCTGGGATCGGTGGTGAACATCCGGAGCTGAGCCCCGCTGATCGTGCGGCCGTTGAGCCCGGCGACGTCGAAGCGCAGGTAGACGGTGTAGCCCGAGGACGATCCGCCGCTCCGGACGCGGAGCACGGTGTCCTTCCCGTAGTTCTTGGTGGGACTCGAGCCCTTGGCATACGCGTCGATGCTCACCGGGACCACCTTCGTCGAAGCCGGTCGCAGCGTCAGGGAGAAGTCCATGCTGGCGTAGGCGCCGGCGGTGACGTCGACGGCGTGGCTGACCGGGAAGTAGCCGGGCGCGCTCGCCGTCACGGTGTACGTGCCCGGCGGCACATCGATCCGGTATCGACCGAACTGGTCAGCGACGTAGTCCCCGCCGCCGGTCAACGAGACGGTCGCCGCGGGGATCGGCTGGGTGGTCGACGCGTCACGGACGTCGCCGGTGATGTACGTCGCCGCCGGGTCGAGCGCGAAGTCGAGCGTCGCCTGGCCCCCGGCGATCACCGTGCCGGTCTTGGCCAGGCTGTCGTAGCCGGTGGCCGCGGCCGAGAACGGCTGGGCGCCGGCCGGCAGGCCGGTCACCGAGTACGCCCCGTTCGCATCGGTCGTCGTCGAGCCGCCCGGATAGGTCACCGTCGCGCCGGCGATCGGGTTCGCCGTCGTCGCATCCGTGACCACTCCGTCGACGCTCCCTGGCGGAGCCAGCGCCACGTCGACGGTGAACGTTCCTCCAGCCGTCACGGTCTGGCTCCGACCGACGTCCGCGTAGCCGGCCGCCGAGAAGGCGATCTGGCGGTCCCCGGTGGGTACGTTGCTCAGGGTGTATGCGCCGGCGCCGTCGGTCAGCGTCGAGATCCCGAGCGTCGACACCGAGGCACCCGCGATCGGCAGTCCGGTGCCCGCGTCGGTCACATGGCCGGTGATCGTCCCCGGGGTCAGGTCGGCGACCGAATTGACCCGGATGTAGCGGCCGACGGACGGGACGCCTGCCCCGTTCTTGATGACGAGCATGTAGTAGCCGGGCGGGGCGTAGCCGCCGCTCGGCGGTGCGGTCGACCGACAGCGTGCTCCCCGACCGCGTGAAGGTGAGCGGCACGTAGCGCTGGTTCTCGTCGAAGGCGTGGGTCGCCGCCGCCGACCGGATGAGGGCGACCGAGCTGATCGAGGCCGCGTCCGGGCTGGTGACCGCTGAAGGTCGATCCGTACCCGGCGACGTCGGGGCCGCCGGCGATCGTCGGACGGGCGCCCTTGAACAGGTAGGGCGGGGAGTAGATCTGGGCGTGCAGGCGGCCGGAGGCCTCGCCGCCGGCAACGACGACCCGTCCGTCGGCGTAGCAGGACGGCCGAGCAGTGGTACATCCGCGCCTCGGCCATCGGCGCGACGGTGGTCCAGCTCTCGGCCGTCGGATCCCAGATCTCGGCTTCCAGGACCGCCTGGTTGGCATCGTCGGCGGCCCGCGTCCCGCCGATCGCGATCGCGGTCCCGTCGGCCAGGATCGTGAGGTTCATCCGGCGTCGGGGGAAGTCATCGGGGTGACGTCCCGCCAGGCCGGCGAGGCCACGTTCATGTCGACCGTCGTGACCCGCGCCTGGGCGGGATCCCCGCCACCGGCCCGGAGGACGACGCCCGGCCGGAGCATGACCGCCGACTCGGAGTAGCCGTTCGTCGAGTAGAAGTCCGTCGGGCCGGGCGTCCAGCTTCCGTTCCCGGTCGGGGTCGAGGACCGCCGTGTTGGCCCCGGGCCCGGATTCGAAGACCTTGCCGTTGGGCAGGACGAACATCAACGGGTAGAGACTCTGGCTCGCGGACCGCGCCGGTCAGTTTCGTCCAGGTGTTCCGAGCCGGGTCGAAGACCTCGGGCACTCACCGCGCGGGTGCCGTCCGGGGCATCGCCGGAGGTCGCCAGCACCCGGCCATCGGCGAGCGTCGTGCTCGTCGCGTACCAGCGCAGGTAGCTCATCGCCGGGCCCTGGGTCCACGTCTCGCTGAACGGGTCGAACAGGGCGGAGATGTTCGTCCCGTTGTGGGGCGCGCCGTTCTGGCCACCGACCACGATGATCCGCCCGTCGGCCAGGGTGGACTGGCCGGCGCAGTGGAGGTCCCCGAAGGTGGCCGGGGTCACCGGCGAGAAGGTCCCGGTGCCCGGATCCCAGACCCGGGCGTTGTCGCCGACCGACCAGACCAGCACCTTGCCCGTCGGCAGGGCGGTCATGTGCTTGCCCATGGAACCCCCAGTCGAGGACCTGGCCCCATGAGCCGCCGGTGTCGGGGGCGGCGACGGCGACCGTGCCGTCGGCTGAGGGCTGGCTCGGGCTGGCGGGCAACGTGACGGGGTTCCGACCCGAGCCGACCAGGACGACCGGTGAGGAGCGGCCGGCGCCGACGACCGTCGCGGGCAGGCTGGTGGCTGCGAGGAGCAGGCAGATGACGACGACCGCCGTGCGACGGACGGATCCGTGGGACGCGCGCACTCTCACCCCCGAAGGACACTGCCGGACCAAGCCGGCCGCTTCCCAGCCCTCGCGGACCATCCTAGTGCCTGTCAGCCGGGATTGGAACAACGAAAGCGGCAAGGTCGACGGCATGGCCCAGCCGGGCCGAGGTATCGTCGGTGAGCCGATCGACGGACAGACAGGGAGCAGTTGCGGTGCCGGATCTCGACTTCGACCGCTTCGAGGCGTTGACCTTCGACTGCTACGGCACGCTCATCGACTGGGAATCGGGGATCGTGACGGCGCTCAGAGCGATGCTCGGGCGAGCCGGTGCGATGGCCGGCGAGGACGAGCTCCTCGAAGCGTACGCCCGGCACGAGGCGGCGGCCGAGGCCGGGCCCTACCTGCGCTACCGCGAGGTGCTCGGCCGTGCGGCGCGAGGCGTCGCCGCCGGCCTCGGCGTGACGCCGACGGATGCGGCGGTCGAGCGGTTCGCCGGGTCGGTCGGGGACTGGCCGGCGTTCGCCGACTCGCCGGCCGCGCTGGCCCGACTGGTCGACCGCTTCCGGCTGGGCGTGATCACGAACTGCGACGACGACCTGTTCGCCGCCTCGAACCGGCGGCTGGGCGTCGCGTTCGACTGGATCGTCACCGCCGAGCAGGCCGGAAGCTACAAGCCCGACGCGCACAACTTCGAGCTCGCCCTCGAGCGGATCGGCCTCCCCCGCGGGCGGATCCTCCACGTCGCCCAGAGCCTCTATCACGACCACGTCCCGGCCCGGCGACTCGGGCTCGCGACGACCTGGATCGATCGCCGTCACGACCGGCCCGGCTTCGGCGCCACGCCACCGGCCGAGGCGACGCCCGACCTGGCCGTCCCGGACATGGCCACGTTCGCCGAGCTGGCCACGGCCGGACCGTCCCGGATCGCGCCGGTCGGCCCCGGGCGCTCGGGCCGAATGGACCTGACGCACCTCACGGAGCACGACTAGCCTCAGGCTCATCCTGCATCCGTGGAGGCTTCGATGCGTTCGCGCCAGAGTGTCGCGCTCGTCTCGCTCGTCGCATCGGTCGCGCTCGTCGTCGCCGCCTGCTCGTCCGGCACGACCAAGAGCCTCGCGGTGAGCGGCGCCTGGGCCCGCGCCCAGGCCGACACCACGAAGTCCTCGGCCGCCTACCTGGTCATCTCCAACCCGACGGACGAGGCCGACGCCCTCATGAGCGCGTCCAGCCCCGGCGCGATGGTCGAGATGCACGAGACCTCGACCGACGCGTCCGGGATGACCGGGATGCATCCGGTCGACAAGATCGAGGTCCCGGCGGGTGGCGAGGTCAAGCTCCAGCCCGGCGGGTTCCACCTGATGCTCATGAGCCTGACCAAGCCCCTGGCGGTGGGCGACAAGCTCGAGATCGATCTCGTCTTCGAGCACGCTGGGCGGATCGTGGTCCAGGCCGAGGTCAGGAGCGGCTGACATGGCGACGCGTCCCGTCCACCCGCCCGTCACCGACGGCGGGGCCGCGATCGGCGACCGTGCGTTCACGATGGTCATCGCGTTCGCGGCCCTCCTCGGCGTCCTCGCCGTGGCGGCCGCCGTGCTCGGCCTCGGCAACCCGCGAGGCGCGGTGGTGACCTCGGCCGCTCCGTCGACCGCGACGTCGGCGTCACCGGCCACATCAGCGGGCTCGTTCCTCTACGGCCAGATCCGCGACGCCCCGCCGATCGAGCTGATCGACCCGGACGAGCGCCCGTTCTCGCTGGCCGCGCTGCGCGGGGGCGGCCCGGTCCTCGTGTTCTTCGGCTACACCCACTGCCCGGACGTCTGCCCGGCGACGATCGGGATCCTCGGCCGCGTCCTCGCCGACATCGGCGCCGGCAGCCGGGCGGTCTTCGTCTCGATCGACCCGGAACGGGACACGCCCGCCTGGCTGCGTGAGTACGTGCCGTACCTTCCGGCCGGGATCACGGCGGTCACCGGGTCGGCGGATCGGATCCGGACGACGGCCGATGCCTGGGGCGTCCGCTATGCCCGGGTCGAGGCGGACCGGCCGGACGCGTACTCGATGAGCCACACCGCCGTCGTCTTCATCGTCGATGCCGCCGGACACCTGCGCGGCGCGTTCCCGTTCGGGACGACCGCCGAGCAGATGATCGCCACCCTCCGAACGATGCTCGCGGAACCGGAGGTGACGCCGCCGCCGAGCACGGGCCCGAGCCCCTCGGACGGCCCGACGGCCAGCTCGACCCCGGCGACGGTCGGCACGCTCAGCCCGACGGTCATCTCGTCGGTGGTCTGGGCCGGCGGCCACAGCCCGGTCATCCTGACCCTCGATGGGCCGTCGGGGCGGCTGGCCGACCCGACGCTGGCGGTGACGGCCCAGCTCGAGACAGCCGACGGGCTGCCGGTCGGGCCGCCTGGCGCGGCCGTCCCCGTCCAGCCGCCGTACGAGGATCGTGTCCTGTACGTCCCGACCCTCGACATCCCGTCGCCCGGCACATGGCGGCTGACCGTCGGCGCGACCGTCGGCGGCGCCGCGCTGAGCGGGACGATCTGGCTGACCGCGCTCGATCCGGGCGCGTCGGCCGCGCTCGGTGCCCCCGCCCCGACGGCGCGGACGCCGACCCTCGCCGACGTCGGCGGCGACCACTGGGCGGTGTCGACCGACCCGGCGCCCGACCTCCGCTTCTACCAGCGCTCGACGACCGACGCGCTGGCCGACCACGCCCCGTTCGTGCTCGTCGTCGACTCGGTCCGCTTCCGGGTCTCGCCGGCCTGCGGCAAGGCGCTGGTCCTGGCCCGCTCCCTGCTCGACCGATGGCCCAGCGCGACGTTCATCCACCTCGAGCCGTATCCCTACGCGGTCGTGTCCGAGACACCGGTCCTCGAGGGCGACCTGTCGGATCCGCCGCTCACCGACCCGGCCTCGGCCTGGGGCCTCGGCGGATCGCCCTGGGGAGCTCGCTGGATGCCGTGGATCTTCGTCGTCGACGGGAATGGGGTCGTCCGGGCGAAGTACGAGGGGGTCATCGGCAGCGACGACGTCGACATCATCCTGTCGCTGATCGCCCAGGGCGGGTGAGCCGCCGACAGCCGAGGGGAGCCATGAGAGCACGGTTCGTCCGGTTCGGGCTCGTCGAGATCGACGGCGATCGCTACGAGCGCGATGTCGTGGTCGAGCATGGTCACGTCGGGCGGCGGCACAAGCGGGCGTCGCGCCCGCTCCGCGAGCGCTACGGCCACACGCCGCTCAGCCTCGAGGAACCGATCCCGTGGCACTGCCGCCAGCTGATCGTCGGGACGGGGGCGGACGGCGCGCTGCCGATCGTCGATGACGTCCGGGCCGAGGCCCGACGGCGGGGCGTCGAGCTCATCGCCGTGCCGACCGTCGAGGCCTGCCGCCTGCTGTCGGCCGCCGACCCGGAGCAGACGGCGGCGATCCTCCACGTGACCTGCTAGCCGCCGAACCGACTACTCGGTTCAGTCGAGGACGTGGATGTCGCGGGCCGCGCACATGTCCTTGAGGACCTTCGGCCAGACGGTCACGCTGACCTCGCCGAGGTGGGCCTTCTTGAGCAGGAGCATCTGGGTCCGCGACTGGCCGATCCCGCCACCGATGCTGAGCGGCAGCTCGCCGCTGACGATCCCCCTGTGGTACGGCAGCTCGAGCCAGTCGAGCTGGCCGGTCAGCTCCAGCTGGCGGCGGAGCGTCTCGGCGTTCACCCGGATGCCCATCGAGGTCAGCTCGTGACGTCGCCTGGTGACCGGGTTCCAGACCAGGATGTCGCCGTTCAGGCCGTGCATCGGCCGACCGTCGTCCGAGCGCGTCTCGGTGACCCAGTCGTCGTAGTCGGCCGCGCGCATCTCGTGGGGGTAGCCGTCGGCCAGGGTCCAGCCGATGCCGATGATGAACACGGCCGGGTGCTCCTGGAGGATGAGCGTCTCGCGCTGCTTGCGTGGCAGGTCCGGGTAGCGCGCCAGGAGGTCCTCGGCGTGGATGAACCTGATCTCCGCGGGCAGGTCGGGGTAACGCTCGGTCCGGAGCTGCGGGTAGAGCCGCTGGACGTGCGCCTCGGCGCCGCGCAGGACCCGCCAGATCGAGCGGACCACGTCCTCGAGGAAGGCGAGGTCCCGCTGCTCGGGCGCGATCACCCGCTCCCAGTCCCACTGGTCGACGTAGACGCTGTGGTCGTGGTCGAGGAAGTAGTCCTTGCGGACCGCCCGCATGTCGGTGCACAGGCCCTCGCCGACCTCCATCCCGAACTGGTGCAGGGCGACCCGCTTCCACTTCGTGGCGGCCTGGACGACCTGGGCGTCGAGCGGGTGCCGGTCGTGGTCGTTCGAGATGTGGAACTGGATCGGGGTCCGCGACCCGTCGCGGTCGAGCATGTCGTTGACGCCGGACTCGACGTCGACGATGAGCGGGACCTGGACCATCATCAGGTTCAGCTCCCGGCAGAGATGCTCCTCGATGTAGGCCTTGACGGCGAAGATCGCGCGCTGGGTCTCCTTCGGGCTGAGCAGGGAGTGGTAGTCGCCGGGCAGGACCTTCGCGAGCTCGTCGTAGTCGCCGATGCCCGGACCCGCCAGGTCGGCCTCCTTGCTCCTGGTCAGCGTGTCGGCAGTCATCGTGTCCCTTCTCTCGTGGTCGGCTGAGAACGGACTGATGCTGCGCCCCCGCCCGGCGACCGATGAAGTGCCGTTCGTGCCTACGGGCAGTGACCCTTGGCCAGGTCGGGGTCCGGGGCCGGCGCCGGCCCGTCGAAGATCGTCCGGACGCGTTGCCGGATCTGGCGGATCTCGTTCGTGTCCAGCTGCGCCGGGTAGCGCGACGGGACGAACAGGACGCGGGCGACGCGACGTGGGTCGACCCGCGCCGCCAGCTGGGCGAGACCCCGAACGTCACTCCGGCGGATCGTCGTCCACAGCGTGTCCCTGGCGACCTTCAGGAGGGCCGGGACCTTGGGGATGAGGGCGACCGGATCGATCTGCCGGCGGAGAGCGAGCAGGACGGTCTGCTGGCGGCGCATCCGGCCGTAGTCGGAATCCTGGTGGCGGGATCGGGCATAGGCGAGGGCCATCCGGCCGCCGAGGTGCTGACAGCCAGGTTCGATCCGGAGATGGATCCAGGCGGTCCCGTCCTCGATCGGGTAGTTGTTGTCGACGAGCAGCTCGGGAACGTCGATCCACAGCCCGCCCAGCTCGTCGACGAGCCGGACGAAACCCGCGAGGTTGACCACGACCATCGCGTCGAGACGCACGCCGACGAGCTCCTGGATCGCCCCGGCGACCGCGCGCATCCCCCGGGCGTCGCCGCCGGGGAACTTGCTCGGGTGGCCCATCGCGTAGACGTACAGCGCGTTGAGCAGACCCGGGAAGCGCCCGCCCGGGACCGCGCTGGCGCTCTCCGGGGGCAGCGGAACCCCGACCATGTTCCGGGGGATCCCGAACAGGGCCGCCCGACCGGTCTTCACCTGGACGCTCAGGACGACGATCGTGTCGGTGCGCAGGCTCCAGCGGTCCGGACCGGCGTCGCTGCCGATGAGCAGGAGGTTGAGCCGGCCATCCGCCGCCCAGGCCGGGGTGGCGGTCGGCTGCGGCTTGGCCGTCGGGCTCGGGCTCGGCGAGCCGCTCGACCCGGGCATGGCCGACGCGGCGGCCGACGGCGACGCGGCCGAGCCGCCCGGCGTGGCAGTGCCCGGCGTGGCGGTGCCCGGCGCGCCGGCCGAAGGCGAGGCGGACGGCTCGAGGCTGGGCTCCTCGTCGGGCGCCAGGGTCGGCTCCTCGTCGGACCCGAAGCTCGTCTCGGGGATCTCGAAGCCGCCACTCGGGCCGTTCGGCGCGAACACGGCGCCGAGGCTGTCGCCGGCCTCGCTCCCGACGTAGGCGACGGCCCCGTGCAGAGCGACGGTCGCGACCAGGAGGACGGCCAGCACACCCGTGGCGACGACCCGCGCGGACCCGGCGAGCGGGCGGACCGCCCGGGCGAGCCGTTCGGCATCGAGGATCGCCCAGAGGTGGACGATGAGGAGGAGCCCGTCGACGCCCAGCAGGACCGGCACGGCCTCGGGGCGAAGAGCGAGATCGAGCGCCTCGGTCGGGTCAGGCACGATGAGGACGACCGCCGTGACCGCGACGGCGAGGACTGGCAGGACGAGCAGGAGCGCGCGCCTCGGCCAGCCGAGGACGAGCTGTCCCAGGCCGGGGAGGATGAACGAGAGCGTCGCCGCGAACGGTGCCGCTCGGATCCTGCGCATCCGTGACCCCCCGGGTTCGTCGGCGCCGTCGAGCGATCGGCCGACCTCGACGACTATCGTGCGTCGTCGCAGGCGCGTTGGCCAGTGCCTGGTGGTCTGACGCCCGAGCCGAACGTACCGTGTCGCCGGATGACCCCGACGAGGCGGGCCTCGGGCAGAGCGAAGCTCAGGCGCCGCCGCCCGGCGGAGCGGCCGTCGTCCGCCGGTGCCGGTAGAACTCGATCGGCTCCGGGGGCAACGGCGTGTTCCCGAGGATGAGGTCGGCGGACTTCTCGGCCAGCATCATCACCGGCGCGTAGATGTTGCCGTTCGTGACGTACGGCATCGACCGAGGCGTCGACGACCCGCAGCCCGTCGAGACCGTGGACGCGCATCGTCAGCGGGTCGACCACCGAGGCGTCGTCGGTGCCCATCCGGCAGGTGCACGACGGGTGGAGGGCGGTCTCGGCGTCCCGGGCGACCCAGTCGAGGATCTGCCGGTCGGTCTCGACCGACGGGCCGGGCGACGTCTCGCCGCCGTCGTACGGCGCGAACGCGGGCTGGTCGAGGATCGACCGGGCGACCCGGATCGCCTCGACCCACTCGCGCCGGTCCTGCGCCGTCGACAGGTAGTTGAAGCGGAGCGCGGGGTGGACCCGCGGGTCGGTCGAGACGATCTTCACCGAGCCCCGGGAGTCCGAGTACATCGGCCCGATGTGGACCTGGTAGCCGTGGCCGGCGAGCACCGGCCGAGCCGTCGTAGCGGATCGCCAGCGGCAGGAAGTGGAACATCAGGTTCGGGTAGTCGACCTCCTCGTTGCTCCGGGCGAAGCCGCCGCCCTCGAAGTGGTTGGTCGCGCCGGGGCCGCGCCGGAAGAACAGCCATTGGAAGCCGATCCACGGGCGACGCCACTTCTGGGTCGCCGACGGCTGCATCGAGACCGGCTGGGTGCAGGCGTGCTGGACGTAGACCTCGAGATGGTCCTGGAGGTGCTCGCCGACCCCCGGCAGGTCCTGGACGACGTCGATCCCGAGCGCCTGCAGCTCGCCGGCCGCCCCGACGCCGGACAGCTGGAGGACCTGGGGCGAGTCGATCGCTCCGCCGCACAGGACGATCTCCCGGCCGCGGATGAGCTCGGACCGACCGCGACCCAGGGCGACCTCGACGCCGATCGCGCGCCGCCCGTCGAACACGATCCGGGTGACGAAGGCGCTCGTCCGGACCTCGAGGTTCGGCCGCTTCATGACCGGGTGGAGGTAGGCCCGCGCGGCGCTCAATCGTCGCCCGCGGTGGATGTTCCGGTCGAACGCCGCGAAGCCCTCCTGCCGGTAGCCGTTGACGTCCTCGGTCAGGGCGTAGCCGGCCTGCTGGACGGCCGCGAAGAAGGCCGTGAAGAGCGGGCTGGTGGCCGGTCCGCGCTCGAGGACCAGCGGACCCGAGTGACCGCGGAACGGGTCGTCGGCCGCCGCCGCCAGGCACGTCTCCATCCGCTTGAAGTACGGCAGGCAGTGGGCGTAGTCCCAGTCGGCCATCCCCGGGTCCGCCGCCCAGCGCTCGTAGTCGAGCGGGTTGCCGCGCTGGAAGATCATCCCGTTGATGCTGCTCGAGCCACCGAGGACCTTGCCCCGGGCGTGGTAGATCCGGCGCCCGTTCATGAACGGCTCGGGCTCCGACTCGTATCTCCAGTCGTAGAACCGGCTGCCGATCGGGAAGGTCAACGCGGCCGGCATGTGGATGAACGCGTCGAACCGCTAGTCCGGCCGGCCCGGCCTCGAGGACCAGGACGCGGTTCGCCGGGTCGGCGCTCAGCCGGTTCGCCAGGGCGCTGCCGGCCGAGCCGCCGCCGACGATGACGAAGTCGTACGCCGTCGAGCCCATGGTCGCGATGCTAGCAGCGCAGGACCATCGGGTGGCCGGGCGGCGCCGGATCCTCGCGATTCGGCCTGCTACGACAGACGCCGTACGTCTATCATGCAAACGACGTAGACGGTCGGGGCGGACGACCGTCCTTCGGAACCCGGGCCGCGGAGCGGCATCACACGTCAGATGCCGGCGTCAGCGGCCCTCTGCGCAGCCAGACCCGTAGGAGCGGATGCGGCCCCACCTGCCGACCCTCCGGCGACCCTGACGATGTCTCGCGCATCGAGGCCTCGGCCGGTCTGGACGAGGTTGGTCCTGCGCACCCTCCTGCCGGCGATCCTGATCGGGCTTGCCTCCGTCAACGCACCGCCGGTGCTCGCGGTGACCCGGACGTGGACCGGCCTCGGGCCGACGAACAACTGGACCGACGCGCTCAACTGGTCTGGCAACGCGGTGCCGGGAGCGGCCGACGTCGCCACGTTCGACGCGACCAGCACGAAGAACGCGACGATCAACGCCGCCGCCAACGTCAACGGCCTGACGATCACGGGCGGCTACACGGGCACGATCGCCCAGGCGGCGGGCATCGCGTTGACCGTCGGCGCGACGGGTTACAACCAGGCGGGCGCGACCTTCAGCGGGGGCACCGCGGCGATCACGGTCAACGGCCCGTTCACGCTCAGCGGTGGCTCGTTCTCGTCGACCAGCGGGACGTTGTCGATCGCCGGCGCCTACACCCACACCGCGGGGGGATCGTTCAGCGCCAACGGCGGCACGGTCGCCTGGATCACCGGCGCGGCGACCATCGACGTCGCGGCGTCGGAGGCGTTCAACAGCGTCCGGTTCACCGCCGGGGCGAAGACCGTGGCCGCCGGCGACACCCTGAACGTGACCGGCTCGTTGACGCTCACGGCGGGCAGCATCGTCACCGGCACCGTCGCCGCTGAAGGTCCGATCAGTCAGGCTTCGACGTTCGGCGGCGGGAGCGGCACCCTGCTCGTCGATGGCGCCGGCGCCCAGACCCTGACCGGAGCGTCCACGACCGCCGCCGGCAACCTGCCCGCCCTGGTCATCGACAAGCCCTCGGGCACGCTCAGCCTGGTCGGCACGATCCGGACCAGCCACAACTGGACGTACAGCGCGGGGACCGTCGACCCGGGGACCTCGCTGGTCGTCTTCGCCGGCGGCACGGTGACCGGATCGCACACCCTCAACGCGCTCGACTTCCGGGCCACGACGACGATCGCCGCCGGGACGACCCTGACCGCCGGCGGTCTCCTCACCCTGACCGCCGGGAGCCTCAACACCGGGACGGTCGCCGCCCAGGGAGCTGTCAACCAGGTCCTTGGTTACGGCGGGGGAACCGCCACCCTGCTCATCAACGGGACCACGGGCCAGACCCTCACGGGAGCCTCGACGACGGCCAGCGGCAACCTGCCGAACCTCGTGATCGACAAGCCCTC
This sequence comes from uncultured Chloroflexia bacterium, assembly GCA_963837825.1. GTDB lineage: Bacteria > Chloroflexota > Limnocylindria > Limnocylindrales > CSP1-4 > Chersky-267. The sequence goes on from CAWIOR010000006.1 coordinate 228,120, forward strand.
GGGCACGCTCAGCCTGGTCGGGCACGATCCGGACCGGCCGCAACTGGACGTACAGCGCGGGGACCGTCGACCCGGGGACCTCGCTGGTCGTCTTCGCGGCGACCCTCACGATCAGCGGCAGCCACAGCCTGACCGACGTGACCTTCAACGGCGGCGGGTCGACCCACACCGTGGCCGCCGGCACGACCCTGACCGTGACCGGCTCGCTCACCCTGACCGACGGCAACATCAATACCGGGACGGTCGCCGCCCAGGGTCCGATCAGCCAGGCCTCGACGTTCGACGGGAACAGCGGCACCCTGCTCATCAACGGGACCGGCGCCCAGACGTTGACCGGAGCGTCCACGACCGCCGCCGGCAACCTGCCCGCCCTGGTCATCGACAAGCCCTCGGGCACGCTCAGCCTGGTCGGCACGATCCGGACCAGCCACAACTGGACGTACACCGCGGGGACCGTCGACCCGGGGACCTCGCTGGTCGTCTTCGCCGGCGGCACGGTGACCGGCATCGCACACCCTCAACGCGCTCGACTTCCGGGCCACGACGACGATCGCCGCCGGGACGACCCTGACCGCCGGCGGTCTCGCTCACCCTGACCGCCGGGAGCCTCAACACCGGGACGGTCGCCGCCCAGGGAGCTGTCAACCAGGTCCTCGGTTACGGCGGGGGAACCGCCACCCTGCTAATCAACGGGACCACGGGCCAGACCCTCACGGGAGCCTCGACGACCGCCAGCGGCAACCTGCCGAACCTCGTCATCGACAAGCCCTCGGGCACGCTCAGCCTGGTCGGCACGATCCGGACCGGCCAACAACTGGACGTACACCGCGGGGACCGTCGACCCGGGGACCTCGCTGGTCGTCTTCGCGGCGACCCTCACGATCAGCGGCAGCCACAGCCTGACCGACGTCGACTTCAACGGCGGCGGGTCGACCTACACCGTGGCCGCCGGCACGACCCTGACCGTGACCGGCTCGCTCACCCTGACCGACGGCAACATCAATACCGGGACGGTCGCCGCCCAGGGTCCGATCAGCCAGGCCTCGACGTTCGACGGGAACACCGGCACCCTGCTCATCAACGGGACCCGGCGCCAGACGTTCACCGGAGCGTCGACGACCGCCGCCGGCAACCTGCCCAACCTCGTCATCGACAAGCCCTCGGGCACGCTCAGCCTGGTCGGCACGATCCGGACCAGCCACAACTGGACGTACAGCGCGGGGACCGTCGACCCGGGGACCTCGCTGGTCGTCTTCGCCGGCGGCACGGTGACCTCGGCGGGGATGGGGTTCTACGACGTCGTCGGCAATGGCGGCACCACCACGCTGGGCTCGGCGATGACGATCGGCCACGACCTGACCGTCAGCGCCGGCACGCTCACGACCTCGGCGAGCGGCTACGGCCTGTCGATCGCCCGCAACCTGGCCATCGCCGGCACGCTCCGACTGAACGGCAGCGCGGTCACGGTCGGGGGCGACGTCACCTCGAGCGGCACCTTTGTCGCCGGCACGAGCACCGTGACCCTCGACGGATCGGCCGGCCAGAGCGTCGCCGGGCCGTCCGCGATGACGTTCTACAACCTGATGGTGAGCGATCCGGTCGGCGTGACGATGGCCGCCAACGTCACGGTCTCCAGCGTCCTGACCCTCGCGATGGGCCCGTTCACCGTCGGCCCCCACACCCTGACGATCAGCAACCCGCTCGCCGGCGTCATCACCAACCTCGTCGCAGACGGGTCGTCCTCGATCACGGTCAACGGCTCCACCGGCGGTATCGTCCTGCCGGGCAGCGTCGCGCAGCTCAACGCCCTGACCGTCAACAACGCGAGCGGCCTGGCGCTGCAGGCCGACCTGGCGGTCCTCGGCACGTTGACGCTCACCAACGGCCCCGTGACGACCGGGCCATCCACCCTCCGGATCGCCCCGGGCGGCGGCGTGACCCGGATCGGCGGGCGGGTCAACGGTCAACTCCAGAAGCACGTACCGGCGGGGGCGGGAACGTCGCTGACGATTCGAGATCGGCGACGCCACCCGCTACGCCCCGATCGACGTGGTCTTCGGCACGGTGGTGACTCCAGGGGAGCTGACGGCGAGCACCACTGCCGGTGATCACCCGCTCATCGGCAGCTCGGGCATCGCCCCGGCCCGGAGCGTCAACCGCTTCTGGACGATGACGAACGCCGGGGTGGCGTTCGATACGTACGACGCGACGTTCACCTACGTGGCCGCCGACGTGGACCCCGGGGCGAACCCCGGCGTGTTCATCGTCGCGAAGCGCGACGGAGCCACGTGGACGCTGCCGGCCGTCGGTGCCCGCACGGCGCTCAGCACGCAGGCCGTGGCGATGACCTCGTTCAGCGACTACGCCGTCGGTGAACCGACCGCCGACCTCGGGGTGACCGTCAGCGACGGCCTCACGAGCGTCCTGGCCGGGGACGGGCTGAGCCACCAGTACACGATCACGATCACCAACGGCGGACCGTCCGACGCGACCGCGGTCGTCCTCACCGATGCCTGGCCGAGCGGCTTCGTCCAGGGCACGCTCAGCCCGTCCCAGGGCAGCTGTGCGCCGATCGGGGCCGGGCCCGACTTCGGCTGCGCCCTGGGCACCATCCCGGCCGGCGCCTCGGCGACGGTGACCGTCGGGTACAGCGTCCCGGCGACGACGCCCGGCGGGACCCAGACGGCGACGGTCAGCATCGCCAGCGCGGTCAGCGATCCCGACCCGACCGACGACAGCGCCAGCGACAGCACCGACGTCGTCGAGGCGGCGACCCTCGTCGTGACGAAGAGCGACGGCGTGACGAGCGTGACGGCCGGCTCGACCGGACTCGCCTACACGATCACGCGTCACCAACGGCGGCCCTTCCGACGCCGACAACGTCGTCGTCGATGACCCTGTGCCAGGGGCGATCAGCGTCGGCACGCCGAGCGCCGACCTCGGCGGCGATTGCTCGGGCTCGGTGGGCAACCTCGTCCAGTGCACCCTGCCGGTGAGCCTCGGGGTCGGAGCGACCTGGACGATCACGGTCCCCTACGACGTCGCCCTGGCGGTCAGCAGCCAGACGATCACGAACACCGCCACCGCATCGAGCGACGAGGACCCTGCGGGGGTGTCCGCCGCCGACGTCACCGCCGTGGTCGGGGCGGCGGCGACGCCGGGCGGTGGCATGCCTGATTCCGCGACGTCTCCGGTCTCGCCCCGCGATCCACTCACGCCGGACCTGACCCGCGTCGCCGTGCTGATGCTCGTGTTCACGATCAGTGCGTTGCTCCTGGGCCGCCCGAAGAGGCGCTAGCTGGCAGCGACGTGCCGAGCGCGTCGCTCGGACACCGACTCGTCCGGGCTACGATGGCGCGGTGAACGAGACACAGGTCGAGGGGCGTGCCGGGGCGCGGATCGCGGTCCCGCCGAAGATCGTCGAGGGCGGCGTCATCGCGATCGGCCGCGGGCTCGACCCGAAGACCGTCATCCGGATCGGTGAGGGCCTCGCGGCCGGGGGTGTGGGCGCCTTCGAGATCACCGTCGGCAGCACGGGCGCGCTCGAGTCGATCGCCGCGCTCCGCGACCGCTTCGGCGACGACGGGCTGCTCATCGGGGCGGGCACGATCCTCGGCATCGCCGACGCAGAGCGGGCCCTGGCCGCCGGGGCCAGCTTCCTGGTCATGCCGATGACGGACCCGGCGCTCGTCGCCTGGGCCGCCGCGCAGGGGGTCCCGGCGTTCCCCGGGGCGATGACCCCGACCGAGGCGCTGGCCGGCTGGGCCGCCGGTGCGGCAGCGATCATGCTGTTCCCCGCGTCGGTGACCGGGCCGGCGTTCATCCGGGAGCTGCACGGGCAGTTCCCCGAGATCCCGATCGTGGCCACCGGCGGCGTGACCATCGACACGGCGCCCGGGCTCATCGTGGCCGGCGCCGTGGCCGTCGGGCTCGGCGCCTGGCTGACCGGTGACGGCGACCCGGCCGGGATCGCCCAGCGCGGCCGCCGGATGGTGGCGGTCATCCGGGCGGTCCGCGAGAGCGGACGTGCGGAGTGAGGATCGGGATCACCCCGGGCTGGCGACCGACGGGCCCGACACCCCGCAGCTGACCGACTGAGCCCAGGGTCGGGTGGTTCAGCTCCCGCCCACGAGGACCAGCTCGGGTCGGTGGGTCGCGTCCTCCCGGCTGGCGTAGATCGCGCTGTCGGTGCTCGAGCTGCGCAGGGCGAAGCTGTACGTCCCGTTCGTCGCGACGGCGGCCGGAGCGAGGACGATCTCGAGCCACGAGCCGGCGGATGGCGTCGCGCCGACGGCGCCCAGCGCGGGACCGCCGATCGACGGCGCGGTCGCCCAGGTCAGGCCGGTCTCGGTCCAGCCGTTGGCGACCGCGTAGACCGTCCCGCCGTCGACGCTCGCATCGGTCACGTAGAGCCGGAGCCGGACGGCGCTCGGCGGCCCGCCGAGCCCGGTCACGTCGAAGCGCAGGTAGGTCCGGTAGATGATCGGAGCGGCCGAGCTGTCGTCGCGCACCCGGACGGTGGTGAGCGTCCCGTAGTTCGTGCTCGGGCTCGACGACTTCACCTGGCCGTCGGCGACCGGGCCGAGCCGGATCGTCCCGCCGCCCGGGGTCGGGTCGGGGTGGCGGTCGGCGTCGCGGTCGGGGTCGCCGTCGGGGTGGCGGTGGGCGTCGGGGTCGGGGTCGCGGTCGGGGTGGCGGTCGGGGTCGGGGTGGGACCGCCCACGAGGACCAGCTCGGGTCGGTGGGTCGCGTCCTCCCGGCTGGCGTAGATCGCGCTGTCGGTGCTCGAGCTGCGCAGGGCGAAGCTGTACGTCCCGTTCGTCGCGACGGCGGCCGGAGCGAGGACGATCTCGAGCCACGAGCCGGCGGATGGCGTCGCGCCGGCGGCGCCCAGCGCGGGACCGCCGATCGACGGCGCGGTCGCCCAGGTCAGGCCGGTCTCGGTCCAGCCGTTGGCGACCGCGTAGACCGTCCCGCCGTCGACGCTCGCATCGGTCACGTAGAGCCGGAGCCGGACGGCGCTCGGCGGCCCGCCGAGCCCGGTCACGTCGAAGCGCAGGTAGGTCCGGTAGATGATCGGAGCGGCCGAGCTGTCGTCGCGCACCCGGACGGTGGTGAGCGTCCCGTAGTTCGTGCTCGGGCTCGACGACTTCACCTGGCCGTCGGCGACCGGGCCGAGCCGGATCGTCCCGCCGCCCGGGGTCGGGGTCGGGGCGCGTCGGCGTCGCGGTCGGGGTCGCCGTCGGGGTGGCGTGGGCGTCGCGGTCGGGGTGGCGGTGGGCGTCGGGGTCGGGGTGGGACCGGTGGCCCGGTCGAGCGCGACATCGAGGTGAGCGCTCCCGGTGTCGGGGACCCCGACGACGGCGCTGGCACCCACGTAGCCCAGGGCCGAGATGGCGAGCGTGCGGGTCCCGGACCCGAGGCCGACCAGGGTGTAGTCGCCGGCGACCCGGGAGCGGGTCGCGGCGGAGCCCGAAGCGACGGTCGCACCGACGATGGCCTGGCCCGTCCCCCGGTCGGTCACCCTGCCGACGACGGCCGATGAGCGGAGCAGCGTCTGGAGGAGGTAGTAGTCGCCGTAGATCAGTCCCCGGTCGTACTTGCCGTCGGGCTTGTTCTGGGTACCGTGCAGGAGGATGGCCTGGTTCCCGGTCCCCTCCGACAGGTACGCCGGCGACGAGAGCGCGGCGAGGATCTCCCTGGCGGCGGTGATGTACGTCGTCGACCGCGACGGATCGGTCTCGAGCCGCCCGAGCTCCAGGAGACCCGCCGCGGCGATCGCCGCGGCCGAGCTGTCACGCGGCTCGTTCGGGATCCCCGGCGCCTCGAAGTCCCAGTACGGGACGCGATCGGCGGGCAGGTTCGCCACGAAGTAGTCCGCGGTCCGGCGCGCGGTGTCGAGGAACCTCTGGTCCCCGGTCTCGCGGAAGGCCATCGTGAAGCCGTGGATCGCCCACGCCTGGCCGCGCGACCAGGTCGACTCGGTCGACGCGCCCTGGTTCGTCGACTTCGCCTTCACGGCCCCCGTCTTCGGGTCGTAGTTCACGACCTGGTAGGTGCTCCCGTCGGCCCGCACGTGGTCGGTCATCGTCCGAAGCGCATGGCTCACGGCCATGTCGTACCAGGCGGCCGACCCACCATGCTTCGAGGCCCACAACAGGATCTCGAGGTTCATCATGTTGTCGACGATCACCTTGAAGTCCGACGAGCCCCCGTCCCACGAGCGGATGCAACCGACCTTGGCGTTGTAGCGCGTCGCCAGCGAGCCGGCTGCGGTGATGACGACCTGGCGGTACGCGTCGAGGCCGGTCAACCGGTAGGCGTTCCCGTAGCTCGAGAAGATCACGAAGCCGACGTCGTGGGTCGACGTGTCGTTCTTGCGACCCTCGAGCCCGGTCTGCCAGTCCGTCGCCCGGGTCATCCAGATCGGATCGCCGGTCAGCTCGTACATCTCCCACAGCGCACCGGGGAAGAACCCGCTCGTCCAGGCGCTGGAGCCGGTCGTGCTCCACGTCCCGCCGGAGCCGGTCGTGCTCGGGTACCTCGTGTGCGACAAGGACCGGGCGACCGTGTCGAGCTGGGCGGCCGCGAAGGCGACATCGTGCCGGATGGCCGCGTCGAGCGGATCCTCCGCGGCGGCCGTCGTGCCGGCCAGACCGGCCGTCGCGGTCGACACGAGGACGACGAGCAGGAACCCGACGAGCGCACGCACGCCCGACCCCCTTCACATCCGCGGGGATGGTCAAGGGCGCCGTTGTGTCCGGGCCGTCACTGGGCCCGCGATGGACATACCGGCACGCTCTGCATGGTCAGGCAAGAGCCGGGCCGCGACGAGTGCCGATCGTCGCAGCCGGGCAGGTCCAAGGTCGTGTCGCGCCGTCAGCCGGCCGGTGGGATGTCCTGGTTGGCGTCGTGGATGAGGGCCATGGCCGCCTCGGCCGCCTCGACGTAGTGCGGCAGGAGACCCGCCCAGCCGGCGCCGTTGGCGTCGCGCCGGCTCTGTCCGAGCGTGCCCAGGCGGTCCCAGCCGCGGTGGTCGATGTCGATCCGGGTCCGGCTCGTACTCTCGGCGGTGAACCTGATCTCCACCTCCGTGGCGTCGCGTCGATCGGCCCGAAGGTGCCACAGGTAGGCCAGCCGGTGGGGCGGCTCCCAGGCCACCATCGCTCCCCAGTCGTACTCGACGCCGGTCGCGGTCCGCTCGAAGATGCGGCCACCGGCCCGCGGCTCGAAGACGACCCGGAGGCCGGCCTCGCCGGTCACGGTGTGACTGGCCGGCCACCAGCTCGACGTCCGCGCCGTCCAGATCTCGAACGCACGCTCGAGCGGGCAGGCCACCTCGAACGACAGGCGGATCGGTTCGATCACGACTCGTCCTCGCGCCGCACGGAATTGTCGGCGACGAGCCGGAAGCGAGCGGCCGCGTCGCCCCAGACCTGGGCGAGGTACGCCCGGACCGCCTCGACGCCCTCGTCGTGGAGCCGGTAGATCCGGCGCGTCCCGCGCGGCTCCTCGACGACGAGCCCGGCGTCCTTCAGCAGCCGCAGGTGACGGGACACGGCCGGCCGGCTGATCGGCAGCGTATCCGCGATCTCGCGGACCGATCGCCCGCCCTCCCCGAGCAGCTCGACGATCGACCGCCGGTTCGGATCACCGAGGGCGTCGAATGGGTCGCCGGCTGGCGCGGTCCGGGGCATCGACCGAATGGTAACAGGACGGTGACCGTCCGCCCCCCGCTCCCCCGACGCCGCGGCGCGCGACCGCCGGCCGGAGTCGGTCAGGCGAACGGCAGCCCGACGTAGTTCTCGGCCAGGCTCCGGGCGGCCGCCTCGGAACGGACGAGCCAGTCGAGCTCGGCGCGACGGAGCCGTCGGCCGAAGCCGTCCTCGTCGGGCAGGACGTGGAGCAGTGAGCTCATGTACCAGGAGAAGTCCTGGACCCGCCAGACCCGGCTCAGGCAACGGGCGGAGTAGCCGTCGAGCAGCTCGGTCCGGCCGGTCCGGTACCAGGCGACGATGCCCTCGGCGAGGGCGTTCACGTCGCTGACCGCCAGGTTCAGGCCCTTGGCGCCGGTCGCCGGCACGATGTGGGCGGCGTCGCCAGCGAGGAACAGGCGGCCGTACTGCATCGGATCGCACACGAAGCCGCGCATCGGGGCGATCGAGCGATCGAAGATCGGGCCCTCGTTGAGGACCCATCCGGCGTCGGTCTCGAGGCGCGTCCGGAGCTCGGACCAGATCCGGTCGTCCGGCCACGCCCCGAGGTCGGCGCCGTTCGGCACCTGGAGATACAGCCGGGTGATCGTCGGAGAGCGCATGCTGACCAGGGCGAAGCCGCGCTCGTGGGCCGCGTACACCAGCTCATCCGAGTCCGGGGCCGCCTCGGCCAGGATCCCCAGCCAGGAGAACGGGTACTCCCGCTCGTAGACGTCGATCGCCCCCGCCGGGATCGACGGCCGGGAGATCCCGTGGAAGCCGTCGCAGCCGGCGACGAAGTCGCAGCGCAGGACCTCCTCCCGGTCGCCCGCGCGGTAGCGGATGACCGGGTGCTCGGTCGCCAGGTCGGCGAGTCGGACGTCGTCGACCTCGAACACGATCGGCCCGCCGTAGCCGAGCCGGGCGGCGATGAGGTCCTTGACCACCTCCTGCTGGCCGTAGATCGTGATCGACCGGCCGCCGGTCAGCTCGGTCAGCGCGATCCGGTGGTCGGTCCGGTCGAACCGGATCCCGATCCCGTGGTGGACGAGGCCCTCGCGCTGCATCCGCTCGCCGACCCCGGTCCCGGTCAGCAGGTCGACCGTCCCCTGCTCGAGGACCCCGGCCCGGACGCGGTGCTCCACGTAGGTCCGGTCGCGGACCTCGAGGACGACCGACTCGATCCCCGCGAGATGGAGGAGGTGGGCCAGGACCAGGCCTGCCGGCCCGGCCCCGACGATCCCGACCTGGGTGTCCATGGCGCTCCTAGAACGGGTAGTCGGGCAGCTCGCTCCGGAGGGTCACCCACTGGGTGGTGGTGAACGTCTCGAGGTTGCCGAGCGTGCCGCCGAGTCGCGCACCGCCGGTCGCCTTGACCCCACCGAACGGGTTGACGACCTCGTCACCGATCGTCTGGTCGTTGACGTGGACGATCCCGGTCGGGATCCGGTCGGCGATCGAAAGCGCCTTGAGGATGTCGCGGGTGAGGATCCCGAGCGACAGCCCGTAGGGACTGTCGGCGGCCAGCCGGACCGCCTCGTCGATCGAGTCGAACGGGACGACCGGGGCGACCGGGCCGAAGACCTCCTCGCGGTACGCCGGCGCGTCCTCCGGCACGTCGGCCAGGACGGTCGGCCGGTAGAACAGGCCCTGGTACGTGCCCCCTTCGACGAGCCGCGCGCCCGCCTTGACCGACGCCGTCACCAGCTCGTGGATGTGGTCGCGCTGGTGCTCGTCGATGATCGGCCCGAGCGCCACCTGGTCCTTGGCCGGATCGCCGACCGGCAGTTGCTTCGCATGTGCGGCCAGGGTCTCGACGTAGCGGTCGTAGATGCCCCGGGCGACGAGGTGGCGGCCGGTCGTCATGCAGATCTGGCCCTGGTGCATGTACGACCCGAACGCACCGACCGAGACCGCCTTGTCGACGTCCACGTCGTCCAGGACGATCAGCGCCGAGTTGCCGCCCAGCTCGAGGTGGATCCGCTTGAGGTGCTGGGCGGCCAGGCCGCCGACGATCCGCCCGACCCGCGCCGACCCGGTGAACGAGACGAGCCCGACCGCCGGGTCGGCGATCAGGGCCTCGCCGACGTCGGCGCCGCCTGGAAGCACGCTGAACAGACCGGCCGGCAGACCGGCCTCCTCGAAGATCCGGGCCAGGGCGACCCCACCGACGACCGACGTCCGGGGATCCGGCTTGAGGATCACCGCGTTGCCGAGGGCCAGCGCCGGGGCGACGGCGCGGATCGACAGGATGAGCGGGAAGTTGAACGGCGAGATCACCCCGACCACCCCGATCGGCACCCGGCGGGTCAGGCTGAGGTGCGGCTCGTTCGTCGGCAGCAGCTCGCCGTACGGCAGCGAGGTCAGGCCGGCCGCGTCGAGGCAGACGCTCGCCGCGAACCAGGTCTCGAGGCCCGCCTTGGGCGGGATCGCCCCGGTCTCGCGGATGATCCAGCGACTGATCTCCTCGGTGTGCTGCTGCCACAGCTCGCCCGCCCGACGCAGGACGGCCGCCCGGGCCTGGTAGGACGTCTTCGCCCAGTCGACCTGGGCCTCGGCCGCCCGGGCGGCCGCCGTGCGAACGTCCGCCACCGAGGCCAGCCCGACCCGGCCGAGCTCCTGGCCGGTCGCCGGCTCGACGACGGCGCGCTCGCCGGCGCCCCCGGCCACCCAGCCGCCGAGCTGGATCTTGCCGGTCCAGATCCCGTTGTCCAACAGGCTCATCGCTCTTCCTCCTCGGTCTGTCGGGGCGTCGTCGGGTCGTCGGGTCGGAGGACCCGGGCCGCGATCGTCATGGCCGAATTCGCCGCCGGGATCCCGGCGTAGACCGCGCTGTGCAGGAGGACCTCGGCGATCTCCGCCTCGGTCAGGCCGTTCCGGAGCGCGGCCCGGACGTGCATCGCGATCTCCTCGTCCGCCCGGAGCGCGGTCAGGATCGCCAGGGTGATCGCCGACCGGGTCCGCCGGTCCAGGCCGGGCCGCGCCCAGACGTCGCCCCAGGCCGTCCCGGTGATGAACGCCTGGAACGGCGCGCTGAACGGCGTCGTCGCGGCGATGGCCCGGTCGACGTGCTCGTCGCCGAGGACCTCGCGGCGGATCCGCATCCCGGTCTGCTGTCGGTCGTCGCTCACACCGGTCCCTCCGCGGCGAGGTGATCGCCGATCGACCGGCCGACCCGCTCCGGCTGCTCGACGTTGACGAGGTGGGCGGCCGGCCCGACGATCTCCAGCCGGCTGCCCGGGATCCCGGCGACGAGCCGCTCGGCGTGGTCCAGCGGCATGGCCGGGTCGTCCGCGCCGGCCACGACCAGGGTCGGGGCCACGATCCGCGCGAGGTCCGGTCGGAGGTCCATCCGCTCGATCGCCCGACAGCAGCCGGCGTAGCCGAGGGGCGAGGCCGTCTCGATCATCGCCCGCATCCGGCCGACGACGGCCGGGTTCCGTTCGGCGAACCCGGGGGTGAACCAGCGCCCGACGACGACGGCGGAGATCGCGGCCATGCCGCTCGACAGGACGGTCTCCGCGCGCGCCGCCCACGACTCGGGCGGGCCGAGCAGGGCGGACGTCGAGCACAGGACGAGCCGGTCGACCCGGTCCGGGGCGTGGCTGGCGACCCACATCGAGATCATCCCGCCGATCGACAGGCCGCACAGGTGGGCCCGCTCGACGGCCAGCTCGTCGAGCAGGGCGACGAGCTGGGCGCCCAGCCCGGCGATCGTGTACGGGCCGGGCGGCGCGGCCGACGCGCCGTGGCCCGGCAGGTCGTAGCGGACGACCCGGAACCGCCGGGTCAGCTCCGGTACCTGGGGATCCCACATCGCCAGGGTCGTCCCGAGCGAGTTCGCCAGCACCACGACCGGCGCCCCGGGCGGCCCGTCCACGAGATGGTGGATACCCGCGGCGCTCACCGCTCGGCGTCCCGGGCACGATGGGCGGCCAGCGCCCGGTCGATGAACACGTCGACACTCCCGAGGTAGGTCCCGGGGTCGAGCAGGGCCTCGATCGCCGGCCGATCGAGGCGGTCCCGAACGTCCGGCCGCTCCATGAGCTCGTCGACGAGCGAGCGCCCGGATGACGCCGCCCGCTCGGAGGCCTCACCGATCGTCTCCTGGGCGGCCGTCGGCCCGAGCGCCGGTGTCAGCGCGATCGCGACCCGCTCGGCGAGCAGCCGCCCGCCACCGAGCTCGAGGTTCGCCCGCATCCGGGCGGGGTCAGGCTCGACGTGCTCGAGCGCGTCGCGCAGCCAGGCGGCCGCCGAGCCGACCGAGCGGAGCAGCTCGCTCAGTGGTCGCCATTCGGCGTGCCAGGCACCGGCGCCACGCTCGTGCTCCCCGGCGCCGGCGGCGGCCAGCAGGGTCGCCACGAGCCCGGGGGCCTGGACCGCGCAGGCTCGGGCCGCGACCGCCGCGATCGGGTTGCGCTTGTGGGGCAGGGTCGACGATCCGCCCCGCCCGGGCGTCGGGTCGACGACCTCCCCGACCTCGGTCTGGGCCAGCAGGACGAGGTCGAGCGCCGGTTTGGCGATCGCGGCGGCGGTCGTGCCGAGCGCGCCGGCCAGGTCCGCGATCCTCGACCGCTCGGTGTGCCAGGGGACGCTCGGCTCGGCCAGGCCGAGCTCCTCGGCCAGGTGGGCGACGACGGCCGGGCCGGCCGGGCCGAGCGACGCCAGCGTGCCCGCCGCGCCGCCGAGCTGGACCGCCAGTCGCTCGCGCCGGACGGCGTCGAGCCGGGCGATCGCGGCATCGAGGCCGGCCAGCCAGGCCGCGGCCTTCGCTCCGAAGGTCGTCGGCAGGGCCTGCTGGAGGAGCGTCCGCCCGGCAAGCATGGTCGGACGGTACTCGTCCGCGAGGCGGGCCGCAGCATCGGCGGCACCGACGACATCGGCCACGATCGCCTCGAGGGCGCGGCGCGCGACCAGCATCGCCGCACTGTCGAGGATGTCCTGGCTGGTCGCGCCGCGATGGACATGGACGATCGCCCCCGGGTCCACGACCGCCCGGATCGCCTCCACCAGCGGGACGACGGGATTGCCGCTGGCGGCCGCGGCCCGACCGATCGCGGCGGCGTCGAACGTGTCCGGGCGGCATGCCCGACCGATCGCCTCGGCCGCCTCGTCGGGGATCACCCCGGCGCGCGCCTCGGCCCTGGCCAGCGCCGCCTCGACCTCGAGCAGCGCGGCCAGCCACGCCCGGTCGTCGACCTCCGTCGCGGCCCCGCCACGGGCGAGGACCGCGTCGAACAACCCGCCGGCGGCCGGCTCAGACATCGAAGAAGACGGTCTCTCGCTCGCCCTGGAGGCGGATGTCGAACCGGTAGCCGTCGGCGATCGGCTCGGCGATCAGGGTCGCCCGGGCGGCCGGGTCGGCGATCCCGGACAGGACGGCGTCGGCCTCATTGGCGGTCGTCTCGTCGGCGAAGTAGATCCTCGTGACGAGGTGCTTGAGCAGCCCCCGCGCGAACACGGAGACGTCGATGTGCGGCGCCTGGGGGCGGCCGTCGGGATCCGGGACGACACCCGGCTTGTGGGTCAGGATCGCGTACCGCCCGTCGGCATCGGTCGGGCAGCGCCCGAACCCGCGGAACGTGGTCGGTGGGCGGTGCGGGTCCTCCGGGTGAGGGAACCGCCCGTCAGGGTCGGCCTGCCACGTCTCGATCAGCGCGTCGGGCACGATCGCCCCGGCTCCGTCGGTCACCCGACCCCGGATCCAGACCGCACCCGGCGTTCCATCCGCGACGACGTACGGCCCGTCGGGCCAGGTCAGCCCGATCCGCAGGTACGGTCCGACGGTCTGGTTCGGTGTCCTCGGCAGGCTCATGCCTCGTCCTCGTCGTCTTCGTCGGCCTCGAACGGCGTCTGCTCCCGGCCGCGCAGCACGATGTCGAACCTGAACGCGAGCGCCCACTCCGGGATCGACTCGCCCAGCTCCAGGCGCGAGATGAGCCGCTCGCGGCCCCGTGGGTCGGGGACCGAGTTGAAGATCGGGTCCTGGCCGAACAGCGGGTCGCCCGGGAAGTACATCTGAGTCACCAGCCGCTGGGGGAAGGCGTCGCCGAACAGCGAGAAGTGGATATGGGCGGCGCGCCAGGCGTTGTAGTGGTTCCGCCACGGGTACGGACCGGGCTTGACCGTCACGAACCGGTAGCGGCCGGACGAGTCGGTCAGGACGCGACCGAGCCCGGTGAAGTTCGGGTCGAGCGGGGCCGGATGCTGGTCGACGTCGTGGCGGTAGCGGCCGGCGCTGTTGGCCTGCCAGATCTCGATCAGGCTGTCGCGGACCGGGCGCCCATCGGAGTCGGCGACCCGTCCGTAGACGATGATCCGCTCGCCGATCGGCTCGCCGTCGTGCTGGGCGGTCAGGTCCGCGTCCGTCGGCTGGACCCGGCCGGGACCCAGGAGTGGGCCGGTCAGCTCGGTCAGGGATTGGGGCAGCAGGATCAGCGGCTGGCTCGGTGCCCGGAGGTGGGTCGCCTCGTAGTCCGGATAGAGGTACGGCGGGTCGATCGGCTCCTCGTCGCGCCGATAGGGGGCCCCTCGGCGGTCGGCGGGTCGGTCGCGGTCGGCGGGCATGTCCGGGTCGCCTCGGGTCGGCCTCGAGCCGGCCGGCGACGGGCTGTCCTGGGCGTGATCGTCGTGCCGCGAGGTCGTCGGCTCATCCATCGGCGCTGGCTCCTCTCCCGCTCGGCAACCCGTCACCGGCCGGCCGGCCCGCGGTCAGGCCCGACGGCGTCGGCTCGTCCGACTCCCACAGCCAGTAGCCGGTCGGGAACGGGTGGAGGTGGACCCGGCTGGCGATCAGGCCCCAGACCCCGCCGGGGGCCCACAGGGCGACCGCGATCGCGACGATGCCGAGGATGATGAAGTACCACGCCCCGAACGGGGCGAGGACGGTCTGAAGGGCGAAGAAGATGATCGTCCCGACGATCGGCCCCTCGATCGAGCCGATCCCGCCGATGATCACCACGAAGATCATCTTGGCCGACCACTGGACCCCGAAGACCGAGGCCGCCTGGACGTTGAGCTGGCTGAGGATGAGCAGGGCCCCGGCCGCCCCGCAGCCGGCGGCCGCCGCGAGGAAGACGATCCGCTTGGCCGACCCGACGTCGGCACCGACGCTGCGCGCGCCGATCTCGTTGTCGCGCATCGCCGTCAGGACCAGCCCGAGGCGGCCGCGCAGGAGCAGATAGACGCCGGCCAGGGCGACCACCGTGACGGCCAGCGCCGCCCAGTACGTCCAGGCCAGGCGGGTCGCCGGGTCGAGACCGGGGATCGTCGGGAGGATCGCCCCGGTCCCACCGCCGAGCGACGGGAAGCGGCTGATCGCGAGCTGCACGGCATCGGCCACGACCCAGGTGGCGATGGCGAAGTAGCCGCCGCGCAGGCGGAAGACGAGCCACGAGATCGGGATCGCCGCCACGGCGCACAGGACCGCCGCGAGGGGTACCGCGGCGTACGGGTGGATCCCCTGCTGGGCGAGGACGAGGATGACGTACGCGCCGAGCCCGATGAACGTCTGCTGGCCGACCGACACGAGGCCGGCGTAGCCGGCCAGCAGGTTCCACATCGTGGCCATCGTCAGGAGGGTGAAGAAGTCGACCAGCGTCGCGGTCGTCCCGGCGCCCACCGCGACCGGCAGGAGCGCCAGCGCGACCAGGGTCGCCAGGACGGCGATCGTGACCAGCCGCTGCGGCCGGCGCGAGCGGGTGACCCTGACCGTCACGCGACGACCTTCGAGCCGGCGATCCCCTGTGGGCGGACCGCCAGCACGCCCAGGAAGACGAGGTGCCCGGCCAGCACGCCGAGGCTCGGGTCGATCGCCGCACCGATCGCCTGGGCGACCCCGAGGACGATCCCGCCGGCGAGCGTGCCCCACAGCGAGCCGAGCCCACCGATCACGACCGCCTCGAAGGCGAAGATCAGGCGCAGCGAGCCGCTGCTCGGCCCGAACGACGAGTACATCCCGAAGGCGAGCCCGGCCAGGGCGACCGTGGCCAGGGCCAGGCTGGCGGCGATCCCGAACACGTGGCGGTAGCGGACCCCGGACAGCTGGGCCGCCTCGCGATCGTCGGCGACCGCCCTGATCAGGCGCCCGGTCGTGGTCCGGCCCAGGTACCACGCCAACCCACCGAGGACGGCCACCGCCACGATGAAGATCCCGAGCGACAGGTAGGCGATCGAGATCTGGTTGTTGACCTGGAACGAGCCGGTGATCAGGGAGCCGATGTCGATCGAATGGCTGTCGGCCGAGAACAGCTCGAGCAGGCCGTTCTGGATGACGACCGACAGCCCGAAGGTCACGATCAGGGTGGTCAGCGGGCCGCGGTCGAGGGAGGCCTGGACGAGCGTCCGCTGACCGATGTAGCCGCCGACGAGGAAGACCGGCACGACGACCACGAATGCCAGCAGCGGGGGCAGGCCGAACAGCGGCACGACGACGATCGCGACGTAGGCGCCGATGACGGCGAGGTCGCCGTGGGCCAGGTTGATCGCGCCCATCACCCCGAACAGGAGCGACAGGCCGCAGGCCGACAGCGCGTAGAGCCCGCCGAGGAGGACGCCCTGGATGAGCGCGTTCAGCCAGATCATGCGGCGCCCGAGCTGCGGTCCAGGCCGAAGTAGGCGGCTTCGATCCGCTCCGGGCTGAACGTCCCCGGTTGCCCGACCAGCGTCGTCCGGCCCTCGAGCAGGCACTGGATCCGGGTGGCCACGCGGACCGCCTGGCTGACGTCCTGCTCGACCAGCAGGACGGCCATCCCGGTCGACAGGAGCTCGGGCAGCAGGCCGTAGATCTGGCGGACGACCCGCGGCGACAGGCCGAGCGAGAGCTCATCGAGCATCAGGACGCGCGGGTTCGCCACGAGCGCCCGGCCGATCGCCACGGCCTGCTGCTCCCCGCCCGAGAGCTGAGCCGCACGCTGGCGGCGGCGCTCCCGCATCCAGGCGAACAGGTCGTAGACCCGATCGACCGTCCACGGTCCGGGTCGCCGGCGATGCGCCCCGACGAGGAGGTTCTCCTCGACGCTGAGCGACGGGAAGAGCCGTCGCCCCTCGGGGACGAGGGCCAGCCCGGCCACGACGCGATCCTCGGGTGCCTCGTCGGTGACAGCCCGGCCGTCGAGGAGGACCGACCCTGCCGACGGGCGATGGAGCCCGGCCAGGGTGCGCAGGAGGGTCGACTTGCCGGCGCCGTTGGCGCCGATGATCGCGTAGACCTCGCCGGCGCTGACATCGAGGCTGACGTCGGTGAGGGCGCGCAGCTGGCCATGGAACACGGTCAGGCCACGGACTTCGAGGAGCGGCGCGGCCGACGGCTCGCCGGCCGGCGGGGCGGTCGCCGGCCCGGTCATCGGCCGCCCTCCGGGGCGAGGGTGCCCGTCTCGACGAGCGACTCGGCTGTCGCCTCCGTGCCGAGGAAGACCTCGCGGACCGCCGGGCTGGCCAGGACCGCCGCCGGCTCCCCGTCGCCGATGAACCGGCCGGTCGCCAGGCAGATCAGGCGGTCGACCACGTCGACCAGCGCCCGGACGACGTGCTCGATCCAGATGATCGCCACGCCGTCGGCCCGGACCGACCGGACGATCTCCACGAGCTCCCCCACCTCGGGGTCGGTCAGCCCGCCGGCGACCTCGTCGAGCAGGAGGATCCGCGGTCGGGTCGCCAGCGCGCGTGCCAGCTCCAACCGCTTGCGCTGGAGCAGGCCGAGCTGACCGGCCGGGCGGTTGGCGTCGGGCCGGAGCCCGGTCTGGGACAGGATCCCGGCGGCCAGCTCGAAGCTGGCCTGTCCGTGCTCGTGACCGCCCTGCTGGGCCGCGACGAGCACGTTCTCGAAGACGGTCATCCCCTCGAACGGCCGGGGGACCTGGTAGGTCCGCCCGATCCCGAGCCGACACCGGCTGGCTGCGTCCAGACCGGTCACCGAACGGCCGTCGAGCCGGACCTCGCCGCCATCCGGGGCCAGGTCGCCCGAGATGATCGCGAACAGGCTCGTCTTGCCGGCTCCGTTGGGCCCGACGATGCCGATGGCATCACCGGGCCCCACGGCCAGGGACAGGTCCTCCGCGACGACGACCTTGCCGAACTCCTTCCGGACGTGGTCGAGCTCGAGCAGCGGCCCCACGGACTCAGGCGTTCGTCGCCTCGAGGTCACCACCGACCGGGACGTCGGGGTTCAGGCTGTTGTCGACGACGACCATCTCCCACGGGAACGCCGTGCCTTTCTTCCACTGCACGCCGACCGGACGCATCATCCCGATCCCGGGCTGCGGCCCCTTGGTGAAGTCGAGCGGTCCGCAGATGCCCGAATACTCCACCTTCCCGAGCGCGTCGGCGACCGCATCCTTCTGGTGGGGGTCGTCGACCGCGTGGAACGCGAGCTGGGCGACCTCGAACAGCGAGTAGGTCGATCCGAGCGACTGGAGCCACTGCTTGCCCGACGCCGCCTGGTAGGCGTCGGCCAGGTCCTTGCTCGACTCTCCGGTGAGCGACGACTTGTAGGGCATGAACGGGCCCCACCAGCAGTCGGTCGCGATGTTGTTGACGAGGTCGCCGAGCGCCTCCGTGTCGGCCGGGAAGAGGAGGACCTTGGCGACGGTCGCCAGCTTCGGCTTGAAGCCCTGCTGGGCGGCCTGCTTCCAGAACGTGTTGAACTCCGGGGGCAGCGGGGCGTTGATGAAGACCTCGGCGTTGGCGTCCTTGAACTTCGAGATCATCGACGTGTAGTCGGTGGTCATGTTCGGGTAGGCGCCGCCGTCGACGTATGTGTAACCGGCCTGCTTGATGACGTCCGGCCAGACGCCCCGGAAGGCGTTGCCGTCGGCGTCATTCGGGAACATCCCGGCGACGACCTTGTTCGTCGGGATCCGGTTCCACATCGGGACGAAGCAGCCGCCGAACGTCTCCGCGCCGAAGAAGAACATCGTCGTGTACTTGAACGGCTTCCACGTGTCGGGCTTGGTCGGGTCGGCCTGCCGGCCGATGAACCAGGCCTGCCAGGGGACGACGGTCGACAGGCACGGGACGCCCTGCGCCTCGCAGATCTGGGCGACCGGGTTGGTCGTCTCCGGGGTCGAGGTCGTGACGACCAGGTCGGCCTTGTCCTGGAGGACCAGTTCCTGGGCGACCTGCGATGCCCGGTTCGGGTCGGACTGGGTGTCCTTGACGACGATCTCGACGTCGTACGTCTTGCCGCCGACCTGGAACCCCTTGGCGTAGGCGTCCGAGGCCTTGACCCGGTCGACCACGAACTGGTCACCCGAGGCGAAGCCCGCCAGCGCGCCGGTCTGGGGGGTGACGAACCCGATCACGATCTTGCCGGCGCTCCCACCACCGGAGCTCGGGGCGACGCTCGGCCCGGTCGACGGGGCGGTCGACGGGGCGGTCGACGCCGACGGCGACGACGCGGCCGGGATGCAGGCCTCGAGCAGGCTCGCCGATCCGAGACCGACGGCGCCGAGCCCGACGCCCTTGAGCAGGGTGCGTCGACTCAGCGGCGCGTTCCACTGGCCGAGGGGCTGGGGCGATGACGGATCCGGCACGTCCGTGGCCTTGCCGGCCGGCACCGTACGATCCGATGGGTCGGGGCGCTGAGACATCGGGTCACCTCTCCTCGCAGGCGACGACGCACGACCGGGAGCCCACGAAGGGGGCGCGAGCGCGCGCCATGCCCATCCCGTCGGGATGGTTGCGGCACGCTAGCACGGGGTCGGTGGGCTGCCTAGGGCTGCTTTCCGTCCAGTGGAAAGTACCGGCGAAGGTCCGCGATGCCCTCAGCCAGCCTTCGCGGCCGGGCCCTCGTCGCGGGCCGGCGAGGCCGTGGGGACGACCCCATCCCAGGCCTCGATCACCCGCCGGGACAGCCCGCGCGCCGCGGTCCGGACGACCGGTGCCAGCCGGCCCACGTCGGTCGAGCGCGAGCTGACCACGATCGACAGGGCGGCCACGACGGTGCCCTCCGGCCCGTGGATCGGGGCGCCGACGGAGATCGCCCCCATCGACATCTCGTCGCGGGTGTAGGCGAACCCATTCTTCCGGACGTCCTCGAGGCAGCGGCGCAGCTCGTCGGGGTCGACGATCGTCCGCGGCGTCAGCGGGAGGAGCCCGCGAGCGAGCAGCCCGTCGAGGACCTCGGGCGGGGCGTAGGCCAGGAGGACCTTGCCGACGCCGGTCGCGTGGAGCGGGAGGCGCCCGCCGACGCGGGTCACGATGGGGACCGAATCGCGGCCGCTGATCTTCTCCACGAACAGCGCGTCGAGGCCGTCCAGGACGGCCAGCTGGACGTTGGCGTGGGAGGCCTCGTAGAGGTCCTCCATGTACGGCATCGCGAGCTCGCGGAGGCCGGTCCGGACCGGGGCCAGCGAGCCGATCTCCCAGAGCCGGACACCGACCCGGTAGGTGGCCCCGGCATCGCGCTCGAGGGCACCCCAGCGGACGAGCTCGCCGGCCAGCCGGTGGACGGTCCCGATCGGCAGCCCGGCCCGCCGGCTGATCTGGGTCAGCGTGAGGCGCGACTCGCCCGGGGCGAAGGTGCCGAGGATCGCCAGGACCTTGCTCGTGACGGTCCGACCCGCCATCGCGTTGCCGCCGCTCAATCGCCGCTCCTGATCCCGCCGGCGGTCGCCGGTCGGAGCGAGTCTCGCACGCGGACAGGGCTTACGGGTATACCGACCCCCGGACAGAGGCGACGGGTGGGGGTCACGCCGAGGTGTGGCGGTCGATGTTCGTCACGCCCGTACTGCGCTGGGATCATGTTTCACTCTTGACTGAACCTTCGCGCAGACGTACGCTCTCGTCGTGACGGAGGACGAAGCGGCGTTCGTCGAGCGGATGGGCCAGTTCCTCGGTTCGAGCGGGATGACCCCGATGGCCGGCCGGATGTGGGGCTGGCTGCTCATCTGCGAGCCCCCCGAGCAGAGCGCCGCGGACCTGGCCGAGTCGCTCCGGGCAAGCCGCGGCTCGATCAGCGGGACCGCCCGGCTCCTCGCAACGGCCGGGATGATCAGGCGGACGACCCGCCGGGGAGATCGGCGCGAGTACTTCAGCGTTCCGTCCGGTGCGCTCGAGGCGCTGATCGCGGGCGCCGGCGATGCCTACCGCCGCTTCCGCGAGCTGACCGAGGAGGGCCTCGCCCTGGTGGCCGATCGCCCGCCCGTTTCTCGGGCTCGCCTCCAGGAAGTCCACGACGTGTATGCGTTCTACGAGCGGGAGCACCCCGCCGTCCTCGAGCGCTTCGTCCGGGAGCGATCCCGACTCGCCGACGACCCAGCCGTCGGCACCACCGCCTGAACGAGGATCCGTCATGAGCGCGATCATCGAGACCGACAAGCTGACCAAGTTCTACGGGACCCACCGCGGGATCATCGAGGTCGACCTGACGATCGGCCAGGGCGAGATCTTCGGCTTCCTCGGCCCCAACGGCGCCGGCAAGACGACGACGATCCGGGTCCTGCTCGATCTCATCCGCCCGACGAGCGGGCGGGCGACGGTGTTCGGGA
The DNA here is from genome assembly GCA_963837825.1 of uncultured Chloroflexia bacterium. Lineage (GTDB taxonomy): Bacteria > Chloroflexota > Limnocylindria > Limnocylindrales > CSP1-4 > Chersky-267. The sequence continues at coordinate 249,301 of CAWIOR010000006.1, forward strand.
TCGAGACGACCGTCGACCCGGTCGCGATCCACCGCCGGATCGGCTACGTCCCGGGCGAGTTCACCCTCTACGACCGCCTGACCGGCGGCCAGACGCTCGAGTACTTCGCGAACCTCCGCGGCGGGGTGGACCCCGCCTACCAGGCGCTCGCTCATCGAGCGCTTCGAGCTCGACCCCAGCCGGCGCTTCCGGGAGTACTCGCAAGGGCAACAAGCAGAAGATCGGCGCTGCTCATCGCGCTCCAGCATCGGCCCGAGCTGCTCATCCTCGACGAGCCGACGTCGGGCCTCGACCCGCTCGTCCAGCAGACCTTCTTCGCCATCCTCCGCGAGGCCGTAGGCCGAGGGCGCGGACGACGTTCCTCTCGAGCCACATCCTGAGCGAGGTCGAGAAGAGCGTGCGACCGGGTGGCGATCATCCGCGAGGGCCGCCTCGCGAAGGTCGACACGGGTCGAGGCGCTGCGCGACCTCGCCCACCACCAGGTCGAGCTGCGCTTCGCCGGGCCGGTCCCGCTCGCCGAGTTCGCGGCCTGCCGGGGGTCAGCGACGTCGTCGGCGACGACCATGGCCTGCGGATGCGAGTGTCCGGGCCGATGACCCCGATCGTCCAGGCGGCGGCCCGCTACGAGCTGCTCGACTTCGTCAGCCGCGAGCCGAGCCTCGAGGAGACGTTCCTCGCTCAGTACGGCCGCGAGGCCGTCGAGGTGACCGGCGATGACCGCTGAAGCCGGCGCGCCGCCGGCCGCGGCGGCCCTCCCGCCGATCCCGCTCCACCGCCGCCTCTACGGCTTCGGGAGCATCTACGGCAAGACGATCCGCGACTCCCGGCTCGCCTTCATCATCGCCGCGGGCCTCCTCGGTGGGATGGCGCTCGTCATGGGCGCCGCCGTGTCGACCGTCTTCCCGACCCCGGCGACACGCCTGGAGGTGGACAAGCTCATCGGGAGCATGCCCGCCTCGATGGTCAACCTCTTCGGGAAGCCCGTGGGCCTCGGCACGCTCGGGGGCTACATGAGCTGGAAATACGGGGCCGTCTTCGCCCTCGGCACTGCGCTCTGGTCGATCCTCGCCCTCTCCTCGACCCTCGCGGGCGAGGCGCGTCGCGGCAGCCTCGACTTCGTCGCGGCGGCGCCGTTCGGCAAGCGGCGGATCGCACTCGAGAAGCTGGCCGCCCACCTGACGATGCTCTGGCTGGCCATGGCGATCCTCGCCGTCGTCACGACGGCCAGCTCGACGCTGTTCGGCGATGCCGCCCTGGGGGACCCGATCCCGCTGACGTCCTCCGTCGGCTTCGCCCTGTGGGTCGGCTTCATCGCCCTCTTCTTCGGGGGCCTCGCGTTCGCCCTCGCGCCGGTCCTCGGACGCGGGGGTGCGGCGGGCGTCGCAGGCCTGCTGATGGTCGTCCTGTGGGTCGCGAACGGCCTCGACGTCGGCGGTCCGGTGGCGACCCTGAGCCCGTTCCGCTGGACGGCCGACCACATCGCCCTCGTCGGTCGGTACGACTGGGCGGGGCTGGCGCTCGTGGGCGTCGGCGCGGCGGTCTTCCTCGCGATCGGGGTCGAGCTGTTCACGCGCCGCGACCTCGGCGTCACGGCGGGGCTGTCGCTCCCGAGGCCTGCCGGCCGACGTCCTCGGCGTCCGGGGGCCCACCAGCCGGGCGTTCGGCGACCAGCTGCCCCGGGCGCTCTCGTGGGGGATCGGCCTCGGCCTCATGGGCGCGCTCCTCGCATCGCTGGTCAAGCCGATGGCGGACCAGATCGCGAGCAGCCCCGACCTCATGAAGATCTTCGCCACGATCTTCCCGGACTTCGATCTCGCGTCGGCGGGCGGCTTCCTGCAGTTGTACGTGCAGCTCTTCTACATCGCCGCCGGCTTCGCCGGCGCCACCTTCGTCGCGAAGTGGGCCTCCGACGAGACCGAGGGCCGCCTCGAGCTGGTCCTGACGACGCCGATGACGCGCGCCCGGTGGGTGGTCGCCGGCGGGCTCGGCGCGCTCCTGGCGATCGTGGTGATGAGCGTCCTGTTCGCGGCCGGGATCGGGCTCGGCGCGGCGTCCGGGGGCCTGGCCGCCGGTGACCCGATGGTGGGATCCGCCGCGCTCGGCCTGTACGCCTTGGCGATCGTCGGCGTCGGTTTCGCCGTCGGCGGCCTGTGGCGGACGTCGCTGGCGGCCGAGATCGCCGCGCTCGTCGTCGTCGCGTCCTACCTGATCGACCTCATCGCACCGCCACTCAAGCTGCCGGATTGGTTCCACCAGCTCGCGCTGACGGCCCACCTGGGCCAGCCGATGGTCGGCCAGTGGGACGTCCCGGGGATCGTCGCCTGCCTGGTCATCGCCGTCGGCGGTGTCCTGCTCGGCGCGTGGGGCATGTCCCGGCGCGACGTCGGGAGCTGATCGCCGGTCGGGCCTGATCAGGCCGTGGGGACGACCATCCGCGACCTCCGCACGGTCCACACGGTCCATCCATCGTGCCTCCACCGCCGCCCCCGAGACTGACCTCGTCGTCGAGGGACGGCGACCCGGGATCCGTCCCGGACCAGCACGACCGGAGACACACCGATGCGCAAGCTCCTTCTCTCGACGGCCGGCGCGGGACTCGTCGGCCTGGCCCTGGCGGCCGGGGTCGCCGCCGCCGATCCGACCCCGACACCCGCGACCGAGCGGGCGCGCGATCGCGACACGGTCCCGGCTCTCGTCGGGCTCAGCCAGGCCCAGGTCATGGCGCTCCGCCATGACGGCCTGTCCCTGGCCCAGATCGCGGAGCGCCAGAAGGTCGATCCGCAGAAGCTCATCGACGCCCTCGTGGCGCGCTGGACCGAGCGGATCGAAGCCCGCCTCGACAACGGCGCCCTCAGCCAGGCCCAGGCGACCCAGCTCAAGAGCCAGGTCCAGACCCAGGCCAAGAGCATGGTCAACAAGGTGACCACCGGGGGGATGAAGGGAGCCGCTGTCGGGGCCGGTCCGCAGGGACGGGCCGGCACGGCCGGCGGTCGTGGGACACAGGCGGGCGGCGCCCGGGGAGGCGGCACCGGCACCTGCGATGGGACCGGTCCGCATGGTGCCGGCCAGCCCTAACGGCCGACGCGAACGGGACGGTCGGACCTGTCGGTGGCCCGACCGTCCGCCCATCCTCGAGACATGGCCCGGATCCTCGTCGTCGACGACGAACCGCACATGCTCGAGGTCGTCAGCGCGTATCTCGCCCGCGAAGGTCACGCTGTGTCGGTGGCGACTGACGGCGAGGCCGCGCTGGTCGCGGTCGCCACCGTCGCGCCGGATGTCGTGATCCTCGACGTGATGCTCCCGGGCCGATCGGGCTTCGACGTCCTGCGCGAGCTGCGGGCCTCCGGTCTCGGCCCGGCCGTGATCATGGTCACGGCCCGCGACGACGTGATCGACCGGGTGACCGGGCTCGAGCTGGGTGCCGACGACTACGTGGTCAAGCCGTTCGAGCCTCGCGAGCTCGTGGCCCGAGTGGGCGCGCTGCTTCGACGCCTGGCCCGGCCGGCCGATGCCCATGCCGTCGTGCCGTTCTTCGACCTGACCCTCGACCTGGGCGCCCGCGAGATCACCCGCGACCGGGTCGTCCTGGGCCTCACCCGCGCCGAGTTCGATCTGCTCGCGACGCTCGTCGAGCACCCCGGTGTCGTGCGCACCCGGGACCAGCTCGGGACGGCCGTCTTCGGCGAGACCTTCGACGCCTACGACCGGACGATCGACAGCCACGTCAAGAACCTGCGCCACAAGCTCGGCCCGCGCCCCGACGGCGGGGCATACGTCGAGACCCTCCGCGGGGTCGGCTATCGGGCGGCCCGCGGATGAGCCTCCGCCTGCGCCTCGTCGCCGCCTTCGCCTTCGTGGCGCTCCTGACCGCAGGCACCGTGGCCCTGGCGACGCCGCCGATCGTCGGGCGTGGCTTCGCGGCGATCGAGGGCACCGAGTCCGGCACGGGCTCGGGGCGCGGGCCCGGGCCGATGGCGGGGCCGCACGCCCAGCAGGTCCAGCAGGACACCATCCTGACCCTGATCGGCGTCGCCGGTCTGGCGGCCGTCGCGGCGTCCCTCCTGGGCCTCCTGCTCGCCGGTCGGATCGCCCGCCCGCTCGGCCAGCTCGAGGAAGCCGCGGCCGCCGTAGCCGCCGGCAGGCTGGATCGCCGGTCGGGTCTGGCCGGTCGAAGCGACGAGCTCGGCTCACTCGGGCGGTCGTTCGACGCGATGGCGGCCGACCTCGAGGGTGCCGATGCGGCCCGCCGGCGCTTCTTCCAGGATGTCGTCCACGAGCTGAAGACACCGCTGGCGGTCATCGAGGCGACGACGAGCGCCGTCCTCGACGGCGTCTACGCGGCGGAGGATCGTCACCTCGACACGATCCGGGACCAGGCGCGTCAGCTCGCCCGGGTCGTCGACGACCTGCGCACGATCAGCCTGGCGGAGACGGGGGCGCTGGCGCTGACGCTGGCGCCGACCCCGGTCCGGCCGGTGCTCGACGCGGTCGCCCGCTCGTTCACCGTCGCCGCGGATCGTGCCGGATCGGCGATCTCGGTCACGGCCCCGGACGGCCTCGTCGTCGAAGCGGACGAGGGCCGCCTGCGCCAGGCCCTGGCCGCCCTGGTTGACAACGCCATCCGTCATGCTCCGGGCGGGCCGATCTCGCTCGAGGCCGAGCGGACGTCCGGCGGGATCCGGATCGCCGTCCGCGACCACGGACCCGGGATCGCCGCGGCCGACCTGGCCCATGTCTTCGAGCGGTTCTACCGGGCCGACCCGTCGCGCGACCGCAGCGGTGGCTCGAGTGGCCTCGGGTTGGCGATCGCCAGGGCGATCGCCGAAGCTCACCGGGGCTCCGTCGGCGCGCAGAGCCACTCGGGGGCCGGCACCCTGATCTGGCTCGAGCTGCCCGCCGGTCGGGCCTGATCAGGCCGTGCCGACGGGCTCCCGGACCGCGGCGACCCCGCCGAGCAGGACGACCTCGCCCGCCTCCTCGGGCCATCCCGGCCGGCGGAGGACATACCGGTGGCGGATCTCCGTCGCCGCGCTCGCAAGGGTCGCCCCGACCGAGCAGTAGCGCGTGGCCGACAGCTCGATCGCCCGTCGGACGGCCTCGCGGTCGACCTCGCCGTCGATGACGTGCTCGACTTCGATCCGGATGAACGCGTTCGGGGGCTCGGCGGCCTGCTCGCCGGCCGCCCGGACCTCGTAGCCGGCGACGGGTTGGCGCTTCTTGCGCAGGATCGAGATCACGTCCATCGCCGTGCACCCCGCGAGGGCGAGGGGGACCAGCTCGGCGGGGCGCGGCCCGCTGTCGCCCGCGGCGGCGTCGAGGACAAGCCGATGACCGCTGCCGACCCGCCCGCGGAAGCGCAGGCCGTCGCCCTCCAGGGTGACCGACGCCGTCTTGACCGGCGCGCCGCTCATCGGGCGGCCTCGACCGCCGCGATCACCCGCTCCAGCCGGCTCCTGGCCTCGGCGGCCACGCTCACGAGGGCGCGGTCGTCGGTCAACCCCATCACGGCTGCGGGGTCCATCGCCTCGACGACCGTCCCGTCCCCGTCGGCCCGCAGGACGACGTTGCACGGCAGGAGCGCGCCGATCGACGGGTCGGCCTCGAGGGCCCGGTGGGCGAGCGGTGGGTTGCAGGCCCCGAGGATGAGGTACGGCGGGCCGTCGACCCCGAGCCGTGCCTTCATCGTCGCGGCGACGTCGATCTCGGTCAGGACGCCGAAGCCCTCGGCTTTCAGCGCGGCTTCGACGGTCGGGCGGACCTCGGCCGGCGATCCGGCGACGCGAGTGCCGAAGGTGTAGCGAGTCTGGGTCGTCATGGTTGCCTCCCGGCGGATCGAGTGACCAGGTCCGGGACGCCGCATCCAGTCTACCCCAATATTTGCGCGTTTGCGCAACTCAGCAAGAGTGGCCTGGCCCGCGGGCCGGCCTCGGCGAGAAGCCCGGGCCGCCCTATGATGCCGACGTGGAGCTCAGGCGGATCCAGGCCGGACCCCGGACGGTCCTCTCCCTGACCCTCACGATCGGGTCCCTGATCGCGGTCAGCGGGCTGGTCGCGCTGCTCGAAGGCCCGATCGGTGTCCCGAACGCGTCGTCGGCCTACCTCCTGGCGGTCGTCGTCTGCGCGCTGGAGTTCGGGACCGCGGCCGGTGTGCTGGCGGCCGTCGGGGCGTTCCTGCTCTACGACTTCCTGTTCATCGAGCCGCTCTACACGTTCACGGTCGCGGATCCCGGCGAGTGGCTCAACCTGGTCCTGCTCCTCGTCGGCGGGATCGTCGTCGGCCAGCTCGCGGCCGCCCAGCGGGCACGGGCCCAGGCGGCGCTCGAGCGCGAGCGCGAGGCGCGGGCGCTCTTCCGGGTCAGCCGCGCCCTGGCGACCCGCTCCTCGACGGTCGCCGTCCTCGCCGAGATCGCCGGCGATCCTGCGGACCGAGGCCGATCTGGAGCGGGTCTGGGTCGGCCTGACCCGCGAAGCCGGCCCGGAGCGGATCGTCGCCGACACGGGCGGATCCGGGAGCGCCCCGTCACCGACCGCCAGCCACGCCGTGCTGCGTCGGATGCCCGGCGACACCCCGGCCGAGTGGGTCCGCGTCCACCAGCCGGGCGCCCGCCGAGCGGCGCGAGGCCGGCGTCGCTCGCCTACCGGGTGATGATCGAGGCCGGCGGGCGGACGCTGGGCTCGCTGTGGGCCCTCCGCGCCCGGGCCGCCGGCCAGCCCGAACGAGCCGAGACCCGGCTGCTCGCCGCCGCGGCCGACCAGATCGGCCAGGCGCTCGAGCAGGACCGCCTGCGCCGAGGAGGCCGCGGCCGCGGAGATCGCCCGCCAGAGCGACGCGCTCAAGATCGGCGCTGCTCGAGTCGGTCTCGCACGACCTGCGGACGCCGCTGGCGTCGATCCGCGCCGCCGCCGGGACGCATGCTCGACCGCGCAGCTCGAGATCTCGGACGAGGACCGGCGCGCGAGCGCCGCAGGCGATCGACCGGGAGGCCGAGCACCTCAACCGGCTGGTCACGAACCTGCTCGACCTGAGCCGGATCGAGGCCGGCGCCCTGCGGGCCGACCTCGAGCCGCTCGAGCTCGCCGACCGTCCTGCCGGCCGTCGCTCGACTCGGGCGACGCGGCTCGCCGGCCGGACGCTCGAGATCGACCTGGCCGGACCGGCCGCCCGTCCTCGTCGACGCCGTCTTCCTCGACCAGGTCCTGACCAACCTCCTCGAGAACGCGGCGAAGTACGTGCCGGCCGGGGCCCGCGTGCGGGTCGTCCGCCACGACCGATCGGACGGCGCGGTCCGGCTGACCGTCGAGGACTCGGGCCCGGGCGTGCCCGCCGACGCGCTGCCGCGCCTGTTCGAGAAGTTCTATCGCGTCCAGGGCCGACGGCCCGGTCGCGCGCCGGGACGGGCATCGGGCTCGCCGTCGTCCGCGGCCTGACCGAGGCGATGGGCGGACGGGTCGCGGCGCGGCGGAGCGAGCTCGGCGGCCTGGCCGTCGACGTCGACCTGCCGCTCGCCCGCGCTCCGAGTCGGCGGCGACCGCTGCGCGAGGCTGATGACGCGTGACGCGCCCGGCGACCGACGGGCCCGTCGATCCTGCTGGTCGAGGACGACGAGGCGACCCGCGACGGAGGTCGCCCGCAACCTCCGGCCCACGGCTACCGCGTCGTCGAGGCCGGCGACGCCGCCGAGGCGCTCCGGCGCTGGGAGGCGCGGCGGCCCGACCTCGTCCTGCTCGACCTCGGGCTGCCCGACCGCGGACGGGCTCGTCGTCGTCCGCCGGGTCCGGCGCGAGGCGACCACCCCGATCGTCATCCTGTCGGCCCGCGGCGAGGAGGCGACCAAGGTCGAGGCGCTCGAGCGCGGCGCCGACGACTACGTGACGAAGCCGTTCGGGATGGCCGAGCTCCACGCCCGGATCCGGGCCGTGCTGCGCCGCGCCGGCGGGCCCGGCCGCCGACGAGGAGGGCGTGCTGCGCAACGGGACGCTCGAGCTCGATCCGCTCGCCCACGAGGTCACGGTCGGCGGCCGACCGCGTCCAGCTCGACGCCGCGCGAGTACCAGATCCTGGCGGTGCTCCTCGGCCACCCGGGCCGGCTGGTCACCCGGGGCCGGCTGCTGCGGGCCGTCTGGGGCGAGGCGTACAGCGGCGAGGACCACTACGTCCACGTCTACGTCAGCCAGCTGCGCCGGAAGCTCGCCGCCGCCGACCGACCGGCGAGCTCGCGCGACCTGATCGTCACCGAGCCGGGCGTCGGCTATCGGGTCCGCAGCCGACGCTGACCGGGCGCCGCGACGGCCGAGACTTGAGGCGGCTCTTGAGCGCCGCATGGGCCTGCCGGCGGCTCGTCCTCTTGGAGGCCGGCGCGACAGCTCGAGGCGTGGACGACCAGGACTCCCGGACCGGTTCGACGCGCGCCGGACGAGCGCGACCCTCGAGCGACGAGCTCCGGCTCGTCGACGAGGCGCATCGACGCCGTGGCCACCGGCGCGCTTCCCGAGCGTGACCGTCGCCGGCCTCCGCTTCGGCGACGAGCTGCTGGCGCAGGCCGCGCGCGAGCGCCGGCGCGGCGCGGGCTGCGGGTCCGACGCCGCTGTTCCACAGCCGGCGAGCACGGCTCCGACCTCGTCGTCGAGCGCCGGCACGCCGGTGACGTCGGAGGCCGGCGCGATGATGGCACTCGATCCTGCTCGTCGAGGACGACGAGGCGCTGCGCTCGATCGCTCGCCCGCCACCTCCGGCGCCCGCGGCTACGCCGTGGTCGAGGCCGACTCGGCCGAGGACGCCGCGCGCCGCGCTCGGCGGCCGGCCTCCGGCCCGGCCCTCGTCCTGCTCGACATCAACCTGCCGGGCGACACCGGCTGGTCGCTCCTGCGCGGCCCGGCGCCTGGCCGCGGCCGGGTCGCCCGCCGGTCGTCGTCGTCGAGCGCCACCACGCATCAACCCGCGCCGGCTGCGCGAGTACGGCGTCGCCGGCTACCTGCCCAAGCCGTTCCCGCTCGAGACGCTGCGTCGTCGACGATCGAGCGGCTGCTGCGCCCGGAGGAGGCGACCTGGACTCGAGATGACCGACCTGCAGATCGTCCTGATCGCGATCGGCTGCGTCGCTCGTCTTCGCCGGCTACCTGGTCCTGTGCGACCGGGTGCGCCGATGAACGCCCTCGAGCTGCTGACCGGCCTCGCCACCGTGTTCGTCTTCGTCTACCTCCTCTGGGCGCTGCTGCGGCCGGAGGACTTCTGATCGTGCCCGTCCACGACCTCCTCACCCTCGTCGTCTTCGCCGCTGGCGATCCTGCTCATCACGCCGGTCCTCGGGCGCTACATCGCCAAGGTCATGGAGGGCGAGCGGACCTTCCTGAGCCCGGTCCTCCGCCCGGTCGAGCGCGGTGATCTACCGCGTCTCCGGGATCGACGAGACCGTCGAGCAGGGCTGGAAGGGCGTACGCCGTCTCGGTCCTGCGTCATGGCGTTCGTCGCCATCGTCGTCGGCTACGTCGTCCTGCGCCTCCAGGACGTCCTGCCGCTCAACCCAGCGGCGGCCACCGCCGCAGACGCCCGGACCTCGCGTTCAACACGTCGGTCAGCTTCGAGACGAACACGAACTGGCAGAACTACTCGGGCGAGACCGGCGCGACGCTACCTCACCCAGATGGCCGATCCTCGCCGTCCGCAACTTCACCTCGGCCGCGACCGGCCTGGCCGTCGCCATCGCCCTCATCCGCGGCCTCGTCCGGCGGAGCTCGAAGACGATCGGCAACTTCTGGGTCGACCTGACCCGCGGCGATCCTCTACCTCCTGCTGCCGATCTCCGTCGTCTTCGCGATCATCCTCGTCTGGCAGGGCGTGCCCCAGACGTTCGACGGCCGGCCGACCGTCACGACCCTCCAGGGCGCGCCAGCAGACGATCGCGCTCGGCCCGATCGCCTCGCAGGAGATCATCAAGGAGCTCGGCAACAACGGCGGCGGCTTCTTCAACGCGAACTCCGCCCACCCGTTCGAGAACCCGACGCCGCTGACGAACTTCCTCGAGATGGTCGCGATGTTCGCGTTCCCGTTCGCGCTGACCTACACGTTCGGCCGGATGGCCGGCAACCAGCGCCAGGGCTGGACGATCTTCGCCGCGATGGCGGCCGTCTTCCTCGTCGGCGCCGTCGTCGCGATGCACGGCGAGGCCGCCGGCAACCCGCTCTTCCCGGCCGGCGTCGACCAGGCGCTCGGCAACATGGAGGGCAAGGACATCCGCTTCGGCGCCGCCGCTCGGCGGCCTGTTCGCGGCGATCACGACGAGCACGAGCACCGGCGCGATCAACGCCTGGCACGACAGCTTCCAGCCGATCGCCGGCCTCGTCCCGCTCTTCAACATGGAGCTCGGCGAGATCACCCCGGGCGGCATCGGCGCCGGGCTGTACGGGATGCTCGTCATCGGCGCCATCCTGTCGGTCTTCATCGCCGGGCTGATGGTCGGCCGGACGCCCGAGTACCTCGGCAAGAAGGTCGAGAGCTTCGAGATGAAGATGGCGATGCTCGTCGTCCTCGTCCTCGGGCGCCAGCATCCTCGGCTTCACCGCCCTCGCCACGGTCACCCCGGAGGGCCTGGCCGGGCCGCTCAACCCCGGGCCGCACGGCTTCAGCGAGATCCTCTACGCGTTCAGCAGCCAGACCGGCAACAACGGCTCGGCCTTCGCCGGCCTGACCGGGAACACGCCCTTCTACAACATCACCGGCGCGCTTCGCGATGCTCATCGGCCGGTACGGGATGATCGTCCCGATCCTCGCCCTGGCCGGGCTCGATGGCCGCCAAGCGGCGGGTGGCGCCGTCGCTCGGGCACGTTCCCGACGACCGGGCCGCTGTTCAGCGTCCTGCTCATCGGCGTCATCGTCATCGTCGGCGCGCTCGACGTTCTTCCCGGCCCTCGCGCTGGGTCCGATCGTCGAGCAGCTCCTCCAGAACGCCGGAAAGGTCTTCTGAGCCATGAGCCTCATCGTCCGCTCCTGTCGGTCGATCTCGGTCGCGGCACCCGACGCTTCCAGCGCTGCGGTCGCTCGGCGGCGGCGCCGAAGCCGTCCGGCGAGCCGCCGCAGGCCGCGCGGCGTCCTCGACCCGGACCTCCTCCGGGCCGCCCTGCCCGCAGTCGGTCCGCAAGCTCGACCCGCGCCTGCTGGTCAAGAACCCGGTCATGTTCGTGGTCGAGATCACGGCGGCCTCGTGACCCTCATCGCGATCGCCAACGCGACCGGCTGTCCAGCCGGTCGGCGGGCCCGGCCGGCCTCGGCTTCCAGGTCCAGATCGCCGTCTGGCTGTGGTTCACGGTCCTGTTCGCGACCTACGCCGAGGCCGTCGCCGAGGCCCGCGGCCGCGCCCAGGCGGCCACCCTGCGGCGGACGCGCTCGGAGACGACGGCCCACCGGCGCCGGGCCGACGGCTCGCTCGAGAAGGTCGGCTCGTCCGAGCTGCGCAAGGGCGACATCATCGTCGATCGAGGAGGGCGAGACGATCCCCGGCGACGGCGACGTCATCGAGGGCGTCGGCTTCGTCAACGAGGCGGCCATCACCGGCGAGTCGGCGCCGGTCCTCAAGGAGCCGGGCACGGACATCCGGAGCACGGTCACCGGCGGCACGACCCTGGCCAGCGACCGGCTCGTCGTCCGCATCACGGCCGACCCGGGCGAGACCTTCCTCGACCGGATGATCGCCCTCGTCGAGGGCGCCAAGCGGCAGCGCACGCCGAACGAGATCGCCCTGGCGATCCTCCTGGCCGGCCTGACCATCGTCTTCCTGATGGCGGTGGTCACCCTGCGGCCGTTCGGCCAGTTCGCCGGCACGACGGTCGACACGGTCGCCCTCGTCGCCCTGCTCGTCTGCCTCATCCCGACGACGATCGGCGGCCTCCTGTCGGCGATCGGCATCGCCGGCATGGACCGGGTCGCCCGGTTCAACGTCCTGGCGATGAGCGGCCGGGCCGTCGAGGCGTCGGGCGACGTCGACGTCATCCTGCTCGACAAGACCGGCACGATCACCTACGGCAACCGGCTCGCCGCGTCGATCACCCCGGCGCCCGGCGTGACCGAGGCCGAGGCCGTCCGCGCCGCGCTCGTCGCGTCGATCCAGCGACGAGACGCCCGAGGGCCGCTCGATCGTCGAGCTCGCCCGGACGCGCCTGGCCGAGCTCGGCCAGCCGGCCGGGACCGGCGACGACGCCGGCTTCGCCGCGGCTGTCGGCCGAGATCGCCGAGGAGATCCCGTTCCGCGCCGAGACCCGCACGAGCGGCGTCCGGACGACGGCCGGGACGACGATCCTGAAGGGCGCCGTCGACGCGATCGAGCAGAAGCTCGGCGGCCTGCCGGCCGAGATCGTCGTCGGCGCCGACCGGATCGCCGACCTCGGGGCGACGCCGCTCGTCCTCGAGAGCGAGGACCGGGTGCTCGGCCTCATCGAGCTCAAGGACACCGTCAAGGAGGGCCTCATCGAGCGGTTCGCCGAGTTCCGCCGGATGGGCATCCGGACGGTCATGGTCACCGGCGACAACCCGCGGACCGCGGCGACGATCGCCCGCGAGGCCGGCGTCGACGACTTCATCGCCCAGGCCACGCCCGAGGACAAGATCGGGTTCATCCGGCGCGAGCAGGCCGAAGGCCATCTCGTGGCGATGACCGGCGACGGCACGAACGACGCGCCGGCGCTCGCCCAGGCCGACGTCGGGCTGGCGATGAACAGCGGGACGTCGGCCTGCAAGGAGGCGGCCAACATGGTCGACCTCGACTCCGATCCGACCAAGCTGCTCGAGGTCATCGCGATCGGCAAGCAGCTCCTCATCACCCGCGGCTCGATCACGACGTTCTCGATCGCCAACGACGTCGCGAAGTACTTCGCGATCGTCCCGGCGATGTTCGTGGCGGTCTATCCGGAGCTCAACGCGCTCAACATCATGGGCCTGTCCACGCCCCAGAGCGCGATCCTCTCGGCGGTCATCTTCAACGCCCTGATCATCGTCGCGCTCATCCCGCTCGCCCTCCGCGGCGTCGGCCTTCCGGGCCGCGCCGGCGAGCGACCTCCTCCAGCGCAACCTGCTCATCTACGGCCTCGGCGGGATCATCGCCCCGTTCATCGGGATCAAGGCGATCGACCTCGCTCGTCACCGCCCTCCACCTCGCCTAGGACGGACCACGATGCGAACCTTCCTCCGACACCAGCTCCGGCCGGCGATCGCGCTGCTCCTGGCGCTGACCGTCATCACCGGCGTCGCCTACCCGGCCGCGATCACCGCGGTCGCCCAGGTGGCCTTCCCGACCCAGGCCAACGGCTCGTTCATCTCGACGGCCGACGGCCGGACGATCGGCTCGAGCCTCATCGGCCAGGCCTTCAGCGACGCCGAAGTACTTCTGGGGCCGACCGTCGGCCGCCGGCAAGGACGGCTACGACGCGAACGCCTCGGCCGGCTCGAACCTCGGCCCGACGAGCCAGGCCCTGATCGACCGGATCAGCGCCGAGGTCGACCGGCTGCAAGGCCGCGAACGGGGACGCGCCGATCCCGGTCGACCTGGTCACCACCTCGGCCTCGGGCCTCGATCCGGACATCAGCCCGGCCGCCGCCGAGTACCAGGTCGCCCGGGTCGCCGGGGCGCGGGGGATGTCGGAGGCCGACGTCCGGGCGGCGGTCGCCCGCCACACCGAGGGCGCGCTCCTGGGCTTCCTCGGCCAGCCGCGGGTCAACGTCCTCCTGCTCAACCTCGACCTCGACGGTCTGCTGGCAGACTGATCTGCGATGACCACTCCCGAGCGGACGCGTTCGACATCCGGCCCACCGGCGAGGAGATGCTCGCCCGCGTCCGGGCCGACGCCGGCACCACCCCGGGGACCGGCCGGGGCCGGCTGCGGGTCTACCTCGGGATGGCCCCCGGTGTCGGCAAGACGTACAAGATGCTCGAGGAGGCCCACCGCCGGGTCGACCGCGGGACGGACCTCGTGGTCGGCTTCGTCGAGCCCCACGGCCGGGTCAAGACGGCCGTCCTGCTCGACGGGCTCGAGGTCCTGCCGCGGCGGCGGATCGACTACCGCGGCGTCGTCGTCGAGGAGATGGACACCGACGCCCTGATCGCCCGCCACCCGACCGTGGCCGTCATCGACGAGCTGGCCCACACGAACGTCCCCGGCTCGCCGCGCGAGAAGCGCTGGCAGGACGTCGAGGTCGTCCGCGACGCCGGGATCCACGTCATCAGCACCTGCAACGTCCAGCACCTCGAATCGGTCGCCGACGCCGTCGCGACGATCACCGGGGCGCCGGTCAACGAGCGGCTGCCCGACGCGGTGCTGGCCGAGGCCGACGAGATCGAGCTCGTCGACATGAGCCCGCACGCGCTTCGCCAGCGGATGCGCCACGGCAACGTCTATCCGCCGGAGCGGACCCAGGTCGCGCTCGACCGCTTCTTCACCGAGGCGAACCTGACCGCCCTCCGGGAGATCGCTCTCCGCTTCGTCGCCCGGACCGTCGACGAGGAGCTGGCCGAGATCGGCGCCGGGCCGGCGGGCCGGCCACCGGTCTCCGACCGGATCGCGGTCGTGGATCGACGAGTCGCCCGCCTGCCGGGCGGCGCTGCGGCGCGGTGCGACGCTCGCCGGCGCCATCCACGTCCCGCTCCTGGCGGTGGTCGTCGAGACGCCCGCCGACGAGGGCCGGGCATTCGACCGCGAGCGCGACCTGCGCGAGAACCTCGACTACGCCGAGGACCTCGGCGCCGAGGTGATCAGGGTGACCGCGAGCCGGACCTCGGAGGGGCTTGCCGAGGTCCTCCGCCGTCGCCGGGCGACCCACCTGGTGCTGCCCTACCGGGAAGCGCGGACCGTGGCCGGCTTCCGTCGCCCGTCGTTGGCCGAGGAGATCCTCCGGGAGTTGCCCACGGTCGAGGTCCACCTGGTCGCCGAGGACGACCGCCCGCACTGAGGCTTCGGTCCACCCCGACCACCACGTATCATGGCCCCCACGCTGCGCGCGAGGGAGGAGTCGATGGCCGGCAGGGACCACAAGCTAGAGTTGATCCACGCGGTCCCGTTGTTCCATGACTGCGGGCGCCGCGACCTCGAGATGATCGGCCGGCTGGCCGACGAGGTGGACGTCCCCGCCGGGCACGTGCTGATGAAGCAGGGCGCGACCGCCCGCGAGTTCTTCATCGTCATCGAGGGCTCGCTCCGCGTCGAGCGCGACGGGACGCTCCTCCGGACGCTCGGGCCGGGCGACTTCGCCGGGGAGATCGCGCTGATCGACGGCGGGCCGCGCACGGCGACCGTGACCGTCGACACGCCGTCACGGCTGCTCGTCGTCGGCCACCGGGAGTTCCATTCGCTCCTCCAGGAGCACCCGGACATCCAGCTCCAGGTCCTCCAGGCCCTGGCCCAGCGGGTCCGCGTCCTCGAGCCCGAGGCCGCCCACTAGCCGCTCGGGAACGGCGATCGCGCCGGGCGGCGCGCTCAGACCGCCTCGGCCAGCGGCTCGACGAACTGGCTGTTGTAGAGCTCGGAGTAGAAGCCGCCCGCGGCGAGGAGCTCCTCGTGGCGGCCACGCTCGACGATCCGGCCGTGGTTCATGACCAGGATCGTCTGGGCGTCGCGGACCGTCGACAGGCGATGGGCGATGACGAAGCTCGTCCGGCCCTTCATCAGCCGCGCCATCGCCCGCTGGACGAGGACCTCGGTGCGGGTGTCGACCGAGCTCGTGGCCTCGTCGAGGATGAGGATCCGCGGGTCGGCCAGGAAGGCCCGGGCGATCGTCAGGAGCTGCTTCTCGCCCTGCGACAGGTTCGAGGCCTCATCGTCGATGACGGTCTCGTAGCCGTCCGGCAGGGTGCGCACGAAGTGGTCGACGTGGGCCGCCTGGGCGGCCGCCACGATCCGCTCCTCCGTGGCGTCCTCGGCGCCGTAGGCGATGTTCTCGCGGATCGTCCCGCCGAACAGCCAGGTGTCCTGGAGGACCATCCCGAACGTCCGCCGGAGGTCGTCCCGGCGGAGCTCGCGGATGTCGACCCCGTCGACCGAGATCCGCCCGCCGTCGATCTCGTAGAAGCGCATCAGCAGGTTGACCAGGGTCGTTTTGCCGGCGCCCGTCGGGCCGACGATGGCGATCGTCGCGCCCGGCTCGACCTCGAGATCGAGGGCGTCGATGAGCGGTGTCTCCGGCTCGTACCGGAACGACACGCCGGCCAGCTCGATCCGGCCCTCGACCTCGGCCAGGACCGCCGGGTGCTCGGTGTCGGGGATCTCCTCGGCCTCGTCGAGCAGCTCGAACACCCGCTCCGCCGAGGCGATCGCCGACTGGAACACGTTGGCGATGCTGGCCAGCTGGGTGATCGGCATCGTGAACTGGCGCGAGTACTGGATGAACGCCTGGACGTCGCCCAGCGACATCGTCCCGCTGGCCACCTGGACCCCACCGATGACCGCGATCGCCACGTAGTTGAGGTTGCTCAGGAAGTTCATCGACGGCTGGATGACCCCGGAGATGAACTGCGCCCTGTAGCTCGCCTGGAAGAGCCGGTCGTTCTCCGCCTCGAACGACGCGATCGCCTCGTCCCGGTGACCGAACACCTTGACCAGGTTGTGCCCGGTATGGGTCTCCTCGACGATCCCATTGAGCGTTCCGGTGCGTTCCCACTGGGCCACGAACTGGGTCTGCGACCGGCGGGCGATGAGGACCGTCGAGACGATCGCCGCCGGGACGACCAGGAGCGAGATGACGGCGAGGACCGGGCTGATGGTGAACATGATCAGCAGGACGCCGATGACGGTGAGGACCGACGTGATCGCCTGGGTCATCGTCTGCTGGAGCGTGTTGGCGATGTTGTCGATGTCGTTCGTGACCCGGCTGAGGGTGTCGCCCCGGGAGTGGCCGTCGAAGTAGCGGAGGGGCAGCCGGGCGAGCTTCTGGTCGACCTCGCGACGGAGCCGGTAGACGGTCCGCTGGGCGACCCCGGCGATGATGTAGGCCGAGGCCCAGCCGAACAGGGCGCTCACGACATAGATGGCGGCGACCAGCCCGAGGATCCCGGCGAGGGCCGCGAAGTCGACCCCGACGCCCGGCACGACGTGCATCCCCGACAGCATGTCGGCGATCTGGCCCTGGCCGGCGGCCCGGAGCATGGCCTCGAGCTGGTCCTGCGTCGTCCCCGGCGGGAGCCGCTGGCCGAGCTGCTTGCCGACGATCCCCTCGAACAGGATGTTCGTGGCGTTCCCCAGCAGCTTCGGGCCGATCACGCTGGCGGTCACGCTGAAGGCCGCCAGGACGATGACCACGACGACCAGGGATCGTTCCGGCCGCAGCTCGCCGATGAGCCGGCGAAGCGATCCGCGGAAGTTCTGGGCCTTGGCGGGCGGCATCATCCCGCCGCCCATCGGGCCGCGCCCGAACATCCCGCCGCCCATCGGCCCGCGCGGTGGTCCGCCCGCCGTCGGTCCGCGCGCGGGGCTCCCCGGCGTCGCACCGGCCGGGAGCCCGGGCCGGCCGACCCCGCCGCCCGGCGGCCATCGCCCGTCGCCGCCCGCCCCACCCGGCCGCGCGCTCACGCGACCTCCTCCCGGCTGAGCTGCGAGAAGACGATCTCGCGGTATGTCTCGCAGCTCTCGAGGAGCTCGCGGTGGGTCCCGATCCCCACCACCTCGCCGGCCTCGAGGACGACGATCCGGTCGGCGTGCATGATCGTCCCGACCCGCTGGGCGACGATGATCACCGTCGCGTCCCGTGTCTCTTCACGGAGCGCCGCGCGGAGGAGCGAGTCGGTCTTGAAGTCGAGCGCCGAGAAGCTGTCGTCGAAGAGGTAGATCTCCGGCCGCCGGACGACGGCCCGGGCGATCGCCAGGCGCTGGCGCTGGCCGCCCGACACGTTCGTCCCGCCCTGGGTGATCGGCGCGGCGAGCCGCTCGGGCATCTCGTCGACGAACTCACGGGCCTGGGCGATCTCGAGGGCGTGCCACAGCTCCTCGTCGGTGGCATCGGGGGCGCCGTAGCGGAGGTTGGTGGCGACGGTGCCGCTGAACAGGAACGCCCGCTGCGGGATGACCCCCAGGCGCTGCCACAGGTCCTCCTGGCGGACGTCCCGGACGTCGGTGCCGTCCACCTCGACCCGTCCCTCGGTCACGTCGTAGAAGCGCGGGATGAGGTTGATCAGGGTGGACTTCCCGCTGCCGGTGCTGCCGACGATGGCGGTCGTCTGCCCGGGTGCCGCCACGAACGAGACCCCCTTGAGGACCGGGTCCTCGGCGCCCGGGTACCGGAACGTCACGTCGTGGAACCCGACGAGGCCGCGCAGCCGGCCGGTGGGGGCCTCGCCGGCGTCGGCCGTGACGGGCGCCACGGTGACGTCGAGGGCGACCGGTGTCCCGGGGTCCGCCACGCTCGCCTCGGTGTCGAGGACCTCCTGGATCCGCTCCGCGGAGGCCGCCGCCCGGGGGACCATGACGAACATGATCACCGCCATCATCACCGAGAACAGGACCTGCATGACGTACTGGAGGAAGGCGATCAAGTTCCCGATCTGCATCCCGCCACTGTCGACCCGGATCGCCCCGAACCACAGGATCGCCACCGACGACAGGTTGAAGATGGCCATGACGGTCGGGATCATCAGCGCGAACAGGCGGTTGACCCGCAGGGCGGTCCCGGTCAGGTCGACGTTCGCGGCGTCGAACCGGCGCTCGTCGTAGTCGGTCCGGACGAACGCCCGGATGACCCGGATCCCGCTCAGCGTCTCGCGCATGACCTGGTTGATCCGGTCGACCTTCGTCTGCATGACCCGGAACAACGGCAGCGCCCGGGACAGCATCAGGCCGATGAAGACCGCCAGCAGCGGGATGATCACGAGCAGGAGCGACGACAGGGCCACGTCCTCGCGGAGAGCCATGATCGCCCCGCCGACGGCCATGATCGGGGCCAGGATCATCACGTTCAGGGCGATGACCAGGACCATCTGGACCTGCTGGACGTCGTTCGTGTTGCGGGTGATCAGGGTCGGCGCCCCGAAGCGGTTCGTCTCGGCCTGCGAGAACGACAGGACCGCCCGGAAGATCGCCCCGCGGACGTCCCGGCCGAAGGCCATCGCCGTCCTCGAGCCCCAGTAGACCGCGACGATCGAGCAGGCCGCGAGCAGGAAGGTGACGACGAGCATGAACACGCCGATCGACACGATGTGCGCGATGTCACCCTTGACCACGCCGTTGTTGATGATGTCGGCGTTGAGGCTCGGCAGGTACAGGTTGGCGAAGGCCTGGACCGCCAGGAGGACCACGACCAGGGCGAGCTGGCGCCGGTACGGGGCGAGGTAGGTCCGGAGGAGCCTCATCCGCGGGGGCCCCGGGCGTCGGCGGGGACGCTCGCCTGCTCAGCCTGGGTCGGGCACGTCACAGCGAATATGTACCCGATGTCGCCGCGACGCGCACGACCGGGCAGACGAATCGGATCCGCCTCGGGTCGGTCCGGCTCGGTCCGAGGCGACCGGGGCTTCCCCTCCGAGGAGTCTCAGCTCAGGGCGAGCGACGCGGCCACGAGCGCGAAACCGGCCAGGATCAGGACGGCGTGGACACCGATCAGCGCCCAGCGTCCGCCCGAGTAGGGGTCGTCCAGGCGGCGCGGCACCGGCACCAGCCGATACCACAGCCAGAGCCCGAGGAGGCCTCCGAGCAGGACCCCGGCGGTCAGCAGCAGCCACCCGGTCGCGGCCACGGGATCGTCCGGGCGCCAGGCGATGACGATGGCCAGCAGCCCGACGCTCACGAGCGACGACGGCACGACGAGGGCGAGGCGGACGCGCGCCCGGGCCAGGCTGGCGACGAGCGCCGCGGGCATGAGCAGCCAGCCCGCGGCAAGCGCGGCGTGGACGGGCCACGGCGCATCCAGCGTCGCGACGGCGAGCGCCCACAGGACGCCCAGCGCGATGAGGCTGATGAGCGCCAGTCGCCGGACCCGCGGCGCGAACCGCGGATCCGCCGTCAGCTCGATCGGGAGCGGACGGCCCACCCAGGCGTGCATCACGTCGGTCGGCGTCGGCCGGCTTCGCGCAGGTACATCAGGAAGCCGATGAGGAACAGCAGGTCGAACAGGCCGAACCAGGCGAAGATCGCATGGATGAGCTGGCCGATCACCAGGTAGTAGGCCGACAGCGCCGAGTAGAGCGCCTTGTAGAGCGCCCCGAGCTTGACGATGCCCAGGTTGGCGGTCGGATCCCGATAGACCAGCCAGTAGCCGACGCCCTGGGTGAAGACGAACGCCGCCATGAGGTGGATGTACGAGATGTTGTACGGGAGCTCGAGGTCCAGGGCCGAGAAGATCGGCTGGTAGAAGAAGAAGAACACGACACCCAGGGCGATGTCGTAGATGGCCGCGACGAGGAAGAACGTTCGATAGCCGGACAGGCCCGGCCGGGCCGGGATCGTGCTCACGCGCTTCTCCTCAGGGCTCGCGCCTCCCGCAGGAAGCGTCGACGATGGTCGCGGAATGCGTCGTGCCGCGCCTTTCGCTGCTCCTCGGTGTAGAGCCGCCCCGCGAGCTCGACCGCCTGACGCTGGAGCGTCTCGGCCGACATGTGGCGCGGGCGGAAGTTCACGTCGAACAGCGAGCAACGCTCCCAGGCCGTCTCGTCGAGCAGTCGACCCTCGGCCCGGAGCCGGTCGTAGAGCGGCGTTCCCGGGAACGGCGTGAGGACGGTGATCTGCACGTCGAACAGCCCGCTCTGTCGGACGAACTCCGCGACCGCGTCGAACACCTCGGGCCCGTCGCCGTCGAGCCCCAGGACGAAGCAGCCGTTGACGGCGATCCCGCGCGACTCGATCCGCTCGATCGCGGCGCGGTAGCCGTCGAACCGGTGCCGCTTCCAGTTCCGCCGGAGCTCGATCCCGTCGACCCCGGCCGGGGTCGGGCTCTCGAGCCCGATGAGCAGCTCGGCGCAGCCCGACGCCTTCAGCAGCGCCAGGAGCTCCGGATCGTCGGCGACCGAGATGTCGGTCTCGGTGAACCAGCGGATGCCCTCACCGACGAGGGCGCGCAGCAGCTCCTTCGAGTGACGCCGCCGGACGAACGTGTTGTCGTCGGCGAACTCGATGAACGGGCGCGGCCAGATCCGCTTGATCTCGTGGATCTCGGCCAGCACCTTGTCGACCGGCTTGACCTTGTAGAGCGGGGTGAGCCGCATCGAGGCCGCGCAGAACTCGCAGCGCCATCGGCAGCCGCGCTGGGTCTGGACGGTCAGCCGGTTGTAGCGCTCGACCTCCAGGAGGTCGAACCGCGGCATCGGGGCATCCGCCAGGTCGAACTCACGACCGTTCGGGGCATAGACCTTCTGAAGCCGGCCGGCGCGAAGGTCGGCGAGGAGCTCTGGCCAGCCGATCTCGCCCTCGCCCACGACGATCGCGTCGGCGTGCCCGAGCGCCTCCTCGGGCAGGGCCGTCACGTGCAGGCCACCGAGCACCGTTCGCACACCGAGCGCGCGGTACCGGTCGGCGACCTCGTAGGCATCCTTGATCTGGGCCGAATACGAGGCGATGGCGGCGACGTCGCAGGCCGGGAGCTCGCCGACTTCGCGGAGGTCCGCGATCTCGTGGTAGCTGACCTCGAACGCATCGGGCGTCATGCCGGCGAGGGTGAGGAGGGCCAGGCTCGGCAGCGACGCGATCACGTGGCTTCGCTCGACGAAGCCGGGCAGAGTCAGGCCCAGCCGATTGAGCTCCTCGCTCGCCGCCCGGACGCCGCTCATGGCGATCAGCGCGATGTGCATGCGCCGCTCCTTGACGCCACGCTCGAGCGTGAGTCCGCGGACGAGGGCCCGCAAGTGCCATTCGGTCGGAATCGGCGGCGGTCCCGACGGGGCAGGGTGACGGCCGCCGATCGCCGATCGGGCGACCCGCCAGGGGCGCTCAGGCGCCAGGCGGCTCCGCGCGGGGCAGCAGGTAGAGGGCCATCACGAGCGGCGTGCGAGCGTGGAGGCTGTGCCTCGTGTCGGGCGGCATGCGGAGCCACGTTCCCGGGATCGCGGCGCGGGCCTCACCGTCGACGCTGAGGTCGCCCTCCCCGGACAGGACGTGGATGATCGCCGGGCGGGCCGAGGTGTGCTCGGACAGCTGCTCACCGGCCGCAAAGGCGAACAGGACGAGCTCCACGCCGGATTCGTTCGAGAGCGTCTGGCTGAGGATGCCGCGGGCCGGGATCGGGGCCTCGGCGGTCAGGTCGGGGAAGAACGTCGTCGTGCTCATCGGTCCATCATCGCCCATCCGCGGACCCTCATCCCGGTCGCCGACGGAGTGGATGCGCCCCCGCCCAGGCCGCCCGTGCGATCAGCGCGGCCGTGGCGCCGAACGCGACCGTCCCGAGGATCGCGCCGGCCGCGGTCAGTGGCCCCACTCCGAGCGGGATGCCGAGGGACAGCGCCCCCACCCCGGCGTCGAGGACCGCCAGACGCCAGCCGGCGGCCCGCCCGAGGAGCGCTCGCTGGCGGGCGTGGACGGAAGGGTCGCCGGGCCCGATCGCC
Organism: uncultured Chloroflexia bacterium; assembly: GCA_963837825.1. Taxonomy (GTDB): domain Bacteria; phylum Chloroflexota; class Limnocylindria; order Limnocylindrales; family CSP1-4; genus Chersky-267. The sequence goes on from CAWIOR010000006.1 coordinate 271,798, forward strand.
GGCACGAGGTGAGTCGCCGAGGCGAGGACGGCCGAGCCCGCCCAGCCGACGACGAGCGGGCCGACGACCACGTCCGCCCACCAGCCCGTCGGATCGGCGCCGAACATGAGGACGCGCCCGGCGGCGACGACCATCCCCGCCTCGAACCAGGCGATCGCCGAGATCAGCCCGCCCGTCGCGAACCGGTGCCAGCCGGGGTCGGTGGTCCACCGCCCGCGGGTCAGCCAGATCCGCCGGGCGTAGGCGACCAGGCCGATCGCGCCGCTCAGCGCCCCGATCGCCCCTAGCCGGGCGAGGAGGTCGGACGAGACCGCGTACCCGAGTGCCACGGCGGGCGCCCCGACGGCCAGCCCGACGACCGTCAGTCGCGCGCTCGGGTGGCTCGCGATCCGGGCCCCGACGACCGTCGGGAAGAAGTGCAGCAGGGTCGTCGCGATGACGACCGACACGAATCCGACCAGGTTCAGCCACCCGTGGGCGGGCTTGAGACGCGCCCACTGCTCCACGACGGGTGGCCAGCCGGCCAGGAGCAGGGTCGCGAGTGTCACGCCCACGGCGATCTCGGCGAGGGCGACGAGGTACCCCCTGGTCACCAACCCGCGGGACGGACCGAGCGCCCGGCGGAGCGGCACGGTCGTGGCGAGACCGGTCAGCACCGTCCCCCCGATGAACGCCGTGCCCCCCGCGACCGCGAGACCGGGGGCCGGGGCCACCACGCCGATGCTCACGGCGAGCGCCCCGAGGGCGACGGCATGGACTGCCGCCCAGCGGAGCCGCGTGTCGCTCGGGGGCGCTGCGCTGAAGGCCGCGGCGAAGAACGGCATGACCCCCGCGATGGCGGTCGTCGCGCCGCCGGCGAGGGCCAGGTGGAGCGGCAGCCAGATCCCGTGTCGGGTGGCGGGAGGGAGGAACGTGGTCGCGACCGCCGCCACGAGGAAGGAGACGGCGATCCCGATCGCCCCGAGGGCGACCCACCGATCGCCCGAGCGGTCGATCGGAGACGCACGACGACGCAGGGCGGCCGGGTCGATCATCGGTCGTCAGCCTAGCGCGTCGGCGGTCGCGGCCTTGCCCCGGACCGTATCTTCTCCATGAGATGCGTCCCGCAGCCGAGCCATCACCGACCCGGGGGCCGGGCCTCCTCGCGCTCGTTGCGCTCGGATTGCCGATCGCCGGTCTGGCGCTGCTCCTGTCCCGCCCGGAGCTCGATCTCACCTGGGAGCACCATCCCAGCCACTTCTGGCTCGTACTCGGGACGGCCGCGGTCAGCGTGGCGCTCGCCTACCTGACGAGCGCGGCCGCGGATCGGAGGGCCGATGCGCGCCTGTTCCTGGTCTCGCTCGCCTTCCTGGTCAGCGCCGAGGCCCTCGGTCTCCACGCCCTGGCGACCCCCGGCGTGCTCCTGCCCGCCCCGAACGCCGGCTTCGTGATCGCCACGCCGGTCGGCCTCGCCCTCGCGGCCGGCTTCGCCGTCGCGTCGATCAGCCCGATCGCCGGGCCACGGGCCGCGCGCCTGCTCCGGCACCGGACGGTCCTCCAGCGCAGCGTCCTCGGCGTGGCCGGGCTGTGGGCGATCGTCTCCGTGCTCCGGCTTCCGCCCCTCAACGGCCCCCTGCCGGCGGAGGAGTCATCGGGTCCGGTCGCCGCGCTGGCCGTCGTGTCGGTCGTCCTCTACGCGATCGCGGCCTGGCGGTACGGCGAGATCTCCCGCCGGCGGCGGAGCGCGGCCGCGATCGCGGTGGCGGCGGCGCTCGCCCTCCTGGCCGAGGCGATGATCGCCGTCGCCCTCAGCCGCAGCTGGCACCTGAGCTGGTGGGAGTGGCATCTCCTGATGACCGTCGCGTTCGGCCTGATCGCCCTCGGCACCCGGGCCGAGTACGAGCGGACCCACTCGCTCGTCGCGGCGTTCTCGGCGATCTACCTGGATGCCACCCTGGCCCGGATCGACCGCTGGCATGCCGAGGCCATCGCCGACCTCGCCGCCGCCGGTGCTCGCGGGGAGAACCCGGACCGGCTGCTGGCGGACCTGCGCCGCGACGGCGCGTCGACCGACGAGATCGCCCTGCTCAGGGAGGCGGCCCGGGAGATCAGCCGGGTCGACGAGCTCTTCCGACCGTTCCTGCCCCAGCACCTGGCGGCTCGCCTGCGCCTGGAGCCGGGGATCGCGCGTCTCGGGGGCGAGGAGCGGACGGTCAGCGTGCTGTTCGCCGACCTGGCGGCGTTCACGACCTTCAGCGAGGAGCATGCGTCGCACGAGGTGGTCGCCATGCTCAACGACTTCTGGGCGGCCGTCGTGCCGGCGATCGACGAGGCGGGCGGCACGATCGAGCAGTTCGCCGGCGACGGGATCCTGGTCCACTTCAACGCCGTCTCCGACCAACCCGACCACGCCGTTCGCGCGGCCCGCTGTGCCCTCGCGATCCTGCGGGTGACCGAGCCCATCGCGGCGGCGCACCCGGGTTGGCCGCGCTTCCGGATCGGACTCAACAGCGGACCGGTCTCCGTCGGCACCGTGGGTGCCGCCGGTCGTCGGAGCTTCGCCACGATCGGCGACACGACGAACCTGGGCTCCCGGCTCATGAGCGCCGGCGAGCCGGGCCAGATCGTCATCGGACCGGGCACGCGGCGAGCCCTGGAGGCGCCGATCGCCTCGGGCGAGCTGACCGCCGAGCCGCTCGGGCCCGTGCGCGTGAAGGGCAAGCGGGAACCGGTCGAGGCGTGGCTGCTCCACGCCGGCGAGTCCGCCGGGACGGATCGATGACCCTCCTGGTGACCCTGGTCGGGTCGGCCCGTCGCTGAGGCGCCCGATACTTCGGGACGAAGGTCTCTAGCCTGCCCGGCGGAGCGAGGCCAACGTGGCTCACGGACCGCTCCCCGCTGGCCGGGGAGCCGGTCGCGAGCAGGACGAGGCACGCGATGTCCGAACCACAGGCTGCGCCCGCCGAGCGGTCGTTCGTCGAGCCGCTCCACGCCGATCGTCTCCGCCGGACGTGCGATCCGGCCGACCTGGGCTTCGCGACCACCGACGAGCTCGAGGACCTCCAGGAGATCATCGGTCAGGACCGGGCGGTCGAAGCCGTTCGCCTGGCAGTCGGGCACGCGCCGCCCCGGCTACAACGTCTTCGCGCTCGGCCCGGAAGGCGTCGGCCGGCAGACGCTCCTCCACGCCTCGTTGAGCCGGCAGGCGAAGGAGGACCCGACACCCGACGACCTGTGCTACGTCTTCGATTTCGGCCGCCCGCACCGTCCACAGGCGATCCGCCTGCCACCGGGCCGGGGACGCGAGCTCAGCGGGGACATGGATCGCATGTCGGCCGAGCTCCGGACGGCGATCCCCGCCGCCTTCGACAGCGACGGGTATCGGGCGCGCCGCGAGAACCTGGACAAGGAGTCCGAGGCTCGCCGCGACCAGGCGATCGCCGAGATCGACGCGCGGGCACGGGCGAAGAACCTGGCCGTGGTCCGGACACCCCTCGGGACCGCCGTCGTCCCGCTCCGGAACGGCGAGCCGATCGACTCCGACGAGTTCCGGAAGCTGCCGCAGCCGAAGCAGCGCGAGCTGAAGCAGGCGATCGAGGCGATCCAGAGCGACCTGGAGGGTGCGTTCCACCAGGTCCAGCGTGGGGAGCGCGATCACCGCGAGCGGGTCAGGCAGCTCGACCGGGACACGACCCGCGCTGCCGTCGAACACCTGCTCGTCGAGCTCCGCGCCCGCTACGCGGACGTCCCGGCCGTCATCGCCTACCTGGCGGCGGTGGAAGCCGACGTCATCGACAACGCCGCCGACCTCATCGCCGCCCAGTCGACCGCGGAGGGCGGGCAGCTGACGATGCGGGCGATCACCAGCGAGGCCGCGTCGTTCCACCGCTACCGGGTCAATCTCCTGGTCGACCACGCGGAGACCTCCGGTGCCCCGGTCGTCGTGGAGGACAACCCGACGTACGCCAACCTCATCGGCCGGATCGAGCACGTGGCGCAGCTCGGTGCGCTGGTGACGGACTTCACGCTCATCAAGCCCGGCGCCCTCCATCGGGCGAACGGCGGCTACCTCGTCCTCGAAGCGCGCCAGGTGCTCACCCAGCCGTTCGCCTGGAATGCCCTCAAGCGGGCCATCCGGTCACGCGAGCTGAGGATCGAGGAGCTCGGCCAGGTCTACGGCCTGATCAGCACCGTCTCGCTCGAGCCCGAGCCCGTCCCGCTCGATGTGAAGGTCGCGCTCGTCGGGGATCGCCTCCTGTACTACCTCCTGTCCGAGCTCGACCCGGATTTCCCCGAGCTGTTCAAGATCCAGGCCGACTTCAACGAGGACGTGGACCGGACGGTCGAGACCGATCGACTCCTGGCCCGACTCCTGGGGACCCTCGCCCGGCGCGAGGGGATCCGGACGCTCGATGCCGGCGCGACGGCGAGGGTCATCGAGCACGCCGCCCGGCTGGCCGGCGACGCCGACAAGCTGTCGATCCGGATCGGCGTGCTCGGCGACCTGCTCCGCGAGGCCGAGGAGTCCGCCGACGACGACGGCCACGCGACGCTGACCGCGGCCGACGTCGAGCGGGCCATCGACGGCCGCGAACGCCGGGCGGGCCGGATCCGGGACCTGGTCCACGAGCAGATCGAGCGGGGCACGATCCGGATCGAGACGACCGGCTCCCGGGTCGGTCAGGCCAACGGCCTGACCGTGGCGGGGTCCGGGGACGTCTACTTCGGCTGGCCGACAAGGATCACCGCCCGGGTCGGTCTCGGCTCGGGCGAGGTCGTCGACATCGAGCGCCAGGTCGAGCTCGGTGGCCCGATCCATTCGAAGGGCGTGATGATCCTGGCCGGTTTCATGACCGGACGCTACGCCGTCGACCAGCCGCTGACCCTCACGGCCAGCCTCGTCTTCGAGCAGTCGTACGGCCCGGTCGAGGGGGACAGCGCCTCGCTCGCCGAGCTGTGCGTGATGCTCTCCGCGCTGGCCGAGACCCCGCTCCGGCAGTCGCTCGCCATCACCGGCTCGATCGATCAGTTCGGGAGGACGCAGGCCGTCGGGGCGGTCAACGAGAAGGTGGAGGGATTCTTCGACGTCTGTTCGGCGACCGGCCTGACCGGCGAGCAGGGGGTCGTCATCCCCCGGGCGAACGTCCATCACCTGATGCTCCGGCGCGACATCGTGGCCGCCGTCGACGACGGGCGGTTCCACGTCTACGCGGTCGACGACGTCGACCAGGCGATGGAGCTCCTGGCGGGTCTGCCGGCCGGCGAGCGCGGTGCCAAGGGCCGCTACCCGGCCAGGAGCGTCAACGGCCTGGTGGCTCACCGACTTGCGTCACTCGCCACTGCCGCCCGCCGGTTCGGCGCCCCGGCCGCACCCGGCGGTCGCGGTCGCGCGCCCGGGCGGCCGGGTCGGCGGTCGTCCGGTTGAGCTGGACAGACGCTCGACGCTAACGGCACCGTCATATTCTTGCAATATCTGATTTCTTGGAGATCTACTCGACCACACAGCCCGCCGCGACGATCGGTGGCTGACCGACCGTCTCGAGGTGGAGCCGCGCGTGGTACCCGCGCCCGATAGGGCCGCCGCAGCGGCCGTTACCGTGGGCGTCGACGGGTTGCCGGAGAGTAGAGCGGTCGCTCTCGCCCGGGCCGCGACGACCGCGTCGGGGCAGGTGATGGGCCGGACTCGGGAGCCGCTTGTCGCTCGGCCCTTCTGAGCGCCGCCAGCGCCCAGTCGACGTCACCCCGGAGTTGCGGCGACAACCGTCCGCGGGCCGATCGAAGGACCTTGGCCGCCGCCTCCGAGTCGCCCTGTTCACCGACCCGCCAGATGACCCGGATCGCGAACGAGGCGAGGACCGGATCGGCCAGCCACGCCTCGACGCCGGCGATCGCCCGCTGGCCGAAGGGCGCGATCTGGTCGCGCCACTCGATGCGCCGATCAGGCGCCGCGGCTTGAGCTTCCTCCAGGAGCCTGGCGAGTTGCATGCGACCCTCCCGGATCAGTCGATGAGAGCAGCCAGACCGCAACACCCACGGACCTTGAAGAGGCAAGGCGAGCGAACCGCTGATCATCTTAGTCAGAGCTTCTATTTCTTGCAACATTCAGCAGTTGCGCTGGCATTACCGGCCGGGTAGTGTTCCGCCATGGCTCGCAACCAGCGGCGCGACGACCCCGATGGTCTCCGGCAATTCAAGGCGGAGTTCTTCAAGGCGCTCGCCCATCCGATGCGGATCCGGATCCTCGAGCTCCTGCGCGATAGACCGCTGAGCGTCGGCCAGATGCAGGAGGCGATCGGCTCGCCCGCATCGTCGATCTCGCAGCAGCTCGCGGTCCTTCGGAGCCGCAACATCGTGGTTACCGAGCGCCGCGGGACGACGGTGATCTACACCGTTCGCGATGCAGAGCTGTTCGAGCTCCTTGACGTCGCCCGCAAGATCTTCAACGCTCACCTGTCCGACACGATCGACCTGCTCCGCCTGGCCGGCGCCGAGCCGGCCCGAGCCGCCGGCAGCTAGTCAGGCAGGCCCGCCCGGCGCGCCGGGCGGCGAGGGCCGGAGCCGTCCATCGATCAGGTCCTCGTCGGTGACCACCCGCAGCCAGTCGGTCTGGTCCCGATTGACGATGATCGTGCCGACCGACTGGAGCGTTCGCTCGCCGGCCGACCAGTACTCGATCCAGGCGTCGGTGAGCGGGAACATCGGTGGGCGGCCGCGGGCGCTTGCGATCGGGTCGTCACCCGGGACCGCGTGGAGGTGGCCGCCGATCAGGTAGTTGCCCGCCTGGACGGCGATGGGGTGACTCCGGGTCGTCTGGCGGCGGGCCTCGTCGCCACGAGGTCCACTCGCCTGGACGGCGACCAGCTCGCGACGATGGACCAGGACCTCGTCGACCGATCGCGTCACGCCATCGTCGAGACTCTCGATCTCGACGTCGGTGAGGTGGAGCTCCTCGTGTGCGTTGAGCAGGTCCGTCAGTCGGTCGGCCCGCAGGCGGACCCAGCCGAAGACCCGGTGCTGCCGGCCGTAGGCGATGAACCGCACCAGGGGCGCGTCCGACACGGAATCCGGCTCGAAGACCTCCTCGAACGTGCTCTGAAGGACGAGATCCAGACGACCTGTAGGCGACCGGGGAGGCATCACCCGCCAGTCTGCTGATCGTCCCGTGCGGCCGGCATCACCTGAACGTACCGTCGCCGGGAGGCCGGTTCGGCGACTCTGCCGAAGGCCACCCGGCGACGCCGCCGAGCCATGATATCGACGGTCAGGGCAACGGGACGAGCCGCGTGCCGCCGACCAGCGCGTTCGCCGCCTGCTTGAACAGCGCGGCCAGGTTGGTGCTGGCGCCCGACGACTTCGGCAGGCAGAAGAAGTGATCCAGGTCGTCGTTCTCGGTGCCGGGACAGCCGTTGTCATCGAGCGAATCGGTGGCCATATCGGCGAGCAGCCTCGTCGCCCGCAGGCCCCAGTAGGCGCCTGAGGTGTCCGGGCAGAGGATGTTGTTGCTGCCGTCAAGGCCGAAGCCGATCGTGAAGATCTCGATGCCCTGGGCCTTGGCGGCGGCCGCCGCCGCATACGATTGGGCGCAGTAGTTGGGGCCGCTCGTCGTCGAGTTGTTCGGCTGGCCGTCGGACATCAGGATGATGCCCTTGGTCACGCTCCCGAGCGGGGGCTGTGGTTCAGCTCCCACGCCGCGGCGGTGACCGGATCGCTCAGGTCGGTCCCGGTGCCGGAGTTCGTATAGCAGTTGATCGCCTGGTCCATCGCGCTTCCAGTGGCGGCGTAGTTGCCGTTGATCGGGGCGCCGAGGCCGGTCAGGCCGATCGGTACCCAGCGTCGGAGGTCGCCCGGAAGGTTGGCCGTCCCGATCGAGCCGGCCGGCTGGGTGATGCACGGTGCCCCGGTCTGACTCGGACCGAGCATCCCGAACGCCATCCACTGCTCCGCTGGGTTGTATGTCTTGCGGACCGCCTGTGCGGCGTTCTTGGCGTTCGCGGTGTCGACGCCGCTCATGCTCCCGGTCCGGTCGACGACGAGCACGAGATCGACCGGCGTGGACGGCTTGGCGCCGCACGGACCCTTGCAGGCGGCCGAGGTGACGATCTTGGTCGTGCCGCTCAGGATGCCGGCGGCCGGTCCGAAGTGGTATGGGACCGTGGTCGTCCCATCCAGGACGATCGTGTTGCAGGTGTCTCCCGCGGACGGATCGCACGGCGCCACGCAGATCGTGGCGTTGCAGCTCCAGGTGACGCCGGGCCCAGGATCGCAGACCGCCGGCACGTCGGCCAGCCGCGGGAAGCCGCCCACGCTGCCGATGAGACAGCGGTAGCTGATGCTCGGGGTCCCACTCGGCAGGCCGCCCGGGTAGTTGGCGTTGGCGAACTGGCGAGCGAGTGCGCTCGCCTCCCCGGGATCACCCGGCAGCTGCGAGGCTCCGGCCAGGGCGCCCGCGTCGTACGCGTTCCACAGGTTCTGGTTGGCGTTCCGGAGGACGCCGACGTCGATGACGAGGGCGGTGAACGCCAGGATCACGACCAGGACGAGGGTGAACAGGACCAGGATCTGGCCCTGTTCCCGCCGCCTGCGCTCCCGACGGTCGGACATCGCGAGTCGGTGGAGCAGTCCGGGGCGGCGCATCATTCGATCCTCATCTGGACGGTCGACGTGAGGTCGATCTGCGTCCCGAAGGCCAGCGGCCAGATCATCCGGTAGTCGTAGTCGACCTTGACCTTCACCGAGTCGCCCGACTGCCACTCCGGCGACGAGCAGGCCACGAAGGTGCTGCCGGATGGTCGGAGACAGGTGGTCGAGATGGTCAGGCGGGACGCGTCGAGACCCGCCGCCATCCCCTGGACCCGGTTCTGGATCGCCGCCACGTTGCCCGGTTCGACGACTCCGAGGCGGGCCCCCTCGCGGGCCGCGTTGATGATGGTCATCTGGCTGTACAGCCCCAGGCCGAAATCGCAGATGCCGGCCAGGATCAGGAGGAAGACCGGCAGGACGACCGCGAACTCGACCAGGGATTGGCCTCGCCCGCGATGTCCGGACCGCCGGGCGATCCCCGTCGGGCGAGGGCCCGGCGGCTCCGGCTCGAGGGTCGCTGAGGGGCTCCCGCTTCGGAGGGCGATCGGGTGGTCGTGCTCCGACCTTGCTCGTTCGACTCGTTCCATCTGCCGAGGACTCCTTCGACGCACGGTCCCCGTGGTGGCTGACGGACATCCCGCGCCGCCATCCGGTGAGGAACAGCGACGCTGAGTCAGCGAGCTTTCAGTGGAACTTTCATCGGTGTCGACTGGCACCATTTTCTGGTGTCCGAGGGCACCGCTCCGGTGACGGCCTCAACCGCCGGCGGTCGCCGCCTGGTCCACATCGGTCAGGCCGCACCTCGGGAAGGAGCGTCTCGATGAGCCGGACCATCCGGGCGTGATGCGAGCCACGCCAGAAGAGCGCCAGGACAGGCCGAGCAGCGCCGGAACTCGGCCTGCTCGAGCGCGACGCGGGGCGGGACCAGCGGCCGCGCGACTGCCGGGTCGATCGCCTCGAGGACGCCGTTGCAGCGGAGGCAGCGCCCGAAGGGCCGGCTGCCGGGGGCCAGCCCGAACCGGTCGACCACTTCCCGGAGCTGCACGTGGGGTCGGTCCGAACGGAGGACGTAGCCGCGCCGCACGATCGAGCGCTTGAGCAGTCCCCGGTCCCGGCTGAGCAGGATCCGGTCGTCCCGGGCGGCGAGCTCGGCGAGCACGGCGTCCGACGCGTCCGCGCTATACAGGGTGTCGAAGCCGAGCATCCGCAGGTAGGCGGCCAGGCGCCCCAGGTGGCCGTCGACCACGAATCGCCGGCTGCGGGTCGGCGCCTCGGGTCGGCCCGCGATCGTGGCCCTTCGGCGGCTGGCCGGCGGGTAGACGTCGATCAGCTCGCCGTCACGGACGCGGTGGTCGAGCGTCACCGGACGGCCGTCCGCGGTGATCCCCGCGACCTCGACGTGGGGCACGCCGAGCGACTCGATGACGTCCTTGACCGCGGGCGAGCCGCGGACCGTCGAGCGCACGAGGCGGTCGCGAGACGGGGCGGGCAGGAGGTCGTTCAGCGCCCCGTGGAAGCGCAGCCGGACGACCACGTCGGCCGGTTCGGCGGGCGGGACAGGCTCAGGACTCGCGGAAGACGAGGTCGTGTTCGCGAACGTGCTCGTCGACCTTGATCGCCACGTCGTCGCCGGGTCCGGCCCGCTCGACATGGCGATGGTCGACCTCCATCGATCCGACGGCCTGGACGAAGTTCGTCGTGTGGCCCTGGATGTGGATCCGCTCCCCCACGGCGAGCGGCTGGTCCAGGCTGATCGCGGCCACCGAGAGATGGCTGAAGTAGTGGGAGACCCGGCCGATGGCCGTGGCCTGATCGTGACTCTCGGACATGGTCGACCTCCGCTGCTCGGACGCCGACACGAGCATACGCTCGGCCGCCAGTCGAGTCGCGGGTGACCGGGAGCGGAACGGCCCGGCCGATGGGCGATCCGGGTCCGGCGACACGCCGAACGGCCCTTGCGCCGGCGGACGACGGCGAGCATGGTCATCGCGTACCGCAGGGGGCGTAGACGCGCGATCGATCCACCGGCCGCCCCGATCGCGCCGAGCCACTGGCGAGCCCGACCCGCGACGTGGCGAGGTCGTGGCCGTGTCACCCGAGCTGATCCTGGCGGGGCTCGTCATCGCGATCATCGTGGTCGGGGCGATCGTCGAGGTCGTGCTCGCCGGACCGGGCCCGCTGAGCCGCTAGGGCCAGGGGCCCCGCGGCCTGCGGCGGGTACCATTGCGGCGGTATGACGCCCGCCGACGTCGCCACTCCGCCTCCCCCCGACAGTGCCCCCAGCTCGGCGGTCCCCGACGGGTCCCGGACCTCAGGGTTGACCGCCGCCGAGGCCGCCGATCGTCTTCTTCGGGACGGCCCGAACACGATCGGCGGCAGCGGCCGGCGGACGCTCGCGGCGATCCTCGTCTCGCAGATCGCCAGCCCGCTCGTGCTCATCCTCGTCGCGGCGAGCCTGGTCAGTCTCGCCGTCGGGGACGACGTCAATGCCGCGATCATCCTGGCGATCGTGGTCATGAGCGCGACGCTGGGGTTCGTTCAGGAGGCCCGTTCCGAGACAGCCGTCGCCGCGCTCCAGGCGCGCCTCACGCTCCAGGCGACCGTCGTGCGCGACGGTACGCCGCAGGACGTGCCCGTCCACGATGTCGTGCGCGACGATCTCGTCATCCTCGGCGCGGGGGATATCGTGCCGGCCGACGGCCGGGTCGTCGCGGCCGACCATCTCTACGTCGACGAGGCGTCGCTCACGGGCGAGTCGGCGCCCGCGCTGAAGGCTCCCCGCGAAGGCGAGCTCGATCCGGCCCGTGACGACGACCGCGACGGCCTGGTCTTCTTCGGCACGAGCGTCGTCAGCGGGACGGGCCGCGCGATCATCAGCGCGACCGGCCCGCGGACCAGCTACGGCGAGATCGCTCGCCGCCTCGCCGAGCGCGCTCCCGAGAACGACTTCCAGCGGGGCGTGCGGACCTTCGGGAGCCTGGTCTTCCGGGTCACGATGACGCTGGTGATCGCCGTCCTCGCGATCAACGTCGCGCTCCACCGACCGCTCCTCGACGCGCTCCTCTTCGCGATCGCCCTCGCCGTGGGGCTGACGCCCGAGCTGCTGCCGGCGATCATCACCCTGAACCTCACCCAGGGGGCGCGAGCGCTGAGCCGACATGGCGTCCTCGTGAAACGCCTGCCCGCGATCCAGAACCTCGGATCGGTGACCGTCCTCTGCACCGACAAGACCGGGACCCTCACCGATGGCCGCCTGCAGCTGGTCCGCTCGGTGGGGATCGATCGCGACGATGCGACGGAAGCCGCCCGCGCGCTGGAGCTCGCTTACCTCAACAGCCACCTCCAGACGGGCTTCAGCAACCCGCTCGACGCCGCGATCCTGGCCGGTACCCCGGAGCCGGCCGACCTCTCGACCTACCGCAAGCTCGCCGAGCTCCCCTACGACTTCACCCGGCGGCTGCTGAGCGTCGTCGTCCAGCGCGTCGCCGAGCCCCCGCTCCTCGTGACGAAGGGCGCGCCCGAGGCGGTGCTGCTCCGTGCCAGCCACGTCCGCGAAGACGGCACGTCGCGGCCGATCGGCCACGGCGAGCACGAGCGGCTCGCCAGCCTCATCGACAAGGCCTCCGCCGACGGCTTCCGCCTGGTGGCCGTCGGCTCGCGTGACCTGGCGCCAGACGAGCTCGGTCCTCCGGCGGCAGGCGCGGCGGCCAGCCTCGAAGATGCCGATCGACTCGAGCGCGGCCTGGTCTTCGAGGGCGTGATCCTGTTCAGCGACCCGCCCAAGCCGGGCGTCGGGGACACCATCGCGCAGCTCGCTCGCGATGGCGTCGCCCTCAAGATCCTGACCGGCGACCACGAGCTCGTCGCGCGCCACGTCGCCGACCAGGTCGGGCTGACGGTCGACGGCGTCCTGACCGGCGACGAGCTGCGGAGCCTTTCGCAGCCCGCCCTCGTCGCCCGCGCGAAGCGGACGACGATCTTCGCCAGGGTCGACCCGGACCAGAAGCTCCAGGTCATCCGAGCGCTGCACGACTCGCGGTGCGGTCGTCGGCTACCTGGGCGACGGGATCAACGACGCCCCGGCCCTCCACACGGCGGACGTCGGGATCAGCGTCGACAACGCGACCGACGTGGCCCGCTCGGCAGCCGACATCATCCTGCTCGAGCCGAGCCTGGCGGCGATCGGCCTGGGGGTGATCGAGGGTCGGCGGACGTTCGCCAACACGCTCAAGTACATCCGGATGGGGACGAGCTCGAACTTCGGCAACATGCTGAGCATGACCGGGGCGGCGTTGCTGCTTGCCGTTCCTGCCGATGACGCCCGGCCAGATCCTGCTCAACAACCTCATCTACGACGCCTCGCAGACGGCCATCCCGACCGACACCATCGACCCTGCCGTGGCGGCCGTCCCGGCCCGCTGGGACGTCCACGCCATCCAGCGCTTCATGCTGGTGTTCGGCCCGATCTCGTCGATCTTCGACTTCGCCACGTTCGGGCTGCTGTTCCTCCTCCTTGGCGTCAACGAACGGGCCTTCCACACCGGCTGGTTCATCGAGTCGCTCTTCACCCAGGTCCTGGTCGTGCTCGTCATCCGGACCCGGCTGAGCCCCTTCTGGCTGAGCCGCCCCAGCCTGCCATTGCTGGGCGCGATCGCGGCAGCGCTCGCGGCGGCGGTCCTCATCCCGCTCAGCCCCCTCGGCGAGATCATCGGGTTCGCCGCCCTGCCGCCCGCGTTCTGGCTGCTGCTGGTGGTCCTCGTCGCCGCCTACCTGGCCCTCGTCGAGCTCGTCAAGCGACGGTTCGAAGCGCGCGCGTAGATCGCGGGTGGGTCGGACTCGCACGGTCGCTGTCTGTCCGACCCCACGCTCGCATCAGACCAGCGAGACGCCGCCCGTCGACTGATCCCGTCGGAGTCTCGATCGAACCCAGGCGCTTCACCGTCCCGTCGGTGCGCGACGCCAGGGCACCTACAGACGCTCGCAGCGTAGTGCGGCGATAGCGGCGTCAGCCGTATCGGCCGCATCGAGTAGGGTTGGTGGGCATCGGCCGCCGGCCACGCATCGAACGGCGGGCTCGATCGCGGCACCCAGGCATCCGATGGAACGCAAGTGGCTCATCCTCACGAGCGTGTCGCTCGGTTCGCTCATGGCGACGCTCGACGGCAGCATCGTCAACGTCGCCTTACCGGCGATGCAGAACGACTTCCGGATCGATCTGACGACGATCGAATGGGTCGTCGTCGCCTATCTGTTGGTCGTCGGCTGCCTGCTCCTGCCCTTCGGCCGGCTCGGTGAGGTCCTGACCTTCAAGCGCGTCTACCTGCTCGGCTTCACGGTCTTCACGCTGGCGAGTGTCTGCTGCGGTGCCTCCCCGAATGTCGCCGGTTTGGTCGGCTTCCGCGTCGTCCAGGCTGTGGGCGCGGCGATGATCATGGCCATGGGCCCGGCGATCGTGGCCCGGACGTTCCCTGCCAGTGAGCGCGGACGAGCCCTGGGTCTGAACGCCATCAGCGTCTCGATCGGCCTCAGCCTGGGACCAGCTCTGGGCGGGATCCTCACCCAGGTCGCGACCTGGCGAGCGATCTTCTTGATCAACGCGCCGATCGGTCTGCTGGCGATCGTGTGGGCGGCCCGCGTGCTCCCGGCAGAGACGCCGGGGAAAGGCCAGTCGTTCGATGTCAGGGGGGCCACGCTGTCGGGCGTCGCCCTTCTTGCTCTCCTGCTCGCCCTCAGCGAAGGCGAGCGGTGGGGCTGGACCAGTCCGGCGATCATCGGCCTCCTGATCGCCTTCGTCGTCCTGGGTACGGCCTTCATCGGCGCGGAGCGTGGCTCGATCCAGCCGATGATCGATCTGGCCCTGTTCCGAATCCGTCCCTTCTCTGCCGGCCTGGTGAGCGTCGTGGTGGCATTCTCCGGGTTGTTCACCGCGACGTTCCTGCTGCCGTTCCTGCTCCAGCAGGGATCTGGCCTCTCGCCCATCGAGGCCGGCCTGCTGCTCACACCGGTGCCGATCACGATGGCGCTGGTCGCGCCCTTCAGCGGTGCCGCTTCGGACCGCTTCGGCCCGCGCATCCTGGCCAGCGCGGGCATGGCGATCATGGCCCTGGGGCTTCTGAGCCTGACCCAGCTCCCGGTGGACTTCGCACTGCCGGACCTTGTCTGGCGGCTCGTCCTTCTCGGCCTGGGCCAGGGCATGTTCATGAGCCCCAACAGCAGCGCCGTGCTCGGCTCCGTGCCGCGGTCGCGCCTGGGGACGGCGTCTGGAACCCTGGCCCAGATGCGCGTCAACGGCCAGACCCTGGGGATCGCGGTCGGCGGGGCGATCGTGGCGACGCGGCTGCCCGTCCACCTGACGGAGCTGGGAAGCGGCACGCCCAGCACTGCTCTGCGGAGCGTGGCGCTCGCCGGGGCGATCCACGACGCCTTTGCGGTGGCGGCTGTCGTCTGCTGCGTGGGGATCATCACCAGCCTGGTCCGCGGGTCGAGCCGACCGGGTCGCACGGAACCGGCGGCGCTGGCCCGGGCGTAGATGGCGAGACGGCGTTCGGAGGCGAGCGAAGACCGTACGGCGCGAGGATGGTCGAGCGATGCGCTACGTCGAAGTCGCGGCCTACGCCTGTCGGTGGTCGGCCTCGGGACCTGGCAGTTCGGGTCGCGCGAGTGGGCCTACGGAGCCAGCTACGCGCGGGACACGGCTCCTGCCATCGTGCGGCGGGCGATCGAGCTCGGGGTCACCCTCGTCGACACGGCCGAGATCTACGGCTTCGGGCGCTCGGAGCGCATCATCGGTCAGGCGATCGCTGGACAGCGCGACGCCGTTGTCCTCGCCACGAAGCTCGTGCCGGTGCTGCCCCTGTCGTCGGTCGTCGACTGGCAGGTGCGGGGCAGTCTGCGGCGTCTCGATGTCGACGCGATCGACCTGTACCAGGTCCACTTCCCCAATCCGCTCGTCTCGCCGCGCTCGACGGTGGCACCCCTGCGGACCCTCCTCACCGGTCAGGACGGGTTCTCGCCCGACCAGGCGCGCGGCTTCCAGGCGACCCCGCAGGCCTACCAGTTCGGGGTCTGCGCGACAGCCATCGTCGATCCGTACTGCACGGCCGATCCGGGCACAGTCCCGAAGGCGGTGGACGTGATCACGCCCACCGGTGTGAACCAGTCCACCGAGCTGGACTACACGCTCGGCGCTGTCGTCATCGAGGGCGTCGTGATCCCGTAGACCATCGGACCGCGGGGGCTCCAGCCCATTCGAGGTCAGCTGCGCCGGGGTTCTCAAGGTTGGCTTGAGAGCAAGATCGGTGAGTTTGGTCGGGGCGAGAGGAGTCAGACCGCCACGACCGACCTCTCTGTCCCGGCCTCTCTGCTGCCGGAGATCGAGGTTACCGGGGCGGAGCGCTGGTTACGCAGCTCGACCGCCTGACTTCGGACCAGAGGGTCGAGGGTTCGAATCCCGCCGGGCGCGCCATGGCAAGCCCGATCGGCGGCGTCATCGTGCCGCCCGATCGCGCTCGAGCGCGCGTCGCAAGCCCATGGCCATCATGCGCTGCCGGGACCTCTGGGTCATTGCCCCTCCCCCTCTCGGAGCCGAACGTAGGCGCGTCGTCACCGTTCGAAGGAGCACGCACAGGGTGCACCGCCAGGGGGGTCGTCCAGCCGGGACGTCGGCCGGGACCATCGTGGTCGCGTATGTCATCAGCGCGGTCCTCTGGATCGCCCTGAGTGATCGCGTGCTCGGCGCCCTCGTCAGGGACCCCGGAGCGTTGGCCACGATCTCCACGCTCAAGGGCTGGGCCTTTGTGGTGCTGACCGGGGCGCTGTTGGCCGCCATGCTGCGCCGCCACGACGCCCAGTGCGCCCGCCAGGCCGGCGAGCTCGAGGCGCGCGAGGCGCGAGAGGTTCGCCGCGTCCGCGAGCGGGCCCTCATCGCGGACGCGCTTGAGGCGCTTCGGCCGCTCGATACCGCGGAGCAGACGGCGGAGGCGATCTGCAGCCGCGTTGTCGAGCTGCCGGAGATCGCGATGGCGTCGCTCCTGCTCCTGGAGCCCGACGGCGGTGCGATGCCCCTGGCGCTGACCGTCGACGACGGACGGGTGCTCGAGCGGAAGAACCTCGGCTCCGAGCGGAGCGCGCAGCTCCGGACGCGCGCCGAGCAGGGACCATGGGTCGAGGCCTGGCGCCCACGCGCCGGTCACCCGTACCTCGCCGATCATCTGGCGATTGGCCTGCGCGGCCAGGCCTATGCGCCGATCCGCTCGGGAGCGACCCTCATCGGCCTCCTGACGGTCGGTTCGCGGGAGCCGGACGCCGTCGCCCTCCTGACCGAGCGTCTGCCCGCGATCCTCGAGTTCGCCTCGCTCGCCGGGGCCCTCCTGGCGCCGTCCGTCGCCATGACGGGCGCGATGGCGACGTCTCGGACGCGGATCGAGACGATCGTGGCCACGGGGGCCTTCCATCCGGTCTTCCAGCCGATGGTCGATCTCGCGACGCGCGGGCCGATCGGCTACGAGGCCCTCACGCGGTTCGACGACGGGACTCCGCCGGACCTCGTCTTCGCTGAAGCCCGACGTTGCGGGCTCGACCGGGAGCTCGAGTCAGTTACCTTGGGTGCGGCCCTCGCGGCGTCCGAGAGATTACCGGTAGGGTTCCTCAGCCTGAACGTTTCGCCGGCGTTGATCCTGGCCGGCGACGAGCTGCGTGCGATCCTGGCGGCCCGCACAAGACCGATCGTCCTCGAAGTCACCGAGCACGACACGATCGACGACTACGGGGCGCTCCGGTCGGCCTTCGTCGCCCTCGGCTCGGGTCTCCGCCTCGCGGTCGACGATGCCGGGGCCGGCATCGCCAACTTCAACCACCTCGTCGAGCTCCAGCCACAGTTCGTGAAGGTCGACATCGGCCTCGTGCGCGGCGTGGATGCCGATCTCACCCGGCAGGCGCTCATCGTCGCCCTCCTCCACTTCGCGGGGGCGACCGAGTGTCAGGTCGTGGCCGAGGGGATCGAGACCGAGGCCGAACGGGCGGTCCTCGAGAAGCTCGAGATCCAGTTCGGCCAGGGGTACCTCTTCGGGCGGCCCGCCGAAGCCTCGACCTGGGCGGCGCCGGCGGCCGCACCCTCAACGCTGCGCCGAGGTGCAGCGTTGCGCCGAGGTGCAGCGCTGCGCGCGATTTCGAGGGGACGCCGGCCTCGGGCGCGAGCGAAGCCTATCCCAGTGCGATGACCACGTTGCCATGGTGTCGGGGCCGATCGGCGGAGCGGTTGACTCGCTTGACCGGGCGAAGGGGAGGTATCACGGGGAGTCATGTCGGCCGCCTCCGCATCCTCGTCCCTGGCCGGCGCCGCGAAGCTGGCTGCCCCAGGCATGCGGTATTCCGCGCCGGTGGCGAGGCGGCGGAACGGACTCCTGAAGTCATTGAGCAGCCCCGGCCTCGCCGGCAGTGGCTCAAGCCTCAATCCGGTAGACGGGCGGCTACGCGCGCTCCGGGGCACCACGGTCGGCACCGTGCCCGGATGGTTCAGCTCGAACGGATGGGTCTCGGATGGCGGAGGTCCCATTCGAGGCACATCGCGTCCCAGTAGTCCACGCGCGCGTCGACCGCCTCTCGTTGGGCGTCGAGCCACTCGGTCGTCCGGGGGGTCGTGTCGCGAAGTCGACGCTGCGCCTGGTTCACTGAGCTGACCAGATTGACGAGGTTCTGTGTCATCTTGACCGCCTCCGGCGGGGTGGGAGTCCTTCCGACCGGGATCCGGCGGAGCCAGAGCTCTGGGGGCAATGATGGGCGGATCATTGTCAAGGCGGA
Source organism: uncultured Chloroflexia bacterium (assembly GCA_963837825.1). GTDB lineage: Bacteria > Chloroflexota > Limnocylindria > Limnocylindrales > CSP1-4 > Chersky-267. The sequence continues at coordinate 290,155 of CAWIOR010000006.1, forward strand.
ACCCTGACCTTCGCCGGGCCAGGACGTCGGGCCTCGGGCCCTCTAGCCGTGATGGCGACTGCTCCGGCAATCAGCCACGAGAAGGGTCTGCCCCGCTGCCGCGACCCTCGCGATGGCTCCACGACCCGGTCGTGATCGCCCGTCGCGAGCAGGTGGTCTGTTGGGCCCGCGAGTTCTTCACGTCGCTGCCTGATCCAGCCGATCACCCCGTCTGGAAGCTGCGCTGATCGGGGATCGCCTGAACGGACGGTTGACGGCCGAACGAATGGCTCAGGCGCGGGCTCCCGAACGGACGTTCGGGTGATTGACCCAGGCGACCCGACCCGAGAACATCAGACCGTCACCATCCCGCGCAAGCACAACGGTCATCCGATGCCACCAACCCCGCTCCAGATCCTCGTCGCCGATCCCTCAGAACACGTGCGTGCGCACCTGGTGAGCCTTCTCGCCCTCGATACCGGTCAGACCGTCCGGGGCCAGTGCGCGACACCGGCGGACCTGCTCGAGGCCGTCGAGGCCGGCGAGGTGGATGTCGCGCTCGTCGGGCTTGGGTCGACCGATGGCTGGCTCGAGGCGATCGGCGCCGTAGTCCTCGCTGATCCGACGCTTCCGGTCGTTGTCCTCGGAAGAACCGGCTCCAACGACGAGATCCGGGCCGCAATGCGCGCCGGCGGGCGAGCCTTTCTCACGAAGCCCGTCTCCTCCGACGAACTGCGGGAGGCGATCAAGAACGTCGTGCTCCGGCGGCGGCCCGCGGTCGGCGCACCGGCGGCTGCGCCCCGCGAGACAGGGCGGCTCGTGGCGGTCGTCAGCGCCCGGGGCGGGAGCGGCCGCTCGACCATCGCCCTCAACCTGGCCGTGGCGGCCGCCGAGGCCGGGGTCGACGCCGTGGTCGTCGACGCCAACCCGGGTTTTGGCGACATCGCGACGCTCGCCGGCGTGACACATGTCGAACGGACCCTCCTCGACGCCGCCAAGTCCCCGGACCGGGTGGACGAGTTCCTCACTCCGGGCCCTCTCGGTATCGGTATCTTGGCCGCATTGGCGGGCCCGATGGATGCCGAGCGGATCTCGACGAATGAACTGCGGACGACGCTCGAGCGACTGCGCGAGCGTCACGACCTCGTGATCGTCGATACCCCGGGGGCTGTCGACGACGCCCACCTCGCGATCGTCGAACTGGCCGACGAGCTGCTCGTGACGGTCGTCGCCGAGATCGCAGCCTTGAAGAACACGCAGGCTTACCTCGCGCTCCTCGAGTCCGCCGGACTGTACCGGGACCACCGGACCGTCCTCAACCGAGAGGGTGAGCCTGGGGGCTTAGAGACCAGCGACTTCCGCACCGCCTTCGGGCCAATCGACCATATCATCGCCGCCGACACCATCCGCGTGACGCGTGCGGCGAACCGCGGGATCCCGGTCGTGGTCTCGGATCCGGAGTCCGCGCTAGCTGGCGCATTCGCACAGATCGCTGCCGCCATCGTCGGGTCGGCACAGCGCGGCACGGCGACGGTTACATCGGAACCGGCGACTCGGTTCGGCTGGCTCCGGGGGACCAAGCCTGCCGCTCCGCTTCTTCGCGCGGACGTGATCGCGGCCCACTCGGGGCGCAGAAACCGCCCGCTACTCGCTCGAGCCGCCGCGTGGTCCAGCTGAACTGGACCGCGCCGACGAGCGTTGGCACCTCGATCAGGTCGTCGTGTCGGTAGCGTGATCAGCCGAATGGGACGTGCGACGCCGGCCAGGTAGGCAGGCCAGCCCGACCAACCTTCCCCGAGGACGCGCCGGAGTGGAATCAGCACCTCGACGTGCGCTCGCCGCTGGCCGTCCGGTGCCAGGGCGGCTCAGGCGAAGGCGACGGTTCGAGCCCCGTTGACGATCTCCTCGACGACCCGAGCGGCACCGACGATCGTGGCGCCGTCGACGAGGTGGTCCTCACCGATGCCGCGCGGTTTGGTGCACGCTCCGCACAGCCAGACGTGGCCGCCATTGGCCACGAACTCGCGGTAGAGATCGGCCAGGACGGGAAGCCCCGGGTAGGCGATACCGGTCGTTCCCCCCTCGGTGCCGAGCCAGACCGCCTCGATCGTGCACAGCACCACGGAGTCCTGGCCGGCTGTCGCGGCGATGTTGGCGGCGACAAAGGGCAGCGTGGCCCGCTCTGCGTCGTCCTTGCCGTGGGTGCAGTTGAAGATCAGCTTCTCGGTCATCGTCCTCGCTCCACTGTCATTTCCAGACGCCCGTCGTCAGACGTCTCAACCGATATCACCCGGTTGCCGAGCAGCCGGGCCAAGGAAGGGAGGTCCTCCCTCGCCGCCGGGTCGCAGGCGACGACGACGAGGGAGTCGCCCAGCGGGATCTGATGGATCTGGGCGCGGAAGGCGCCTGCCAGCCCATCCGCGCAGCCGAGCGTTCCGGCGTCGTAGCGATGGACACCGGTCGCCTCGGGAAGCACCACCGGGCGAAAGCCCGAGCAGAGCAGGTCGATGCGCTCGATCAGCTCGGCGCCCAGGTCGCAGAACAGATGCTGCTCCACGTGGCGCGGACCGTCCCCCTCCTCGAGGGCGATGCGGTACGTCACGAGCCAGCGATCGACGAACGGCTCGATCCGGTGCTCGACCAGCTCGTACCTGACGGCGTCGGCGAACCAGTCACCGAAGCGGCCGACTGCCGCGGCGCGGCCGTGGTGCTCCTCGGGTCCGGACGGGATGATCGCGCGGAGGCGAACGTCAGGATCAAGACCGGCGGCGAGCCCCTCGAAGTCGCGGGCGGCGAGCCGCTCCACGAATGAATCCAGGATCGGCGGCGGGCTCGTCATCGGCGTCTCCCTGCATCGGTTGGCCAGCGTCCGACGGCATCTTCGCCATCCGCCGGGGAGAGGGGAACCGCGCCGCCACCCAATCGATCGGGGCGCTCGGTGATCGGGATGGCGGCGCGCACGTAGCCCCATTGGGCGAGCGCGGATGGGGAGCGGCAGGGCCGCCGGCCCTATTTCACCGCGCCCATCGTGAGTCCGCGGACGATCTGCCGCTGCGCGATCGCGGTGAAGATGAGGATCGGGATGACGCCGATCACGCCGGCGGCGGCCATCGGGCCCCAGTCGATCTGGGTCTTGCCGATGAGGGTCGAGATGCCGACGGGGACCGTCTGCGCATCGGGGTTCGCGGTGATCGTCAGCGCGATGAGGAAGTCGTTGTACGTGGCGACGACTACGAAGATCGCCGTCGCGGCGAGGCCCGGGGCGGCGAGCGGCAGGATGACCCGGCGCATCGCGGAGAACCGCGTGTCGCCGTCCACGAGCGCCGCCTCCTCGATCTCTTTCGGGATCTCGGCGAAGAAGCTCTGCATCATCCACACGACGAAGCTCGTGTTGATCCCGGTGTAGCAAAGGATCAGGCCCAGGCGCGAGTTGAGCAGCCCGAGCTGCGCCAGCGCGAGGTAGAAGGGGACGACGAGCAGGATCGGCGGGACGATCCGGACGAGGAGCGCGGCCATCAAGCCGAGCGAGCTGAGCCTGGCGACCAGCCGGAAGCGCGCGAGGGCGTAGGCCGCCGGTGCCCCGATGAGCAGGCTCGCGACGGTCGACACGGAGACCACGACGACGCTGTTCATGAGGAAGTCGCCCATGTGGTTCTGGGCGAAGAGCCGGATGTAGTTATCGAGCGTGGGGCGGAGCGGGATCAGCGTGAAGCCCGCAAAGATGTCGACCCGCTGCTTGAGCGACAGGCTGATCATCCACCAGAACGGGAAGAGGCAGATCACCGTCACGACGACGATCGTGGCGTAGGTGATGGCACGGACCCACCGACCGCTCATTCCGTCACCGCCGATGCCCGCCGCATGAGCCGGATCGCGACCATCATCAGCGCGAACACGACGATGAACAGGCTGATGAGCATCGCTGCCCCTTCCCCGTACTGGGTGAAGTTGAACGACGTGTTGTAGGCGTAGATGCTGATCAGCTGGGTGGCCGTACCCGGCCCGCCGCGGGTCAGCACGAAGATCTGGTCGAACGTCCCGATCGCGTCGATCAGCCGGAGCACGATCCCGACCGCCATGACCGGCAGCAGAAGCGGGAGCGTGTGCTCGAAGAGCACCCGTATCGGTCCGGCGCCATCCACCACCGCCGCCTCCAGCGGCTCCTGGGGGAGCGACTGGAGGCCGGCGAGGCAGATCAGGAAGAGCAGGGGCGTCCACTCCCAGACGTCGACCAAGACGAGCGCCAGGAAGGCGGTGTCCGGGTGCGCGAGCATCTCGGGGGCCGGCTGCCCAAGGGCGATGAACAGCGGATCGATGGCCCCGGTGTCCGAGGAGAACATCAGCCGCCAGATGACGCCGACGGCGACGGGCGCGACCGTCATCGGCGCGATGATCGACATCCGGAAGAGCCGGACGAACCTGATCTCGCGCTGCACGAGGAGCGCGAGCCCGAGGCCGAGCACGGTCTCGATGATCAGCACGATGGTGACGAACCGGGCCGTGACGGCCATGGCGTCCCAGAACGTCTGGTCCTTGAAGACGTTGACGTAGTTCGTGAGCCCCGCGCTGGCGACGGGCCGCCCGAAGACGTAGTTCGTCAGGCTGGCCTGCATGCCAAGGTACAGCGGGAAGATCGAGACGAGGGCGAGCGCAATCGCGGCCGGCAGCAGGAGGAGATACGGGAAGGCCTTCTCGCGGCGGCCTTGCGTTACCGCGGATTCCTGCCTTGCCAGGATCGGTACCGCCACTGAGTGCGTTCCTCCCGCTGCCGGGATCCAGCCTCGACGCTGGTCGGCTACTCGACGTTGAGGTCGGCTAGAAGTAGACGTCCTTGTTCTTCTGGATGACGGCGTTGATCTGGGTGGAGGCCTCGGTGAGCACGTCCTTCGCGATCTGGTCGTAGCCGCCCTTCTGGGCGAGGGCCGTGGTCAGCGCGATGTTGATCTGCGTGCCGAGGATGTCCTCGAACTTCGGCTCGTCGGGGGTTCGCGGCTTCGGCGTCGAGTCCGCGACTGACTGCGCGATGGCCGGCAGCCAGCGGTACTTCGCGGCCGCCTGCGGGTCGGTCAGCGCCTTCTGCGTAACCGCGGCACTGCCGCCCTGTTGGGCGAACTGCAGCTGGATCTTGTCGCTCGTGAACCAGTCCAGGAACTTGAGGGCGCCCTCGGGGTTCGTCGAGCCCGAGGCGATGCCGCAGATGAACGTGCCGATCGCCGGCCCGTTCTTCACCTGCTTCGGCGTCGTCGCCACGCCGATCTTCCCGACGACCTTGGACGAGTTCGGATCGTCGATCCCGTACACCGCCGTGCCGGTGTAGTCGGTGAGCGCGAGGCACTTGCCTTGCATCAGCAGGCCGGTCATGTCGGAGGCGTCGAACGCCGGCGTCGAGGTGGACATGTACGGGAGCCAGCTCAACTCGCGTGCGAGCGCAGCGATCGCCTCGGGGGCGTCGAGCCCGGACGTCCAGTCGTCCTTGATGAATTGCCCGCCGTAGGCGTTGAGGAACGGCAGGTAGGTCATGACCGCCGGGTTGCCCTTGGCGCCGCGGACGGCGAAGCCGTAAAGGTCCGGTGGGTTGGACTTCGCCTTGATGACCGCCTCGAGGTCGTCCCACGTGGCCGGTGCGACCGAGATGTAATCGGTGTTGTAGTAGAAGAGGTTGACGTCGTCGATGATCACGAGCGCGTAGAGCTCGGGCGTCGCGTCCTTGAAGGCCTTGAGGCGCGCGCCGCTCCGCGGCGGCCAGTACCCCTGGTCGAGGCCCTTGGCGATGATGTCGGGGTTCGGCTTGAAGCCGAGCTTGTCGAGGCTCTGGATGATGTTGCCGGCGGCGAACTCCGGAACCCAGTTGTCGTCCATTACGTAGATGTCGTAGGCCCCGACCTTGTTGAGGCCGTCCCGCTTCGCGCTCTCGTACCAGGCGTCGTAGCTCGATTCCTGGTAGACGACCTCGATACCCGTCTCGTCCTTGTACTGCTTGACGTACGTGTCCCGGAACGGCCCCATCGCCGGATCCTGGAAGCTGCCGATCGTGATCCGCTTGCCGCCCGCGGCTGCTGACCCGGACGGTCCCGCGCTCGCGGTCGACCCGCCGCAGGCGGCGATGATGGGCGACGCGGCCAGGGCGACCGCACCGAACCCGACCGTCTTGAGCAGCTGCCGCCGCGACAGCCTGAGGGTCTCGAGCCGGTTCTCGTTCACAGCGACTCCTTCTCGTGTAGGACCTTCCCTGATCCTCCAGGGACCTTCCATGCTATTCCGTGACGTTCCAAGTCCGACGAGAGACCTCCAGGTCCGTCGGGCGTTCGCTTCCGTTAGGCGACCCAGTCGATCCTCTGGCCATCCGCGGGATCGAAGAAGTGGATGTGGCGGGGGGCGAGCTGCAGGCCGCAGCTGTCGCCCATTGCGATCGGCGAGTCAGCGGCCGCCCGGACGTGGACGATCGTGTCGCCGATCATGAAGGACACGATCATCTCGTTGCCGAGCGGCTCGACGGTGTAGACGCGGACCGGCACGGCATCCGGCTCCGACGCTGCGACGATCACCGCGGCCTCGGGGCGGAAGCCGAGCTGGGCGTCGCCGGCCGGCGCGGTCGGGCCGACCGGGATCCGGGCATCGCGACAGTTGAAGACTCCCGCGGTGACGGAGCCGGAGAGGATGTTCATCGGCGGCGACCCGACGAAGCGGGCGACGAACGTGTTGGCGGGTTGCGCGTACAGCTTCGCGGGGGTGGCGAGCTGCTGCAGCTTGCCGCGGTACATGATCGCGACGCTGTCCGCCATCGTCATCGCCTCGACCTGGTCGTGGGTCACGTACAGGGTCGTGACCGCGAGCTCCTTCTGGAGGCGCTTGATCTCGGTCCGCATCTGGATCCGCAGCTGCGCGTCGAGGTTCGACAGCGGCTCGTCCATCAGGAAGGCCGCCGGCTGGCGGATGATGGCCCGCGCGAGCGCCACCCGCTGCCGCTCCCCGCCCGAGAGCTGACGCGGCTTCCGGTCGAGCAGCGGAGTGAGGCCCAGCAGCTCGGCGACGCGCCCGACCTCCGTGGCTCTCTGTGCCTTCGGTACCTTCCGGATCCGCAGGGGGTACCCGATGTTGTCGGCGATCTTGAACTGCGGATAGAGCGCGTAGCTCTGGAAGACCATCGCGACGTCACGCCCGCGAGGCGGGACGTCGGTCACGTCACGCTCGCCCAGGAAGACGCGGCCTTCGCTCGGCTGCTCCAGCCCGGCCATGATTCGCAGGGCCGTCGTCTTGCCGCAGCCCGAGGGTCCGAGCAGGGCGAGGAAGGTGCCGTCCGCGACCTCGAGGTCGAAGTCGGTCAGGACGGTCACGCGGCCGAACCGCTTGCCGACGTTTTGGTAACGAATCTCCATCGTCGCTCCGACCCTCAGGCTCGAGCGTCGGTTGGGGCGGCCGGCCTGCCAATGGCTGCCACCGGTCGTGGGCGGCGCTCGGCCCCGCTGCGCCCCTCGACGCTGGCTGCGTCTGCCATCGACTCGCCTCCTCCGAGCAGGGTTGACGACGTCACAAGGTGGGGTCGAACGCGACCTGCATGGAATCCCCGGATTGCGCGACGGCGAGCGCCTCGGGCGCGTCCTCGAGCGAGAACCGATGCGTCACGATGCCCCGGATTGGGTAGCGGTCCAGGTTCGCGGCCATGAGGCGCATGGACGGAGCGTACCCCGTCGCGATCTCGCCGCCGATACCCAGAATCGAGACATTCCGGGTGCAGACCGCCGAGTTCGGGTTGATCGGCACGGGTCCCATGTCCACGAACGTGCCCGCCTCGACCATCACGCCACCGGGCCGCACCATCGCGAGTCCCTCGATGAAGGTGTCGGGGACGCCGCTGCAGTCGAGAGCGAGGTCGACGCCCCTGCCGTCCGTGGCATCCATGACGGCCTGGACACGCTGCCGGTGGTCCGTAGCCGACACGTCCAGCGCCACGTCGACGCCGAAGGGCGCGGCCTTGTCGAGGCGACCCGGAAGCCGATCGGTCACGATGACCGTCCCCGCCCCGAGCATCCGGGCCTTGACCAGGTGGCACAGGCCGAGCGGGCCGACGCCGAGGACGGCGACCGAGAAGCCGACGGGATCGACGTTGTAGAGGCCGAGGACCGCGAGCGCCTTCTCAACCCCGTGCGTCACGGCCATGACCTCGGTCAGCACCGCGACCTCGTCGGGGAGCTCGTCCGGCACGCGGAAGATCCGCGTGCCCGGCAGCAGGTACATGTACTCGGACCAGCCGCCGAAGAGGTACGGAGCGCGCCTGCAGTTGAGGCTGTTGCCGTAGTCGTCGAGGTCGCGGCAGAGGTAGTACGGGAGGTCGTTCTTGCAGTAGTAACAGCGGCCGCAGGCGACGTTCGCGCCCGGGACGACGCGATCGCCGGGGGCGAGCGGACGGCCATCGCTGGCGCGCACCTCGCCGCCCAGGGCCACGACGAATTCCTACGTTCTCGTGCCCGCAGATCAGCGGGTACTCGATGTCGCGCTCGTGGTCCGTGCCGGCGTACTGTTTGCTCTCGCCACGGAACGTGTGCTTGTCCGTGCCGCAGACGCCCGCCAGCCGCATCTTGATCACGACCGCGCCCGGCCCGGGGTCCTGGACAGGGAACTGCCGCACCTCGAGCCGGGCGGGTGCTGCCATGACTGCCGCTCGGGACACTGTCATCGCTGTGGACCTCTCGTGGAGGGTGGGGCCGAACGAGATGACGCGGGAAATCAGGCGGGAACCATCACCCCGGCAGCCTCCATGGCGGCCTCGAGCACCCTCGCTGCCTCCACGATGCTGTCCTCGACCGGCACGAACGGATCTTCGTACTCGATGCTGATCGTCCCATCGAAGCCCTGCGCGGACAGGGTCCTGACGAACTCGGTCCACCACGTCACGTCGCGGCCGCGGCCGACGGTCGCGAAGTTCCAGGGCATCTCCGCAGCGCGCCCCGGCCAGCGGTTGTCGAGCATCCCGTTGAGAGCCTCGTTCTCCGGGATCGCTAGAGTGTCCTTGCCGTGACTGTGCCCGATCCGGTCGCCGACCGCGCGCACGACGGCAAGTGCGTCCATCCCCTGCCAGAAGAAATGACTGGGGTCCAGGTTGACGCCCAGGTTCGGGGCGATCTTCCGGGCCATCCCGAACGTCGCCGTGTTGTAGACGTACGTGCCCGGGTGGAGCTCGAAGCAGATGAGCAGGCCGGGATGCTCGCGGGCGACGAACCCGGACATCTCGGTCCAATAGGGCAGGACGACGTCGGTCCACTGCTGCTCTGCGACCTTCTCGAGGTCGGGCAGCCACCCGCCGGCGGCAAAATGCGGAGCGGTGCGATCGCCAGGGCCCGCCCCCGGGCAACCGGACATGGCGACGACCCGGTCCACGCTCAGCAGTGCCGCCAGGCGGATCGTGTCCCGGAGCGCGGCGTCGTGGCGGGCGGCGATCTCCGGGTCCGGATGGAGGGGATTGCCGGAGACGTTGAGCGCGGAGAGGCTGTACCCGTGGTCGGCGATGACGGCGCTCCATCGTCGTCGCTCGTCCGCGTCCCCGAGGAGCAGGGCGAGGTCCGCGTGGCGGGCGGGCGAATAGCCGCCGGTGCCGATCTCGATCCGAGTGACCTGCGGAGCAGCACCGCGGAGCCAGTCGAGGACCTGCGGCAGCGGGCGGTCAGCGAGCGCGTCGGTGAACAGGCCGATCCTCATGAGCGGGTCCCTCCTTGTCGGGAATGGGTCGTCGGGTCGTCGACGGGGCGGCCTTCGACGTGGGCGGTGACGAGGGCGGTCGAGAGGGCAAGGTCGCGCACAGCGTCCTCTCCGGTCGTCCGGGGCGGGCGACCCTCCACGATCGCGGCATGGAACTCGACGAGCTCGCGCTTGAACGCCTCGTCGTAGCCCTCCACGTGGACCGTCCGGCTGCTGGCGGGCGACCCCGGAGCCCCGTCCTCGTACGCGAGCTCGGTGACCGCGCTGCGCAGGAACGGCGACGGGAACTCGAGCACGGCGCGTCGAGACGCGCCATCGAACTCCCACGTCTGGCGGTAGCGCGCGATCCCTGGCAGGTCGACCCACGAGGCGACGCATTCGATGTCGCCGAAGCGCAGCACTGCGGTGATCCCGGACGGACGGATCCGGGCGAACTCGACCCGATCCGGGTTCGCCGAGCAGTCCACGGACCGCGTTCAGCTCGTGGATCATGCTGTCGAGGATCCACTCTCGATAGACGCGGGCGACGGCCGGATCGACAGGCCCGAGCGCAGCGCGGACGCGATCCGCGTCGTCAACCTGCAGCCGCGCGACCTCGGCGGCCGGGATGTCAGAGGCCATTCGCAGGGGGTAATGGGCGACATACCCGTCGAGCGGCGATTCCTGGGTCGTGAGTCGGACGTGGCGCAGACCGCCGAGCGTCCCGAAGTCGCCGAGCAGCCGCTCGTACGCGGGGTCGTAGCGCTTCATGTAACCGACCATCAGCAGCCGGCCCGTCGCCCGGGCCTGCTCCACGAGGGCCTGGCCCTCGGCGACGGAGACGGCGAGCGGCTTCTCGGCAAAAACGTGAAGATCGGCGTCCAGCGCGGCGCGATGCGATCGGTGCGTGGCTGCCGGAGATGAGCACCATCACCGCGTCGAGCGGCCAGGTCATCAGCTCGTGCCAGTCGGTCGTCCGCTCTCGCGACGCCGTACATCTCGCCGACGGCATCCACGCGTGCCGGCGAGATGTCGCACAACCCGGCGATCTCGTAGCGTTCGCTCAGCTCACGCAGATACGGCAGGTGCATGACCTGCGCCACCAGGCCGCAGCCCACGACCCCGACGCGGATGCGCTCAGCCAATGGCCTGCCCTCCGTCACGCCCGCGACATCTCCCGCCGAGCGCACGGCCCGGTCCGACCGTGCGGACCGGGGTCTCGTCCCGGGACTATAACGTCAGCGCGCTCCGCCATGCAAGCGCTTTCATGGTCTCGGATACAATCCTGTCCGGCGTAGGCCGCCGTCGCCCTGGCTGGGCCCAGGGCGTCTCGTCGATGTCCTGGCGATCGCGGATCGCCAGGACCAGCTTGAGGAGACCGACATGATCGGGACCGGGATGCGGAGCCACCGCGAACGCCGCATCGTCGTGACTGCCAGCGGCACCGACAACCTCCCGGCCGATGGCGCCTGAGCGCGGGAGGCGCGGGCGCTCGGCGATCACTCTCGCCGACGTGGCAGCCCGAGCACGGGTCTCGCCGGCGACCGCAACGCGCGCCCTCAGCGGCCACCCGCGCGTGCGACCGGAGACGCGGGCGCGCGTCCTGGCGGCCGAAGCCGCCCTCGGATACGTGCCCCACCTCGGGGCACGCGCGCTCGCCACGCGGAGCTCCAAGACGATCGGGTTGCTCGTGCCGTCGACCGGCGATGGCTTCTGGGGCAGCGTCGCCGAGGGTCTCGAGGAGCGGGCGGCCGCCGCCGGCTTCTCGATGCTCCTCGCCGCGTCACACAGCGAGCCCGACCGGGAGCGGGCGATGATCGAGCTATTCCTCGGCAAGCGGGTCGATGGGATCGTGATCGGCAGCGCGGCCGGCACGAGTTGGGTGCCGCGAGCCTCGATCGCGCCCCCGATGGTGCTCGTGAACTGGGACGTGGCCCTCGGTCCGGACCTCACGGCCGCCGCGATCCACGACCCGGTGGCGGACATCCTGGCGGCGATCCGGGAGCGCACCCTGACGAAACCGGTCGCCCACGTGCACACGGACGACGCCGCCGGCACCGAGCAGGCGACGCGGTATCTGCTGGCGCTCGGACACCAGCGCATCGCATTCGCGGGCCTCCGACCGGTCCGGCCCGCGCTCCTCCGCCTGCTGGGCGTCCGGGTGGCGCTGGCGGAGGCCCGGCTGGCGCCGACGCTCGTCGTCCAGACACCTGCGTCGCTCGAGGGCGGACAGCAGGCGGGCCGCGAGATCGTCGAGGCGAGGCCGCGGCCCACCGCCGTGGTCGCGTTCGACGACATGGTCGCGGTCGGCATCATGCGCGCGGCCCACGCGGCGCACCTCAGGGTGCCGGAGGACCTCTCCATCGTTGGCTTTGACGACGTGGCCGTGGCCGCGTTCGTCGAGCCGCCGCTCACGACGATCGCACAGGAGACGTTGGCGCTCGGCAGCCTGGCCGTCGACGTCATCCTCGCCGGGCACGGCGGGTTCGCCGACGACATCCCGACCGTCGTGCCCGGTCAGCTCGTGGTGCGCGAGTCCACGGGAAGATGCCCTGGCCCGGGCATCTTGCCCGCGTAATCAGCCGCGGCGGGCCCGCGGCCGCCTCAGATCCCGAGCGAGCGCAGGAATTCCCGGTTGCGGCGCTGCGAGTCCCTGAGCGTCTTCATCGTGTCCTTTGCGAAGAGGAAGCGGTCCTGCTCGATCACGAGCCAGCGGTCGTAGCCGTGCCGCTGCAGGGCCGCGATCACGTCACCGATGCCGGAGTCGCCGTTGCCAAGCTCCGTGAAGGCACCGCGGATCAGCGCCTCCTCCATCCCCTTCCCCTCGCGCCTGACGTCGTCGAGGACCGAGACGCTGCAATCCTTCACGTGGACGTGGCGGATCAGCTCGTGGTACGTCTCGACGAGCTCGATCGGGTCGGCGCCGCCAAAGCGGGCATGTCCGGTGTCGAGGCAGAGCCCGACGAGTGACGGATCGACCATGTCGAGCAGGCGGTGCGTCTCGTCCCGCGTCTCGAGGTAAGTCCCAGCGTGGGGGTGGATGACGGGCTCGAACCCTGCCTCGCGCGCGATCTCGGCGGAGCGGTGCAGGTTGTCGACGAGGGTGCGCCAGCCGGCGTCGGTCGAGCCACGTCTCCGGATGCTCCTGGATCCGGCCGGCAAACGCCATGCGGTCCCGAGCGTCGAAGCCGTCGGACAGGATCGCAAGCGTGTTCGACCCCTCCGGCGCGCCGTCGCGGACGAGGCGAAGGGCATCCTTCAGCCACTCACGGTCCTCGGCGGCCGCGTCGTCGCGGCTGAAGCGCTGAGGCAGGAACGACCCGACGAGCTTGAGGCCGCGCGACGAGAGGCGTTCGCGCACCTCGTCCGCAGTGCCGAGGTAGCCGGGCGGCCCGAGCTCCGTCCCATCGAACCCGAGGTCCACCATGATGTCAAGGATCGCGTCGGGCTCCGGCATCCACGCGTCATCCACGAGGATCTCGTCCACCCCGAAGGAGACCGGTGCATTCGCGACGGGCATGCCTGCGGGCATGTCACTCCTCTCCGGACGCTTGACCGGTAGAACGCCGGGCAGAGTGCACCGGCGTGGCAAGACGGTCTCGTTGTCGCACCCATCGCGTGGGTGCCAACGGAAGGGTAGTGGCCGTTGACGCAGCACGCGAGCATGACCCGACTCCCTCTCGACGCGTATCGAGCCCGGCTTCTCCGCCGAGCGTCGTCATCCCCGACGGCACGGCGGTCAACGCAGTCGCGCCCGAGGATGGAGGCTGGGACCTGCAGGCTAGGCAGAGCTGTGCCGTCGGCTCGAGCGATCGCGTCCGACAGTAGTCCGCGCCCTCTAGGTAGGCCGTCCGTGCTGGATCGAAGCTGCCCGCGTGCTCGAGGGAGTCGGCGAGGCGCTGGAACAGCTCAGCCGCCGCCCCCGTGAGTCCGCCGTCGAGCGGGAGCGTCAGGCCCTTCCGGACGAGCCGGAGCCCTTCGTCGCCCCTGCCCACCCGGGCGAGGACGTTCCCCTCGAGCCCGATCGCCCGAGCCTCCAGGTCGACCCGACCCGCCTCGCGCGCCTCCAACCGCGCGGCTTCCAGGAGCCCGAGCGCCGCGGTGAAGTTCGCCGCCGACCGGAGATGAGCCGCCGCTGCCAGCCGTTCTGTCGCCGCCTCCCCACGGCCCGGAGTAACGTGCTGTCACCATGGCCAGGCCCACCCGCCGCCCGGGCAACCTGCCGGCTGAAGCGACGAGCTTCATCGGCCGTCGCCGTGAGCTTGCCGAGCTCAGGAAGAAGCTCACCACGGCCCGCCTGGTCAGCCTCGTCGGCCCGGGCGGTGTCGGCAAGACCCGCCTTGCGATCCGGATCGGGACCGATCTCAGACGCGGCTTCCGGGACGGCGCATGGCTGGTGGAGCTCGCCGAGGTTCGGGATCCCGCACTGGTCGGCAACGCCACGCTGGCGGCCCTGGACCTGCGCGACCAGGCCGCGACCGAGCCACGGGCCCTCCTGCTCTCGTACCTGCGGGACAAGGAGCTGTTGCTCGTGGTGGACAACTGCGAGCACCTGCTCGGAGCGGCCGCGCTGCTCGTGACCGACGTCCTCAAGGCCGCGCCTGGCGTGCGGGTGATCGCCACCAGCCGCGAGCCGCTGTCGGTTCCGGGTGAGCACGTTCTGCCGATCCCACCGCTCGAGCTGCCTCGAGCCCAGGCCGACGAGTCCCTCGATCAGCTCCGCCAGAACGAGTCGGTCGAGCTCTTCACCGAGCGGGCTTCGGCAGCATCGGGCAGGTTCGAGCTGACCGCCTCCAACCAGGCGGCGGTCGTGGATCTGTGCCGCCGGCTCGACGGTCTGCCGCTCGCGATCGAGCTCGCGGCGGTCAGGACGCGGGTCCTCTCCGTGGAGCAGATCCTCGATCGCCTGGCCGACCGGTTCGGCCTGCTCACGGGAGGAAGTCGCGCGGCGCTGCCGCGTCACCAGACGCTGCGAACCACCATCGAATGGAGCCACGACCTGCTGGGATCGGACGAGCGGACGCTCCTGCGGCGCCTGTGTGTGTTCGCAGGCAGGTTCACGCTGGAGGACGTCGAGTCGGTGTGCACGTCCGACGACATGCCGAAGCAGAGTGATCTGCGTGTCACTGAAGGAGTAACTGAGATGCCTGTCGTCACCAATCACCTGGCGCCGGACAAGGTGGCCAGGATCACGGGCGGCTTCTACCTCGCATACATCGTGGCTTCCGTGCTTGCCACTGCGCTGGGGCAGATCGGGCTGGGTGAAGCGCCGCAGGTCTACCAGGCGATCGTCACGAATGAGGGGTCGTTCCGCCTGGGTCTCGTCATCGCGTTGACGTCAGGGTTCCTCTTTCTCATGGTCGCCTGGGGTCTCTACGTTCTCCTGCGACCGGTCAACAGGAACCTGGCGTTGCTCTTCCTGCTGCTCAACGCTGTCGGTGTCGCCATCCAGGGCGCGAGCATGTTGTCGCTGGTCTCCGCGCTGCTGCAGGGAGACGCGGCCAGCCACATGCAGGCCTACTCGGCGGCACAGCTGGAGGGGCTGGCGTACCTGTCCATCAACGTCTACAAGACGGGCTGGGTCACGGCCCAGCTGTTCTTCGGCACGTGGCTGTTCCCGCTCGGCTACCTGGTCTACAAGTCCAGGTTCCTTCCCCGGTTCCTGGGCGTCCTTCTGATGCTTGACGGAATCGCCGTCCTGATCTGGTTCCTCCAGGCCCTGCTGCTGCCGGACTACCCCGCGATCCACTACCCCGGGCTCGTCGTGAGCTTCGTCGCCGAACTCGGGCTGGCACTGTGGCTCCTCGTCAAGGGCGTGAAGGTCGTCGACGCCGGGGCAGGCCTGCCGGGGGAGAAGCGGCTCGCGGATCCGCAGGCCGAGGGGGCTCGGGCATGAAGGCCGTCGTCTGCACGCGGTACGGTCCGCCGGAGGTCCTGCGGGTCGAGGAGCTCGCGACTCCCGGTTCCCCGGAAGAACGAGGTGCGCATCCGCATCCTGGCAACCGCCGTGACGTCGAGCGACTGCTACGTCCGGGGGCTCAAGCTGAGCCCCGCCTACCGAATCATGGCGCGACTCGCACTCGGCTGGAACGCGCCCAGGCAACCCGTGCTCGGCATGGTGCTCTCAGGGGAGGTGGACTCGGTCGGACCGGACGCCACGTCATTCGAAGTGGGTGAGCCGGTATTCGGCTTCAATCGACACCGCTTCGGGACGTATGCGCAGTATGTGTGCTGGCCGGAGGACGGACTCTTGGCGACGCGACCGGCCAACCTCACCGACGAAGAGGCCGCGGCCATTCCGTACGGTGGCCTCCTCGCTCTTCACTTCCTGCGCAAGGCCGGCGTTCGAGCGGGACAACGGGTCCTCGTCTACGGGGCATCCGGGGCGGTGGGCACGTCCGCCGTGCAGCTTGCCCGGCACTCTCGGCGCGGAGGTGACGGGTGTCTGCAGCACCGCGAACGTGGACCTCGTGGCATCGCTCGGCGCGACCACGGTGATCGACTACACCCGCGAGGACTTCACGGACCAGGGCAGAGCGATACGACCTGATCTTCGACGCCGTGGGCAAGAGGAAGAGCGCCGCGGCTCTCCGGCGGTGCCGGCAAGTGCTGGCTCCCGGCGGCGCCTGCGTCTCGGTCGACGACGGGACGCCGAACCTTCGTCGCGAAGACCTGGTGCTGCTCGGCGAGCTGGCCACGAAGGGTGAGATCAGGCCCGTGATCGACCGCACCTATGCCCTGGACGAAATCGTCGACGCGCACAGGTACGTCGACAACGGGCACAAGCGGGGCAACGTGGTCATCACCGTGACGTAAGGCCGCGAACGGTCTTCCCATGGAGCAAGCGCAGCGAACGCACGAACCGGAGACCCATGAGAGCAATCGTGTGCACGGACTACGGACCACCGGATGTTCTTCGACTCAGGGACGTGCGGAAGCCCGTTCCGAAGGACAACGAGGTGCTGGTTCGGATCCGCGCCACGACGGTGAGCGCGGCCGATTGCGAGCTGCGGCGATTCGACTTCGCCCCCTGGATCTGGGTGCCCATGCGGCTGGCGTTCGGCATCCGCAGACCCAGACGACGTGTGCTCGGGCAGGAGCTCGCCGGTGACGTCGACGCGGTAGGCAAGAAGGTCAGGTCGCTCAGGAAGGGCGACCGGGTCTTCGCGGCGACGGGCATCCCCCTGGGAGCCTACGCGGAGTACATCTGCCTGCGCGAGAACCCCCAGACCGGGGCGATCGCGACGATGCCGGCGAACCTGGACTACGCGGAGGCTGCGGCCGTTCCCTACGGGGGAGGCGAGGCCCTGCAGTTCCTGCGGAAGGCGAACGTCCGGAGCGGGCAGAGGGTCCTGGTCAACGGGGCGGGAGGGAGCTTCGGCACGTTCGCGGTCCAGCTCGCCAAGGACCTCGGGGCGCACGTGACCGCGGTGGACAGTGCGCCGAAGCTGGAGATGCTGCGCACGATCGGCGCGGACCGCGTCATCGACTACGCCCAGGAGGACTTCACCGACAGCCCCGAGACCTACGACGTCATCTTCGACGTGGTCCGCGGCACACCGTCCGCTCGCATGGTGAGGCGGCTGACCGAGAACGGATGGCTGCTCATGGCCAATCCGGGCTTCCTGCAGATCGTTCGCGCCAGGTGGGCGGCGAGGGGAAGCAGGAAGCGGGTGTCGTTCGCGGCATCGAGCGTGAACGAGCGAGGACCTGGCCTACCTGCGCGGCCTGGTCGAAGCGGGACGGCTGCACCCGGTCATCGACCGGCGCTTCCCGCTCGAGCAGATGGTCGAGGCTCACAGGTACGCCGAAACCGGCCAGAAGCTGGGGAACGTCGTCGTTGTCGTTGCATAGCTGCGACCGCGATCGCAGCCTCTGGGCAGGCATGAACGGAATCGGGAGGACACCTTGAAGGCAGTCGTCCAAGTCCGCTACGGCTCGGCGGACGTCCTCGAATTCAAGGAGATCGACAAGCCGGTTGCCGCTGATGACGACGTGCTGGTGCGCGTCCATGCGGCATCCCTTGCCGCAGGTGACTACTTCGGCATGAGGGGCAAGCCGTTCCCCATACGGATGGTGATCGGCTTTCCCAAGCCCAAGAAGGACTACGTCGTGGGGGTCGATCTGGCGGGGCGCGTCGAGCGTCGCCGAGGCCGGCGCCGGCATCGTCCTCCAGGGCCCCGGCGACGTGGGCCGCCTGGGCGCCGCCGTCCGCGAGGTCCTGGGAAAGCCGCAGTTCCGGGAGCGGGCCGGCGAGATCGCACGCGAGACGGCGTCGTTGCCGCCCGTGAGCGATGCGGTCCGCGCGCTCGAGGCCATCCCAGCCCGGGTCGCCTGACCTCGTGCCTCAGCGTCTGGTGCTGGGCGGGGTGCGCTGAGCCCTACCCGCCCAGCACCGCGTCCATCGCCCGCGCCACCTGCCGCTGGCGCTGCTCCAGCACGTGGCCGTAGGTGTTCGAGGTCAGCGTGATGGAGCTGTGCCCGAGGAGGTTCTTGACGTCCTCCAGCGTCATGCCCTGCGCCAGCAGGAACGTGGCGGCGGCTGGCGCAGGTCGTGGAAGCGGCAGCGGGGCAGCCCGGCCCGGTCCAGCGCCGCCTGGAACGCGCGGGTGATGGTCGCCGCGTGGTACGGGTGCCGTGCAGCGTGGTGAACACGTGGCCGCTGTCCACCCAGCGTGAGCCTGCGACCAGGCGGTCCATCCGCTGCCGCGTCCGGTGCGCCCGCAGAGCCGTCACCACGGCGTCCGCGAGCATCACCGTCCGCCGGCTGCGATCGGTATTGGGCTCCAGGAGGGTCGGCGCATGACGCGCCGGCCATCCCGCCGCCCCGCCGAACGCGCGACAGAGCGTGAGGTCGGGGTGGTCGCCGCGGTTCTCGTCTCGGGGTCGGAGAAGGCGGCCGCCCACCGCCTCGGCCTGTCGCACTCGACCGTGAAGCACCACCTCGCGAACGCTCGGTCCAAGGTGGGAGCGACGACCACCGCACAGCTCGTGTGGATCCTCGCCCCGCGCCTGCCCCAGCCCTGGTCGGGCGGTGACCGTATGACCGAACCGAACGCTACTTGGGGATGGCCTTCGTCAGACAAGCCCTGATGTCTCTGGCCGTCTCCGGCCTCCTCAGAGAGGCACGCATGAGCCGTTCGCCTCTGGTCATCTGGCCCGCGTGCGGAGAATCAGCCCCGCGGGAGGCTGTGACGCGCGGTCCAAACGCTGGCCGCCGGGACCGCGCCGGAGCCACTGGCGGTACCGACCCGCTCACAGCCTTCATTGAGGAGGCCAGTCGATGCCGGACATCGACTTCACCACGACGCTCTCCATCCATGCCCCGGTGCACGTCGTCTTCGAGTACTGCCGCGACCCTCGCAGCATCTTCGCCGGAGACCCCGCGTACAAGGTGACCGATGCCACCGTCACCCCCGAGGGTGTCGGCACGCGAGGGCACCTGGTCGCCAAGATGCTCGGGCTCAGCGAGGACGTCGCGATCGAATACGTCGAGGTGGTCCCCGACAAGCGGATCGTCTACGAGGCCCGTCCGACGGTCACGATCGCCGGGCGGAAACTCGGGGCTGAGGTGTTCACCTGGGCTTGGGCGTTCCTGCCGGCCGCCGGCGGCACCGAGTTGACCTTGCGCGTGGCCAACCGAGGCGGCGCGCGGTGGGAGCGAGCGCTCGACGCGCTCGGGACGCAGCGCGTGCTCACCAAGCAGTCCCGCGCCCGGCTGGCCCGCATCGCAGCGGCGGTCGAGGGACAGGCCGCCCCGCCGGGCTGACGCCGAGCGGGGCGCCCCTGTGGTCAGCATGGCCCAATCGGCCGAATAGAAACCGCGACCCGCCGCCCGCACGCTTGTGGGCATGACGGCGCGCTGGTCTGATCCACACCGACTCCCGGGCCCCCCACCGGGTTCACGCTGACCGCCCACGCGAAGGCCCGCGGATGGGATGCGGCCTTCGGGGCCGGAGACGTACTCGTCTCGAATGGTCAGGCTGGTCGGGGCGAGAGGATTTGAACCTCCGACCTCATCGTCCCGAACGATGCGCGCTACCAAGCTGCGCCACGCCCCGACCGAGGTGCCCGTTTGACAGGGCCTGGGATGATAGCGCAAGGACGATGCAATGCCGCCATCGACTGTCAGTGCTCAATGAATGTGGCACTGCTAACTGCTCAGTGATTTTGTCAGTCTCCACCGATGAGGGAGAGACTGACCTTGGATCCGAGAGACCAGCAACGGATCGATGTCCTGGGCCGCTGGCGGGAGGGCTCGCTGACGCGTCGCCGAGGCGAGCGCGCTGCTCGGCGCCAGCGAACGGACGGCCTGGCGCTTGCTCGGCCGCTTCGGGGCGCGGGGCGTCGACGGCGTCGTCCACGGCAACCGGGGACGGGCCTCGCCGCGGCGCCTGCCCGCGGCCACCCGGGAGCGCATCGTCGAGCTGGCGAAGGGCCGCTACCGCGGGGTGAACGACAGCCACTTCGCCGAGCTCCTGGCCACCGATGAGGCCATCGTCATCGGGCGCTCGTCGCTCCAGCGCCTGCTCCGCCGGTCGGGGGTGGGCAGCACCCGGCGGCGGCGAGCGCCGAAGTACCGGAGCCGCCGCGAGCGGATGCCCCAGGCCGGCCTCCTCGTCCAGATCGACGGCAGTCCCCACGACTGGCTCGAGGGCCGTGGGTCACGGCTCACCCTCGTCGGCGCCATCGACGACGCGACCGGCGTGATCGTCGCCGCCACGTTCACCCCGGCCGAGGACGGCCGGGCGTACCTGACGATCCTGGCCCGGCTGTGCCGGGACCACGGGGTCCCGGCGGCCGTCTATCGCGATCGCTCGGGGATCTTCGCCCCGACCCGCCCGGGTGGTCCGCTCGGCGATGCCGGGGCCCAGGTCGGGCGCGCCTTCGCCGAGCTCGGGATCAAATCGGTCGCGGCGGCTTCCCCCCAGGCCAAGGGTCGGATCGAGCGCCTGTGGGGGACCTGCCAGGACCGTCTCGTGTCCGAGCTCCGTCTCGCGGGGGCCACTGACCTCGTGAGCGCCACTGCCGTGCTCACCCGGTTCATCGAACGCTTCAACGCGCAGTTCAGCGTCCCGCCGGTGATCGAGGCCCCGGCCTGGCGGCCAGCACCGCCGGCCCGGGAGCTCGAGCGGATCTGCGCCTTCCGCTGGCGACGGGTCGTCGGCAACGACAACACCGTTCGGGTCGAGGGCGCCGTCCTGCAGCTGCCGCCGACCCACGGCGGCCGCGGGCTCGCCGGCCGGCGGGTCGAGGTCGAGCTCCGGCTCGATGGTCGCCTGCTCGTCGTCGACCGGGGCCGGACCCTGCTCGTCGTGCCGGCCTCACCCGACCCGGACGACCTGCGCGGGCTCAGGCTCGTCGCGCCCAGCGGACCGGCGCCGGCAGCCGGACCGGACCGCCCGGGCTATCCACCACGATCCGACCACCCGTGGCGAAAACGGACGCTTGCTCCAAAGGAGCGACGACTGACAGAATCACTGAGCAGCTGACCTGACAGAGTCACTGAGCAGCGACCC
>CAWIOR010000007.1:0-159712 GCA_963837825.1 uncultured Chloroflexia bacterium
AGGTCAACATCGAGTTCAACCCGTACCAGGCGCAGCGCTTCCGCGACTGGGCCGTGGTCTCGGTCGAGAAGAACCGGGGCGGCCAGGACAACGTCGACATCGAGTTCGAGAAGCACTTCGAGTTCTCCTGCTTCGACCCGAACGGCCGGACGGTCCAGGAGAAGCTCATCGAGGAACGCCTCTACAACGACTAGGCCTCGCGGGCGTAGCGGAGTGGCGCGTACCATCTCGGTGAGCGTGAACGGTCTCTCCGTCGGCCGGTCCCTCGGTCATCGCGTCACTCGCACAGACGGCCCCGCCCGGTAGGAGAGAGGACCGAAATCGTCGCTCCAGGGTACGGCCGAGTCGGGACGGGCTCTAGAGTCGGCTCCGCCAGCTGAGGGTCCAGTAACGATCGGTCCCGGCGGGAGGCGGAGGCCGTGCCCCGCGTCGGTGAGATTGACCTTCATCCAGCTCGCGCCATTCGTCTGCCAGGGCGCGATGGCATCGCTGGGACAGGTATCGGACGGGTCGCGGTGTCCCGGATACGACGCCACCGACATGGGTCCTGTTACAGCTCGGAGCCGGTCGCCGTCCCCCTCCGGGCGGTCAGCCGTCCACCCGCTGGCGCGCCGGAGTGCGTCGAACGAGCTCGGGCGGGTATCGTGTCGGCATGAGCGATGCAGTCGGCTTTCCCGATGTCGTCGAGATCGTGGTCGAGATCCCGCGGGGGAGCCGGAACAAGTACGAGTTCGACGAGCGGGCCGGGCGTGTTCCGCCTCGATCGCGTCCTGAGCTCGGCGGTCTTCTACAACTTCGACTATGGGTTCATCGAGGGGACCCGGGCTGACGACGGCGACCACACCGACGCGTTGCTGGTCATCGACGAGCCGACGTTCACCGGCTGCCACGTCAACGCCCGGCCGGTCGGCGTGCTCGAGATGCGCGACGAGAAGGGCGCCGACTTCAAGATCCTGTGCGTCGCGCTGGGTGACCCGAACCAGGCCCACATCGACCGGCTCGAGCAGATGCGGCCGCACCGGCTGGTCGAGATCGAGCACTTCTTCGAGACCTACAAGCTGCTCGAGGACAAGACCGTCGAGGTCCTCGGCTGGCGCGATCGCGACCGGGCGCTCGAGATCCTGCGGGCCGACCGGGCGGCCTGGGAGCGGGAGGCCGGCAGCCGGTCGAGCGGGGGATGACCCGTCACGGCGACCCGTACGCCGGGATCCCGGGCCGGCGGATCTTCGCCGCCGTCCCGCTGCCGGCGCAGGCCCGCGAGGCGGTCGAGGCGCTGGTAGCCGCGGTGCGGTCGACCGCGGACCCGGGCGAGCGCGAGGTCCGCTGGGTCCGGCTCGACGGCGTGCACGTCACGCTCCGGTTCATCGGGCCGACGCTCGACGACCGGATCCCCATGGCGATCGAGGCCATCCGGGCCGCCGCGGAGACGGGCCACCCGTTCGAGGCCGGCCTCGACGGCGCTGGCGCGTTCCCGACCCGGTCCGGCCCCGGGCGCTCTGGCTCGGGATCGGTGCCGGGGCGGAGGAGCTGGCCCGCCTGACCGCGGCCGTCGACCGCGAGCTGGCCGCACGCGGCTGGCCGGCCGGCGACCGCCCGTTCCGGCCCCATCTGACCCTGGCCCGATCGGACGGCGTCGGGACCGGCGCCCGGACCGCGGCGCGGCTCGTCCAGGCGGCCGCCGACCTCGACGTCCGTTGGGCGGTCGACCGGCTGGTCCTGTTCGAGAGCGTGACCGGTGGCGGACCGGCCCGCTACGTCCCCCTGGCCGAGGCGTCGCTGGGAGCCGCCCGCGGCGCGGGATGACCCCCGTCGACCGGCCTCGCTCTGCTAGCATCGACCACCCCGAACGTCCCCGGACCGAACCTCGGATCTCGCCCCTTTCAGTGCCCGGAAGGAGCCCGCGATCGACGACACGACCGCGCTGCGCGTCCGTGCCGCCCTGGCCCTCGGCATCGTCAACCTGTTCCTGGCCGCAGCCGCCGCCCTCATGGCGAGCTGGCCGTCCATCCGCTGAGCCACGCTTGCGGTCGCGAGGCGGCCGGGCGTAGGCTTGGCCGACCCCCGTCCGCCGGCCGGGAGGTCCGTCCTTCCGGAGGCAGGTCAGTGGCCGAGTCGAGTCCGCGACGCACGAAGTTCACCCTCGACGAGGAGCGGATCCCGCGGGCCTGGTACAACATCGCGGCCGACCTGCCCGGTCTCCCCGGCGCCCGTCCTCCATCCCGGGCACGGGCCAGCCGATCGGACCGGCCGACCTGGCGCCGCTGTTCCCGATGGAGCTGATCGCCCAGGTCGTCAGCACAGGACCGGGAGATCGAGATCCCCGAGCCGGTCCGCGACGCCTATCGGCTCTACCGGCCGAGCCCGCTCTACCGGGCCCATCGCCTCGAGCAGGCGCTCGATACGCCCGCCCACATCTACTACAAGTACGAGGGCGGCAGCCCGTCGGGCAGCCACAAGCCGAACACCGCCCTGGCCGCAGGCGTACTACAACAAGGCCGAGGGCGTGACCCGCCTGGCGACCGAGACCGGGGCCGGCCAGTGGGGCAGCGCGCTGGCCTTCGCCGGCGCGGTGTTCGGGCTCGAGGTCAAGGTGCTTCATGGTCCGCGCGAGCTACGACCAGAAGCCGTACCGGCGGATGCTCATGGAGACGTACGGCGCCGAGGTCGTGGCCAGCCCGTCGCTGAGCACCGAGTACGGGCGCAAGGTCCTCGGCGAGACGCCCGACAACACCGGCTCGCTCGGCATCGCGATCAGCGAGGCGATCGAGGACACGGTCAGCCATCCGGGCACGAAGTACTCGCTCGGCTCGGTCTTCGACTTCGTGCTCCTCCACCAGACGGTGATCGGCCAGGAGACGATCCTCCAGATGGAGATGGCCGGCGAGGAGCCGGACGTCATCATCGGCTGCGCCGGCGGCGGCTCCAACTTCGCCGGGCTGGCGTTCCCGTGGCTCGGCCGCTCGTTCCGCGACGGGGCGAAGTACCGCGTCATCGCGGTCGAGCCCGAGGCGGCGCCCAGCCTGACCCGGGGCGTCTACGCCTACGACTTCGGCGACACCGCCCAGATGACCCCGCTGGTCAAGATGCACACGCTCGGCCACGACTTCATCCCCGACCCGATCCACGCCGGCGGGCTGCGCTACCACGGGATGTCGCCGCTCGTGTCGCTGCTCAAGGAGCACGGCTACATCGAGGCCCGCAGCGTCCACCAGCGGGCGAGCTTCGAGGCCGGCGTCCGGTTCGCCCGGTCCGAGGGGATCCTGCCGGCGCCCGAGCCGACCCACGCCATCCACGCCGCGATCGACGAGGCGCTCGAGGCGAAGGCCGCCGGGCGAGCCCAGGGTCATCCTGTTCAACCTGTGCGGCCACGGCCACTTCGACCTGAGCGCCTACGAGCGCTACCTGAGTGGCCAGCTCGAGGACTACGAGTACCCGGTCGAGAAGGTCGCGGCGGCGCTGGCGGCGCTGCCGAAGGTCTGACGACCCGGGCCCGGCCGATCATCAGGGGGTAGCATCGGAACCATGCCCAGGCTCGCCTGCTGGTCGTGCGGTCGGCAGATCTACACCGTCTCGCCGATCGAGTCGCTGTTCGCCGAGGAGCGTCGCTGCCCGCGCTGCGGCGCCTACCTCAACGCCGAGCGACGGGAGATCGAGCGGCGCGAGCGGCTGCGGCGGGTGAATCCCGTCGACGATCCAGGCCCGCCGCAGCCGCCGACCGACCGTCGCGCCTCCGACCGGCGGGCCGGTCAGCGCCGCTCGGGTGGTTCCTCGGGTGGTTCCTCGGGCAGTAGCCGCGATGGAGCCGGCTGGGTCGACTGACCCGACCTGCCCGACCGACCCGATCAGGGGTAGAGACGCTCCTCCGGCGCCGGCGGCTCGACCAGCCCGTGGCGGAGGGCGAAGACGACCGCCTCGAGCTTCGAGTGGACGTGAAGCTTGGCGGTGATGTTCTGGACGTGGGTGCGCAGGGTGTTCGGCGCGATGGTCAGCTCGTCGCAGATCTCCCGCGTGGTCCGGCCGGCGCTGAGCGCGCGGAGGATCTCGAGCTCGCGAACCGTCAGCGGCTCGATCCGCGGTCCCTCCAGCCCGTGCTCGCGGGCCATCCGCACCCGCAGCGCGATCTTGGCGATGACCGCCGGCGGCAGGAGCGTCTCGCCGGCGTGGGCCGCCTTGACCGCCGACACGAGCTCGTCGAGCGAGGCGGTCTTGGCCAGGAAGCCGTCGGCGCCGGCCTGGATCGAGTCGAGCACCGTCTCGTCGTCGTCATGAGCCGTCAGCATGATGACCGGCGCCTTCGGCCAGCGGGCCTTGGCCGACCGGGTCACCTCGGCGCCCGTCCCATCCGGCAGGGCGTAGTCCATCAGGACGACGTCGACCGGCTCGCGCAGCCGGGCCCGGGCCTCGGCCGCGGAGTAGGCGGTCCCGACCATCGAGATGCCGGGCTCCGAGGCGAGCAGGCGGCTCAGGGCCTCGGCCAGGGCGCGGTGGTCGTCGACCAGGAGGACCCGGATCGGCCGGGCCTCGACGCCGCGGGCGGCGCGGCGGGGCAGCGACCGGGGATCGGCAGCCGTGGACGAAGCGCGACCGCTCATGGCCGGATAGTACCGCCCCGGCGACGTTCGCGGCGACCGCCGGGGTGACGAGGCGGACGACCGCGATCCGGACCTGCGATGATCGACGCCATGCGGATCGCGATCGTCGGGTTCGGGCTGATCGGCGGGTCGATCGCCCGGGCACTGCGCCGTCCGGACGCGGTCGCCGCCGGGGGGCACACCGTCGCGGCCTGGAGTCGCCGCCCGGACGGCCCGCGTGCGGCCCTGGCGGAGGGGGTCGTCGACAGCGCTCCGTCCGATCTGGGGGCCACCCTCGAGGGCGCCGAGCTGGTCGTCCTGGCCGCTCCGCCGCTGGCCTGCCTCGACCTCCTCGACCAGCTGGCCGGGCCGCTCGGGACGGCGATCGCGCCGGGCGCGACGCTGACCGACGTGGCGAGCACGAAGCGGGCGATCGTCGAGCGCGGCGATCGGAACGGCCTCCGGTTCGTCGGCGGCCACCCGATGGCCGGCCGTGAGAGCAGCGGCTTCGGGGCGGCCGTGGCGGACCTGTTCGTCGACCGGCCGTGGGCCGTCTGCCCCGGAGCCCTGGCGGGCGATGCCGACACCGAACGGGTCGCTCGGCTCGCCACGGCCTGCGGCGCCCGGCCGGTGTGGCTCGATCCGGCCCGGCACGATGCCCTGGTCGCCGCGATCAGCCACGTTCCCCTCGTCCTGTCGGCCGCGCTGGCGGAGAGCGTCCTCGGCCGGCCCGACGCGTCGGACGCCCTCGCCCTGGCCGCCGGGGGCTGGCGGGGCATGACCCGACTGGCGGAGGGCGACCCGGAGATGGGCGCCGGGATCGGCGCCACGAACGCGGACGAGATCGCCGCGGGTCTGCGCGCGGTCCGCGGCGCGCTCGACGACTGGATCGTGGCGCTCGAGCCCGCCGGGCCGGACGCCGCGGCACTCGCGGGGCGGTTCGCGGCCGTCCGGGAGCGGCTGCTGGACCGATGATCGACCCGGTCGCGACGGAGCTCGTCTATGTCGTGCCCCGGGCGACGGTCATCGCCGGTGACGACTGGCTCGGGATCCGGACGGACGGCGCCGAGTCGATCCTGGCCACGATCGCCGCCGCCGGCCGGTTCGAGCCGCGTCCGGCGATGGAGTCCGACCCGTCGTTCAAGCAGGTCATCCCGTACCTGGTCCTGCGCGACGGGCCGGATTGGTTCCTCATGCAGCGGACCCGGGCGGGCGGCGACAGCCGGCTCCACGAGCGCTGGTCGATCGGGGTCGGCGGCCATCTCAACCCGGGCGACGCCGACCTCGCCGGCGGTCTCGCCCGCGAGTGGCGCGAGGAGCTCGTCGCCGCGTTCGAGCCCGACTACCGCTTCGTCGGCCTCTTGAACGACGACACGACCGATGTCGGGCGGGTCCACCTCGGCGTCGTCTTCGTCGCCGATGCGCAGCGGTCGGCCGGTGGCGGTCCGCGAGACCGACAAGCTGGTCGGGGGGTTCGCGCCCGCGGCGACCGTCCGGTCGGTCCACGACCGGCTCGAGACGTGGAGCCGGATCGTCTTCGACCACCTCGACCGGGCCGCCGACGGCGCCTGACGCCCCGTACGACGGTCCCATGTCCGGGCTCCGACCGGCTGTGCCTATAATCGGCGCCGGGACCCGGCCAGCGGTACCGCCGGGCGACGGGCCCCCGACCGATCAGGGGAGTGCATGGCGGCCAAGATCCTCGTCGTCGATGACGACCCGAACGTCCAGCGGGTCCTGACCTACACGCTCAAGCAGGAGGGCTACGAGGTCCTCGTCGCCAGCGACGGTGCCGAGGGCTTCAAGCTGTGGAGCACCGAGGAGCCGGCGCTCATCCTGCTCGACGTGATGCTGCCGAAGCTCGACGGCTACCAGGTCGCCTCCAAGATCCGCGAGGAGGAGACGACCGCCCACGTCCCGATCATCATGCTGACCGCCGAGCGCGAGATCGAGCAGCGTGTCCGCGGCCTCCGCGCCGGTGCCGACGACTACCTGATCAAGCCGTTCCACCAGGCCGAGCTGCTCGCCCGGATGAAGAGCCTGCTGGCCAGGTTCTCCCCGCGCGAGGGGCTGGTCGGCCGGCCGCCGCTCGGCCGGGTCGCCGCGTTCTACGGGGCGAAGGGCGGCGTCGGGACGACGACGATCGCGATCAACACGGCGATCGCCCTCCACCGCGAGCTCGGCCGCAAGGTCGTCCTGGTCGACGGCAACCTCCAGTTCGGCGACCACCGGGTGTTCCTCGACCTCGGCCTCGACCGGAAGAGCATCCTCGACGTCGTGACCGCGACCTCGATCGACGCCGACATCATCAAGTCGGTCGTCGTCCGCCACGACTCGGGCGATCGACCTCCTCCTCGCCCCGCCGTCGCCGGAGACCGCCGAGCTGGTGACCGAGGAGCACATCCCGCTCATCCTGGACAACCTGCGGACGCTCTACGACTACGTGATCATCGACATCGACAAGCGGCTCGACGAGGTCAACCTGAAGATCCTCGATGCCGCCGACACGTTCTTCGTGGTCATGACCGCCGACCTGTCGTGCCTCAAGAACGTCCGCCTCGTGCTCGAGACGATCGGCCATCTCGGGGTCGAGCAGCACAAGGTCCGGCTCGTCCTCAACCGCTCGAACGCGTTCACCGGGATCAACGTCAAGAACGCCGAGAGCGCGCTGAAGCGGCCGATCGACCACCAGATCCTGAACGAGTACCGGGGCGCGATCAGCGCCCTCAACAGCGGCTCGCCATTCATGTTCACGAAGGCCGACTCGCCGCTCGGGCGGTCGCTCCTCGACTTCGCCCGGGCCATCGACAAGGCCGCCGCGACCGGCGACGCGCCGCAGCTGGCCGCCCCGACCGCCCGCTAGGCGCGCCGAGCCGTCGTCGGCGGCAGCGCCCGATAAGTCTGCCGGTGAGCGCCGCCGGCTAGGGTGTCGGCGTGCTCGCCACCGTCCACGCCGCGACGCTCCACGGGATCGACGGCCGGGTCATCCGGGTCGAGGTCGACGTCGCGCCCGGGCTGCCCGGGTTCACGATCGTCGGGCTGGCGGACGCGGCCCTCCAGGAGGCCCGCGAGCGGGTCCGCGGCGCGATCCGCAACAGCGGCCTCGCCTTCCCGCCTCGCCGGATCACGGTCAACCTCGCCCCGGCCGACCTGCGCAAGGCGGGCGCCTCGCTCGATCTCGCGATCGCGGTCGGGATCCTGCTCGGCTCGGAGCAGGTCCGGGCGGCCGGCCGCTGGGCGTTCATCGGCGAGCTGTCGCTCGGCGGCGACGTCCGGGCGGTGCCCGGGCATCCTGCCGATGGTCGCCGCGCTCGTCCGGCGCGGCGCGCGCCGGGTCGTCGTGCCCGCCGAGGCGGCGGCCGAGGCCCGCCTGGCGGCCGGAGCCGAGGCGCATCCCGCGGCGTCGCTGGCCGACGGCCGTCGAGATCCTCCGCTCGGCCGGCTCCCGGCGCCGGCGTCGGCCGTGGTCCCCGGCGCGGGTCGAGCTGGTCGGCCGGACCGGCACGCCGGTCGGCGCCAGGCCACGGCCGACCGAGGCCGGGCCGACGGACCGGCCGAGGTCGCCCGACCTGGCCGACGTCCGCGGCCAGGCGCTCGGCCGGCGGGCGCTCGAGATCGCCCTGGCCGGCGGCCACGGCCTCCTGTTCATCGGCCCGCCGGGATCGGGCAAGACGCTCCTCGCGCGGACGATCCCCGGGCTGCTGCCGCCGCTCGGCGACGCGGAGGCCCGGGTCGCCTCGGCGATCGCGTCGGCCGCCGGCGACGGCCCGCTCGACGAGCTCGTCCGGACGCCGGCCGTTCCGGGCCCCGCACCACACGACTCAGCTACGCCGGCATGCTCGGCGGCGGACCGCGCCTGTCGCCCGGGCGAGGTGACCCGGGCCGACGAGGGCGTCCTGTTCCTCGACGAGCTGCCCGAGTTCGGGCGGGACGTCCTCGAGGCGCTCCGCCAGCCGCTCGAGGACGGCCGGGTCACGATCGTCCGGGTCGGGCGGGCGGCGACCTTCCCGGCCCGCTTCCAGCTCGTGGCGGCGATGAACCCGTGCCCGTGCGGCGGCGGGCCGGGGCGGACGGGGCCTGCCGCTGCCAGCCGGGCGTCCCGGAGCGCTACGTCGGCGCGGGTCTCGGGTCCGCTCCGCGACCGGATCGACCTGTGGGTCGAGATGCCGCCGGTGCCCCCCGCCGCAGCTCGTCGGGCCCGGCCGGTCGGAATCGAGCGCGACGGTCGCCGCCCGGATCGCGGCGGCCCGGGCGACGGCCGCTGGCGCGGCGCGGGCCGCCAACGCCCGGCTCGACGGGGCGCGCTCTGCGCGCCGCCTGCCGTCTGGCCGCGACGCGACGAGGCGCTGGCCGGCATCGATCGCGGCGGCGGCCGGGCTGTCGGCCCGCGGCGTCGGCGGCTGCCTGCGGGTCGCCCGGACGATCGCCGACCTCGACGGCGCCGAGTCGCGTCCGCCACGACGCATCTCGAGGAGGCCGCCCGCTTCCGGCGTCCCGAGCCGGTCGGCGGCCGTACGGCCGGGCACGCGTCGTGGCGAGCTGCAGGCCGATGCGATCGCAGGAGCGCGACGCCTGGGCGGTCCTCGCCTCGGTCCACGGCCTCGGGCCGGCGACGTTCGCGCTCCTGCTCCGCGAGCACGGCAGCGGCCGGCCGGTCCTCGAGCTGGCCGCGACGCCCGGCCGGGCGGCGGCTCGATCCGCGACGGACCCGCGACGGCGACCGCGACCGGCTGCCGACGCCAGGTGGTCGCGGCCGCTCGGGTCGAGCGCCGGGCGAGGCCGAGGCGATCCTCGCCCGGCTGCCGGCGGACTCGGGCTGGCGTTCGTGACCGTCGACGACGCCGGCCTATCCGGCCCGGCTGCGCCGGCTCGAAGAGCCGCCGCCGGTGCTGTTCGTCCGGGGCGCCGTCGCGGCCCTCTCGGCGTCGCGCGCCGTGGCCGTCGTCGGGACGCGCCGGCCGACCGAGGCGGGCCGTCGGATCGCCGCCCGGATCGGCGACGCGCTGGCGCCGGGTCGGGCGCGGTGGTCGTGTCGGGGCTGGCGGTCGGGATCGACGGGGCGGCCCACGC
Source organism: uncultured Chloroflexia bacterium (assembly GCA_963837825.1). GTDB lineage: Bacteria > Chloroflexota > Limnocylindria > Limnocylindrales > CSP1-4 > Chersky-267. The sequence continues at coordinate 9,642 of CAWIOR010000007.1, forward strand.
CGCGGCCGTCGCGGCCGGCGCGCCGACGGTCGCCGTCCTCGGATCCGGGCACGCGTCGGCTCTTCCCCAAGGCGCACGTGCGGCTGGCCGACGGCGATCGTCGAGGCGGGTGGCGCGATCGTCTCCGAGCTGCCGCCCGACGCGAGCCCCACCCAGGGCACGTTCCCGCGCCGGAACCGCCTGATCAGCGGGCTGGCCGACGCGACGGTCGTCGTCGAGGCGGCCGGCCGGCAGCGGCGCCCTGATCACCGCCGGCTGGGCGCTCGAGCAGGGACGCGACTGCTTCCTCGTGCCGGGCTCGATCGACGCACCCACGTCGGCCGGCTGCCTGGCGTTCCTGCGCGAGTACCCGGGCGAGGCCCGGATCGTGGCCGGCATCGCCGAGCTGCTCGAGGACCTCGAGCTGGTCGGGCCGGCCCCGGGCGACGGGCGACCGGCGGCCCGGGCGGTCTCGCGCGAGGCGCTGCTGGCCGTGCTCGGCCGGTCGGAGCGGCCAGGTCGCCGGCGCGCTGGCCGACGGCGCGACGACGGTCGACGAGCTCGCCGACGGACCGGGCTGGCCGGTCGCGACGGTCCTCGGCACGCTCACCCTGCTCGAGATCCGGGGCCTCGTCGTCGGCGGCCTACGGCCGGTACCGGCCGGCCGGGGCGCTGGCCGCGGTCCGAGCCGCGTCCGGCGTGACCCGTTTGCCCTGACCGGGACCGGTGCTACCCTAACCGGCGATCACGAGGCAGCCGCCCGAGATCAGACAGCCGCACGAAGCCGCTGACCCCAGGCAACGAGCCAGGAGACTGTCTATTGCGAAAGTTCGTCGCCGCGGCGCTGGCCGTCCCCGTCTTCGCCCTCATCTACGCTCCCGTCTTCGCTCGGCGCGTGCTCGCCGGCCGGATCGGGATCGGGATCGGCAGCCTTGCGATCAGCGGCATCCTGGCGGTCGGACTCGCGGCGCCAGGCGCTACCCAGGCGCGCCCGCCGGTCACGGTCGCCCAGATCGGTCCGGCCGCCCTGGCCGGGAGCATCGAGCCCCACCACGGGTTGCGCGAGCCGGTCCGCCTGTCGTTCAGCTCGGCGATGGACCCGGCCAGCGTCGCCGCAGCGCTGCGAGGTCAGCCCGGCCACCGACGTCGTCCTGACCTGGGACGCCGCCGGCCGGGCGCTGTACGATCGCCCCGAAGACAGGCTGGAAGCCCGGCACCTACTACACGGTCACGATCGCCGCGTCGGCCGTCGACGCCGGCGGCCGGGCGCTCGCCGCGCCCGGCCCGGGCGATCTTCACGACCCGCGCCGCCGATCGCCGCCCGGCTCGACCGCGTCCGAGGAAGCCGTCAAGGGCCGGGTCCCGACCTCGACCACGTTCTCGGTCGTCTATCGACGGGACCGTCGACGTCGCCGCCGCCGAGGCCGCCTTCCTCATCGAGCCGGCGGTCGACGGGACGTTCGCGACCGCGAAGGACGCCGGCCGGCGGCCGACGCTCACGTTCACCCCGACCGAGCGCGCCTCGCGCCGGACACCGCCTACCGGGTGACGATCGGCGGCGCCGTCCTCGACGCCGACGGGGTCGCCACCGACCCTGCCGGCCGCGCTCGCGGTCCGGACCGCCAAGGGCCCGTCGGTCGTCCGCTTCCGGCCGTTCGCAGGCTCGACCGGCCATCGCCCGCGGTGTCGCCTGTCGGTCCGCTTCACCGCCCGGATGGACCGCGCCTCGACCGAGGCGGCGTTCAGCGCCACGGTCGGAACGAAGAAGCTGGCCGGGAAGTTCAGCTGGGCCGAGGGCGACACGGTCCTCGTCTTCAAGCCGGCCGCCGTCCTGCGGCTACGGCGCCAAGGTCGCGATGACCGTGGCGACGACGGCGACCGACCGTGACGGCACCCCGCTGAGCGCCGCCAAGGCCGCCACGTTCACCGTCGAGGGCCAAGCCCAGCCCGGCGAGCCCGGCAACCCGGACCGGTCCGCATCGGCCACGGCAGGAGCGTCGGGGCCGGCATCCTGGCACGCCGTCGAGACGTACTACCTCAAGCTGATGAACTGCACCCGCGGCGGCGGCTGGGTCACCTCCAACGGCGACTGCAGCAGCCCGGGCGGGAGCGGCATCGCCCCGCTCATCCTCGATCCGGGATCGCACCAGGGTCTCGCGGCCGTACGCCAAGTACCTGGTCGGCGACGGGGATCTGCAGCCACTTCGCCGACGGGAACCCCGGCGACCGCCTCCGCCGTGCAGGCTACGGCGGCGACTACCGCGAGAACCTCGGCTGCCGCTCGGCGCCCAACCCGTTCGCGTCGGTCCTCGGCACGCACCTCTACTTCCAGAGCGAGAAGCCGTGCGGCGGGTACTGCCACTACGCGAACATGATGTCGACGAAGATGAAGTACGTCGGGATCGGGGTCTGGGTCGGCCACGGGCGGGTCCGCCTCGTCATCGACTTCTGGGAAGGCTGACCCCGCTGATCCGGAACGCCGTCCTCCACATCAACAACGAGCAGCCCCTGCTCGCCGACCTGTACTCGCTCCCGGCCGCCGCCGACGTCGCCCTCCTGTGCACCAACCTGCGGACGAAGAACGGCAAGCGGCCGGTCTTCGCCGACGATTCGGCGTCCGTCTTCGTCTTCCCGCTGATCCACATGCGGTTCATCGAGATCGCCCCGGGGTCGATCGACGCGACGGACCGACGAGCGCCCGAGACTGGCGGCCGGCGCACCGCCGGCGCCGGACGAGCCCGAGGAGGACCTCGAGATCGACGAGGACTTCCTGCGCCGCGTCCGCGACGCCTGACCTCGGCCGGTCCGCCGATACCGCGAAGATCGAGCGGTGAGAGGCCGGTGCTAGACTCCCGCACGACATGAGCACCGATCTCGTGATCGTCGAGTCGCCGGCCAAGGCGAAGACGATCGAACGCTACCTCGGCCCGGGCTACCAGGTCCTCGCCTCGTACGGGCACGTCCGCGACCTGCCCGAGAACCCCGGCAAGGGCAAGCTCGGGGTCGACGTGGAGCACGACTTCGCGCCGACCTACGAGGTCTCGCCGGACCGCCAGCGACAGCTCGCGGCGATCGAGCGGGCGGCCCGCACGCGCCGGCCGCGTCTACCTGGCCACGGACCTCGATCGCGAGGGCGAGGCGATCGCCTGGCACGTCGCCGAGGCGATCGGCCTGTCTGCCGAGCGGACCGCCCGGGTGACCTTCAGCGAGATCACCGAGGCGGCGATCCGCGAGGCGTTCGCCAACCCGCGGGCGATCGACCAGGACCTCGTCGACGCCCAGCAGACGCGGCGGATCGTCGACCGGATGGTCGGCTACACGCTCAGTCCGCTCATCTCGCGCAAGGTCCGCTCGGGCCTGTCGGCCGGTCGGGTCCAGTCGGTCGCCGTCCGCCTGGTCGTCGACCGGGAGCGGGAGATCCGGGCGTTCACGCGCGATCGAGTACTGGACGATCGAGGCGCTCCTCATCGCCCCGGGTGGCGCCGACTTCAGCGCCGAGCTCGTCCGGGTCGACGGCGCGAAGCCGTCGATCGGGGACGCCGAGACCGCGGAGCGCCACGTGGCGGCGCTCCGGGCGAGTCGACCGGTGGTCGAGTCGATCGCGGTCAAGCGCTCGAAGCGGACCCCGGCGCCGCCGTTCACCACGTCGACCCTCCAGCAGGAGGCGAGCCGCAAGCTCGGCTTCAGCCCGAAGCGGACGATGTCGGTCGCCCAGCGGCTGTACGAGGGCGTCGAGACCCCGGAGGGCCAGGTCGGCCTGATCACCTACATGCGGACGGACTCGGTGGCGATGTCCGGCCAGGCCCTCGGCGAGGCGCGCGAGGTGATCGACGACCGCTACGGCCACGACTACACCATGCCAAAGGGCCGTCCGTTCAAGACGAAGACTCGCAACGCCCAGGAGGCCCACGAGGCGATCCGGCCGACCTCCTTCCGGCGCGACCCGGACAAGCTGGCCCACGGCCTCGGGCGCGACGAGGCCCGCCTCTATCGGCTCATCTGGCAGCGGGCGCTGGCCAGCCAGATGAAGGAGAAGGAGCTCGAGACGACGACGGTCGACCTGTCGGCCGGGACGTACCAGCTGCGGGCGAGCGCGACGAAGACGGTCTTCGACGGCTTCAGCCGGGTCTACACCGAGGGCCAGGACGACGCGTCCGAGGAGGCCGAGCGAGCCCTCCCGGCCCTGGCCGAGGGAGATGTCACCAGGGTGGCCGACGTCACCTCCATCCAGCACTTCACCGAGCCGCCGCCGCGCTACACCGAGGCGACCCTGATCAAGGCGCTCGAGGAGAACGGGATCGGCCGGCCGTCGACGTACGCCGCGACGATCTCGACGATCGTCGACCGCGGCTACGTCAAGGTCGTCGAGCGGCGTCTCCGCCCGGAGCCGATCGGCGAGGTGGTGACCGACCTGCTGGTCGATCACTTCGGCGAGTACGTCGACCTGGCCTTCACCGCCCGGATGGAGGAAGAGCTCGACGAGATCGCCCGCGGCGAGCGGCCGTGGGTCCCGCTCCTGCGCGCGTTCTACGGGCCGCTCAAGGAGCGGGTCGACGAGAAGCGGGCGCTCCTCCGCCGGCGCGACTTCACGACCGAGCCGTCCGACGAGGTCTGCTCGCTCGGCCATCCGATGGTCGTCCGGCTCGGCCGGAACGGCCGGTTCCTGGCCTGCTCGCTCTTCCCGGAGCACAAGGAGTCGCGCCCGCTGCCCGGCGAGGAAGAGGAGGCGCCGGTCCTGCCCGGGGTCGGCGAGCCGTGCCCGAAGTGCGGGGCGACCGAGGGCGGGGCGCTCGTCGCCCGGCGCGGCCGGTTCGGCCCGTTCGTCGGCTGCGCCCGGTACCCGGACTGCGACTACATCAAGCGGGACGGGCCGCCGCCGCCCGAGCCCCTCCCGTTCGAGGTCGTCTGCCCGCGCTGCGGCGAGGGCCGGCTCACGCCCCGCCGGGCGCGCCGGACGGGCTCGCTGTTCTGGGGCTGCTCGCGCTACCCGAAGTGCGACTACACGACCTCCCACGAGCCGCTCGGGGCGACCCACGACGCCGACGCCGGTCCGGTCGCCCGGAAGGGCGAGGACGCCGCGATGTGCCTCCAGTGCGGCTCGCACGATGGTCCTGCCGGCCGCCTCGATCGTTCCCGGGACGAGCGTGCCCGGTGGGCCGCCCGATCCGGCCGCCCTGGCCCGGCCCGCCCGTGGCGGCCGGGGAGGTCCACGGGGTGGCGGCGCCGCGCGGTCGGGCGCTCGCGGCGGCCGGGTCCGGGCGCCGCGGCCGACCTCCGGGCGACGGGCGGGCGGCCGGAGCCGCGGGACCGAGAGCGCGCCAGGGGCGTGACCGGCGCCGACGCCCTCGAGCGGTTCCTCGCCGGGCTGACGGCCCGCGACGCATCCGACCACACGCGACGCTCGTACGCGACCGCCGTCGGCGCCTACCTCGACTGGCTCGACGAGCACGGGCTCGACTGGCGGCGGCCCGCGCCGGAACGACCTGCGGGCCTACCTCGAGGTCCTGTCGGTCGGTCATGCCCGGACCTCGGTCGGCCAGCGGCTCGCCGCGATCCGGTCGTTCTACCGGTACGCCACCCGGAACGACCTGTGCGCCGGCGACCCGTGGGGCGCGATCGCGACGCCGCGCCAGCCGAAGCGCCTGCCCCAGGTCCTCGAGACGCGCCAGGTCGAGGAGCTCCTGGCGGTCATCGACGTCGAGGCTGCCGAGGCGGCCGCCGGGGAGACCCGGGCGCCCGGGCTGACCGCGGCGCTCGTCCTGCGCGACCGGGCCCTGGTCGAGACCGCCTACGCGGCGGGGCTCCGGATCAGCGAGCTGGCCGCGGCGACGCTCGGCTCGCTCGACCTCCGGCGCGGCGAGGTCCGGGTCGTCGGGAAGGGCCGCAAGGAGCGGATCGGGCTGCTCGGCCGACCGGCACGCGAGGCGCTGGCGGCCTACCTCGACGCCGGCCGCCCGGTCCTCGTCGCCCGCCGGCCGGCGGGCCTGGCCGCGGGCGAGCCGCCGGCCGAGGTGTTCCTCAACCAGCGCGGCGGGCCGCTCGGCGTCCGCGGGCTGCGCTTCCGGCTCGACCGGCTCCGGGCGCGGGCCGGCCTCCCGCTCGGGGTCTCGCCGCACACCCTCCGCCACAGCTTCGCCACCCACCTCCTCGACGGCGGAGCCGACCTGCGGGTCGTCCAGGAGCTGCTCGGTCACGAGAGCCTGGCCACGACCCAGGTCTACACGCACGTGTCGGGCGCCCGTCTCCGCTCGGCCTACCTCGAGGCTCACCCGCGGGCTCGCGGAACCGTCAGACCGTCGTGACCGCCGGGCGCTCCCTGGCCCGGGCCGGGCTGATCGTCACCATCGCCTTCCTCGTCTCGCGGCTGCTCGGCTGGGTCCGCCTGGCGGTCATCGGCATCGCGTTCGGCCCGACCGCCGAGCTCGACACGTTCTTCGCCGCGTTCCGGCTGCCCGATCTCATCTTCCAGCTCGTCGCCGCCGGGGCGCTCTCGTCAGCGCTCATCCCGATCGTCGCCGGGCTGCTGGCGACCGACGAGGAGTCGCGCGCCTGGCGGGTGGCCTCGACCGTTGCCAACCTGATGCTGGCGATCCTGCTCGGTCTCGCGCTCATCGTCCTGGTCGCCGCGCCGGCGATCATCCCGGTCGTCACGCCGGGGTTCACCCCCGCCCAGCAGGCCCACACGGTCGACCTCACCCGGATCATGCTGGCCAGCCCGATCCTGCTCGCCCTCGGCTCGCTGGCGACCAGCCTGCTCAACGCGAAGGGCCGGTTCGCCGCCTCGGCCATCGCGCCGATCGTGTACAACCTGGCGATCATCGGCGGGGCGCTCTTCCTCGCTCCGTCGATGGGGGTGACCGGCCTGGCGGTCGGGGTCGTCGCCGGCTCGGCCTGCCACGTCGGGATCCAGCTCGCGCCGCTCCGCGGGATCGGCTTCCGCTGGACGCCCCGGATCGACCTCGCCGACGCCTCGGCGCGCCAGGCACTCCTGCTGATGGTCCCCCGGGCGATCGGCCTGGGCGCGAGCCAGCTGACGTTCCTCGTCGCGACCTCCCTGGCATCGACGATCGGGGCCGGAGCGGTCAGCGCGTTCGCGATCGCCTTCTCGGTCTTCCAGATCCCGATCGGCGTCATCGGGATCCCGATCGGGGTGGTCATGCTCCCGTCGATGTCGCGCGACCTCGCCCGGGGCGACGTCGCCAGCTACGTCAGCCTGGTCACCCGGGCCCTCCGCCTGATCGTCTGGGTGATGCTCCCGCTGGCCGGCCTGACGATCGTCCTGCGGACCGAGATCGTGACCGTCCTGTTCGGCTACGGCCGGTTCGACGCGCACGGCGTGGAGCTCACGGCAGCCGTGCTCCTGTTCCTGTCGCTGGCGCTCGCCTCCGAGTCGCTCATCGCGATCCTGGCCCGGGCCTTCTACGCCAGCCGGGACACCCTGACCCCGGTCATCGCCGCGGTCGTGGCCGTGGCGCTCAACGTCAGCCTGGCGATCGTCCTGGTCGGGCGGCTCGAGCTGGCCGGGATCGGCCTGGCCATCGCCGTGGGGTCGTGGGCGGAGGTCGGCGTGCTGCTGGTCGTGCTGGGACGCCGGGTCGGCGGGTTCGAGGCCGCCGAGGTCATCCGAAGCGGCGCGCTCGCCCTGGCCGGGGCGCTCGTCGCCTCCGTCGTCGCCTGGCTGGCCAGCGGGCTGCTCGAGCGGGCGGTCGGCGCGTCACCGCCGCGGCCGGTCCTGCTCGTCGAGCTGGCGGTGGCGACCGGCCTGGCCGGCCTCGCCTACCTCGGCCTGAGCCGGGCGTTGCGGATCCCCGAGCTCGGCACTATCGTGCGGCTCATGTCCGACGCCCTCCGTCGTCCGGCCAGCCCGTGACGATCGGAGCCCCGAGCGGCAGCGACGCCTCGGACGCCTGGGACGCGTACGTCGCCGCCCACCCGCTGGCCACCTATCTCCAGACCGCCGCCTGGGCGCGGGTCAAGGCGGCCAACGGCTGGACGAGCCGGCTGGTCGAGGCCGCGCTCGGCGACGGGGCGCGGTTCGGGGCGCGGATCCTCCTCCGGCGTCCCCGTCCGGCGCCCTGGACGTTCGCCTATGCGCCGCGCGGGCCGCTCGGGTCGGCCTGGACGGAGACCGCGCTGGCGGCCTGGGACGAGGCGCTCCGGGCCGCCTTCGGTCACGGCGGTCTCGGGGCCGGGGGCGTGGCCCACGTGCGGATCGACCCGGAGATCGAGCTCGACGGACCGCTCGACGAAGGCGGCGCGACGCGGGCCGTCCTCGAGCGGCTCGGCTGGCGCCCGGCGCCGGAGGTCCAGCCGAGCATCACCCGGCTCGTCGACCTGGGCGCCGACGAGGCGGCGCTCTGGTCGGACCTGCGCTCGAAGTGGCGCCAGTACGTCAACCGGGCGCGCTCGCTCGGGGTGACCGTCGAGGATGTCGACGCCGATGCCGATCCCGCCGCCTTCCCGGCCTTCCACCGGATCATGACCGAGACATCGGTCCGGACCGGTACTCCGATCCGGACCGAGGCCGCCTATCGCGACGTGTGGGACGCCTTCCGGCCGGTCGGCGGTGCGCGTCTCCTGTTCGCCCGCGACCCGTCCGGCGAGGTCGACGCGGTCCTCCTCCTCGTCCGCTGCGGGAGCCGCGTCGTCGAGCCGTACGGCGGGATGACGACGGCCGGCGCCGAGCGACGGGCGAACTACCTCCTGAAGTGGGAGGCGATCCGGACGAGCCGCGCCGGCGGCGCCACGTCGTACGACATGTGGGGGCTCGTCCACCCGGGGATCCGCCAGTTCAAGGAGGGCTTCGGCGGCCGCGAGGTCCGGCTCATCGGAGCCTGGGACCTGCCGCTCAGCCAGCTCGGCTGGCGGACGTACCGGCTGGCCGAGGGTCGGCGCCGCGCGCCGCGCGCCCTGACCGCCGGGGTGACGGGCGCGTGACCGGACCGATGGTGCGACCCGGCGCGACGCTGGCGGAGGTCCTCGAGCGGTCCGGACCCGGGGGGCGGCGCCGGCTCGGCGAGCTCGTCGAGCGGCTCGCGGGCGAGGGCCGGCTGCGGGCCGTCCTGCGCGACGGCCACCCGGTCGGGTCGGGCTCGCTGGCGGACGTGTGGGTCGGCGGCGTCGCCGACGATTCGCGGGCGATCCGCAGCGGTGACCTGTTCGTCGCGCTCCGGGGCGATCACGCGGACGGCCACGACCACGTGGCGGCCGCCATCGCCGGCGGCGCCGTCGCGGCGGTCGTCGAGCGGCCGCTCGACGGGATCCCGGGGCTCCAGCTCGTCGTCGAGCGGAGCCCCGCAGCCCTCGCGTCGGCGGCCGGCTGGTGGTTCGGCGACCCGAGCCACGAGCTCGACGTCGTCGGGGTGACCGGCACCGACGGCAAGACGACGACGACGTTCCTCGTCGCGGCCGCCCTCGAGGCGACCGGGGTGCCGGCCGGTCTCGTCGGCACGATCGAGACGCGGGTCGGGCCGATCCGCGAGCGGACCGGCGAGCACGTCACCACCCCGGGCGCGCTCCGGCTCCAGCGTCTCCTCCGGGCGATGGTCGCGACCGGCGACCGGGCGGCGGTCATCGAGACGACGTCCCACGGGCTGGCGGCCGAGCGGGTCGGCGGGGTCGCCTACGACGCGGCGATCCTGACCAACCTGAGCCACGAGCACCTCGAGTTCCACGGCTCGTTCGAGGCGTACCGGGCGGCCAAGCTGAGCCTGTTCGAGCGGCTCGCCGAGCCCCGCCCGGCGAAGCCCGGGGAGCGCCCGCGACTCGGGCTGGTCAACGCCGACGACCCGGCCGGGGAGCGCTTCGCCGCCGCCACCCGGGCCGCCGGGGCGGGCCTGCTGACCTACGGCCTGGGGCCCGGGGCCGACGTCCGGGCGACCTCGGTCGTCGAGGACCCGCGCGGGCTTCGCGTCGCTGTCCTGGCGCCGGGTTGGCGGGGTGAGCTCGAGCTCCGCCTCGCCGGCCGGTTCAACGCCCACAACGCCCTCGCGGCGGTCGCGCTCGGGGTCGGCTGGGGCCTGGACATGGACGCGGTCCGGTCGGGTCTCGAGGCCGTCGAGGGTGTCCCCGGCCGGATGGAGCGGGTCGATCGCGGTCAACCGTTCGGGGTCATCGTCGACTATGCCCACAGCCCGGCCGCGCTCGAGACGGTCCTCGACCTGCTCGGGCCGGTCGCGGCGGCCGCGGGTGGCGGGCTCATCGCCGCTGTTCGGGTCGGCCGGGGAGCGGGACACCGAGAAGCGCCCGATGATGGGCCGGGTCGCGGGAGAGCGCTGCCGGATCGTCGTCGTCACCGACGAGGACCCCCGGGGCGAGGATCGCGAGGCGATCCTGGAGGCGATCGCGGCCGGCGCCGAGGGCGCCGGGCTGCGCCGCGGGACGGATCTCCTGGTCATCGCCGACCGCGCGGCGGCGATCTCGGCGGCGTTCGAGCGGGCGCGCCCCGGGGACATCGTGCTCCTGGCCGGCAAGGGTCACGAGCCGACGATCATCGGCCCGGACGGCCCCGTCCCGTGGGACGAGCGTGGCGCGGCCGAGCGCGCCCTGGCCGAGCTCGGGTTCGCGGGGCCCGCCTGAGCGTGCGCGGCTGCCTGGTCACGATCGCGCTGCTCGCGGCGGTCGTGGTCGGGGCGATCTGGCTGCTCCTGCCACCCCTCGTCGGCACCCTCGCCCAGGGTGCGCTGGTCGCCGCCGGGTTCAGCGCCGACGGGATGACGGTGACCGTGCAAGGCGATCCGCCGCCGGAGCTGCTCGGCCTCAGGGCCGACGCGATCCGGGTGCAGGCCTCGAACGCTCGCTACCACGGTCTCGAGGCGGTCGACGTCGATGTCACGCTGCGCGATGTCCGACTCGGCGACCGCACCTTCGGCAGCCTCGACGGCACCCTTCGCTTCGTCAGCTTCCCCGGCACCGCCGATCGGCCCGGCATCACCGTGCCGGAGGCCACCCTGAGCGGCGACGCGGACCATGTCCGGGCGACGCTGACGTTCCCGGCCGCCGCCGCCCGTGACCTGGCGTCGGCCGCGCTGGAGGGGAAGATCGGGATCACCCCGAGCAGGGTCACCCTGGCCGCGCCGGATCGCGTCCGGGTGGTGGCCGGAGGCAACACGATCGACGGGCGGTTGACCGTCCGCGCCGACGGTGCGCTGCTCCTCCAGCCCCAGCCGAGCGGGACGATCGGCACGCTCGTCCTCGTCGAGCCCGGACCCGACGTCCCGTTCCGGATCGACTCGTTCCGGATCGTCGACGGCGGATTGGTCGTGGTCGCGACGTTCGACCCCGATCTCGGCTGAGCTCGACGGACGCGCTGCTATCCTTGACGGCCGATGTCGATCGAGCCTCCGACCACCGAGACGACGACGCCCCGCAAGGGCGCTCGGCCATCGACCGCGCCCGCGGCCGGCCGGTCGGCGGGCCGTCGCTCGTTCGAGCCGCTCCGGCGGGACCTCCTGGCCGCCCTCGAGCGGCACTACCCGCAGGCCGACCTCGAGCCGGTCGGCGGGGCGTTCGACATGGCGGTCGAGGCGCACGCCGGCCAGACGCGGGCGTCCGGCGAGCCGTACGTCACCCACCCGATCGCCTCGGCCCAGATCCTGGCCGAGCTCGGGATCGACCCGGTCGCCATCGAGGCCGCCCTCCTCCACGACGTCCCGGAGGACACCGAGTACAGCCTGCCCGACGTCGAGGAGCGGTTCGGGGCCGAGGTCGCCCACCTCGTCGACGGCGTGACCAAGCTGTCGAAGTTCAGCACCCACACCCACGAGCAGCAGCAGGCCGAGAACATCCGGAAGATGTTCCTGGCGATGGCCGAGGACATCCGGGTCGTCCTCATCAAGCTCGCCGACCGGCTCCACAACATGCGCACCCTGGCCGCCCTGCCGATCGACAAGCAGCAGCGGATCGCCCGCCAGACGATGGAGATCTACGCCCCGCTGGCCGAGCGGCTCGGGATCTGGCAGATCAAGTGGGAGCTCGAGGATCTCGCCTTCAAGGCGCTCGAGCCGGAGCGCTTCCGCGAGCTGGCCAGGCTGCTCGACACCCGCCGGAAGGGCCGCGAGGGGTTCATCGAGGCGGCGATCGCCGAGCTCCGCCCGGCCCTCGCCGCGGCCGGCATCGAGGCCGAGCTGCAGGGCCGCCCGAAGCACATCTACAGCATCAACAAGAAGATGCAGCGCAAGGGCGCCGGGTTCGAGGAGATCTACGACGTCTACGCGATCCGCTGCCTGGTCGAGGAGGTCAAGGACTGCTACGCCGCGCTCGGCGTCGTCCACTCGATCTGGCGGCCGATCCCCGGCCAGTTCGACGACTACATCGCGGTCCCCAAGAACAACCTCTACCAGAGCCTCCACACGGCGGTCATCGCCAGCGAGGGCAAGCCGCTCGAGATCCAGATCCGGACCCATGCGATGCACCAGGTCAGCGAGGTCGGGATCGCCGCCCACTGGCGCTACAAGGAGGGCAGCCGGTCCGACCGCGAGTACGACGCGAAGCTGGCCTGGCTCCGCCAGCTCATGGACTGGCAGCGCGAGGTCTCCGACGCGACCGAGTTCGTCGAGGGGATCAAGCTCGACATCTTCCAGGACCAGGTCTTCGTGTTCACCCCGCGCGGCGACGTCAAGGACCTGCCGGCCGGCTCGACCCCGCTCGACTTCGCCTACCGGATCCACACCGACGTCGGCCACCGCTGCATCGGCGCCAAGGTCAACAACCGGCTCGTCCCGCTCGACTACCGGCTGAAGAACGGCGACATCGTCGAGATCGTGACGACCAAGGGCGAGCACGGCCCGTCGCGCGACTGGCTGAACGTCGTCCGGACGAGCCACGCCCGCGAGAAGATCCGGGCCTGGTTCAAGCGCCAGGAGCGCGACGAGAACATCGTCCACGGCCGCGAGTCGCTCGAGCGCGAGCTCCGCCGCCTGGCCCGGAAGTCGATCCAGTCGGTCGGCCACGAGCGGATCGTCGAGGTCGCCAGGACAGTACAACTTCGAGGCGCTCGACGACTTCTACGCCGCGATCGGCTACGGCGCGGTCGGCGCCCAGCAGGTCGTCATGCGCCTCGGGGTCGTCGACGACGCCGAGCTGGCCCTCCCGACGGTCGCGCCGGCCACGGTCCCCGAGCGGACCGGCGGGGTCCGGGTCAAGGGCGTCGGCGATCTCCTCGTCCGGTTCGGCAAGTGCTGCCACCCGATCCCGGGCGACCCGATCGCAGGGCTTCATCACCCGGGGCAAGGGGGTGACCGTCCACCTCCGCTCGTGCCCCACGGTGATGAACGAGCGCGAGGTCAGCCGGCTCATCGAGGTCGAGTGGGAGGCGGCGCCCGACCCAGACCTACCCGATCGCGATCCGGGTCGAGGCGTACGACCGGACCGGCCTGCTGTCCGACATCACCCAGGTCGTCGCCGAGGCCAAGGTCAACATCCTGGCCGCGTCGGTCAACGTGATGCAGGACCACACCGCGATCGTCATCGCCACGCTCCAGGTCGCCTCGGTCAGCCAGCTCGCCCGGGTGATGGGCCGGATCGAGCAGCTCAAGGACGTCATCTCGGTCCAGCGCGACCTCGGCTGAATGCGGCGACACGTTCCGGCTGCCCGAGCCGGGCAGCCCGGCGATCACCGTCGACCACAGCCAGCTGACCGGCCTCCACGTCGTCGGTCGACGGCCGGCCGCTCGAGCGGCTGCGCGAGCGCGGCCGCCCCGCCTGGCGGATCCCGCTGTCCGACGGCTCGACGCGTCGGGTGGCCTTCGGCGGCCAGCTGACCGGGCTCCAGGCGATCCTCGACGACGGCCGGACGATCGAGATCGAGCGTCGCCTCGCGGCCTGGGAGCTCGTCCTCGCCGTGCTCCCGTTCGGTCTGCTCGGCCTGACCGGGCTCGCCGGCGGTCTGCTCGGCCTCGTCGCGGTCGTGGCCAACCTGCGCATCCTGCGCGAGCCGTGGCCGCTCGTCGCCCGGATCCTCGGCGCGGTCGGCAGCCTGGTCGTCGCGGGGCTCGTCTCGGCGGTCATCGCCCGGGCGCTGTTCGGCTGACGCTCGGTCGCTAGACTCCGGCGATGCCGACCTTCCGCGCCCCCCGCGGCACCCGCGACCTGCTGCCCGACGAGCGGCCGACCTGGGCCCGCCTCGAGCGCCTGGCGGCCGAGATCGCCGCCCGCTACGGCTACCGCGAGATCGAGACGCCGCTCTTCGAGCAGAGCGCGGTCTTCGAGCGCGGGCTCGGCGAGGCGACCGACGTCGTCGAGAAGGAGCTCTTCCGGCTCGCCGCCACGGACCGAGGAGTCCGAGTCGTGGGCGCTCCGGCCGGAGCCGACCGCCGGGATCGTCCGGGCCTACGTCCAGCACGGGATGCAGACCTGGCCGCAGCCGGTGAAGCTGACGATGACCGGCCCGATGTTCCGCTACGACCGGCCGCAGGCGGGCCGCTACCGCCAGTTCTGGCAGTTCGACGTCGAGGCGATCGGCGACCCGGGGCCGGCGGTCGACGCCGAGATCATCGAGCTCGGCCTGCGCTTCTACCGCGAGGCCGGGCTCGACGACGTCGAGGTCCTCCTCAACTCGATCGGCGACGGCGCCTGCCGGCCGGCCTACATCGCGGACCTCGTCGCCTACTACCGGGCGCACGTCGCAGGCGCTGCCCGCCAGTCGAGCGCGACCGGCTCGAGCGGAACCCGCTCCGCCTGCTCGACTCGAAGGACCCGGCGATGGCCGCGCTGAACGCCGCCGCGCCGCGGATCGCCGACCGCCTGTGCGACGCCGTGCGCCGCGCACTTCGCCGCCGTCCGGGCCCACCTCGACGCGCTCGGGATCGCGCTACCGGCTCGAGCCCGGCCTGGTCCGCGGCCTCGACTACTACACGCGGACCGCGTTCGAGTTCTACCGCCGCGGGGCGGAGGGCCAGCAGTCGGCGCTCGGCGGCGGCGGCCGCTACGACGGGCTGGTCGAGCTGCTCGGCGGGCGGCCGACGCCGGGGATCGGCTTCGGGCTCGGGCTCGACCGGGTCGTCCTCGCGCTCGAGGGCGCGGGCCGCGCCGCCGGCCGCGCCGCCGGCCCGCTGGCGGTCGTCGTCGGGGCCGACCCGGCGGCGACCGGCGCGCGCCTGGCGCGTCGCGACCGAGCTCCGGGCGGCGGGCCTGCCGCCCGGGCCGAGCTCTCGACGCGCAAGCTCGGCCGCCAGCTCGAGGCGGCGTCCAAGGACGGCGCCCACTTCGCGGTCATCCTCGGCGACGAGCTGGCCGACGGGCAGGTCCAGCTGCGCGACCTCCAGGCCGGGCACCCAGCGCGTGGTCGCCGCTGGCCGACCTCGTCCGCGAGCTCAAGCGGGCGGCCGACTCCCACCAGCACGGCTGACTCGGGTCGCCGGCGGGCCGGCGCGGACCGGGCGGCCCTCAGACCGGACGGGTCGGCGAACTGGATGATCCCGATCAGGTTGCCCTCGCTGTCCTTGAACCAGGCCGCCCGGTTCGGGCCGACCGAGGCGATCCCGTCGACCGTCTTGAAGCCGGGCAAGTCGTACTCCTCGAACACGACGCCCGCGCGGCTCGCGGTCGGCCACGTCGGCCTCGATGTCGTGGGTCGTGAACCCCATCTGGGTGTGCGCACCGCTCGACGGCCGCGGTGCCCTTCGGTGACCGCGAAGAGGGTCCCCTCGCCGGCCTGGTACAGGACGGCCGTCGGCTGGACGTTGTACGGGACGGAAGCCCGAGCATGCCCTCGCTAGAACGCTCGCGCCCGATCGAGGTCGGCGACCGGCAGCGTGACGTGGACGCGCCGCTCGGCAAGCATGAGGTCCTCCTTGCGCGGCACGCGGCCCCGGCAAGTCCGGGTCCGCGCTGCCCGGCCGATCCGTTCCACGTACGATACCGCCGACCATGGACGGACCGACCGCCAGCCTCGCCACGCCCTACCGCACCCACACCTGCGGCGCAGCTCCGGGCGATCCGACGCCGGTGCGACGGCCCGCCTGGCCGGCTGGGTCCACCGCCGGCGCGACCACGGCCAGCTGATCTTCCTCGACCTGCGCGACCGCCACGGGCTGACCCAGGTCGTCGTCGACGCGACCGAGGCGCCCGGCGGCCCACGAGGTCGCCAGCCGGGTCCGGAACGAGTTCGTCGTGACCGTCGAGGGGAGCGTCGCGCCGCGGCTGGCCGGGCACCGAGAACCCGCGCCTGGCGACCGGCGCAGATCGAGCTCCGGGCGCGGACGTTCGAGATCCTGGCCGAGGCGAAGACGCCGCCGTTCTACATCAACGAGCCCGACGCGCCGATCGACGAGGCGCTCCGCCTGAAGCACCGCTACCTCGACATCCGGCGCGAGCCGATGCAGCGCCGCCTGCTCCTCCGCTCGCGGCTCGTCCAGGCGATCCGCGAGGTCCACCAGGAGCAACGGCTTCGTCGAGGTCGAGACGCCGAACCTGATCAAGTCGACGCCCGAGGGCGCCCGCGACTTCATCGTCCCGAGCCGGCTCCAGCCGGGCACCGTCTACGCCCTGCCGCAGAGCCCCCAGCAGCTCAAGCAGCTCCTGATGGTCGCCGGCATCGACCGCTACTTCCAGATCGCGCGCTGCTTCCGCGACGAGGACCTGCGCGGCGACCGCCAGCCGGAGTTCACCCAGCTCGACCTCGAGATGAGCTTCGTCGACGAGGACGACGGTGATGGGCTTCGTCGAGGCGATGGCGATCGAGGTCAGCCGGGCGGTCGTGCCCGAGCGGCCGATCGCGCCAGGTCCCGTTCCCGCGGTTCACCTACGCCGAGGTCATCGAGCGCTTCGGCTCGGACAAGCCGGACCTGCGGTTCGGGATGGAGCTCGTCGACCTGGCGTCCGGTCCTGACCGACGCCGACGGGCGCGCCGGACAGTCGGGCTTCCGCGTGTTCGACGAGGCGCTCGCCGCCGGCGGCCGGGTCAAGGCGATCGTCGCGCCCGGCCTGGCGGGCGCGACCCGGCGCGAGATCGACGAGCTGGCCGAGACGGCCAAGCGGTTCGGGGCCAGGGGCCTCGTCCACCTCGCCGTCGAGGACGGCGGCGCACGGTCGCCGATCGCCAAGTTCGTCGGCGGACGACCGCCTCGGCGCGGATCGCCGCGCAGGCCGGCGCGAAGCCCGGGCGACCTCGTCCTCATCGTGGCCGACGCGCCGGCGCGTGACCGCCGACGTCCTCGGCCGGCTCCGGGTCGAGCTCGGCGGCCGGCTCGGCCTGGCCGATCCCGACGTGCTCGCCTACTGCTGGGTCCACCGCTTCCCGATGTACCAGTGGGACGCCGAGAACGGCCGCTGGGACGCGACCCACAACCCGTTCAGCGGCGTCGTGCCCGAGGACCTGGACCTGCTCGTGACCGCGTCGCGGCGACCCGGCCCGAGCCGTCGCCGGACGATCCGGCCGGCCGGGCCCGGGCGATGCAGTACGACCTGGCCCTCAACGGCTGGGAGCTCGGCGGCGGCGAGCGTCCGGATCCACCGGCGCGACCTGCTCGAGCGGAGCTTCGCCCTCCAGGGCCAGACGCCTCGAGGGGATGCAGGCGAAGTTCGGGGCGGTCCTCGACGCGTTCGAGTACGGCGCCCCGCCCCACGGCGGGATCGCCCTGGGGATCGACCGCTGGGCGGTGATCCTCGGCCGACCAGACGAACATCCGCGAGGTGATGGCCTTCCCGAAGACCCAGTCGGGCACGCGACCTGATGCTCGACGCGCCCGTCGCCGCCGGATCCCGGCCAGTACGCGGAGCTCGGGCTTGCGCTTCGTCGGCGTGCCCGGCCGCGAGGCTCCGTCCGAGACGCGGTGACGACCGAGGGGGGCGCGGCCCCGGAGCGTCCGATGTCCTACACCGAGAAGTACCGCGGCACGCCGTGGGGTCGCCCCGAGCCGCCGCCGCCGCCGCCTCCGCCGTCGAGGGGTCCGCTCGTCATGGCGATCGTCGCGGTCGTCGCGATCGCCGTGGCCGGGGTCGGGATCGTGGCGCTGGCGACGGCGCCGAGCCGTCCGGGTCCGGGCCCGAACGCGACGCCGACGATCCCGACGGCCGACCGATCGTCGAGCCCGTCGGCGCCGGCCTCGCCGACCCCGACCCCGACGGCCGATCCGGGCAAGGCCGTCCTGGCCGCGGTTCTGGACGCTCGTCAGCGCCCCGAAGGCGAGCTACCGCATGACCGTCAAGGGCCGGACGATGCTCGACCGGAAGACCTACGAGACGTTCAGCGACATCGTTCGTACGTGGTCGGCGACGACTACTCGGGAGCGTCCGGAGCAACAGGCCCGGCCCGTCGCTGGCGGGCGTGCAGCCGAGCCAGATCCGCTTGGCGGCGGTCGCCCGGAAGGACGGTGTCAGTCTACCTCAAGGAGGCCGGCAAGCGCCGCACCGCGCGACGGTCCAACGACCGGTCGTACCGCTGACGCCGTTCCTCTACCTCGAGCTCCAGGGCCTGGATCGACTACCTGAAGCCGGTCACGGTCAACGGCCGCCATCTCCACCTGCTCCGGACGAACACGTACTACCGGCCCGACATCGCCCGGATGCTCGCAGGTCTCGCCGGTTCAAGGGCGTCCCCGACACGATGACCCTCGACGTCTGGGTGACCGAGGCGGGCGTGCCGGTCTCGGCCACGTTCACCGAGCACCTCGTCGGCCTACGACGAGGTCGGCAAGCGCCACGTCTTCGACGGCCGGACCGACTTCGCGTTCTCGAAGTTCGGGGCCAAGCTGACGATCCGCGTTCCCAGCCGGTGACCGCCGGCGGTCGGATCGCTCCGGCCACGGCCGCGATCGTCGCACGGCCGACGGCTGGCGGCGGTCGTCGGCGCGACATCCATCGCCTTCTCGGGGATCTTCTTCCGCTACTCGGGCCAGTCGCCGTCGACCGCGACGGTCTTCCGCTGCCTGCTCGCCGTGCCGTTCCTGGCGCTGCTCGTCAGCGGGGAGGACCGGCGCCTCGGGCCGCGCAGTCGCCGCGAGCGAGCGCTCGCGGTCGCCGCCGGTGTCTGCTTCGCGGCGACCTGATCGCCTGGCAGCACGCCGTCCTCCTCGTCGGGGCCGGCCTGGCGACCGTGGTGGCCAACCTCCAGGTGGTCGTCGTGGCCGGCCTGTCGTGGGTCCTGTTCGGGGAGCGGCCGGACCGCCGTCTCGTGGCCGGCGTCCCACTCGGGCTCGCCGGGGCGATCCTCATCTCCGGCGTCCTCGACAGCGGGGCGTACGGTGTCGACCCGGGCTTGGGCGTCGCCTTCGGCCTGGTCGCGGCGATCGCCTACTCCGGCTACCTGCTGCTGATCCGCCAGGGGAACCGCCACGGCCGGCGGACGTGGGGCTCGCTGCTCGACGCGTCCGCCACGGCCGGCGTGGTCGCCCTCCTGGCCGGGCTCGTCATCGGCGACTTCGTGCTCCTGCCGGGCCCGACGGCGTTCGGCTGGCTGCTCGTCGTGGCGCTGACGTCCCAGGTCGCCGGCTACGGGCTGATCAACCTGTCGCTGCCGCGCCTCCCGGCGGCGGTGACCTCGGTCCTCCTGCTCGCCCAGCCGGTCATCACCGTGGTCGCCGCGGCGATCCTGCTGGGCGAGCGGCCGTCGCCCCTGCAGCTGCTCGGCGTGGTCGCCCTCCTGGTCGGGGTCCTCATCGCCGCCGGGCCACGCCGGAGCAGCGTCTGAGCAGCGCGAGCCGTCTGAGCGTCCAGGGGGCGCTCCCGCGCGCGGTGCGCCCGACCCGCCGCGACCGTCAGCCGGCGGGCGACCGGTCCGGCTCGGGCAGGCCGGCCTCGGCGGCGACGTCGGCGCCCCACTCGTGGCTGTGACCGGCCGGCGGCTCCGGGGGCCCCTCGTACGGCGGCAGGTCGATGAGCGACGTGTCGACCGAGTGGACGACACCCGGGTCGCCGAGCTCGACCATCCGCGATGGGACCTCGGCCACGAGCGCCTCGACGACGTCCGGCGGCATCCGGTCGGCCGGGACCGCCGCGGAGCGCCTCGAGATGGACGATCGGAACGAGGACCGGCCAGCCCGGCTCGCCCTGCCAGGCCGGCCGGAGGACGGTCGCCGGATCGGCCCCGTGGGCCTCGATCAGCGAGGTCACGGTCTCGGGTCCGACCCAGGTCATCCGGGCCGGCCAGAGCAGCGCCGCGCTCGTCTCGCCGACCGCCGCCCGGGCGAGCTCGACGCCGCGGACCATCTGGCCGACCGGACCGGCCTCCGGCGGGGCGGGGGAGCCGTGGACGGCCTCGGTCCCGACCAGCGCCGCGGCCACGGCGCCGGCGGGTCGGGCGACAGGACGACGATCGGCAACGCGCCGCCGGACCAGGCGATGTCGACGAGCCGGCGGACCCGCGGCTGGCCCATCGTCGTCGGCCAGGGCGCCCTCCTCGGTCGCGGACAGGATGACGGCGGCGACGGTCATGGCCGGATGCTAGCAGGCAGGGTCCGGCCGGGAGGCCACCGCGGCGTCGGCGGCCACGGTGTGCCACACTGCGACGGTCCCATGACCACCCTGACGAGTCCGACCGTGCCCTCCGCTCCCTCCAGCGCCGTCCGCGACGACCTCCGCAACATCGCCATCGTCGCCCACGTCGACCACGGCAAGACCACGCTGGTCGACGCGATGCTCCGCCAGACCGGCGCGTTCCGGGCGAACCAGGCGCTCGTCGACCGGGTCCTCGACTCGATGGACCTCGAGCGCGAGAAGGGGATCACGATCCTGGCCAAGCAGACGACCGTCGACTACGGCGGCGTCCGCCTGAACATCGTCGACACGCCGGGCCACGCCGACTTCGGCGGCGAGGTCGAGCGCAGCCTGCTGATGGTCGACTCGGTCCTCCTCCTCGTCGACGCCGCCGAGGGCCCGCTGCCCGCAGACCCGCTACGTCCTCCAGAAGGCGATGGCCCGCCGCCTGCCGGTCGTCGTCGCGCTCAACAAGATCGACCGCGGCGACGCCCGCCCGGCCGAGGTCCTCGACGACGTCTACGAGCTGTTCATGGACCTCGGCGCCGACGAGCACCAGATCGAGTTCCCGGTCGTCTACACGAACGCCAAGGCGGGCACGGCGACGACCGACCCGGCGCAGCCCGGGGACGGACCTCCGGCCGCTCCTCGACCTCCTCGTCCGGGTCACGCCGGCGCCGACCTATCGAGCCGGACCACCCGCTCCAGCTGCTCGTCACGAACCTGTCCGCCAACGAGTACGTCGGGCGGATGGCCGTCGGCCGGATCCGCAACGGCCGGATCCGGATGGGCGGCCGGATCAGCGTCGTGCGCGAGGAGGCGGACGACACGGCCGGGCGCGGTCGAGCCCGGCCGGACGGTGACCCTCAACGGGACGGTGACCAGCCTCCAGACCGCCCACGGGATCGAGCGGGTCGACATCGACGAGGCCGGACCGGGCGACATCGTGTCGGTCGCCGGGCTGCCCGAGGTGACGATCGGCGACACCCTGACCGACCCGGCCGACCCGCGCCCGCTGCCGCGCCTCGACGTCGACGCCCCGACCCTGCGGATGACCTTCGGGGTGAACACCGTCGCCGCTGTCCGGCCGCGACGGGCGGTACGTCACGTCGCGCCAGATCAAGGCCCGCCTCGAGCGCGAGGTGCTGGGCAACGTCGTCGATCGAGGTCCACCCGACCGAGGCCGGCGACACGTACGAGGTCCGCGGCCGCGGCGAGCTCCAGCTGGCCGTCCTCATCGAGCAGATGCGACGCGAGGGCTTCGAGCTCGACGGTCAGCCGCCCGGAGGTCATCCTGCGCGAGGTCGACGGCGACGCTCGAGGAGCCCTACGAGCGGATCACGATCGACATCCCGCCCGACTACATCGGCGAGGTCCAGACCGCGCTGGCCGGACGGAAGGCCCGCCTCGAGCAGATGAGCACCGACGCCGACGGCCGGGTCCGGATGGAGTTCGTCCTGCCGGTCCGGGGGCTGATCGGCTACCGCGGCCAGCTCCTGACCGACACCCGCGGGACGGCCCTCCTCCACCAGATCGGCGAGGGCTACGGTCCGTGGGCCGGCGAGGTGACCCATCGGACGAACGGCGTCCTCGTGGCCGACCGGACCGGGACCTCCAACGCCTACGGCCTGTTCAACCTCCAGGAGCGGGCCGAGCTGTTCATCGGCGCCGGGGTCGACGTCTACGAGGGGATGATCGTCGGCGAGAACTCCCGCTCGGGCGACATGGACGTCAACGCGACCAAGGAGAAGAAGCTGACCAACATCCGGACCCACGCCCACGACGAGGCGCTCCGGCTCACGCCGCCCCGGCCGCTGACCCTCGAGTCGGCGCTCGAGTTCATCGCCGCCGACGAGCTGGTCGAGGTCACCCCGGCCTCGATCCGCCTGCGCAAGCGCCTCCTCTCGCAGCACGACCGGCGGCGGGCCGCGGTCGCGAGGAGGACCGCCGCCGGGCCGCCGAGCAGGCCTGACCCGGGTCGGGCTGTCGCACGAACGACAGTCGCCCCGTCGCCTGGAGCGGTTGCCGGGGTCCGGCGATGGGTCACGCTGCGCCCACCACACGCCGCACGAGGGCATCGAGATGGCACCAGACGAGGTCACCAAGCCGGTCGACGGCTCCGACGTCCCGGAGACCGCAGGGGACGATGCCGACACCGAGGGCCATTCCTTCGGGCTCCTGCTCGGGATGAACGCCCTCGGCCAGGCCCGTGAGGCGGACTCGAGGGCGCGCGTCCGGAAGGTCGCTGACGAGCCGCTCCCGCCGCTGGTCAAGCAGTGGCCGAGGATGCGCGACGAGAAGAAGCCCTAGGTCGGCGCCGGCGACAGGGGCCGCCCGGAGAGGCTTCCTGGGCTCACGCCGGCGGTGTACCTTGGCGGCAGGGCTCGACGAGCAGCGCGAGCCGTGCTCCGAGGGAGGGGGCGATGCGACGGTCGCGCGTCGCCGCGGGCGTCCTGGCCGCGGTCGGGCTGGTCTGGGCGGTCACGCCCGCGACCGCGTTCCCGCTGTCGACCTGCGCGCTGACGATCCAGTCGACCGACGCCTCCGGCGCCGCGCTCGACGGCGCCACGGCGGGCGCCGACGACTCGTCCCAGGCTGACCCGTTCATCGTCGACTGGGACGGCCAGGTCGCCTGGCAGGGAACGACCGGCGGCCAGGAGATGAAGGCCAACCAGTACCACATCGAGGTGTTCGGGGTCCCCACGCCGCTCCGCGGCGGGGACGCCAACGAGGGCGACGACCGGGACGGCAGCGGGACCGTCGGGGTCAAGGCGAACGCCCCGTTCCGGTTCACCGGCCTGTACTTCGTGTCCGGGGCGATCACCGGCAGCGGCGGCTCGTGCGAGGGCAGCGGCTGGGTGAAGCTGGCCGGCGATCCGGTCGGGACGATCCCGTTCTTGGTCGGGCTCGGCGCGCTCGTCGTCGGTCTCGTCCTGCTCGGGCTGGGCCTGCGGCGGGAGCGTCGCCGCAGCGATCCTCGGCGGCGATCCTGGCCGGGATCGGCGCGGTCGGTCCTGCTGGTCGTCTTCTCCGTCCTGCCGCTCGGCTCGCTGACGCCGACGGTCGGGGCCCTCGGCGGCGGTCGTGGTCGCGGCTGCGTGGTCGCGATCGTGCGCGGTCGCCGCCGCCGCTGCCACCGTCCGCGCGAGGCCGCGAGCTGAGCGACCCGGGTCGGTCGCGCGGCCCGACGTACAATCCCGGCGATGACGATCTACCTCGACCACGCCGCGACGACGCCGGTCCGGCCCGAGGTCGTCGAGGCGATGCTGCCGTACCTCAGCGAGGGCTTCGGCAACCCGTCGTCGGCGCACGCCTTCGGCCGCGCGGCCCGGGCCGCGCTCGACGAGGCCCGCGAGCGGCTGGCCGGCCGGCTCGCGCGCCGAGCCCCGCGAGATCGTGTTCACCTCGGGCGGGACCGAGGCGAACAACCTCGCCCTCAAGGGCGCCGCCTGGGCCGGGCAAGGCCCGCGGCCACCGGATCGTCACGAGCTGCGGTCGAGCACCACGCGGTCGGCCACAGCCTGCGCTACCTCGAGAAGTTCGGCTTCGAGATCGTCGAGCTGCCGGTCGACCGCTACGGCCGGGTCGACCCCGACGACGTCGACGCGGCGATCACCGACCGGACGATCGCTCGTCAGCGGTCATGCTCGCCAACAACGAGGTCGGCACGATCCAGCCGATCGCCGAGATCGCCGAGCGCGTCCGCGCCACGGCGCGGCGTCGTCCTCCACGTCGACGCGGTCCAGGCCGCGCCGTGGGTCGACCTCGACCTCGAGGCGCTCGGCGCGGACCTGGTCAGCCTCGGCCGCCCACAAGTTCGAGGGGCCGAAGGGCATCGGGCGCCCTGTACGTCCGCCACGGGACCCACCTCCTCGCCCAGCAGCACGGCGGCATCCAGGAGCGCCACCGGCGGGCCGGCACCGAGAACGTCGGCCGGCGCGGTCGGGATGGCCACGGCCTACGAGCTGTCGTGCGCCGAGCGGCCGGCGACCGTCGCGCGGGTCCGGCGCCTGCGCGACCGGCTCCGGCGACGCCGTCCTGGCGGTCGAGGGCGCCGAGCTGACCGGCCATCCGCGCGACCGGCTGCCGGGCCTCCTGTCGGTCGTCGTCCGCGACACCGACGGCGCGTCGGTCGCCCTGGCCCTCGACCTCGAGGGGATCGCGACGCTCGGTCGGCTCGGCCTGCGCGACGGGCTCGACCGAGGTGTGCCACGTCCTGACGGCGATGGGCTACCCCGACGAGGAGGCGCGCGGCGCGCTCCGCCTGTCGCTCGGGCGGGCGACGACCGACGCGGAGGTCGACGCCGCCGTGCGAGGTCGTCCCGCCGGGTCCTGGCGCCGCATCCGCCCGGCCGCGAGCGGCGGATCCCGTCGGCCGCTCGGGCCGCGTCGAGACGATCGCCCGGTGAGTCGCGTCCTCGTCGCGATGTCGGGCGGGGTCGACTTCGTCGGTCGCCGCGGCGCTCCTCCACGAGCAGGGCCACGAGGTGGTCGGCGTCTGGATGCGCCTCCACGACGTCGCCGACACGTACTCCGAGTTCAAGCGGAGCTGCTGCTCGCTCGACGCCGCCGACGACGCCCGCCGGGTCGCCGGCCAGCTCGGGATCCCGTTCTACGTCATGAACCTCGAGCGCGGAGTTCGACGCCGGGGTCCTGCGGCCGTTCCTGGCCGCCTACCTCGGCGGCGAGACCCCGACGCCGTGCGTCGACTGCAACACCTACGTGAAGTTCGGGGCGCTGCTCGGGCGGGCGCGCCACCTGTACGACTGCGAGGCGGTGGCGACCGGCCACTACGCCCGGCGCGACGAGGATGACCGGCCGGCCGGGCCCGGCTCCTTCGTGCCGCGACGACGCCGACAAGGACCAGACCTACTTCCTGTACGGCCTGCGCCAGGACCAGCTCGCCCACGCCCGGTTCCCGCTCGGCGAGCTGACCAAGCCCGAGGTCCGGGCGGTCGCCCGGTCGCTCGGCCTGGCCACGGCCGACAAGCCCGAGAGCCAGGAGATCTGCTTCGTGCCCGGCGGCGACTATCGCGACGCGCTCCGCGAGCGGGCCGGCTGGGCGCCGGAGCCAGGGCCGGTCGCTCGACGCCGACGGCACGCCGACTCGGCGAGCACGGCGGCTCGGCCGGCTACACGGTCGGCCAGCGGCAGGGCCTCGGGGTCGCCCTCGGCGAGCCGCGCTACGTCAGCCGGATCGACCCGCTCGCGAACACGATCGTCCTCGGCCGGCGGGCGCGACCTCGAGACGACGACGGTCGCCGCTCGACGACGTGTCGTTCGTGGCCGGCACCGCCGCCGGCGCGGTCCCGCGACCCGTTCCGGGCCGAGGTCCGGATCCGCCACCGGGCGACGCCGGTCCCGGCGACCGTCCGCCCGGCCGGCCCGACCGAGCCCGACCGGGGCGGCCGCTGGATCGTCGAGACCGACGCGCCCGTCTGGGCCGCGGCGCCGGGCCAGGCCGCGTCCTCTACGACGGCGAGGTCGTCCTGGGCGGCGGCCGGATCGGGCGCGCCGGCCATCGGCCGCGGCGCCTGGACCGGCGGACCTATACTCGGCCGCGTGACCATCGGGCCGGCCTTCGTCCTCGCCGTGCTCGTCGGGATCTTCACCACCGCGCTCTTCGTCGCTGATCCGCGGCTCCGTCGGCGGACGGCTGCCGCTCCTCGTCCTGGCCGCGGTCCTCGGCGCCTGGGCGGGCGACGCGCTCGGCGCGCGGCTCGGCATCGACCTGCTCCGGCTCGGCGACTTCCGGCTCCTCAGCGCCTTCGTCGGCGCCTGGGTCGGGATCGGCCTGGTGTCGGTCGTCGCGGCCCTCGGGCCGTCAGCGGCGGTCGGGCATGAGCGGTCGGACGCCGGCGGGCCGCGGCGACGCCGGAGCGGCGACGGATCCCGCCTGGCCCGTTCCTCCGCGGCCTGACGATCGGCGCCCTGGTCGGGGCGGCGATCGCCGGCTCGCGCGATCTGGCGGCGCGCCTGCGTCCGTGCGGCCCGCGACCGGCCGCTGCACGGCCGGCGGCCCCGCGACGACCGCAGGCGCTGCGCTCAGCGCCGAGCCGCCGAGCGGCACCCGGCTGCCGGCAGTCCGCCTGGGCGTTCGGTACCGTTACGGCCGATGCCGCACCCCGCCATCGACCACCGACCCCCGGATCAAGGCCCTGCCCGCCGCCGAGATCCGGCGGCGCTTCCTCGAGTTCTTCGCCGAGCGCGGCCACACAGGTCGTCCCATCGGCCAGCCTCGTCCCGGCCGGCGACCAGACCCTCCTGTTCACGAACTCGCGGGATGGTCCAGTTCAAGGAGGTCCTGACCGGCGCCGAGACGCGCACGCTACAAGCGCGCCGTCGACTACCAGCGCGTCCTGCGCGTGGCCGGCAAGCACAACGACTTCGAGGAGGTCGGCCGGACGACCCGCCACCACACGTTCTTCGAGATGCTCGGCAACTGGAGCTTCGGCGACTACTTCAAGCGCGAGGCGATCCACTGGGCCTGGGAGTTCCTGACCGAGGACCTGGGCATCCCGGCCGAGCGCCTGGCCGCGACGACCTACAAGGACGACGAGGTCGCCTGGGCGGTCTGGCGCGACGAGATCGGCCTGCCGCCGGAGCGGATGGCGATCTGGGGCGACGTCGACGCCGGCGACGACAACAACTTCTGGCGGATGGCCGACACCGGCCCGTGCGGCCCGTGCAGCGAGATCCACTTCGACCGCGGCGCGCACCTGTCCGAGGGCCCGCACTGCATCCCGGACCACTCCGAGAACTGCCCGCGCTGGCTCGAGATCTGGAACCTCGTCTTCATGGAGTTCGACCAGCGCCCCGACGGCCGGGTGCCGCTGCCGTTCCCGAGCGTCGACACCGGGATGGGCCTCGAGCGCCTGGCCAGCGTCCTCCAGCAGGTCCCGAGCAACTTCGACACGGACCTGTTCACGCCGATCCACGCCCGGCTGCGCGAGCTCCTCGGCCACGATCCCGGACGCCTTCGAGGCGGAGCGCTTCAGCTACCAGGTCATCGCCGACCACGCCCGGGCGATCACGTTCCTCATCGCCGACGGCGTCCTGCCCTCGAACGAGGGGCGCGGCTACGTCCTGCGCCGGATCGTCCGCCGGGCCGTCCGCCACGGCCGGCTGCTCGGCCGGCGCGAGCCGTTCCTGGCCGACCCTGGCCACGCGTCGTCATCGAGATCATGGGCGACGCCTACCCGTTCCTGCGCGAGCGCGAGACCGGAGATCCTCGACGGCGATCGACCGCGAGGAGGCCCAGTTCGCCCGGACGCTCGACGCCGGCACCGGCCAGCTCGAGGAGGCGCTCATCCCGCTGACCGCGGCCGAGCGGGTGGTCGGCCGGCGGCCCGAGGAGCTCCCGGCCGACGCGCCGGTCCTGCCGCGGCGACGTCGCCTTCCGGCTCCACGACACGTACGGCTTCCCGATCGACCTGACGTCGAGCTGGCGGCCGAGTACGGCGTCGGCGTCGACCGGGCCGGCTTCGAGGCGGCCCTGGCCGAGCAGCGCGAGCGGAGCCGGACGGCGGCCGCAAGGCCGAGCTGGCCCGCCACGCCGAGCTGACCGCCCTCTACGAGGCGATCGTCCGCCGGGTCGGCGACACGACGTTCCTCGGCTACGAGACGACGACCGCCGAGGGCACGGTCGTGGCGATCCTCCGCGACGGGATCGAGTACGACGAGCTGACGCCTCGGCGACGCCGAGCGGCGGACGAGCCGGCGCCGCGGCCGAGGTCGTCCTCGACCGGACGCCGTTCTACGCCGAGGGCGGCGGCCAGGTCGGCGACCGGGGCGGTCCTCGCGCTCGGCCGACGGCTCGGTCGTCTTCACGGTCGCCGACACCCAGCGGCCGGTCGGGCGGCGCTGATCGTCCATCGCGGCACGCTCCACGGCCGGCTGCGGGTCGGCGAGACGCGTCGACGCGCCGAGGTCGACGCCGAGCGGCGGGCCCGGACGATGCGCAACCACACCGGGCACGCACCTGCTCCACCGCGCCCTGCGCAACGTCGTCGGCGAGCGGGCCCGCCAGGCCGGCTCGCTGGTGACGCCCGACTACCTGCGCTTCGACTTCCCGCTCGACCGCGCGCTGACCGACGACGAGAAGCGGGCGATCGAGGACGAGGTCCGCCGGATCGTCCGCGAGGACCGGACCGTCGACCCCGTCGTACATGACGATGGCCGAGGCGATCGACGCCGGCGCCGACGCCTTCTTCGACGAGAAGTACGGCGAGACGCGTCCGGACCGTCCGGGTCGACGGCTACAGCCACGAGCTGTGCGGCGGGACCCACTGCCGCGCCTCGCGGCCAGATCGGCAGCTTCGTCATCACCGGCGAGCGGAGCATCGGCTGCGGGATGCGCCGGATCGAGGCCCTGACCGGCGACGGCGCCGACGCCTACCTGGCCGGCCGGCTCGGCGACCCTCGAGCGGGCCGCCGAGGCGGCCGGCGCGCAGTCGGTCGACGCGGTGCCGGACCGGGTCGCGGCGCTCCAGGACGAGCTCCGCGAGGCGAGGCGGCGGCTCAAGGCGGGCGCCGGCGGCGGGCGTCCCGAAGCCGGCCGAGCTGGCCGGCCGGGCGGTCGAGCCGGCTCCGCGGCGTCCGCCTCGTCGCCTACGCCGGCCCGTTCGAGTCGATCGACGCGATGAAGGCGCCGCCAAGGACGTCCGCGGCCTGCTCGCCGTCGGGCGTCATCGCGCTCGGCCTCGACGCCGACGAGCCGCAGGTCTTCGTGACGGTCAGCGACGACCTCGTCGCGCGGGGCATCGCCGCCGGCGAGCTGGTCCGGGCCGGCGGCGGCCGCGATCGACGGGCAAGGGCGGCGGCCGCCCGGAGATGGCCCAGGGCAAGGGCACCCGGCGCGACGGCCTGCCGGCGGCGCTCGACGCGATCCGCGGCCGCCCTCGGCTCCACGAGCGGAGTCCGGCTAGATGGCCTTCTGGCGCCGCATCTGGCAGCGCGACGAGATGCCGACGCTGGCCGCCTGCACGGCGCTCGACATCGGCACCGAGTTCGCCAAGGCCCTCGTCTTCGAGATCGACGACCACGGCCACGGCACGGTCCGCGGCGTCGGCCGCAAGCGCCAGGGCCTGTCGCACATGCAGTCGGGCACGGTCGCCGACATCGCCGCCGTCGTCGACAACTGCTCGGTCGCCCTCCAGGAGGCCGAGGAGATGGCCGGCTTCCGGCCGACCCAGGTCGTCATCGGGATCGCCGGCGAGCTGGTCAAGGGCTTCACGACGACGCACAGCCAGGAGCGCAAGAAGCCGGACCAGCCGATCACCGAGGCCGAGCTCCAGAAGCTCATCGACGGCGTCCAGCACGAGGCGCTCCGCGAGGCCGAGCGGGCGATCACCTGGGAGACCGGGCCTGCCCCACGTCGACGTCCGGCTCGTCCACGCCGCGGTCACCTCGGCCAGCATCGACGGCTACGCGGTGACCAACCCGGTCGGCTTCCAGGGCCGCCACGTGCAGATCGGCATCTTCAACGCGTTCGCGCCGCTCGTCCACCTCGGCGCGCTCGAGAGCGTGGCCAGCCAGCTCGACCTCGAGCTGCTCGAGATCGTCGCCGAGCCGTACGCGGTCGCCCGGGTCCTCGGCGCCGAGCAGGTCCGGCAGGCCGGCGCGCTCTTCATCGACATCGGCGGCGGGACGACCGACGTCGCCCTCGTCCGCGCAGGGCGGGATCGAGGGGACCCGGATGTTCGCCCTCGGCGGGCGGGCGTTCACGAAGTCGCTCGCCGACCGGCTCGACCTGCCGTTCCCGCGGGCCGAGGCGCTCAAGGTCGACTACGCCCGCGGGCTCGACGGTCGACCGGCGCGACGAGGTCGCGGCGATCGTCGCCGACGACGTGGCGGTCTGGGCGGCCGGCGTCGAGCTGGTCATCGAGGAGCTCGCCGGCGGCGACCTGCTGCCCGGCCGGATCTACCTGTGCGGCGGCGGCTCGCGGCTGCCGGAGATCCCGGCGGCGCTCGCGGCCGAGCGGTTCTGGAAGCACCTGCCGTTCGCCGGCCGCCCGAGGTCGTCGATCATGTCGCCCGACCAGGTCGAGTCGATCGTCGACGCGACCGAGCTCCTGGTCGACCAGCAGGACGTCACCCCGCTCGGCCTGGCCTACCAGGCGATCGAGCTCCAGTCCGACGAGGACCCGCTCGACGCCGCGCTGCGCCGCGTCCTGCGGGCGATGAAGGTCTAGACGGCGATGGCGACGATCGTCTACCTCGACGTCGACGACGAGATCACCACGCGCCGCCGCCCGGATCCGGGCGCCGAGCGAGACCGAAGGTCGCCCTCGTCCTGCCCGCCGGCTCGCGGCTGGCCACGTCGCGGATCAACTTCCGGCTGCTGGCCCGCGAGGCGCTCGAGCGGAACCGCGGTCCTGTCGATCGTCGCCGCCGACCCGGCGCGCCCGGGCGCTCGCCGCGTCGGCCGGCCTGCCGGTCTTCGCGATCGGTCGCCGAGTTCGAGGAGGCGATCGCACCGCCGCCGCGCCGCCGCCCGAGGCCGTCGCCCGAGGCCGTCCGGTGCGCGCCGTCGGCGCGGCACGCGGCGGGCGCCGGCGCTCGACGGCCAGGGAGCGCGGCGAGCGGGGCCGCGGGCGCCGCCGCGGCGGGACGACCGGGGCGGTGCGGCGGCCGCCGGAGCGGAGCGCGCCGAGCAGCTGAGCGCCGACGCTCATCGCGCCGGCGCGCCGGTCGCGCCGGACCGCGGCCGCGCGACCGTCGTCGCCACCGCGCCGGCGCGCCGCCGCCGGGCATCCGTCCGCCGGTCGTCGCGCCGGCCACCGAGACCCGGGCCCGCTCGGGCGCGGCCACGATCCCGGTCATCGCGGCCCGGACCGGCGGCGGCGTCTCGGGCCGGCTCGCTGGCCATCGCTCGGCGTCGTGCTCGTCGCCGTCCTCGTCCTGGCGGTCGTCGGCTACGTCGTCCTGCCGTCCGCGACGGTCGTCGTCACGCCGGTCGCCGAGCCGGTCGGCCCGGTCGACGTTCGTCGTCCGGGCCGATCCCGACGCGACCACCGTCGATCGCCGAGGGCGGGGTCGTCCCGGCCGACGCGTCTGACCAGGACTTCACCGCGTCCGGCGAGTTCCCGGCCACCGGCAAGCGGGTCGTCCAGACGAAGGCGACGGGCACGCGTCCGCTGGACGAACTGCGACCCGACGGTGCCGTACACGATCCCGCCGGGACCGTCGTCCGGACCGGCAGCGGGATCGGCGTTCGAGACCCACGCGGCGGTGTTCCTGCCGGTGGCGCATCCTGCAGCCGGCACGAAGATCACCTGCCAGTCGCGCGACGTCGCCGTCGGCGCGGTCAAGCCGGGCCCGGCGGCAACGTCGGCGCCGGCGACGATCACGGTCGTGCCGGCCAGCTTCAACTCGGTCGTGATCAAGGTCACGAACCCGGCCGCGATGAGCCGGCGGCACGCGCGAGGAGTTCACCCAGGTCCGCAGAAGGACATCGACGCGGCGATCGCCGAGCCTGACCAAGGAGCTCGACGGCCCAGTTCGACGCGTGGGCCGCCGCGCCCGACGAGCTGCCGCCGGGCGCGACCGCGTTCCCGGCGACGGGCAAGCTCGGCGGCCGCCGGTCCCGTCGCGCCGACCCGACGACCCTGGTCGACGTCGAGGTGCCGACGTTCCAGCTCGCGGCCACCGCGACCGGGACCGTCGTGGCCGTCGACCCGGGCTCGTCGAGCAGGTCGCCGCGGCAGCGGATCGCGGCCAACGTCCCGGCCGAGCACACGCTCCAGGACGGCTCGGTCACGTCGAGCCACGACGGCGGACCAGGCCGACGGCGACCTCGTCGACTTCCGGGTGACGGCCAGCGCCGCGGCGATCCCGCGCCTCGATCCGGCCGCGCTGCGCGACGGAGATCAAGGGCAAGTCGGTCGACGAGGCCGAAGCGATCCTCGGCCGGTACGGGACGGTCACGATCGACACCTGGCCCGGCTTCGTCGTCGTCGATCCCGACCCTCGACGCCCGGCTCGACCTGACCGTCGGCCGGTGCTCGCGGGCCCGGCCGGCCCGTCGCCGGCGCCGTCCGCGAGCGCCGCCGTGAGCCGGATCCTCGGGATCGACCTCGGCGAGCGGCGGATCGGGCTCGCGGTCGCCGACGCGCGACGGCGCGGCCGTGCCCGCTGGCCACGCTCCGCCGGGCGCGCGACGTCGCGGCCGACGCCGCCGCGCTCGCCCGGCTGGCCGCCGAGCAGGGCGCGCGCGAGCTCGTCGTCGGGCTGCCGCTCGAGGCGTCCGGGGTCGGAGGGCACCCAGGCGCGCGTCACGCGCGCCTGGGTCGAGGCCGTCTCACCGCTCGTGGGCCTGCCCGATCACGCTTCCGCGACGAGCGCCTGTCCAGCCATCTCGCCGAGGAGCGGCTCGGGCCGATGAAGCGCGGCCGGTCCGGCGGCCCGCCGACGGCGACCCAGCGCGACGCCTATCGCGCCCGGGTCGATCGCGAGGCCGCGGCGATCATCCTCCAGGACGAGCTCGACGCCCGAGCGCGCGGCCGGAGGCGACCGATGACCATCCGCGGCGGGGGTCGACCCGCGCGACTGCGCAGGCCCACGGCTGGCCGACGTCGAGATCGACGAGGAGCACTACGCCCGGGCCGCCGGACCCGGCGCTCCGTCGGGAGCCGTGGCCGCCGCGGCGTCGCCCCGGGCCGGCGGCCGACCGCCCCAGGCGCCGCGCGGGCGGCAGCGGGTTCGGCCTCGGCGGGCCTCGTCCGGTTCGTCCTGTTCGTCGGCGTCCTCGCCGCGATCGTCCTGGTCGTCGCCCTGACCGTCCTCCGGCCGGTCGTCGCCGGGGCGGTCGTCGACTGGGCCGCCGACAACCCGAGCGCGCTCGCGGCTGCCGTTCGTCGCCGACCTCGTCCGCGAGGACCTCGGCACGGCGCTGACCGACCGCGCCGAGCGCCGATCCCGACCCAGGTCGAGTTCACGGTCGCCGACGGCGACACGGCCGCGTCGATCGCCGGCCGGCTCGCGGAGCAGCGGCTTCCTGAGCGATGCCGCGGGCCTTCGTGTTCATCGCGACCGAGCGAGAACCTGGCCGACAAGCTCGAGGCCGGGACGTACATCCTGCGCAAGAACATGACCCCGGACCAGCTCGTCACCGCGCTCCTCGTGTCGAAGGACCTCGCGGTCAGCGTCGGCCTGCGCGAGGGTCTCCGGCTCGAGCAGATCACGGCCAAGCTCCAGACCCTGCCGCTGACGATGGACGTCAGGCGTTCTACGACGTGGTGAAGCACCCGCCGCAGACGCTCCTCGACGACTACCCGTGGCTCGACCTGCCGAAGGGCGCCTCGCTCGAGGGCTTCCTCGCCCCGGCGACCTACCGCGTCCTGCCCGACATCACCCCGGACGAGCTCGTCCGACAGATGCTCGACCGGTTCTACGAGCCGGTCGGACCCGACCGGCTGAACGGTCCCGAAGGCGCGCGGGATGACCTTCTACGAGGTCCTCACGCTGGCCTCGCTCGTCGAGCGCGAGGCGGTCCTCGACGCGGAGCGGCCGCTCATCGCCGGCGTCTACCAGAACCGGCTCGACAACCAGCCCGCGGATCCTCAACGCCGACCCGACCGTCTTCTACGCCAACGACACGATCCAGCTGGCCAAGCTCCGTTCGACGGACTGGACCGACGTACTCGTTCTGGGCGCCGCCGGGTGGCTCGCTCAAGGAGCGTCCAGGTCCCCGCCGAGCTCGCCGGCTACAAGACGCTACACGTCGCAAGGGCCTGCCGCC
Source organism: uncultured Chloroflexia bacterium (assembly GCA_963837825.1). Classification (GTDB taxonomy): domain Bacteria; phylum Chloroflexota; class Limnocylindria; order Limnocylindrales; family CSP1-4; genus Chersky-267. The sequence continues at coordinate 43,774 of CAWIOR010000007.1, forward strand.
GGGCCCGATCTGCACCCCGACCGTCGCCTCGATCGACGCGGCCCTCGAGCCCGACACGACAAGGCCGGCTACCTCTACTTCGTGGCGATCCCCGACGGCGGCGGCAAGCACGCCTTCGCCAAGACCTACAAGGAGCACCAGGCGAACCTCAAGAAGTACGGCTACATGATGGACGTCGAGCGGGTCGACCGACCGCCCGCGGCCGGACGACTTCGCTCCGCCCTCCGACGGCGGCGCGACCGGGCGCGCTGGGCCGAGGCCGATCGGGCGGCCCGGCCGGTCCGGCTCGCGCCGGCTCCGCGAGCGCCTCGCCGGGGCCGGCCTCGACGCCTACTTCGGCGTCCGCGCCGAGAACATCCGCTACCTGACCGGGTTCGCCCTGGGCGACGGCGAGGAGAAGGTCGCCGGGTCGTCCGGCTGGTTCCTCGTCGGGCGCGACGAGGTCGTCCTGTTCGCCGACAGCCGCTACCGGTCCAGGCCGGCGCGAGGCGCCCGGACGCCCGGATCGAGCCCGTCTACGGCGACCTCGACGCGCGCTGGCCGGCGCTGCGTCGCCTCGCTCGGCGCCCGGCGGGTCGGCGGTCGAGGCGGCCGCGTCAGCCACGCGACCTGGACCAGCTGGCCGGCGCCGCACCCGACGTCGAGCTGGTCCCGGTCGAGGGCTGGCTCGAGGCGGACCGGGCGGTCAAGGAGCCGGCCGAGCTCGAGCGGATCGCCGCCGCCTGCGCCGTGGCCGACCGGGCCCTGGCCGCGCTCGCTGCCGGAGATCCGGGCCGGGCGTCACCGAGCGCGAGCTCGCGCTCCGGCTCGAGTGGCTGATGCGGACCGGCGGCGCCGAGGCGCTCGCCTTCGACGTGGCCTGCCTGGCCGGGCCCGAGGCGGCCCTGCCGCACGGCTCGCCCGGGGACCGGCCGGTCCGCGCCGGGCAGGTCCTCCTGTTCGACTTCGGCGCCCAGGTCGACGGCTACCGGAGCGACATGACCCGGACGCTGTTCGTCGGGCGAGCCGACGCCGCGCGACCTGGCGGTCTACGAGCTGGTGGCGCGAGGCGCAGGCGGCGGCGATCGCGGGGATCGAGGCGGCCGTCCGGCCGCCGGCGGGCCGCTGCCGAGCGGCCGGGCCGCCGACGCGCTGGCCCGCGAGGTCATCGACGCGGCCGGCCACGGCGAGCACTTCGGGCACGGGACCGGCCACGGGATCGGCCTGGCGACCCACGAGCTGCCGAGCCTGGGCCTGCGCGCCAGCGACGAGCCCGCTGCCCAGCCCGACGGTCTTCAGCGTCGAGCCCGGCGTCTACCTCGACGGCGAGACCGGCGTCCGGATCGAGGACCTCGTGGCGGTCGACGTCGCCGCCGGCCGCTTCGAGCGGCTGACCCGCTTCCCGCGCGAGATCGTCGTCGTCGACGGCGGCGGTGAGCCGGACGGGCCAGCGGCTACAATCCGGTCGACAGACCCGAATCCCTCCGCCGGCACGGCCCCTGCCCGCCGGCCAGCCCCAGGAGCCCACCCGACATGATCTCGACCGGTGAGCTGCGCAAGGGCGTCGCCATCGAGCTCGACGGCGACCTCTGGCAGATCCTCGACTACCACCACATCAAGATGGGCCGCGGCTCGGCCCAGGTCCGGATCAAGCTCCGCAACATCAAGCGCGGCCAGACGGTCGAGCGCTCGTTCCAGGCCGGCGACGAAGTGGCCGCGCGCCTCAGCTGGAGCGCCGGCCCGTCCAGTTCCTCTACCGCGACGGCGACGACTTCCACTTCATGGAGACCGAGACGTACGAGCAGTTCCACCTGACCGCCGACGCAGCTCGACGACGTCGTCCACTACCTCAAGGACGGGATGACCCTCGACCGGACGAGCTACCAGGGCGAGACGATCGGCGTCGAGCTGCCGGTCACCGTCGACCTCGTGGTCGACCGAGACCGAGCCCGGCTTCGCCGGCGACACCCAGACCGGCGCGCGCAAGCCGGCCACGACCGAGACCGGGCTCGTCGTCACGGTGCCGATCTTCGTCGAACGAGGGCGACACGATCCGGGTCGACACCCGGACCGGCGAGTACCAGACCCGGGTCTGACCGGTCGGCCGAGCGTCAGCCGGGACCGCCGATGCGCCGCGAGGACGAGCCGCCGGACTGGGCGCTGCCGGCCTGGGACGCGACGGACGCGGCCCCCCGAGCGAGTCGGGCGAGCCCGGCGCGGCGGCCCGCTCGCTGCCCGGCGAGCGGCTGGCCCCGACGGGCACGTTCGGGCTGACGATCCTCGGCGTGTCCGACGTCACCCGGGCCGTCCGCGAGGCGGTCCGGAGCGACGAGCGGCTGCGCGACGTGTGGGTCGAGGGCGAGGTCGGCCGGGTCACGGTGTCGAGCGCCGGCCACGCCTACTTCACGCTCAAGGACGAGCGCAGCCAGCTCCAGTGCGTCTGGTTCCGCGACGACCGGCTGGCGTCGCCGTTCGAGCCGCGGACCGGGCTCCGGGTCGTCGCCCACGGCCGGGTCGACGTGTTCGACGCGCAGGGCGTCTACCAGCTCTACGTCAGCGCCGTCCAGCCGGCCGGCTTCGGCGACCTCGCCCTCCGCTTCGAGGCGCTCAAGGCGCGGCTCGGCGCCGAGGGCCTGTTCGACGCCGCCCGCAAGCGACCGCTGCCGGAGCGGCCGGCGGTCATCGCCGTCGTGACCAGCGAGACGGGCGCCGTCTGGCACGACATCCGGACGCGTCCTGGCCCGGCGCTGGCCGCTGGCGCGGGTCGTCCTGTCGCAGTGCCAGGTCCAGGGGGCCGGCGCGCCGGCGAGCATCGTCCGCGCGCTCGCCTGGGTCGATCGGTACGCCGAGCGGTGCCGCGCGCGCGGGCCGGCCGGAGGACGCGCCGGCCGTGACGATCCTGGCCCGCGGCGGCGGCTCGCTCGAGGACCTCTGGTCGTTCAACGACGAGCGCGTCGTCCGGGCGATCGTCGCGTCACTCGCTGCCGGTCGTGTGCGGCGTCGGCCACGAGACCGACGTGACCCTGGCCGACTTCGCGGCCGACCTGCGCGCCCCGACGCCGTCGGCCGCGGCCGAGATCGTCGTGCCGGATCGGGCCGAGCTGGCCGCCGTGCTCGGCGGCCGAGACGCGCGCCGGCTCGAGGCGGCGATCGGGCCGGATCGCTCGCCGCGGCCGGCCGCGAGGTGGCGGCCGAGCGGCGGGCGCTCGACGGCCTGCAGCCCGACGGCCCAGCTGGCGGCCGCGCGCGAGCGGGCCGGCCTCCTGCTCGACCGGGCGACCCGGGCGATCCGCGCCCGGCTCGAGGTCGGCTGACCGTCGCCGACCGGGCGGCCGGCCGCGGCTCCGCCCGAGCGTGGTCGCGTCCGGCTCGGTGGCGGCCCGTGGCCGGTCGAGGCCGCCGGCGGCCGCCCTGGCGCGCCCTGGGCCCGAGGCGACGCTGGAGCGCGGCTACGCCATCGTCCGGCGGGCGCGCGACGGCCGGATCGTGCGCGACCCGGCCGAGGCGCCGGCCGGGGAGGGGCTGGCGATCCGGGTCGCGCGCGGCGAGGTCGCGCGCGACGGTCGATGCCCGCGGACCGGCGCTGATGGGCGACCTGGTCGCTGGTCATCGGATCGCCGTCGTCGCCGGGTCGGCGGGATCGTCCTTGGTATGCTCCTCGCGCCGCGGATCGGCCGTCTCGCGGAGCGGGCCGAGCGACCGGCACCAGCCGAGGAGCCCGGTGACGAGCGTGAGCCCTGAGACGCCGGCGGGGACGGCCCGCGAGACGCCTCCGCGACCGTCGGGGACCCGGCGACGCTGACCTTCGACGAGGCGCTCGCCGAGCTCCAGCGGACGGTCGCCGAGCTCGAGGCCGGCGGGGCGTCGCTCGAGGCGTCGATCGCCCTGTACGAGCGGGGCGTCGCGCTCCACGAGCGCTGCGCGGCCTCCTCGCCGACGCCGAGCTCCGGGTCCGCCGCCTCGTCGAGCGCGCCGGCGGGGCCATCGAGGCGCTCGAGCTCAAGCCGACCGACGAGGACGGGTAGCGCGGGCACGGCCGAGTCCCGGCATCGGGCGAGCGCCTCGCCGGCACCGGCGCAACCGTCCGACCGCCGGAGGTAGACTCCGCGCGATGACCATCCTGTCCGAACTCCAGGGGCCGGCCGACCTGCGCGGCCTGGACCCGAGCCCAGCTCGAGCAGCTCGCCGACGAGATCCGCGAGACGATCATCACGACCGTCGCCAAGACCGGCGGCCACCTCGGCTCGTCGCTCGGCGTCGTCGAGCTGACGATCGCCCTCCACCGGCTGCTCGAGTCGCCGCGCGACCGGATCGTCTGGGACACCGGGCACCAGGCCTACCCGCACAAGCTGCTGACCGGCCGGCTGGCCCGCTTCGGCACGCTCCGCCAGCTCGGCGGCGTCGGCGGCTTCCCGCGCCGGAGCGAGTCGCCCCACGACGTGTTCGACGGCGGTCACGCCGGGACGGGCCTGTCGATCGCCCAGGGCCTGGCCGAGGCGCGCGACCTCCGCCACGGCTTCGAGCGGATCGCGGTCGTCGTCGGCGACGCGGCCCTGATGAGCGGGCTCAGCCTCGAGGCGCTCAACGACATCGGCCACCGCGGGACGCAGATCCTGATCGTCCTCAACGACAACGAGATGTCGATCAGCCCGACCGTCGGGGCGTTCAGCAAGTACCTCAGCCAGATCAAGCTGTCGCCGGCCTGGCAGCAGAGCCGGACGGCCTACGACCGGGCGATCGAGCGGCTCCCGGTCGTCGGCGAGACGGCCCTCGAGCTGTCGCGCCGGTTCCGCAAGTCGGTCGTCAACTTCGCCCAGCCCGGCCAGCTGTTCGAGGACCTCGGGATCACCTACATCGGTGTCGTGCCCGGCCACGACCTCCAGGCCCTCGAGCGGACGTTCGCTCAGGCCCTCGAGCTGCGCGAGCCGGTCATCGTCCACGTCCGGACCCAGAAGGGCCGCGGCTACCGCCCCGCCGAGACGGACCAGGTCGGCTTCCACGGCGCCGCGCTGCCGCCGATGACCGACAAGTACGAGCCCCGCGCGAACGGCGTCGAACGGCGCCGCGGCCCGGGCCGGGCCGACCGGTCCAGGACCCCGGGATGGCCGACGACGCCACCCCTGCGGCGACGCCGCCGGACGCGCCGAAGAAGGCCCCCAACTACACCGCCTACTTCAGCGCCGAGCTGATCGAGCTGGCCCGGGCCGACCGGCGGATCGTGGCGATCACGGCCGGGATGCCGACCGGGACCGGGCTGAACCGCTTCCAGGCCGAGTTCCCCGACCGGTTCTTCGACGTCGGGATCGCCGAGCAGCACGCGGTGACGCTGGCGACCGGCCTGGCGATGGGCGGCCAGCCGGCCCGTCGTGGCGATCTACTCGACGTTCCTCCAGCGGGCCTTCGACCAGACCGTCCACGACGCCTGCCAGAACGACCAGCCGGTCCTCCTCGGCGGTCGACCGGGCGGGCCTCGTCGGCGAGGACGGGACGAGCCACCAGGGGATGTTCACCCTGCCCGCCCAGCGCCAGATCCCGCACCTGGTCATCGCCAGCCCGAAGGACGAGCAGGAGCTCCGCTCGCTCCTCCGGACCGCGTTCGCCCAGGACCACCCGTTCGCCCTGCACTACCCGCGCGACCCCGGCTTCGACGTCCCGCGCCCGCCAGCCGGAGGTGCTCCCGATCGGTCGCGGCGAGATGCTCCGCGACGGCTCCGACATCCTGCTCGTCGGGTTCGGGCCGATCGTCGCCCGGGGGATGGCCGCCGCCGACGCGCTCGCGGCCGACGGCTGGTCGGTCGGGGTGATCAACGCCCGGTTCGCCAAGCCGCTCGACCGCGAGCTCATCCTCGAGGCCGCCCGCGGGAAGCGGCTCGTGGTGACCCTCGAGGAGAGCGTCGTGACCGGCGGCTTCGGATCGGCCGTCCTCGAGCTGCTCGAGGAGGCGCGCCTGGCCGACCCGGCCTACCGCGACGTCGCCTCTGAAGATCGTCGGGATCCCGGGCGACCGGTTCGTCGACCACGGCTCGGTCGCGGACCTGCGGCGGCTCATCCGGCTCGACGCGCCGGGCATCGAGGCCCAGGTCCGCGAGACGCTCGCCGCCCTCCACGCCAGCCCGGCTCGGCGCGCCGCCTCGACCGTGGGCTGAGCTCGCCGTTCGGCTCTAGCCGCGGTCGATCCGGCCGGTCAGAATGGGCGGGTCGGGAACCACGCGAGCAGGGAGGTGCGAGCGATGACGGTGACCGAGCAGCCGGCCGGGCCGGGAGGCGAGCAGCCGCCCGTCTCGCCGGTGGAGTCGTCGGCCGGAGGGCCCCAGGTCGGCACCTCGCCGACCCGGATGATCGCGATCGCCCTCGCGATCGTGGCCGTGCTCGTCGTGCTGGCCGTCGTGGTGGTCCTGGCATTCGGCAGCGGCGGCGTTCGGGAGTACCCGGCCGGCACGCCCGAGGCGACGGTCCAGGCCTACGTCCAGGCGCTCGATTCGCGCGACCTGACCGGGGCGTATGCACAGCTCAGCGCCCGGCTGAAGGCGACCCTGACCGAGTCGGCCTACGCCGACCGGGTGGCCATGTACGGCTATTCCTACGGGGACACGTCCGGCCGGATCGTCCGGATCGACCGGACGGACGTCCGCGACCAGCGAGCGACGGTGTTCCTCACGGTCGAGCAGTACTACGGCGGCGGCGGCCTGACGCCGAGCCGCTACACCGTCCACCCGACCCTGCTGCTGGTTCGCGAGGGCGGCGCCTGGAAGCTCGACCAGCTCTACGTCGGGCCGGACCTGATGCCCGAGACGCCGTAGGAGGAGGCATCCCGATGCAGACCGCTCGGCGGCTGTACCTGTACCTGCTGTCCGCGGCCGGCCTGGCGGTCGCGGCGATCGGGCTGTGGAACCTCCTGACGCTGGCCTTCGCGCGCATCTCGAGCCAGGCCGGGGGAGCCGTCATCGGCACGATCAGCGAGGCCGACACGCGTTCCCAGCTGAGCCTCGCCCTGGCCCTCGTCGCCGTGGCCGGACCGCTGTGGGCCATCCACTGGTGGTTCGTCGGGCGGGGCGTCCACTCGACGGCGATCGGGGAGGCCGAGCGGACGGCCCCGATCCGTGCCTTCTACCTGGCGATCGTCGAGCTGGTCGCCCTCGGGATCGGGCTGCTCAACGGGACCGCCGTCGTCACGAGCGTGATCCGCGCCGCGGTCGGCCGCCCGGCGCCGTACGGCGGCGAGCCCGAGGGCCCGCTCGCCGCGGTCCTCGTCGGCGGGGCGATCTGGGCGTTCCACGCCTGGATCCGGCAGGACGACGAACGGGTCGGACCGCTCCGCGACTCGGCGGCCTGGTGGCCTCGGCTGTCCAGGTACCTCGTCATGGCCGCCGCTCTCGTGATGCTCTGCTCCGGGGCGGCGCAGCTCATCCAGGCCCTGCTCGACCTGACCGTCGGTCGCTCGGCGATCATCGGCCAGACCGACTGGTGGGTCGAGCCGGTCGTCGGCGGCTTCGCGAGCATCCTCGTCGGGGGAGCGTCTGGCTCGCGCTATGGCTCGGGCTGGACCGGCGGATCCGGTCGCCCGGCTGGATCGGGCCGAGCGAGCGCGTGGCGGCGGTCCGCAAGGCGTTCATCGCCGGCGGGATCGTCGTCGGTGCGGCGATGACCCTGTTCGCCGCCGCCAGCGGCCTGACCGCGGCCGTGGCGTGGGCGCTCGGGGCAGCCGAGACGACCGACCCGGCGGTGGCCGTCCAGGATGCGATCGGGCCGTCGATCTCGTTCCTGCCGTTCACCCTGGCCTGGTGGTGGAGCCGTCGACGGCTGCTCGCCGAGGGATCGGGGGCGTGGCCCGAGGGCGGGGTGATGGCCGCCCGGCGGCTGAGCGGCTACGCGTCGGCGGCCGTCGGACTGGCCTTCGCCGGGGTCGGCGCCGGCTGGCTGATCGGCCTCCTCGTCGATGTCGTCCTGGGCGGCCAGCGGACCGTCATCGCGGGCGCGGACGTGTGGCGCCGGGAGCTCGCCTCGTTCGTCGCCTACCTCGTGGTCGGGACGCCGCTCTGGGTGTGGCACTGGATCGCGGCGACCCGGCGGTGGGCGGAGACGCCTCGGCTCGAGGCGACCGCGGCCGCACGCCGGGTGTACCTGTACCTCGTCCTGGCGACGGCCCTGATCACGTCGATCTCCGCGCTCGGCCTGATCGCCTACCGGCTGTTCGGCATCGTCCTCGGAGCGACGGCGCCACCGAACGTCGTGTCCGAGATCAGCACGCCGGTCGGCGTCGTCCTGGTCGGCGCGCTGGTCGTCGCGTATCACGGGCTCGCCATGCGCGCCGACCTGGCGATGCGGGAGACGGCGCCATCCGAGCTGGCCGAGGTGGCCGAGGTGGCCGAGCCGGCCGTCGGCGCCGCGGTCGTCGGTCCGCTCGAGGCCCCGGGCACGCTCGCGCCGAGCGGCCCGGCGGTGGAGATCCCGCTGGTCGTCGTCGGGCCGCCGGGCGCGGATCCCGACCAGGTCCTGGCGGCGCTTCGCTCCGCGCTGCCCGCCGGCTACGGCATCCGATCGCCCGGGTCCGGACCGGAGGCGCCCCCCGGCTGATCGGGCGCGAACCCGCGGCGTGTCGCCGTGAAGCGGGCTGTGCCACGATAGGCGGGTGAGCGCGGAGACGATCCAGCCCGGCCGACGGGTCCGCCGGCGGCTCGACCAGCTCCTCGTCGAGCGCGGCCTGGCCGACTCGCGCACGCGTGCCCAGGCCCTGGTCCTGGCCGGCCGGGTCCGGGTCGGCGAGGGCGACGCGGCGCGACGCGACCGGAAGCCGGGCGACCTCGTCGACCCGGCGCTGCCGGTCGCCGTCGACGCGCCGGAGCCGTACGTCTCGCGCGGGGGCCACAAGCTCGCCGCGGCGCTCGACGCCTTCGGGATCGACCCGGCCGGCCGCGTCTGCCTCGACGCCGGCGCCTCGACCGGCGGCTTCAGCGACGTCCTCCTCCAGCGTGGGGCGGCGCCGGGTCTACGCCGTCGACGTCGGGCGCGGCCAGCTGGCGGACGCCCTGCGCCGCGACCGCCGGGTCGTCTCGCTGGAGCGGACGAACGCCCGGACGCTCGGCCCCGGCGTCCTGGCGGAGCCGGTCACGCTGGCGGTCGTCGACGTCTCGTTCATCTCGCTCGGGCTCGTCCTCGGGCCGATCGCCGCCTGCTTCGGCCCGTCCGGCGGACCGATCGTGCCGCTCGTCAAGCCCCAGTTCGAGGCCGGCCGGGCGGCCCTCGACCGGGGCGTCGTGCGCGACCCGGCGGTCCACCTCGAGGTCCTCCGGCGGGTCGTCGGGCGCGCCCGCGAGCTCGGCCTTGGCGCGGTCGACGCGATCGCCTCGCCGATCCTCGGCCCGGAGGGCAACCGCGAGTTCCTCCTCCACCTCGAGGTCGGCGCCGGCCCGGCCGTCGACCGGCTGACCGACGAGCGGCTGGTCGAGGTCGCGGCCGGATGAGCGCGGTCGGCCGGATCGGCTTCGCCTACAACCCCACGATCGAGGCGGCCGACGAGCTGCGCGACCGGGCCGAGGGCTGGTGCAGCGTCCGCGGCCTGGCCCACTGGTCGGCCCCGTCGGGTGAGCTCGAGACGCTCCTCCGCGAGCTGCCCACGACCGACATCCTCGTCGTCCTCGGCGGCGACGGGACGTTCCTGCGGGCCGCCCGGGCCGTCTCCGAGGTCGACGTCCCGTTGCTCGGGGTGAACCTGGGCAAGGTCGGCTTCCTGTCGAAGGTCGAGGCGGACGGGCTCGAGTCGATCCTCGCCCAGGTCGCCGCCGGGGATCGTTCGAGGTCGACGAGCGGATGAGCCTGCGCGGGACGATCCGGCCGGCGCGGCCGACCCGGCGGACAGGGCTTCTTCGCCCTCAACGACGTCGTCGTCGCCCGCGGCTCGCTCGCCCGGGTCGTCCGCCTGGACGTGTCGATCGGCCCGAGCCACCTGGCGACGTTCATCGCCGACGGGCTGATCGTCGCCAGCCCGACCGGCTCGACCGGCTACTCGTTCTCGGCCGGCGGGCCGATCCTCGATCCGCTCAGCCGGAACCTGGTCGTGACCCCGATCGCGGGCTACCTCTCGGCGATCCGCTCGGTCGTCGTCAGCCCGACCCAGACGGTGACCGCCCGGGTCGTCGAGGCCGACGAGGCGCTGGTCAGCATCGACGGCCGCGAGGACCTGCCGGTCGCGGTCGGCGACGTCGTCGAGGTGTCCGCCGGGCTCCGCCCGATCCGGTTCGTCGAGCCGGACGGCGCGATCCCGTTCTGGGACCTCCTCCGGCGCAAGGTGGAGCTCCTGCCGTCGTGAGCGGCGAACCGGCCGGTCGCCTGCTCGAGCTCGCCGTCGCCGACCTCGCCCTCATCGACCGGCTCCGGCTCGAGCTCGGGCCGGGTCTCAACGTGATCACCGGCGAGACCGGCGCCGGGAAGAGCCTGCTCATCGACGCCCTCGGGCTCGCCCTCGGGGCGCGGGCCGACACCGGGCTCGTCCGCCACGGTGCGGCGGCGGCCCGGGTCGAGGCCCTGTTCGACCGCCTGCCCGAGCCGCTGATCGTCGTCCGCGAGGTCGCCGCCGGCGGGCCGCTCGACGGCCCGCCTCGACGACGAGCCGGTCACCGCCGCGCGGCTGGCCGAGACGCGTCGGCGGCCTCGTCGAGATCCACGGCCAGCACGACCAGCAGCGGCTCCTCGACGAGCGCGTCCAGCGCGACCTGCTCGACGCGTACGGCGGCTGCTGGGTCGCCCGCGAGGCCGTCGCCGGCGCGGTCGAGCGGTGGCGGGCGAACCGGGCGGCGCTGGCCGAGCTGGCGGTCGACCGCGCGAGCTGGTCCGCCGGATCGAGCTCGCCGAGCACGAGGCCGGCGAGATCGCGGCGGCCCGGCTCCGGGTCGGCGAGGCCGACGAGATCCAGGCCCGGCTCGGGGCCGGCCGCCACGGCGAGGCGATCGCCCGCGGCGGCGCCGCGATCCACGAGGCGCTGGTCGGGGAAGAGGCCGGTCCGGACGGGGGCGCGGCCCGGGACCGGGTCGGGGCGGCCGTCCAGGGCGCGCGCGAGCTGGCCCGCTTCGACCCCCGCTTCGAGCCGCTCGCCGAGCGCCTGGCCGGGCTCGACGGCGAGCTCGAGGACGTCGCCGCCGAGGTCCGCGCGCTCGTCGACGGCCTCGACCACGACCCGGCCGCCGTGGCCCGGCTCGAGGAGCGGCTGTCGCTGATCTTCGCCCTGGAGCGCCGCTACGGCGACGACGAGGCGGCGGTCCTGGCCCACGGCGAGGCGATGGCCGCCGAGGCCGAGCGGCTGCGCGGGCTCGAGGCTGAGCGGGACCGCCGCCTGGCCGAGGACGCCGCGCTCCTCGCCGACGTCGCGGCGAACGGCGGCGCACGCTGTCCGGGCTGCGGGCCGAGGCGGCCGGCCGGCTGGCCGAGGCGGTCTCCGCGGCACTCGAGGAGCTCGGCTTCGCCCGGACCCGGTTCGAGGTCGCGCTCGGCCGGCGACCGGCGGCACAGGGCGAGCCGGCGGTCGAGGTCGACGGCGACGCTCTGGCGTTCGACGCGAGCGGGATCGACGAGGTCGTCTTCCGGTTCGCCCCGAACGTCGGCGAGCCGGCCCGACCGCTCGCCCGGATCGCCTCGGGCGGCGAGCTGAGCCGGGTCGCCCTGGCGATCAAGGAGGTCCTCGCCGCGGCCGACGCGACCCCGACCCTGGTCTTCGACGAGATCGACAGCGGGATCGGCGGGCGGAGCGCCGACCCGGTCGGGCGGAGCCTGTGGATCGCTCGGCCCGCCGCCACCAGGTCCTGTGCGTGACCCACCTGCCCCAGATCGCGGCCCACGCCGACGTCCACTTCCGGATCGCCAAGCGCGAGCGCGACGGCCGGACGGTCACCGAGGTCCACCGGCTCGACGACGAGGCCGAGCGGATCGGGCGAGCTGGCCCAGATGCTCGGCGGCCCGCTCGGCGGCGAGGCGGCGGCCGCCGGCGCGCGGGAGCTGCTCGATCGGGCCGCGGCCTGGCGCCAGGGGATCGGCGGGGGCCGAGTCGGCCGTCCCGGCGTGAGCGCCGCCATGGCGACCAGCGCGATCGGCCTCGCCGGCGGCGATCGACGCCTACCTCCGCCACCTCCGGGTCGAGCGCGGCCTCGCCCCGGCGACGCTCGCGGCCTACGCGGCGGACCTGGCCGGGTTCGCCGGCGCCCCCGGGGTCGGCCGGCGGCTGGGCCGGCTCGGTCGAGCCGGCGACGCGCTACCTGGCCCGCTCGGCGGCGGCGCTCCGCCCGACCAGCCTGCGCCGCCGGACGGCCTCGATCCGCGGCTTCTACCGGTTCGCCTACGGCGACGAGCTCATCGCGACCGACCTGGCGGCCCGGATCGACCTGCCGCGCCAGGTCCGCCGGCTGCCCGAGACGCTCGACGTCGACGAGACCGAGCGGCTGCTCGAGGCGGCCAGCGGCGACCTGCCCGACGAGCCGGTCCGGATCCGCGACCGCGCCCTGCTCGAGCTGCTCTACGCCGCCGGCCTGCGGATCAGCGAGGCGCTCGGGCTCGACCGCGAGGACCTGTCGCTCGACGGCGGCTTCGTCCGGGTCATCGGCAAGGGCGACCGCGAGCGCCTCGTGCCGGTCGGCGAGGTCGCCCTCGCCTGGCTGGCGCGCTACCTCGACGACGTCCGGCCGGCCTGGCTGGCGCTCCATCACGTGGAGCCGGTCCGCGGCGGGCCGCTCTTCCTGAGCGCCCACGGGCGCCGGCTCGGGCGCCAGCAGGCCTGGGCGATCGTCCGCCGGGCGGCCGCGGCGGCCGGCCTGCCCGAGCGGGTGACCCCGCACACCCTGCGCCACTCGTTCGCGACCCACCTGCTCGAGGGCGGCGCCGACCTGCGGGTCGTCCAGGAGTTGCTCGGGCATGCGAGTATCAGCACGACCCAGCTGTACACCCACCTGACCGGCGAACGGATCCGGGAGGTCTACGCCCGCGCCCACCCGCGGGCCTGAAGGAGGCAGGGACGGTCGATGGCGCGCTACGCGGACGGACTCATCGCCGAGGGCGAGCACATCGTGCTGCGGACCCGCCAGCACTGGTTCTCGATCGTGGCCTACACGGTCGCCTTCTGGGTCCTCGTCGCGGTCTCGGTCGGGTTCTTCCTCCTCGGCCGGCTCATCGACTGGTCGATCCTCGGCTGGGTCGCCGCTGATCTCGTTCCTCGGTCGCCCTGGTCTGGATCGTCTGGCGCTACGCCGAGCTGGACGTTCCAGGACTACATCGTCACCAACCGGCGGGTGATGCAGGTCGAGGGGATCATCAACAAGATCTCGCGCGACAGCTCGCTCGAGAAGATCAACGACGCCGTCCTCAAGCAGGGCCTCTTCGGGCGGCTCCTCCACTTCGGCGACCTGGAGATCCTGACCGCGTCCGAGAAGACGATCGACGACTTCAGGATGCTCAACGACGCGGCCAGGTTCAAGAAGGCGATGCTCAACGCGAAGACGCCCTCGAGCGGGAGATCGCCTCGCCGATGCCCAGCCCGCCGCTCCGGGCCCCGAGCCCTGCTGCCGCCGACGCCGCCGCTGTCTCGCCGGCACCGGCCACCCCGGCCGGGCCTCCGACGACCGCGCCGGCCCCGGCGCCGACGACGCCGATGACCGCCGAGGAGGTGACCGACACGCTCCATCGGCTGGCCGACCTGCGCGACCGCGGCGCGATCAGCGCCGCCGAGTACGAGGCGAAGAAGGCCGAGCTGCTGGGTCGCCTCTGAGCCCCGGCGCCGCGCCGACGGTACGATAGCCCGGTCCTGCCCCGGAGCCGAGAGGTACCCGTTCCACCTTGACAACCGACGATCTCATCAGCGTCGCCATCCTCATCGTCGATCTTCCTCGGCGTCGCCTTCCCGGTCCACGAGTTCGCCCACGCCTACGTGGCCTACCGCCTGGGTGACGGGACGGCCAAGCTGTTCGGGCGGCTGACCCTCAACCCGGTCGTCCACTTCGACCCGATGGGCGGGCTGCTCTGGTCGTCAGCGCGCTCGGCTCGGTGCCCTGGCCGGTGGCGGCTTCATCTTCGGCTGGGCGAAGCCGACGCCGGTCAACCCGTCGAACCTGCGCGATCGGCGCAACGGCGAGGCCCTGGTCGCCATCGCCGGGCCGGCCTCGAACCTGATCATGGCCGTCCTCGGGGCGATCGTCTGCGCGGGTCATGGTCGCCCTGCAGATCGACGCGCCGAACCTCGTCTGGGAGATCGTCTCGTCGTTCGTCGTGTTCAACATCGCGCTGGCGATCTTCAACCTGATCCCGGTCCCGCCGCTCGACGGGTCGGCGGTCCTGTTCCGGCTGGTCAGCCCCGCAGACCGCCTGGCAGCTCCGGCCGATGCTGGCCCAGTACGGCTTCGTCATCCTCCTCGTGGTGATCATGCTCGGCGGGACCATCCTCGGGAGGGCGATCATCGGTGTCACCCGGATCCTTCTGGGCGTCTAAGGTCCGCCAGTTCCGGGCACACCTGGGGGCGCGCGTCCGCGCCGACGAGCGGGCGGCCCTGGCCGGCTGGCTGACGCCGGCCCAGCTCGCCCTGTTCGACGGGATGCACGTCGCCGACCGGCGGCACGGCCTCGACGTCGTCGCGACGCTCCGCGCGGCCGGGACGACCGACCCGGAGCTCCTCCTGGCCGGCCTCCTCCACGACTGCGCCAAGGGCCCGACCGTCGGCGTCCTGCCGCGGGTCGCCTGGTCGCTCGGCGAGGCGTGGGGTCCGTGGGTCGTCTCGGTCGCCCGCCGCCTGCCGGGCTTCGGCGCCGCGCTCGACCGGCTGCGCGACCACGCCGAGCTGTCGGCCCGGATGGCGCTCGAGGCCGGCTGCTCGATCCGCACGGCCGAGCTCATCCGCCACCAGGCCGACCCGGTCGAGCCGGCGGCCGGCGAGCTCCTCCGGCTGGCCGACGAGGCGAACTGACGATGGTCGAGCTGGGCGCGACGCGCCACCGCCGTCGGTCGCGTTCGGCGAAGGCCGCCGGCCCGAGGTCGCGACGACCAGGTCCGGCTCGAGGCGTTCGAGGGGCCGCTCGGGCTCCTCCTGTCGCTCATCGAGGCCCGCCACCTCGACGTGCTGACGGTCCCGCTCGGGGCGCTCGCCGAGGCCTACCTCGACGCGCTGGCCGGTCTCGAGGCGGATCGGATCGGCAACGTCAGCGGGTTCATCGCGATCGCCGGCCAGCTCATCCTGATCAAGAGCCGGGCCCTCCTGCCGCGACGGGTCGAGGTGGCGACCACGATCCTCGAGGAGGCGCCCGACCCGGAGGCGGCGCTCCGGGCGCGGCTGATCGTCTACCGGGCTCATCGCGACGCCGGGGCGGCGCTCCAGGCCGGGGCGCTCGAGCGGGTCGGCCTGTTCCGACGCGAGCCGGCGCGCCGCCGCCGCGGCCGGGCGAGCCGGAGCGGTCGCTCCGCCGGCAGCACCGCTCGATCCCGCCCTGCTCGTCGCGGCGATCGAGCGGCTGCTCCGGGTCGTCCCGCTGCCGCCGCCCCCGCCCGAGACGCTGCCCCGGACGATCACGATCGGCGAGCGCGCCGAGCTCATCCGGGCGGCCCTCCGCGGGGCGGACCGGATCGTCCTCCAGGAGCTCCTCGCGGGCGTCCGCGACCGGGTCGTCGTCGTCGTCACGTTCCTGGCCCTGCTCGAGCTGATGAAGCGGCGCGAGATCGTCGTCGAGCAGGCCGAGCCGTGGGGCCCGATCGTCGCCCGGCCGACGACGGCCGAGGAGCGGGCGGCCGGCGGCGCCACATCCGTCGACGCGCCGTTCGACGAGACGCTGGAGTCGTTCGCGTGAGCGAGCCGCAGCAGCCGGCGAGCCGCAGCGCCGGCCGCGAGCCGAGCAGCCGGGCGGTCGAGCGCCCGAGCCGATCGGCCTGACCGAGGCGACCCTCGAGGCGCTCCTGTTCGTCGCGGAGCGGCCGCTCAGCCGGCGGGAGATCGCGGCCCTGGCCGGGGTCGACCGGGACACCGTCGATGCGCGGCTCGGCGACCTGGAGGTCGGCCTGGCGGCCGGGGATCCGCTCGTCGTCGTCTCGGGCGACCGGGTCGAGCTGGCGACCGCCCCGGAGGCCGGCCGGCTCATCGGCCGGTACGTCGGGGCCGACGCGACCCGGCTGTCGCCGGCGGCCCTCGAGACGCTGGCCATCGTCGCCTACCGCCAGCCGGTCACCAGGGGCGGCGTCGAGCGGATCCGCGGCGTCGACTCGGACTACACCATCCGGGCGCTCCTCCATCGCCGGCTGGTCGTCGAGCTCGGACGCTCGGACGCGCCCGGCCGGCCGTTCCTGTACGGCACCGACTTCGAGTTCCTCGAGCGGTTCGGGCTCGCCAGCCTCGACGAGCTGCCGCCGCTCGACGCCGAGGTCGCCGCCCGCCTCGTCGAGGCCGCGGCGGAGGCCGGGCCCGCGACAGGCGAGGGGCCCGACGTGGACGATGCGCCCGAGCCGGCCGCGGCGCCCGCCGCGGGCACGCCCGGGGTGCCCGTCGGGCCCGGCCCGGGCTGATGGCCCCGGAGCGGCTCCAGAAGGTCATCGCCGCGGCCGGGGTCGCGTCACGCCGGGAGGCCGAGCGGCTGATCGCCGCCGGCCGGGTGACGGTCGACGGCCGGCTGGCGACCCTCGGCGAGTCGGTCGAGCCGGGGAGCGTCCGGATCGCCGTCGACGGCCGCCCCGTCGGCGAGGCGTCGGCGCTCGTCCACCTCGTCGTCCACAAGCCCCTGGGGGTCACGTCGACGACCCGGGACCGCCACGCCGCGACGGACCGTCCTCGACCTCGTCCCGCGGGCGCTGGCCGGGGCCGGGCGGCTCTATCCGGTCGGCCGGCTCGACCAGGACTCGGAGGGCCTCATCCTGCTCACCAACGACGGCGCCTGGGCCGACCGGGTGCTCCACCCGCGGTTCGGGGTCGAGCGCGAGTACGCGATCGGCCTGGCCGCGCCGTTGTCGGCCGGTCAGGTGGCCGCGCTGCGGGCCGGGATCCAGCTCGACGAGGGCCGGGCGACGCTCGAGCCACCTCCGGCCGATGACGGCGCCGGAGATCCGCGGCCTCGTCGCCGTGCTCGATCCGCGCCGCCGCCCGAGCTGGCCTGGTACCGGGCCACGCTCCGCCAGGGCTGGAAGCGCCAGCTCCGCCGGATGTTCGCGGCGGCCGGCGCCCCGATCGACCGCCTCGCCCGGGTCCGGATCGGGACCGTCCGACTCGGGACGCTCCGGGCCGGCGCGGTCCGCCCGCTCGGCGCGGCGGAGGTCCGGTCGCTCGGGGCCGGGCGGGTATCCTCGGAGCGATGACCGCCGACCAGCCGACCGCCGGGCACGGGGCCGCGCCGAGCGGGCGCCGCCGGCTGGTCGTCGCCATCGACGGCCCGGCCTCGTCGGGCAAGAGCAGCGTCGGCGCGGCCGCCGCGCGCGACCTCGGCTACCGGTTCTGCGACACCGGGCTGCTCTACCGCGCGCTGACCGACCTGGCGCTCCGCCGTGGGATCGACCTGGACGACCCGGCCGGGCTCGTCCCGCTCGTCGACGAGGTCGAGCTGGCGCCCGACGGCGACGGCCGGCTGTCGCGCGTCCTCGTCGACGGCGTCGACGTGACCGACGAGGTCCACCGGCCCGAGGTCGACCGGACGGTCAGCGAGGTGGCCCGGGTGCCCGAGGTCCGGGCCGCCCTGCTGGCCCGCCAGCGGGCGCTGGCCGAGGCCGGCGGGATCGTCATGGCCGGTCGCGACATCGGGACCGTGGTCCTGCCCGACGCCGACCTGAAGATCTTCCTCGACGCCTCGGCCGAGGAGCGGGCTCGTCGGCGGGCCGAGGAGCGCGGCCTGGCCCCCGGCTCGGCCGAGGCCGCGGCGATCCTGGCCGACCTGCGCCGGCGCGACGACCTCGACCGGAACCGGCCGGTCGCGCCGCTCCGGGCGGCCGCCGACGCGACGATCATCGCGACCGACGGGAACACGTTCGAGCAGACGGTGGCCGCCGTCGACGCGGCGATCCGGACGGGCGGAGGCCGAGGCTGCCGAGGCCGAGCGGTGAGCGGTCCGCGCGACGATGACCGGACCCGCCCGGCGCTCGGTGACGGCCTGACCTGGTTCATCCGGGCGACCGATGCGTTCGGGCGGTTCGTGTGGCGCTTCCTCGCCCGGGTCGAGCTCCACGGGCTCGACCACGTCCGCGGCCTGGACGGCCCGGTCCTCCTCGTGGCGAACCACGTCTCGAACGCCGACGCGCCGCTCATCGGCTCGTACGTGACGCCGGCGCTCGGCCGGCGGATCTACTGGCTCGGCAAGCAGGAGGCGCTCGACTGGCCGATCGTCGGCACGTTCCTCGAGCTCAACGCGGTCATCGGGATCCAGCGCGGCGCCGCCGACGTCGAGGCGTTCCGGGCGGCCAGGCGGGTCCTCGACGAGGGCCACGTCCTGATCGTCTTCCCGGAGGGCACCCGGAGCCCGACCGGCGCGCTCCAGGAGGCCAAGGAGGGGACGACGATCCTCGCCCTGCGGACGGGGGCGCGGATCGTGCCGATCGGCGTGTCAGGGACGCGGCCGGTCTGGCCACGCGGCCAGCGGCTGCCCCATCCGACCCGGGGCCGGGTCGTCCTCCGGGTCGGCGAGCCGTTCACGATCGAGCGCCGCCGGCTCCGGCGCCGAGCGGCGGACCGCCCAGGTGGCGGCCACGACCGTGATCATGAGCCGGATCGCCGCCCTGCTGCCGCCCGCCCAGCGCGGCGTCTACGGCGGCGAGGCCGGGGCCGCGCCAGGTCCCCGCGACGGGTCGCCCGGGGACCCCGTGCGATAATCGAGGCGATGGGTACCGTTCGAGAGGTCAGGATCGCCAAGCGGACCGGCTTCTGCTATGGCGTCCGCGAGGCGATCGACAAGGCCAAGGAGGCGGCCGCCGCGGGCAAGGCGACCCACACCCTCGGCCAGGTCGTCCACAACGAGGGCGTCATCCGCGACCTCGAGCAGATCGGCGTCCAGACGGTCGAGCTCGCTCGACGACGTCGACCACGGCGCGGCCGTCGTCATCCGCGCCCACGGCGTCCGGCCGGAGGTCATGGAGCGGGCCGAGGCGCGCGGGCTCGAGGTCATCGACGGGACCTGCACCTGGGTCATCCAGGAGCAGCGCGAGCTCGTCAGGCTCGTCGAGGAGGGCTACACGATCGTCCTGCTCGGGACGCCCAGGCACCCCGAGGTCGTCGGGCTGCTCGGCTTCGCACCGGACGCGATCGTCGTCGACGAGGAGGACGACTGGCCGAAGATCCCGCGGCGCAAGAAGATGGCGCTCATCTCCCAGAGCACCCAGCCGCCCTGGAAGTTCGAGAAGCTCGCGGCCTTCATGGTCTCGCGCAGCCACGAGCTGAAGATCGTCAACACCGTCTGCCCGGTCACGATCCGGCGCCAGGAGGACACCCTGGAGACCGCCCGCGAGGTCGACCTGATGGTCGTCGTCGGCGGGCGCTCGTCGGCCAACACGAAGGAGCTGACCCGGCTGTGCGAGATCGCCGGGACCCACGCCATCCAGATCGAGAGCGTCCGCGACCTCGTCGACCCGGCGGTCTTCGGGTCGGCCGGGATCGTCGGCGTGACCGGCGGGACGTCGACCCCGATCGAGGACCTCCAGGCGGTCGCCGAGCGGATCCTCGAGCTGGCGGGCACCCCCGACGCCGCCGCCGACGCGCGCAGGCTGGCGATGGCGGCCCTCCTGGCCGCCGCGACGCCCGCCGGCCGGACGACCTCGCTGCCGAGCCGCGAGCCGAACGCCGAACCGTCCGTCGGCGCCGCCTGAGCGCCGCCGATGGACGCCCTCCCGGTCGTCGCCATCGTCGGCCGCCCGAACGTCGGCAAGAGCACGCTGTTCAACCGGATCCTCGGCACCCGCCACGCGATCGTCGAGGACCGCGCCCGGACGACCCGCGACCGGCTCTACGGCGAGGCCGAGTGGAACGGCCGCCGCTTCCTCATCGTCGACACCGGCGGCCTGGAGATCGACGCCGGGCGATCCGATCGAGGCCCGGGTCCAGGAGCAGGCCCGGCTGGCGATCGCCGAGGCCGACGTGATCGTCTTCGTCGTCGACGCGGCGAGCGGGATCACGCCGGCCGACCTGGAGGCCGCCGAGCTGCTCCGGCGGGCCAGCGTCGCCGGTCCTCGTCGCGGTCAACAAGGCCGACAACGAGCGGCGCGAGCTCGAGGCGGCCGAGTTCTACGCGCCTCGGCTGGGAGGAGACCTACCCGATCAGCGCGGCCCACGGACGGGGGACCGGCGACCTGCTCGACGCGATCGTCTGGGCCCTGCCGCCCGAGTCGGAGGCGGAGCTCGCCCGCAAGGCCCGCGAGGCCGAGGCGAGCGTGGGCGCGCGACGTCGCCGACGGGTTCCTCGAGCCGCTGGTCGTCGGCGACGAGCCGCTCGGCGGGACGAGGCGAGGAGGCCGAGGGCGGCGCGGACAACGAAGGCGCGGTCGACGAGGTCGCCCGGAAGTGGGACGCGGCGATCGCCGCCGAGGCCGAGGAAGCCCCGGTCGCGATCGCCATCGTCGGCCGGCCGAACGTCGGCAAGTCGAGCCTGCTCAACGCGCTGCTCGGCGAGGAGCGGTCGATCGTCAGCGAGATCCCGGGCACGACCCGCGACGCGATCGACACGACCCTGGCCTACGGCCGGAGCGAGGTCGTCCTCATCGACACGGCCGGGATGCGCCGACGGGGCAAGGTCGCCTCCGGTCTGGCCGCCGAGCGCTACTCGGCGCTGCGGGCGCTCCGGGCGATCGCCCGGGCGACGTGGCGATCCTCGTCCTCGACGCGGTCGACGGGCTGACCGCCCAGGACGCCCACGTCGCCGGCTACGTCGCCGAGGAGGGCAAGGGGCTCGTCGTCGCGATCAACAAGTGGGACCTGCTGGCCGAGAAGACGGACCGGACGTTCGACGAGTACGTCCGGGACATCCGCCGCGAGGTCCCGTTCCTCGACTTCGCCCCGGTCGTCTCGATCAGCGCCAAGACCGGCCAGCGGGTCGGGCGCGTCCTCGAGGCCGCCGTCGACGTGTGGGGCGAGCGCCGCAAGCGGATCCCGACCGGCGAGCTCAACCGGCTCCTCGGCGAGGCGGTCCGTCGCCAGGTCCCGCCGCTGGTCAAGGGCAAGCGGCCGAAGATCTTCTACGCGACCCAGGCGGCGGTCGCGCCGCCGACCTTCGTCGTCTTCGCCCGGGAAGCCGGGCAGCGTCCACTTCAGCTACCGGCGCTACCTCGAGAACCAGCTCCGCGAGGCGTACGGCTTCGACGGGACGCCGATCCGGCTGGTCTTCCGCGAGCGCAGCGCCGTCGAGCTGCCCGGCGCGGCGACGAGCCGGGGGTGCCGGGGCGAAGGCCGGCACGAAGGGCGGGGTGACGACCGGTCGCGGGGCGGCCCGGTCGGCCGCCAAGGGGGGCCGCCGGGCGTGATCGCGGGCCCCCGGGTCGCCGTCGTCGGGAGCGGGGCGTGGGGGACCACCCTCGCGATCCTCGTCGCCAGGCGGGAGCCGGCGGTCCTCCTCGCCCGCTCGTCCGAGACCGCCGGGCGGCTGGCCCGCGAGCGGGTCGAACGCTCGTCGCCTGCCCGGCGTCCCGTTCCCCGCCCGGCTCGACGGCGTCGGCCGACCCGGTCGTCCTGCGCTCGGCCGAGCTGGTCGTGTTCGCCGTCCCGTCGAGCCACCTGCGCGACGGAGGTCGCCCGGGTCGCGCCGTGCGTCCCGCCGGCGGCGGACATCGTGTCGGTGGTCAAGGGCCTCGAGGGCGGGACGCTCCTCCGGATGAGCCAGGTCATCGCCGAGGCGGGCGGGATCGACGCTCGGCCGGATCGCCGCCCTGTCGGGCCCGAACCTGGCCCTCGAGATCGCCCGCGGGCTGCCGGCCTCGGCGGTCGTCGCGGCCGAGGACGAGGCGCTCGCCGGGCGGGTCCAGGCCCGGCTCGGGCGGCGCCGGTTCCGGCTCTACGTCAACGAGGACCTCGTCGGGGTCGAGCTGTGCGGTGCGCTCAAGAACGTCGTCGCGATCGCCGCCGGCGCGGCCGAGGAGCTCGGCTTCGGCGACAACGGCAAGGCCGGCCTGATGACCCGCGGGCTGGCCGAGATGACCCGGCTCGGGATCGCCGCCGGGGCCAATCCGCTGACCTTCGCCGGGCTGGCCGGGATCGGCGACGTCATCGCGACCTGCGGCTCGCCGCTGTCGCGCAACCACCGGCTCGGGGTCGAGCTGGCCAGGGGCCGCCGCTGGGCCGACATCGAGGCGGACCTGCCCGGCGTCGCCGAGGGCGCCTACACGGTCGACGCGGCGATCGCCCTGGCCGACCGGCTCGGCGTCGAGATGCCGATCGCCCGCGAGGTCCACCGCGCGCTGTTCGAGGGCAAGAGCGCCAAGCGCTGCCTGGTCGACCTGCTCGCCCGCGAGTCGAAGGACGAGCTGGCCGACTACCGGCCGCTGGATGGCCAGCCTCGAGCGGGACTGAGCCGCGCGATCACCCGCGGGCCGGCCGCCTCACTGCGGTGCTGGGTCACGGCGGGGTCGCATCCGGAGCTGCGTTGCGCCCGGCTCAACCGAAGGTGTCCGTTCCGCCGGGACCTCCGACCGCGCCTGCTCGTTGTTGCTCCTCCGGCAGCAGGAGCGGTGTGCGCGCGTCGATCGACCGAGTGCCTCCTCGAACGGCGCGGTTCGGTTGCATCCCCGGCAACGGGACCCCGGCCGCCCGACGGGGCCGATCCACCCGTCTGCTAGACTCGGACTCTCGTCGGGGCGTGGCGCAGTCTGGTAGCGCACCAGTCTGGGGGACTGGTGGTCGTCGGTTCGAATCCGGCCGCCCCGACCAGATCTCCCGCACGGGACTGATCGAGTCCCCCAGTCCGTCGAGCTGTGCGAGACGCCGGTACCAGGTCAGGGACGCCGACGGGCACATAGCGGCCCGATGCCGGACCCAGCCGCAGACCCGCTGACGCACGCCGCGGGCGGTGAGCGAACGAGCGGCGCCTCCGACACGGTGCTCGGCTCGAAAACCTCCTGGCGACGGTTCCGCTGCGGCGTGATCGATGGCCGGAAGCGACCGAGCCCAACGTCGGTCGATCGAACTCTTGGACGCCCCCCTGCGGTACCAATTCGGAGTTCCCAGCCGGCGCCCCCGTCGGTATCGTCTGGGTCCGGTCATCTCAGCTCGCACGAGGTTGCCGCTTGCCGCTCGCCGTCCGGGTCGTCGGCCAGGCATCGAAGCGCGGCATCATCCCGCGGGTGCCGCCCGCCGAGCGGCTGCTCGCCGACATCGAGCAGTGGCTCGTCTCCGAGTACCCGGATCTCGTCCGCTCGAGTCGCTCCCACGCGCTGCCATCGGGTGACACGGAGCTCCTCGTCGACCTCCATCCGGCGGCCCCGGCGGCAGCCTTCCTGGCGGCCGATAGTGGCCGGGTCGCGCTGTCGGCCGTCACCTCAGCGGTGGGACCGGGCTACCACAGGTTCGTGGCCCGCCTGGCCCAACGACTGGCCGCCGACCTGTCCATCGACTGGAGTGCAGGCGAGGCGGCCGGGCCCGGCGAGGACCCGGCGGTGGACACCCCCGCCGCCCTGAAACCGACCAACGGCTCCACTCCCGAGGCCGGTCACGGGGCGTTCGATGAGCGGCAGGCCGTCGAACGCGCGTACCTGGGCTGGCTCGGGCGCGCCCTCGTGGCCGCCCGCGAAGCCCGCCGTCGAGACGCGTGCGCCATCTATCTCGAGACCGCGCCGGGGATCCGCTACACGTTCGACGGGGCGATCGCCACGACGCTCGGTCCCCGCGACGACGCATGGCTGGAGAAGGCGATCGGCGATCCTCGGGTCGCGATCGACGTCTGTCCCTGGTGGGCGGACGCGACCGACGCCAGATACCTCCTGAACCGCGCCCTGTGCCTGATGTGGACCGAAGTCCGCTGGCGTCCGGCGGTCGACCTCGACGAGCGGAGGCTGCTCGACGAGGTGGCCCGGCTCCTGTGGCAGGCCTTCCCGCTCGACCCGTCACTCGCCTACCCGTGGCGCGAATGGAACGAGCTGCTCGATCTTCGCGGCGTCGAGGATCCGGCTGCTGCCGGGCTGGTCAAGGAGCGGAGCGCGACCACGCCCGACGATCGACCGCTGATCGGCTATCGGCGACGGCCGGTCACGGTCGTTCACGAGGGCTGGACCCTCCAGGTGCCGGGTTCGTTCGCCGAGCGGCGCAGCGCCGAGGAATGGTGGGGCGGCGAGAGCGGTCGAAGCGTCACCCTGGCGGCCGTCGAGACCGGCACGGAGAGCGGCCCGATGTCGGCCGAGGCATTCCTCCAGCAGGTGGCCGGCGATCTGGGCAGCGAGGCGCTCAGCCATCAGGCGGGGAGCGTGATCGGTCGAGCCCGGCTCGGCTCGGATGCAAGCTCGGGCGTCGAGGTCGGCGTGGTCGAAGGCTACTCCGCCACCCGGGGCAGAGGCGCGGTCGTCCGGATCGTCTTCGACGAGGCGGTCGACTGGCAGTGGGCGCTCGACGTCTGGCGGGCACTCACGCCGGCCTGACAGCCGGGCCTCGCTCCGCGTTCGGCGCCGGCGTCCATAGCGGGGTCGCCGATGTCGGCAGCCATGACGTCGAGCGACCCGCGGGGCCCTACCATCCGGGGATGAGCAAGGGCCGCCTCGAGGCGTTCAGCGACGGCGTCATCGCGATCATCATCACGATCATGGTCCTCGAGCTGCGGCCGCCAGAGGGCGCCACGATCCAGAGCCTGGAGCCGCTCGGGGCGACGTTCGCCAGCTACGTCCTGAGCTTCGCGCTGCTCGGGACCTACTGGAACAACCATCACCACCTGCTCCAGACCGCCAAGACGGTCGATGGACGGGTGCTCTGGGCGAACCTCCACCTGCTCTTCTGGCTGTCGCTCTTCCCGTTCGGGACCGCCTGGGTGGGCCAGAGCGACTTCGCGCCGGTCCCCGTCGCGGCGTACGGTCTGCTGCTCCTGCTCGCCGCGATCGCGTATTTCGGGCTGGTCCAGATGCTGATCAGGGCCCCCGGGCAGACGCCGACGCTCGCGACCGCGGTCGGCCGCGACATCAAGGGCAAGATCTCGCCGCTGCTGTTCCTGATCGCCATCCCGATCGCCCTCCTCGTCCCGGCCATCGCGATGGCGATCTACGTCCTCGTGGTCATCATGTGGGTCATCCCCGACCGCCGCATGGAGCGCGCGATCAAGAGCTGAGCGCCGCCTCGGCGGGTGGGCGGTCAGGGTCCGGCGCTCGGCTCCAGGCTCGGTGAGGCGGTCGGCTCGAGGGCCGCCGTCGCCGTCGCCGTCGGTTCCTGAGTCGGGCTCGGGCTGGCGGTCGGGTCCGACGCCGCGGCAGCGCCCGCATCGGCCGAGGGCGTCGGGCTCGGGGTCGGGGCCGGGCTCGCCGTCGGCGGCGACGTCGCCCCGGGACGCGGCGTCCAGGCGCCGGTCGGGATCGGCGCACCGTCGGCGAGCGGAACGATCGCCACGTAGCGCCCTTCGATCCGGTCGTCGCGGCGGGCGTCGTGGTAGGCGTGAAGTTGCGCGCCAGGGTCGACAGTAGAGCCGCGTGCCCGGCCGGTAGATCCGGTGGCCGCGGGCATGGAAGTACGGCCAGAGCGGGTCGGCGATCCGGACCGTCAGGACCCGGAAGTCGTCGGTCGTGGTCGGGTCCGCGGTGGCCTCGAAGCCGGTCACGACCCAGGCGTGGGCGCCGCGCCAGACGATGATCCCGGCCGGGCGGCCGGTGCGTGGCGATCCCCCGGGCGATCGCCTTGACCGCCTCGGCCATCGTGGCGGTCGCGACCAGGACGTAACGGCCGTGGCCGGCCAGCGACGTCGCGGTGGTCCAGCCGAACGGGTCGGCACCGCCGTCGGCCCGGTAGAGGCTGTTCGCGCGGGCCAGGCGCCACAGCCGCTTCTGGAGGTAGGGCCCGCGGTTGTTGATCCGCCAGATCATGTTGCGCATGGTCTGGAGCGACGCCCCGACGCACTGGTAGCTCGGTGTACTGGCGGGCGAAGTCACCCGCATGGAGGAGCGACGTCCGGTAGGCGACGACGACCGGCGTCGGCGTCGGAGCGGGCGACGGGCTGGCCGACGGCGTCTCGGTCGGGGTCGGGGTCGGATCGGCGCCCACCGCGACGGACACGAGCGGACCGAGCGCCAGCGCGACGCACAGCGCGACGGCCCAGGCGACCGCCAGGAGGCGACCGCGCACCTCGCGCGGAAGGAGCGCGTCGAGCATGGTGCCACGTTAGCCGCCCGATCGGGCGCCTCCGTATCGCCCGTTCGTCCCACGCCGGCCCCGTCCACGGGCCTATGTAGACTCGGCGCGTGACCGACGATCCGCGACCTCCGGACCGCCGCCAGGACGACCTCGGCGGCCCGGACGGCCTGACCGACATGGACCCGGAGGCGTTCCGGGCGGCGGCCCACGCCGTCGTCGACCTGATGGCCGACTACCTCGGCCGGGTCGAGGCGTACCCGGTCCTCCCGCCGATCGAGCCCGGCTCGCTCCGGCCGCTGTTCCCGGCGGCGCCGCCCGAGGCGCCCGAGCCGCTCGAGGCGATCCTGGCCGACTACCGCGCGCTGGTCGAGCCGAACGCGACCCACTGGCAGCACCCGGGCTTCCTGGCCTACTTCGCGACGACGGCCTCGGGGCCCGGGATCCTCGGCGAGATGCTGACCGCGGCGCTCGGCCAGAACCCGATGCTGTGGCGGACGTCGCCGATCGGGACCGAGCTCGAGGAGGTCGTCGTCGACTGGCTGCGCCAGGCGCTCGGGCTGCCGGACGGGTTCGACGGGCTGCTGACCGACACCGCCTCGACCTCGACGCTGATCGCCCTGGCCGCGGCCCGCGAGGCCGCCGGTGCTCGACGCCGCCGCGCGCGGGCTGGCCGGCCGCGACGACCTCGGGGCGGCCTGCGGGTCTACGCCTCGAGCCGAGGCCCACTCCTCGATCGAGAAGGCGTGCATGACCCTCGGGCCTCGGGCGGGCCGGCGCTCGCGCCGGGTCCCGATCGAACGAGCGCTTCGAGCTGCGGGTCGACGCGCTCGAGGCGGCGATCGCCGACGGACCGGGCGGCCGGCCGACGGCCGATCGCGCATCGTCGCCACGCTCGGGACGACGTCGCTCGACGTCGGTCGACCCGGTCGCGGCCGATCGCCGACGTCGCCGAGCGCGAGGGGCTGTGGCTCCACGTCGACGCGGCCTACGCGGGCGCCGTCGCGCTCGATGCCCGAGCGTGCGCGCGCCGTTCGCGCGGCTGGGAGCGGGCCGACTCGATCGTCGTCAACCCGCACAAGTGGCTGTTCACGCCGCTCGACGCCTCGCTCCTGCTGACCCGTCGGATGGACGTCCTGCGGCCGGCGTTCAGCCTCGTCCCGGAGTACCTGCGCACGCTCGACCGCGCGACGCCGGTCCGCGACTACAACGAGTACCAGCCCCAGCTCGGGCGGCGGTTCCGCGCCCTCAAGCTGTGGATCCAGCTCCGCTGGTTCGGGCTCGACGGGCTGCGCCGGCGGATCGCCCGCCACATCGAGCTGGCCCGGCGGCTTCGCCGAGCGGGTCGACGCCGACCCCGACTGGGAGCGCCTGGCGCCGGTGCCGTTCTCGACGGTCTGCTTCCGCTGGCGTCCGGCGCGGCTCGCGGGCACGAGGACGAGCCCGCGGTGCGTCAGCTCCTCGACGAGCGCAACGCCGCGATCATGGACGCGGTCAACCGGACCGGCGAGGTCTTCCTGTCCCATACCCGGCTGGCCGGCCGGTTCACGATCCGGCTGGCGGTCGGCAACCTGCGGACCGAGGAGCGCCACGTCGACGCGCGCCTGGGAGCTGCTCCGCGCGAGGCGGCCCGGCTGGACGGCTAGCATGAGCCTGTGACCCCGAGCGCCTCTCCCGCCACCGGCCCCGACGAGCGAGTCGCCGCGCTCGCCGCGCGGCTCGACGACGCGCTCGACCGGCTGGCCGGGCTCCGACTCGGCGACGCCTTCGATCCCGCGCGTGCCGGCGGCGCTCGTCGCGGCCGGGCTCCACCTGGCTGCCGGTCCCGGTCGAGGCCGGCGGGCTCGGGATCGGGCTGCGCCGAGGCGGTCGAGGTCCTGGCCGCGCTCGGCGCCGTCGACGGGTCGACGGCGCTCGGCTTCGCGATGCACGTCCACGTCGTCGGCGCGATGGCCGAGTCGGCCGGCTGGCCGGCCGGCTGCGCGAGCGGCTCTACGCGGCGATCCGTCGACGACGGCGCGCTGCTCAACGCCGCCGCGACCGAGGAGGGGGCGGCTGCCCGGCCCGCGGCGCGATCCCGGCGACCGTCGCCGAGCCGGCGGCCGGCGGCGGCTTCCGGCTCACCGGCGAGAAGACCTGGACGACCTGGCTGCCGGCCCTCCGCTACGCCCTCGTGACCGCCCGGATCGGCCGGTCGGCTGGCGAGGTCCGGCCCGAGGCCGAGCCGCCCGAGGTCGGGATCTTCGCTCGTCGACCTCGACGACGCCGGGCGTCGACGCGGCTCCCGGCGTTCGAGGCGCTGGGGATGCGCGGCTCGGCGTCCGGCCGGCTCGGCTCGACGGCGTCCGGTGCCCGCCGACCGGCTCGTCGTCCGGCGACGCGCCGACGAGCCGGACCCGCGCGGGCCGGCGCCGGGCGCCTGGTTCGCGCTGGCGGTCGCCGGCGGTCTACCTCGGGGTCGGGGAGGGGGCCCGGCGCGAGTCGTCCGCTGGGCGATCGACCGGCGCCCGGGCGACGGCTCGACGGCGGTCGCCGACATCCCGACCGTCCAGGTCCGGCTCGGTCGGCTCGACGCGGCGCTCCGGGCGGCCCGGATCGTCGTCCTCGACGTCGCCGCGCGCTGGGAGGCCACGCCGGCGGCCCGAGCGCGGCGGCGCTGCTGCCGGACGTCGCGCTGGCCAAGCTCGTCGCCACGAACGCCGCGGCGACCGCCACCGACGAGGCGCTCCGGATCGCCGGCGGCCCGGGCTTCCTGGCGGGCCGCTCGAGCGCGCGTTCCGCGACGCCCGGGCCGGGCTGATCAACCCGCCGCTCGAGGACGTCGCCCTGGCCGGGTTCGCGCGGGCCCTCGTCGAGCGGGCGCGGGCGGACGACCCGGCGGGCTGATCGCCACCGATCCCGCTCAGAACGGCTTGGCCACCATCAGGACGACGATGACGACGGCGACCCCGGTCGTCAGCAGCCCGAGCATGTTCGAGCGCCGCGCAGCCACCGCGTAGGCCGGCGAGGTCGGATCCCTGGCCGCCTCGTCGGCCTGGCGCCGGACGGCCGGCGCGAAGGCCAGGATCCCGAGCAGCGCGACCGCGACGTACAGGGCGACCGCCAGCTGGAGCCAGCGAGCCGCCGAACGAGTAGCGCGCCGGTCAGGACCATCAGGATCCCGGTGATCGAGCAGGAGGATGTAGGCCGGGGTTGGCGACCCGCCGGTCGAGCCTGCGGACGCCGTCGATCGTCCAGGTCAGCCGGTCGCGGTCGAGGCCGGCCCGGCGGAGCCAGAAGGCGTAGGTCACGTTGGCCCCGACGGCCACGATCGCCGCCAGGAC
Source organism: uncultured Chloroflexia bacterium (assembly GCA_963837825.1). Lineage (GTDB taxonomy): Bacteria > Chloroflexota > Limnocylindria > Limnocylindrales > CSP1-4 > Chersky-267. Next base: position 73,298 of record CAWIOR010000007.1, read on the forward strand.
GTGGATGACCTTGAGCAGGAGGAACGCCGACATCGGCGACGATTCTGGCACGTGCGTCGAGGTCGGGAACCCGGCATCGACGCCGACCGATCGTCGGGTAGACTCGGCCGATCCGCCCGTCACGCCCGGTCCGGACGAGTCCGGGCGGATCCCGAGGAGACCGAGCATGGCCGTGAGGTCGCCACCGACTATCCGATGTTCATCGACGGCGTCTCCGCGCCGACTCGACGAGCGGCGCGCTGGCTCGAGGTCCGCAGCCCGGCGACCGGCGAGCTCGTCGGGCGCGTCCCGGCCGGGACCGAGGCGGACGTCGACCGCGCCGTCGCGGCGGCCCGGGCGGCGTTCCGCGACGGGCGCTGGGCGCGGATGGCGCTGCCCGAGCGGGTCGCCGTCGATGAACCGCCTGGCCGACCTGCTCGACGCGCACGCCGACGAGCTGGCCCGGCTCGAGACGCTCCAGACCGGGACCGCCTACAAGCTCCGGCGCGAGTCGGACTTCGCGTTCGCCTCGCGACAACCTGCGCTTCTTCGCCGGCCAGATCCGCCACCTCGAGGGCAAGGCCGCCTACGAGTACAGCGGCAGCCACACGAGCTTCGTCCGGCGCGAGCCGATCGGGGTCGTCGGCCAGGTCGCGCCCGTGGAACTACCCGATCTGGATGGCGATCTGGAAGATCGGCCCGGCGCTGGCGGCCGGCAACTCGATCGTCCTCAAGCCGGCCAGCGCGACGCCGCTCACGACGATCCGCCTGGCCGAGCTGGCCGCCGAGGCCGGCGTCCCGGCCGGCGTCCTCAACGTCGTGACCGGGCGCGGCGACGTCGTCGGGGCGGCGCATGGCCGCGCACATGGACGTCGACCTCATCTCGCTGACCGGCGACTCGGAGACCGGCAAGCGGATCCAGGCGCTCGCCGCCGAGCAACGTCAAGCGGGTCCACCTCGAGCTCGGCGGCAAGGCGCCGTTCATCGTCCACGCCGACGCGGACCTCGAGGCGGCCGCGCGGGGCGCGACCGCCGGCGCGCTGATCAACGGCGGCCAGGACTGCACGGCGGCGACCCGGGCCTACGTCCATCGCTAGCGTCTACGACGCGTTCCTGGCCCGGACGGCGGAGCTGTTCGACGCGCGTCCGGGTCGGCGACCCGTTCGATCCGTCGACCGACCTCGGGACGCTCATCAGCCAGACGCCAGGTCGAGCGGGTCGGACGGGTTCGTCCAGCGGGCGGAGGCGGCCGGGGCGCGCGATCGTCGCCGGCGGCTACCGGCCCGACGTGCCGGGCTTCCCGACGGCGCGTTCTACCGCCCGACGATCGTCGCCGACTGCGCCCAGGACAGCGAGATCGTCCAGAACGAGGTCTTCGGGCCGGTCCTGGCCGTCCTGCCGTTCGACACCGACGAGGAGGCGCTCGCGAAGGCCAACGACACGCAGCTACGGCCTGGCCGCCTCGATCTGGACCCGCGACGTGTTCCGGGCGATGGAGGCGGCCCGGACGCTGAACTTCGGCCACGTCCAGGTCAACGACCACCTGATGGTGACCTCCGAGATGCCCCACGGCGGCTTCAAGCAGTCGGGCTTCGGCAAGGACATGTCGACCTACTCGTTCGAGGAGTACACCCAGGTCAAGCACGTGATGATCGAGCTGACCGGCGAGCCCGAGAAGCCCTGGCACTACACGATCTTCGGCGACAAGCCGGCGTAGGCGTCCGCTCCGCGTTGAACGCCACCGGTGTCGGGTTCGGGGTCGGGGCAGCCCTGAGCTGGGGTGCGTCCGATTTCGGCGGGGGTCTGGCCAGCCGCCGGACCGCGCCGCTGGCCACCGTCGTCGTCTCGCAGACCGTGGGGGTGGCGGTCGCCATCGTCATCCTCGCGGTCCTCGGCGAGCGGTACCCCGGCCCGGACTCGGTCCTCTGGGCGATCCTGGCCGGCGCGGCCGCATTCATCAGCCTGGTCTCCTTCTATCGAGGCCTGGCCTCGGGCGCGATGGGTCTCGTCGCCGCCGTGTCCGGGGTGGTGGGGGCGGGCCTGCCGGTCGTGGCCGGCATCCTGACCGGCGACCGCCTGAAGGCCACGGACCTCGCCGGGATCGCCCTGGCGCTGGTGGCCGTCGTCCTCGTCACGCGGCCGGCGAGCGACGCCGGGATCGGGCGGCACGGCCTGGCCATGGCGCTCCTGGCGGGGGTGGGAGCCGGTGTCTTCTTCATCGCGATGGGTCGCAGCACGGCCGGCGGCGGCGAGACCTGGTGGCCGATCGTGGCGAGTCGCTCGACCCTGCTCGGTCTGGCCCTGGTGACGACCGTGGCGCTGGGGCGGGCGGGAACGACCGCTCGGAGCATCTCGCCGCTGATGGTCTTCGTCGGGCTGGTCGACCTGGCCGGCGTCGCGTTCTTCGTGCTTTCCGTGGGCCAGGGGGCGCTGAGCATCGCGGCCGTGCTGTCGTCGCAGTACCCGGCGATCACCACGGTCCTGGCACGCGTCGTGCTGAACGAGCGGCTCGCCCCGGCCCACATCGTCGGCATCGTCGTCGCGCTGATCGGGATCGCCCTGATCGCCCTGCCCTGACGGTCGCAGGCCGATGCCGTTGCGGGCCGGCCACCCGAGGGTCAGCTCGCGGCTGAGCCGCCCGGCCCCGATGGACCCTCGACGGCGGTCCGCCCGAGGGTGATCACGTTGAAGGCGCGCACCCAGTCCCTCTTGCCGTCGAGCCGCAGGTTGCCGAGGTCCTGCATCACGACGACGTCGAGCACGGCATCGTGGGTCGGCTCGTCGACGAGGATCTGGCCCGGACCGGCGGCGACCTGGAGGCGGGATGCGACGTTCACCGAGTCGCCGACCACCGCGTAGTGCATCCGTCGCTCGGACCCGACGTTCCCGGCGATGACCTCTCCGCTGGTGATCCCGATGCCCGCCTGCAGGCGGACCCCGGGCATCGTCGGGATCTCCAGGCGCATCACCGCGGCCTGCACGGCAAGCGCCGCCCGGACTGCCCGTTCCGGGTCGTTGGCGTGCATCACCGGAGCGCCGAAGAACGCGAAGACACCGTCCCCGAGCAGGTCTGCGACGGTCCCGCCATGCCGTTCGACGGCGTCGCTCACGACGGTCAGGTAGTGGTTGAGGAGCTCGAGCGTCGCCTCGGGCGGATGCTCGGCCGCCAGGGCGGTGTAGCCGCGGACGTCGGCGAACAGCGTCGACACATGGCGTCGATCGCCGCCGAGCGACACGGTGAACGGGTCTCGGAGGGCCTCGGCCGCGACGCTCTCGCTGACGTATCGTCCGAGCAGGTCGGCGAGTCGGTCCTGGAGGGCCTTCGTCCGGAGCAACGAGCGAAGCCGAGCCGCGAGCTCGCTCTGGTCGAACGGCTTCGACAGGAAGTCGTTCGCGCCCGCCTCCAATCCGCGCGTCTTGTCCTCCGGGCGATCGAGCGCGGTGAGGAGAAGGATCGGCAGGCCGGCCTGCTCGGGCTGGCGGCGCAGCCGCTGACAGACCTCGATGCCGTCGAGTCCCGGCATCATCACATCGAGGCAGACGAGATCGGGCTGGTGCGCCGCGACGGCACCGAGCGCCGACGGCCCGTCCACGGCCTCGATCACATCGTAGCCCTGCTGCGTCAGCAACTTGCGCAACAGGGCAAGGTTCGCCGGCTCGTCGTCGACGGCCAGGATCAGTGCCCGGTCGCGCTTCACGGCAGGTAGCCCTCGACGCTGTCGGCGAACGTCGCGAACTCGATCGGCTTGCTCAGGTAGCCATCGAACCCGCCAGGCGAGCGCCCGCTCGCGGTCGCCGACCATCGCATGTGCGGTGAATGCGATGACGCGCAGACCGGGCCGAGCGCTCATCGGCTCGGATCTCCGTCAGCGCCTGCCACCCGCTCATGTCGGGAAGCCCAAGGTCCATCAGCACGAGGTCGGGCTGTCGATCGAGCGCGAGGCGGATCCCGTCCTCGGCGGTGTCGGCGGTCAGGACCTCGTGCCCGGCCGCATCGAGGAGCTTGGTGGCCAGTGCGCGATTGGCCGGGGTGTCCTCGACCAGCAGGATGGTCGCCATCAGGGCTCGCCCGGAGCGGCGGCTCCGAGCTGCTCCAGCAGGCGCAGCAGCTGGTCCTGGCGCACGGGTTTGGCCAGGTAGCCGTCGGCAAGATCGGGCAGATCGGCCGAGTCGACGACCGAGACCACGATCACCGGGATGGTCCTCGTCTCGGGGTCGGTCTTGAGCTCGCGCAGGATGTCGCGGCCGTCGCGACCTGGCATGAGGACATCGAGCAGGACGGCCGCGGGTCGCAGGCGGCGCGTCTCGGTCACCGCCGTGCTCGCGTTCGACGAGGCGACGATCCGATAGCCGCGGCCGGCGAGCATCTTCTCGAGCAGCGGCGCGACGGAGGGGTCGTCGTCGACGCTGAGCAGGATTCGCCACGCCGTGCGCCCCGCGTCGGTTTCGGCCAGCGCCGCCTGGACCGGCTCGATCCGGCAGTCGAGCGGCAGGCTGAGGTAGAACGTGCTCCCTCTGCCCGAGCTCGCTGACGAGGGTGATGTCGCCACCCATCACCCGCGCGAGGCGACGGCTGATCGCCAGGCCGAGGCCGGTCCCGGCCTCGTCTCCCTCGGCCTGCTGGAACTCTTCGAAGATCGCCTCGTGCTGATCTCGGGCGATGCCGGGACCCGGTGTCCCGGACCGAGACGAGGAACGCCGACTCCGAGCCCCCACCGGTCTCGACCTCGACCTCCCCGGCGCGGTGAACTTGAGGGCATTCCCGAACAGGTTGACCAGGATCTGACTGACCCGCTGCCGGTCCAGCACGACCTCCGACGGTGCGCCGGCGTCATGCCAGCTGAAGCGGATCCCCTTCTGGGCGGCCAGCGAGCGGGATTGGGCGACGACCGACTCGACGAGCTCGCGCGGGTCGAACGGTTGCGGGTCGATCGTCAGCCTGCCGGCCTCGATCTTCGACAGGTCGAGGATCTCGTTGATCAGGCCGAGCAGATCGCGCCGCCCCGTTGGACCCAGCCCAGCGACTCGGTCTGGTCCGGGTTCAGCGGCCCATCGACGCCGCCCAGGAGGGCGTCGGTGAACCCGAGGATGGCGTTCATCGGCGTCCGCAGCTCATGGCTCACGCTGGCCAGGAAACGCGACTTGGCCTCACTGGCCCGGGCGAGCGAGGCATTGGTCTCTTCGAGTCGACCGGTCAGGGTGCGCTGTTCCTCGAACAGCTGGCCGAGTCGCTCGCTCGTCTGGTTGAGGTCTCGGGCAAGCTGCCCGAACTCATCGCCGTTCGGCACGTTCACCCGTTGGTTGAGGTCCCCGGCGGTGATGCCGGCGAGCGCACGGCCCATCTTCCGGATCGGGAGGATGAACGCCCAGGACAGGACGAACCCGAGGAGCAGGGCCACGCCGACGCTCACGATCGGAGAAGACGATGACCGCCGTCGTGAGGAGGCTGCGATCGGATTCGAAGGCCGCCTGTGCCTCGGCGATCTGCTGGTCGGCCGCTGCGATGAGGGTGTGCAGGGACGTTTCGAGGACGTGCGAGATCGGGATGCTCTTCATCGAGGTGGAGCCTGCTCGCGCCGGTCAGATCGCCGGCGACGTAGAGCGACAGCACTCGGTCGCTCGCCGCCGAATACGTCTCGTTGGCGGTCCGCATCTCCCGGAGGACCTGGGCGTCGGCGGGGTCGTCCTGTTCCATCGCCGCCAGGAGATCGGCGAAGGTCTTCTTGGCGTCGGCGATCTGGGCGTCGTACTTGGCGTCGCGGGTGAGGATCGCCATCGCCCGGTAATGGCTCTGGGCGGTGACCGCGTAGAGCATCTGCTGGGCCCGGCTGGTCTTCACCTGGAGGCGGTCCAGGTCCTGCACCCGCTCGTTCATCCGCCCGATCACGACCAGGCTGAGGATCGCCATCGCGACGAGCAGCAGGGCGCCGGCGAGGAAGCCGAAGAGCAGCTTGAGGTGGACGCTCGCCCTGATCCGCGCGGCGGCGTCGACGACCGGACGCAGCCAGCCGGTGGATCGTGGCAGTCGAGGCTGGGCGAGGGTCATCGCGCCGGCCCTCGCGGCGGGCGCCGGCCGCTGCCGCCATGCGATCCGGGAATGGGACGATCTGGGCGCATGTCGAGTGGGAGTCTGCGCCCGAGACCAGCGCCGGGCAAGCGTCAACCTGCCGACAGTCGAGCACGGGTCCGAGGCGCGGACGGAGACGCCGGTGAGGACCCGAGCAGGCGCACGTGGATTGGCCCGATAATGGACCCCCTGGACAGCGTCGCACCCGGAGGAGACTCGCGCCCGTGCCGCCGATCACCGAGCTGACCAGGATCGAGCCCGTCTACCTCGACCGCCTCGAGAAGCAGGGCGTGTTCACGACCGGGATCCTCCTCGAGGTGTCCGAGACGCCGACCCGCCGCCAGTACCTGGCCGACCACGTCGGGGCGACGATCAACGAGGTCGGCGTCTGGCGCGACGAGGGCCTGATGCTCAACCTGGCCGGCTTCGGGCCGGCCGAGCACCAGCTGATGATCCAGGCCGGGATCGACGGCCTGAAGGACGTCCTGGCCCTGGACCTCGACGCGTTCCGGGAGCGCGTGACGCGGGCGGCCGGGGAGCTCGGGCTGGAGCCGCCGGACGATCTCCGGATCGAGGGCTGGTGGGACCAGGCCAGGACCCTCGAGGAGGAGTAGGCGGGACTCGCCCCGGGCCTCCGCTCGGACGGCCCGCTAGGATGACCCGATGAACGCGTCGCCGGCCCGGACGCTCCTGTCCGTCCTCGTCGCGGCGGCCACGATCGTGGTCATCCTGGGAGTCTCGGTGGTCCTCTTCCTCAACCCGGTCTGGGTCGGCTTCGAGCAGGATCGCACGGGCGCGGCCGCGCTCACCGGCTACAGCCCGACGCAGGTCCAGGCGGTGACCGGCGAGATCCTCCGCGACATGGTCGTCGGACCGCCGACGTTCGCCCAGGCCGTCGACGGGGCGGCCGTCTTCAGCGACCGCGAGCGCTCCCATCTCGTCGACGTGCGGCGGGTGTTCGTCGCCTTCGGCGGGCTGGTCCTGGTGGCGGCGGTCGCGCTGGTGAGCGCCCGGCTCGCCTCCAAGGGCGCGAGCTGGTTCCGCCAGGCGGTCGGCTCGGGGGCGGTCGTCCTGGCCTGCGCGGTGGTCCTCGGCGCGATCGTCTCACTGGTCGCCTTCGACCAGGCCTTCGAGGTCTTCCACGAGCTCTTCTTCGCCGGCGGGTCGTACACGTTCGACCCGGCCACCGACCGACTCGTCCAGCTCTTCCCGGTCAGGTTCTGGGAGGAGACCTCGCTCGCGGTCGGGGCGGTGATCCTGGTCATCTCCGCGGGCGTCGCCTGGTGGAGCCTGCGCCGCGGGGCGGCCCGATGAGCGAGCCGCTGCTGTCCGTCGAGGAGGCCCGGGAACGGGTCCTGGCGGCCGTGGCCGGTCCGACGACGGTCGAGACCCACGCCCCGGAGACCGCGCTGTGGCACGTCCTCGCCGAGCCGGTCCTGGCGACCACCGACCTCCCGCCCTGGGACAACAGCGCGATGGACGGCTACGCGATCCGCGCGGCCGACGTGACCGCGGCGACCGAGGCCGCACCGGTCCGGCTGCGGATCGTCGGCGAGGTCCCGGCCGGAGGCGTGGCCGCGCTGCCGGTCGAGCCGGGCACGGCGATCCGGATCGCCACCGGCGCCCCGCTCCCGGCCGGCGCCGACGCCGTCGTCCCGGTCGAGCAGACGACTCCGCTCGGCGCCGACGGCACGCCGGCCGGTCCACGCGGCCGCGATGCGACGGGCCCGCTGCCCGCCGCCTGCGCGGTCCACGCCCCCGTGGGCGAGGGGAACGCGATCCGCCGTCGCGGCGAGGACCTGCGCGAGGGCGCGACCGTGCTCGAGGCGGGCGCGGCGATGACCCCGGCCGCCATCGCCATCGCCGCCGGGTCCGGGGCGGATGCGGTCGCCGTCCACCGCCGGCCGCGGGTCGCCGTCCTGGCGACCGGCGACGAGATCCGTGGCCGGGGCGAGCCGCTCGGCCCGGCCGGGATCCCCGACGCGAACGGTCCCGGCCTGCGGGCGATGGTCGACCGCGGCCGGGGCGGTGGTGGTCGATCTCGGGATCGCCCGGGACGACCTCGAGGACGTGCTCGGGCGGCTCCGCGAGGGGATCGGCCGAGGCCGACGCGGTGATCGTGGCCGGTGGCGTGTCGGTCGGGCCGTACGACGTCGTCAAGCGGGCGTTCGAGACCGTCGGCACGGTCGACCTGTGGCGGGTCGCCGTCCAGCCGGGCAAGCCGTTCGCGTTCGGCGCGGACGCCGGACGGCGTCGCTCCTGTTCGGCCTGCCGGGCAACCCGGTCAGCGGCTTCGTGACCTTCGAGCTGTTCGTCCGCCCGGCGATCCGGCGCCTGGCCGGGCACCGACGGCTGCTCCGCGACACCGACGCCGGCGTGCTGAGCGAGCCCGTCTCGAAGGCGCCCGCCCGGCGGGCCTTCCTGCGCGTCGTGGTCGAGCGGGACGCCGCGGATCGGCCCGTCCGCGACGCCGAGGGCCGGATCCCGGTCCGCCTGGCCGGCGGGCAGGGCAGCCACGTCCTCAGCGCGCTGGCGGCGGCCGATGCCCTGGCCGTCGTCCCCGAGGCGGCCGACTCCCTCCCCGCCGGGGCGCCGGTCGAGCTCATCTGGCTCGATCGCCCATGACCCCGCCGACCGATCCGTCCGATCCCGCCCTGGAGGCCACCGATGGACCGCAAGCCCGCGCCCCGCGCCGAGCGTCGCCGCCTGACCCACGTCGACCGGACCGGCCGGCCCCGGATGGTCGACGTCAGCGCCAAGCCGGCCACGGCGCGCCGGGCGGTCGCCGAGGCGTTCGTCGCCTGCTCGGCCGAGACGCTCAGCCTGATCGTCGACGGGGCGACCCCGAAGGGCGACGTCCTGACCGTGGCCGAGCTGGCCGGGGTGATGGCCGGCAAGCGGACGAGCGAGCTCATCCCGCTCTGCCACCCGATCGCCGCTGACCGACCTCCTCGTCCAGGTCGTCCCGGACCGGGCCGCGGGCGGCCTGCGGATCCGGACCGAGGCCGCGACGGTCGGCTCGACCGGGGTCGAGATGGAGGCGCTGACGGCCGCCTCCGTGGCCGCCCTCACCGTCTACGATATGGTCAAGGGCGGCGGAGCGCGGGGTCGAGATCCGGTCGGTCCGGCTCGTCTCGAAGAGCGGCGGCAAGAGCGGCGACTGGGTCCGGCCAGCCGGCGAGTCCGGGTCCGCCGGCGCAGCCGGGTCGGACGCCGGCGCGGGCAGCGGACGCCGGCCCGCCGAGCGGGCCGCCGGGCGGATCCACGGACGGAGGAAAGGCGGCCAGTGAGCGACGCCGGAGCGCGGGCGGATGACGGGCCGCCGGGCCCTGGTCGTCACCGTCAGCGACGGCGTGGCCGCCGGCGAGCGCGACGACGCGTCGGGCGAGCAGCTGGCCGAGCGCCTGGCCGGGCTCGGGTTCGCGGTCGACCGGGTCGATCGTCCCGGACGACCGCTGGCAGATCGAGGAGGCGCTCGTGGCCGGGGCCGCGGCGCACGCCCTGATCGTGACGACCGGCGGGACCGGCCTGACCCCACGCGACGTCACGCCCCAGGCGACGGTCGGCGGTGATCGACTACGAGGTCCCCGGCCTGGCCGAGCTCATCCGGGCCGAGGGCCGCCGGTCGACGCCGATGGCGGCCCTGTCGCGTGGCGTGGTCGGGGTCCGCGACGGCGCGCTGATCGTCAACGTGCCGGGCAGCCCGCGAGCGGCGCTCGAGTCGCTCGAGGCGATCGTGCCGGTCCTCGCCCATGCCCTGGAGACGCTGGCCGGCCCGTTCGACCACTCCGTCGCGACGGCGGCCGGCGGCCGCCCGGACCTGCCCGCGCCCGGAGGCCGCGACTAGGTGTTCGAGACGTTCGCGACCGTCCCCGCGTACCCGCTCGTCTTCCCGCTCTTCTGGGGCGCGGTCGTCGTGTTCGGGCTGGTCATGGCCCGCCACCTGCGGATCTTCGCCGTCGCGCGGGCGGAGGGCCCGCGCCCGTTCGCCGACGTCCCGCGCCGGACCGCCGGGCTCGTCCGCTACGCCCTCGCTCCAGACGAAGATGTTCAAGGACCTCCGGGCCGGCCTGATGCACTTCGGCATCTTCTGGGGCTTCGTCCTGCTCACGATCGGGACGGCCAACGTGGTGACCGGCGGGCTCGTCCAGGCGGTCGTCTCGTGGCCGCTCGACGGGGTCCTCTGGACGGCGGTCTCGGTGATGCAGAACGTCGTCGCGGTCGTCGTCCTGCTGGCCGTCGCCTACGCGTTCTACCGTCGCCTGGTGGTCACGGCCGAAGCGGCTGACGCTGAGCCTGTCGACGGGCTGGTCATCCTGGCGATGATCGGCGGGGTCGTCGCGACCGAGCTCCTGGCCCAGGCGTTCGAGGCCGCCCGCTACGGTGACGTTCCGGGCGCGTTCGTCGCCGACGGCCTGGCCGGTGCCGCTCCGGATCCTCGGCGGGTCCGTGACCGAGGCCGGCTTCGCCATCCTGTGGTGGGCCCACATCGCGCTCGTGGCGGCGTTCCTGGTGTACCTGCCGTTCGGCAAGCACCTCCACATCGCGACGGCGTCTTCAACGTCTACTTCCGCAAGCTCGCCCCGCGTGGCGAGCTGCCGGCCATGGACCTCGAGGACGAGACCGCCACGTTCGGCCTGCGGACCCTCCAGGACCTCGGCTGGAAGGACCTCCTCGACGGTTTCACCTGCACCGAGTGCGGCCGCTGCCAGGCCGCCTGCCCGGCCAACGCGACCGGCAAGCCGCTCGACCCCAAGGCGTTCATCATGGGCATCCGGGAGATGGCGGTCGAGGCCGAGCACGGGATCGACCTGCATCCCGAACTCGCCGCTCGTCCGCGAGGCGTACGGCCTCGACGACACGGCGCCCGACGCGACCCGCCTGGCCGCGCCGATCGTCGACGCGGCGATCCCGTACGACGCGGTCTGGGACTGCGTGACCTGCGGCGCCTGCGTCGAGGCCTGCCCGGTCCTCATCGAGCACGTCGACAAGATCGTCGGGCTGCGCCGCAACCTGGTCCTCGAGGACTCCCGCTTCCCGCGGCGAGCTGACGGCCGCGTTCACGCAACATGGAGCGGGCCGGCAACCCGTGGGGCCAGCCGCAAGCTGACCCGGACCGACTGGACGAAGGGCCTGCCGTTCGAGGTCCCGACCGTCGCCGACCTGGCGGCGGCCGGCCGGCTCGACGAGATCGAGGTCCTCTACTGGGTCGGCTGCGCGGCCGCCTTCGACGAGCGCAACCGGCGGGTCGCCCGGGCGTTCGCGACCTGCCTGGACGCGGCCGGCGTCCGGTTCGCGATCCTCGGCCAGGAGGAGTCGTGCACCGGCGATCCGGCCCGCCGGATGGGCAACGACTACGTCTGGCAGATGCTCGCCGCGGAGAACATCGCGACCCTCGACCGCTACCGGCTGACGAGCATCGTCACGGCCTGCCCGCACTGCTTCAACACGATCGGCAACGAGTACGGCCAGCTCGGCGGCCGCTACGAGGTCGTCCACCACTCGGTCTTCCTGCGCCGGCTGCTGGCCGAGGGCCGGCTCCGGACGATCGACGCCGACGGCGGCGGGCCGACGCTCGGTCACCTTCCACGACTCGTGCTACATGGCCCGCTACAACGACGTCGTCGCCCAGCCGCGCGAGGTCCTCGCCGCGGTGCCCGGGCTCGAGCTGCGTCGAGATGGAGCGGAACGGCAAGAACGGGTTCTGCTGCGGCGCCGGTGGCGGCCGGATGTGGATGGAGGAGACCCGCGGCACCCGGATCAACGCCGAGCGGACCCGCCAGGCGCTCGCGACCGGGGCCGGCACGGTCGCCGCAACTGCCCGTTCTGCATGACGATGCTGCGCGACGGTCTCGCCTCGGACGAGTCGAACGCCGACGGCACGGTCAGCGCCGTCGACATCTCCGAGCTCCTCGCCGAGACCGTCGACCCGGTCCGCTCCGGCCGCCGGCTGCCGGTCATCCAGTAGCGATCGGCGCCTCGGCCCGGCGTCGCGAGCACGGTCCGCCGCGCCTCCGGCCGGTGCTAGGATGCCGCCACGTGACCGCGACAGCCCAGCCTTCCGCGTACCGCCTCACCGACGAGCAGCGCGAGCTCCGCGACGCCGTCCGCCAGCTCGCCCGTGAGCGGGTCGCGCCCCGGGCCGCCGAGATCGACCGGACGGCCGAGTTCCCGTGGGACCTCAAGGACCTCCTCGCCGCCCAGGACATCCTCGGGCTGCCGTTCCCGGCCGAGTACGGCGGGCTCGGCGCCGACCTGCTGACCACCTGCCTGGCGATCGAGGAGCTCAGCGCGCGCGTGCGCCACGACCGGGCTCATCCTGGCCGTCCACGAGCTCGCCGCGCTGCCGATCGTGATGGCCGGGACCGACCAGCAGAAGGCGCGCTGGCTGCCCGACCTGGCGGCCGGCAAGACGCTCATCGCGTTCGCCCTGACCGAGGCCGGGGCCGGCTCGGACGCCGGGGCGATCGCCACGCAGGCGGTCCGCGACGGCGACGACTACGTCATCGACGGCTCGAAGCGGTTCATCAGCCAGGGCAGCGTGGCCGACCTCGTCATCGGTCTTCGCCGTCACCGACCCGGCCGGCAAGCGCTACCGGAACCTGTCCTGCTTCGTCGTCGAGAAGGGGACGCCCGGGCTTCGCGGTCGGCCGGCTCGAGCACAAGATGGGGATCCGCGGCTCGCCGACGGCGGAGCTCCTGTTCGACGGCGTCCGCGTCCCGGCGGCGAACCGGCTCGGCGCCGAGGGCGAGGGATTCGCCCTCGCGATGCGGACGTTCGAGCGCTCCCGGCCGGGGATCGCCGCCCAGGCGGTCGGGATCGCCCAGGGCGCCCTCGACGTGGCCGCCCGCTACGCCACCGAGCGGGTCCAGTTCGGCAAGCCGATCGGCGAGCTCCAGATGGTCCAGGCGATGCTGGCCGACATGGACGCCGCGACGGAGGCCGCCCGGGCGCTCCTGTACACGGCCTGCGCCGCGATCGAGGCCGGCGACGGCGACGCCGGGCGGTGGGCCGCGGTCTGTAAACTGGTGGCCGGCGACGCCGCGATGCGGGTCACGACCGACGCCGTCCAGGTCCTCGGCGGATACGGCTATCTCGACGAGTTCCCGGTCGAGCGGATGATGCGCGACGCGAAGATCACCCAGCTCTACGAAGGGACCCAGCAGATCCAGCGCCTGGTCGTCGCCCGGTCGCTGCTCGCCGCCCGGCGCTGATCCGGCCAACAGGAGGTTGCCCCGCAGGTGCGGATCGTCGTCCTCGTGAAGCCGGTGCCGGACACGACCGCGCCGGGAACGGCTGGGGCCTGACCTGCGGCTCGACCGTGCCGCCGTGCCGGCCGTCGTCAACGGCAACGACGAGTACGCCCTCGAGGCGGCCCTCAAGCTCGTGCGAGGCCCACGGCGGCGAGGTGATGCTCCTGTCGATGGCCCCCGCGAACGCGCCCGAGACGATGCGCAAGGCGCTCGCGATGGGCGCCGACCGGCGGCGTCCTGGTCACCGATCCGGCCCTGGGCGGCTCGGACACGCTGTCGACGAGCCGGGTCCTCGCCGCGGCGCTCGGCCGGATGGAGTACGACCTCGTCCTGGCCGGCGCCGACACCTCGGACGGCGGGGCCGGTGTCGTCGCGGCCGGCGTCGCGACCCTGGCCGGCCTGCCGTACCTCTCGTACGCCGCCCGGATCGAGCCCGACGAGGCGGCCGGCACGGTCCGCGTCCGCCGCATCAGCCCGACCGGCTACGACGTGCTCGAGGCGCCGCTGCCGGCGCTCGTCGTCGTGCACCCAGGCCCTCGGCGAGCCGCGCTACCCGTCGCTCAAGGGGATCATGGCCGCCCGCTCGCAAGGAGATCGTCGGTCTGGTCGCTGGCCGACCTCGGGATCGACCCCGCCACGGTCGGCGGCGTGGCCGCCACGACCCAGGTCCGCCGGACGCAGCCACCCGCCGGCGCGCGGCGCCACGGTCGTCGTCCGGGAGCCCGCCGCCGCGGCGGCCGCCCGGGTCGTCGACTTCCTCGCCGCGCGGAGGCTCATCTGATGGGGCGGATCGTCGTCGTCGCGGAGGTGACCGCCGATGGTGGCCTCGCCCGGATCAGCGCCGAGGTCGCCACCCTCGCCCGTGGCCTGGCGGCCGAGGCCGGCCTGGAGGTGAGCGGTCTGGTCGTCGCGGCGGACCCCGCGCCGGCCGCGGCCGAGCTCGCCCGGTTACCTGCCCGAGGTCGAGGCGGTGACCATCGCGGAGCTCGCCGAGCAGGTCGCTCCGCAGCACGTGGCCGGACAGGCCGTCCGTGTCGCCGCCGACGCGGACTGGCTCTTCCTGGGCGCCTCGCCGGACGGCCGGGACGTCGCCGGCATCGCTCGCCGCCCTGCTCGGCTGGGGCGTCCTGGCCAACGCCACCGCGGTCGGCTGGGAGGACGGCGGCCCGGTCGTCGAGATGAGCGTCTTCGGCGGCCGGCTGGACACCTGGTCCGGGTTCGACGGCGGGCACGGCATCGTGACCGTCCGCCCGAACGTCGTCACCGCCGAGCCGGCGACCGCGCCGGGTCGGGTCAGGGCGACCGCCGGCGCCGTCGGCCGGGACCGGCCCGCCGGTCCGCGTCCTCGAGCGGGTCGCCGAGGCGGGCGCGGCCGCGCCGATCGAGGAGGCCCGGGTCATCGTCGCCGGCGGCCGCGGCGTCGGCGGTCCGGACGGCTTCCGGGTCGTCGAGGAGCTGGCCGGGGCGCTCGGCGGAGCGGTCGGGGCGACCCGCGCCGCGGTCGATGCCGGCTGGATCCCGTACGCCCAGCAGATCGGCCAGACCGGCAAGATCGTCAAGCCGCCGCTCTACCTGGCGCTCGGGATCTCCGGGGCGATCCAGCACAAGGTCGGGATGCAGACGGCCGAGACGATCGTCGCCGTCAACCGCGACCCGGACGCCCCGATCGCCGAGTTCGCCGACCTCGTCGTCGTCGGCGACCTGTTCGAGGTCGTCCCGGCGCTCGTCGCCGCCCTCCGCGCGCGCACGGCCTGACGGGAGGCCTGACGAGGGTGAGCTCCATCCTGGCGTTGGTGATCCCGCTCGTCGCGTTCGTCGTCCTCGCCGCGGTCTTCATCGTCCTCTTCCGGCGGGCCTCGCGGGCCCTGGCCCGGACCCGCGACGAGGAGCGCTTCCGGCGGGCGGTGGAGGACCTGGCGACCCGGATCGACGAGTCGCTCGGCGGGGTCATCGAGCGGATCGACGCGGTCCGCCGCCACCAGGTCGATGCGGCCGACGATCGAGCCGAACCTGGCCGCGGCCCGCGAGGCGGTCGGCGCCGCTACGCCGAGGAGGCCGCCGCGCTCCACGGCCCGATCCCGGCCGACGAGGTCCGGGCGAACCTGCTGGCCGAGCTCGAGCGCGCCGGCGCGGGCGCTGGAGATGGTCAGCCACGGCTGCACGCTGCATGGCCGAGGCGTCGGGCCGCCAGCGCGAGCTCGAGGCCCAGACCGCCATCAAGCGCGGCTACCTCAACACGCTCCATGCCCGCGAGGCGATCGCCCGCCACGCCGACGACCTGGCCTCGGGCCGGCCGGCCGAGCAGCGGCGGTGGCTCTCCCGGCGACCGTCGCGCCCGCCGCGGTAGGGGTCGTCAGACACCGTATCTAGTGGTACTATCGGGTCACACCACCAGCGGTAGTGGTGTCGGCGGCCCGACCGGTGGCCGGCGGACAGGACCGACCAGGGAGTGCGGATGCGCTGTCCCCAGTGCGGTGAACGCGAGACCCGGGTCGTCGACTCGCGCGACCTCGACGACTCGGCGACCATCCGCCGCCGTCGCGAGTGCGCCGCCTGCGCCACCCGGTTCACGACCTACGAGCGGGTCGAGGCGGCCCGTCTCGTCGTCGTCAAGCGCGACGGCACCCGCCAGGAGTTCGACCGCGACAAGCTCGCCTCGGGCCTGCGCAAGGCGCTGACCCGACGGCCGGTCCCCGACGGCGCGGCCGAGGCGGCCGCCGACGCGATCGAGGCCGAGCTCCGGTCGGCCGGCGCGAGCGAGGTCCCGTCGTCGCGGATCGGCGCGCTGGCGATGGACAAGCTGCGCGGCGATCGACCAGATCGCCTACATCCGGTTCGCCAGCGTCTACCAGAGCTTCGAGGACCTCGAGGACCTCAAGCGCGAGGTCGACACCCTGTACGAGGCGACGCCGACGAGGCGAGCGACCGATGAGCGTCCTGTCCGACCGCGACATCCGGGCCGCGCTCGAGGCCGGCGACGTCCGGATCGACCCGTACGA
The DNA here is from genome assembly GCA_963837825.1 of uncultured Chloroflexia bacterium. Taxonomy (GTDB): domain Bacteria; phylum Chloroflexota; class Limnocylindria; order Limnocylindrales; family CSP1-4; genus Chersky-267. The sequence goes on from CAWIOR010000007.1 coordinate 89,597, forward strand.
CCCGGGCGACCTCCAGCCGTCGTCGGTCGACCTCCACCTCGACCGGAGCTTCCGGGTCTTCCGCAACAACCGCTACGCGTACATCGACGTGCGCGCGCCGCAGCCGGACCTGACCGAGCTGCTCCGGATCGAGGACGACGAGCCGTTCATCCTCCATCCGGGCGAGTTCGTCCTCGGCCAGACCCTCGAGTGGGTCGAGCTGCCGGACGACCTCGTCGCCCGACTCGAGGGCAAGAGCTCGCTTGGCCGGCTCGGGCCTGCTCATCCACTCGACCGCCGGCTACGTCGACCCGGGCTGGAAGGGCAACCTGACCCTCGAGCTGACCAACGTCGCGAACCTGCCGATCGCGCTCTACTTCGGGATGCGGATCGGCCAGATCAGCTTCTTCCGGATGTCGAGCCCGGTCGAGCGGCCGTACGGCTCGCCCGAGCTCGGCTCGAAGTACCAGGGCCAGTCGGAGCCGACCGCGTCGGCCTTCCATCGCGACTTCGAGCCGCGGCCGGAAGCCGCCGGCCGACGAGCAGGCGCTGAGCCGACGGCTGGCATCAACGACGCCGTCGACTGGTCGGCCGACCTCGGCGGCGGGACGACGGTCGCGCTCGTCCAGGCGGGCACCTTCCGGACCGACGCCGGGGCGCTCTTCGGGCCGGTCCCGCGGCTCCTCTGGGAGCGCCAGGTCGAGCGACGAGATCGACCGACGACCACCGGCTCCTCCAGGCGCTCAACTGCCTGCTCGTCGAGACGCCGGCCGGCCGGGTCCTGGTCGAGACCGGGATCGGCGAGCGGATCGACGAGAAGACCCGGACGATGCGCGCGCTGCGAGGGCGACGCCGATCGTGCCGGCGCTCCGCCGGGCGGGCTTCGACCCGGCCACGGTCGACGTCGTCGCGATGAGCCACCTCCATTTCGACCACGCCGGCGGGCTGCTCGCTCGCCGACGGCCGACGGGCGTTCCCGCGGGCGACGGATCGTCGCCCAGCGCGCCGAGTGGGAGATCGCCCTCGGCGACAACCCGCGGCTCGTCGCGAGCTACGACCAGCCCGAGCTCCGGCTCGTCCGCGACTGGGGCGCCGAGGGCTGGGTCGACGGCGAGCGCGAGATCCTGCCCGGGGTGAGCGTCGTGCCGACCGGCGGCCATTCGGCCGGCCACCAGGCGATCGTCGTCCGGGGCGGCGGGCCGGGCGGCCGGACGCTGGCGTTCTTCGGCGACCTGTGCATGCGGCCGTGGAGCGCGAACCCGCGCTGGGTGACCGCGTTCGACGACTTCCCGCTCGACTCGGTCGCGGTCAAGGGCGAGCTGTTCCGCCGGGCCGCCGACGAGGACTGGATCGTCGTCCTGTCGCACGAGCGGCTCCGCCCGGTCGGGCCGGCTGGTCCCCGACCGCGACCGCTTCCGGTTCGAGCCGGCCTGAGCGGGCTTCGACCCGCTACGGCGTTCGACGGTCGGGCGGCGTGGGCAGGATCGCCTCGACCTCGGCGGCGGCCTGCGGCGGCCGTCAGCGGGCCCGGCGATGACCTTGCGGATCCGGCCGTCGGGCCCGATGAAGCACCTGGGTCGGCAGGCCGTAGACCCGGTACAGGTGGAAGACGTCGGCCGACAGGTCGGCGGCGATCGTGTAGCGCAGGCCGTACTTCGCGGCGTAGGCCCCGACATCGGCCGGGTTCGTCTCCTGGACGCTGATCCCGATGAGCTCGAGACCGCGGTCGTGGTAGGCGTCGTAGGTGTCGCGCAGGACCGGCGTCTCGGCCTGGCAGGGCGGACACCAGCTCGCCCAGAAGTTGAGCCAGACCGCCTTGCCGCGCAGGTCGGCCAGGCGGACCGGGCTGGCCGTTGACGTCGGTCAGCGTGCCAGGTCGTGCCGTCGGGGCGCGTGCCGGCCAGCTCGGGGGCCAGGCTGCCGGGCTCGAGCCCGGTCGTCGGCGAGGCCGAGCAGGTAGGCGGTCGGGCGCGGGTCGCCCGGCCCGGTCGCGCCGGTCGTGCCGAGCGGACGGGTGATGGCGACGAGGACGACGACGGCGACGACGACGATCGCCAGGACCGCCGCCAGCTGGCGGCCGCTGAACGGGCCGACCAGGCCGTGGCGCTCCGGCCGGTGCTCGGAAGTCCGGGCGCTCGGCCGCCATCAGACCGCCGGTCAGGAACTGGAAGTAGCGCGGCAGGAGCGACAGCAGGTCGAACAGCATCGCCACCCCGATCGCCGCGACCAGCAAGCCGCCGATCACGCGACATCGCCCGGGCGTGGCGCTGGAGCGGGCGGAGGATCGCCGGGGCACGGTCGTAGACCGCCCCGATGGCCAGGAACGGGACGCCCGAGCCCGAGCGTGTAGCCGACGAGCAGGATCGCCGCCCTGGGCGGTCGAGCCGGAGGTGGCGGCCATCGTCAGGATCCCGCCCAGGATCGTCCCGATGCACGGCGTCCAGCCGATCGCGAAGATCGTCCCGAGCCCGAACGAGGCGAGCAGCCCGCGGCCGCTGCCGACCAGCCGTCCGCCGATCCGGTCGGCCAGGCTCGGGCCCGGCGCGGGTCGGATCCTGGAGGACGATCCCGCCGGTCGCCCCGGCGACGGCGGTGCTGGCGCCGAGGTCGAGCGGCCGCCACGTCCGCTGGAGCCGGCCGATCGTCAGGACCCCGGCCAGGTTCAGGCCCATCACGATGAGGACGATCCCGCCGACCTGGCGCAGGAGCGGCAGCCACTGGCCGAGCGCCCCGCCGGCGTACGTCGCGGTGATCCCGAGGAGGGTGAACACGGTGCCGAAGCCGAGCGACGTAGGCCGCGGCGTGGCGCAGGGCGACCCAGCGCGACGGCCGGCCGGCCTCGGGCGCCGCGGCGACGGCCACGGCGGTCAGCTGGCCGAGATAGGCCGGGACGAGCGGCAGGACGCACGGCGACAGGAAGCTGACGAGGCCGGCCGCGATCGCGACGAGGAAGGTCAGGTCGGAGCCGAGGCTCATCCGTCGAGGACCTCGGCCAGGAGGCGCTCGATCCGCGCCGGGCTCGTCGCCAGGGTCAGCCGCCGATCGCCCAGCTCGACGACCGGGATCTCGGCGAAGAACGCCCGCTCCCAGGCCGGGTCGGTCTCGATGTCGCGCTCGACGAGGGCAGGCGCCGGGCGGCCCTCGGCGCTCCGGCGGGCGAGGAGGGCGTCCAGCGTGATCGCGGGTCTCGTCGCACAGGCTGCAGCCGGGGCGCGTGTAGAGGACGAGCTCGGTCGGGGGGTCGCCCTCGGCCCCGGTCGGGGCGGCGTGATCCATACGCGCCGGATTGTAGTCGAGGGCTCGGTCGGGTCCTCCCGGCCGCGTCGGGACGGGTGTCAGCGGCTGAAGGCGGTCAGCCGGTAGACGCGCCCGTTCTGGGCGGTGACGTAGACGGTCCCGCTCTCGCCCTCGCCGAACGAGGTGATCCCGAGCCCGGTGTCGGCCATCAGCGTCGGGGTCTGCGCCGACGGCCCGTCCGCGACGATCGACCAGATCTTCCCGGAGCAGACGTCGGAGAACAGGTAGGCGCCCCGGAGGATCGCCTGGGACCCGCGGTAGACGTAGCCGCCGATGATCGCGCAGCCCTGGCTGTGGTCGTAGACGGCGACCGGCGTCGTCAGCCCGGCGGTGTTGCAGCCGGTCGACGGCTGGTAGCAGGCGTTGCCTTCCATGACGTGCCAGCCGTAGTTGGCGTCCCGGCCGCCGGTGCCGCTGAGCGCGGCGTCGGTCGACCTCCTCCCAGGCGCCCTGGCCGACGTCGCCGATCCACAGGTCGCCGGTCGGCGCGGTCGAACGAGAAGCGCCACGGGTTGCGCAGGCCGCGCGACCAGATCTCGCGCTTGTAGATGCGGCTCGTGGACGTACGGGTTGTTGCGCGGGATCCGATAGGCCAGCCCGGGCGAGGTCCCGTTGACGTCGATCCGCAGGATCTTGCCCAGCCGGGTCTTCCGCGACTGGGCGTTGTTGGCGGTGTCGCCGGCCCCGCCGCCGTCGCCGACGGAGATGTACAGGAAGCCGTTCCTGGTGCCGAACGCGAGCATCCCGCCGTTGTGGTTGGAGTGGGCCCGATGGCCGATCCGGAGGAGCCGCCGGAAGGACGAGGGCACGGCGCGGTTGCGGTTCGAGGCGCTCGCCTTGAACTCGGCCACGATGACGTCACCGGTGCCCTTCTCGGTGAACAGGACGTAGAACTTGCGGTTCCGTTCGTAGTTCGGGTGGAAGGCGAGGGCCAGCAGTCCGCGCTCGCCGCCGAACGCGACCTTCGAGCGGATGTCGAGGAACGTCGACAGGCCGTGGCCGCTCCGCCAGACCTTGATCACGCCGCGCTGCTCGACCACGAACAGCCGCTTCGAGCCGTCGCCGGCGTTCGTCAGCTGGACGGGGCCGCTCAGCCCGCTCATGAACGACGTCAGCCCGATGCCCACGTTCGAGTAGTCGGGCGGGACGGCCGCCGCGCTGCCGCCCGCGTCGCCGAGCAGCGCCGCCAGGGCGAGGACGACGGCCGTGAGCCCGGCCAGCGATCGATGTGAGCGGCGCGTGGTCGGCGTCATCGCGGGTCCTCCTCGGTTGTCGGTCCATGATGACACCACGCCCGGAGGCGGTCGGTCGATAGCCTCTTCGGGGCGCGGTACCATGGCCATCGGCGCCCCTGTAGCTCAGCGGATAGAGCGAGGCCGTCCTAAGGCCTGCGTCGGGGGTTCGATTCCCTCCAGGGGCACCAGAACAACGCACCGGGACCATCGCCGGCACACTGGTCGCGTGCGTGGCACAGCGACCGCGTCGCGCGTTCTCGTCCAACGATGGCGCTCCGGCCCCCGGACACCGGGCAGGAGTAGCGGGCGCGTCCGGTGGGCGATCGCCCTCGACGTCACGCGTGCTCATCCCGTACCAGTCGTCGGTGACCGTGATCAGCCGCACGGTCACGCCGTCGTGCCGCAGGTCGACGTCGGCAAGCAGACAGATCAGCCGAAGCGGATCGATCCGACGATCTGCCGGATCTCTTCGTCGAGTTCAGGGGCGGCGCCCGTGGTTGTCTCACCTGCGATGAAGAGGCGCGTCCCGTCCAGATCGACGATCCACACCCTGATCGTCGCGCCCACGTCGGTGATCGCCCAGGGGGCGCTTCCCATGTCGCCCGGCGAGGTGCGGAAGAATCCCGGGTTACAGCCGTTGTCTTCGCGGACGGTGAGCACCACGTACTTCGCGTCGCGCCCGCCAACGGTTGCGTCCGAAGGCCCCGTGACGAGCTCGGTCCCCGCGCGCCGTCGACACCGCGGCCGCCAGGTCGGCGGCGGATGGCCCAACGAGCGGGCTCATCAGGTTGGCGCACGGATGGGCGTACACGCCGTCGGGGAACCTTGTCCAATAGATGACGGCCTCTGTCGTCGGCGGCCCTTCAGAATCCTGCTGATGTAGAGGGTGCCGTATCTGGCCCAGCGCGCATTCTGTGCCGGCGCGGGCACGCTGAACGAGAACGGAACGCCATCCACGGTCAGCGAGTGCCTGCCGACGGGAAGCGACTCGGTGAATGAGGGCAGGGGCTCGATGTCGATGGAGGCGATGATGGCGTCGAGCTGGGCGATGTCCTCCGCCGCGGAGCCCCGGTCCTGGCTCGTGATCACCAGGCGATCCCCGTGCACGTCGACCACGTACATCGTGGCCGTCCCGCCGTCCAGCAGCCCGAAGAAGTACGTCTCCGTGGTGGTGGCGTCCGCCCAGATCCGGCGTCCCTCCGGCCCTCCGCATGAGACCGGGAAGTCGGTGGGTAAGGCCAACACGATCTTCTTCGCCGCAAAGCCTCCCAGCATGACCTCGGTGGGCCCCCGGGTCTGCGTTCCGACCTGGTTCACAAGGGCGGTCGTCACAGCCTCGGCCGTCGGTCCCACCTTGACGAATGACGGCTCCTGGGGACAGACATCGGTCGCGACGTGTGTCACGTCATGAACATCAAGCGTCAGGTTCGGGCCGGGGCCGTCCAGAGGACGCCTGGTGATGGTCGTTCCGGCGTCTGTCGACAGCCACCCCGCAGGCATCGTGAGATGGATCCGCATGCGCGGCCGCGGGATCTCATAGCTGCCCGGATCGATCTCGGAATACTCCTGCTTCGGACCCATCGTGTCGGCTGGCGAAGGCGAGGGCGAGGGCGACGGCGAGGGCGACGGCGAGGGCGACGGCGAGGGCGAGACCGCCACAGCCGATCGACGGTCCTCCTTCCCACCGTCCCCGGACAGCAGGTTGATGCCGACGAACGCAACGACGAGCGACGCCGCGGCCAGCAAGACGAGGTAGGCCCCCCGGTCACGGAGCTGGGCTCGGAAGACGGGATCGGTGTCCATGCCACCTCGGCTGGGCGGCGGCCCGAAGGCCGCCGCCACGTGTGCGGATCGAGCTAGTCGAAGCTGATCGAGTCGATGATCTGCTGGATCTGCTGTCGCAGGCCCGGGGCCGGCGCCCTTGTAGGTCTCGCCATCGATCCAGACGAGCTTCCCGTCGACATCGACGATCCAGACATCGATCGTCGATCCCAGCTGCGGTGGCGTAGCGGGCAAGGTCTTCCCTGGCGGCGTACCAGAGGTTGAAGCTTTCGCGGCGCAGCCGACGTCCTCGCGGACTGTGAGCACCACGTGCTTGGCGGGGTGCCCGCCGACGGTCACGTCCGAGGGTCCGCTGACGAGGTCGGTCCCGGGCACCGCGGCCACGGCGGCCGCGAGCTCGGCGGCCGATGGGCCGATCGGCGGGCCCTTCGCTTCGGCGCATGGATCGGCGAAGACGCCGACGGGGGTGTCGCGTCCAGAAGATGAAGCCGGCACCATCGGGCGCCACTCCCGTCGGACTTGTCGATGCCGAACGTGCCGTTGCTGACCCAGCCTGGCGTCGGCACGGTGAACGTGAACGGGACGCCCTCGAGCGTCATGGGGTGCCTGCCCGATCGCGAGCTCGCCCGACGGGGGGAAGACGACGGCCGGCGACGGCGACGGGCTGGCCGTCGGCGTCGGCGTGGGCGAGGGCGAGGGCGAGGGCGACGGCGAGCCGCTCCCTCCGGCCCCACCATTGCCGGCGGGCAGCAGGTTGATGCCGACGACCGCGACGACCACCACGGCGACGGCCGCGATCGCGAGCTTGGCGTAGGTGTTCATGTCGGCGATCCTCCGCGCCGGCCACCAGGACCGGCGCTGTGGGGTCGTGTCCAGCAGGGCGAGCACGTTGTCGAGGACGCGGTCCGCGGACTCGTGCTCGTCCGTGTCGAGCCACGACCGAACGATGCGCGTGACGTCCCGTTCGGTGTCCATCAGATCACCTCCCGGGCCGCCGGTCGCGAGTCGGCGTCGAGCGCCGCCCGCAGCGCGCGCATCGCGTGATGAAGTCGAGAGTGGGCCGTCCCGGTCGGGATGCCGAGGATCTCGGCGACCCGTTCGAGCGGCAGGTCGAGGTAGTGGTGAAGGACCACCACCGTGCGGTGATCGAGGGACAGGCGGCGGAAGCCGCGCTCGAGCTGGTCGCGGTCGACGACCGAGCTCAGGCCGTCGTCCGCAACCGGCTCGTCCGCCGGCAGCAGCCGGAGGTTGGGCGCCCAGCGACGTTCCCTCCGGCCCTCGGCGTAGCAGGCGCGCACGAGGAGCCGGTACGACCAGGCGTCGAAGCGGGCCGGGTCGCGGAGCTGCGGGAGGTCCTGCCAGATGGCGAGCAGCGCCTGCTGCGTCGCGTCCTCGGCGAGATCCATGTCGCGCAGGATCCTGCGCGCGACGGCAAGGAACCGATCGGCGATCTCGGCGGCGAGGAGGGCGAATGCCCCCTTGTCACCGTGCTGGGCGCGGACCACGAGATCGGTATCCATGCCTCTCCGCATGACGGCATCGGCTTCGTCCGATGCACATCTTGTATGGGTGCGGCGAGGCCGTGAAGTTGTCAAACCCGGTTGGAACGCGGTCTTCGTCGCATCGCCTGCAGGGCATGACGCCGTGTCGTCGTCGGTCCCCGAGCTCGCTGCAGGGCCCACCATCCACGGCGGTCGAGGGGTTGATAGCCTGTGGTCGTGAACGATCGTGCGCCCGACGCCATCCGCGAACTCGCCGCGGCCCGGGCCGTCGCGCGGGAGGCACGGGACTGGCCCGAGGCCGACCGCCTGAAGGCCGAGATCGAGGCGGCCGGCTGGAAGGTCATCGACCGCGGGACCCGCGTTCGCCTGATCCCGGCGGCTGCGGCGGACGTCGTCGAGGCGGATCGGATCCGCTACGGGCGGAGCGATTCCGTGCCGTCGCGGCTGGCTGAGCCGCCGACCGCCGAGGTGACCGTCATCGTCCGCGCGACCGACTCGGCCACGGACCTGCGTCGGCCGCTGGACGGCCTCCGCGCGGCACGCCCCGGCCGGGACCCAGGTCGTGATCGTCGCCGACGCGCCGTCGCCGGACGTGGCGGCGTCGCTCGACGGCTGCCGACGGGCCGGCCGGCGAGAGCCGATCGGCGGCCTGACGCCCGAGGTGGTCTGGACGGTCGATCGGCTCGGGCCGGCCGGCGCCGCGAACGCCGGGCCTGCGCCGCGCGCTCGGGCGGGTCGTCGATCCTCGCTCGACCCGAGCGTCGAGCCGACCGGGGACCTCGTCATCGCCGCTCGTCCGGGCGCTCGACGACCCGTCGGTCGCCGTCGCCGGCGCATGGGGGAAGGTGTCGACCGACCTCCGGCACTGGGAGGACGCTTCGCCCGGTGACGTCGACGCGATCGACGGCGCGGCGATGGCCTTCCGTCGGGACGACACGTCCGCGCGTGGTCCGCTCGACGAGGGGTTCCGAACGGAGGCGCCACCTCGCGACCTGGTGGAGCCTCGCCCTGCGCGACGAGGGGGAGGGGAGCCGGCCACGACGGGCGGTCCGGCTCGCCGGCCTCCCGGTCGTCCGGCACGAGCGGCCCGAGGAGGCGTCGATCCCGCCTGCCGACCGCGCCCGGCTCGACAAGCGTGGCTTCTACCGGCTCCTCGAGCGGTTCGGCCGCCGGCGCGACCTGCTCGTCGGCGGTCGGGGACGACCGGGGCGCTCGAGGACCCACGAAGGACTGACCGGCTACACTCCGGCCATGCGCCGCTCGGGGGGCCGAACTCATCGCCGCTCCTCCGTCGGACGCCTCCCGACCATCGCCGCGGCGATCGTCCTGGCCGCCGTCGGCCTGTCCGCGGCGTCCACGGCGGGCGTCGGTCCGGCGACCGTCCGGGCGGCCGGCGACGAGGTCACGATCTACACCGGCAAGCCGGCCGAGTCTCGACCCTGCGCTCCAGGGCGACATCGCCAGCGCCCGGGTCGGCGCCCAGCTGTTCGAGAGCCTGACGGCGATCGATCCGAGCCTGACCGTCCGGCCGGCGCTGGCGGAGTCGTGGGACGTCCTCGACGGCGGGCGAAGGATCGTCTTCCATCTCCGATCCGGCCTGGCCTTCTCCGACGGCTCGCCGCTCCGTGCCGGCGACGTCGTCCGGAGCTGGCTCCGGATCATCGATCCGAAGCGGCCGTCCCCGCTCGCGTCGCTGATGGCCGACGTCGACGGCGCGACGGCCTACCTGCGCGGCCGGTCCACCGACCCGGCGACGGTCGGGCTCACGGCGAGCGGGAGCGATGTCGAGGTCCGCCTCACCCGGCCGGCGGCCGACTTCCCGGCCATCGTCTCGGGCCCGACGTTCGCGATCGTCCCGCCCGCGGTCGCCTCCGGACCGTACGCGCTGGTCCCGGGGACGACGTTCGTCGGCAGCGGCGCCTACCTCCTGAGCGCGACCTCCGGCACCGAGCTCACGCTCACGGCCAACGACCACTACTGGGCCGGCGCGCCGGCGATCAGGACGGTCCACCTGCTGACCAGCCTGGGCGGTCAGAGCCCGGTCCAGATGTTCGAGGACGGCGACCTGGACTACACCCCGATCGGCGATTTCGACGCGGCCTGGATCCGCTACGACCGCACCCTCGGGCCGTCGCTCCGGACGCGTGCCGTCGGCGTCGGTGGCGTACTACGGGTTCGACACCAGCCGGCCGCCGTTCGACGACGTCCGCGTCCGCCAGGCGTTCGCCTGGGCGGTCGACTGGAAGCGGGTCGTCGACCCTCGGCTCGGGCGGCTCGGCGATCCCGGCCACGAGCATGGTCCCGCCGGGCATCCCCGGTCGGAGCGAGCAGGACTTCAGCCCGAAGCACGATCCGGCGGCGGCGCGGGCGGCGCTGGCCGCGGCCGGCTACCCGGGCGGCGCCGGGTTCCCGGAGGTGACCCTGGTCACGAGCGGCGGCGGCTACGACGAGGCGATCCTGGCCGAGCTCAAGCGGGAGCTGGGGATCACCGTCCGCTACGAGGCGATGGAGGGCGACCCCTACTTCAGCCGGCTGGCGTCCGATCCGCCCGCCTTCTGGGCGCTCGGCTGGGTGGCCGACTACCCCGGCCCGAACGACTTCCTCGGGCTCCTCCTCGGGACCGGCAACACCAACGACTACGGCCACTGGAGCTCCGCCGAGTTCGACGACGCGATCGCGGCGGCCGGCGCGGCGACCGACCCGGCCGCGGTCCGGGCCGCCTACGACACGGCCGAAGCGGTCGTCCAGCGCGACGCCCCGGTCGTGCCCGTCTCGTACGAGGCGGGCTACGCGCTGGCTCGGCCCGGTCTGCTCGGCGCGACGGAGAGCGGGCTGGGGATCCTCCGACTGGCCGGCCTGGCCTGGGGGAACCCGTGACCGCCGATCGGCGAGCGCTCCGGCCGTGGTCAGGCGGGGCGTGGTCGCGTCTGACGTGGGTGCGCCGGCCGCGTCGGGTCGCCGCGCTCCTGCTGGCCGCGGGGTCGCTGGCGCTGGGCGGCATGGTGGCGCCGGCCGGAGTCGCCGCCGCCGACCCGTTCGGAACGCCGTCCGCGAGCGCCACGTTCGGCGAGGGCGTGACCTTCGACCAGCCGTTCACGCCGTCCGCCGGCATCCGCCGGCTCGAGATCCTGGTCACGACCCCGGGCGCGATCGGCCCGCTGGCGATCCAGGTGAAGGCGCCGACCTGCTGCGCGACGACGACGCTCAGCCACACCCTGGCCGAGACCGACGGGCACCTCGTCCCGAACACCCGGTTCACCGCCCGCTGGCGGGTCACCGCGACCGACGGCGGGGTGACCGTCGGCCCGGAGACGTCGATCCTCTACGCCGACACCCGGTTCGACTGGCGGACCGCGACCGGGCGGATCGTCCGGGTCCACTGGTACGAGGGCTCCGCCGCGTTCGGGCAGCGTGCCCTGGCGATCGGCGAGAAGGGGATCGACGACGCTGCGACGCTGTTGGGCGTGACCGAGACCAAGCCCGTCGACTTCTACATCTACGCCGACCAGTCCGCCTTCTACGACGCCCTCGGGCCGGGCACCCGGGAGAACGTCGGCGGTGAGGCCCACGCGGACATCCGGACGATGTTCGCCCTGATCACCCCGGACGAGATCGACGCGACCTGGGTCAGCACGGTCGTGCCCCACGAGCTGACCCACCTGGTGTTCGACACGGCGGTCGAGAACCCGTACCACTTCCCGCCACGCTGGCTCAACGAGGGCCTGGCGGTCTACCTGTCGGAGGGCTACACCGACGCCTGGCGCGGCGCGGTGACGAGCGCGGTCAAGTCCGACGAGATCATCCCGCTGGACGGGCTGGCCGGCCAGTTCCCGACGACCCGCGACCAGTTCTTCCTGGCCTACGGCGAGAGCGTCTCGGCGGTCGACTACCTCGTCCGGAAGTTCGGCAAGGACGCCCTGGTCAAGCTCGTCCGGTCGTACGCGGACGGGGTGACCGACGACGAGGCGTTCACGACCGGCGTCGGCCAGGACGTGGCATCGTTCCAGGCCGCCTGGCTGGCCGATCTCGGCGCCACGGCCCCGAGCGCGGTCGGGCCGCGGCCGGGCCCGGCCGGGCCGCTCCCGCCGGGTGGGCCGCGGAACCGGGCGCGCCGGGCGCGTCCGGGGCGCCCGTGGCCTCCGGTGAGTCCGTCTCAGCCCGGGTCGGCCCGCCCGGCGGGCGGCGACGGTGGCCTGCTCGTCCCGGTCCTCGCGGCGCTCGGCGTGGTCCTCCTCGTCCTCGGCGGCCTGCTCGTCCTCCGCGCGCGTCAACGGCCGCCCGGGGTCGCCTCGTGAGCACGACCCGCCGGCTCCGTCCGGTCGCCGAGCTGGCAGATCACCCTGGGCGTCGCGCTGCTCGCGCTCGGCTTCCTCATCGCGGCCCAGCTCCGGACCGAGGCGCCCCGGGTCCGCTATGCCAGCAACGAGCGGATCCCGCTGGTCGAGACGGCGCGCGGTCTGCAGTCGCAGCAGGATGCCCTCAAGCAGCAGCTGCTCCAGCTCCGGGCCCAGATCCAGACCGTCGAGTCGCAGGGGCAGGGGAGCGCGGCCCTGGTCCAGCGACCTCGACGAGCGGCTGCGCCAGGCGCGCATCGCCGCCGGGCTCACCGCCCTCAAGGGCCCGGGCCTGGTCCTCCAGCTCGGCGACTCCCAGAACACCGTCCCGCCGGGCGACAACCCGACCGACTACCTGGTCTCCGCCCGTGACATCCGGACGGTCGTCGAGGAGCTCTGGCTGGCCGGGGCCGAGGCGATCGCGGTGAACGGCGAGCGGGTGACCGCCTCGACCGCGATCATCGACATCGGCGGCTCGGTCCTCCTCAACGCCGCCTACCTCTCGCCGCCCTACCAGATCTCGGCGATCGGCCCGACGGACCTGTTCGACCAGGTCAACGGCTCGGCCGGCTTCCAGGACTTCGTCCGGATGCGGGTCGAGGCGTTCGGCCTCCAGGTCGGGTTCGCCGAGCTGAAGGACGTCACGATCCCGGCCTACGCCGGGACGATCAACCTGCGCTACGCCCGGCCGGCCGCGCCGAGCGCGAGCCCGGGACCGTAGGCCGGACGATGGGCAAGCCACGGAACCAGCTGTCGATCGCGGTCGTCGCGATGATCCTCGGCCTGCTCGTCGTGGTCCAGCTCCGGTCGCAGTCGAGCGGGACCGGGCTCGAGGCGCTGTCCGCCCAGGAGCTGACCCAGCTGGTCGCCAACCTCAACACCCGGAACGAGCAGCTCCGGGCGGAGATCGCGACGACCGAGCGCGAGCTGGCGACGCTCCAGGGCGCCCAGGCCCGCGGCGAATCCTCGGTCGACCAGCTCCGGCTCGATCTCGCCCGCGTCCGGGCCGTGGGCCGGCCTCGACGCGGTCACCGGCTCGGGGATCCGGGTCAGCGTCGCCGGCCAGATCGCCGGGGCAGGCGTCCAGGACCTCCTCAACGAGCTCCACAACGCCGGCGCGGAGGCGCTCGCCGTGGAGGACGTCCGGGTCGTGGCCGGGACGGTCGTGGCCGGGCCGCCGGGCGCGCTGTCGGTCGACAACACGGCGCTGGGCGATCCGTTCGAGATCAGCGCCCTCGGCAATCCGGCCACGCTGACCGGCTCGCTGACCCGCGCCGGCGGGATCGTCGCCCAGCTCGCCGCGACCTACCCGGAGGCCCAGATCACGGTCGTGCCGGTCGATCTCCTGCTCATCCCGGCCACGACCCGGGACCTCACCCCGGCCCACGGCACGCCGCAGCTCTGATACCCTCCCGGCCGATGATCACCGTCCATCCGGCCGTCCGCGCGACCATCGCTCCGACCGACCCGTCGTGACTGAGCGTCCGCCGGTCGCCTTCCGCCTCGGGGACGTCGTCCGGCTGAAGCGGGCGCATCCGTGCGGCGGGTCGACCTGGCTGGTCGACCGGCTCGGGGCCGACCTCGGACTGCGCTGCACGACGTGCGGCCGTCACGTGCTCGTCGCCCGGACCCAGGTCGAGCGACGACTGGTCGGCTTCGACGCTCGCGGCGACGAGGCGCTCAGCGCCGCGGTCACGCCCACGCCACGGGACGCCGAGCGGTGACCGAGCGCGGCTCCGGGGCCCGGCTCGAGCTCGACGCCGACGCGGCGACGACGCACCCCGCCGCTGGACGACCGGGCGGATCGTCGGGCCCGACGACGACGCGGCGCTGATCGAGGCGGCCGGCGCGCTGGCGGTCCTGCGGAACCGGAACTTCCTGCTCCTCTGGCTCGTCGCAGGCGGCGACCCAGATCGGCGGCAACATGGTCGTCTACGGCCTGACCGTGCTCGTCTTCTCGGCGACCGAATCGAACTCGGCGGTCAGCCTCCTGCTCCTGACGTTCCTCGCCCCGGCGGTCTTCTTCTCGGCGGTCGCCGGCGTCTACGTCGACCGGCTCGACCGGCGGCTCATCCTCATCGTCACCAACCTCCTCCGGGCGATCTTCTTCGCGCCTCGTCTTCGTGGCCGGCGACAACGTGGCGGCGATCTTCGTCCTGAACATCGCGATCTCGACGGTCACCACGTTCTTCGCGCCGGCCGAGGCGGCGATGATCCCGGTCCTCGTCCCGCGCCGCCAGCTGCTCGCCGCGAACGGCCTGTTCACGTTCACCCTGAACGCCGCCTTCGCGCTCGGGTTCGCGCTGCTCGGGCCGCTCGTCGTGAACCTGGCCGGACCGGAGGCGCTGATCCTGACCGTGGCCGTGCTCTACCTCGTCGCGATGGTCTTCACGATCACCCTGCCGTCGGTCCCGCCGACGACCGAGGGGCTGACGGCCGGGGCGGCGGTCCACGACACCGAGCAGGCGGTCGGCCACCGTGTTCGGCGAGCTGCGCGAAGGGCTCGGCTACATCCGCGCCCACCGGAACATCACCTGGTCGCTCGTCTACCTCGGGATCACCGCCTCGCTCATCGGCGTCCTCGGCGTCCTCGGTCCGGACTTCGCCACCGAGACGCTCGGCCTCGCCCCGAAGGACTTCGTGGTCGTCGTCCTGCCGCTCGGGATGGGCATCGTGACCGGGATCCTGCTCCTCAACAGCTACGGCCAGTACTTCCCGCGCCGGCGTCTGATGGAGGGCGGCCTGGTCGCCCTCGGCGTGCTCCTGACCGCCCTGTCGGCGGCCGGGCCGATCACCCGCTTCCTGCAGCGGGCCGAGGCGGCGACGCCCGCTCGACCTGTCCGGCCTCGTGTCGCTCCTGGCGGTCGTCGTCGGGATCGCCTTCCTGGCCGGGATCGCCTACGCGCTCGTCGCGATCCCGGCCCAGACCGCGCTCCAGGAGGAGCTGCCGGAGGAGGTCCGCGGCCGGGTCTTCGGCGTCCTGAACATGCTCGTCTCGGTCGCCAGCTTCGTGCCGATCATCATCGTCGGGCCGATCTCCGACCTGGTCGGCACGACGGTCGTGATCGTCGGCGTCGGGCTGCTCGTGACCCTGGCCGGCGTCGTCTCGGTCCTGACCCGGCCCGACGTCCGGCGCCTGGCCGCCGACCGCGGTGGCTGACCGGACGCCGACCGCCTGGCGCGCGGCGTCCCTCGGCGATCCTCGGCGGCGGCGCCGGCGGTCGGACTGGCCGCCGGCGGCAGTGGAGGGGCGCGTCGGCTGGTCGGGCTCGCGCGCGCTCGTCGCGGGCGGCTACGTCCTGCCGCTCGCGGTCGCCAGCCGGCGGCCGCCGATCCCGCCCGGAGCTCCGCCGCTCGACTCGGACGCTCCCCGCGCCCACGTTCACCGTCCTGGTGGGCGCCCGGGACGAGGCGGCGGTCCTGCCCAGCCTCGTCCGCGACGTGGCCGCCCAGGATCACCGGGCGCCGGACGGGACGCCCCTGTTCGAGCTCGTCGTCGTCGACGACCGCTCGACGGACGGCATCGGGCGAGGCCGTCTCGGACGGCGGCCGCCGAGGCGCGGGATCGGGGACGGTCACCCGGGTCGTCCGACGCGACCGGCGCGGAGCTGCCCGACGGCAAGGGCGCCGCGCTGACCGCCGTCCAGCCCGACGCCTGCCGGGGCGAGGTCATCGTCGTCCTCGACGCCGATGCCCGGATCGGACCGAGCTTCCTGCGTCGCCTGGCGGCCTACGTCCGGGCCGGCGCCGGGGCGATCACCGCCCGGCGCCGGATCCTCGATGCCGACGTCGAGCTGGCTGGCCGGCGCCCAGGCGGACGAGCAGACGCTCGACGGCGAGATCCAGCGCGGCCGCTGGGCGCTCGGCGGCTGCTCCGAGTTCCGTGGCAACGGGATCGTCGTCCGTCGCGACCTGCTCGCCGCGGTCGGGGGGTGGCGGGCCGAGGCGCTGACCGAGGACCTCGACCTGTCGAGCCGGCTCGCCGCGGCGTTCG
Organism: uncultured Chloroflexia bacterium; assembly: GCA_963837825.1. Classification (GTDB taxonomy): domain Bacteria; phylum Chloroflexota; class Limnocylindria; order Limnocylindrales; family CSP1-4; genus Chersky-267. The sequence goes on from CAWIOR010000007.1 coordinate 105,720, forward strand.
GGATCCCGGTCGCCTGGGCGATCGACGCCGAGGTCTGGGAGGAGCCGGTCCGGACCGTCGACGGGCTGTGGCGCCAGCGGCTGCGCTGGGCCGAGGGCGGGCTGCGCCGGCTCCTCGAGCACGGCCCGGCGGTCCTCCGCAGTCCGCGCCTGCGGCCCGCGCGCCCGGGCCGATTTCGCCGCCTACACCGGCCAGCTCGCCATCCCGCCGGCGATCCTCGGGGCGCTCGGCGGAGCCGTCCTGCGCGGCCGGCCCGGGCCGGCCCTGGTCCTGCTCGGGACGTACCTCGTCGGCGGCGGGGCGCTGGCCTGGGACGGCCTGCGCTGGGAGCGCCGGCCCGGACGGCGGACCGCTCGAGCCGCTGGAGCGGCTGCGGCGGACCGCCCGGGTCGGCCGTCTTCAACGGGATCTGGCTGGCCGCCATCCCGGCCGCGATGTGGCGCCTGGCCACCCGGCGGGGGGATGTCGGGTACGCGAAGATGCCCCACGTCGGAGGTGGGCGAGGGGAGTGGGTGCGCTGAGGCGGGTCGCGGTCGTGTTCACCGGGGGGACGATCAGCATGGTCGTCGACCCGGTGGCCGGCGGCGCCGTCCCGGCCCTCGACGGCGCGGCGATCCTGGCCCGGACGCCCGGTCTCGACCGGATCGCCGAGGTCGTCGCCGATCGACCGGGGCCGCAAGCCGGCCAGCCACTGGACGTTCCCCGAGCTGCTCGAGCTGGCCGCGGACGGTCCGCGAGCTGGCGGCGGATCCCGCGGTCGACGGTGTCGTCTTCGTCCAGGGGACGGACACGATCGAGGAGACGAGCTTCCTGCTCGACCTGGTCGTCGACGCCCGGACGCCGATCGTCGTGACCGGGGCGATGCGCAACGCGACCGAGCCGGACTACGACGGGCCGGCCAACCTGCGCGACGCCGTCGCGGTCGCCGCCTCCGACCGGCTCGAGGGCGCCGGGGTCGTCGTCGTCCTGGCCGGGACGATCGAGCCGGCCGACGACGTCGACGAAGACGCACACCGCGGCCCTCGACACGTTCCGCAGCCTGAATGCCGGCCGGCTCGGGACGGATCGACGGCGGGCAGGTCGTCCTCGAGCGGTCGCGCGGGCCGCGTCGGCCGGCCCTCGCCGTCGACCGGATCGCCGAGCCGATCCCGATCGTCACCGCGACCGTGGCGATGGACGCGGCGGTCCTCGACGCGCTCGTCGCCCTCCGGCCGGCTGGCATCGTGGTCGCCGCCACGGGGGCCGGGAACACGTCCCCGGAGCTGCTCGCGGCCGCCGAACGGGCGATGGCCGCCGGGATCCCGGTCGTCCTGGCCAGTCGCACGGCGTCGGGTGCGGCCGGCACGGGCTACGCGTTCCCCGGCGGCGGCGCGACCTGGGCCCGGGCGGGTGCGCTGCTGGCCGGCACGCTCACCCCGCCGAAGGCGCGGATCGCCCTCGGCGTGGGGCTCGGCGCGGGGCTGACCGGGGATGCGCTGGCGCGGTTCGTCGCCGGGCCGCCCGCCGGCCCGATCGACGGCCCGGTCGCCGACGACGATGGGGGCGTCGGCGCGATGACCGCCCGGGCCGGGCTCATCGTCGAGGGCCGGATCGCCACGCTGGCCGGTGCGACCGGGTTCGGCTGGGTCGAGGCGCTCGCCGTCGGCCGACGGCCGGGTGATCGCCGCCGGCTCGCGGGCGGACGTCGACGCCCTCGCCGACCGGACGACCCGGCGCCTGGCGCTCGAGCCCGGACGAGGTCGCGATCCCGGGCCTGACCGACGCCCACCTCCACCTGGCCAACGCCGCGATCTCCGCCCGCCAGGTCGACCTCGAGGGCGAGCCGACGCTCGACGGCGGGCTGCGCCGGATCGCCGCCGCCCACGCCGCGCTCGTCCCGCCCGAGGCCTGGCTCCTCGGCCACGGCTGGGAGTCCGACCGGTGGGGCGGCTGGCCGACCGCCGCCGACCTCGAGCGGGTGGCGCCGGGCCGACGGGTGGCGCTCTGGGCGCACGACCACCACTCGCTGTGGGTCAGCCGGGCCGCCCTCGCCGAGGCGGGGATCGGTGCCGGCACGCCGGATCCGGACGGCGGCCAGATCCGGCGGCGAGCCCGACGGCGCGCCGACGGGCGTCCTCCACGAGGCGGCCGCCCGGCTCGTCTCCGGACGCGTCCCGCTGCCAACGCCCGACGAGCTCGTCGAGGCGATCCCGCCGCTCGCGCGTGAGGCGGTCGCGCTCGGGGTCGTCGCCGTCCACGACCCGGGCGGCCTCGTCCCGGCGACGGGCCTGGGCGGGGCCTTCGCGGCCTATGCCCGGCTGTCCGATGCCGGCCGGCTGCCCGTCCGGGTCCACGCCTGCCTGCGCCAGGAGTCGCTCGAGACGGCGGCCGAGCGCGGGCTCCGGAGCGGGTCCGTCCTCGGTTCGGCCGCGGACGGGCGGGCGCGGGTCGGCTGGCTGAAGCTGTTCGCCGACGGCTCGCTCGGGTCGCGCACCGCGGCGCTGCTCGAGCCGTTCACGTTCGAGCCGGACCGGCCGCTCCAGGCCGGCCGCGAACGCGGCATCTTCATCACCGAGCCCCCGGCCCTCGCCGAGCTACGGCCGCCCGTGCCGCGCGGTCCGGCATCGTCACCCAGATCCACGCCATCGGGGACGCGGCCCTGCGCGCGGCGCTCGATGCGCTCGCGCCGCACGCCGGCAGGCGGACCGCTCGTGCCGCGGGTGGAGCACGTCCAGCTGGTCGATCCGGCCGACCTGCCGCGTTTCGCCCGGCACGGGATCGCCGCGTCCGTCCAGCCGGTCCACCTGCGGAGCGACGCCGCCCAGGCCCGCCACCTGTGGGGCGAGCGGGCCGAGCGGTCCGGCTACCCGTGGCGGTCGCTGGCCGAGTCCGGGGCCCTGCTGCCGTTCGGGACCGACGCCCCGATCGAGCCGATCGATCCGTGGCCGGGGATCGCGATCGCGGTCACCCGGGCGGACGCCTCGTGGCCGCCCGGGCACCGCGCCGTTCGGTCCAGCCGAGGCGCTCGACCTGGCACGGGCGATCCGCGCCGCCTGCCTCGACGCGCCGCTGTCGGCCGGCGAGCGGGATCGGGGCCGGCTGGTGGCCGGCCAGCGCGCGGACATCGTCGTCCTCCCGGCCGCCGGCCCTGGCGGAGCCGGTCGAGGTCGGCGGGCCGCTCGGGATCGTCCGCCCGAGCCGGGTGGCTGGTCGACGGCGAGATCGCCTTCGAGGCCTGACGGTCTGGCGGCAGGAACGGTCGGCCGGCCGGCGTCAGCGCGACCCGCGCTGGCGGCGGGCCTCGTACAGGAGCACGGCGGCCGCGGCGGAGACGTTGAGGCTGTCGGCCGCGCCGAGCATCGGCAGGCGGACGGCGACGACGTCCGGGCCGGCCCAGGCGGCGCTCAGGCCCGTCGCCTCGCTGCCGAGGACGATCGCCAGCGGGCCCCGCAGGTCGGTCTCGGTGTAGAGCGCGGCCCCGTCGACCCGGGCGACGACGATCCGGATCCCGCGCGCCCGGCAGCCAGGCCAGCGTCTCGGCGCTCGTCGCCGCCGCGAGCGGGACCGCGAAGATCGTCCCGAGGCTGGCCCGGATCGCGTTCGGGTTGAACAGGTCGGTCCGCGGGTCGGCCGCGACAGCGCGTCGGCCCCGGCGCCGTCGGCGCTGCGCAGGATCGCCCCGAGGTTGCCGGGCTTCTCGACAGCCTCGACGACGACGATCGAGCGGGTCGACCGGGAGGCGGACCGCCTCGAGGGCGAGGTCCGGCCGGTCGGCGACCGCGACGACGCCCTCGGCCCGATCACCGAAGGCGACCTTGGCGAACGCCGTCTCGGTCAGCGGGACGAGGCGCGGATCGGCGGGGTCGATCCGACCGAGGAGCTCGAGGCACGCCTCCGAGCGGCACCATGGCTGGCACACGAAGATCGTCTCGACCACGACCCCGGCGTCGAGCGCCCGGAGCAGCTCGCGGGCCCCGTCGATGAGGATCCGGCCGGTGCGATCCCGCGCTCGCGCGGTCGCGCAGCGCGGCCGCCGAGCGGACCCGCGGGTTGGCGGCGCTGGCGATCGGCGGATCGGTCCCGGCTCATCGGCTCCACCGGGCGACCGCCCCGAGCCCGAGCCGACGACCGCTCGCCGCCTCGATGGCCAGCTCGTCGACCTCGACTCGTCCCCGCTGGCCCTGGCCGAGCGCGTCGTCGAGCGCGGCGCCGAGCCGCTCCGGCCCGAAGCCCGGGCGTGTGGGCCGACAGGACGACGAACGCCGGACCGCTGGCCACGATGGCGGCGCAGGCCTCCAGGAGCTCCGGCAGGTCGTCGGCGAGCCGCCACGGCCGTCCAGCCGGGCCCGTGACCGAAGCTCGGTGGGTCGAGGACGATCCCGTCGTAGCGCCGGTCGCGGCGGGCCTCGCGCCGGACGAACGCGAGCGGCGTCGTCGGCGATCCAGCGGATCGGCGCGCCGGAGAGTCCGTTGAGCTCGGCGTTCCGGCGGGCCCAGGCGATCGCCGGCCGGCCGGCGTCGACGTGGACGACGCGGGCGCCGGCGCGGGCCGCGGCCAGCGTCGAGCCGCCGGTGTGGGCGAACAGGTGGAGGACCTCGGCTGGTCGTACCCCGCCGTCGGCCGGGCGCTCGGCGAGGCGGTCGGCGATCCAGCGCCAGTTCGGGGCCTGCTCGGGGAAGCAGCCGACCCCGCCGGACGGCGCCAGGCGGATCTCGAAGGTCGACCCGCCGATCTCGACCGGCCAGGCGGCCGTCGACAGCGGGCCGGACGATCGTCCAGCTGCCCGGCCCGTCGTCCCCTCGCTCGAACCGGGCGTCGGCGTCCGCCCAGGCCGCCGGGTCACGCCGCGGGAAGCCGCCCTCGGCCGAGCGCCGGGCGGTCGAGCAGCCATGGCCCGAACCGCTCGAGTCGGCGCCACTCGCCGATGTCGATGAGCGCATAGCCGGCCCTGTCGTCCACCCGACCATCTTGGCCGATGGAGCGCCGGTTCGGCGACCGTGCGCGCGAGGCCCCGGCGCTGTCTGCCGGGGACCGCGCCGGAGTGCGGTCGGTCGCTTCGCGGCCTGGGATCAGGGCTTGACGGCCTCCCAGTTGGTGTAGACGCCGTTCGCGTCGCCGGCCGCCGAATCGCCCGAGAAGAAGTACAGCGGCAGGCCGTTGTAGGTGACCTGGAGCGTGCCGTCGTCGGCCCGGGTGATCGTCGCCAGCTTGCCGGTCACCCCGTCGCCCGCGGTGGGCGAGGCGCCGGTCGGCACGGTCAGCGCCGGCCACTTCGTCAGGCAGGCGCCGGTGCAGGCGCTCGTGCCGCTGTCCTTGACGTCCTTGGTGAAGGTGTACACCGTCATCCCGTTGGACCCGGCCACCAGGACGGTCCCGATGGACCCGACCGACGTGGCCTCGACGGTCGCCCCGCCGGCGGCGGCCGACGCGGGCGCCTCGGAGGCGGGAGCCTGTGACGCCGGTGCCTGGGTCGGCGCGGTCGTCGGGGCCGTGGTCGCGCCGCTGCCGGAACATCCGACCAGGACGATGGCAGCGAACAGGACGGTGGCTGCCGTCAGGATTCTCGAGCGCATGGTGCGGTGCCTCGCTAGTGATGGATGGGATCGGGAGGTCATCGCCCCGATAGTCCCGACTACGTCGCCGGCCGGACCACCGGTTTCGCGCGACCGAGGCAGAGGACGGTTCGGCTCTCATGTCCCCGTCAGGATCCGGGTCTACCATCGTGTCGTGCCCTGGAGGTGACGTTCGATGATGTGGCGATACCCGCATCTCGCGGGTGGCCTGGTCGACGGGCTGTGGTTCGTCGTCGCTCTGGCGATCCTGGTCGCGGCCGTGGCCCTGATCCTGTGGGTCGTCCTCCGCCCGCGCGAGACGGGCGTGACGCGACCGGACGCCCCGGCGCGCGACCCGGCGCTGGAGATCCTCCGCGAGCGGCTCGCCCGTGGCGAGATCAACGCGGCCGAGTTCGAGGAGGCCAGGCGCATCCTCGGCGGCTGACGGCGGAGCCGAGGCTGACGGCGGAGCCGGTCCGCGACCCGCTTCCGCCGCGTTGGCGCCCCCGAACGACCCTGCGGTATCATTCCCGGGCGGCGCGACGGAACCGCGCCGCATGGGCGGCTAGCTCAGTTGGTTAGAGCACTTGCTTGACATGCAAGAGGTCACTGGTTCGAGCCCAGTGTCGCCCACCATGATCGAACGCGTCGAGCGGGACGCGCCCCCGGGACCGAGCCGATCCCCAGAGAGCCGCGGCAGCGCTGAGAGCCGCGACGATCGACCCCGACGGGCACCACCCGCGAGCGGCCGGCGAACCGGTCCGGGATCCGCCCGTTAGCGCGGCACGAGCGCACGGCGCGTCGACCGCTGACGGTCGGCGATCGCGAAGGCGGGTGGGACCGCGGGAGCCGAGCCTCTCGTCCTGTCGATGGGCGAGAGGCTTCGTGATTCTCTGGAGGCGGACGATGAGCGACAGACGAGGCACGCACGAGGAGGACGACTTCCTCGACGCGCCCGAGCGCGGCTCGGCCGACGAGCTGCTCGACGCCGGCGCCCACAGCGAGCTCGACGCGATGCGCCACTCGACCGCCCACGTCATGGCCGAGGCGGTCATGGACCTCTTCCCGGGCACGAAGCTGGGCATCGGCCCGGCGATCGACGACGGCTTCTACTACGACTTCGACCTGCCGCGCCCGCTGACCCCGGACGACCTGGCCGCGATCGAGGCGCGGATGGCCGCGAGCGTCGCCGCCGATCACCCGTTCGTCCGCCACGAGCTGCCGCCGGCCGAGGGCCGGGCGTTCTTCGTCGAGCGCGGCCAGCCGTACAAGGTCGAGATCCTCGACGACCTGGCCGCCCGGTCCGCGGCGACCGGCGAGCCGATGCCGCCGACCTCGACCTACGAGCACGGCCCGTTCATCGACCTGTGCAAGGGGCCGCACGTCGCCAGCACCGGCCGGATCGGCCCGTTCAAGCTGCTCAGCGTGGCCGGCGCGTACTGGCGCGGCGACGAGAAGCGGCCGATGCTCCAGCGGATCTACGGCACGGTCTGGGCGACCCAGGAGGAGCTCGACCAGCTACCTGTGGCGTCGGGCCGAGGCGAAGAAGCGCGACCATCGCCGGCTCGGCGTCCAGCTCGACCTGTTCAGCTTCCACGACGTCAGCCCGGGCTCGGCGTTCTGGCATCCCAAGGGCCAGCGCATCTGGCGGACGCTCGAGGACGCGATGCGCGAGCTCCAGGACCGCCACGGCTACCAGGAGGTCTCGACGCCGATCCTGGTCAACCACCGACTGTGGGAGCAGTCGGGCCACTGGGACCACTACCGCGACAACATGTTCATCCTCGACATCGAGGGTCAGGCCTACTCGCTCAAGCCGATGAACTGCCCCGAGAGCACGTTCATCTACCGTGCCCGGACGCGCTCCTACCGGGACCTGCCGCTGCGCCTGTCCGAGTACGGCCGGCTCCATCGCAACGAGCGGAGCGGCGTGCTCCACGGGCTGACCCGGGTCCGCCAGTTCATCCAGGACGACGCCCACATCTACGTCCGACCGGACCAGCTGGCCGACGAGATCGGGGCGCTCCTCGGCGATGGTCAAGGAGTCGTACGGCTGGTTCGGGCTCGAGCCGCGCTATTCGTTCGCCACGAAGCCGGACGGGGCGATCGGCGACCCGCGCTCTGGGAGCGAGCCGAAGGCGCTCATCCGGTCGGCCCTCGACGCGTCCGGCGTGCGCTACACGGTCAAGCCCAAGGACGGGACGTTCTACGCGCCGAAGATCGACATCTACATCGACGACGCGCTCGGCCGGGAGTGGCAGATGGCCACCATCCAGGCCGACCTGACGATGCTCCCCGAGCGGTTCGACCTGACCTACATCGACGAGCACGGCCAGCCCCAGCGGCCGATCGCCATCCACCGGGCGATCTACGGCTCGCTCGAGCGGTTCATCGGCATCCTCATCGAGCACTTCGGCGGCGCGCTGCCCGCTCTGGATCGCGCCGGTCCAGGCGGTCGTCATCCCGATCGCCGACCGGCACGTCGCCGGCCGCCGGGGAGCTGGCCGCGGTCCTCCGCTCGCGCGGCCTGCGGGTCGAGGTCGACGACTCCGACAACCGGATGCAGAACAAGATCCGGCTGGCCCAGGAGCAGAAGGTCCCGTACATGCTCGTCCTCGGCGACCGCGAGGTCGAGGCGCGGACCGCCGCGCCGCGCACCCGGGCCGGCGAGCAGCAGCCGGCCGAGGGCTGGGACGCCTTCGCCGACCGGCTCGCCGCCGAGGCGGCGGCGCGGCGCCCGTAGCAGGCACGCGGTTCCGCGCTGACTGGGCGCAGCCGTGCGACCCCGATGGCGCCGAGCGGCCCAGGGCGCTCGCAGGAACACGATCCCGACGAAGACCGACGTCACCGCTCGGCGTCGGGCCCCACGGCCTCACGGCACCCGACGTCGTTGCCGGATAGCGATCCGCGTGCTGGTATGCGACGGCCGAGGAGGCAGGACCGGCCCATGATGACCTCGTCCACGCTCGGATGCGAGGCGTTTCGGGGTGGCGGAGGCAGGATCGGTCGCATACGACCACACCGGGTGGTATCCGGGGACGACGGAGCGGTCCAGCGACCGGTCTGAGCGTCGCTCGAGCGGCGGCCATCGGCGGCTCACGACGGGCGGCGGCCTCCGAGCGCCCCGCCCGACGGCTTGCCGATTGCCGCTCTCAGAACCCCTGTGCTATCCTCCCGGCTTGCGACCTCGCCCGGGCCGCGCTGTGGCCGTGCGAGCGTCGAGCACGACCGAGCACGTACGAAGGGGTCGACCATCAGCCGAGACCTGCGCGTCAACCAGATGATCCGGATCCCACAGGTCCGGGTCGTGGACGAAGAGGGAGCCCAGCTGGGCGTCATGCCGACGCCGCAGGCCCTCGCGATGGCGCAGGAACGGGGTCTCGACCTCGTCGAGGTGGCGCCGATGGCGGCGCCGCCGGTGGTCAAGTTCCTCGACTTCGGGCAGTACAAGTACGAGCTGACGAAGCGGGAGAAGGAGGCCAAGCGGAAGCAGCGCTCGGTGACCTTCAAGGAGGTCCGCCTCAAGCCGAAGATCGGCACGGGCGACTTCGACACGAAGGTCCGTCGGGCGATCCAGTTCCTCGAGGAAGGGGACCGGATCAAGGTCGCCGTCCAGTTCCGGGGTCGGGAGCTGACCCACCCGGAGATCGGCCGGGCCCTGCTGGCGCGGTTCTCCGACCAGATCAAGGATCACGGCGTCGTGGAGCGGGCGCCGCTCCTCGAGGGCAAGTCGATGCACATCACGGTGGCCTCGGTCCACAAGCCGAAGGTCATCGAGCACGCGGCGCGCCACGGCCAGGAGACTGACGGGGAGCGCCCGGCCGGCGGAGGCGCCGGTCGAGCCGGCGACTGGCGGCACCGATCGCGGCACCGACCGCCGAGGCACGCGCCCAGGCGCCGACGGCACGCGGCCGGCGCCGAGGCGCCCGGACCGGCCGAGGCAGCCGGCACCGGCGGCGCCGAGGCGCCGCGGACCGGCCGAGGCAGCGGCACCGGCGCCCGTCAAGGCGCCGGCGGCCAGGGCCCGGGCCGCCAAGGCCCCGGCAGCGGCCGGGACGAACGACGCGAGCAAGCCGGCGAGGCGCCGGCCAGGACCAGGAAGACGACCGAGCCCGAGGCGCCAGCCCCGGCTCCGGCAGGAGAGTGAGGCCAGGGTGCCGAAGATGAAGACACACAAGGCGGCCGCCAAGCGGCTCGGCGTCACCGGCAGCGGCAAGGTGATCCGGGTCAACAGCTGGCGCGGCCACCACCTCGAGATCAAGTCGTCGCGACGGACCCGGCGCTACGCCGGCAAGACCGTCGTCGGGACCGAGCACGCGAAGCAGGTCCGCCGCCTGCTCCCGTACCTCGGCAAGTAGGAGCACGACCACCTCATGGCACGAGTCAAGCGGGGCGTCACGGCCCACAAGCGCCACAAGCGCCTGCTCAACGCCTCGGAGGGCCGGAAGGGCACGAAGTCGCGCCTGGTCAAGCCGGCCCGCGAGGCGACGCCTCCACGCGCTCGCCTACGCGACCCGCGACCGGAAGCAGCGCAAGCGCCAGATGCGCGAGCTGTGGATCGTCCGGATCAACGCGGCCGCCCGCCAGAACGGGCTGACCTACGGGGCGTTCATCTCCGGGCTGAAGCGGGCGGACATCGAGATCGACCGGAAGATCCTCGCCGACCTCGCCGTCCGCGATGCCGCGACGTTCGGGAAGATCGCCGAGGCCGCCCGCGGCGCCTGACCCGGCGCCGCAGGTGGACCTCGCCGACCTGACCCGGGACCTCGAGGCGCTCCGCGACGACGCGCTCGCGGCGATCGCGGCCGCCCCCGACCTCGCGACCCTCGAGGCGCTCGAGGTCGACATCCTCGGCAAGAAGGGCCGGCTGACCGTCGTCTCGCGCGGGATCGGCGCGCTGCCGGCCGAGGACCGGCCGAAGGTCGGGGCCGTCGCCAACCCGGTCCGCGCAGGCGATCGAGGCCGCCTTCGCCGACGCGCCGCGGCGTGCTCCACGCCGCGCGCCCTCGAGGCCCGCCTGGCCGCCGAGGCGGTCGACGTCACGACGCCCGGCCGGCCGGTCGCCCGCGGGACCCTCCACCCGAGCATCGAGGCGATGCGCGAGATCGCCGACATCTTCGGCCGGTTCGGGTTCGTGGTCTACGAGTCGCCCGAGATCGAGGACGACGTCACCAACTTCCAGATGCTGAACATCCCGCCCGACCACCCGGCCCGGGACCTGTGGGACACGCTCTACGTCGACCTCGCCGGGTCACCTCCTGCGGACCCACACCTCGCCCGGCCAGATCCGGGTGATGCAGTCGACCGAGCCGCCGATCCGGGCGCTCCTCCCGGGCCGCTGCTTCCGCTACGAGGCGGTCGACGCGTCGCACGGCTTCGAGTTCTTCCAGGTCGAGGGCCTGATGGTCGACGAGGGCACGACCATGGGCGACCTGCGCGGCCTGCTCGACGAGTTCGCCCGGGCGATGTTCGGGGCGCGGCCGCAAGACCCGCTTCCGGCCCGGCTACTACCCGTTCACCGAGCCGTCGGTCGCGTTCGACGTCGAGTGCCTGGTCTGCGGCGGGCCGGGCTGCCCGGCCTGCGGCCGGACCGGCTGGATGACGATCCTCGGGGCCGGGATGGTCCACCCGGTCGTCCTCCAGTACGGCGGGCTCGACCCGGAGCGCTACCAGGGCTTCGCGTTCGGGATGGGTCCCGAGCGGATCAAGATGCTCAAGCACGGGATCACCGACCTGCGCCTGTTCATGGAGAACGACCTGCGCTTCCTGGAGCAGTTCCGGTGAGGGTGCCGCTGTCCTGGCTGCGCGACTACGTCGAGGTCGACCTCGAGCCCGGAGACGCTCGCCGAGCGGCTGACGATGCTCGGGATGGAGGTCAAGGGGATCGAGCGGCGCGGCGCCGACTGGCGGAACGTCGTCGTCGGCGAGCTGCTGGCCGTCGAGAAGCACCCGCGGGCCGACCGGCTGTCGCTGACCCGGGTGACCGTCGGGAGCGGGCGAGCCGCTCGAGATCGTCTGCGGCGCGACGAACATCGCCCCGGGCCAGCGGGTCCCGGTCGCCCTGCCCGGCGCGGTCCTGCCCGGCGACCGGCGGATCGAGCGGACCGAGAAGATGGGCGTCGTCAGCAACGGGATGCTCTGCTCGGGCGACGAGCTCCAGCTGACCGGCGACGCCGACGGGATCCTCATCCTGCCCGCCGACACGCCGCTCGGCGTCCCGCTCGCCGACCTGTACGGCGACGTCGTCCTCGACATCGACGTGAAGCCGAACCGGGGCGACGCGCTGTCGATCCTCGGCCTGGCCCGCGAGATCTCGATCATCACCGGCGCGCCCGTCCGCTGGCCGCCGATCGAGGCCGCCGAGGACGGCCCGCCGGTCGGCGGAGCGCCTGGCCGTCGAGGTCCGGGATCCGGTGCTCTGCCCGCGGTTCGTCGGGCGCTGGTTGAGCGGCGTCCGGATCGGGCCGTCGCCGCTGCTCGTCCAGTCGCGCCTCCTGGCCGCCGGGATGCGTCCGGTCAGCAACGTCGTCGACGCCAGCAACTACGTGATGCTCGAGCTGGGCAAGCCGATCCACACGTTCGACGGCGGCGGCGGTCCACGGGGCGGCCGGATCGTCGTCCGCCGGGCCACGACCGGCGAAGCGGATCGAGACGCTCGACCACGTCGAGCGCGAGCTGACCGAGGACACCCTCGTCATCGCCGACCCGCAGGGACCGATCGCGATCGCCGGGGTGATGGGCGGGGCGGACTCCGAGATCTCGCCCGAGACGACCGAGGTCGTCATCGAGTCGGCGATCTTCGACCCGGTCAGCATCCGCCGGACCGGCCAGCGCTACGCGCTCCGCTCGGAGGCGAGCCTGCGCTTCGAGAAGGGCCAGGAGATCCGCCTCGCCCGGATCGGGGCCGATCGCTGCGCCCGGCTGGTCGTCGAGTGGGCCGGCGGCAGCCTGTCCGCCGGCCGGGTCGACAGCGCGCCGGACGAGCCGCTCGAGCGGGAGGTCGCCTTCCGACCGGAGCGGGTCGCCCGACTGCTGGGTCTCGGGCTCGACGCCGACGGGCAGCGCGCCGTCCTGGCCCGGGCCGGCATCGGGACGCGCTCGGCCTCGGCCGCCGTCCGGGTCGCGGTCGCCGGCGGCTCCCGCCCCCTCGACGGTCGACGCGCCTGCCCACGAGGTGCTGATCGCCACGATCCCGACCTGGCGTCGCGACCTGGAGATCGAGACCGACATCACCGAGGAGATCGCCCGCGTCCACGGCTACGAGGAGATCCCCCCGACGCTGCCGGACACGGCCCCACCGCGGTGGCGGCCGAGCCCGCTGGAGCTCCGCGAGGCGGTCCGCGAGACGCTCGTCGGGGCAGGGGTGATGGAGGTCGTCAGCCACGCCCTCGTGGCGCCCCGCCACCTCGAGGCGTTCGCCTGGGCCGGCGATGACGAGTCGGCGGCCGGGGAGACGCCGGCCGGCGGCCACCCGATCACGGTCCTCAACCCGCTGTCGCCCGATCACTCGGTGCTCCGCCAGGGGCTCATCGCCAGCCTCGCCGACGTCGTCGCGACGAACGTGCGGCACGGTCGCGAGGATCTCGCCCTGTTCGAGGTCGGCGAGGGCTACGGCCGTGCCGGTGACAAGACGCGCGAATGGTGGCGGCTGGGGATCGCCCTCGCCGGCGCCCGTGAGCCCGCGGCCTGGGATCGGCCCGCCCGCGCCGCCGACCTCGACGACGCCAAGGGCCTGGTCGAGCTGCTCGCCGCCCGGCTCGGCCTCGGACGACCGGTCTGGACCGCCCTGACCACCGAGCCGGCGCTCCATCCCGGTCGGTCCGCCTGGGTCCGGGCGACCCGGCCGGACGGGACGCTCGGGCTGGTCGGGCGGGTCGGCGAGCTCCATCCGTCGCTCGTCGAGCGGTGGGACCTCCGGGTCGACCGGCTGGTCGTCGCCGAGCTGTCGATCGCCGGGTTGTCGGGTGGCCAGCTGCCGGTCGTCAGGGTCGCGCCGATCCTCCGCCATCCGGCGGTCGAGCGGGACCTCGCGCGTGGTCGTCCCGGAGGCCGTCCCGGCCTCGGCGGTGGACGAGACCGATCCGCCGGGCGGCCGGCCCGCTCCTCGTCGTCCGTCAGCCTGTTCGACGTCTACCGCGGGAGCCCCGCTCGCCGTGGGCGAGAAGAGCCTCGCGGAGCGGCTGGTCTTCCAGGCCGCGGACCGGACGCTGACCGACCCGGAGATCGATCCGGCCCTCGAGGCGGTCGTCGCGGCCCTCGCCGACGAGCTCGGAGCGCGCCTCCGGACGTGACCATCGGGCCGGTTGCGACGCCGAAAGTCACGCGCTACCCTTGCGCCGCCTCGCCGGGCTCAGCCTTGGCGCCGGTCGTGACCCGCTCTAGGAGACCGCGTGGACATCGTCCAGACGATCACGGACATCACGCCGTTCGACTGGCTGGTCATCGGCTTCTGCGTCCTCATGTTCGTGCTCGGGTACGCCCAGGGTGTCGTCCGCCGGCTGCTCGGGATCGCCGGCGTCCTGTTCTCGTTCCTGCTCGCCGCGAACATGCGCGACGCTCTCGGGTCGTTCCTGGCCGGCAACTGGACCCAGTTCCCGCGCGAGTACTCGTACATGCTGGCCTTCGGGTTCCTGTTCGTCGTCCTCGAGGTGATCTTCACCATCGTCATCCAGTCGACCTACAAGCCGGCCCCGATCCTGGCCAAGTACCCGATCGTCGACGAGCTCCTCGGCGGACTGCTCGGCATCGTCCAGGCCCTCCTGATCGTCGGCGCCGGGATCATCATCCTCGACTCGTTCTTCCGTCTGCCGATCGGGATCGGCGAGCAGCAGATCCAGTTCGTCAAGGACCTCTACGGCGCCGTCAACGAGTCGAACACGGTGGGCGTGTTCCGCGACACCCTGATCCCGCTGTTCGTGGCGCTCGTCGGGCCACTCCTGCCGTCCGACATCCACGCCCTCTTCCCGCGGACCTGACCGCCGGCACTCCGCTCCCGCGCGCCCGGCTCGCCCTCCCGGCGGTCGAGGCGGCGCGCAGCCTGCTCGGCTGCCGGCTCGTGGTCGACCGGCCCGAGGGCGGCCGGATCGTGGGCCGGATCGTCGAGGTCGAGGCGTACGATCGGCGAGGACCGACCGCGCGTCGCACGCCCGGTTCGGGCGGACCGCCCGGAACGCCGTCATGTACGGCGAGCCCGGGCTCGCCTACCTGTACCTTGTCTACGGCATGCACACCTGTCTGAACGTCGTGACCGAGCCGCTCGGCCGTCCGGCGGCGGTCCTCATCCGCGCGGTCGAGGTCCTCGCCGGCGAGACCGACGGCCCGCGCCCTCAGGCTCGACCGGGAGGCGAACCTGAAGCGGTCCCGTGACGACCCCGAGGCGCGGGTCCGGATCGGCGCCAGGATCCGGGCGACACCGCGCGAGCGGCTGGCCTCCGGCCCGGGCCTCGTCGGCGCCGCCTTCGGCCTGGACCGGTCGATGACCGGGCTCGACCTGTGCGACCCGCGGTCGCCTGTCCGGCTCGAGGCGGACCCGACGTCCGCCGGGTTCGAGATCGTCACCTCGGCGCGGGTCGGGATCGCCTACGCCGGTGAGCCGTGGACGAGCCGTCCATGGCGGTTCGCCATCGCCGGGAGCGGCTCGCTGTCGGGGCCCCGGGCACCCGCCTGATGGACGTCAAGTCGATCGGCCTGCTCGAGTTCCCGGCCGTGCGCGAGCGGTTGGCCGCCGCGACGACCTTCCCGCCCGGACGCCGGCTGGCCGAGGCGCTCGAGCCTTCGGACGACCCGGTCGTCGTCGGACGGGCGCTCGACGAGACCGACCAGACCCGGGCACTCCTCGGCGAACGCTCGACGGTCGGCGTCGGCGCCGCGCACGACATCGGCCCGTGGATCGGCCGGGCGGCGCGGGGCGGCCGGCTCGATCCGAGCCACTTCCTGGGGATCGCCGACACGCTCGACGCGATCGCCCGGCTCGGGACCGCCCTTGCCGAGGAGCGTCGGCCGCTCCTGCGCGACCTCGGTCGGGAGCTCCACCCGTTGCCGGCCCTGCGGGGCACGCTCGCCCGGAGCTTCGATCCGGTCGGCGAGCTCCTCGACAGCGCGTCGCCGCGACTCGGCGGCCTTCGGGCGGCGGTCCGGGTCGCCTACGACCGGCTCCGCCGCCGGCTCGAGGCGCTGGTCCAGACGGAGACGGCCACGGGCGCCCTCCAGGAGCCCCTGATCACCCTGCGCAACGGTCGCTACGTGGTCCCGGTCAAGGCCGACGCACGGAGTCGGGTGAAGGGGATCGTCCACGACGCGTCCGGGAGCGGTCAGACGCTGTTCGTCGAGCCGCTCGTCGCGGTCGAGCTCGGCAACGCGTGGCGGGAGGCCCAGGCGGCCGAGCGCGAGGAGATCGAGCGGATCCTCGACGAGCTGTCGGCGCTCGTGGCGGCCAACGCCGCGCAGCTCGGGGAGTCGCTCGACGCCCTCGCCCGGTTCGACCTGTGGGCCGCCAAGGCGCGCCTGGCCGCCGAGATGGACGGCGTCCGGGCCGAGGCGGCCGACCGACCCGAGGTCATCCTGCTCGGGGCGCGCCATCCCGGTCTCACCGGGCGGGTCGTCCCGATCGACATCCGGCTCGGCGACGGCTACACGGCCCTCGTCGTGACCGGCCCGAACACCGGCGGGAAGACGGTCACCCTGCGGACTCTCGGGCTGCTCGCCCTGATGCACCAGGCCGGGCTCCACATCCCCGCCCAGCCCGGCTCGCGCCTGCCCGTCTTCGCGCGACGTGCTCGCCGACATCGGCGACGAGCAGTCGGTCGCCCAGAGCCTGTCGACGTTCTCGGGCCACCTGCGCTCGATCATCCGGATCGTCGCCTCGGCCGGGCCCGGGACGCTCGTCCTGCTCGACGAGCTCGGTGCCGGCACCGACCCGACCGAGGGCTCGGCGCTCGCCCAGGCCCTCCTCGACCACTTCATCCGGGCCGGTGCGCTCGTCGCGGCGACGACCCACTACGCCGAGCTCAAGGCGTACGCCCACACGACGCCGGCGGCGCGGAACGCATCGGTCGAGTTCGACCTCGAGACCCTCAGCCCGACGTACCGGCTGTCGATCGGCCTGCCCGGAGGCAGCCAGGCATTCGCGATCGCCGAGCGGCTCGGTCTGGCGGGGGCCATCGTCGACGACGCGCGCTCGCGGCTGACCGAGAGCCAGCGGACGTTCGAGGCGACGCTGGTCGCGCTCAAGGCCGCCGAGGACGAGACGAGCGATGCCCTCGAGCGGGCCCGCGCGGCCGAGGCACGGGCCGCCGACGCGCTGCGCCAGGCCCAGGATGAACGTCGGGTCGCCCGGAAGGAGCGCGACGCGGTCGTCAAGACGGCCCGTCAGGAGGCGGAGCGCGTCGTCGCCGAGCTGCGCGAGGAGGTCCGCTCGACCCGGCGTGCCCTCGAGCGCGAGACGGTCACGGCCAGGTCGCTCGACCGGGCCGTCGAGAGCGCCGAGGGCCTCCTGGCCGGGCTCCCCGCCGAGCCGGCGCCGGCGGCAGAGACGATCGTGCCGGCGGAGCCGAGGGTGTGGCGGCTGGGCGACCGCGCCCGGAGCCGAAGCCAGGGCTGGGAGGGCCGGATCGCCGCCCTGGAACGCGGTGGGAAGCGGGTGACCCTCGAGGCCGGCGGACTCCGGATCACGGTCGGTCCGGACGACCTCGAGCCCGCGATCGGCGTGGAGCCGGCGGTCCCCCGCGACGAGACCCTGGCGGCGATCTGGCCGAGCGAGCGGAGCTCGATGGCCCCGATCCGACATCGGGGCGGGAAGCGGGAGGCTCGAGGCGATCGGCTGCCATCCCGAACGCCCGGCAGGGCGGGCGACTCTGCGATCGGGCTGGAGCGGCGCACGGACGGTCGCGTCTTCGCTCGACCTGCGCGGCGCCCGGGTCGACGAGGCCCTCGAGCTGCTCGCCCGCTATCTCGACGACGCGACGCTGGCCGGGCTGGACCAGGTCACGGTCGTCCACGGACTGGGGACCGGGGCGTTGCGCGACGCGGTGCGGAGCAGCGCGGCCGCCAACCCGCTCGTCCGCGACCTCCGCCCCGGGGAGCGGGGCGAGGGCGGGGACGGGGCGACGATCGTCAGGCTCTGACCGGATACGCCCGCCGGGAGCGTGGCTTGGGGGTCTTCGTCGGCGCCGGGTAGACCGGCAGGCTGCCGGTCGGGAACGGGCTCTCGCTCGGTGGTGGCGTCGGGCTGGGCTCCGGTCCGCCGATCGGGCACTTCTTCGACGGAGCGAACGGCGCGCCCCAGGTGGCCCCGAACGGGAAGTAGCTGCCGAACCCGAAGTAGGCCGTCGGCGTGCCCTTCGGTCCGCCTCGGACACCGACGCCCTTGGCCGCTCGGGCCGCCCACCCGCGGTCGGACTTCTGCCAGGCCGGCCAGCCGGCGTCGACGCCGGACAGGTCCATGAAGCCCTTGGTCACCTTCGGTCCGAGGCAGCCGTCCTGCCAGAGCAGGCCGGTCGCCTTGTCGATGGCGATCCCGACCTTGGTGTCGTCGACCTGCTTGGGGACCGTCCCGTTGATGAACCACTCCTTGAACGTCCGCCGGGTGAACGGACCGGGCAGCATCCCGCTGTTGGCGTCGACCGCGACCTGGGTGACCCCCTTGGGCTTGTTGGTGAACTGGGCGATCGGCGTCCCGCGCGTCGCGTCCTGGAGGAACGCCTGCCACAGGCTGGCGGCCGTCTCCAGGGCGACCGTGCCGTTCGGCGGTGCGCTGTTGTCCGAGTTGCCCATCCAGGCCCCGACGACGAGGGCCGGCGCGTTCGGGTCCTTGGGCGCGGCGACGAAGCCCATCGCCGCGAGGTCGATCTCCTCGTTCGTGGTCCCGGTCTTCAGCGCGGCCGGGCGACGGCGTCCGCCGCTGTAGATGGCGCGCTCGGCCCACCACGGGTTGCTGTGCGGATCGGTGTTCGACTGGAGGATGTCCTGCATGATCCAGGCGCCCTGGGGGCTGATCACCTGCTTGGCCGGCCGGCCATCCTTCCGATCCGGCCAGACCTGTCTTGCCGGAGCCGTCCTCGACCGACAGGATCGCGGTCCGCGGCATGAGGACGCCGCCGTCGGCGATCGCGCCGAAGGCGCTGATCAGGTCGATGTAGTGGAGCTCGACGGTCCCGATCCCGATCGAGCCGCCGGCCGGGTTCTTGGTCGACTGCCACTGGATGCCCATCTTCTTGGCGAACTCCCAGACGTGGTCCGGCCCGCTGATCAGGGCGGCCTTGATGGCCGGGATGTTGAGCGACATCTGGATCGCCTGGCGCATCCGGAGCGGGCCACGTTCGTGGAGGTCGGCGTCACCGGGCGCGTAGCCGCCGCCGAAGTTCGTGACGACGTCCATGAACATCGACGCCGCCGTCAGGGTGTGGTCCTCGATGCCGGTCAGGTAGTTGATCGGCTTGAACGCCGAGCCCGCCTGGCGCCAGCCATCGCCGAGGACGTCGAACTGGGGCTGGAACTTCTTGCCGTGCGGCTTCTCGTAGTACGACCCGCTGCCGACGTAGGCCATGATCTGGCCGGTCCGGTAGTCGACGGCCCCGAGCGCGGCGTTGTAGATGCCTCGGCCCTTGAGGTTCCGGATCCACGAGGCAGTAGGACACGTTGATGCTCTTGAGGTAGGCGGCGGTGTCCTTCCGGTTCGGGGCGATGGCGGCCGCCTTGACCCACTTCTCGGCCTTCTTCTGGAGCCCCCAGTCGAGCGTCGTGATGACCTTGTAGCCGCCGGTATCGACCTTCTCGCAGGTGTCGGCGAGGTCCGCGCCGCACAGGATCGAGCCGAGCTGGTGGCGGACCTGCCAGACGAAGTGGGGGGCGAGCCAGTTCGCGCTGGCGGGCGGGTGGAGGACGACTGGCTCCTTCTTGGCCGCCTCGAAGTCGGCCGTCGTGAAGGTGTTCTTGGTCAACGGCAGCGGCAGCCGGCTCTGCATCAGGTCGAGGACCTTGTTGCGGCGCTCGTACGATCGCCGAGTCGTCGGGCGACGCGGAGCTCCGTCTTGCCGGCCGGGCAATCCGCCCCCGCGGCGACCGTGACCGTGCACACCTCCTCGGCGTTCTTGATCAGGTCGAACGAGGTCGGCGACTGGGGGATGGCGGCCAGGATCGCGGCCTGGGCGAGGGTCAGCTTCGACAGGTCGTCGATCCCGAAGTAGCTCTTCGCCGCCGCGCTTGATCCCGTAGCTCCGGTTGCCGTAGAAGTTCTGGTTGAGGTAGGCGGTCATGATCGTCTTCTTGCCGTCGATGCCCTGGTACTCCTGGGTCAGCCGGATCGACTGGATGATCTCGCGGATCTTGCGCTCGTAGCGGCGTGCCCGGCGAAGGCGCTCGGCGGGAGGAGCCTGCGCCCGGACGAGCTGCTGGGTGATCGTCGAGGCGCCGCGCTCGTTGCCCTGGGCGGTGTCGATCGCGGCCGAGACGATCCCGATCGGGTCGAAGCCGGCGTTCTCCCAGAACGTCTTGTCCTCGATCGAGGTCGTCGCGTCGATGAGCCAGGGCGGGATCTGGTCGTACTCGACGACGTCGCGCTTGACCTGGCCGAAGCGGGCGAGCTCGATCTTGCCGGTCCGGTCGTAGACGACCGTCTCCTCGGCGAAGTCGAGCGTCTCGAGCAGCTTCTTGGGGTCCTCGAGGCCCTGGCTGTAGTAGCCGTAGCGCGCCGACCGCGGCGGTGGCGCCGACGATGGCCGAGCAGGACGAAGGTCCCGAACAGGAACAGGGGGAGCGCGATGGCGACCTTCGAGGCGACGCCGCCGCTCCCGCGTCGGCCGCCGTTCCGGCGATGGCGCCGACGCCGCGCGAGGCTGGTTTGCATGCTCCCGGTCACGATAGCATAGGGCTGGACATGGACAGGTTTCCCCCCGGCCCGCGCGCTCAGACGCCTCGCGCCCGCGCCGCTGTGACGGGTCCCGACCGCGGGCGCCCCCGATCCGGGCGGCCTGCTGGCCGAGCTCGCCTGGCGCGGCCTGCTCCAGGATCGGACGCCCGGTCTCGAGGCCCGCCTGGCGACGGGCCGGCCGATCAACGCCTACAACGGGTTCGATCCGAGCGGTCCGTCGCTCCACGCCGGGCACCTCGTGCCGGTCTTCGGGCTGATGCACATCCAGCGCCACGGCGGCCGGCCGGTCGTCGTCGTCGGCGGCGGGACCGGGATGATCGGCGATCCGTCCGGGCGCTCGGCCGAGCGGAACCTGCTCGGCCGCGAGGTCAGGTCATCGCCAACACGGCCGCGATCCAGGCCCAGCTCGAGCACTTCCTCGACTTCGCGCCGGGGCCGACCCAGGCCCGCGTCGTCGACAACCACGACTGGCTCGGCCGGATGGGGATGCTCGAGTTCCTGCGCGACGTCGGCAAGCACTTCACGATCCCGTACATGCTCGCCAAGGACTCGGTCCAGACCCGGCTCGACGCCGGGCTGTCGTACACCGAGTTCAGCTACATGCTCCTCCAGGCGGCCGACTTCCTCCACCTCTACCGCGAGCTCGACGTCGAGCTCCAGACCGGCGGCGCCGACCAGTGGGGCAACATCACGGCCGGCCTCGAGCTCATCCGGCGGGTCGAGGGCGCGGGCGAGGGGGCGGAGCTGGCCCACGCCCTGTCGTACCCGCTCCTGCTCGCCGCGAACGGCGAGAAGTTCGGCAAGACGGCCGAGGGGACGTCGGTCTGGCTCGATCCGGAGCGGACCTCGCCGTACGCCTTCTACCAGTTCTGGCTCGATGCCGACGACGCCGCGGTCGGCCGGCTGATCCGGCTGTTCACCCTGTTCGACCGGGCGACGATCGAGGCGCTCGAGGCCGAGGCGGCCGCGGCGCCCGAGCGGCGGCTCGTCCAGCGCGCCCTCGCCCGCGACATCACCGCCCGGGTCCACGGCGCCGAGGTCGGCCGAGCCGGGTCGAGGAGGTCAGCGAGGCCGTCTTCAGCCGCCGACTGCCCGAGCTCGGGGAGGCGGCCCTCGCGTTCGCCTTCGAGCAGCTCCCGAACGCCGTCGTCCGGCCCGACGACGTGGCCGCGGGACCGGTCGGCGCTGACCGTCGCCGCCGGGCTGTTCGGCTCGAACGGCGAGGCGCGCCGGGCGCTGGGCCAGGGCGGGCGTGTCGATCAACGAGCGAGCGACTGTCGGGCGTCGACG
The DNA here is from genome assembly GCA_963837825.1 of uncultured Chloroflexia bacterium. GTDB lineage: Bacteria > Chloroflexota > Limnocylindria > Limnocylindrales > CSP1-4 > Chersky-267. The sequence continues at coordinate 127,408 of CAWIOR010000007.1, forward strand.
CGCCGGTCCCGGCGCCGATCGCCGGGCGCTACCTCGATCCTGCGCAGCGGCAAGAAGACGTACCGGATCGTCCGGATCGACGGCGCGGCTGACCGAGCGGGCCGCTGACCGGTCGCGGCTCAGGTCGCGTGTGGCGGGCGCTGCAGCGCGGCGATCACGGCCTGCGGGGCAAGCCCGCGCTCGGCGAGCAGGACGAGGCTGTGGTAGAGGAGGTCGGCGGCCTCGCCGGCCAGCGCCGCCCGGGTCGCGTCGCGGTCGCCGCCGGCCGCCTCGGCCGCGGCGTCGTCCTTGGCGGCGAGGAGCACCTCGGTCGCCTCCTCGGTCACCTTCCGCCCGACCGCGTCGACCCCGCCGTCGAGCAGGCGGGCGGTGTAGGAGCCGGCCGGCCGGCTGGCGACCCGCTCGGCGATCGTCGCCCAGAGCGTCTCGAGCCAGGCGAAGCCCTGCGGGCGCCGGCGTCGCGCGGTCCGGCGCCGGCGTCGCCGATCCGGGTCGAAGCAGCTCCGCGTCCCGCGGTGGCAGGTCGGGCCGGCCGGGTCGACCGTCAGCGAGGAGCGCGTCGCCGTCGCAGTCGAGGGCGATGCCCGCGAAGCTCGAGGACGTTGCCGCTCGTCTCGCCCTTGCGCCAGAGGCGGCCGCGCGACCGCGAGTGGAAGTGGACCTCGCCGGTGGCGAGGGTCGCCGCGAGCGCCTCGGCGTCGAGGTAGGCGACCATCAGGACGCGCCCGTCGGCGCGATCCTGGACGACCGCCGGGACCAGCCCGTCGGACGAGCCGTAGACGCACGCGCGCCGGGGTCGAGTCCGCGCGGGCCGCTCGGGCGCTCACGCGGCGGCCTCGCGCGACGTCCGGACGGGCAGGCCGGCGGCGGCCATCGCCGCCTTGACCTCACCGATCGCATGGATCCGGCGATGGAAGATCGAGGCCGCCAGGACGGCGTCGGCGCCGCCGTCGACGATCGCCGTCGACGAAGTCGGCCGGGCCGGCGGCGCCGCCCGAGGCGATGACCGGGACCCGGACCCGGTCGACGATCGCCCGGAGCAGGCGCGGTGTCGAAGCCCGCTCTGGGTCCCGTCGCGGTCGATCGAGGTGACGAGCAGCTCGCCGGCGCCGAGCTCGACCGCGCGGACGGCCCAGTCGACGGCGTCGAGGCCGGTCGCGTCGCGGCCGCCGCGGACGACGACCTCCCAGCCGCGACCGTCGGTCGCGCGCCCGGGCGTCGATCGCGACGACGACCGCCTGGCGCCCGAACCGGGCGGCGCAGCGGGCGATGAGGTCCGGGTCGCGCGACCGCGGCCGTGTTGAGCCCGACCTTGTCGGCGCCGGCCCGCAGGACGGCTCGCATCTCGTCGACCGAGCGGACGCCGCCGCCGACGGTCAGCGGGATGAACACCTCGCCGGGCCGTCCGCTCGACGACGTCGAGGAGGGTCGCCGCGTCGCTCCGGGCGCCGCCGTGATGTCGAGGAAGACGAGCTCGTCGGCGCCCTCGGCGGCATAGCGCGCGGCGAGCTCGGCCGGATCGCCCTCGTCGACGAGGTCGACGAAGCGGGTGCCCTTGACGACCCGGCCGTCGGCCACGTCGAGGCACGGGATGACCCGCCGGCGGAGCATCAGCGTCCGCCCCCGAGCGCCGCGGCCGGCGCGGCGCCGGCCGGCCGCGCGGCGCGTCCGGCGATCGCGCCAGGCGCGACGAAGTTGGCCAGGAGCCGCAGCCCGTCGACGCCGCTCCGCTCGGGGTGGAACTGGACGCCGAGCAGGCGGTCGCGGGCGACGACGCTCGGGAACCGGCCGCCGTGGGTCGGTCTCGGCGACGACCGTCGCCGGGTCGGCCGGCGCGACGGCGTAGGAGTGGACGAAGTAGAGGTCGGCGCCGTCGGGGATGCCGTCGAGGAGTCGGGTGCGTCGCGCCGTCGCTCGACCTGGTTCCAGCCGATGTGCGGGCAGCGTCGGCGGCGTCGCGCAGGGCGACCGTCCGACCGGCGAGCAGGCCGAGGGTCTCCGCGCCGTCCTCGTCGCTCCCGTCGAACAGGAGCTGGAGCCCGAGGCAGATCCCGAGGAACGGGCGACCGGCCGCGGACCCAGGCACGGATCGGGTCGACGAGCCCGTGCCGCTCGAGGCGGGCCATCGCCGGCGCCGCCGCGCCGACCCCGGGCACGACGAGCGCGTCCGCGCCGGCGAGCGCCGGCCGGGTCGCGGACGATCGTCACGCTCGCGCCGACGCGACTCGAGCGCCCGGCCGATGCTGACCAGGTTCCCGGCCCCGTAGTCGACGACCGCGACCCGGCACGGGCGGTCATCCGAGCTGCCCTTCGTCGAGGCGACGCCGGCCCGCCGCGGATCGAGCTCGCAGGCGGCCCGCAGCGCGCGCCCGAGCGCCTTGAAGGCGGCCTCGGCGAGGTGGTGGTCGTTGCGGCCGGTGCCCGCAGACGTGGAGGGTCGCGCCGGCGGTCCGGGCGAACGCCTCGAGGGCATGCTCGACGAGCTGGAGCGGGAGCTGTCCGACCCGCTCGCCCCGGAACGGGCAGGTCGATGACGGCGTACGGGCCGCCCGCCGACGTCGACGACCGCGCTCGGCGAGCGCCTCGTCCATCGGGACCCGGGCGTCGCCGAACCGGGCGATCCCGGCGCGATCGCCGAGCGCCTCGGCGAACGCCGACCCGAGGACGAGCGCGACGTCCTCGACCGTGTGGTGCTCGTCGACCTCGAGGTCGCCGGTCGCCCGGATCTCGAGGTCGAACAGGCCGTGGTGGGCGAGCGAGCCCAGGAGGTGATCGTAGAAGCCGACGCCGGTCGCGATCGCCGGACCGTCCGGTCCCGTCGAGGTCGAGGGTCAGCGCGATCGTCGGTCTCGCGGGTCGTCCGGTCGAGGGTGACCCGCCGGCCGGCGCGGGCCGCGACGGTCGTCGCTGCCGGTCGAGCCGTCTGGCGTGGCGTCATCGATCCGGGCTCCGTGCTCGAGCTCGGCCTCGATCTCGGTGGCCGCGGCGATCAGCCGGTCGTCCTCGTCGATCGACCGGACCGTGAGTCGGAGGTGGTCGGCCAGGGGGTGGGTCGCCGGGAAGGTTCGTGGGACGAGGCCCCGGCGGAGGAGCCCCTCGGCGACCGCGGCGGCCCGCTCCGGGCTGCCGAACGGCGACGAGCAGGAAGTTCGTGACGCTCGGGCCGGGACGCCAGCCGACCCGCTCGAGCGCCGTCGCGCAGCCGCTCGCGCTCGGCCGCCGACCCGCTCGACCGCCGGCCGCCAGGACGATGCGGTCGTCGCGCGAGGGCCTCGGTGGCCACCGTCACCGACACCGTCGAGACCGAGCCCGGCGGTCGGTACGGCTCCATCGCGCGCGATCATCGGGCGCGCCGCGAGCGCGAAGCCGACCCGCAGGCCGGCCAGGGCGTACGCCTTGCTCAGCGTCCGGACGACGATCAGGCGTGGGTAGCCGGCGCGGAGCGGGAGGAGGCGTCGTCCCGGTGAACTCGGCGTAGGCCTCGTCGAGGACGACGACCGGCGGCGACGCGGCCGTCGGCCGTCGGCATCCTCGGCGAGCGCCGGCCAGGAGTCGCGGCGATCGCGCCGTCGGGCTCGGCCAGGGCGGTCGGGTTGTTCGGGCTGCACAGCCAGACGAGATCGGCGCCGCGGGCGATCGTGCGGGTGCAGGTCCAGGTCGATCGCGTAGCCGGCGTCGGGCCGAGGCGGGGGACGGGACGGACGCGGGCGCGCGCGCTGCTCGGTCAGGACGCGGTACATCGCGTACGACGGGGTCGGGATGACGGCCGCTACCGCCGGCCGGCAGGAACGTCTTGGCCACGATGTCGAGGATCTCGTCGGCGCCGGCCCCGACGAGGATCTCGTCGGCCGGCACCGCCGTAGCGCGCGGCCGCGGCCTCGGTCAGCCGGCGGTAGTCGGACGGCGGGTACTCGGACAGGCTGGTCTCGAACTCGACCGGCGGCCAGGATCCGGGCGGCCAGATCGGGCGGAGCGGGGCTGGTGTTGAGGTCGAACCGGACGATCCGCTCGATCGGGATGCCGTAGCGCGCCGCGACCTGCTCGCTCGGTCGCCTCCCAGCTGTAGCCGGCCGGGGCGATCGGGATCGCTCATCGTGACCGGGCGTCGGGCTCATGCGACGATCTTCTCGATCGGCAGGACGAGGATGCCGGACGCGCCGGCCGCCTTGAGGCGGGGGAGGAGGCTCCACACGGCGTCGGCGTCGACCACCGCGTGGATCGCGATCATGCCCTGGTGGGTCAGCGGGATGACCGACGGGCGACTCGAGCCCGGGCAGCAGGCCGCTCAGCTCATCGAGCTTGGCCGCCGGGGCGTTCATCATCAGGTACTTCCGGCCACGCGCGGCGAGGACGGCCGACAGCATCGTGTCGATCGCGCCGAGGTCGTCGCCGCGCTCGGCCTGGGCGGCCGGGTTGGCGACCAGGATCGCCTGCGAGGCGAGGACGTCGCCGATCGGTCGGAGACCGTTCATCTGGAGGGTCGAGCCGGTCGACACGAGGTCGACGATCGCCTCGGCCAGGCCGAGCCGCGGGGCGACCTCGACGGCGCCCGAGATCGGGATGACGTCGACGGCGATGCCCCGCTCGGCGAAGAAGCGGCGGGTCGTGTTCGGATGAGCCGTCGCGACGCGCATGCCGGCGAGCGTCGTCGACGGTCGGGATCGGGCGAATCGGTCGGGACCGCAGCGGCGAGCCGGCAGCGCCCGTAGCCGAGCTCGCGGAGCGAGCGGCAGGTCCGACGCCGGTCTCGGCCAGCAGGTCGACGCCGGTGACGCCGAGGTCGGCGACGCCGTCGCCGACGAACTCGATGACGTCGTTCGTGCGCACGAACAGGATGTCGAGGTCGAAGTTCTGGACGCGGGCGACGAGGCTCCGGTCGTGCTCCTCGAAGACCAGGCCCGCGTCGTGGAGCAGGGCCAGCGTCGGCTCGACGAGGCGGCCCTTGTTCGGGACGGCGAGCCGCAGCCGGTCCCTCATCGTTCGGTGCCCGCCGGGTACGGCTGCGTGCCGGCCGGCTCCGCTCGGCGAGCCGGTCGAGCATCCGGCGGTAGCCGCCCTCGCCGTGGTGGAGCCACGAGGCGATCCGGGTGATCGTCGCGGTGCTGGCGCCGGTCTCGCCGCGAGATCTCGCCGTAGTGCAGCCCCGCGTCGAGCAGCCGGACGACCGCCCAGCGCTGGCTCATGTCGCGCAGCTCGCCGAGCGTGCACAGGTCGCGCAGGAAGTCGGCGGCCTCGTCGACATCGTCGAGGAGCGACGATCGCCTCGAGCAGGGCTCGCGTGTCGTCGGTCAGCCAGCTCGTCTGCCGTCGCCATCGTGTCGATCGTGCCGCCTCGTGGTCGTCCAGCCATGCTAGCGTAGTAGCGTGCTAAAACGCTACAATGGCAGCATGGCACCCGTCAAGCCGCCGATCCGACGTTCGAGCTCCTGCCGGCGATCGACCTGCGCGGCGGGCGGGTCGTCCGCCTCCGGCAGGGCGACTTCGACCGGGAGACGGTCTACGGCGACGACCCGGTCGCGGTCGCGCGCGGCGTTCGCCGGCGCGGGCGCGACGTGGCTCCACGTGGTCGACCTCGACGGCGCGCGCGACGGGCGCGCCCGGCAGGCCGACGTCATCGCGCGCGATCGTCGGCGGCCGTCGGGGGACCGGCTGCGCGTGCGAGGTCGCGCGGCGGACTGCGCGACGACGGCGCAGCGTCGCGGCGCGCTCTGGCGATCGGGCGCGGCACGGGTCGTCGTCGGCACGGCGGCGCTCGACGATCCCGGGTTCGCGGCGCGGCTCGTGGCGCGCCACGGGCCGGAGCGGATCGTCGTCGCGCTCGACGTCCGCGACGGGCTGGCCGTCGGCGACGGGCTGGCGGACCGGCGCGCCTGGCGTCCCGGTCGTCGATGCGCGCTCGACTCGCATCGCCGACGCAGGGGTCGCGACCTTCGTGGTCACGGCGATCGAGCGCGACGGCACTCCTCGGAGGCCCCGACCTCGACCTCCTCGGTCGCCTGGTCGCGCTCGGTCGCGGCCGGGTCATCGCGTCGGGCGGGATCGGCTCGATCGCCGACCTCCTCGCGGTCGCGGCGGCTCGGCTGCGCGGGCGCGATCGTCGGACGCGCGCTCTACGAGGGCCGGCTCGACCTCGGCGACGACCCTCGGCGGCACTCCGTCGAGCCGAGGCCGACGGCTGGGCCGAGTGGCCGCCGGCCACGTGGCCGCCTGCGGCCTCGACCTCCTTGCGGTGCGCCTCGATGACCTTCTCGGCGACGTGGGCCGGGACCTCGTCGTAGTGATCCAGCTCGGCGTGGAACGTGCCCGCGCCCGTGGGTCAGCGAGCGCAGCTCGGTCGCGTAGGTGAACAGCTCGGCCTGCGGGACGTGGGCCGACACGATCTGCATCCCGTCGCCGCCGTGTCCATCCCGAGGACCCGCCCGCGGCGGGTGTTGAGGTCGCGGTTGACGTCGCCCATGTACTGCTCGGGGACCGTCACCGTGACGGCCATGATCGGCTCGAGGAGCGCCGGCTTGCAGTCCATGACGCCCTTCTTGAGCGCCATCGACGCCGCGATCTTGAACGACAGCTCGTTCGAGTCGACGGTGTGGAACGAGCCGTCGTAGAGGGTCGCCCTGAAGTCGTTGAGCGGGTAGCCGGCCAGGACGCCCTCGGCGGCCGCCTCGCGGATGCCCTTCTCGACGCCCGGGAAGAAGCCCTTCGGGACCGACCCGCCGACGACCCGCTCGGCGAACTCGATGCCGCCGCCCGGGGTTCGGCTCGAGCTCGATCCAGACGTGGCCGAACATCCCGTGGCCGCCGGTCTGCTTCTTGTACTTGCCCTCGACCTGGGTCTTGCCGCGGATCGTCTCCCGGTACGGGACGCGCGGCGTCCTGGTCACGATCGCCGCCCCGAACTTGCGCTTCAGCCGCTCGGCGATCACCGCGATGTGGGCCTCGCCGAGGGCGACCAGGAGCTGCTCGCCGGTCGGCGACCGCTCGACCCGCGCGCACGGCTCCTCCTCGAGCATCCGCTGCAGGGCGGCGCCCATCTTGTCGAGGTCGGCCTTCGGTCTGCGGCTCGATCGCGACCGGCAGGGTCGGCTCGGGGAAGGCGATCGCCGGCAGGACGAGCGGCCGCTCCTTCGACGTCAGCGTGTCGCCGGTCTCGGTCACGGTCAGCTTGGCGACCGCGCCGATCTGGCCGGCCTTGAGCTCGCCCGACCGGCTCCTGGTCCTTGCCGTGGAGGAGGAGCAGCTGGCCGATCCGCTCGTCCTCGCCGCGGTTCGCGTTCCAGGCGTGACCCTGGCCGTGGAGCGTGCCCGAGTAGACCCGGAGGTAGGTCAGCCGGCCGACGTACGGGTCGGCGGCGGTCTTGAACACCCGGACGAGCGAGCGGGCCGGCCGGATCCGGCGCGACCCGGACCTCGTCGCCCGACTTCGGCTCCCGGGCGGCGGTCGGCGGCTCGTCGGCCGGGGAGGGCAGGTAGCGGATGAACGCGTCGAGCAGGCCGCGCAGGCCGATCCCCTTCGTCGCGCTCCCGACGAGGACCGGTGCGAGGACCGACTCCTTGACGCCCTTGCGGAGGCAGGCCTCGAGCTCCGGATCGCTGATCTCCTCGCCCTCGAGGTACTTGGCGAGGACGTCGTCGTCGGCCTCGGCGGCGGCCTCGAGGAGCTGGTCCCGGCGCCGGTCGACCTCGGCCTGCGAGCTCGGCCGGGATCGGGATCTCGACCTCCTGCTGGCCGTCCCACTGCCAGGCCCTGCGGTGGACGAGGTCGACATAGCCGCTGAACGACTCGGCCGCGCCGATGGCCAGCTGGAGCGGGGCGACCTTCGTCCCGAAGGCGGCCCGCAGCGCGTCGAGGGCGGCCGTCGGGTCGGCGTTCTCGCGGTCGCACTTGTTGATGAAGAAGCAGGCCGCCCGGCCCCACGCCCGCGCCTGGGCGACCGCCGTCTCGAGCCCGGCCTCGACGCCGCCCGACGCGTCGACCACGAGGAGCGCGCCGTCGCAGGCGGCCATCCCCGAGATCACCTCGGCCACGAAGTCCGGGTAGCCGGGCGTGTCGACCATGGTGACGATCGTGCCGTCGTCGTCGAACGTGGCGACCGCCGCGCTGAGCGACTCCGGCGCTTCTGCTCCTCGGGCTCGAAGTCGAGGGCGGCCGTCCCGTCGTCGACCCTGCCCGAGCCGGGCGATCGGCGCCGGTCTTGAACAGGAGGTGCTCGGCGAGCGTCGTCTTGCCGGAGCCGGCGTGGCCGGCCAGGACGACGCTCCGGAGGTGGGCCAGGTCAACGCTCTTCGTCGTCATGCAGCGGGTCCTCTCGTGTGCGATGACGGACGCTCGACCGGGGGCGGCGGGGCGCGCGGGACGAGCCCGATCCGGAGGGCCGAGCGGCGGTCCGGCCATCATAGTCCGCTATACTCCGGCGCGATGTCCGGTCACTCCAAATGGTCCACGATCAAGCGCCAGAAGGGCGCCAACGACGCCAAGCGCGGGGCGCTCTTCACGAAGGTCGCCCGCGAGATCTCGGTCGCCGCCCGCACAGGGCGGCGGCGACCCCGACGCCAACTACCGGCTCCGCCTGGCGATCGAGAAGGCCCGCTCGGTGAACATGCCGGCCGACAACATCAAGCGGACGATCGAGAAGGCGACCGGCGGCGGCGAGGGCGAGCAGTACGAGGAGATCGTCTACGAGGGCTACGGCCCGGGCGGGGTGGCGATCCTCGTCGAGGCGGCCACCGACAACCGCAACCGGACGGCGGCCGAGGTCCGCTCGATCTTCAGCAAGGCCGGCGGCCAGCTGGCCGGATCGGGCGCCGTCGCCTGGCAGTTCGAGCCGCGCGGGCCTGATCACGGTCGTCGGCGGGCGACCCCGACGAGGTCGCCCTGGCCGCGATCGACGCCGGGGCCAGCGACGTCGACACGACCGTCGAGCCGGTCGAGATCTTCACCGAGCCGGCCGACCTCGAGGCCGTCCGCAAGGCGCTCGAGGCGCGCCGGGGTCGAGGTCGAGCAGGCCGAGTCGGCGATGATCGCGAAGCAGACCGTCGAGCTCGACGAGGCGAAGGCCCGCCAGGCCCTCCGGCTGGTCGAGCTGCTCGAGGACCTCGACGACGTCCAGCGGGTCACGGCGAACTTCGACATCCCCGAGGAAGTCTTCGCCGAAGTCGCCGGATGATCGTCCTCGGGATCGATCCGGGGACCGCGGCGCTCGGCTACGGGGTCGTCGAGCGGAACGGCGGCGCTGCGAGCGGTCGACGTCGGCTGCGTCGTGACCTCGCCCGACCTCCCGCTCGGGGAGCGGCTGCGGATCATCCACGAGGCGGTCGACCGAGCTCATCGAGACCCATCGGCCGACCCTCATCGGCGTCGAGCGGCTGTTCTTCAGCAAGAACGTCCAGACCGCCTTCGCCGTCGGCCAGGCCCGGGGCGTCGTCCTCCTCGCGGCCGCCCAGCACGACGTCGCCGTCCGCGAGGCGACCCCGAACGAGGTCAAGGTCGCCGTCGCCGGCTACGGCGCAGCGGACAAGGAGCAGGTCGGGCGGATGGTCGCCACGATCCTCGGCCTCGAGGCGGTGCCCACGCCGGACGACGCCGCGGACGCCCTGGCCGTCGCGATCTGCGTCGCGAACCGCGAGCGGGCCGGCGAGCCGGCCCGGCGCCGGCGTCCTCGACCGGGCGGCGATCGCCCCGATCGACCGCGGCGCGGAGCGCCTACGAGCGGGCCGTCCGGGAGGCCCTCGCCCGCGAGCGGGCCGGCGGGCTCCGACGGGCGGGAAGCGCGACCGGTGATCGCCTCGGTCGAGGGGGTCGTCGGGGCGATCGCGGCCGGACTCGCTCGTCCTCGAGGTCGGCGGGATCGGCTACCGGGTGTTCGCCGTCGCCGGCCGTGCTGGCCACCGCCCCGGCCGGCGGCCGCCTCAAGCTCCACACCCATCACCTCGTCCGCGAGGACCAGCAGGCGCTGTACGGCTTCCGGACGGCCGACGAGCTGGGCTTCTTCGAGCTCCTCCTGACGGTCACCGGGGTCGGTCCCAAGGTCGCCCTGGCGATCGTCGGCAGCCGGCCCGTGGCCGACCTCCAGCTGGCGATCATCGAGCAGGACCAGGCGATGCTGGTGAGCATCCCGGGGATCGGCAAGAAGCTGGCCGAGCGGATCATCTTCGAGCTCAAGGAGAAGGTCGCGGCGGCCGGCGTCGCGGCACGCTCCGCCGCCGGTGCCGGCGGGGCGGGGGAGGGCGAGGTCGTCGCCGCGCTGCAGGCCCTCGGCTACTCGCTGGGCGAGGCGCGGGACGCGGCGCGGGCGGCGCTGGCCGGACCCGGAGCGGTCTCGCGCCAGCCTCGAGGAGCGGGTCAAGGCCGCCCTGCGGACACTGCTGCCGAGACTGATCCGCGCGTAGAACATCCGTGCGAATTGACGTCCCGCCATGGTAGACTCCCCGGGATGACCGACGACGCCCAGCGCATCCTCGCGGCCGACCTGCTCGACGACGCCGACCGGGCGGTCGAGGGGACGCTCCGGCCGCGCAGCCTCGACGAGTACGTCGGCCAGCGCGAGGTCAAGGCCAACCTCGCGGTCCTGCTCGAGGCGGCCCGGGGCAGGGGAGAGGCCGCCGACCACGTCCTGCTCTACGGCCCGCCCGGCCTCGGCAAGACGACCCTGGCCACGATCATCGCCCGCGAGCTCGGGGTCAACGTCCGCTACACCAGCGGACCGGCGATCGAGCGGGCCGGCGACCTGGCGGCGATCCTGACCGCGCTCGACGAGCACGACGTCCTGTTCATCGACGAGGTCCACCGGCTCAACCGGGCGGTCGAGGAGATCCTCTACCCGGCGATGGAGGACTACGCCCTCGACGTCCTCATCGGCAAGGGGCCGTCGGCGCGGTCGCTCCGGCTGACCCTCAAGCCGTTCACGATCGTCGGGGCGACGACCCGTGCCGGCCGGATCTCGAGCCCGCTCCGGGACCGCTTCGGGGCGACCTACCGGCTCGACTTCTACGACGAGGCGGACCTCACGGCGATCGTCGAGCGGTCGGCCGGGATCCTCGGGGTCGAGGTGACCCGGGGGGCCGCCCACGCGATCGCCCGGCGCGGGCGCGGGACGCCCCGGGTCGTCAACCGACTCCTCAAGCGGACCCGCGACCACGCCCAGGTCCGCGGGGACGGACGGGTCGACGAGGCGGCCGCCGACGAGGCCCTCCGGACGATGGAGATCGACGACGCCGGGCTCGACGCGACCGACCGCAAGCTGATGGCCGCGATCGCCCAGAAGTTCGGCAGCGGGCCGGTCGGCGTGGCCGCCCTGGCCGCCGTCCTGTCCGAGGAGATCGAGACGATCGAGGACGTCTACGAGCCGTACCTGCTCCGGCTCGGCTTCCTCGACCGGACGCCGCAGGGCCGGATCCTGACCGAGGGCGGCCGCGCCCACCTCAAGCGGCTCGGCTACGACGTCCCGCCGCGGCGCCGGCCGGAGGCGGAGATGCCCCCGTTGTGGGAGGAATCGGCTCTCGAAGGCGCCGAGGAGCCGTCGTGACCGTCGGCGCGGCCGGCGGGCCGGCCCGCTTCGAGGTCCTCGCTCCGCCGCCGGCCGACGGATCGACCCGGGCCCGGCTCGGGCGTCTGGCCCTCGCCCACGGGATCGTCGAGACGCCCCAGTTCATGCCGGTCGGGACGAACGCCACGGTCAAGGCGCTCGATCCCGACGACCTCGTCGAGGTCGGGGCGTCGATCATCCTGGCCAACACCTACCACCTCTACCTCCGGCCGGGCCACGAGCGGATCGAACGGCTCGGCGGGCTCCACCGGTTCATGGGCTGGGACCGGCCGATCCTGACCGACAGCGGCGGCTTCCAGGTCGTCTCGCTCGGTGACCTGCGGGTCGTCGACGACGACGGGGTGACCTTCCGCAGCCACCTCGACGGCTCGGTCCACCGGTTCACCCCGGAGCACGCGATCGGCGTCCAGGAGGCGCTCGGGTCGGACGTGGCGGTCGCGCTCGACCAGCCGGTCCCCCCGGGCTCGTCGTCCCGTGCCGCGGTCGCCGAGGCGACCGAGCGGACCCACCGCTGGGCGGAGCGGTCGCTGGCGGCCCACAGCCGACCCGACCAGGCGCTGTTCGGGATCGTCCAGGGCGGGCTGGAGCCGGACCTCCGGGCCGCCAGCGCCCGGTTCATCGCCTCGCTCCCGTTCGACGGGATCTGCCTCGGCGGGCTGGCCGGCGACGAGACGGCGGAGGAGCGCGAATGTCGTGCTCGATGTGGCGGTCCCGGTCCTCGACGGCGACCCGCGGGTCCGCTACCTGATGGGCCTGGGCTCGCCGCGCGGACATGCTCGAGGCCGTCCATCGCGGGGTCGACCTGTTCGACTCCGTCCTCCCCGCCAGGGTCGCCCGGACCGGCCAGGTCTGGGTCCCGGAGGGTCGGCTGAACCTCCGCAACCAGCGCTTCCTCGACGATCCCGAGCCGATCCAGGACGGCTGCCCGTGCCTCGCCTGCCGGCGCTTCTCGCGGGCCTACCTCGCCCACCTGTTCCGGGCGAAGGAGCTCCTCGCCTACCGCCTGGCGACTTGTCACAACCTGACCTTCACCCTAGACTTCATGGCCAGGATCCGCTCCGCGCTGCGGGCCGGAATCTTCCCCGGAATGCTCCCGGAACTGCGTTCGCGCGCGGCCCGGATAAGCGTCGGTGAAGCGGCGGTGCAGTCGGCGTGAAGGTCCGCCACGTACCGTTCGCCACATCGCGGAGGTTCGTCGATGGGTTCCCGGGATCGTCCCCACCGCGAAGCGAAGAAGAAGCCCAAGGACAAGGGCGCGCCCAAGCTGCAGCCGATGATGGAGCCGCCGCAGAACGTCGAGCTCATCCGGAAGCCGCGCAAGCCGAAGCCCGAGCCCGAGGAGTCCGAGGAGAGCTGATCGACCGGGCGGACGCCGTCGCGCCGTTCCGTCGAGCCATGACGACAGGAGCGTGAGGCGATGACGATCACCGGGGACCGCGAGGTCGAGCGCAACGGCGAGAAGGCGGCCGCCGAGCGGACGAAGGCCGTCGAACGCGGCGATCCTGGCGATCGAGAAGCAGTTCGGCAGCGGCTCGATCATGAAGCTCGGCTCGGCCGAGCGGCAGTCCGTCGACTCGATCCCGACCGGCTCGATCGCCCTCGACCTCGCGCTCGGCGTGGGTGGCATCCCGCGCGGCCGGATCACCGAGATCTTCGGCCCGGAGTCGTCGGGCAAGACGACGGTCTGCCAGCACGTCATCGCCGAGGCCCAGCGGCGGGGCGGGGTGGCCGCCTTCATCGACGTCGAGCACGCCCTCGATCCCGCGCTATGCCCGGGCCTGCGGCGTCAACGTCGACGAGCTGCTGGTCAGCCAGCCGGACACCGGCGAGCAGGCGCTCGAGATCACCGAGACCCTCATCCGCTCGGGCGGCGTCGACTGCGTCGTCGTCGACTCGGTCGCGGCCCTCGTGCCGCGGGCCGAGATCGAGGGCGAGATGGGCGACTCGTTCGTCGGGATCCAGGCCCGGCTGATGAGCCAGGCCCTGCGCAAGCTGACCGGCGCCGTCAGCCGCTCGAACACGTCGCTCGTCTTCACCAACCAGCTGCGCGAGAAGATCGGGGTGATGTTCGGCAACCCGGAGACGACGCCGGGTGGCCGGGCGCTGAAGTTCTACGCCAGCGTCCGGCTCGACATCCGGCGGATCGAGACGATCAAGACGGGGACCGAGTCGGTCGGCAACCGGGTCCGGGTGAAGGTCGTCAAGAACAAGGTCGCGCCGCCGTTCCGGGTCGCCGAGTTCGACGTGATGTACGGCGAGGGGATCAGCCGCGAAGGCGGCCTGCTCGACGTCGGCGTGGCGATGGACGTCGTCAACAAGACCGGCGCCTGGTTCACCTTCGACGAGACCCGCCTCGGCCAGGGCCGCGAGGCCTCGAAGGAGTTCCTCAAGGCGAACCCGGAGATCGGGGCCGAGATCGACCGTCGGATCCGCGGCCGGATCAACGAGGTCCAGGTCCCGGTCGAGGGCATCGAAGAGGCCGAGTGACCGGGCGATCGGTGGCCGTCGCCCGGTGACCGGGTCGGGACACCGCCGCCCACGCGAGTCGTACGCGGACCGGCGGGCCAGGCGGGCCGCGATCGACGAGCCGGAGGTCGTCCTGGCGGCGGCGTTGCGCTACCTCGAGGTCCGTGCGCGGTCGGTGACCGAGACGCGGCGACGCCTGGCGGACGCCGGCTACCGGCCGGAGCTCGTCGAGGGCGCGATCGATCGGCTCCTCGCGCTCGGCCTGCTCGACGACGAGGCCTTCGCCCGCCAGTGGGTCGAGTCGCGCGACCGGGCCCGGCCCCGCGGCGAGAACGCGCTGAAGCGGGAGCTCCGGCTGCGGGGCGTGGAATCACGGATCGTCGACGACGTCCTGGGGTCCGCGCCGCGGGGCGATGCTGGCACCGCGTCTGCGCGAGCCGGCGGAGGGCGGCATGGACGAGCTGCCGTTCGACCCGGACGAGGCGGCCGCCCGCCGCCTGCTCGAGCGTCGGCGGCGAGACCTCGACCGGGTCGCCGACCCCCGCAAGCGGCGCGCCCGCGCCTACGCCCTCCTCGCGCGGAACGGGTTCAGCCCGGACATCGCAGCGCGATTGGCGGCCGAGACGATCGAGGGCGCGTCCGGGGAGCCGGACGACCGCTAGCGACCCCGGCACCGGCCGCGACATCCGACCCGTTCCGGGACCCTCGGTTGACCCATCCTCCCGGCCGGCCGTAGGCTACGCCCAGAACGCAGCAGCGCCGCGGACCCTCGCGGCGCTCGACCAGGGATGCCGGCCCGGAGCGCGACGCACGATCTCGTTCCCGCCCCACCGGATCCCGCCTTGGATCGACATACCTTCGACCGGCGGCGGTCGGACGGGAGGACGACTCGATGGAACCGCTCGTCGTGGCGGCGGTGGGCCTGTTGGCCCTCGCCGGCGGTGCCGTACTCGGATTCGCGGCCCGCGGCCTGTTCGCCAGCCGTGCCATGAAGGAGGCCGAGGAGAAGGCCGCCCTGATCGTCGAGAAGGCGCGCGGCCAGCAGAAGGACCTCATCCTCGAGGCGAAGGAGGAGAAGATCCGCCTCCAGCGCGAGGCGGAGGACGAGGCCCGGGCCAAGCGGACCGAGCTGGCCAACCTCGAGCGCCGGCTCCTCCAGCGCGACGAGCAGCTCGACCAGCGGGCCGACATGCTCGAGGGCCGCGACCGAAAGCTGATCGACCGCGAGCGCGAGCGTCGACAAGGCCCGCGAGGACGTCGCCCGCGCCCACCAGGAGCAGGTCGAGGCGCTCGAGCGGGTCAGCGGCCTGTCCGGCGAGGACGCCAAGGCGATCCTCCTCGACGCCGTCCGCGAGGAGGCCGAGCACGACGCCGTCAAGCTCGCCCGGGCGATCGAGCGGCGCGCCCGCGAGGACGGCCGACGAGAAGGCCCGCGACATCATCGTCACCGCCATCCAGCGGGTCGCCGCCGACCACACGGCCGAGCACACGGTGACCGTCATCCACCTCCCGTCGGACGAGATGAAGGGCCGGATCATCGGCCGCGAGGGCCGCAACATCCGGGCCCTCGAGCAGGCCACCGGCATCGACCTGATCATCGACGACACTCCCGAGACCGTCGTCCTGAGCGGGTTCGACCCGGTCCGCCGGGAGATCGCCCGGCTGGCGATCACGAAGCTCATCAGCGACGGTCGGATCCATCCCGGCCGGATCGAGGAGGTCGTCGCCAAGGCCCGCGCCGAGGTCGACCTGGTCATCCGCCAGGCCGGCGAGCAGGCCGCCTACGACGCCGGCGTGCCCGGCCTGCCGCCGGAGATCGTCAAGCTCCTCGGTCGGCTCAAGTACCGGACGTCGCTACGGGCAGAACGTCCTCAACCACGTCGTCGAGACGAGCCGTCTGGCCGCGGTCATCGCCGCCGAGGTCGGCGCGGACATCCAGGTCGCCAAGATGGGCGGCCTCCTCCACGACATCGGCAAGGCGGTCGACCACGAGGTGGAGGGCCCGCACGCCGCGATCGGGGCCCAGATCGCCCAGCGCCACAACCTGCCGATGAAGGTGGTCAACGGGATCGCCGCCCACCACCAGGAAGTCGAGTACGCCTGCGTCGAGGCGCCGATCGTCCAGATCGCCGACGCGATCAGCGCCTCCCGACCGGGTGCCCGCGGCGAGTCGATGGACACCTACGTCAAGCGGCTCGAGGACCTCCAGGCGATCGCCGAGAGCTTCGCCGGGGTCGAGCGCTCGTTCGCCGTCCAGGCCGGTCGCGAGGTCCGGATCCTCGTCCGCCCCGAGGAGATCGACGACCTGACCGCGACCCGGCTCGCCCGCGACATCGTCAAGAAGATCGAGGACCAGCTGACCTACCCGGGCCAGATCAAGGTCACGGTCATCCGCGAGACCCGGGCCGTGGAGTACGCGAAGTAGCCGCGTCCGAAGGCGGTCTGGCGGGACGGACCCGGCTCGGCAACCCGCCGAACGGCGATACGGCGCGGCCCGCAGGCGCCTGCCGCGTGCTGATGGTCGGCGACCTCATCGGCAAGCCCGGGCGGCTGGCCCTCGAGCGGACGCTGCCGGTCCTGCGCCAGGAGCGCGGGATCGACTTCGTCACGGCCAACGGGGAGAACGTCGCCGGCGGGATGGGCCTGACCCCGTCGCTGGCCGAGTCGATCCTCGCCGCCGGCGTCGACGTGATCACGAGCGGCAACCACATCTGGGACAAGCGCGAGATCTACCCGTACCTGGAGACCACCGACCGGGTCCTCCGGCCGCTCAACTACGGGACCCATGGCGTGCCCGGGCGGGGCTGGGCGGTCCACGGCGCCCTGGACGGGACCGACATCGCGGTCATCAACCTCCAGGGCCGGACGTACATGCAGCCGATCGACAACCCGTTCACCGAGGCCGACCGGCTGCTCGACGAGTCCGCCGAGCCGCTCCCGCCGGTCCGCCTGGTCGACTTCCACTGCGAGATCACCAGCGAGAAGAACGCCTTCGGGATCTACCTCGACGGGCGGGTCAGCGCGGTCGTCGGGACCCACACCCACGTCGTCACCGGCGACGAGCGGATCCTGCCCGGCGGGACCGCCTACCAGACCGACCTCGGGATGACCGGGCCGATCCACAGCGTCATCGGGTTCGACCCGAAGACCGTCCTGCCGCGGTTCATCAACGCGCTGCCGACCCGGTTCGAGGTCGGGGACGGGCCGGTCATCCTCAACGCCACCCAGATCGACATCGATCCGGCGACCGGCCGGGCGCTCGCGATCGAGCGGATCCAGCGCCTGGTCGAGGTCTGAGCACGGTGCCGCGCCGGCGCCACGACTCGGCGCGCCGACCCGGTCGAGCCGCCCGGCCCCGTCGACGTCGACCTCCACACCCACACGATCCGCTCCGACGGGCTGCTCGAGCCGGCAGCGCTGGTCGATGCGGCTGCCGCCGTCGGCGTCCGGCTCCTGGCGATCACCGACCACGACGACCTGTCGGCGTACCGCGAGCTGACGGCCGGCGGCAGCCCGTCGCTCCCGGTGGGCCTGACCCTCCTGCCGGGCGTCGAGATCAACTGCCTCACGAGCGCGATGCCGGACCTCTGGGAGGGCGAGCTCCACATCCTCGGGCTCGGGCGTCGACCCGGGCGACGAGGCCTTCGAGGCGACGCTGGCCGCGCAGCGCGGGCAGCGCCGGGTCCGCTTCGCCCGGACGCTCGAGCGGTTGCGCGAGCTCGGTCTCGCCGGTCGACGATGTCGCGGCCGCGCTCGACCCGACCGAGACGGCCTCGCTCGGCCGGCCGACGGTGGCCCGGCTCCTCCAGGCGAAGGGCCACGTCACGAGCGTCGAGGACGGCTTCGCCCGCTATCTCGGCCGCGGCCGGCCGGCCTACGTGCCGCGCGAGGGGATCGGCCCGCTCGAGGCGATCCGGGCGATCCGCGCCGCGGGCGGCCTCGCCGTCCTCGCCCACTTCTCCGAGGCGGCCGAGCGGCGTCGCGATCGTCCGCGAGCTGCGCGAGGCGGGCCTCGGCGGCCTGGAGGTCTACTACCGGACGTTCGACCGGGCGACGGTCGATGCCGTCGGGGCCGTCGCGGCCGAGCTCGGACTCGTCGCCACGGGGGGTTCGGACTACCATGGCGACACCGGCCCGTACGCCGCGGCCCACGCCGAGCTGTGGGTCCCGCCCGAGGTCGGCGAACGACTCGCGACCGCGCTCGGCCTCGACGCCGGCCGCCGGTCCCCGACCAGCGTGTCCACCGACCGATGACCCGCCACCTGCCGATCCTCGAGCTCGTCCCGCCGCCGACCCGCCGAGCGCGCCGCTCGCCGGCCGAGCGCGCCGGACGACGAGCGGCTGACCGAGTACCTGCCCGACTCGCGGGCGCTGCCGAGCTTCCACATCTGGACGCTCGGCTGCCAGATGAACCGGAGCGACTCGGAGGAGATGGCCGGGCGACTGCTCGCCGCCGGCTGCGCCGAGGCGCCGAGCCTCGAGGCCGCCGACCTCGTCGTGATCAACACCTGCGCGATCCGCGAGGGTGCCGAGCAGAAGGTGATCGGCCGGCAGGGTCAGCTCAGCCGGCTCAAGGCCGCCAACCCCGGCCTGCGGGTCGTTCTGACCGGCTGCTCCGTCCGTGAGCCGGACCGGGCCGGCCTCCGCCGGCGCTACCCGGCGGTCGACCTGTTCCTCCGCCCCGACGAGGAGCCCGAGCTCGTCGACCGGCTCGGGCTGGCGTCCGCCCAGGCCCCGATCGGCGCGACCGGCGACGACGACGCTCGTCGGCCGGGCCGTGCGTCGGGGCGGCCGACCACCTCTCCCGGACGCGCGCCGCGGCCGTCGCCGACGGGCAGGTCGCCCGCGGATCCGCGGTCAGCGCCTGGCTGCCGATCGTCTACGGCTGCGACAAGACCTGCACCTACTGCATCGTCCCGTTCAGCCGGGGACCGGAGCGGAGCCGCCCGTTCGACGAGATCGTCGCCGAGGCGCGCGCCCTGGCGGCGGCCGGCTACCGCGAGGTCACCCTCCTCGGCCAGAACGTGAACTCGTACGGCCACGACCTGCCGGCCGAGCCGCGCTTCGCCCACATCGACACCGAGCGCTGGGCCGGTCGACGGCTCGACCTCGGCGAGCCGGCCGGACCTGGCCGAGCTCATCCGGGCGATCGACGGGATCCGGACCGCCGACGGCCTCCCGGCGATCCCGCGGCTGCGCTTCGTGACCTCCCATCCGTGGGACCTGTCCGACCGGCTGATCGCGGCGATGGCCGACTGCCCGTCGGTCTGCGAGCACCTCCACCTGCCGGTCCAGTCGGGCGACGACGTCGTCCTCCGCCGGATGGGCCGCCAGTACACGATCGAGCACTACCTCGAGCGGCTGGCGGCGATCCGGGCGGCCGTCCCGGGGATCGCCGATCTCGACCGACGTCATCGTCGGCTTCTGCGGCGAGACCGAGGACCAGTTCGAGGCCACCCTCGGCCTGCTCCGGACGGTGGGCTACGACCAGGTCTTCGCGGCCGCCTATTCGGTCCGTCCGGGGACACCGGCGGCTCGGCTGGCCGACGACGTCCCGGCGGAGGAGAAGCGGCGCCGCCTGAACGAGCTCCTGGCGGTCCAGGAGCGGATCGGGCTCGAGCGCAACGCGGCCTGGCTCGGGCGGACCGTCGAGGTCCTCGTCGAAGCGGAGGTCCCGCCCCGCGCGCACGACCACGACGACGGGGCCGACTCGGCCGCGACCGCGGAGCGCCCGATGGTGTCCGGCCGGACGCGGGAGCACAAGCTCGTCCACCTGGCCGGGGACCGGTCGCTCGTCGGCCGGCTGGTCGCGGCCAGGATCGAGCACGCCGGGCCGTACGCACTCCGGGGCGCGATCGAGTGACGACCGAGCGTTGAGGGTGCCCTCCCCGCCGCTCGTCGTCATCGCCGGGGCGACCGCGACCGGCAAGACCGGGCTCTCGCTCCGGCTGGCCGACTGGCTGCGCTCGCGGGGGACCGGCGCCGAGGTCGTCTCCGCCGACTCGCGCCAGGTCTACCGCGGGCTCGACATCGGGACGGCCAAGGTCGACCCCGCCGACCGGGCGCGGGTGCCCCATCACGGCCTCGATCTCGTCGACCCGGACGTCCCGTTCAGCGTCGCCGAATACGCCGACCATGCTCGCCGGGCCCTGGCCGGGATCGCCGAGCGGCACGGGCTGGCCATCCTCGTCGGCGGGACCGGGCTCTACCTCCGAGCGGTGGCCCGCGGCCTGCCGACCGACGAGCTGCCGCGCGATCCGACGGTCCGGGCTCGTCTCGAGGCGGAGCTGGCCGCGCGGCGGCCTCGCCGCGCTCGTCGCCCGGCTCCGGCGCCGTCGCTCCATCGGCGGCCGCCCGGGTCGACCTGCGCAACCCCCGGCGGGTCGTTCGCGCCCTCGAGATCGCCGAGCTCCGGGGCGATGCGCCGTTGCCGCCTCCGATGGGCTATGCGCGGCCCGGTCGCCTGGCTCGGACTCCAGGCCGAGGCCGGCGACCCACGCTCGCTGGATCGAGACCCGTGCCCGGGCCCAGTTCGCGAGCGGCCTCCTCGACGAGGCGGGCCGGCTCCGCGAGCGGTTCGACCCGGCGGCTGCCGGCGTTCTCGGCGATCGGCTACCGCGAGGCGTGGGACGTGCTCGACGGCCGGCGCTCCCTCGACGAGGCGATCGGCCGCGGACATCCGGCGCAACGTCGCGTTCGCGAAGCGCCAGCGGACCTGGTTCCGAGGCGGAGCCGGGGATCGCCTGGCTCGACGCCGCCGACGATCCGGATCGGCCGGCCCGGGCTGCCGTGGAGCGTCTGCTCGCCGAGACCTGACCGGGACGCTTGACAGCGTCGTTACCGTCCTATCATCGGGGGGCGGAGGAGGGGAGTGACGGACCATTGCCGGGTCTGTGACGAGCCGGCGACCCATATCCTGGGCGACGAGGCCTACTGCGACCGCCACTACGAGCGCGCGACACGCCGGGCCGATCGCCCATTGGCGGGTCGACCTCGTGTCGATCGCCGTCCTGGCCGTGTTCGTCATCGTCGTCTACGCCCTCGACGCGGCGCTCAAGCCGAAGCTCGAGGGAGCTGACCCTCGGCGCGGTCGGGATCGTCCTGGCGCTCGTCCCGGCGGCGGTCTGGCTGGTCTTCTTCTATCGCCGCGATCGGCGCGAGCCCGAGCCGCGCTCGATGGTCGTCGGGGTGGCGATCCTCGGGGCCCTGATCGGCTCGGCCGTCGTGCTCCCGCTCCTGTCGGACGCGCTCGACGTGTCGAGCTGGCTCCCCCGGTCGCCGGCGGTCAACCTGCTCGGCTCGATCCTGGTCGTCGGGGCGATCGAGTCGTTCGCCGTCTACGCGGCGGTCCGCTTCTCCGTCTACGGATCGGCCGAGTTCGACGAGCGGGTCGACGGGGTGGTCTACGGCAGCGCCGCCGGGGTCGGCCTGGCGATCGCGCTCAACGTCGCCTTCGTCGTCGAGTCGGGCGGGACCGACCTCGGGTCGGGCGACGATCCGGATCGTGATGACCGCGCTCGCCCAGGCGAGCTTCGGCGGCGTCATCGGCTACTTCCTCGGGCGCCACAAGTTCGAGGACCGCCGCTGTGGTGGATGCCCCTCGGGGTGGCGATCGCGGCCGTCCTCAACGGGCTGTTCAGCTTCCTGCGCGGGACCGCGGTCTCTGGCGGCATCTCCGGGCCGATGGCGGATCTCGGTCCGTGGTTCGGGCTCGGGCTGGCGGCGGTCCTGGCGATCGGGGTCACCGCCGCGCTGTCGGCGCTGATCCGGCGTCAGCTTCGGATCGGCCTGCCGCCCCCGCCGACGTCGCCGGCGCCGGGGGCGGCATGACCGTAGCGTCGCCGGCGCTCCGGGCGTCCCGCCGCCGGCTCGAGCCGTGGTCCATCGTCGCGGTCGTCGCGCTGACCGCCGCCTCGGTCCTGGCCGGCCTGGTCCTGCGGACCAGCGTCGCCGAGGGCAGCCGGCGGGTCGAGCTCGACGGCTCGTCGGTCGATGTCCCGGCGGGCTGGATCGTCGCGGCACCGATCGGCGACGCGCTCCTCAGCGTCCGCGATCCGCTCGACCCCGACCAGCGCTATGTCGTCGAGCGGTACGACCCGGCCGGCCTCGCCCTCGACGACGCGGCCCGCCACCGGCTGACCGACCGGAGCGGCCTGCTCGACGGGTTCAGCCTCATCGAGGACGCCGCTGCGTCGGTCGGCGGGGTGACGACCCACCGGCTGCGCTACACGTTCGCCGACGCCTCGGCGACCCCGGCGGTGGTCGTGGAGGCGTTGGAGGACCATTTCGCGGCCGGCGATCGGATCGTCGTCGTCCGGCTCGAGGCGCCCCAGGTCGGAGTTCGCCGCGGCGGCGGACCGCTACGACCGCTTCCGGAGCCAGGTGGCGTCCTCGCTGGCGCGGGCCGGGACGCCCGGTGTCCAGGCCGCCGCGCCCCCGGTCGATGCGTCGAGCGGGATCCGAGCCCAGATCGCGATGGTCGGCCGATCGGACTGCCGCTCGGTCGGGCGACGGTCGGAGCGACCGCGGCGGACATGGTCGCGGCCACGGTCCAGGTCCAGCAGATCGCGCCTCGCGAGCGACCCGTCGAGCGTCGTCGCGTGGGGCTCGGGGACGATCCTGTCGGCCGACGGGCTCATCCTGACCAACGCCCACGTGGCGATGCCGAGCGCGGCCGGACTGGCCATCTACGACCACGATCCGACGCCCGTCCGGGATCCGGCCGGGCTCGTCGTCGCCATCGTCGATCGCGAGGACCAGCCGGCGGTGCCCCGCTACCGGGCGCACGTCGTCGCGGCCGACGGGTACCTCGACGCCGCGCTCATCCGGGTCGACCAGAACCTCGACGGCAGCCCGATCACCCCGGGCTCCCTCCACCTGCCGGTCCTCCCGATCGGCGATTCGGACGCGCTCCGGGTGGGCGACCGGCTGACGGTCGTCGGCTTCCCGGGCATCGGCGGCGACACGATCAGCCTGAGCTCGGGCGAGGCGTCCGGGTTCCTGGGCGACGACCGGATCGGCTCCCGAGCCTGGATCAAGACCGACGCGGTCGTCAGCCACGGCAACTCGGGCGGTCTCGCGGCCGACGCCTCGGGCGCGATCGTCGGGATCCCGACCCGGGGCCCCGGAGGACGTCGGCGGCTACTCGCTGGTCCGGCCGATCGGCCTGGTCCGCCCGATGATCGATGCCGCGCTCCGCGGCAGCGGCTCGTTCGCCAGTCGCTACGTCGTGCCCGGGACCGGTGGCGAGCGGGTCAGCTTCGACACGTGGACCAACACGGTCTCGTCGTGCCAGGCCGGCTCGCGGCTGTCGACGTACCCGAGCGCCGCCCGGCAGGTCCTCGGCCTCTTCCAGCAGGCCGGGATGGCCGCCGGCGAGGACGTCGTCATCCAGTGGCGGCTCGACGGCAAGGTCGTCGTCCGGGACGGCCTCCGCATCTCGACCGACGCCGCGTCCGGCGGCTGTCTGCAGGTGTCGGTCTACTCGGATCGGGGACTCCCCGATGGCCGCTACCGGGTCGAGCTGTACGTCGGTCCGGCGCTGCGGGACGCGGCGTCGGCCGAGACGACCGTCGGGGCGGCCCGCTCCGGCACGGCCAGCCTGAGCGGGCGGGTCGTCGACGTCGACAGCGGCGCGCCGATCGGCGGTGCCGTGATCTACCTGCTGGTGGCCGGGACGGACCCCCAGTCGTGGTACGGCGCGCCGTCGGAGGACGCGGTCGCGGGCTTCGCCGTGACCGGCGCCGACGGTCGCTTCCGGGTCGCCGGCCTGGCCAACGGCGTCGTCTACCCGGCCGTCGTGGTGGCCAATTCCTACTTCCCGGCGGGCGGCTCGATCGGACCGCTCCCGGCCGGCGACAGCACGCTCGACGACATCACGCTCGCCCACATCGGTCCCTGACCGCCGGTCCCTGACCGCTGGTCCCGCGGCGAGGGGCTATCCTTCGCTCGATGCCCAAGTCGATGATCGATCTGACCGCGCCGGTCGAGAAGGCGTTCCTCGTCGGCGTCGACACCGGCGTCGACGACCGGCTGGGCGGTCGAGGATTCGCTGGCCGAGCTGGCCAGCCTGGCGACCACGGCCGGGGCGGAGGTCGTCGGCGCCGAATGGCAGAACCGCCGCCATGTCGACCCGAACTGGTACGTCGGCAAGGGCAAGGCGGAGGAGCTCGTCGCGGCCAAGAGCGAGACCGGCTTCGACGTCCTGGTCGCCGACGACGAGCTGTCGCCCGGCCAGCAGCGCGCGCTCGAGGAGCTGCTCAAGGTCAAGGTCATCGACCGGAGCCGGCTCATCCTCGACATCTTCGCCCAGCACGCCCAGACCCACGAGGGCCGGCTCCAGGTCGAGCTCGCCCAGCTCGAGTACCAGCTGCCCCGGCTGACCCGGCTGTGGACCCACCTGTCGCGGACCGGCGGCGGGATCGGCACCCGGGGGCCCGGCGAGTCGCAGCTCGAGACCGACCGCCGGATCATCCGCGAGCGGATCAAGAAGATGAAGGAGCGGGTCGAGCAGGTCCGCCAGCAGCGGGCGACCGCGGCCCGCGGCCGCGATCGGCGGCTGATGCCGACCGTCGGCATCGTCGGCTACACGAACTCGGGCAAGTCGACCCTGCTCAACGCGCTCGTCGGGAGCGAGGTCGCCCGGGCCGAGGACAAGCTCTTCGCGACCCTCGATCCGACCAGCCGGCAGGTCCGCCTCGGCGAGGGGCAGACGGCCGATCCTGACCGACACGGTCGGGTTCATCCACAAGCTGCCGCACCAGCTCGTCGACGCGTTCCGGGCGACGCTCGAGGAGGTCAACCGGGCCGACGTCCTGGTCGAGGTCGTCGACGCGGCCGATCCGCACGCGGCGGAGCACCGGACGACCGTCCAGGAGGTGCTCGACGAGCTCGGCGCGGGCGACAAGCCGAGGCTCGTGGCGCTCAACAAGGTCGACCTGCTCGACCAGGACGGCCAGGGACGCCTCCCGCCAGAGCCCGATCATCGGTGGCGCGGTCCCGATCAGCGCGCTCACCGGCTTCGGGCTCGAGGCGCTCCGGACGGAGCTCGCGGCGGTCCTCGCCTCGCTCTGGGTCGACATCGACCTCGACGTCCCGTATGCGGCCGGCGACCTCCTCGCCCGGGTGCGCGAGCGCGGCGCGGTCGACATCGACTACCGCGGCGACGCCGTCCACGTCCGGGGTCGGGTCGCGCCGGCGCTCGCCGGGGAGCTCGAGGCGGTCGGCGACCCGGGCGGCCCGCGCCTGACGGTGGCCGCCGGTCGAGCGTCTCCGGCTCGGCGGCCGGCTCGAGCTGCCGACCGGCGAGCGCATCGTCTGGTCGGTCGCGGACGGGCGTCGCGGGCGCCGCTGGCGAGAGCTCGCGACACGCGACGGTGACATCGTGCAGGCGGTCCTGTTCGAGACCGATCCGACCGGCCGGGTCGTCCGCCTGGAGATGGCCTCCGCGGCCGGCCTCCTGACGCTCCATCCCGAGGACGACGAGGTCCTCCACGGGAACGTCGTCGGCCCGGACGGGGTCCGTCACCTGACGTTCGATCGGACGGCGCTGTTCGTCGTCGGCTCGCCCGCCTCGGCGGCGATCGTGCTGGGACGGCTCGCCCTCGCAGTGGGCGTCGGCGGATCCCGATCGGTCGACCTGGTCCGGATCGATGACCGACTCGAGCCGCGGGCCGAGACGTGGGAAGTGTCGCGGATCGACGACCGCACGTGGCACCTCAGCGAGCTCGCCGCGTCGCCGGCCAGCGCGGGGAGGGGAGCCGACTCTCCGGCGAGGTCCGGGTCGTCCGACCTCGACGAGCGCGGTCTGGTCAAGCTGCCGGACGCGGCCTCCTGGCCGCTCGAGCGCTGACCCGGCCCGCCTCGCCGCCCCCCGCCGGCCCCCGCCCCGCCCCCGCCGCCGGCCCGTCCCGCACCGGGTCCGTGGACGGAGCGTGGACAACGCCCTCGATCGGCGGCCCGGACCGCGAAGTTCGTGGATAACCCCATAGCCAGTCGGGCCACCGAGGCGCCATAGTGGGTCTTGCCCGAAGGGGCCATGACGGACCGGCAGCGGTGCCGCAGGTGCTTGCATCAGCGGTGTCGACGACGGACCGGGGTTTGACGGAACCGAGTCGTCGGTGCTTGCATCGGCGGAAACGGGTCGACGGATCGATTGGTTCCTTCGGGCGTTTCGCTGTCTGCGGGCCGGTTTGACGCTCCGTTTCCGGTTCGATCGAGACCCCCTCTGCCGATCGACCCTCGGCGGATCGCGGCGGTGGACGAGCGGTGGAAAACCCGTCTGAATTCGCGCCTCCGAACCGCGAAGGTCGTGGATAAGCCGGTAGTCACGCAGCGGCCCTGGACGCATAGTTGGCCTTGCCCGAAGGGGCCGATGGACCGAAGTCTTGAGACCGCTGGAGCTTGCTCTGGGGGACTCGACCCAGGATCGACGGTTCCTCCGGGCATTTCCGTGCCCCGGGCCAACCGGATTCCCGCCCGGGGCGGTCGCCCCGCCCGCGTGATCGATGTCCGAGCTCGGAAGACAGTCCGCGGTCCGGCGATCGAGCTCATCGGGTCGCGAGCTGCTGCTGCCATCGATATCCGAGGGTGCATGCGGCCGACCGGAGCATGGAACCCACCCCACGGATCCCGGCCGCCCGACCACGATCGCCGGTCCTGTCAGGCATTCCCCAGGCGAGCACTCGTCGGCGCAGCCCCCGGTCGCGGGGCCAGACGACCGGCCGATCGGGTGCCCGGCTCGCCACCTGCTCGCCTGGTGAGCAGGCGTCAAGGGATCGGCGCATCGACGCCGGCCCGTGTCGTTCCCGCATTGACCAATGTCCGGGTCAGGAACATATGACGAG
The DNA here is from genome assembly GCA_963837825.1 of uncultured Chloroflexia bacterium. Taxonomy (GTDB): domain Bacteria; phylum Chloroflexota; class Limnocylindria; order Limnocylindrales; family CSP1-4; genus Chersky-267. The sequence continues at coordinate 154,262 of CAWIOR010000007.1, forward strand.
ACCGCGCCCGCGGTTCGGCCGCCAGGGGTCGCACCCCGCCCGCGAACCCTGGATCCTGCAGCCCCCAGGTCAGCGGAACCCGGCACCGCACCGGGCCAAGCGCCCGCGCCCGGCTCGACCGCCCCCGGCTCCCGCACCGGGCCAAGCGCCCGCCCCGCCCGGCGCCGCCGCCTCGCCGCCACCCCCGCGCCGCCCGCCCCGCCCGCGCCGCCGCCCCGCCCCCGTCCCGCACCGGGTCCGTGGACGGAGCGTGGACAACGCCCTCGGATCGGCGGCCCGGACCGCGAAGTTCGTGGATAACCCCATAGCCAGTCGGGCCACCGAGGCGCCATAGTGGGTCTTGCCCGAAGGGGCCATGCCGGACCGGCAGCGGTGCCGCAGGTGCTTGCATCAGCGGTGTCGACGACGGACCGGGGTTTGACGAAACCGAGTCGTCGGTGCTTGCATCGGCGGAAACGGGTCGACGGATCGATTGGTTCCTTCGGGCGTTTCGCTGTCTGCGGGCCGGTTTGACGCTCCGTTTGCGGTTCGACTACGATGCGGCGGACCCGCCCGCAGCGAGGGATCCGTGACGACGCCCGACCCCGAAGCGCAGGGACCCACGCGCTGGCACCGCCGGCCGCGGGTGCGTCGCCTCCTCCGGTCCCTCCTCAGCCCCTCGAAGTTCGCCCTCGTCGGCATCGCCGGGATCTTCGTCAACCAGATCGCCCTGTATCTGCGTCGACCGACGGGCTGAAGATCCACTACCTCGTCGCGGCGGTCCTCTCGTCGCAGGTCTCGACCCTCAACAACTTCGTCCTGACCGAGCTGTGGGTGTTCCGCGGCCGGGACGTCGGCGGCCAGCGTCCTGTGGCCGCTACCTGACGTTCAACATCCTGAACCTCGTCGACCCAGGTCGTCCGCGTCGCCGTCCTGTACGTGCTGACCGACCTCGGCGGGGTCCACTACCTGCTCTCGAACCTGGTCGCGATCGGCCTGACGTTCGGCATCCGCTACCTGGTCGCCGACAACTGGATCTGGGCCGGCCGGGATCGGCGCGACCAGGTCCCGATCGACGGCGCCTACCAGTACGACGTCCACGGGATCGTCCGGATCACCTCGACGGTCCATCTGCCCGAGCTCGCGGCGTTCAACGTGGCCCATGCCGGGTCGAGCCGGACATCATCATCCGTCGCCGGCCCATCGGCGGCGGCCCGCGGCTCCACGTCTCGACGGTCAAGGGGCCCGACGGCGTCATCCGCTACCGCGAGCACCTCGGAGCGCTGGCGGCCGCGTTCGACGTGACGCATCGGCCAGCGGGTCGAGCTCGACGCGAACTGGCTGCTCACCTGGTCGCACCACGTGCTCTACACGAACATGGTCGAGCCGCTCCTCCGCTTCTTGCTCGTGTCGCGCGGCTACGTTCTGCTCCACTGCGCGGCGATCGACGCCGAGCAGGGGGCGGTCATCATGTCCGCCCAGACCGACACCGGCAAGACGAGCACGGTCCTGCGCCTGCTCATGCAGCGCAGCTGGGGCTTCATCTCGGACGACATGGCGATCCTCACCGCGGACGGCGAGGTGCTCAGCTACCCCAAGCCGATGACCCTCAGCTCGCACACGATGAGCGCGGTCAACGACCAGGCCCTGCCACGGGCCGACCGGTTCATGCTGGCGATCCGGAGCCGGGTCCACTCCAAGCAGGGCCGCTCGGCGGGTCACGCCCTCGGCCGGCTGAACGTCCCGATCGTCACGATCAACGCCTGGGTCCAGCTGCTCATCCCGCCGCCCGAAATACCACGTCCAGTCGCTGATCGACTGCGACCTGACCGATCGGGCGCCGATCGACACGGTCGTCCTCATGGAGCGCGGCACGCCCCCGCTGGCCGAGGAGCCCGCCTTCGGGCTGACGATCGACCGGCTGCTCGAGAACACCGACGACGCCTACACCTTCCCGCCGTTCGCGAGCCTCGCGCCACTGCTCGCCTTCGGTGAGCTCGACTACCCGGCGCTCCGGACCCGCGAGCGCGCCCTCCTCGAGTCGTCGGTCGCGCACGCCTGGCGGGTCCGTGTCCGGGTCGTCGGCCACAACTGGTCGGAGCTCATCCCGAGCCTCGTCGAGCACCACCGCGCCCAGCTCCCGCCGGCCGAGGTCGCCGCCGCCGCGCGGGCGGCCGATGAGGCGATCGCGGCCGAGGTCGCCGCCGCCGAGGCGCCGGTCATCGCCGGTCGCGGCCACTGATCCCGCCCGGATCCCGGGTCCGACCCGCGTCGCCGACCGTCCGGGGCCGCTGACCCGGGCCATCTCGGGGTCGGGGCCATGGCATCATCGGCCCGATGGCCGCGTTCGTCGATCCGCTTCGTCCCGCCGCGATCCGGGCCGCCCTGGCCACGCTCGATCCGGTGTTCGCCTCGGCGCCCCAGTTCGTCCACGACGGGCTGTCGGAGCGAGCCGGCCGGCCGGTCGTGGTCAAGGTCGAGACGGTCAACCCGATCCGCTCGTTCAAGGGACGCGGGACCTGGCACGCCGTCCGTGAGCTGGTGGGGGAGGGGGCCCTCGGGCCGGACCGCCCGCTGGTCGCGGCCTCGACCGGGAACTTCGGCCAGGGCGTGGCGTATGCCGGCCGGTCGTTCGGTGTGCCGGTGACGGTCTTCGCCGACGAACGGGCGAACCCGCGCAAGCTCGACCGGATCCGCGCGCTCGGCGCGACGGTCCGCCAGGCCGGTCACGACTTCGACGCCGCGCGGGAGGCTGCCGAGAGCCACGCCCGGGCCGCCGGGGCGTGGCTGCTCGTCGACGGCGAGTCGGCCGCGATCGCCGTCGGCGCCGGGACGCTCGCCGTCGAGGTCAGCGACGGGGTCGGCGGCCGGCCGGCTGCCATCGCTCGGGACCGCCTACGTCCCGGTCGGCAACGGCTCGCTGATCGTCGGGGTCGGCGCCTGGCTGCGCTCGGCGGCACCCGGCTGCACGGTCGTCGGGATCCAGTCGGAGGCCGCGCCGTCGATGACCCTGTCGTGGCAGAACGACCGGCCGATCGAGACCGAGACGGCCGCCACGTTCGCCGACGGGATCGCGACCCGGGTGCCGGTCCCCGAGGCGCTGGCGATGATGAAGGGTCGGGTCGACGACGATGCGCCTGGTCTCGGAACGGGCGCTCCGCGAGGCCCAGGCCGAGCTGACCGCCGAGCTCGGGATCACGGTCGAGGGCGCGGCCGCCGCGTCGTGGGCCGGCGTGCTGGCGGACCCGGACCCGGGGGCCGACGCCGCGCTGGTCATCGTGACCGGCAGCAACGTCCCACCGGCCGGCCCGGGGTGACGGTCCGGGCGATCCTCCCGCGCGACCTGGCCGCCTCCGCGCGCGCCCTCCTGCCGGTCCTCCTCGTCGTCCTCGCGGCGGCGGTCCGCGAGACCCGGCTGGCCGTCCTCGTGGCCCTGATCGCCGGGACGAGCGTGGCGATCCATCGGCAGGCGTCGGTCCGCTGGGCGTGGGCCGCTCCGGTCCCGGTGGCGATCGGCCTGGCGTGGGGTCTCATCGTGCCGCCGGCCGCCGACCCCGGTGGGGCGGACTGTGCCCTGATCACCTCGCCACCGGCGGTCTGGCGGCTCGCCGAGGCGATCCTCGTCCTCGGGTCGGTCGTCGTGCTGGGCCGGATCCTCGGGGCGCCGGCGGCGAGCCTGTGGCTCCGGCGGCCATCGCTGCGGGTCGTCGAGATCGGCGTCGCCGGCTTCGCCGGCTGCGCCGTCCTCGGGCTGCTCATCGGCCCGGCCCTGGCGCGCCCGTTCTTCGGCGCGTTCGACCTCGACACCTCGGACCCGTGGGCGCTCCTGCCGGCGTTCGTGTTCGCCGTCTCGAACGGGCTCGCCGAGGAGGTGGCCTACCGCGGCGCGCTGCTCGGCTGGACCGCCCGGGTCGTCGGCCTCGGCCCGGCCCTCGGCCTCCAGGCGCTCGTGTTCGGGATCGCCCACAACGGGTCCGACGTCACGAGCGCGCCGCTCCTCCTGATCGCCGCCCTGGCCGTCGGCGGTCTGCTGGCCGGCCTGATCACGATCCGGACACGATCGCTGTTCCTGCCGATCGCGATCCACGTCGCGCTCGACCTGCCGCTCTACGTGTACCTGGCCTGTCGGACCGCCTGAACCGGGCCAGGCGTCGCCGACCCGACTAGCGGTCGATGATCGTCTGACCTTGCGCGTAGCGGCGGCTAACCTCTTGACCGATACACGGACCAGTCTTACTTTGTTGAGTAAGAACGCAGCGGGAGGCGGGCCATGCGAATCACATCCAAAGGTCAGGTGACGATCCCACAGGCGGTCCGGGAACGGACCGGGCTGCTGCCGAACACGGACGTGGAGTTCGTCGTCGATGGTGACGACGTCAGGATCGTCAAGGCTGCAGCCGGTGGGCGACCGTCTCGAGGGGCGAGGGCGGTCCAGCGCCTACGTCGATCCGGTGGTCGCGTCCGGATGACCACCGACGAGATCATGGCGCTCACCCGCGGCGAATGATGGACGCGGTCCTGGTCGACAGCAACATCCTCCTCGACGTCGCCACGAATGACCCGGTCTGGAGCGACTGGTCCGGCCGGACGCTCGAGCGCGCCGCCGACGAGGCCATCCTGGTGATCAATCCGCTCGTCTATGCGGAGGTGTCCATCGGGTTCCCGGCCATCGAGGATCTCGACGCCGCGCTCCCCGCTGACCTGTACCGGCGTGAGGACCTCCCGTACGAGGCCGGGTTCCTGGCCGGCAAGTGCTTCCTGCGGTACCGGCGGGGCGGGGGAGCCAAGCGGTCGCCGCTGCCGGACTTCTACATCGGCGCCCACGCCGCGGTCGCCGGCTACCGTCTGCTCACCCGAGATGCAAGCCGCTACCGCACGTACTTCCCGAATCTCGTCCTGATCGCTCCGTGACACCTGCCTTCTTTGCGGTCACCAGTGACCTTCACGTGCCGCCAATGGATCCGAGGGAGGCCAACCGCCCTACAAGGAAGGCGCGCTCGGCGTCGCTCGGGGCGAGGTCGGCGGCGCGAGCGTAGGCCTGTGCGGCGTCGTCGGATCGCCCAAGGCGTCGCAGCAGATCGGCGCGGGTGGCGTGGAAGAGGTGATAGTCCTCGAGGTCGTTCAGGATCGCGAGGGCGGCCCTCGGGCCCCGCACTTCGCCCAGGGCGATGGCCCGGTTCAGGGCGACGACTGGCGTGGGCGACACCGCGAGGAGTTGGTCGTAGAGGGCGAGGACCTGGCCTCGCCGTCGACGCTGAAGGCGGAAAGCAGGTACTTCGGCATGAGGTGCTCCTCGTGACGGGCCGGCCCTTCCAGCCTCACACCTGGCTACGAACACGGCGTGTCCGGATGGACATGCCCTACCCGCGCATTGTCTGCGTCCTCGCATGCTCGCAGGTCGTCACGTACAGCGGATGCCACCACCTCAGCACCCGCCAGGGTGGTTGACTCACTGCCGATAAGGGAAGTTAT